>CAJTPS010000006.1 GCA_910578555.1 uncultured Lachnospiraceae bacterium
GGAACAAAAGAAAATAAAATGGGTATCTGCGGTTCTTCCACATACGAATTGATCTTTACGGACTGCCGTATCCCTAAGGATAACTTATTAGGCCAGAAGGGCAAAGGTTTCAATATCGCAATGCACACACTGGACGGCGGACGTATCGGTATCGCTGCACAGGCGCTCGGTCTTGCAGAGGGTGCATTAGAGACGACCATCAATTATGTAAAAGAAAGAAAGCAGTTCGGCAGATCGATCGGCGCTTTCCAGAATACACAGTTCCAGCTGGCTGATATGGCTACGAAGGTACAGGCTGCGCAGATGTTAGTATACAAGGCGGCTATGAAGAAAGCAGAATATGCAAAGAATCCGAAGATTTCCTATTCCGTAGAGGCAGCTATGGCAAAACTGTATGCGGCAGAGGTTGCCATGGAAGTAACGACCAAAGCTGTTCAGTTACACGGCGGTTACGGTTATATCAGAGAATACGACGTAGAGCGTATGATGCGTGATGCAAAGATTACGGAAATCTACGAAGGAACCAGTGAAGTTCAGCGTATGGTCATTTCCGGCAGTCTTTTGAAATAATCACATTTTTTAATAAGGTAAAATGCGAAAATGCTCCGCATTATCGCTTTGAAAGGAGATAAAATCGATGAAAATCGTTGTTTGTATTAAACAGGTACCTGATACAAAGGGTGGCGTAAAGTTCAATCCGGACGGTACGTTAGACAGAGGTGCTATGCTTGCGATCATGAATCCTGATGACAAAGCAGGTCTGGAAGCAGCACTGAGATTAAAAGATGAATATGGCGCAGAAGTCACAGTTGTGACAATGGGTCTTCCGAAAGCAGAAGAAGTTCTTCGTGAAGCGATGGCAATGGGCGCTGACAACGGCATTCTTGTAACGGACAGAGTGCTCGGCGGCGCTGATACATGGGCTACTTCTACAACAATTGCAGGCGCGCTCAGAAATCTGGAATATGATCTGATCATCACAGGCCGTCAGGCTATCGATGGTGATACCGCTCAGGTTGGCCCTCAGATTTCAGAACACCTCGATATTCCTGTTATTTCTTATGCACAGAATATCAAAGTTGAAGGTGACAGTGTTATCGTTGAGCGTCAGTATGAGGACAGATATCATGTCGTAAAAGCAAAAATGCCTTGTCTGATCACAGCGCTTTCCGAATTAAATGAGCCTCGTTATATGACACCCGGCGGCATCTTTGACGCATATCAGAAAGAAATCACTGTATGGGGCAGAGCTGACTTGAAGGATGTTGATGATGCCAATCTCGGTCTGAAAGGTTCACCGACCAAGATTGCCAAGGCTTCCGATAAGGTAAGAAAAGGCGCAGGTGAAAAGGTCGTACTTGATCCCGATGAATCAGTAAGCTACATTGTTGACAAATTGAAAGTAAAACATGTCATTTAATTAAAAAAGGAAGAGGTAAACAATGAATTTAGAAGAATACAAGGGAGTATATGTCTTTGCGCAGCAGGTAGACAATGAGATCAGCAGTATTGCATTCGAATTACTTGGTAAAGCAAAAGACCTCGCGAAAGATTTAAGTACAGATGTAACGGCTGTGCTGATCGGTTCCGGTATCAAAGGACTGGCAGATCAGCTTGCTGAATACGGTGCGGACAAGGTAATCGTAGTGGATGATCCTGAGTTAAAAGACTACAGAACGGAGCCCTACGCTCATGCACTTGCTTCCGTAATCAATCAGTATAAACCGGAGATCATGCTGGTAGGCGCTACCGCAATCGGCAGAGATTTAGGTCCCAGAGTGTCCGCAAGAGTTGCAACAGGTCTGACAGCAGACTGTACCGTACTGGAGATCGGTGATTTCCCGTTACAGGCGGTTCCGGGTCAGGAGCAGTTACATAACCAGCTCCTCATGACACGTCCGGCATTCGGCGGTAACACCATCGCAACAATTGCATGTCCTTACAACCGTCCTCAGATGGCTACGGTTCGTGCGGGCGTTATGCAGAAGATCGATCCGATCAAGGGCGCAAAGGCCGTTGTAGAAGAGTACAATCCCGGATTTACACCGGATAACAAATATGTAGAGATCCTCGAGGTTGTTAAGGCTGTTACGGAGACAGTTGATATCATGGATGCCAAGATCCTTGTATCCGGCGGACGTGGCGTAGGCAGCCCGGAGAACTTCAAGATTCTGGAAGAACTGGCAGAGGTTCTCGGCGGTACGGTAAGCTGCTCACGTGCAGTTGTAGACTCCGGCTGGAAGCCGAAGGATCTGCAGGTTGGTCAGACAGGTAAGACGGTTCGTCCTAACGTATACTTTGCAATCGGTATCTCCGGTGCGATCCAGCACGTGGCAGGTATGGAGGAATCTGACATTATCGTTGCGATCAATAAGGATGCTGACGCTCCGATCTTCGATGTGGCCGATTACGGTGTGGTAGGCGATCTGAACAAGATCGTTCCGAAGCTGACAGCAGCGCTTAAGACTGAGATTGCGGCAGCGAAATAATAAATCGAACAAGTTTGATTGAGATGAAGAATTGCTTCTAAGCAAGTCTTCCCAATGTTATTGAAATCAAGAAAACGTCCGGCATTTTTGCCAGGGCGTTTTCTTTTGTTCAAATCTATGTTACTATTAGAACATGGAGTGTATGATCACAGTGAACAATATTACAAGTTCATACGGCAGGAAGCAGATTTTGAGTGGCGCATCTTTTACGGCCGGGAGGGGCGAATGCGTCGGGATTGTGGGGGCCAACGGCTGCGGTAAATCAACACTGTTGTCAGTCCTGGCAGGTACGCTGAAGCCGAAGAAGGGAGAGGTACTTTACTACGGACAGATGGCGTGGGGTGACGGCAGTACGGGCAGGATGCACGGCGACAGGGAGGTCATTCGCAGGATGACCGGCTATGTGCCGCAGGAGAATCCGTTGATTCCGGAACTGACTGTCTATGATAATCTGCGCTTATGGTATCCTGATAAGAAAGTGCTTGCGCAGGAGCTGGAACAGGGATTCCTAAGTCTTCTGGGCATCGGTGCATATAAGGATAAGCAGGCAGGCAGGCTCTCAGGCGGTATGAAGAAACGGGTCAGCATCGGAATCGCTATGGCGGGAATGCCGCCGATCCTGTTGCTGGATGAGCCGGGCGCGGCGCTGGACTTAGTCTGTAAAGAGGATATTCGCAGGTATTTGCAGACGTATCTGGAGCGTAAGGGAACAGTGGTGATTACGACCCATGAGGAAAGCGAGTTGGATTTGTGTCATAAAATATATGTGATGAAAGACGGACAACTGCTGCAGACGGATAACAGATTGCGCGGTGCGGCGCTGGTCGGAATGTTCTGAGGGACGGACGGCAGATGGTGCGGGCAGCATGACGGAACCGTTGCCGGCAATGAAATGCGTTGTGTTGCAATCGGGATGAGTGGAAAGAATGAGGGCAGTATGGAAGAGAAAAATAATGAAATGAATCAGAACAATGTAGATAGTCATGCAGTACAGACGAATGATCCATACGCAGTACAGCAGACAAGTGATCCGTACGCAATACAGCGGACAAGTGATCCATACGCAGTACAGCGGACAAGTGATCCATACGCAGTACAGCAGACGAATAGTCCGTATGGCGGATCGAATCGTTATAACAGTCAGCCGATTAATCCCTACGGCGTGCAGGAGCGATCGTATGTGCCTAAGGCACAGAAGCGGGGAAATGCCGCGAAGATTATTGCCGGTGTGGCATGCGTCTTCACTCTGATTGCGGCGCTGCTTGTCGGCGGGATCGTATATGTAAGAAATACGCCGGCTTACAGGATCAGCAGAGGATTTCGTAATCTCGGCAAAGAAATCAGCCAGAGTAAAAACCCGCTGGTAGAAAAAGCCGGTATCAGTGACCTCCTCCAAATGATAGAAGAGGACGGCAGTCATATAGATTCCTCCCTGAACTTTTCAACGCAGCTGCCGCTGTTTGGCAGTACCACATTAGGAGTCGATACGGATTATTATAAGGATATGCATGCACGGGAGCTGAATGCGGATACGACGATCAGCCTGATGAATATGGAGTTTGCGCATGTGAACATCTATGCGGACGACGAGGTGTTCTGTTTTTCCATACCGGAGTTGTTTCTGGAAAACATGTATATCGAGAATGAAAATGTCGTAAGCCAGTATAATAATTCTCTTCTGGCGGAACTGGGCTCCAGGAGCAGTATGGAAGAGTTTTCCATAGATTTGTTCGGGGATGAGGACGGAAGGATTCAGGCACAGGACTGGAGAGACTTAGAGTCCATCTGGAAGAAACTGGAGGCAGATCTGGAAGCATGCGGGGAAGGCATGACGGTCGGGAAGGTAGAGAAGGGATTATACCGCGTGACGTTTCCGGGGAAAGAGGTGGACCGGCTTCTGAGAAATCTTCTGGACAGTTCCTGGAAAATGAGCGGAAGCAATGCGGAATCAGATGCTTTCTGGAAAGACTATAAGAAGATTCTCAGTTCTGATATCAGTCTGCTGCTGGAGATTAACGGCAGCCGCATTGACAGCATTATGCTGGAAGAACCGGTTAGACTTTGGGATGATACGGCTTCGTTTGCAGGCGAGATATTTTTCCTGGGAGAGAAGAGAAGCATTGATAAGATTCAGGGCAAGGCGGAGATAGACGGCGTTGACGGCAGGAAGCGGAAACTGATCGGGCAGTTCCAGCAGACAACCGGTGAAGAGAATCATCACATAGATATGGATCTGAAATATTCGGAAGAGGAAGAGGAAGGTAAGATCAAGTTCGTGATGAACTGTGATGCGGTGAAGGATACGTTTGACATGACACTTTCAATGAAAGACAGCAAAGATGATCTGGAGGTTGAACTGGAGGGCAGTCTGGATGATATCACAAGAGGGGAAAGTCTGAAGCTGGATCTGGATCAGGTGTCTTTCCAAACGGAAGGCGAGGAACTTTACCGGATCACCGGTGAGGTCGACATAGAGCCGCTGCAGGGTGCGATCAGACCTTCGGTAGATCCGGACACGGCATTTTTTGAGATGTCATTGCCTGATTGGGAGAAAATCATCACAAAGCTGGATGACGCATACGGAAGTATTTTGAATTCACTGTGGTAACGGATATTCGTGACGGGTATGTCTGTATAATAGATGTACCGCGGGAAAAGAGGAGGTATACGCATGGACGGGGCGGACGATAAAGATATGATCGAGGAGATCCTAAAGCATCTGGACAGTGAGTCTGCACAGGGTGTATATCGGATGAGCATTACTTTTGACGAAGAGGAGGAACAGGATAAAACCGTTTCTCATAAATGCTGTAATATGTATGGCAGACCTGCCTCGGAGACGGTAGGTCTGTTAGATATGTATACGGATATGAATGCGGGGGAACCGGATCGGAAGGCGTGAGTTCTATGAGACAGAGAATGCGGTATCTGTATATGAAGATCACAAAAACGATAAGTCTGTTTCCGCGCATGTTGTTACAGGCAGCCTTACTTATGCTTTTCATAGGTATGGTTGCTTTTTGCGCCGCCGGCAGTATGGAGCAGGAACCGCTGACGGTACGGGCTGATATCGGCGTGGTCGTGCGGGATGAGGATACGATTACACGCATGGCGTTCCAATATGTAGAGAATCTGGAGAGCGCGTCGCAAGTCTGCCGTTTCGTGCGGATGTCGGAAGACGAAGGTTTTCAGGCATTGGAAAAGGGCGAGATCGCGGCGCTTATCGTACTGCCTGAGCAGATCGTGCAGGGAATCATGGACGGACGCAATCCTTCCGTGGATATTTTTTTCCCGGAAAATGCGGGACTGGAGGCTATGCTCCTGCGGGAACTGACCGAATCCGGTTCCGGACTTCTGCGGGTGGCGCAGGCGCAGATTTACGGCGCGTATGATACGGCGGTGGAATACGGGATCATGGAGCAATTGTCTGTTATGGAGGCTGACATTGATACCTATAATCTGGCATTTGCGCTCGACAGGCTGGCGTTGTACGATACGGAGCCGGTGTCTGCCACGGGGCGGATGAGTGTGCCTCAGTATTATGCGGCATCCGGCATGGTGCTGTTCCTGCTGTTATCGGGGATGGCGCTGTATCCGGTCATGCGGCAGGAGCCGGCGGCCTTTCGCAGACAGCTGATGCGGCAGGGAACGGGCAGCGCCTGGCAGGGATTCTGTCAGTGGATATGCTGTTTCCTGTGTACTGTGCTTGTGATCTGCGGGATATGGATTGCGGGTGTAATTGCAGGCGCGGCGGCGCCCGATCTGATGGAGAAGATAACGGTAATGACCGCTGGCGGCGGTGCATATGAGAGTGCGGCTATGAAAACGGGGATATTCCTGCTTGTGCTCGTGACGGTATCTGCATATACCTGTCTGCTGTACAGCATCGCGGGAAGCAGGACGGGCAGTATCCTGCTGATCTTTCTGCTCTCCGTGGTGATGGTCTATCTGTCCGGCGGACTGGTTCCGTCGGTGTTCCTGCCGCAGGCAGTGCAGGCGGTGGGGGAGAAGCTGCCGACAGCCTATCTGATTCGCGCCGTCGGTGGATTATATGCGGGGTACAGTGCGGGATCAGCCGGGCAGTGTGCGGCTGGGCTGTGCGCTTACACGGCGGTATTCGGCATAGCAGCGCATCTGCTTGGAAAGCGGGATTAGGACGGCTGCTGCAGTGATAAGGTATAAAGTAATGAAGCGATGAAAGGATTATGACAGTTGTGCGTGTAAAGAGCAACAGAACATTCAGACAATATGGCATATGGATTCGGCTTCTTATGAAGAGACTGTGGCGGCAGCCGGTCTACATTGTGCTGCTTGCGCTGCTCCCGATTCTGGGGTGGGTGGTGACCGGGTTGGAGCAGAGTGAACGGGGAGCCGGTGTGGCAGTCTGTGTGGAAGCAGGTGCATGGAACCGGCAGATCACAGAAGGTCTGCAGGAACAGGCGGCGGACAGCATTCTGGAATTTGTGTTTTGCGAGGACGCTTACGAGGTGGAACGGAACGTGATCAGCGGGGAGGCGGACTGCGGCTTCGTGATCGCGGGAGATATCGGGGACAGAGTCATGGACCGGGAGTGGTCGAAGACCGTTACGGTCTATGAGACGCCCGCAAGCAGCATTATGGGGATGGCGAAGGAGCGCATCGGCGGTGTGATCTTTAAGCTGTATTCGGAGCAGTGTTACGAGACGTACATGCTGACGACGGCGGCCGGTCTGCAGGAAGCAGATTACTATGCAGCCCGTCCGCCCGGTACTGGAAAGGATGCCGTAAATGAGAATGGCGACATCGATATATCGGATAAAATGATAGAGGATTTTGCTGATTTTGCATGGGACGCATACGAGACGCATCTGGTGGACGGCAGCACGTTCGGATTCCGATATATAAGTGGCGACCAGGGAAGTCAATATACTTCCGACACAGATGTTATATCTGACACGGTTGTCTTCCCCGTAAAAGGCGTGTTTGCAGTGATTATTTTCATCAGCGGCATGTGTGGCATGTTAGAATATGACACAGACAGAAGGGAAAAAAGATTTATCCGTCTGGCGCCGAACATATTGACCTGTATAGTCGATATATGGATTCCCACTGTTTTTGTCTCTGTTGCAGCGCTCCTGTGCCTGTGGATCTTGGACGGCGTTATTCTAAGAGGCGGCGCGGCGGGAACGGGCGGACTGCGCGGTCTGCTATCCGTATGGAGCGCCGGCATGTGGACGGGGCAGATCGGGCGGCTGCTGCTCTATCAGGTCATCGTTGTGGTTTACTGTTGTCTGCTCGGCATGGTATTGAGAAGGCGGGAGACGATCGCAGCGGCAATTCCGATTCTGTCGATCGGGAGTCTTGTGTGTGCGCCGGTGTTTGTCAGGCTGGGAAGTTATGTGCCGGTTTTTGCGGTGCTGGAGAAGCTGTTTCCGGTGACGTATTATCTGATATAGTGATTAAGGTGTCAGACGCTGCAGTTCGCAAAATGAAAGGGCATATTGCACAAAGTGCTCTCTTGTGTCGGCTCCGTCGCCTAAGCAAGGTTTGTAAAGTACCTTTTGACACCATCATATAGTACATGAAAACGGGAGGAAAAGATGAGCAATATGGGACAAGAGAAGAACATTATGGAGTACGAGACAGTAGCGCTGGACGATGAAAACAGCGCGCTTGTGATTCTGGATCAGACACTTCTGCCGGGGAAAGCGGAACTGATCAGCCTGCATACCGGGGAGGAGATCTGGAATGCAATCTATCTTCTGAAGGTGCGCGGCGCGCCGGCCATCGGCGTGGCGGCGGCATTCGGTGTCTATCTGCTGGCAAAGGGGATTGCGGCGCAGGATTACGATACATTTTACAGGGAGTTTTGCAAGCACAAAGAGTATTTGAACTCCGCCAGACCCACGGCGGTCAATTTATCCTGGGCGTTAAACCGGATGGAGCAGGTGTGCATCGCGAACCAGGAACTGCCCGTGTCCGAGATCAAGCGGAAGCTCAGGGATGAGTCGATTGCCATGAAGGAGGAGGATATCCGGGTGTGCAAGGCCATCGGCGAGTACGGACTGACGCTGGTGAAGCCGGGGGACGGTATCCTGACGCACTGCAACGCGGGGCAGCTTGCTACATGCAGATACGGGACGGCGACGGCGCCGATCTATCTGGGGCAGGAGAGAGGCTACAATTTCCGCGTGTTTGCCGATGAGACGAGACCCTTATTACAGGGGGCGCGGCTGACTTCCTATGAACTGTATGCTTCGGGGGTGGATGTGACGCTGATCTGTGATAACATGTCCGCTACGGTCATGCGAAACGGATGGGTCAATGCTGTGTTTGTGGGCTGTGACCGGGTGGCGGCGAACGGAGATACGGCGAATAAGATCGGCACGTCCGTGGTGGCGACGGTAGCGAAACGCTATAACGTGCCTGTGTACATCTGCGCACCCACTTCCACCATCGACATGGATACGGCAACCGGTGCGGATATCACGATCGAACAGCGTCCGGCGCACGAGGTTACGGATATGTGGTATGAAAAGCCCATGGCGCCGGCCGGCGTGAAAGTGTTTAATCCGGCTTTCGACGTGACAGACCACGATCTGATCGCGGGGATCGTGACGGAGCACGGTGTCGCGAGGGCGCCGTACACGGAATCGCTTAAGGAGATTTTTGAGAAGAAACTGAAAACTTTTTAAGAAACCAACAAAACTTTTCATTACTACTGAAAACTTTTGTAAAATATATAAAAAGTTTTCAGTAGAGTAAAAAGTTTAGGTTATGTTCCCGAATTCCAATAAAATCGCAATACCACGCCAAATTTTCTATTTAAAGTGGCGACTTTTCCTATGTTCACATCTCCATCCATGATAATATATTCTTCCCCATCAGCATATACATTCAGGGCTTCACCGCCTTTGTGTATATAGTCTTCTTTGCAGATGTTAGAAATAATCTTACAAATGCTGTCGGGACTATGCCCTTGCTTAATCTCCAATGCTACATCAGCATCACCAATATAATCATCACCAAATACTACAAGATATTCTGCGTCGCCATCGATTAACATTTGTTCATAACTGGTGGGATTGTTAACCTCATGATAATAATTTATGGAGAGACCAATCAAAAATACAATTAAAACTGGAAAAAAGCCCTCACTAAACCGCTGAAAATAAGTTTTCTGTTCCCACTTTTTACCATACCGTGTAAAAACTGGAATTTTTACACGTATTAATGACAGGACAAAATCAGCTATTATAAATGCAATGATAACCTTAACCATTTGTGTACCGCTCCCATTAACTGTTGTTATTGTACCATAAATATTAACTGACAAATTGAGGAAACACCATTCGATGTTTCCTCATATTTACCTTAAATACCAGGATGTTTATCCCCATATCAAATAATCTGCTCGACCGGCAATTCTACCTGATAATGTAGTATGTAATGCCACAAGCCGTGCCCGATCATACAAATTCATATATAAATCAAAATAACATAATGATATTGATAAGCCAAAACTAAATAGAGAAGTGGTTCCTGCTATCAATCCCATAATTCCAGAGACACAGGTGCTAACATATTCGTGAGACACATCTGCCGATTCCAAATCATCGTAGATGGCATTTAATAGCTCTTCAACCGATTCCGCTGTATCATAATGATTTATTAAAGAAGTTTTAATCATTCTAGCGTGTTCGATAGCTATTGAGGGATCATATTCTGCTAAATCCTGTATCGCATCTGCAGTGTTAAGTGAGATGTCTTTACCTGCGCTGGCGACTTCCACCAGTTCATCAAGTTTTTCTTTAGAATCTGTGATATCATCGTATAGATTTCTCACATTATTTGAAAAGATAGATATTTTACTTTGCTGTACAAAAGAATCATATGCTCTGATATCATCTTCTGTGATAACGTAAGCATATATGTTGTCAAATCCCGGATTAGCTTTGGTATAGTTGGGATTATCTATATAATGTGACATATACAAGTAGAAAACATATTGACCCAAATTACTTACATTCCCATATCTGTTTAATGCTACATTGGTGACATATGCCAATCTCTCATTTTGCTCCTGCGGTGTTTCAGGCGGATTTCCATTCTGTGCATATGGAACTACATACGCTTGGTTCAGAAGTTCACTTTCCAAATTTCTTGTCTGCTCTGTTACAACAGATAATGCTGCAATTTGTTCAGTATATCCCTCATAAAATGAGGTTTCTTTTCTTTCTAGCTGTGTCAGTTCAGCGATATCTTCTGAACTGAACCCGATACTTTCCCATGCTTTGCCAGCTATGGTGATATCGTCTAATGCCATCTTCAGCCGTTCAGTATCAATGCTTGTTGCTTCAACCGCTGTTTCTGCCGCTTCTATAGCATAAACATTTTGCGACGGGTAAAAAGCTGTGGTTGCAATGATTAAATTCATTGCTACAATTAAACTTACTAATTTTTTTCCCATAAAAGTCCTCCAATCTGTTTATCAAACTATATATAGAATATCATAATGTGTTGACATATACAACTACTAAAATATTTTGATGCACTTCCGACCATATACGTCGGTGTCAATAGAAAATTACTCATTTCTGATTACAACTTATATTATGAATCTGGCATATACCGCAAATACAAATGAAACCACTGCCAATATAATCAAAATTCCATGCCAACATCTGTTTTCTGCCTCATCTTCTCCATTGGGGATCAACCATTGTACTTGCGGAAAGAGTAGTATATGATCACGAAGATTTTTGTTGAATTCTATCACGATAATCCAGATAATTCCAAATGCCATCAATATGTGCATTATGATATTTGTTATAGGCGCAGTTGACGTCGTTACATATAAATAGTTAAATAATTTATGCAGGATTAATCCGTCTGCCATAGTGCATAGTATAGTAAATATGCGGCCACCAAATGTATTGTTTAATCCCCATTTCAGCCCCAAAATAACTTCCGGGAAAAAGATAATATAAACGGAAATCGTTAAGGCTCTGACATATCTGCTGTGAGCATTACCTTCTAAAGCCCATATCCCGACCAAACATATCATCGTCGTACATAAAAGCAACATAAACAAATTGTATAAAAAAACAACTACTTTACCATCGTTTTTCATTAGCATCATTCCTCCCCCGCAATCAGCGGAATACTGATCGTAAACGTTGTCCCTTCGCCTTCTTGGGAGGTTACCTCGATCCGGCCGGCGTGTTCTAATACAATGGCGCGGGTAATGGCAAGTCCCAGTCCCTGCCCGCCCCTGTCACCGCGGGTGGTATAGGAGCGGCGGAATATATTCGGAAGGTCTTTTTCCGGTATGCCGCAGCCGGTATCGGAGACCGCGATATGGGCATAGCCTTCATCCGCTGTCAGGGAAAGGGTCACTTTGCCCTCCGGCGGCGTAAAGTCGGCGGCGTTATATAAGAGGTTTTCCAGAGCACGGAAAAGCTGTTCCGTATTTCCCATGATATGACAGGGGCGCGGCGTGATACTTTCCAGAAAATTCGGTCCGTAAAGCTCTATGATCGGGCGGCAGTTGTGATAGAAATCCAGCAGGAATGTATTGAGCAGCAGAGGCTCCAGCCTGACAGGGGCGCTTGTCCGGGCGGCTATTTCCTGAATGGACTTCAGCCGTTCGGACAGGAGATTACACTGCTCTTCTATATGCAGTATTCTTCTGCGGGTATCCTCATCCAGCATAATATCGTTCAGCCGTATGATCTGCGCCATATTTGAGAGGGAGGTCAGCGGCGATTTCATATCATGTCCCAGTTCCGCGATAAGCTGTCCTCTTTCCGCGAGCAGATTACACAGATGCCCGGTCTTTTCTTCGACTTCTTCCTGCAGATGCAGATTCAGCTTTCTATTCTCCGCCGCCATATCCCGGCTGCGCCGCACCATCAGGACGGCGAAAGCGATCACCATGCAAAATGCGCCGTACTCTTCCGGGTACGCGCCGGCGAAGGGCTCATAGGCGCCGATCGACAGTACACTGTAAAACAGACAGATACCATTGGCACTGACAGCGGCGAGAATGATCCCGACGTGGTGCAGTCCTGTAAGAGCGCCGTAGACTGACAGACTGATCAGCAGAAAGGCCATGACCGCTTTATACCATGAAATGAGCGGCCCGTACCACAGGATCAGACCGGGAAAGGCAGGCAGCACAAACAATGGCGCGATGACAACCATGCCGCAGACGCCCAGAGAAAGGAGACGCAGCGCCTTATGAAGCCGTTTTAAACAATCCGGCATAAACAGCAGAAGGATGATCTGTAAGGAAAAGTAAATGCCGGCTACAGCGGCGGCATCTTCCACCGCATAAAGCGTGCGCACGAGCGGTACACCGAACAACCTTAAGAAGGGATAGCAGATCCGCAGGGCGAAGGACAGGCTCAACATGCCGAAATAGAAGGTGACAGCCCGGTCGCCGTTTTCTTTGCGCTCCCAGAGGACGATACAGAACAACGAGAGTGTGAGTGAAGAGAAGAACAGCAGCCCGTAGATGAACATACGGGCGGCAATGAGATGGCTCACACTGTCTGCATCACCGATTACGGGTGCATACCAGATTCCACCGTAATAGTGGGAATAATTGGCAGTCTGTATGATCAGTTCGGCCTCGCCGTCAATCGCAAAGGAATATACGGTGTCTTTAATCAGGGGTACATAACCTGCATGCGGGGCGCGGCTGTCGGAAGATACCACTCCGGTTTCACCGAGGCAGTGTCCGTCTACATAGACTCTGGCGGCACAGAGAGGCTCCGGCAGGTAGAGCTGGACATTACCGTTTCCGGTAAGGTGCAGACGCCAGGTCGAGACGCCGTAAGGGTTCCGGTCTTCATGGAATAAGGCGAGGTTCGGATATTCACCGGTCCATGTGCTGTAGTAAGGCTGTGTCTTTCGGGAAAAGTCCCCCGCAGAGAGCAGTCTGTCCGGATAAAGTTCCCAGCCGTCCACAAGAGAGCAATAACCTTTTTCTGGAATTACGCAGAAATTGTCTTGTGTGACAACCGCCTTTGTTATATATTTATTATCGTACTGATTAAGCGTCAGCAATCCGAGCAGACTGAAAAAAATGCCGCCTGCGGCGAACAGGATCGTTTGCAGTGCAGATCTGGTAAGTAAGGTTTGGTTCATGATAATGGATCATCCTCCGTTAAAGTATGATAAAAGGAACGGTGGTTATCGGTAATTTGAGGCTCTGCCATGGGGGGCATATGAAAAATAAATTTCAATTCTTAATTGCATTTTTATTGATAAATGTGTTTCTATTCTATAGAGATAATGCGGTTATTGCAATAGCGGCAGAACAAAATGTTGTATCCGGCACAGAGTCGAATCCGGAGGAAGCAGTGGAACAGTGCCCGGAGGAAGCAGCGGACCCGGCAGCGGAACAGTGCCCGGAGGAAGTAGCGGACCCGGCGGTGGAACAGCGCCCGGAGGAAGCAGCGGACCCGGCAGCAGAACAGCGCCCGGAGGAAGCAGCGGACCCGGAACAGGCCATGGACTCCGTGTCCACCGGCGATGCCCTGATCGAATGGCTGGAGTCTCACAAGAACACCGGCGGTACTGTGAAGCTGACAGACCATGTAACGCTTAACGGGATATACAGTATATGTCCCGATGGCATGCGTATGCCCGATGTTACGGTTGATACCGGTCAGTATACGATCACCATAGCCGGAGAGATTGAATTTCTGAGTGATGACCATTTCATCTTTACGGGACAGCCGGAGGATGGAAGCATATTTTATGTGGCTCATCAAGGTTCGCTTTCCATGTCAGGTGTCGTGGTGGAGAGCGGACAGTGCGCGCTGTGGCAGGAAGAGGGCGCCGGTCTGATCATTGATAACTGCCGTATATCGGGAGACATACATTATGCCGATACGCCGTTCGTGATGGATTACTATTCCGTCTGCGTTGTTGTGGAAAAAAACCAGACGCTGCAGGATGTACTTCCGTCGAGCATTGACTGTATCGTCAATCGCCGGGGAGGAACCGGCGGTTATGAACCGGTTCCGGTTTCATGGAATCTTGCGGGAACCGAAAAGCAG
Organism: uncultured Lachnospiraceae bacterium; assembly: GCA_910578555.1. Classification (GTDB taxonomy): domain Bacteria; phylum Bacillota; class Clostridia; order Lachnospirales; family Lachnospiraceae; genus UBA3282. The sequence continues at coordinate 14,540 of CAJTPS010000006.1, forward strand.
CAGGAGCAGAGGCGGCGTCTGCTGTTACAGGGATCTTTTGTGCAGGCGGCGTCCGCGGAAGCTGTATTGTGCACGGCAGCATATAATGATTATCCTTTGACTATTACGGAGGTGCGGGCGACGACGACGGGCAGCATGTACATGTTTCAGGGCTTTTACACGAAACCGGAGGAAGCTTTGCCCATCACGGTCATGGCGGAGTATTCCTTCGACGGCGTAAACTGGTATATGGACGAAGAAAAATCTGTCACCCATGTGGACGATACCTTCCTGATTGCTTTTCCGGCTAAGCAGTGCGATATGGAGGCAGACCCGCATATCTATATCCGCCTGCGCGGTGACGATAACGGCATCGAATATCTGTCCAATGTGCTGCGCTATACGGCCGATAATCTGGATTATGCGGAGGACATAGGCGGCAGCCGCGGCGGCGGTACTTCCATTATAAATCCGCCTGATCCGCCGGAACAAAATGACACGTCACAGAAAGAGGATTCAACACAGCAAAATGATCCGCCAAAACAGGATGACGCTGATCAGTCCTCAGAAGAACAGCCGGTGCAGAGTCCGGAACGGGATACGGCTGCAGGAGCCGGCGGTTCAGTGTCTTCATCAGGTACACCCCGGCCGGCTGATGGAACCGGCAGTACCGGATCGAATGCGGCCGGCGTCGGACAGATGTCAAAGGCGGAACGGCCGTTACACACAGCGGCAGATCGTGAATCCGGGCAGTCGTTACATACAGAGTCAAATGCCGAAGCCGGAAAGTCATTATACGCGGAGTCTTCGAATACCGATAAGGCGCAGCAATTGTTCGAAGAAGCAGAGGCTGATGGTCAGGAAGAGGCGAACCGCAGTGATTCCACGGCTTCTGAAAAGGAGGAAACGACGGTCGACGCTGTATCCGTATACGCAGAAAACAACGAGCATCCTGCTAAAGGGTATGCCCGGACACCGCACGGCGGGAGCCTGATCGTACTTGCGGCAGGGATTGTGCTGTTGTCTGTTATTGTCGGGACTCTGGGGTTCTGCGTTCACACCCGCAGGCGTGCCGGGTGAAGACTTGAGGACAGATACCAGGCAGCTAAAAAGTATCCGTTTCCTGATCCGGCACGAAAAGATAGCCTTTGTATCGTTTGGTCTGGATATAGTCGTGATCCGGGCAGAGCTCATAGAGCTTCTTGCGGATGCGTCCCATAATCACCTGTAAAGATTTCTGTCCTTTATTGATGGGCGCTTTCCACACCGAGTCATAGATCTGCTCCGGCGTATAGATTTCATTCGGATGTTTTGCGAGAAAATGTAATACATCAAATTCGTAGGATGAAAAGTCTACGGAATCTGCCCCATAACTTACACTGCAGGAGGAAGGGCATATGGAGAGCGAGCCGTAAGTAAGCGTCTGGGGCGGCGTGGCGGCTCTGCCGGAGCGGATGCGCGCCTGCACCCGCAGTTCCAGTTCCTTTAAACTGTAAGGTTTGCATACATAATCATCGCCGCCCATCGACAGGCCGCGGATACGGTTCTCCTCCTCGGTATAACCGGAGAGAAAGACAATCGGTAGTCCGGTTTTGGACCGGATCTTCTCACACAATGCGAAACCGTTCATATCAGGCAGGTCAACGTCCAGAATGACGCAGTCAAGCGTATTCGACAGAATAATCTTCTCCGCCGCCTGCGCGGTATCCGCACACACAACCTCATATCCGACCGCGCTAAAATACGCCTTGTTATCCCGTAATATCATCGGATCATCGTCCACCATCAAAATCCTGTACATATCCATCCCCGCTTGGTATTTGATTCTACAAATTTCTGTTATCCACCGAGTTTGTGCGTCGGCACAAAGCTCGCGATTCAAAATCTCTGATTTTGAATCAAGTATATCATAAAATCTTTCCCTAGATAGTCCCTTTCATTCCAAAAATCCCCGCGAAGGTAAACGTCAGGTAACAATCGATCCGGGTTGCTCTTTTTTGGCTAAAAATATTGTAGAATAATGCTATAAAAGTTTCGGATTACAGTGAGCCGCCAGGCGGAAGCGCTGTGATTCCGGCGCAGTTATGGAACGAGGAGGAGATACTATGAAACAGCTTATATCCCATCAGCTGTGCAGCATAAGCCGGGCAGGAAAGGCGGATCAGATATGTTAGGCGGTTCTGTATACATAGCGCTTATCCGATTTGCTATCAGTCTGGCGGGCGTGATTCTGTTGTTTCACCTCTTGGGTGAGTCGCGCTTTGGCAGGAGAAAGACAATAGTCTGTTATAGCTGTTTTTGTGTGGCGCTGATTGCATTGGCCTGTATCTGGTATGCGGTGGACTGGGAAAGCTGCGTGCGGATGGTGGCGTTTACGATGTATATGTGCTTTACGGTTTTTACCATTGCCATAAGCAGAGACTCGGTTTATATAACGGTCTATAAGCTGGCGCTGATCTTTTATCTGATGTCGGCATTTGTGATCGGCGGGCTGGAGATTTCTATTATTTTCTTTAACCGCAATGTATGGGCGGATATCATTTCGCGTATCGTGCTGATCCTTGTTATTGCGTTTCTGCTGGATAAATTTGTCAGGGAATCCATGAAGGGATTCGGCGACTATATGGAGAACGAGGCGGATCACTTCAGTGTCGCAGTTATGATTATCTGTATCCTGCTCGGAATCGGCTATATCTTGAATCCGACGCTGAATAAGGAGGTGACGCTCCAGCGTTTGTATCAGGTTTTGGTGAATCTGATTTTGACAGGGACGCTGCAGCTTCTTGTGTTCCGGTTCTATCTGCATGTCGGGAAAGAGAAGGAATACGAGCGGGAGAAGCAGCTGATACAGATGAACTACAGGCTCTTGGAACGCCAGCTGGAGATCTTGGAGGAATCCGTGGACGAAGGAAAGCGGCTCCGGCATGATATCAGACACCACAACGCGGTCATGGCGGAGTATGCGCGCAGGGGACAGCAGGAAGAATTACTGCAATATCTGCAGGAGTATGACAGGGAAACCGATCAGGGCATACCGGAGAGGATATGCGCCAACACAGCGGTCAATAATATTCTGTCAGCCTATACTGCCAAGGCAAGGAGCGAACGGATCAAAGTTACGCTTGATGTGGAACCCGGCAGGGATCTTACGATACCGAGCATTGATCTGGTGGCGATTCTGGCCAATGTCTACGAAAATGCAATCTATGCATGTATGGAGGTGATGAAACAGCCGGACGGACGGGAATGCTTTATTCATCTGATCCTCAGGAAAAGAAAGAGTAAACTGGTCATTTCCTGCAGTAACACCTGCAGAATGGAGACCGAATGGAAGGATGGACAGCCGGCGACGGAGTTTACAGGGGGCGTTGGTGTCTCCAGCATTATCAGGACGGCGGAGAAGTATGCAGGAGAGTGTGATTTTAAAAATAATAGCGGCGTGTTTGTGGTTCGTGTGATTATGAATGCAAAGTAAAAGTGCAAACTGTACCCCTAAAAGTGCAAACTGTACCCCTAAAAGTACAAACTGTACCGGAGGGGTTGTGATTATACGCCGGTTTGGTAAAGTGAATGCATATCAAGATAAAGCGGCACAAAGAAGGTGCGGAGTGGAGGAATCATTACTATGAGAAAAAAGAAAGGAAACCTGTTGCAGAGAAAGATGGCGCTGCTGCTTTCGGTGGTGCTGGCTGCGGGGATGGCGCTGGATGCGCTTCCCTTAACCGCTCTGGCGCTGGAAAACGCCGGGCGGGGGTATAATGCGGCAGAGGAAGGCGTCAGCGAAAATGCGGTGACGGAGGAAGAGACCGGAGCAGATTCTGCGGTAGAGGACTCCGGAGATGGAGATACGGAAGAAGCCGGGGAATCGAAGAAACCGGCGGAAAACCCCGTGGCAGAAGAGCAGGACGGTGAACCTGAGCAGAAACAGCCAGCGGCAGAGAATGAAGAGAGCATCAGCGGCAACGATCTGCAGCCGGACAAGGCGGCAGTGCAGCGGAAGGTGATGCAGGCGGAATTGGTCGCTTCCGGCACGGGCTGGACGCTCGACGCTGACGGCACGCTTACGATCGAGTCGGATGCGGGGATGGCGGACTGGTGCTCTTTGCGGGAGGATAAATTTTATATTCATCCACATGAGGCCAAAGTAATCACTGTGGAGATTGCGGACGGCGTGACAACCATAGGGCAGAACGCATTTATGCGTTGTACCAATATGCCGGGCATAACATTGCCGCAGAGCGTGACAAGCATAGGAAAAAGTGCATTTCAAAGCAGTGGTCTGACGAGTATAGTGATTCCGGAAAACGTGGTAAGTTGGGAGAAAAATGTGTTTTTAAACTGCACTGATCTGAAGAGTGTACGGATTCCAAGTGGTATAACAAGCATAGAAGAGAGTGTGTTTTGTGGTTGTCCCAGCCTGGAGACTCTGGAGATTCCGGAGAACGTGACAGAAATAGGGAGAGATGCATTTCAGGGTTGCAGCAGCCTGCATGACATAACGATTCCCGGTAAAGTGACAAGCATAGGGGAAGGGGCATTTTATAAATGCAGCGGTCTGGAGAATATTATCATTCCGGCCAGTGTGACGAGCATAGGGGAAGAGGCATTTTATAAATGCAGCGGTCTGGAGAATATTATCATTCCGGCCAGTGTGACGAGCATAGGAAGAGGAGCGTTTGATAGCTGTAGTAATCTGACAGATATAACCTTCTCGGAGGGAATAGCAATAACGAGAATAGAAGAGGGTTTGTTTGTAGGATGCACTGCGTTAGAAACGATTGCGTTTCCACTTAGTGTGACAAGCATAGGGGGCGCGGCATTTGGTGACTGCAGCAGCTTATCAAGTATAGAGATCCCGGACGGTGTGACGAGTATAGAGCGTGAGACGTTTTACGGCTGCAGCAGTCTGACAGAGATCACAATTCCTTCCGGGGTGACGGACATAGGATATTGTGCGTTTTACGGCTGCAGTAGTCTGACAGAGATCACAGTTCCTTCCGGGGTGACGGACATAGACTCTGGTGCGTTTTACGGCTGCAGTAGTCTGACAGAGATCACAATTCCTTCCGGGGTGACGGACATAGGATATTATGCGTTTTACGGCTGCAGTAGTCTGGGCAGCGTGATCATGCAGGGAAGCAAACCGCCAACGCTGGTCGTTTTGGATGAAGAGACCGGCGAGACGCAGATATTCAATGGCTGTAAATTCGTGACGGAAGGTACGCAGGGCATCAAAGTCCCGGCCGGAACCGTAGATGCCTATAAAGCCGCATGGACAGAATGGAAGGACTATGTTACGGAAGCCGCGGTAACGGTCACACCCGCCGATAAAGTAGCGGCGGCAAAAGCGGCCGTGGAAGATGCGCTGGCGGATATTGTGGTTTCAAACGATACCACAGAGGAAAGTCTTGCAGAAGCTGTTACGGAAGCGGTAAAAACCGCGCTGGAAGAGACAGGCATAGACAGCACAGAGGTAACCGTAACGGTGGAAGATTTTGCGAAGACAGAAGCGACCAAGGACGCGGTAGGCAGCATTACCGCAACGGTCAAGATCACCAGCGGTACGGAAACAGCCGAAGTGGCGGTTGATCAGACCATTGCTAAGCTACCCGCCGCACCCGCCGACAAAGTGGCGGCGGCGAAGAAGGCAGTGGAAGAAGCAGTAAAAGCCGCCATAGCCGAAGCGCTGGCAGGGACGGAAGTGACCAATGACAATGCGGAAGAGATTGCTGCGCAGATCGAGGCACTGCTTCCGGATGCGGTTGCCGAAGCGCTTACCGCTTCCGGCGTCAGCGCTGATGAGGTCGGGATCGGGGACGTGGATATCACAGTAGACCCAGCATCGGCGGTCGGTGAAGGCAGCATTACGGTGACCATACCGGTCATCAGCACAGAAGACCCCGAACAGACAGGGAATGCGGTTATCCGGGTCCCGGTTACAGTATCCGGCGGGGAGGAAGACCCCGACAAGGATGCAGAAGAAGCAAAGCAGGCAGTGGAAGAAGCCTTAAAGAACATAACGATTACCAACGAGATGACGCCGGAAGAGATCCTCGCCGCGCTGAAAGAAGCGCTCGGGGACGATGTGACAGTCGACGGCATGGAAGAACTTGATAAAGTGTCTGCGACGCAGGACGCGCCCGGCAGACTGACCCTGCAGATCAAGCTGGTCATCAACGGGAAGACCATCTATGTCACTGTGGATGCAACCATCCCCCGGCTTGAGAAGAAAACCGGTGTGTATGTCCGCTTCACGGATTATTATGATCTGGACGGGTCCATGCCGCTCTACAGGTATACCGGGCTTGCGGTGAAGCCGGCGATCGAAGTCTACCACAACGAGACGCTCCTGACCTCCGGTAAGGACTACACGGTCGCTTATAAGAACAATGTCAAGGCCGGCAGCACGGCCGCCCTGACCGTGAAAGGCAAAGGCAGCTTCACAGGGACCTCCAACGTGGTCAATTACAGGGTTGTCAACGCCGACATCGACAAGGATACGGATCATCCCACGGAGATGACCGTGATAGTCAATACAAAAGTGACGCCCGTCATCATGAACGGCACGAAGAAACTCACGACCAAAGACTACCAGCTGGAAGGGGAAGGACTGGCCAACGGCAAATATGCGGCGGCCACGGAACCCGGCGTCCCGAATATCCTGACCGTAAAAGGAAAAGGCAACTATGAGGGAAGCAGCTTTACGGTCAAAGTAACAGTAGTGAAAAAGAAAGAGGCCGGAAAATTTGCCGTGAAGGTGGATAAGAATTACAAACCCGTATATAACGGCAGTACCATCGATTTAAGTGCCCTGTTCCGGAAGCCGCAGGACGTGGCAGGCGCGGACACAGGAACGAATCCGCAGGAAGCGGCAGGCGCGATCACAGTAACAGATACGAAAGACAAGACAAAGCTCCTGGAGGAAGGGAAAGACTTCAGCGTCATCTGTACCTCAGACCTTACCAATGCCGGGACCGTCAAGTTTACGGTGACAGGCATGGGAGCCTATACCGGAAGCGTGAGCAAGACCTTCAAGATCAGCCCGCGCAAGATCACGGACAACGAGAAATTCTCCGTCACCTTTGATGAGGAGAAAGCATATGAGTACAAGGTCTCCGGCGTGACAGTGGACAACCTTATGGTGAAATACCTCGGGGAGACAGAGTCAGCCGACGACGATACAGTGCTGGTAGAGGGCAGGGATTACAAAGTCACCTACAGCAATCACAAAAAAGTAAGCGGGACAAAGGATGCCAGCCTCAAGGTCACCTTCCTTGGCAACTACAAGGGCAGCAAGGCCGTATCAAGAACCTTTAAGGTCGTGACCGCGAAGCTCTCCGATGCCAACACGGTGGTCACGGTTCCGGACAAAGTATACGGCAAAGCGAAGCAGGCATATAGATCGACGCCCATTGTGACCGTTGACGGGGTGACGATCAAATCCTCCAGCTATACGGTATCCTACGCATGGGCGACAGCGTCGGAGGCGGCAGACGACACGAAATATGTCAATGACAACAAAGTAAAGATCACCATAGCGGACGGCGATGCCTGGGCGAAAGTGAAAGTGACGATAACGCCGAAACAGACAGGCAGCTACGGCCTGGCGGAAGGCGCGGTCCTCACAGGCGCATACTATGTGCGCAGGAAAGACGACGCAGTCAACCTCACCAAAGCGAAAGTGACCTTCTTCAACAAAGAGGGAACACAGCTGAGGTCACTGGAGTACAACGGCAGCACGTTCTACACCCCGGCAGGCAACAACGCCGAGGCGGACCATGCCCCGGACGGCCCGAATGCCGTATATGTGAGAGTAGTGGTAAGCGGTGCGGTGGTAGACCCGTCCCTGTACGACGTGACCTGGACCAACGCCACAGCCAAGGGTAAAGCCACGGTAGTGATCCGCGGCAGAGGCGAAGCCACAGCTAAAGGCATGGCGGTCGGCAGCAAGAACCAGACCATCACCATCAAGGCCATGACACTAAAAGGAAAGACCCTGAAATCCTATGTGGAGAGCATCGCGAATGCGATGAACAGCCTGAAGGAGCTGTTTTTTAACAGACAGTAAGCATGTGGAAGGCTGAGTCCGTATAGGAACAGGTCAATATTATAGTCGCCCACCCGTAAAACGGGTGGCTAGGGACGCGGGCTCTAAGCCCGCCCTGCTTGGCTGCGTCTCAAGACGCTGGCTTTTGACTCGTTGCTACCCCTAAAGGGGTGTTTGTACTACTCAGCCCTGACCCTTAAAAGGGTCTTCATATTCTTTTACACCCAGCTTGTCCTGTATGATATCTGCTTTCTCCTGCTCCTGAATATACTTTTTGATCGTGGCTTCATTTAATCGCAAACGCTTAACTTCTATTATAATGGAAAGGTGATTTTTGTATAACAATCGTCGCGCACCCGCATAGCGGGTGGTTTAACGTTGATTACATTTCCGTTTCTCTGTGTGTATTTTTACTGACATGGTATATGCTCCCACGGTGTCTGGTAATTCTGTTTCTTGTATTTTTCCCCATAATAGTCCATAATGAAAAAAGAACATATTACACAGAACAAAGGAACGGCCACATATGGATTATATTACGGAAAAACAGGCGAAAAAGGCGATCATTGATATCGGACAGCGCATGTATCTGCGTGGTTTCGCAGCCGCAAACGACGGAAATATCTCCGTTAAGACAGGGGATAATGAGGTCTGGGCGACACCGACGGGTGTTTCCAAGGGCTATATGAAGAAGAAAATGCTGGTCAAGGTAGACCTCGACGGCAATGTACTGGAAGGGACGTACCGACCTTCCTCGGAACTGAAAATGCACCTGCGTGCCTATCGTGAAAATCAGGATATCAAGGCGGTCTGTCATGCGCATCCGCCGATCTGCACCTGCTTTGCCATCGCGGGTATTCCGCTGGATACTCCTGTGCTGGCGGAGGCGGTCATCACGCTGGGGAATGTGCCGATTGCGCCCTATGCCAAGCTTGGCAGCGCAGAGGTGCCGGAGGTGATCGCGCCCTACTGCCACACGCACAACGGAATCCTGCTGGCGAATCACGGCGCGGTGACTTGGGCGGAGGATGTTTATGAGGCATATTACAGGCTGGAATCTATGGAGTATTATGCGAATATTCTGCTGATCACGGAGAAGATTCTGGGGAAACAGAACCGGCTTACGGATGAGCAGATCAGCGCGCTCCTGGCTATGCGGGAGAAGTTCGGGGTGAAGCGCGGCGGCGTACCGGCGCTGAATAATTGCCCGCGGGCATAAATTTCACAGAGGAAAAGAGGACTAACCAATGAAACTGTCAGATTTACAACATTACCAATCTATTACGATCCAATGTCACGACAATCCGGACGCGGACGCTATCGCCTCCGGCTTTGCACTGTACCGGTATTTTACAAGTCTGGGCAAACAGGTTAGGCTCGTCTATGCGGGCAGAAGCCAGATACATAAATCCAATCTGCTGCTGATGGTGGACAAACTGGACATCCCCATTATATACATAGGAGATATCAGGGCGTATTCGCAGCAGGAACCTACGGGTAAGACGCCGGGGCTGCTGATCACCGTGGACTGTCAGTATGGCGCCGGCAATGTGACCTGTCTGCCGGCGGAGGATGTGGCGATCATCGATCATCATCAAGTGGAGATTACGGATGTGGAGAAGCGGGAGATCAATCCGCATCTGGGAAGCTGTTCCACGCTGGTATGGAATATGCTTCGCGAGGCGGGATATCAGATAGAAGACAGCAGACTCGGTACGGCGCTTTATTACGGGCTCTATACGGACACGAACCAGTTCGCCGAGATCTATAATCCGCTGGATATGGACATGCGGGAGGCAGTGCCATGTGAAAAGACGCTGATTACGCAGTTCCGTAATTCCAACCTGTCCCTGCAGGAGATGGAGATCGCAGGGGTAGCGATGATCCGTTATATCTATAATGACGATTACCGCTATGCGATCATTAAGTCCAAGCCGTGTGATCCGAATATTCTGGGACTGATCAGTGATTTTCTGATTCAGGTGGCGGAAGTGGATAGCTGTGTTGTATACAATGATTTAAAAGACGGTTATAAATTCTCAGTCAGAAGCTGTGTCAAAGAGGTGCAGGCGAATGAACTGGCGGCATTTCTGGCGGACGGCGTCGGTTCCGGCGGCGGACACCGGGAGAAGGCGGGCGGTTTTATCAGCATGACATTGTATGAGAACGCATATCCGACGCTGCACTCGGAGGCCTTTTTCAGCAGACGGCTGAATGATTACTTTGATTATTGTCAGATCATATATGCAGATGAATATGAGATCGATCTGTCCGATATGCAGACGTATGTAAAGAAACAGGTGCCTCTCGGCTATGTGAAGGCTACGGATATTTTGCCGATCGGCACACCCATTACCATCCGTACACTGGAGGGTGATGTGGATATGACGGTAGAGGCTGATCTGATTATCATGATCGGGATCAAAGGCGAGGTATACCCGAACCGGAGAGAAAAATTCGAGAAGTGTTACATTATTACGGATCAGGCCTATGGCAAAGATAAAATGCATGCGCATGGCAGCACCCAGTATGCGCCGACGATACACAATCGTGAGAACGGGGAAGTCATGCAGCTTGCCGACTATGCGAAGGTCTGTATTGCCAGCGGCGGCACACACATTCATGCAAGAGAACTGACTGGAAGAGTCAAGATATTTACCGCGTGGGATAAAGAGAAATATATGCTCGGCAGAGAAGGAGATTATCTGGCGGTGCGCTGTGATGATAAACATGATATCTATGTGGTGGAGCGGGATATCTTCTATAAGATATATGACAAAGCGGAAATTATGGAGGATAACGCGGAGATCACGGAGAAGGGTGCCGGGATCATGGAGGATAACGCGGAGATCACGGAGAAGGATGCCGGGATCATGGAGGATGACGCGGGGATCATGAAAGGCGATACGGAGATCACAGCGGATGAACAGGAGAACGTTGAGTCCGTGATTTCATAGAATGGGCTGCAGACTGAGGAAGCATTGCAGGAAACAGCAGGGCGGTGAATGGGAAATTAGTGCCTGCAGTGTAGAGTCGCGGATTACGAAAAGGCACGAATTGAAGATTTCATAGAGCGGAAACATGGAGTTTTATATGACTAAGGATAGCATTAATAAAGACATCGTAAAATATGATGCGTTTATCAGCTACAGGCATTCGGAGTTAGACAGCTTCGTGGCACAGACACTGCATAAGCAGTTGGAAAATTTCAAACTGCCTAAGAATGTGGCGCGGCGCAAGATGGTGCAGGCAAGGAGCGGAGACTATGCAAATGCTGCGGCAGATGAGCGGCAGGCGTGCTCACATGTACCGGAAACAGATGATACAGTAAGCGTGACCGAAACAGTCAAAACCAGAATCAGCCGGGTGTTTCGTGATAAAGAGGAGCTGCCGCTGGTGACGAATCTGGCGGACCCGATCACCGAGGCATTGCAGAATTCCGAGTACCTGATTGTGATCTGTTCACCTAGACTTCCTGAGTCAATGTGGTGCCGCAAGGAGATTGAGACATTCATTGAGATGCATGACAGGGAACATGTGCTGGCGGTGCTGATTGAAGGGGAACCGGATACTTCTTTTCCGGAAGAACTGCTGTATCGGGAGGTGGAAGAAACCGGAACTGACGGTACTGTCATTAAGAGAAAAATACCGGTGGAGCCGCTTGCAGCGGATGTGCGCGGTGCGGATTATAAGGAGATACGGCGTAAAATCAAGAGTGAACTGCTGCGTCTTGCGGCGCCCATGTTCGACTGCAATTACGACGATCTCCGGCAGCGCCACAGAGAGAGGAGAATGCGCAGAATAATTATGACATCCGTGTCAGTCAGCGCGATATGTCTGTCATTTGGCCTGATCAGCACGGCGATGGCGCTGCGGATCAAACACCAGAACACACAGATCAAAGAACAGAATACGCAGATCAAGGCGCAGTCGGACGAGATCGCCGGACAGGCGGCGCAGATCGAACAGCAATATGAGGAAGCCAAAAGAAATCATGCGATCTCCAGATCAAAAGAAGCCATCGGCTATCTGGAGAGCGGTGACCGGATGCGTGCGGTGGCGACGGCACAGGATGCATTGCTTGATCTCTCGGGGACAGGCGGCATAGAGGCTGATGTGGACTATCCGGCGCAGGCAGTGTATGCGCTCACGGACAGTCTGTATTTGTATGAGAACGGTCAGCAGATCCTGCCGGACCGGACATTAGAGGCAGATACTGCTGTCAGGGTTATGAAACTGTCGCCGCAGGGCAGCAGGATACTGACAATTGACGCTTCCGGGCAGGCGACGGTGTGGAATCCCGCGGATGAGAAGGAACAGATCAGGATCACCGATGCGACTTTCCATATCAGCAGCGGAGAGAATGAAGCTGCTTTTCTGGGAGAAGACGGTGTGTTCTGTCCCGTGGAGGACGAAATTGTGCTGTACGATGTGTCGGATGGGAGTGCGGCGCCGACCTACCGTGTGCGCTGTGAAGATTATGTGGGAATGGTAGTCTCGCAGGAGCAGAAGCAGGCGATCATGATATCGGAGAACGGCTATCAGGCGGTTGACTGCGCGCACGGTACGCTTCTGTATGTGGGCGCGTGGGATATGGACGGGCTGACTGCAAGGGCTTCTGCAGAGTGCGTGATCAGTGAAGACGGCAGGTACTGGGCAGTGGGACTTGTGACACCTTACGGAGAGGAGAACGAACGGCAGGCGGTTGCGGTATACGATATGAGAACGGGAGAGCGGATTGCAGTCTATCCCATCGACTATGAATACATTCGTTCCATGCGCTTTGACGGGGACAGACTTTATGTGGTCAGCTGTCACAGCGGCGAGATGGACTTTACACAGGTCACAATGGGCATGAAGAGCAGGCTGCAGGCTTATGATATCCACGGAACGGACAGTCCGGTATGGACTTATGAGCGGTCTGACGGCTGGCTCTATGATACTGCCTGTTCGGATGCGGAGGACAGCAACTATCTGTTATGCTCCGGATACAGTGACGTGGTGGCGTTAGACAAGCGGGACGGCAGCTATATTGACCTGTTCGGTTTCGGTGTGGAAGTGATCAAACTTGGCAGTTACAGCGGAAGCGATGCTTTTATGGCATTTACCAGAGACGGTGTGTGGCACTATCTGGACATGAACCGCAGGGAAGACATGGTAGGCACTTTATTTCCGGCATGTACCTCCACGAATGTGATGGATTTTGCGATCGGGGACGGTTATTGTGTGACGCTGCCTTATGGCAGCAGACGTATGACTCTGTACCGGACCGCATCCGGTGCGGGAATGGAGAAATTTCACCAGGGAGAATACCGTTATAAGGAGGCGGTCGTGAGTGGTGGCGGCGCTTATATGGCGGCAGCCTGCTATAATGACGGTTATACGACGGCAGTGGAGATGTTTCGTACAGACGGCGGAGAACAGCTGTGGGATTACACCGATGATTCGAGCTATATCGGAATGCTTTTCTTTGACTATCATGGCAGGGAGTCGCTTGCATTGATTACCGATGAACAGGTGATGATCCTGAATCCTGAGAACGGAGAGGTGCTTTCTTCGGATACGTTGGAGATTGGCGGCTCCTATGATTATCTGGGGTGCAGCAGTGCCGGCGACGGCATGGATCAGGAGTGGCACCGCTATGTCTACCTGTGGGGGGACAGGACGCTTTGCGCCTATGATCTTACGGATATGAAGCCGGCTTATGAAATATCGCATAAGGAGAATGCAGGCTATGATGATGCGGCGGCCGTGTGGAGCCGCGCGGGAGGCAGCGACAGCGGGCAGAAGGACTGCTATGTGATCACGGACAGGGAAGCGGGCGCGCTGCATTTCTACTGTATGGGTGAAGAAATCTATACTTACGGTGGTGAAGAGAATGCGACACAGCATGATGCGATTAATTACAAATATATTGAGACGCTGTTCTTTGATGAGAATGAACAGGGAGTGCATCTTAATATCGTCTATATGGACGGCAGGATCACCGGACTGACCATTGATCTTGATCCGGCCGGGTTCTGTACAGCGGAAGGAGAAGACGGGATATCAGAGCGATACAACGGACTGGAAGAAGTGATGCGCCGGTATGAACAGACAGGGGATATCTGTATCATGCGGGGCAACGGCGATGCCTATCTTCTTACGAAAAGCGAGGGCGATATTCTGGCGCGCATGCACGGTTTCCTGTGCTGTGACAGCACGAACGGGCAGATCTATCTGGAGAACAACCGCACGATCTACAGACTGCCTCTGTATACACTGGAAGAGATCATCGGGATCGCTTCTAAGATGTGTCAGACCGGACAGTAGTAAGGCTTGAATTTATTCTTTCTATTTTGATATGGCTGTGTTACAATAGAAACGTACGGCGCAGTCTTCATAACCTTGCCACAGGCAGAGGTGTGTTTATTCTGCTGCGCCGCGAGGAGTATTTATGAGTGAGAATGAGAAGATTGCAACAGGTGACATGACGGAGGAAACGGCGAAGGAAGAGACTGTTTCCAGAAATTTTATCGAGCAGATGATTGACAAGGATCTGGCGGAAGGCGTCTACGATACCGTGAACACCAGATTTCCGCCGGAGCCGAACGGCTATCTGCATATCGGCCATGCCAAGAGCATCCTGCTGAACGCCGGACTGGCGAAGCAGTACGGCGGTAAATTTAATCTGCGGTTTGACGATACGAATCCCACGAAAGAGAAGAGTGAGTTTGTGGATTCGATCAAGGAGGATGTGAAGTGGCTCGGCGCAGATTTCGAGAACAGACTTTTCTTTGCCTCGGATTATTTTGAGCAGATGTATGAAGGTGCTTTGAAGCTGATCCGCAAGGGCAAGGCGTATGTGTCCGATCTGACGGCGGAGCAGATGCGGGAGTACCGCGGTACGTTGACCGAGCCGGGCAGGGATGACCCGGACAGAGACAGAAGCGTGGAGGAGAATCTGCGTCTGTTTGAGGAGATGAAGGAAGGCAAATACGCAGACGGTGAGAAAACGCTGCGTGCGAAGATCGATATGGCTTCACCCAATATCAATATGCGGGACCCGATTCTGTACCGTGTGGCACATTTGTCCCATCATAATACGGGTGATAAATGGTGTATATATCCGATGTATGACTATGCGCACCCGATTGAGGACGCGATCGAGGGAATTACCCACTCGATCTGTACGCTGGAGTTTGAGGATCACAGACCGCTGTATAACTGGGTTGTGGAGGAAACGGAACTCTGGGAGAAATATCCGCCCAGACAAATCGAGTTTGCAAAAATGTATTTGACCAATGTGGTCACCGGAAAACGGTATATCAAGAAATTAGTGGAGGACGGTATCGTGGACGGCTGGGATGATCCCAGACTGGTGTCCATCGCGGCGCTTCGAAGAAGAGGGTTTACGCCGGAGTCCATCCAGTTGTTTGTGGATCTGTGCGGTGTGTCCAAGGCAAACTCCTCCGCGGAGTATTCCATGCTGGAGTACTGTATCAGAGAGGATCTGAAGATGAAACGCGCCCGTATCATGGCGGCGCTCGATCCCTTGAAGCTCGTGATCGACAACTATCCGGAGGGACAGGTCGAGATGCTGGAAGTCGTTAATAACCCGGAGAACGAGGCGCTCGGCAGAAGAGAAGTTCCTTTTTCCGGAGAACTGTATATAGACAGGGAAGATTTCATGGAAGAACCACCTAAGAAATATTTCAGGCTGTTCCCCGGCAACGAGGTACGGCTCATGAGTGCGTATTTCGTGAAATGTGTAAGCTATGAGAAAGACAGCGACGGCAGGGTTACGGTCGTGCACTGCACTTACGATCCGGCGTCCAGGGGCGGCAACAGTCCCGACGGGCGTAAAGTGAAGGGAACCATTCACTGGGTATCCGCGGCGCATGCGGTTAAGGCGGAAGTCAGGCTCTACGAGAACATCATTGATGAAGAGAAAGGCGTTTATAACGAGGACGGCAGCCTGAACCTGAATCCGGATTCCCTGAAGGTGTTACCGGAGTGTTATATCGAGCCCTCCGTAAAGGATGCGAAGGCGTATGACAGTTTCCAGTTTGTCAGACAGGGATTCTTCTGCGTGGATTGTAAGGATTCCAGACCGGATGCGCTCGTATTTAACAGAATTGTGTCCTTAAAGAGTTCTTATGTATTGCCGAAAAAGTAAAAATATGCGAGAATAGGAGTAAATCTCAAAGAGATCTGCTCCTATACCGGGAAATGATAAGCGGCAAATGCATAAACCCGGGACGGGTAAGTGAAATAGTGTATGATTGGGAGGATATACAATGGCAGGATTATTGTCGGGGTTAGAACAGTTTGGGTTGAGTAACCTGGAAAATATGGATTTGTATGAAGCGCCGAAGAAAGACGAGAAGGGCGCTGACGGCAAAGGTACGCAGGCGGTACAGGAGCAGGATTTTCTGTTTGATAAATCTTTTACCTGCCCGATCTGCGATAAGGAATTCAAGGCGAGAACAGTCAGGATCGGTAAGGCGAAGCTGGCGGGAAGCGACTTAGACTTACGGCCGCGTTATGAGCAGATCGACCTGCTGAAATATGATATCATTTTGTGCCCGTACTGTGGTTATGCGGCATTAAGCCGGTTCTTTAAGTTTGTGACGTCTCCGCAGGCGAAGAACATTAAGAAGACGATCTCCGCCACTTTCAAACCGCAGAAAGAGACGAAAGAGATCTACACATACGACGAGGCGCTGGAGCGTTATAAGCTGACGCTTGCAAATGCGATTGTGAAGCAGACGAGAGCCAGTGAGAAGGCATATATCTGTCTGAAGACCGCATGGCTTCTTCGCGGTAAGGCGGAGCATCTGGATAAGAGCTTGCCGGATTACGAGGAGCAGAAGAAACAGTGTGAGGATGAGGAAAATGAATTTCTGCGCAACGCGCTGGAAGGCTTCCTGGCGGCGAGACAGACGGAGAGC
Source organism: uncultured Lachnospiraceae bacterium (assembly GCA_910578555.1). Taxonomy (GTDB): domain Bacteria; phylum Bacillota; class Clostridia; order Lachnospirales; family Lachnospiraceae; genus UBA3282. The sequence goes on from CAJTPS010000006.1 coordinate 31,499, forward strand.
TTCCCGATGTGCGGAATGGATGAGCCTACGGTAGATTATCTGATCGCCGTCACGGCTATGCGGTTTGAACAGTATGATGTGTCCAGCCGTCTGATCACAGGCATTCTCCAGTCGCCTACGGCGAATCCCCGTATGAAGGATAAGGCGAGAGACATCAAAGAGATGTTAATGAAGAAGATCAAGGAAAAGAATGCCGCCAGAAAATGAAAGAATTACCGATTCATATTCAGTTACATCCGGAAAGCAGCAAAACATTATACGAGCAGATCTACGAATACATTCGTGAGGAAATCAAGTCGGGCAGCCTGATGCAGAAGGAAAAACTGCCTTCCGCGAGATTCCTTGCGGATTACCTGCAGGTATCACGCACTACAGTGGACATGGCTTACGGCCAGCTTGTCTCGGAAGGATACCTGGAAGCGAAACCGCGCAGAGGATATTTCGTCAGCACATACGAGGAACTCAGCGCGATCAACCAGGCGCTCGGGCAGATGCCCGGCAGGCAGGACGGCGTAAAGGGCATGAGCAGACGGGGAGAATCAGGCACGGAGGCGGAAGCCGGGAGGCGGGGGACGTGTCCGGGAGTGCAGGGACGGGAACCGCAGATCCGTTACGATTTCTCTCCCAATGCGATCGACATGCGGTATTTCCCGTATGCTACGTGGAAGAAGATCACAAGAAACATTCTCGTGGATGCCAATAGTAAGATGTTTTCGCTGGGGGAGCCGCAGGGCGATCCGGAGCTTCGGATGACGATCTGCCGCTATCTGCACGGATCGCGCGGCGTTAATTGTGAACCGGAACAGATTATTATCGGAGCAGGGAATGATTACCTGCTTCTTTTATTGGAGAAAATACTGGGACGGCATGTCTGTGTGGCGATGGAGAATCCTACTTACACAAGGGCATACAGGATATTCCGGTCCTGCGCATATCCGGTACGCTTCATCCCGATGGATGAGAGCGGGATGCGGGTAGATTGTCTGCGCCGGACGGATGCACAGGTGGCATATGTGATGCCTTCCCATCAATATCCCACAGGCGTTTCCATGCCGATCGGCAGGCGCATGGAACTGTTGAAATGGGCGGCAGAGGCGGAAGAGCGTTATCTGATCGAAGATGATTACGACAGTGAGTTCCGGTATAAGGGCAAACCGCTGCCCTCCCTGCAGGCATCGGACCATAGCGGCAGAGTGGTCTATATCGGCACGTTTTCCAAGGCGATCGCGCCGGCGATCCGTATCAGCTATATGGTACTGCCGTATCCTTTGCTGGAGCGGTACCGTTGTGAGTGCGGGTTTTATGCGTCTACGGTGTCCAGGATCGATCAGACGATCCTGAACGAATTTATACAGGATGGTTATTTCGAACGGTATCTGAATAAGATGCGTAAGCGGTATCGGGAGAAACACGAATTGATCTTAAATGCGCTGAGATCTTTTGAGCGGGCATTTGACATATCCGGCAGCAATGCGGGACTGCATGTGCTCCTGGCGGACAGACAGGGACGCAGTGAAGAAGAACTGGCGGATGTAGCGGCGCGGGAAGGCGTCAGGGTGTATCAGATGCAGGACTTCAGGATGGAAGAGAGTACAGATGCCCCGGCGATGCTGATTCTCGGTTACGGTGCGCTGACGGGAGAAGAGATCCGCGAAGGCATTTCTATATTAGAAAACGTCTGGCTGTAGCTGCAGCCAGACGTTTGTGTAGTGGTATTTCGAGTTCGCGCAGCGAATCTCGTAAAGTTAATTTGCGTAGCAAATTTACTTTTATTATCTTTTTTTGTATGAGATCTGTTTCATCATATCCAGATAACCGACGGTCTCCTCGTAGAGCATTTCCGGGTGGAAAGAGTCGTCGTCGAAGTGTGAGCACATCAGCCCGTTGACGGTGTAGTCCATCATGGCGTCGAGCTTCTCGAAGGATACCTGTTCTACGAAAAGAGAGCGGTCGGCCTGATTCTTTAAGACGGAGTATACATCACGAATGACGCTGCGCTGTTTCTCGATCGCCATAAGCGCCTCGCTCACGTTCTCGGTGGCACAGCGGTCAAGGAACTGCTGCATATAAGGATAATTTTTCAGAACCTGCATTTTGGCAAATTCAATCTGTTTTCGGATTTCAAAGTAATCGGCTGCGGAGGACGGTACGCCTGTGGTCAGTTCCAGCTTCATAAAGCGGACGCTGTAATCGTGTAAAAAGGTATAAAGCCCCAGTTTGCTTCCGAAATAATGAAATAAAAGCCCCTTGCTGATGCCGGCTTCTGCGACGATATCGTCTGTGCTCGCGTGCTTGTAGCCGTTCATGGCAAAGACCTTGAGCGCCGCGTTGATCATGCGGTCCTGTTTTTCTTTTTTTAAATCAAAAAACTTATCGTTCATAACTTCCCCAATCGTATTATTTGCGCGTATTATTTATGATTCATCTTCATAGCAGACTTGCCTGACAAAAGCCTGAGCTTCGCGGATTTAAGAGAGCAAAGAAATTGCCGACTATCATAATAATATAAAATATCGCAGAAAATATTGACCTTATGAGTCGAATTTTAATATATCACAAATGGAAGGGGGATTCAACGCCTGGGGGAAAACTAGTTTCAGGAAATTTTTCAGGCACAAGATGTTGTATCTGCTGCGGGGAGACCGAAAAAACATATTTTTTTTGTACATATTCCCTTTTCAATTTGATAAAATAGTATTAATATAGTGATATAACTGACGGTGAAAGGAGAACCCTCATGGCAAAAAAATTTGGTAAGATTTTAATGGTGACAGCTGCTCTCGGAGCCGTTGCAGCAGGTGTGTATTATTATTTACAAGGGAAAGACGATTTTGTAGATGATGATTTTGATGATGACGATGATTTCGATAACTTTGATGAGGATCTGGACGATGACGGCACGGCGAAGGATGCCGATCGCAATTATGTGGATCTGGATCTCGACAAAGCGGAAGAGTTTAAAGAAGGTCTGAATGCTGTCAAGGCTGAAGCGACAGATAAGATTGTGGGAACAGTCAAGGAAGTGACCGATACAGTCAAGGAAGCAGCTGACAAAGCGGAAGTCAAAGTGGAAGAGTTTTTCGACGATGATGACAGCGACGGCTCGATGGACGCGATGTAAGAAGACATAAGCTATGTCGGAGAGCCGCAGCAGCGGTTTTTCCGGAAGAGAATGCAGTTTGATATAAGACATAGGAAAGCCCTGCGGATGATATCGGCAGGGCTTTTGACAAAGATTTATTGAAATTATAGTATAGAGTACGAATAAGGCGGTTGTCATGAATCTAAAATTAACAAATATAGGGAAAATCAGTCATGCCGATATGGAATTGAACAGTATTACGGTTATTGCAGGGGAAAATAATACAGGGAAAAGTACTGTCGGAAAGATGCTGTTTTGCGTCTTTCATGCTTTTTATGGAATTGAGGAACAGGTTGTAGCAGAACAGAAGAAGTCTGTTGCAAAAGCTTTGCGAGTGTATTTACGTGAAGCAAATATTGGCCGATTGTTGCATCCGGATGTGATTTTTAATCTTGCAGAAGAAATTGTTAAGTGTAAGGATCAGGTTCTGGCGGACAGAAGTAGTATAGAACGACAAATAGATGAATTTTTGCTGGTCAGGTATCCGCATTTGGACCAGCGTTTCAATAGAGAAAGTTTAGAACCATTATCTTCCAGAATTTACAATTATTTAAAAATTGAGGATAGTGAACTAAGAAAGGCAATTTTACGCAAAAGACTTGAAGCGGAATTTGCAATGAAGATCGGACATCTGAATCATATGGATGAGAAGTCGTGCGTCGAAGTACGCATGAAAGACAAGAGTATTGAGTTTGCTGTCACAAATAATGAAGATATTGATATCGCTAATTATATGAGTTTGAATAAAGAAATAATATATATGGATGATCCGTTTATTATAGACGATATTAATGATTCTATATGGGGTGCATTTCATGATGCATATACGCACCGACACGATATGCTGGCGAAATTGATGGGAGGAAAGAAAGAATCAGAGTTTACCATGGCGGATGAACTGGTGGTAAAGGATAAGCTGGCGAAGATTTTGGATATTATGAGTGATGTCTGTTCCGGCAGCGTCACGAGGAACGAAAGCGGAAGCTTTGTCTATCAGACGGACCGGCTGCAGGGAAACCTTGATATGGTAAATCTGTCCACCGGAATGAAAAGCTTCGTGATCTTAAGGCGTCTGCTGGAGAACGGCAGCATTGATGAGAATGGAATTGTGATTCTGGATGAGCCGGAGATTCATCTGCATCCGGAATGGCAGCTTCGATTTGCGGAGATGATCGTGTTGATTCAGAAAGAATTTGGTTTAAATATTCTGTTAAATACACACAGTCCGTATTTCTTAAACGCAATAGAGGTATATTCGAAGAAATACGGGATTGATAAAGAGTGCAGGTACTATCTTGCCGATGAGACGGACGGAAGTACGATTCTTACGAATGTTACAGACAATACAGAAGAGATTTATGCCAAACTTGCAAGACCCTTGCAGGAACTGGAAAATTTGGAGTACAGTAATGAAGGTACAATATGATAATATAGAGATCTTTAATAGAAACGGTGCTACACTGAAAGAAACTTCATGGGATAAAGATGGAGAAAATCCGGGATATATGACGGATTCGGAGATTCATGTCATTAATTTTGATAAGGTGAAAAAGTCGTATATTAAGGATATGGGGCTTTCATGTACACCCTGTTCCAATGATGCATTATATATCGGCGAAGATGAGAAGGCGTATTTTATAGAATTTAAGAACGGACTCGTTGATAACAAAACGGTGTATAACATATATAATAAGATTTATGACAGCCTGTTGATTTTCAATGATATTATTCAGGAAAATATATCGTTTTGCAGAGAAAATGTTAATTTCATACTGGTATATAACGAAGGTAGAAATTCACGTAATGAGAAAGAGACAAATTACGGAGATAGCTCAAAGGCTAAAATCAGCAAACATTTTTATGCGAAAGCTAAAAGAAAATACGTGAGATTTGGTCTGGAACGGTTTGAAAAACTTTATTTTCAGGATGTCTTTACATATACGGAGAAAGAATTTGAAAATAATTTTCTGGCGAGTATAAATTGAACAATTATGCCGGATTCTAATTTTTCAATCGGCAATTTGAGGCTCTGACATGGATGTTTGTGTGAGATAGACATTAAGAAATTCTAAGGCAGCACAGAACGCAGCCTTAGAATTTTTTTAGATTTAGCTTATTTATTCATCTTATACGGCTGATCCGCCGGGTAACCGCCCTTTAACTTCTGCATACCGCGCTGGATGGCATCTTTGGAGTTCTTCCAGTCGGCGTCTTTATTGCGGTAGTCGAACTTCTCCACCATCCAGGCCACGTCTTCGGCAAGCCGCGCCATATTCTGCTCCATCAGCGGGAATACCATGTCGTAGAACTCCGCCTTCTCTTTATCGGACAGGCGCACATCCGCGCCTTCGCACAGGTCGCCGAAGTGGTGCAGACAGAATCCCTTGCTGTTCTTCACTTTGTCACGAAATTCAGGGTCTTTCTTATACATGACGAAAAAAGTGTCCAGATAGCGGTCATATGTATCGGCATAACGCTTGCAGATATAACAGGACTGCTCTTTGGCCCAGGCCCAGATACCGATCGGGTTCTGGCGCTCGGTCTGCTTCCTGAACTTATCTTTCAGGGATGTCTTGCCGGGCTTAAAGCTCTTAAACTGCTGCTGCATTTCCCGATTGATCTGCATATAGTGCGTCTTCAGAATCCAGGCGTTGCCGAGTGTGTTGCCATAGTCGAACATTTTCTTGAAATGATCGCGGCAGAATCCGGCCATATCGGTCTGTTCGCGGACGTCGCTCTCCATATAGGAAGAGCCGGAGCCAAGCACGAAATCCAGCAGGTCCTGTTCCACATTCCGCTCGATAAAGCAGAAAGGACACTCGTCGTCGGCGTTCATGGCGTCGTTTAATGGAATGGTGTATAATTTTTCTTTCATAGATAACCTTCTTTCCGGAAATATGAAACACGAGGCTGCGAGGCAGATCCCGCAAACGAACTTTGCTCGTTTTATTCTGGTATAGGAAATTGCTCCGCTTATTCGAGTTCGCGAAGCGAATCTCGCAAACGAGCTTTGCTCGTTTTGTTCTGGTATAGGAAATTCCTCGGCTTCTTTCGAGCCCGCGAAGCGGGACTCGCAAACGAGCTTTGCTCGTTTTATTCTGGTATAGGAAATTCCTCGGCTTCTTTCGAGCCCGCGAAGCGGGACTCGCAAACGAGCTTTGCTCGTTTTATTCTTATATTGTACCGTATTTAGGGGAGGGGGTAAAGAACAAAATATACAGGGCAGTTGCATGGATAAAACGTGCATGTTATATTAAATAGGAAATGTTACGGACAATGTGCATCAGATCAGAGAAAAGTACACACTTAAGGCAAATGCATAAAAGCCGGATATAAAGGAGCACCAGGATGATACAAATTCCCCCGATCAATCAGGATCAAAACCAAATACTACCGCAGATACGCTGCTTTGCACTGGATATGGACGGTACGATCTATCTGGGAGAGCGCTGGATCAACGGCGCGACGGCATTTCTGAACAGGATAGAAGAGACGGGCAGAAGCTATGTGTTCGTGACGAACAATTCCTCTAAGAATGCGGCGGTGTATGTCGATAAGCTGCGGCGGATGGGATTAGAAATCGGCGAGGACAGGATCATTACGTCGGGACAGGCGACGATCTGGTATCTGCAGAACCACTATCCGGAGGCAAAGGTGTTCCTGATGGGCAATCCGCTGCTGCAGGAAGAGTTTGCACAGGCGGGTATCCGACTGGAAGAGGAGCGGCCCGATGTGGTGGTGACCGCTTTCGATACTTCGCTGGACTACGGGAAAATGTGCAGGGTGTGCGATCATGTCAGGGCAGGACTGCCTTATCTGGCGACCCACCCGGACTATAACTGTCCGACGGAGACGGGATTTATTCCCGATGCGGGTGCGATCCATGCTTTTATTCATGCGTCGGCGGGACGCTGGCCGGACAGGGTCATCGGTAAGCCTAACGGGGATATGATTGACTATTTGACTTATAGGGTCAATACAAAGCGCGGGGAGACCGCCATGGTCGGTGACCGGCTTTACACAGACATCGCGGCGGGGAAGAACAACGGACTGAAGAGCATTCTGGTGTTAAGCGGCGAGGCTTCCATGGAGGATGTCCGCGAGTCTGAGGTGCTGCCGGATCTGATCTTTGATTCCGTGAAGGAGATCGGGGAGCTGCTGCTGCCCTGGTAAACCGGAAAGAGAATTGACTTAAGGATTGAAACTGCTATAATAAATCGGGCATAATGTGACGATAGTGACATAGGGATATATCGTTGTGGTTTCTGAAAATATAGACATGTAGAGACAAGAATATAACCGGGATGAAAACTTCGATGATCAAGGCGATAAAGCTTCCTTCCAAAGAAAATATAAAGAAATATCTGTATGAGCATCGTGTGCCGCTGCTGCAATGCATTCTGGCGCTGATTCTCTTCCTGTTGGCGGTATACCGGCTGGCGGATATCGGACAGCCGATTCTGTTTAACGATGAGATCGGATACTGGTCTAACAGTGCGTTCCTGATGGGGGATGACTGGACATCGGTGACGGGCAGGATCAATTATTACTCTTATGGATACAGTCTGCTGCTGATTCCCCTCAGGATGCTGGATAAGGTGTTCTACTGGGGATGGGGTACGCTGTACCGTTCGGCGGTGGTGCTGAACGGTTTGTTTCTCGTTATGAGCTATGGGATCGCGCTGAAGCTTGCAAAGCGGTATCTGACCGGAATGCATGAGCTTGTCAGAACCGTGGCGTGCTTCGCGGTCTGTACTTACTCGTCCTGTATTGTGTATGCGCATATCGCCTGGACGGAGTGTACGCTTTTGTTTTTCTTCTGGGTATTCCTCTATATCATGATGCGTATGACGGATCATCCGACGGTCGCAAATCATATTGCGTTCGCGGTTGTTTCTTTCTATATGTATACGGTGCACCAGCGCGCGCTCGGGATCGTGGCGACGGCAGTACTGGTCGTGTTATATCTGCGGATTATGCGCAAGAACCGGTTCAGGGATACGGCGGCATTCTCAGGCAGCATGTATCTGTGCGGTCTGCTCCATGCCATGATCAAGGGTAATCTGCAGCAGGTGAATTATCTCGGAGGCGACCGCGTCGGTCTTGCCGGTCTCATGGAATATGCGTTTACGGGGAAGGCGAAACTTTTTCTGGCGGCAGGGGTAGTGCTGCTGGTGCTTCTGTTTCTTATAGATAAAAGAAAATACAAAATTATGCTGGCGCTTCTGGCGGCGGGAATCGTGTTTGCGGCCGGGATGTGGGGGTATCGTGATTACAGCGGAGCGGACGGCCGGGGAGGGCAGGACAGCGTCCGGACGGCAGAAAGCATGAATGATGAGCCGGCAGCGGCCGGTGCTGTCACGGAGGAAGCAGGAACGGCAGCCGATGCAGATACGAACTTGTCTGCGAAACCCGTGGAGCGTCGGATTTCCGTAAATGACTTCTCTGGTCAATGGGGCGTGGTGCGCAGTATTTTTACGAAGGACGGACTGATTCGGCTCGGCATCAGCATCACCGGCAAATGGTTCTATCTTGCCTCGGTGTCAGGATTCGTGATCTGCTGGGGGATTGCCGCACTATTTAAGAACGCAGTGCTTCTGTGCATGGACAGTTTGAAGCTGTTGTTTCGCAGGAGGGAAGACGATATGCCGGGTATGCGTATCTGGCTGTTCGGTTTGTTTCTTGCCTGGTTTTCCACCTTTATGATCAGTGCGGTTTATAAGGAAGGCTTCTATAAAAATGACGATCTGTTTAACGGCAGATATGTCGAGTTTACGATCGGTTTTCTGCTGCTGTACAGCTTAAACTGCCTGATCAATGACAAAAAATGGGTGCGCAGGGTACTGCTTGTCATGGTATTATATATAGCAGCAGGACATCTGTGTCAGTATGTGATTGACGAACTCGGCAGGACGGATTTCGAGCTGGCACATTGCGTCATGTTCGGCCGCATGATCTGGAATTATGAGGTTCCGGCAGGCAAGGTGAGGGTGGTGGTGGAAAACATCTTTCCGCTCGCCGTATGGTTCCTTCTGATTCTGAAAGCGGAAAGGGACAGACTGCCTCGGGTGGCAGTGGTCAGAACGGTTCTGGCGCTTATGATACCGGTCGCGGCATGGTCGTATCTGGGCAAAACTATTGTAGACTGTTATGTGGTGGTCAGGAACGAGAAGCAGGCGGAGCCTCTGCCGTATTTTGCGTCATGGATCGAGACGCTGGGAAGGGGAGGCGGCCATAAGGTATATTATATTACGGATTCGGCGAACCAGAGATATGCGGGAGCGTTACAGTATATGCTGGGGGATGTACCGGTTACGGTTACGGGACTGTCAGAGGTATCTTTTACGGAAGACGCTTTCTATGTGGTACGCCAGGAATATATGGACGCAGTCAAGGAGAACTGTGAGATCGTTATGCATTCGAGAGGCTATCTGCTTCTTATTAATAAAGATCAGACACTGATGGAGAAGTGGAAACCATTCCAAAAATGACAAATATGTCATAATTGGAAGCGGAGTTGGACTACGGGTGTGAAATATGGTAAATGGGAAAACAACGCAGGATGGAGGACCGCTCCTGACAGCAGTCATGCCGGTTTACAATGGGGAACGGTATCTGCGCAGGACGCTGGAGCATATCGTGCAGATGCCGGAGCAGGATATGGAACTGCTGCTGATAGACGACGGTTCTTCGGATAGGAGCGCCGTGATCTGTAGGGAGTATGCGGCGGCGGATGCGCGGATACATTACGTCAGACAGGATAATCAGGGCATAGCTGTAAGCCGTAACAGCGGGCTTGATCTGGCGCGGGGTGAATATGTGTGTTTCTGGGATCAGGATGATGTCGTGCTGCTGCAAGGCTATTGTAAGCTGCTGACTAAGATCCGGACGACCCGTGCCTGTATGGGAATATGCAGTACGAAGCGCATGATCGGGGATCAGATGAGCCCGTTTGAGAAAATCACCGAAGGCGTTTACAGCGGAGAGGAAGTACGCAGAAATCTGTTGTATCCGTTGCTGTTCAGAGGGTATGCGTATCCTTTTGTACAGGGAGAAAATTATCTCTACGGATCGGTGTGGAAGTGCATTTTCCGGACAGACTTTATCAGAGACCGGCAGATCCGGTTCAGAAGGTTTGTCAGTTATGAGGACGACTGGCTTTTTGTGACACATGCACTGTCCTGTGCGGATAAAGTGGTCACATCAAGGCAGGCCGGTTACTGCTGGCGTGTCAATGAGGAATCGGAGTCTCACAGAGGGGGGTACATTCCGGATCTGTGCGGACGGCTGGCAGAGCTGGATGCGTATGTCAACGGATATCTGGATACAGGGATACGGGATGCTGAGGTGCTTGCGGCGTACCGGAAGGTCAGAACGTGCGAACATTATGTGGAGCTTTGCAGCAATGCGGCGCAAGTCCGTGCCGGGCAGGACACGCTGCAGGCGGTACGCAGAGAGAGCCGTGAACAGATGGAGAATTATATGCGGCAGACAGACTATAAGAGCTGTCTTAGCTGCCGGAAATACTTGCGGAGAAACGCTTACAGGCGGCGCGTTATTTTATTTACACTCAGGTATGGCGGCGCACCGGCAGCGCGGATTGCCGGCGGTGTATACGACTGGCTGGAGATACGGCTTGGCAGGATCAGATGGATCGTCCGCATGGAAAGACGCTATAAAATGAAATAAGTTCAGGAGGCATCCGATGAAACTGATTATTCAGATACCGTGCTATAACGAAGCAGAGACACTGGAAATTGCATTGAACGCTCTGCCAAGGCAGATCGACGGTGTGGATGAGATTGAATATCTGATTATCAACGACGGCAGCAGTGATGATACGGAGAAAGTTGCGTTGGAGTGGGGCGTGAATTATATTGTTCATTTCAAACGCAATCTGGGACTTGCCAGAGGATTTCTGGCAGGAATCGATCTGGCACTGCGCCACGGGGCGGATATCATCGTCAATACGGACGCGGATAACCAGTACTGTGCGGATGATATTGTGAAACTGATCCGCCCGATTCTGGACAGAAAAGCGGATATTGTGATCGGAGAGCGCCCTATTGCGGAGATCGAAGAGTTTTCATGGATTAAGAAGAAGCTGCAGCGGCTCGGCAGTTTCGTGGTGCGTGTGGCTTCCAGAACGGATATACCCGATGCGCCCAGCGGATTCCGCGCGTACAGCAGGAAAGCAGCGATGCGTGTCAACGTACATAACGAGTACACTTATACGCTGGAGACGATCGTGCAGGCGGGCAGAAACAAGATGGCGATCACCTCGGTGCCCGTGAATACGAACCCGGAGCTGCGCAAATCCAGACTGATGAATTCCATTTTCAGCTATATTAAGAAGTCAATTCTGACGATCCTGCGGGCGGTGCTGATGTATAAGCCGCTGCAGATATTTACGCTGTTGGGTGCGGTCGCCATGGCGGGGGGCGTGGCCATCGGAATCCGGTTTCTAATCTTTTTCTTTCAGGGCAATGGCGGCGGTCATACCCAGTCATTGATTCTGGCGGCAATGCTGATTATTATCGGGAGCCAGACTTTTGTGACCGGCCTGCAGGCGGACATTATATCGGCGAACCGCAAGCTGTTAGAGGATATACAGTACCGGGTGAAAAAGCTGGAATTCGGGCTGCTTGATCCGGACGGGCACGCTGTTACGCAACGGGATGATTCGGACCGGCAGCCGGGTCCGGACGAGTACGAATAAGTCAGCGGACGACATTATTTCGGTATTATGATGTTTTCCACACAGAAAACTCATCAAAATACACAAAAAAACATTTTTGTAAAGGGGAGGGATTGCAAAATCAAAAAAACAGTTGTATACTAAGGACTAGTCGTAAAAACTAATATGGAGGAGAGAGTGCGATGAAAAACGTGAAAAAGTTGCTTAAAAAGGCAATGGTGTTCACCGTAGCAGCTTCTATGCTGGTTGGCACACCGTTGACAGCATCGGCAGCAGGCATTCGCGACGTGTACAGCATACAGGACGGTAGTGGCTCTGATGAAGAAAAAGAGAGCGGTACCGGTACGGTATCCAACACCGACACGGGATCCGGTGTGCTGGTCGACAATGATGCTAAGATCATAGGCATTGTCCTGGATAAGGAGAATGTAAATGCAGAGAAAGGAAAGAAGGGGCAGTTCTTAAAGGCTACCATCGTTCTGGATGGCGAGATTTATAAGAAGGACGAAAACGGAAAAGAAGTTAATGTTACCGAAGAGGTCCGTAAGAAACTTGCTTCCAAGATCAGATGGGAATTATCTTTTGCCGATGGCAGTAAGGATGAGAATCCGGCTGCAACCGTAGGTATTAAGAGCCCGACTGATGAGAACGGTAAAATAATTGATAAAACAATAGCTGAAGTGAATCCCAAGAAGGGAACAAAGAAGGGCAAGGAAGTTGTCGTTACGGCAAGTATCAACAGTTCTTACTGGTTTGATGAAGATGGGAATGCTCACGAATATGAGCGCCCGGTCGGAACATATGAGGCTTCCGCTAAAGTATTCGTTAAAGAGTACAGTACAGGTCTGGAGTTTAAGGACGTGCCGACACTTTATGTAAAGCATACGCTTGACTTGAATGACTATCTCGTACGTACACCCTCAACGGCGAATGATGATATCACCTGGATCACCACGGATGCCAAGATTGCGACAGTTAATGCAGCAGGCGTGGCAACCTTTAAGAAGGAAGGAAGCTGTCTGATTTATGCGGTAGGCGAGCGGGGTGCAAAAACCTGGCTGCCGGTTGACGTTAAGGCAGGGGTACAGTCTTCCAGAATCGAGATCGTTGATGCCAGCACAGATGCGCCGTTTAAGAACGGAAAAGGTCAGACCAATAAAGCAGATGCGGATCTGGGTCTGGGAGAATGGAATGAAGATGCAGAAGTCGTAATGTATGCCAAAGTGAAGGGTGCTATTGTCAGCAGCACGGATAGCAAGAAAGCGGCAACGAGTTTAGACGATGCAAAGATGAATGCTGCCGGTACTAAATATGTAACCGGTAATGTAGAAGTCAAGAATGGCGATGTTTATTATTTGGTAGATGGCGATGAAGCAAAATTGCAGGATGCGATAGAGATCACAGATACGGTTACATGGACGTCTAACAAACCGGCGATCGTAGGCGTAGCAGGTGATGATAATACAGCTGTACTGACTGCGAAAGGTGTAGGAACGGCTGTGGTTACAGCGAAGGCTTCCAGCGGTAAGACAGCGAAGGTAACGATTGCTGTTAAGGCGACTTTAACAGGTCTTGAGATCACAAATACAGAAGACGAGTTATATTCCGGTCAGTCTCTGCAGATGACTTTTGACAGAACTCCTGCGGAGAATAAGGACGGCGTAAAGTGGTCTATCAAGAAAGTAAAATATATGAAGAATGGCGTTGAAAAGGAGAAACCGCATCCGAACGCAACGATCAATTCCAAAGGTCTTCTGAAGATTAAGCCGAAGCTGGATCTGTCTGAGACAGGAACGGATGATTCTTATCAGGTCGTTACGGTAGTATTAGAGAGCAAGACAACGAAGAAGGATGAGGATGGAAAGAAAGTTCCGGTTGCAAGTGATGAGTATGATATTGTAATTTCTCAGAGTAGTATTGATAAAATCACTGTAACGGATGATGCAGGTGCTACGGTTGCAGAAGTATTTACCGAGTACAAGGATAACGGCAATGCATCAGTTAAGCAGAGCCTTAAGTCATCAGACAAAGCGAATACCACATACATTTCTGTTCCGAAGGACAGAACTTATACTGCAGTGGTAGAAGCAAGTAAAGGGCTTGATTATGAGGCAGGTACGGAGACACTGACATGGACAACGTCCAATGCCAAGGTTGCTTCTATCAGCTATACAGCAGATGGTAAGGCTAAGATTACAGCGAATGCAAACGGTAAGGCTACCATCACCGTAAGCGGTATTCGTGCGGTTAATAAACCGGATGGAAGTATTAAATCCGCAAGCGTAATCAAGACGACTTTTAAGGTAGATGTGAAACAGCCTGTCAAGACAGTTACATTGAATAAACCTTCGGTTGTTTTAAATGAGAAGCGCCAGAAGAAGAGCGGCGTAGAGGTAATTGCAGATCAGAAGGTTGCTCTGAAAGCGACGCTTGGACCGAAGGGCGTTAAGAAGGAAGCAGTTTACTGGAGTGTGAAGGAGAACGGCACAGAGCTGACCGACCTGAAAGCACTGGGACTGATGGATAATAGTGGCAAGTTGAAGACAGCAGCTAATGTTTCTGTCAACTTACCTGCACCTGCGATCGGTGATGTATTCGAGATTACAGCGAGAACGGAGTCCGGCGCTTATGCGGTATCTACAGTTAAGATTGTGCAGAAGACGACTAGTGTAGCAATTGCACAAAAAGAACTGGGCGCTGACAAGACACCTGTACTCTTCAGCGAGAAGAATAAGCAGGGTAAAGATGTACTGAATATCAAGAATGCTGGTATCGGCGAGACATTTAAGATGTATCCTTGTATCAATGTAGGTAAGGATGCAAAGACTAATGTTGATTACTATACAGCAGGAACAGAGAATTGCGAGGATGTTACTTACAGTGTCAATAAGAAGGGTATTGTGACGATTGACGACGACGGTACAGTACATGCGATCAACAAAGGTACGGTAAAGATTACAGCTAAGACACCGCTTGGCAAGAAGGCAACTCTTACGGTTAATGTTAGTTTGCCGCAGGGCTGATTGTAGGCATAACATTGTTGTGGTATCATAACTGAATTATTATGATTGCATAATCATTAGAAACAGGGTAGTATTTCATTAGGAATGCTGCCTTGTTTTTTTGTTAAACAGAGCAGCGTGCAGTATGATAGAAAGGTATGGTGTATTTATGCGCAGGAAGATTGTGATGATCGGACCGGTTTATCCGTATAAGGGCGGGATATCCCATTACACCGGGCTCATGTATCGTGAACTGGAGAAGCGCTGTGATGTGGAGATGATTTCATATAAGATGCAGTATCCGCGATTCCTGTTCCATAAGGAACAGAGAGATTACAGCAATGATTCTTTCCGGATAGAGCACGCGGAGTATATACTTCATACGGCGAATCCGGTCAATATCATAAAGACAGCGCGCCATATCAGACGACAGCGGCCTGACATGGTGGTAATTCAGTGGTGGCATCCCTATTTCGCGCCGTGCTACTTCCTCTTGACGCGTTTTACGGGCGGACAGAATGTCGTATTCATTTGTCATAACGTGTTTCCGCATGAGCGGTTTCCCATGGACCGGTTTCTTACGAGACTGGCTCTGAAATATGGCGGTCATTATATTGTGCATGCAAGGGAGGAGGCGGAAGAACTGAGGAAGATCAAGAAGAATCCTGATTATGTGGTGACGCCGCATCCGACTTATAATGCTTTTCGGTTTGAGGGTATGAGTCAGGCGCAGGCAAGAGAAAGGCTGCAGATATCACCGGAAGAGAGAATACTTCTGTTCTTCGGCTATGTAAGAGAGTATAAGGGACTGAAATACCTGATGCGTGCCATGCCGGAGATATTCCGTGAGGACGAGAAGGTCAGACTGTGGGTTGTCGGAGAGTTTGGGACAGACAGGGATGAATACGGGAATCTGATACATGAACTGGGTATACGGAACTGGATTCGGGTGGTGGACTCCTATACGCCGGACCGGGAGGTGGAACAGTACTTTGCGGCGGCGGATCTGGTGGTGCTGCCTTACACGTCCGCGACGCAGAGCGGGATCGTGCAGATCGCATACGGATTCACTAAGCCGGTGATTGTCACGAATGTGGGCGGCCTGCCGGATGTAGTGGAGGATGGCAGGACGGGGTATGTGGTACGGCCAGAGAGTCCGGAGGCGATTGCGGAAGCGGTTCTTAGGTTCTTCAGGGAGAATCAGGCACGGCGAATGGAGAAGAATATAGAGGAGGAGTCTTATCGGTTCTCGTGGGAGCGGATGGGGGATGTGATGGAATTATTTTTTGATTGACTTAAGTAAGTGAATCATATAGAATAGTAAATGTAATTTACTTTGTAAAATACGAAATTATTTAGAATCGAAGATTATACAAATGAGTATAAAGCGAGAAATGCGGAATGAAATGGGAACTCTTAACACCGGTATTTGATGTATTTCAGAAGATGTTTCAAAATACAATGAAGGAGCTCTTTGCGAATAAGTGTTTGTGCGAAGAAGCTTCATTGTATTTTTTTGTGGTCGAAATTCTAAATGACTCTAAACGTGTATTTTATATTAATCCGACGGGTGAAATAAATGATATTTCGGAAAACGGGGAGCAGACTGTTAATGGGTTGATTCATAAATCTATGAAAGAAAGAATTAAAGACGGAACGTATATGCAGATGATCTCTGATTCTGTAGAAATTGGTGGACAGAAGTGTAAAATAGGCTGGATCATCGCATCAGAATGTATGGATCATAACAGAGGACGTTTTCTGTTCCGGTGCGTGTGTGAGGCATTGGCCGATGCGTTTAATGGTATGCTGAGGCAGACGGATTATGCTTATGAATCAGATGTGATCCGGCAAATTACTGCATGGTGGACTGACGAGGAGCAGCATTTTATTCAAGCAAGCATACAGGAGGCAGCGGATAAAGTCAGCCTGTATTTACAAACATTATACGCTCCGTTGAATCTGTCATTTATAGTGAAGCTGTCCGGGGAGTATTATGAAAGAGCAGCGTGTCGTTCGAATATGGTATTGCTGTCTCAGAAGGCCGCATGCAGCATAAGGAAAACAGATTTTGTATATTGTCTTGATAATACAGAGTTTGATGAAATGAAATTAGATGATATTTTTTTTATTCCGGCACAAATGAGGTTGATCAGAAAGCTGTTACAGATTGCACAGCAGGATCTGTGTCTGGTATTGGGAGAGGACGCGGACAGACATATTTTCAAAGTGCTTGGCATCTGTAAGAAAAGTCTGTTTCATGAAAAAAATCGACAAATTTCTCACGTGATGATTCGATTTAAAAATCATATGCAATGGGATATGTTGTTAAATGAGATATACATGTTTTCTTACAAAAATGGACAGTATATTATTGAAGATAAAACTGACGACCGGAATATTGTCACACAAATTCGGGAATATTTCGGGGAATGTGAGGAGAATTGCAAAAACTCGGCGGCTGCAATTTCGGAAGCATTGCAACAGGAGCACGGCACTATGATAATTCTGATGCGTGCGGAGGAGGCTCGAGGGGAAGCCAGAAGGCTGGGAGAAAAACAATACGGACTTCCGGCTGTCGTGCCGAAAATTCTGACAGATGATATCAGGCAGTTGAGCAATATAGATGGAAGCGTGATTATGGACACATCCGGCAGGATATACGGAATCGGAATGATACTGGACGGAGCCGGACAGGCTCCGGGGAACCTGGCAAGAGGCGCGCGATATAACTCTGTGGTCAAATACAGAGAAGAACTGAGAAAGCGTAATGTGAAAGCGATGTTTTTCATAATATCAGAGGATAAGACGGTGGATCTTTTGGTTTGCTGAAAAATGGCTGTTGACATTTGAAAATGACTTGCGATATTATATATTATAGGAGATTTATTTTCTATTCTAATAGTCAAGAAGAAAACGGGGAATTCAGGAGGGAACATGTATGGCAACGGCAAGTGAAAGAAGATATAAGTTGAGCAGCTTTAAATTTATGGGTTTGCTGAGAGAACCCGATCCGAATGAGCCGCAGCCACCGTCAACCTATTGGAAGCCGACTGAGAGAGATTATTCCAAGCTTGCGGCAAAGCTGAAAGAACAGAGAATGGATAGATAAAATCATGAGAGTCGGGAATTTGTTCCGACTCTCTTCTTGCGAAAATAACAATATGCGGCGGAGGAACTATGGGACGGGAAATTGACATCAGGATCATGAATTTGAATAAGTGGTATGTACCGAAAAGTTTTTCGATAGAGGAGCTGAAGAGCCCCGTTGTACTCGGATATTTTGATGCACTTCAGGTTCGGGAAATCAGAATTGATCAGGAAGGACAGCATCCCTTCATTGCCGGATATGGAAAACAGGAAGAGTGTAAAAATACGGAAAAGAAGGAATTGACGGATTTCAGTTCTCAAGAGCAGATGCTGTTTTTGAATATTTGTCAGGATGGCGAGGAGGAAAACGGGATCTGTTTTACGAGGGAAACTGTTGATGAGTTTTGGAGTGATCAGTCTTGTCCGTACGTATTCCTCTCGATGATACATATTAATCACAGTGGTAAACTCAGGCAGGCACTGCAGAAGATTAAGAGAGTTTTCGGGAAAGATTACTTGAGCTATATATCGTTTGATTACTGTGATATCGTGCTGTTTGCACACAAAACGAAGATCCGTGAATTTATGATTTATATCAAACGGCTTTTTGAGGTGGAAGAGGGGGAGGAGGCGGTCATATTTGACACCTTTTCTATGGTCAGTTTCCATCCGGATTTTACAGAAGAACAGAACCGGGTGGACTGCGGGCGGTTATGCGGACAGGAGCAGTTAGAATTTCAGGCGACAATCAATCTGAGCATAAGAGATTATGGACAGTTTGCAGAGTGGTATTCGGATGTACAGGAGCTGGATCATAGTATAACCCGGTATAATATGTTCGGAAGACATGATGTATCTATTGTAAATGAGTATGCGGATACCGCATGGCTTATGCAGATCATGCAGAGGCTGCATAACCAAGAGAGCAGAGATATCTTCTGGACATTTGAGACATATATTAAGATACCGGATAATGACGGAATCGTTATGGTGCCGGATGAACCTGATTATCTTGAGGAAGTATATCAATATGTCAGTGAGAATCTGAACAGAGAAATCCGGGGGTCCGATGAAGCATACGGATTTGAGGAAATCATTAACCGGTCTCAATTCCGTGATAAAAGCAGGTATCTTTTGCCCATATATGAAGTGAGGGATTGTATTTGCAGCATTGTTAAGAATAGCTTTGCGGAAGAGTTCGTCTATTGTATCTATGAGTCGTTTTTGCATTTTGTGTCATATATGAAAAAAGAAATTACATATATGAGTGATGAAGGACGGGATACAATCAGCAGCGAAAGAAAGATTGCAAAAGAATACGACAATTATTTCACAGCATTAAACACACTGGTTAACAGTACGATGCACAATGAGCGGCAGTTTGTGCAGGCAACTGCTTTTAATGCGGTGTTTTATTCTGTGCCGCCTAAAATTATGGCATTTTATAATGCCTATATTTATCGTATTAAACAGATACTGCGAGATCTGCAGTGTAAGGAGGGGTATACATTTCTGATTTACCCGAGCTTTTCGCCGACAATATCTGTGGAGCAGATTTCTCTGGATGACAGCCTGCCGGCAGATCGGCTTCTGACAGTCAGAATCAGCGAGAAATCGCTTTATGATATAGAATCTGTTATGTATCAGCTTGTACATGAACTGGCTCACTATGTCGGGAATGGATTGCGATGCAGGAGGAAGCGTAAGAAGATTATTGTAGATACACTGGTGAAATATATTGCAGCACAGTGCGGCATGCAGCAGGAAATGTATCAGGCAATGCAGGCTTTGGCATATGTGAATCTGGTGGACTTCGGTGAAGAGATATCCGGCGAAAGTGCACAGTGGAACAGGTATGAGTATCTGAAATATATGAATGCTTCGGGCAGGCAGCTTCTACAAATACTGGAGAGCCAGCAGGTATGTCAGGAATTTTTCTGCCGGTATTATCAGCAAAAGATTTCTGCCGGAGAAGAATTTTATGATGAGATGCTGGAAGAGATCGGGATAGAGAGGGATAATCAGCAGGCATATATTACAAATTTACTGCCTCAGTACTGCAATTTTAAGTCTACAGTATTGCGAGATCAAATGGAAAAAATCAATTCCGAAGTAGAGACATATGAATATGAAAATTATATCGAGCTGCTCAAAAGCGCTTACAGTGAAAGCTACGCAGATCTGCAGATGATCCTTGTGCTGGCCATGCAGGCGGAGGACTACTTAAATACTTTTTTTGTGAAGCAGAATGTGCCTGCAGCCGATTTGATTTCCGATACCGAAGCCTTGATTCGAATCAGCACGGTCTACAGGGTTATGACAGAATGTGGAGTGTGGGGAAACAGAAAGAGCGTTCAAGAATGCGGATTTGATGAGATCATAGCATGTCTTGAGGCTTATAATCGGGAGGTTGAAGAAGGGACTGATCCGGAGGAACGCCGCGCAGGGGCAGAGAGCATACGGCAGATCGGAGAACTGTTCGGAAAGTATGATTTCACACATGGAATACAATTCAAACAGATATCATTGGAAAAGCAGGAGCAAATAAAGCAGATGTGTATGGCGATGGAGGATATTGTTCCATTTGTGGATGCAGCCGGCGGGTTATATGATTATTTGCTGGAGGTTATGAAGGAGTCGCTGCAAGAATATACAAAACCGGTCAAGCAGGATATGATTAAAGATGTAAGAAACGTCGTGAGGAAAATACTGAATTTTGAAGACACATCGGAAGTGTTTGACTGCATAGAGGAAGAACTGAGCAGATATAAGAGGGAAGGGTGCAGGATTCAGCCGGGCAAAGCAGAAGTGTAGTGAACTTCCTATGAGAAACTGCTGCATGCTGTTTGGAAGCAATGATATGTGTTTAAACAGGTAGGATGGTCGGACGATGGAAGAAGGTAAGGAAAAGCTGGTTAGTATTATTGTGCCTGTATATCAGGTGAAAGAGTATGTCGGCGAGTGTGTGGAATCTTTGCGGGCGCAGACGTATACCAATCTGGAGATTCTGCTGGTGGACGACGGCAGTACCGACGGTTCCGGGGAAATCTGTGATGAATATGCGTATAGAGATAACAGGATTCGGGTCATTCATCAGGAGAACTACGGACTTTCTGCGGCCAGAAATACAGGCCTGGATCAGGCTGCGGGCGAATATGTAGCGTTTGTGGATTCAGACGATGTTGTACTGCCGGATTTTATAGAGACGCTGTATGATCTGTCAGACAGGTATCAGGCGGATATTGCGGCCTGTGCGTTTGTGCGCGGGAAGATAGAAGAAATCGGTGGAACTGCCGGGTCTGGCGGTAGTGCAAGAGATATTTGCATGACCTCGGAGCAGATGCTGCGTCAGTGGCATGGGAAGTATAAGAAGTGGGAGACAATCGCATGTAATAAGTTATATCGGAAGCAGATTCTGAATGGGACGGACAGTAATGGGGGGATACGTTTTCCGATCAGCAGAAGGCATGAAGATGTCCTGACGAGTCATCTGATCGTCGCGAACGCGTCGCGAATCGTGTTGACCACGCGGAAACTCTATCTATACCGTACCAGAGAAGGCAGTATCACGACACAGACAATGAAAGCGGAGCAGCGAAGGGAAAATCTGCGTGCGCAGAGAGAGCGGATGGCGTTTTTTAAAGAGAGACGGTATTGGAGGGCGTATCTGAATCTGCTGGCGGGGTATGTGATGCATGTGGGATGGTTTGGATGGATGAGGGTGAAGAGATGCAAGTGAAAGAAACGGCTTTTTTACAGAAAACAGCTTTTGTGATAGGGGTGGTGTTTGCCTGTCTGATTGTGATACAGCATCGGTATGTTTTTATGTGTTATGACGATTATGGATATGCAAGTCTCACATATGGCTGGACGGAAAATACGGCAGGAATGGACTATAATTTTAAGAGCGTTCTGCACTTCTTGCGGTGGCATTATTTGAACCATGGCGGCCGTATTCTCTATTTTTTCTTCGAGATTATCATGTTTAAGACCGGCGGGACGGCGCTTATACAGATCGTACAGGCGGTTATCATCATAATGATCAGTATTCTTTCCGGTAAAATTGTTGCGGCATCGATCAAGTGCGAGGAATGGCAGAGTGTTTCGCTATGTCTGGTTATGTATGGGACTTTATGTCTGCGCTCTGTGCGGGACAGTGTTTATTGGTATACAGCCAGCGTTATATATGTCTGGCCGCTGCTGCCAATGTTAGGGTGCATATGGCTGACGATATTGATGCGGAGAAAAGAAACGCTCTTAAGGAGATGTCTTGCAGTATTTCTGGCTTTTATGGCGGCATTTTCACAGGAGCAGACGTCTGTGCTGATGATTGTACTGATTACCATGCTCATATTGTCTGTATGCCTGGAACAGAGAGAGAAGAATGAGAAAATACATATTCCGGGTTATTTGATCTTCATGGAGATCAGTGCCGCCATGGGAGGTGCAATTACGATCCTGGCACCGGGCAATTTTGTCCGTGCTGAAACATGTGATGATTATTACAGTAAGAATTTTTTGATCAGATCGGTAGAAAATGCGGGAAAGATCGTGAACTGCAATATAGGATACTGGAACTGGGTATTTGTGCTGATTATGACGATTATCTTTGGAACAGCGGCTGCGATTTATTTCAAGAGCAGAAAGATAGCTGTACTTATGTGTGTATTTGCAGGGTATTATGTTCTGGAACGCCTTCTGCCCTGGCGGATGCAGACATCCGTACTCCTGTTTGGCGTGGCGGTGCGGTTTGTGTGGGCATTGTGCTTCTTCGGTATTCTTTGCGTGTATTATTATAAGCGGAAAAATTATGTTCTCTTATCGCTGCTGATTGCGGGAATCTGTTCACAGGGTGCAATGATCGTCTCACCGTCAATCCTTACGCGCTGCCATACAGTGATGGAGTTCGCGTTACATCTCATGTTGGCGGGGTGTATCATCAGTATCGGTAACGAGGTTCTTATCGGGCAGGATAAACGTAAAATGAAGGGATATTTTATCTGTGTCGGACTCCTCTGCCTGTATGCTTTCTGTAATTTCTGCAGTATTATAAGCGGCTATAAACGGAATGATGAAATGAATCAGATAAATCATAAACGGCTGACGGAGGCGGCGCAGGGACTGCGTGAAGGACAGAATATAGAGGAAATTGAATTATATAAGCTGTATGATGACAGATATGCGACGAATATGCCGTATCAGGAAGGATTTGAATATAGTGAATGGTGGATGAAGAATTATTATGAACTGCCGGCAGAGGTACGGTTTGTGTGGCGGGAGAGGAGGGGTATAGATTAAAGACAAGTGCAGTTGTATAATCAATAAAATATGATATTATATTAAAAGCATTAGTTGATAGCATAAAGTGTTAGCGGCGGATAAGGAGAGACTCCATGAATTTAAAAAGTATCAGGATTGAAAATTTCACAGTGTTTGACACAATTACAATTAATTTCTGTGATGGAATTAATGTGTTTATCGGAGAAAACGCTACCGGAAAAACTCATTTACTGAAAATACTATATTCCGCATGCAGATCGAATCGCGCTGACACTGATTTTGGACAGAAGATTGTGCGCACAATGCTTCCGGATGATTTTCGAATTGCAAGGCTTGTAAACAGAAGAAAGGGAAATCACAACGCAAAAATAAAGGTATGGGCGACGAATGGAAATGACAAGGCGGAAGCGCAACTCAGTGTAACATTTGATAAAAAGACGAAAAAGAATCTGGCAAATGTAACGGGAGAAGAAAAGTGGGAAAAAACATTTAAAGAAAACTCGAGCATTTTTATTCCAGCAAAAGAAATTTTGTCTCATAGTTATAAATTGGCAGCGGCGACCAGTGTGGATAATGTAAGGTTTGACGATACGTACATTGATATCATCAATTCAGCAAAGATAGATATTACCATGGGCAAAAATCCGGACTCCCGAGCAGATATGTTGAGAAGGATAGAGAAAATGACAAAAGGTGGGATCGTATATGATGCTGCTAAGGATGAGTTTTATCTGAAAAAGGGAAACTCAAAGCAGGAATTTAATCTTGTAGCAGAAGGAATTAAGAAAATGGGGCTTTTGTGGCAGTTAGCGAAGAACGGAACTTTGGAAAAAGGATCTGTCTTATTCTGGGATGAACCTGAGGCTAACATCAATCCTGCCTATCTTTCGACGATAGCTGAATTATTATTGGAGTTACAGAGAAACGGCGTGCAGATTTTTTTGGCAACCCATAATTATTTTCTTGCAAAATATATAGAAATAAAAAAAGAGAAGCAGGATCAGATTTCATATTACTCACTCTTTTTCAAAAATGACAAAGAAGGTGTTTGGTGTGAAACCAGTGACCAGTTTACGCTATTGAAGAATAACCCTATTACCCGGACGTATTTACAAATCTATAGAGATGAGATAGGAGTGAAGCTGTAATGAAACAACCTATAAAAGAATCAGGAATGGAGTTTAACGGACTGGAAGAAAAACGCTTGTCTTGGATTGAGAAATCTGATATATATGAGCGAGTAGGAGAAGGCATAAAAACAGTTGAATTCATTTA
This sequence comes from uncultured Lachnospiraceae bacterium, assembly GCA_910578555.1. Classification (GTDB taxonomy): domain Bacteria; phylum Bacillota; class Clostridia; order Lachnospirales; family Lachnospiraceae; genus UBA3282. Next base: position 55,986 of record CAJTPS010000006.1, read on the forward strand.
TTTGTCGGAAGAAGAGAACATTCTGCTGGTAGAAGCCAAAACATCGTGCCCTAATGTCGCAAATAAGGATGACAATGAGGAAAAGCAAAAGAAATATGAAGAATATTATTCAGATGTGGCTGACAAGTTTATAGATTCCATTAATATGTTTGCAGCGACCGCTTTAGGCAGGAATGGACAGTGTGACAACGTGGGTGAAAAAATTCTGCAGAAAAGTACATATACAGAGAACGAAATTAAATTTGTACTGATTATAGCAGATGCAGAGGAAAGCTGGCTGGGCGGACCAAGGGCGGAGCTTGAATTAAGGCTGTTTCGATATAGAAAGATATGGAAAGCGGATGTGATTGTGCTGAATAAGAAAATGGCGGCAGAGCTGGGATTGGTTGCAGGGTGAAGAGAGCGGCTGTAGTTGTTAGGTAGAGGGTAGGGTTTTGTAATACAAGGAACGTTTTTACGTAAAGAAATATACTATAAAAGTAATAATAAACGTAAAAATATGCAGTTTGAAAATTATTAGTTCAAGGAAGTTAAATATGAAGGAGGTTGGACATGGTTATTAGCAAATTTGTTTAAGGACATACAGGAAGAAATATTAATAGAAAAACGGAAGAGAGGAAAATGAAATGGAACCAGTAGCAGAGAGTATTTTATGCAGTATTGTGGCGACAATTATTTATGATATAGGAAAGTGCTGTCTTGGAAAGATTGAGTCCTCAAAAAATAAGTTTAATAAAAAGAGTGTAGAGGAATATGTTTCAGATCACTTGTATAGTAAATATAATATACTTGTGGATTCAGGGACTTTAGCAGCTTATTTGAATGAGCCGATGACTAAGGACACAATAAATAATTATGTGATTTATACGGTGACAGGAAAAGTAGAAGGAAAACTTGCAATTAAGGGTTTAATAAAAAAGAACAAGTCACAAAGTATTGAAGAAGCAGATATCATAAATTTTTTGACGCAGAATCTTTTAAGGCGTTATCAACAAGATGGAGCAGTTTGTATTCCAGGTAAGGAATTAATTATTGATTTTTTTAATGATATCGTTGAGTTGAGTGGAACTTATATTTTTGAACAGATGACGCAGGAAGAAACGGCTATGGTTTATTTTATAAATAAAAAAATGAACATTATGGGAAACGGAGTCTTTACAAAGCTTGATGATATTATAGCCATTCTGAATAAAAGTATTAAGTTAGAATATGTTGATTTGGAAACAGATTTTTTGGAAAAGAAAAAACAATATATTAAAACATTGAAGCAGTATCATAAAATGGCGCATATTTATTTGCTGGATAAATTTGAAATAAATGAATTTTATGTTCCGCCTTTTTTATCATTTAGAGATAATATGAACAGAAATGTTGAAATTAGGTTTGCAAATCAATCGGGCGTACATGCCGCTGCGCGGAGGAATAGAATTGGTAATGAAGAGATATTCTCAGATTGGATGCATATATTTGAACGTAATAATATAATATATGTTACAGGCGGTGCTGGATATGGAAAATCGCTATTTATGAAAAAGTTGATTTGTGAGTATGAAAAGTTAAATATTCTGGATGCGATTGATTATATTGTTATATATGGCGAATTGAAAAATTTTTATATAAGTGATCGGGAAGATCCAATATCTGTTATTGATTTTTTGCAAAATAGCATGAGGAAAGAGACCCTAATAGATGAAACGGTACTATCAAAAGAATTGATAAATTATTACCTTAAGCGTGGTAGATGCCTTATTTTGTTGGATGCATTAGATGAAGTGGACAAAGCAAAACGGCAAAAATTACATAGCTTGGTGATTAATTATTTCAAAAATGAGAATCCTAATAATAAGATATGTATTACATCGAGGGCTAGGGGCTTTTTGCCAGAAAAGGATATTGTGGTGTATGAAATAGAGCCATTAGACTCAATTCAAATAAAAAAATATGTAGATAATATCATTAAGCTTGGCAAATTTGATGAGAGTGACCGTGAGGCGTTCTTACAACAAACACAGATTCTGGTGGAGAAAAGGTTTTTAAGCAGTTTTTTAATTTTATCTTTGCTGATTAATATATATAAAGCTGAACGGGAATTGCCAGAAAATAAATTAGAATTGTATCAAAAATGTTTTGAGTATATTTCAAATAGAAGAGAAAAAGAGAAATCGCAAGATAAATATGATTGGTCGCTTATTTCTACATTAATGAAAGATAACACATTTATGGAACTTGCAAATTTGGGTTTGCCCAATAATAGTGATATTAGTAAAGAAGAAATTAAGTCTATTTTAACAGAGATTTATAAAAATAAGTATGTTTCTGAAAATCAGACAGAACAGGCGATAGAACAGTTTTTGACTTTTTGTTCGGATCGAACAGAACTTTTTGTTCCGTCTTCGGGTGAGGATTGCTTTAAATTTTTTCATCGTTCCTTTTTTGAATATTTTTACTCACAATATATTTATACAAGGAAGCATAATGTTGAAGAAATTTGTAATGCATGGCAGAAATTTGATGTAGATTCTGAGGTTTTTGAATTAACATTGGCTATGTTTAAACAGAAAGATGAAGTTAAATATCAGGAAATCGTAGAATACATAATAGAACGGATAAAAGATAAAAACTTTGATCGGGAAAACAGAATAGCAGCATTGAATATTTTGATCTTGTGTATGCAGGTAATTGATGATGAATTATATAAGAAGGAGTTTGTTGATTTTTTAGTAGAAAAGAAAGGATTTTGTACAAAAAATATTAAGAGTATTTATAATCAAAGACTTATTGTAGATGTTATATCTTCTAAAGAAGAGTTTCGTTCGGCAATCGTTGAACATTACGAAGACAGAATTAAATTTGAGGCTGTCAGTGCGTTTGTAAAAATTTTTCCAGAGATAGAACAATACATGAAGCATCGAAGCGATAATGATGAAATCAAGAATGAGTTTAATGGGATAGGGTTTGCGTATTACCGTCATTTTGTCCATAATTTTTATAACAAAATTTATACTTTAGAGAATTCTCTTCAACAATTCTTTGAAAAACTTTCATTAAATGAAATAGAAGAATTATGTACTAAGAGTGGAATTTCAAGAAAAGAAAGCAATAAGATACAATCTAGATTCAAAAAATACTTGGCCTTAGATTCAAAATTGAGAAAACAGATAGTTAAAGTGATGTTTGCAATTTAAGAGAAATTTGCTTATTAAGCGAAACGCTGAAGTGAAAAGTTTATTTCCACTTTGAAAACAGCGATTGTAAAAAGTAGCATTTACTCTTGCAAGAAAAGGGTAAATGCTGTTTTTTTTCTTTTATAAAGTTGGATTTAATGTTACACTTAAACGAAGTATGGAAGTATGGAAAAACAGCCTTTCATATTGTTTTATAAGCTTATTTGTTGTAGAATATGTAAGGTATTGTGGACAAGTCGACAAATCGGAGTCGGAAGATATGAACAAGCAGGTTATCAAAATTGCACTGGCATTTGTAATCAGTTGCAGTATAGCTTATCTGATCGGACAGAAAGTAGTGCTGCCGCTAACGAATAGAGAGGCAGCAGATCAGCAGCAGGAAGTGATAGATTCAGATAGGATGCAGCAACAGAGAGAAGAAGATAGCAGTACAGCGACATATGATCTGATTCGGAACTTTGCGGAGCTGTCGCTCACAGGACAGCGTGCCGTGGATGATAATCCCTGGGGCAGCAATCTTACAACCTTTGAGGATGAAGAGCATGGGACATGTCTGCTGATGACGCCGGGGACTGAAATCTCCGCCCGTTATGTGCTGCAGGGAGAGGAAACGTTACGCTGGAGCAGCAACATTCACCCGTGGATGGCTGAAATCAGCGACGGTGCGAATCTGACGATTACCGTGTGCGGTACAGATCAGGAGCAACCTAAAATCACAGAGAGCTTTCTGGTAACCGCGACAGATTCTTATGAACAGGATAGTATTTCTCTGGCGGAATATACGGGGATGGAGATACAGGTTACGCTCAGTGTGGATAATGGTGATCATGACGACTCTTCGGGTGACTGGCTGGTGTTTGACCGTCTGGTGATAGAACCGGTGCAGGATCATAACTGATTAGGTGCACGGTGATCGGGTATTGAAAGATCGTTTGTAAGAAAGCAAATGCATTGCGTAGTCTGCGGCAGAGGCGTAACTGTAAGAGCAGGTGGATAATACTGCCTGTGGAAAACTGAAAATACGGTTTTGGAGATATTCTATGCTTCATATATTAAAAGACACAAAAGATATATGGGAAAAAAAAGAACTGATCATAACATTGGCACAGGCGGATTTTAGGAAGAAATTCGTCGGTTCTTTTCTGGGTATTTTCTGGATGTTTATTCAGCCGATTATCACGGTTTTGATTTATTTTTTTGTATTTCAGTTAGGATTCCGTTCACAGCCGGTATCCGAAGTGCCGTATGTATTATGGCTGATTCCGGGTATTGTGCCGTGGTTTTTCTTTAATGAGGCGTGGGGCGGCGCGACGAACTGTCTGTATGAGTATCAGCATCTGGTGAAGAAGATGGTTTTCAAGGTGAGTATTCTGCCGATTATTAAGATGGTGTCATCACTGTTTATTCATTTGATCTTTATATGGATCATGATCATCGTGTATTTGCTATTCGGGATGCAGCCGTCGTTATGGTGGCTACAGCTGTTTTATTATACATTCTGTACTTTGTTTCTGGTTCTGGGATTATCGTATATTACCGCGTCAGCCAATGCTTTTTTTAAAGATATGGGTCAGACGGTGCAGATCTTACTGCAGATCGGAATGTGGCTTGCACCGATTATGTGGTCGGAAACGATGTTTCCGGAGAAATTTCGTTTTTTGATTAAGCTCAATCCCGTGTACTATCTGGTGGAGGGGTATCGGGATTGCTTTATCACGCACGAGGGTTTCTGGGAACAACCTGCGTTGACGATCTATTTCTGGTGCATTTCTCTGATTATATTTGCCGTCGGTGCAAGTCTGTTTAAGAAACTGAAGCCTCATTTCGCGGATGTTTTGTAGGGAGAGTCTATGAGCGCTATTACCGTTGAAAACTTAACTAAAATATATAAGCTTTATAATGACCCGAAGGATAGATTCAAGGAAGCGGTCAATCCGTTTAAGAAGGTATATTCCGAGCCGTTCTATGCGCTGCGGGATATCTCTTTTGCAGTAGAAGAAGGAGAGACGGTGGGAATCATCGGGACGAACGGTTCCGGTAAATCGACGATCCTGAAGATCATAACGGGAGTGATCAGGCCGACCGAAGGGCGTGTAGAGGTGAATGGCAAGGTGTCTGCGCTCTTAGAACTCGGAGCCGGTTTTGATATGGAATATTCCGGCGTAGAGAATATCTTTATGAACGGCGCAGTGCTTGGATTTACCAGAGAACAGATGGAGCAGAAGAAAGATGAGATACTTGAATTTGCGGATATCGGTGATTTCGTATACCAGCCGGTGAAGACATACTCCAGCGGTATGCTTGTGCGGCTTGCGTTTGCACTGGCAATCAATGTGGAGCCGGAGATCCTGATCATAGATGAGGCGCTGGCGGTAGGAGACGCTTTCTTTCAAGCGAAGTGCTTCCATAAATTAGAGGAGATTAAGGCGGGCGGTACGACGATTCTGTTTGTGTCGCATGATATTGTGTCGGTCAAGAAGCTGTGTTCCCGCGCAGTCTGGATTGAAAAGGGAATCCTGCGGGAAATCGGGCCTTCCGGAGAGGTATGTGAGAAATATATGAGTGCGCAGATCATCAGAACCAACGAGGAGAATGAGAAGATTCTGGCGCAGATGAAACCGGAGGAGCATGATGATGTGCAAAATCGCGGTGAGAAGAATGCGGTAGTGCGTTTTCCAAAATTTGCAACCGATCATGCGGAGGCGATGACGACCACAGGCCGGGCGGAACTTTTATCATTTTATATTATGGATGAGGAAGGAAAGCCGGTGAGTCTGCTGGAGACAAGAAAGACGTATAAGTTTGGGATTGTTGCCAATTTTCAAGAAGATATCGAGCATGTAATCTTTGGTTTTGAGCTGGAAGATCTGAAGGGGGTCAGGATATTCGGGATCAATAACTTTATGCAGAATAAGAATATAGCCAAGGTAAAAAAGGGCATGGTGTATGAGGTATCATTTGCATTTGAGTTACCTAGATTTCATAAGGGAGAATATCTTATTACGCCGGCAATATCGGCAGGAACGCAGGACAATCATGTGGTGCTTGTGAGAGCGCATAACTGTCAAACCATAGTCATTGACAATGACGGGTATAATCTTGCGATGCTGGAATTGGATGCGGATACGAATATTTGTGAGTATGACAGTGAAGACGTTATTGTGGAGTAGAACGTAAATATTCCGGGTTTGTGATAAAATGCCATACTCAGGATGAAAACGAAAAGTGATAAAATCACTCATAACAATTTAAAATGGATTTTGGAAGAATGGTAGTGTTTGACATCAGTGAAAAAAACACATAATATGATATAAAAGGAGGTGACAGCATGCTGATAAGATTTAATGTCAGAAATTTTTTGTCTTTTGATACAAGAGATGATGGCAATACAGAAGAGTTTTCTATGATTGCGGGTAAGGTTAGAAGTAAGAAGGAACATATATATGATGACGGAAAAGTAAAACTTCTTAAATTTGCGGCTGTGTATGGCGCTAATGCATCGGGGAAATCTAACCTTGTAAAAGCCATGCAGTTTATGAGGCATACTGTTATTGCAGGGCTGCCGGGTGGACATACGGAGAAATATTGTAAAATAAATCCTGAAAATAAAGATAGGGTTAGTTATTTTGAAGTAGAAATTATGCTGAATGAAAAATATTATGCATATGGCTTTGAGGTTGTACTTAGTCAGAGCAGATTTGTTTCTGAATGGCTGATAGAGCTGCGTGTGGATAATTCTGAGAAAGTAATTTTTGAAAGGGATATTGAGAAAGGGAAGTATACATTAGGGGCGGATTTAAAACAAAAAGGTCTGGCCGAGAAAATGAAAATATATGCTAATGACGTTTGTGATGATGGTACAGTTCTTTTTTTATCAGTCATGAACCAGAATAAGAAAAATTTGTACCAAAAAGGTATCGGTGCAATCATATTGCGCGATGTATTTCGCTGGATTAGAAATGCCCTGGATGTTAATTTCCCCGACCAGCCGATTTCTGACTATTCTTATCTTTCAGAGGCGGGGAATGTGGAGGAAATATGCAGGATTATTTCGGCTTTCGGTACAGGAATCACTAATTTCGAGATGGTAGATGTGGCAGTTGAGAAAGTGATGGGGAGGCTTCCGGCAGAGAATCGTCAGTATATATCCACGTATATTGAAAAGCGAAGGGCCAAAATCAGAAGTGGTAATAATAAGGGGAAGATGGCTGTTGTAATGCGAAGCAATGATGATTTTTTCATTATTTCTTTTGCGGATAACGATGCGGTTCGGTGTCAGACGATAGAGTTCTCGCACGGGGAAAGGGATGTGTTGTTCAGCCTTTCGGAAGAATCTGATGGAACCGTGAGAGTGCTGGACTTATTGGAAATTCTCCTTGCGGGAGAGGGCAAAACATACGTGATAGATGAACTGGACAGATGTCTGCATCCGAGCCTGACATATAAATTTGTGGAAACATTTTTACAGCTCGCTGCGCGAAAGAATATACAGTTGATTGTTACCACTCACGAATCGCGTTTAATGGATTTTGATTTGCTCAGGAGGGATGAGATCTGGTTTATCAACAAGAAAAACAGCGGTGAGTCAGATATTTATTCGTTGGAGGAATATAATGCACGGTTTGATCAGAAAATCGATAAGGCATACTTAGAAGGCCGGTATGGCGGCGTGCCGATTTTCAGTACTGTTTTTCCGATTAAGGAGGGATAGTATATGAGGGAAAGAAAAAGTTTCGCACAGCGTGCCAGGGTTTTGAAGTCTGATGAAGCACGCAAGAAATATTTTTTAGTATATGAAGGGGAGAAAACAGAGCTTCTGTACTTTGAAGCAGTTAACGAGTTGAGAGAGGAACCCGGGCTTGGCTTAAATCCTTTGATTGAACTGGTCCCGATTGTTCGAAGCTATAGTGAGACAGGGTGGAGCAATCCGAAGAAAATTGTAGAGCGTATAATCAAACATATAGAAGAAGAAAAAAGCGGATTCATTTCTTATGAAACATTATTGAATTGGCTTATGGAATATTTGCAGGAGCAGGGAGATATTACGAATGACCCTTCAGTGATTAAGGGCATATGGGATGCATTACTTTGGATATGTGAGGCGCAACTTGGGATAGCTTCATTAAGCCAGACAGTTAACAATGTGCAGGAATCCTGCGAAAAGATAATGACAGCTCTGAGTCAGGAAACCGGTTTGGAGGGTTTAATGGAAGCCGTCACTAAGATTATAAACCATGCCGGCATAATATATGCAGAAGGGTTGGATAAGATATGTTTTATTGTAGACCGTGACAAAAAGAGTTTTACGGCAGATCAATATGAGTATGTTTTAGAAGAATGTCAAAAGAGGAAGTTTGGATTATATGTAACGAATCCGTGCTTTGAATTTTGGCTGTTAATGCACTTTGATGATGTATCGGAGCTTGATCAGGAACAGTTGATAGAAAATCCCAGAATAACGTCAAAACGTAGATATGCGGAAGACGAATTAAGAAAGAGAATACCGGGTTATACAAAGTCGGCGTATGACGCAATGACTCTTGTTAGAAATATTGATGTTGCAATTCATAATGAAAAAGATTTTTGTGAGGACATTAATGCGCTGAAAGACAGTGTGGGAAGTAATGTGGGACTGTTGATATGCGAAATGCGCGGATAGAAATATGTGAATGGGATAACGGTGATCAGATATGGTTGTTGCAAATGAAAAATGTCATATATGTGGAGCGATAGCAGACTTTGCAATTGATGATAAGGCAGTTCTTCTTAGAGAAGCCAGGTGCAGTCATTGCGGAGCTTCTGTAAGAAACTCTGACATTGCAGGAGAGTTGCTGAACTACATTGACGAGCCGGACGGTGATTTGATATCGATGGCAGAGCGGTTATCCGGGCTTAGCATCCTGAATGCCTGTTCCAGCGGGTATATTCATAATGCATTGAAAGACTTACCGAAGTATACTTGTTGTGAATATTTTGACGGTGTACCATCCGGAGAATATCAGGATGGTATTTTGTGCGTTGACCTGTGTAACATTCCGTTTCCTGAGGAGACATTCGATTTTGTCATTACGGAAGATGTGTTTGAACATATTGTAAATTATGAGAGAGCCATGGAGGAAATATTACGTGTCCTGAAAGTCGGGGGATGTCATATTTTTACAGTTCCTGTCCATGAGAATAAGAAGACAGAAAGCAGGGACGGGAAGCAGCCGGTATATCATGATGATCCTGTGCGGCCGGATGCTGGGACTCTGGTTATTACGGATTGGGGAGAAGATATAGGAGATATCATTGAGGAATACGGATATCGGGTGGAGGTCAAAAAAATACATTCATTCTATGCCAGAGAAGAAGTGACAGATGTTGACTGTGATTACGAAGACTATTTGAAAAATGTCAGACACCTGGATCAGTATTTTAAATATAATTCGGTGGTTATTGTAGCGGAAAAGACCTCTAAGACTATCGATGTGAGAAGCGGTTATATTCAGCCTAAGTCAGCAGAGATCGTGGCACTGAACAGAGCGATCAGAGGTAAAAATGATGAAATTCGTGCATTGAATGACGACAATGAAATGCGGGGAAAGCATATTGTCGAATTAGATGAAGAACTCCAGACTGCTGGTGAAAGAGTTGCTGCGCTGCAGGAAACGGATGAGGAGAAGAACCGCCACATTCAGAAACTGGACGGGCATATTGAGGAATTAGGGAGCAGAATTAACGAACTGGAGCAGCAGAGCAATGAACTGAATCAGCAGAACACTGAGCTGAGCCGGCAGAATCATGAGTTGAATCAGCAAAATAATGCGTTAAACAACCAGAATCAGGAACTGAGTCATCGAAACAGTGAGTTGGACCGTGCGAATCAGGAACTGCATCAGCATATAGAGGATCAAAAGGCTCAGATTGCCGATTTACAGCAGACTGTTCTGAATAAGGAAGGTCATATAGAGTTACTGCTTGAAGTGGAGAGGAAATATGAGCATGAGAAGACGACGCATGCTTATAAACTCGCGAAGAAGATGCAAAGAGCTGGAAATTGGCTCCTGCCGCTTAACAGCCGCAGGCGGTTCTTTGCGAGGATCGTGTTTAATCTGTTTCGCCATCCACGCCTGATGCTGCATGTCATCAACCCGAAGCGTATACGGAATTATCTGAAGTATATGCGTCTGGAAGGCATGGAAGGGGTCAAGAAGCGCTATGAAGAAGCTGTTGATATCGAGCGTATGCAGCTGGATCCGTCCAGTCGTCTGGATCTGGAACTGGAGCAGGTGAGCGCCGGGGCTGCGGCAGAGAGTAAAACGGTTGCGGATTATGAGCCCATAGAGTTTCCGGTATGTACGCATCCGACAGTGTCTGTTATTATACCCGTATATAATGAATTTGATTATACGTATAACTGTCTTAGGTCGATCTTGAAAAATACCGGTAATATAGCATATGAAATATTGATTGCCGACGACTGTTCTACAGATGTGACAAAGGATATAGAGAAGATTGCGAAGAATGTCCGGCTGATTACCACAAGGGAGAACGTCAGATTCTTATTAAATTGTAATCATGCGGCGAAGTATGCGAAAGGAAAATACATTCTGTTCCTGAATAATGATACGCAGGTGCAGGCAAACTGGCTGGAACCCCTGGTAAGCCTGATTGAGCGGGATGAGAAGACCGGTATGGTCGGCTCCAAGCTGGTATATCCGGACGGATATCTGCAGGAGGCAGGGGGCATTGTGTGGAACGATGCGTCCGCCTGGAATTATGGTAACAGGAAAAGTCCGGAAGATCCTGAATATAATTACGTGAAAGAGACAGATTATATTTCCGGCGCGGCGATCATGATCAGGAAAGCACTGTGGGAAGAGATCGGCGGGTTTGATGAGCGGTTTGCGCCGGCGTACTGTGAGGACAGTGATCTTGCTTTTGAGGTGAGAAGGCATGGATATAAGGTGTTATATCAACCATTGTCTATGGTGGTTCATTTTGAGGGTGTGTCTAACGGAACGGATACAGACAGTGGACTGAAATCATATCAGGTGGTAAACCAACAGAAATTCAGAGAAAAGTGGCAGGATGTTTTGACAGAACATTTACCTAATGCTGAAAAAGTATTCATTGCCAGAGACAGGAGTTATAAGAAGAGAGTTTTACTGATGGTAGACCATTATGTACCGCACTACGATAAAGATGCCGGAAGCAGGACAGTATTTCAGTATCTTCGGATGTTTGTTAATAAGGGATATCATGTCATATTTATTGGAGATAATTTTTACCGGCACGAGCCATATACAACGACGCTTCAACAGATGGGAATAGAGGTGCTGTACGGACCGCATTATGCCAATCACTGGAAGGAATGGGTACAGGAAAATGCTGAATATATAGATTATGTTTTCTTAAACAGACCGCATATTTCAGTGAATTATATTGATTTTATCAGAAATAATACACATGCACGAATCATTTATTACGGTCATGATTTACATTTCCTGCGTGAGAAGAGGAAATATGAAGTCACCGGAGATGAGAAAGCACTGTCAGATTCAGAGGACTGGAAGAAAAAAGAGCTCGAATTAATGAGAAAAGCCGATGTGGTATATTATCCGTCTAATGTGGAAGTGCGCGAAATTGCAAAGATAGACAGGACGATTAAAGCCAAAGCAATTACGGCATACATTTTTGAGGATTTTGCATTAGAAGAATATCGGTTTGACCAAAGAAAAGATATTATGTTTGTGGGCGGCTTTACACATACGCCGAACGCGGATGCGGTTTTGTGGTTTACCAAAGAAATATTACCGTCTATATTAGAACGCATTCCGGAGCTGCGTTTCTATATTATAGGTTCAAACGCACCTTTAGAGATACAAAATCTTGCGAATGATCATGTGATTGTCAAGGGATTTGTGTCAGATGAGGAATTGGCTCATTTATATCATAACTGCCGCATTTCAGTGGTGCCGCTGCGCTATGGGGCGGGAATTAAAGGAAAGGTAATAGAAGCCATGAGATACGGGATGCCGGTAGTTACCACATCGGTGGGAGCAGAAGGCATTGAGGGTGCGGAACGGATTCTCTGCATAGAAGATGAAGCACAGGCTATAGCGTCTAAACTGGCAGGCTTGTATAATAATGATGTGAAATTAACAAGGATGTCCGAAAAATCTTTTGAATATATACGCAATAATTTTTCGGAGGAAAGTGCGTGGCGCATTGTAGCAAAAGACTTTTGTTAAGCGTAGGAGGAAGCCATGATCATTACACAGACACCTTTCAGAATGTCTTTTTTTGGAGGCGGAACAGATTTTCCGGAATTTTATAAAGAGCATGGAGGAGCAGTCATATCTACCACGTTTGACAAGTTCTGCTATGTGAATGTGAGACATTTGCCACGGTTTTTTGATTATTCGACGGAGCTTTCATATTCCAGGACAGAAAGAGTAACGCAAATTGATGATATTCAGCATCCGGCTATTCGAGAGGCAATGAAATATCTTGATATGCATGAATTAAGGCTTACATATGAGGCAGATTTGCCGGCGAGATCGGGATTAGGGACAAGCAGTTCTTTTGCAGTAGGGATGTTGAATGCGTTTTACGCATTGAAAGGTAAATACGCGGACAAGAAAAAACTGGCAGATGACGCGGTGTATCTGGAAAGGGTGCTTTGCGGTGAAGCAGGTGGTGTGCAAGATCAGATTGCTGCCTCTTTCGGCGGATTGAACCGTATTAATTTCAGCGCCGAAGGGTATACTGTAAATCCCGTCATCATATCACCCGAGCGTAAAGAACAGCTTAACAGAAATCTTATGTTGTTTTTTACCGGATTTTCCAGATTTTCTTCGGATATTCAAGTGTCAACCATGCATGCGATGGAGGACAAGAAAAGACAGCTTATGGAAATGCTTCAATTGGTAGAAGAGGCTGAGAAGGTATTGACGGCAAAGGGGGATTTGAATGAATTCGGCAGATTGCTCGATCATACATGGAAACTGAAGCGAGGGATCACATCACGGATTTCTACGGATTCTATTGACGGTCTTTATAATAAAGCGTTGCAGGCCGGGGCAATCGGTGGTAAATTGTTAGGGGCAGGCGGCGGCGGATTTCTGCTGTTTTATGTGGAAGAGGATAAAAGAGAGCAACTGAAAAAGGCGATGGAACATCTTCTATATGTACCGTTTGAATTTGAAAATGCAGGCACCAGAGTCATTCATTACACGCCGGAATCTTATGTGCCGAGGGAGGAGCATGTGTCGTAATGCCGGAGCAGAATAACAGTATATTAGATGAACTGATCGAGCGCTATCCCGGACTGTCCTCGTGCAGGGACGATATATGGCAGGCGTATGTTATGATTCGTGAAAGCTATCAAACCGGCGGAAAGCTGCTTGTTGCCGGCAATGGCGGGAGCGCGGCCGATGCGGAACATATTGTCGGAGAACTGATGAAAGGCTTCAGAAAGAAGAGGCAGCTGAAGCCTGATATGACAGAGAAAATCATGAACGTCAATCCTGAAATCGGTATAAAGCTCTGTAAAAGTCTCCAGGGGGCATTGCCGGCAATTGCTTTGACCGGTCACGTTGCGCTCAGTACGGCTTGTGCAAATGATGTTGATGCCGCAATGGGTTTTGCGCAGCAGGTGTTCGGTTATGGAAATAAGGGTGATGTGTTCCTCGGGATCACCACATCAGGAGATTCCGTGAATATAATAAATGCGCTGGTAACGGCACAGGCAAAGGGATTAAAAACGATCGTGCTTACCGGCAGGGACGGGGGAAGAGCAGCAACGCTGACAGAACACGCCGTTATTGTGCCTGAGACGGAGACTTATAGGATTCAGGAGCTTCATTTACCTGTTTACCATACACTGTGTTTAATGTTGGAAGATTATTTCTTTGAATCGTAGGAGGGTGTCATGCAGGCAGTAATCATGGCAGGCGGAAAAGGAACAAGAATAGCGAGTATAGCAGATGACATTCCGAAACCGATGATACGGATTTGCGGCAAACCGATTCTGCAGCACCAGATAGAATGCCTACGTGGGCAGGATATCCGGGATATTATACTGGTGATCGGATATCTGGGTAATGTGATTAAGGATTATTTCGGTGACGGGAAACGGTTTGATGTGAATATTACCTATATCGAAGAGCAGGAGCCTCTTGGAACCGCAGGGGCGCTGTATTATCTGAAGGGTGTTATGGAAGAAGACTTCATCTTACTAAATGGTGATATTATTTTTGACGTGGATTTTCAGCGATTCATGGATTATCATCTCCGGAAAGGCGTGTATGCAACGATCTTCACGCACCCCAATAATCATCCTTATGACAGCGGTCTGGTGGTAACAGACCGGGAAGGCATAGTTACCAGATGGATGCATAAGGAAGATAAACGTGATATCTATAAGAACAGAGTCAATGCAGGCATACATATCCTGTCAACATCCGTACTGGAAATGTTTCATGATGTGAAAAAGACCGATCTGGACAGAGATATCCTGAAACAGTTGATTCCTGACAGACAGCTGGCGGCTTACGATTCTCCCGAGTATGTCAGAGATATGGGGACGCCGGAACGGTACCGGATGGTCACAAGGGACATTGAGAGCGGGCTGGTGCATGCCAAAAATTTAAGTAATAAGCAGAAAGCAGTCTTTCTTGATCGTGACGGCACGATTAATATTTATAAAGGGTTTATTCGTGATCAACAGGAAATGGAATTAATACCGGGGATAGCTGATGAGATCAAGAGGATCAATGAGAGCGGTTATCTGGCGATTGTGGTAACCAATCAGCCGGTCATAGCCAGAGGAGAGTGCTCACTGGAAGAACTGGAGCGTATTCATATGAAGATGGAAACACTGCTGGGGCAGGAGGGCGCATACATTGATGATCTGTTTTACTGTCCACATCATCCGGATAAAGGATTTGAGGGAGAACGGATAGAATATAAAGTAGAGTGTGAGTGCAGAAAGCCAAAACCTGGAATGTTGCTGGAGGCAGCCCGGAAGTACAATATTGACCTGGCAGAATCGTATATGGTTGGTGATGATGAGAGGGATATGGAAGCCGGCAGACGGGCGGGATGCAAGGTTGTGAAGACGGAAAGAAATGTTGCTTTTGGGTTTGAAATGATTGGTCAATATATGGACAGACAGAGGAGACAATATGAACGGAGTTATAAAGAAACTGGAAGAACAGTACAATAAGTTAACAAGAGAAGAAATGTTTGGTATTGTAATATCGCTGTTGATTTTATTGCTCTTGAATTTATTCTGGTTTGAACCCTTAAAACAAAAGATGTTTCTTATGGGGGATGATATCAGATTTTATAATTATGTAAAATCGAGCGATAATTTGTTTGGCTTGGTTTTTATGAATAATTTAATGGGGAGTTATAGACCGGTTGCTTTTTTTGCAATGGCAATGCTAACAAAAATATGCGGTGTTAACGGTGTAACATATTTATGCGCAAACTTAATATTTAATTATATCATTATTGTGAGCTTGTTTTATGTCATATATAATCTTTGCAGGAAGAATTTATTTTTATCATTTGCAGGTTCCGTTATTTATCTGACATCTATATATTCATATTACGGAATGACACAATTATTTGGATTTATGGAACAAATGTGTGTTTTTTTTGCAATATGGTTTTTCTATTCTATATTTCGTTTTAGCGAGACTCAGAAAAAGAAATATTATGTTTACAGTATTGTTATATTCTTTTTAATCCTTTTTACACATGAACGCTTTCTGGCTCTATTTGGAGTTTATATAATTCTTAACGTATTTGTTTTATATGACCAGGATAAATTGATTAGATTAAAGAATTTGTTAATCAGCGCGATTCCGGTTATAGTATTTGTAGTAATAAAGGTTATTGCTTTTCGTGTGCCTGTATTTAACGGAACAGGACAGATTCCGATTAAGCTCAGCATGAGCACGATCTTAGACTTTACCTTCCAAAGTATCTTATCGATGTTTGGTTTTCATGACGGTCCGGAGTACTTGTTTGGTTATTCTTTTAGGCAATATACGGGAAGCGGTAAGATATTGGTTTGCATATTATGCGGAACTGCTGTTGTGCTGTTTGGCGTTTATGTATACCAGGAAATTATCAAAAATACGGAAACGAGAGCTGCTGAGATTAAAAAAATGCTTCTTTTTATCTTCACGGAAGGAGCTGTTATTATCTGCTATGCGGTTTCTGCCAGAATAGAGATGAGGGAGATTTATGTACCATATACTGTGCTTATAATATATGCGTTATATTGTATAGGAAAGGTTAGAATGCCATCTTCACTTTTGCTGGTTATTATATCGACAGGACTTTTCGTAATCAGTATAAATAATTATACATTTCAGAAGAATGTTGACGGACTCTTTTTCATGAGGGCGATGAAATTAGGAAAGAGCAGTTATAATACAATCATGAACCAAGGTGATATGTCAGATACAAAATTGTATATTGAAAATTTTAATGAACTGGTATGGGCAATGATGGTATCGGAACCGGGAGACATTTTTTATATGCATGATATGCAGGTCGAGTATGAACTGTTTGACGATCTGGGAAGGACAGAGGAAAAGATAAAGCAGGATTTGAAAAACGGAAATAAGGTCAAAGTGCTGTATTCAAAAAATAATCTGGAAGTAGAAATATTGGATTATTGGGATGTGAACCAGAATATAAACTTACAGGAACAAATGATTAGATGACTGTAATAAAGATTTACGAGTATTATTAACAGTAGAGGGCCAGGAGCGTTACATGAACAAAATATTAAGATTAAAGAGTAATATTTCAAAGATACCGGTGAGAATATCTAAATATCCCAGGACAGTATCTTTGTCTGTAGGTTTTCTTGTTACAGTTTGCTTTTTATTGATTAATGACAGCGGGAAAAACTTGTATTATGACTGTCTGGGCTATAATGCCATGGCAGAGGAATTCATTAAGGAGGGAATCGGAAATTTCAAATTAACTTTTGAGTATGAGATGGAAACAGGGGCTCGCGATTTTTTCTGGATGCGGGGCTATGCATGGCCGTTTATTATGGCAATTTTGAAAACATTAGGACTTCAGACACATGTCGGGTGGTGCATATGGTGGGCGATATTTATTGTTTTTGGATTGGTTTATTTATTTCCGGAGCTGATAGGAAGAACTTTTAAAAAAGATATTGGCATTTGGGGACGCCTGTCTGTATTATTTCTGACTATCTTGATCTGGCCCGGATTAATCATTTATCCACTGTCAGACTTGCCGGCACTAGTACTTGTTTTCGGTGCATTATTATTGCTATATAAGGCTTTGGAAATGAACAGTAAATTAAGATACATTAACATCGCTGTATGCGGGCTGTTGTTTGGTGCGTCTTATTACATTAGAACCGGCAATGCGGTCAGTATTTGTGTGGCCATAATCATACTTATTTTGGGGGAAGTAAGAGCGGACAGAAAATGGGTAAATAAGATTTCCTTTATAATGCTGTTTTTTGCCGGAGTATTTGTGGCAGCAGTTCCGCAAATTATTATTAATACAGAATGTATAGGAGAATTCACATACAAAGTTCCGATTATATTTACCACGCAGGTTGTTGGCTCACAATTGAGAAAAGGAGTAAGCTTCATTCGGTATGAAACCAGTATAATAAACGGTTATCCTAATCCTGCGGTGGTTTCTGTAGACAGCATGGCAGATATGATTTTTAAACAGGAGGGGTTTAGAAGAGATGGTATAACCGTTCAGGAGTTATTGCTGTCAATTGTGAAGTATCCTCTGGAATTTCTGGGGATTTATGCTGCTAAGTTTGCTAATATTATTGATGCACGATACGGAGAGACGTATATTGTTGACTGGTTAAAAAATAGAAATTTTATAATTTTATGTAACTTTTCTTTATGGTTTCTGGGTGTATCGGGTATTGTCTATCAATGGAGAGAATATCGTAAAGAAGAAAGTAAAGAGTGGAAAAATGAGTTATTATTCTTTACAGAGCATGTGGAATCACTATTATGTATATTGGCAGTTATAGGACCTGCATTACTTCATTTAGCAGGAACTCATGTGGAAGCAAGATATTTTTATCCGGGATATATATTACTATGGTCATATCTTTTTATGGTTTGTCCGTGGAAGCAATTTGGAGGATACATTAAGAAGCATGTTTTCAGCACGGTAGTTATATTTGTAAGTTTACTGGGGTGTGTGTGCAGTATATGGAATTTTACTTTTGAGAAAATTCCGTTTCATTCGTATTTCGTACAGGATAGACCTGCAGTTATAACGGAATTATCTGATAGTGGAATAATACAGGGATATGATAGTTCCGGTATAGAAGGAGAGGTTGATGAATTTTCATTTGACAGAAATGAGAAAAAAATGGGGATAGGCGGGTACTGTTCCTGGCCAGATGTTGACAATAGGAAAATACAGAAAAAGTTAGTTTTAGCAAATGAAAAGGCACAATATGTTTATGAATTAAATGCTGTTTCAAGAAATGACGTTATTGAAAAATATGGTGGAAATGAAAACTATGAATATACGGGTTTTGATTTCAGCGCTTATCTTTTTGATCTGGAAGCCGGAGAGTATCATATATACATTGTATTAGAGAATGATGACATTACAAAAGTGTTTGATACATTTTGTACAGTTCAATGGTAGAATAGTATTGGTAAGGATTTGAAGATAAAATCAGTTTTTGCCTAAATGAAGTGAAAGGAATGAGTGCAAATATGAAATATTTAGGATCGCAGATGCTCGAGTTTCCGCAGAGGGGAGATGAGAGGGGCCACTTGGTTATTGTAGAAGGGCAGCAGGATATCCCCTTTGATATTAAAAGAATTTTTTATATTTACGGCTCAGACGAAACAGTAGTCAGAGGACAGCATGCAAACCGGAAGACGGAGTTTGTACTGATCAATGTGGCAGGATCGTGTAAGGTGAAGGTACGCGATGGCAAAGGAAATGAGGCTGTATTTCTGTTGAACCGTCCGCACACAGGGATATATCTGCCTAAAATGGTCTGGAAAGATATGTATGACTTCAGTCGGGATTCTGTACTGCTCTGTCTGGCCAGTGAACATTATGATGCGGCCGAATATATCAGAGAATATGATGAATACCTTAAATTTGTCAATGAAGAGGAGCGGTAAATGAAAATATCAGTGGTCATTCCGGTATATTATAATCAGGATAATTTAAGACCGTTATATGCAGATATGTCTGCAAAACTCTTAAATCATGACGAATATGAATGGGAAATTGTCATGGTGAACGATGGATCCAAAGACGGCAGCTATGCCGTGATGAAGGAGTTGGCAGAGAAGGACAAAAGGATCAGAATATATAGTCTGTCGAGAAATTTCGGCTCACATGCGGCAATCCTTTGCGGGTTATCCAAATGTACAGGTGACTGTGCAGTCGTTAAGGCTGCCGATCTGCAGGAGCCTACGGAAATGGTTCTGGAGATGGCGGAAAGCTGGACTAAAGGAAATAATGTTGTATTGGCAGTGAGAAAAGACCGACAGGAAGGGAAGGGACAGACTCTTTTTGCCAATTTGTACTACTGGCTGGTCAGAAAAGCAGCCCTGCCGGATATGCCCAGCGGCGGATTTGACGTGTATTTGCTGGATAGAAAAGTCATTCATGTATTGATGCAGCTTGATGAGAAAAACAGTGCGCTGACCGGGCAGATCTTGTGGAGCGGTTTCAGAACGGAGAAGATCTATTACACAAGACTGCAGAGGGAAATCGGCAAGAGCAGATGGACGCTGAGGAAAAAGATAAGGCTGGTAACAGATACTTTATTCAGTTTCTCGACATTACCGATTACGATTGTTTCGGTTATAGGAACATTATCTTGCTTTGGTGCGGTGGCATGGGCTGTTTTGGTATTCATTTTCAAATTATTGGGATTAATTGATGTGAGCGGCTGGACAACCTTGTTTATTTTTAATCTGCTTAGTTTTGGTATTATTATGTTGACGCTTGGAATTCTTGGCGGATATTTATGGAGAGCGTTTGACGCATCAAGAAATCGTCCTCCATATATTATTGAGGAGGAAAATGAACGATGACTGTGCGGTTAAGGCAGCTTCAAAGCAAAGACTGTACAGGAATGCTAGAGTGGATGCATGATATGGAGCTGGTAAGATATTTTCACGGGGATATGTTGACTAAAACAGAGAAGGATGTCCTGGAATTCATAAATCAGGCAGACATTGTTCCGTTAAATGAAAGAAGCATACATTATGCAATTGTCGAGGAAGAGGACGAGTATCTGGGAACAATCAGTTTGAAATCAATAAATCTTGAGGATAGAAATGCTGAATATGCAATCAGCTTGAGAAGGGTGGCACAAGGCAGAAATGTGGCATATGCCGCAACAGAGGAGTTATTGAATATAGCATTTAATAAATTTGAATTGGAAAGGGTCTATCTAAATGTCCTATCGGAGAATAAGAGAGCAATACGGTTATATGAGAAATGCGGATTTGTGCTGGAAGGTGAATTTCGAAAAAGCAAAATGTGTGTGGGGTATAAATACCTGCCTGATTCTATATGCAGTCTCTTTTATCAATATGCAGAAAGGAGGCTTGCAGTTTAGATGAGTAATAAAATAGCGGAAAGTGCCCGTATAGATCAAAATGTAATAATGGGCAATAATGTGGTTATAGGCAATGATTGTGTGATTAAAGCGGGCTGCATTATAGGCGATAATGTAATTATAGGCGAGAAGACATATCTTGATTACGGGGTCGTAGTACGAAGCAATGTTGAAGTGAAAGGGCATGGAAAGATCGGTGCCAGATGTATATTAGGTGAATACCTTGTGGATTTTTTTCAGGAGGAGGAATACTGTATTCATCCGCTGGTTATTGGTGCGAATGCATTGATACGCAGCGAGAATATTATATATGGAGATAATGTTCTCGGGGACAATCTGCAAACAGGGCATAGGGTTACGATCAGAGAAAACAGCAAAATCGGTAATCACGTACGAATAGGAACTTTATCTGATATCCAGGGTTATTGCGAAATACAGGACTATGTGAATCTGCATAGTAATGTGCATGTCGGGCAGAAGAGTATTATTAAGAAATATGCATGGATTTTTCCTTATGTTGTTCTGACTAATGATCCGAATCCTCCTTCAGAGTCTCTATTAGGAGTAACAATTGAAGAATTTGCAGTTATATCTACCGGCTCTATTATTTTGCCGGGATTAACAATCGGGACGGGAGCGCTGATTGGTGCAGGGGCGATTGTGACAAAGAACGTGGATGCAGGCATGGTTGCGCTGGGAAATCCGGCTAAAATGACATGCAGCACGGATAAGATAACAGATAATACGACAGGAGAAAAGGTTTATCCGTGGCAGTATACTTTTGACAGAGGTATGCCGTGGCAGAATATAGGGTATGAAGAATGGAAAAAGGAGCAGTGCACGAATGAAAATAATGCCAAACAGGCTTGACCGGGGATTTTATCAGTATCAGGAAGAATTTGAAGCGAAAGCGATTGAGGTACTTCGGTCGGGGTGGTACGTTCTGGGAAAAGAAGTTGAGCGTTTTGAGAAGGAATTTGCTTCGTATCTGGGAGTAAAACATTGTGTGGGAGTCGCGAGCGGACTTGACGCATTGTGGATTGCCTTCCGTATTCTGGGAATAGGAAGCGGGGATGAGGTGATCGTACAGGGCAACACTTATATTGCCAGTGTGATGGGAATCACGATCAATGGCGCCACGCCGGTATTTGTGGAACCGGATGAGTATTTTAATATGGATGCGTCGAAGATTGAGGAAAAGATCACGGAGAAAACAAAGGCGGTCTTAGTGGTGCACCTATATGGACAGGCATCCAATATGCAGCCAATTGCTGATGTATGTAAAAGATATAATCTGAGGCTGGTGGAGGACTGCGCGCAGTCACACGGGGCGAAGTTTGACGGTAAGATGACGGGTACTTTCGGGGATATCGGTTGTTTTTCCTTTTATCCGTCCAAAAATCTTGGTGCGTTTGGCGATGCGGGCGCTATTGTGACTAATGATGACCGGATCGCAGAGGATACGCGAGTGTTCCGCAATTATGGAAGCGAGAAGCGCTACTACAATAAAGTAGTGGGTACAAATTCGAGACTGGATGAAATGCAGGCGGGATTTCTGCGAATAAGGCTGAAGTATCTGGATGAACTTGCGCAGGAAAAGAAGGGGATATGTGAGAGATATTTGCAAGAAATGCAGAATGATAAGCTTACGCTTCCGAGGACACGTGAAGGAGCTACGCATATCTGGCATCAGTTTGTCATTCGTACAGAGGAACGGGACGAGTTGATCAGATATCTGGAGGAAAAGGGAATCGGGACGATCATACACTATCCTGTACCTCCGCATTTGTCAGAGGCATATCAGTATCTGAATCTGCGGGAGGGGAGCCTGCCGGTTACGGAGAAATACGCGAATACAGTTCTCTCGCTGCCTCTTTACAATGGCATGACGGAGGAGGAGCAGGAGTATGTCATTGATGCAGTCAATCATTTTTAGGGTCAAACGGGCATGAAGAATACGGGGATAATTATATGGTCTGCTTTTGAAAGCATATTAAAATTTGTAGTATTTAGAGTATTACATATAAAGATGCAGGAGGACACATGGGACAAGTTTATACAATTTGTTAAATTTGCAATGGTCGGTTTTAGTAATGTTATCGTTTCCTACGGCGTTTACCTGATCTTCTTCGCTCTGTTTCAGATTGCGGGTATTCTGCCGAATGCCGACTATCTGATTGCACAACTGATCGGATATGTGCTGAGTATTTTCTGGTCGTTTTATTGGAATCGGAAGTACGTGTTTGCGAACACACAAGACAACGCACCTTGGTATCAGGCTCTGATTAAGTCGTTTATTGCATATTCATTTACAGGCGTGTTCCTGAATAGTGTTCTGTCATTCGTGTGGGTAGAGATGGTGGGAATCCCTAAAGTGATTGCGCCGGTGATCAATCTGGTGATTAATGTGCCGGTTAATTTTGTGATGAATAAGTTTTGGGCGTTTGGGAAGTAAGAAAAGCCTGTTAGGGCATATGGTTTATATTTTGGAGAAAATCAAACAGCTTTTCGAAACTGAGAGCGTTGGGATTTGTGATTAACATGTTGGCGGTCAAGGAATTTAAGAATTTGCTACCAAAGATGAATTGCCTTAAACGATGGTGAGTATGGTGGAGAAGAGTGGAAAGTTGAAAGTGTTTGTGAAGGAGAGATTAGAGAGAACCGGATATCTGTAATTATGTATGTATTTCTGATTATTTAATTACAAGGAAATTTGATAATCAAAATATAATTGTCTTTGCGAATAGAGGTATTTATTTCCTGTTTAATAAGGGTATTATATTGCGGTTAGGATAAAAAGGTAAAACATAATTTGACATTTCCCCGCCCAAAGTGTATACTCATTTCATACAAATCAAATCTATGTGAAAATCTGTCCATATCAATATGGGATCATTGGCATGTCGCCGATATTTTCACGAGGTAGAGAAGTTACATGGTATTACAACGCGACAATCACTACGAAACGGTAATTGCATTTAATAAACGAAATAACGTTTGCTAATATAATTATAAAACAGATATTTTTGTTGACTGAAAAAAGAAAGGGAGGTATACTGAATGAACAAGGAGATGGTGGACATGACTAACGCAGAAATGTTTTCAGCCATTATGGCGCGTCTGGATTCCATGGAAGCAGGCTTGCATAAGCGGATCGACGGGCTTGAAGAGCGGATCGGCAGACTCGAGGAACGAATGGACAGGCTCGAAGCGAGAGTGGATAGCCTTGAGGCAAAGGTGGATAAGCTTGAGCAGCACATGGACAGTATGGAAGTGC
Source organism: uncultured Lachnospiraceae bacterium (assembly GCA_910578555.1). Classification (GTDB taxonomy): domain Bacteria; phylum Bacillota; class Clostridia; order Lachnospirales; family Lachnospiraceae; genus UBA3282. The sequence continues at coordinate 80,074 of CAJTPS010000006.1, forward strand.
GCATGGATAAAATGGAATCCGACAATGACATGGAATTTAAGGCGGTACGAACGGAGATGGATGTCGCTTATAAAATGTTATTGAAGGAGATCTACAGTGTGAATGACAAAGTGGACCGTCTGTTGTACATGAAGGATATCGACGGTTATGGGAACATGAAGATACAGGTCGATCTGCTGGCGAGGGGATATCAGGAACTGAAGGCGCGGATCGGATAGACACCGGCACTTTTCTATGTGCACCCGGGGAGGGACAGGTAAAGCCGGGCGGTGCCGGCGCATGGGCTGATATCCGCCTACCACCCCGCCATCCACGCACACGCCTCCTCAAACTCTTCCGACGAAAGCTCCCTCGGCGAGAACGCGGCTTTATTCAGTATCCGGATCAACTTTTCGGGGATACCGTTTTCATCGGACAGAACCCCGTGTCCGGTCAGCCATGCGATCTGCGCTTCAAAACTCCTCAGAGCATACAGCTCCCGTTTCAGACGATTGCTCTTCACACTTGCCATGGAAATACCGCTGTGGTCGGCAGCTTGTTCCCGTACATGCACTTTGCGGATCATATCATGGTAGTTCATCAGCAGTTTTCCGCTGCGGTCGGCCCGGCGGTAATGATACAGCCGGCGTCCTTTTCTGACCAGAATCCACACAGGAATCAGGAGAAGTGCTATCATCAGGCAGAATACGAGTCTGTGGAGCAAGTCGCCAAACGCCCCTGACATGTCGGTATCCGCGGGCTGTTCCTTGGTGTCCGGACCGGCATAGTTCTCACCGTCTCCGGTCTGGAACAGGCGTGTGAACATATCCCATATGCTCACGCGTTCTTCTTCCGCATCCGTCCGATAAGGCGTAAGTTCTACGGGATACCATCCCAGATTATCATCGTATACTTCCACCCATGCGTGGGCATTGGCATCCGATGCGTCGTAAGATACAACGGCGTTTTGGGGTATAAGGGAGGCCCCTTCGTAGTAGTCGGCGACGCTTAGATCTGTCACGTTGGCATCGGCAGCTACCTCGAAGGCGTCCACGGCATACCCTTCCACATAGCGGGCGGGAATCCCCATATAGCGCAGGATCAGCACGGCGGAGCTGGCATAGTGGGCACAGTACCCTTTTCGCTTTTCTGCCAGGAAATAATTGACGAAATCTTTGCGTCGCGGTGTGATTCCGGGGCTTAGCGTATAGGGATATTCATTTTGAAAGTAATCGCGGAGTCCGGTGATGATTTCCTCGCGGGAACCGGCAAGTTCGGCTTCTTCACAGAAGGCGGCGATTGCGGACAGATTCTCTTCCGGAACCGTCAGCCACAGATCACTTGAGAGCGGTCCGGCATTTCCTTCGGGGAGGGGCGCTAGAAGCGGATAATAGGTATACACCTGCGTTTTGCCGGGAACGATCGTCTTTCGGGTATCCTCGGAATAATAGGGCAGGTATACACCGCGCATTGCCGCAATGTTTTTAATTTTCATGGTGCCTTTGGCGTAATGAACAGGATCAGCCCAAAAAGCGTTTTTAAGCCGGAGTGCGGTGTCGCAGTCCCAGCCTTCGGTGTAGGCAGTCGCGTCTTCTATGCTCCAGTGGTTTTCAAAGGGAACATAAGCGGCGCCGACGAAGGTCTTCAGATAGATCCGATCGTAAGTATAGGGTGCAAACTCCAGTGTCAGATCGGGTTCATAGTCCAGGCGGACAGAATTGACACCGCCCAGTCGTCCGTTTACGAGTCCGCCGGTTGTGGGATAGAAATTGATCAGTCCCATCACGCCAAGGAGATAGATATTCTCCATGGCATCCATAGTCTGTACCTTAAAGGAGCTCCGTTTGCGGTCAGCCTGATAGACGCTTTGCGGAAGCAGGAAGGAAGTAATGCTCACGACGAGGCTGCACAGAACCGCAACCGCAAGCAGGGCGCTCACGACAGCTTTGGCAGAAACATTCCCGTAAAATATATGTTTGGCGGCTGCTTTCTGCAGGGTCTTTGTCTTCAGGCGATGGTAATGATAGCGGCTTTGCCGCAGGATATATACGGTGATGAGCCCGGCCGCAAACAGAATAATGTAGCCGGCAGCAGGCTCGTACTCCAGATAGACAGGCACTAACAGGAAACAGACGGAAGGAATGGCAGCCGAATAGTATTTGGCTTTGCGCGAGATCAGTCCGTTTGTGATAACGCAGCCGACGACAGCAAAATAGCACATGGCCACGGAGACTGCCAGATAATGGTTTTCAACCTGTTCCGCATAGCTGACCTGCGCCTCGGCTTCGAAGAAAGCGGCGGCGGCGGCAGCAATATCATTCAGGATGCCATAGAAACCGCTGCTGATATAGACACGCATACCGATTCCGGTGTACAGGGAGAGGATGAAAATCAGGGTGTAGCCCACATTTTCCCACCAGACGGAAGCGTAGAGCGTGGCACAGTAGAGCGCGGCGACAAGCGCCGACAGAAAGAAAGCCCACTTTGCATAGGAAATATGGAATGCGGACAGCATACCGCCCAGACTTCCCGTGACAATGGCAAACAGGAAGAAGGCGCGGACGAGCAGATTGATCCGGCGGTCAGCTTTATTCGCACTGTTCAGGGCGGACAGGCTATCGGATAGCAGGATGCCTTCGGACAGAACAATATTTTGTTGTTGTTTCCCGGTCCGGGTCTTCTTAGCCATTGGTACATATCTCCATCTGTATGGTATCGTCCTGTGTAGTAATACACAGGTAACTTTGCAGCTGCGGATAGCAGTTTGCCATATAATGCTGCAGCCCGCTGCAGCTACGGGAGGACAGGTCGGTGCTCAAGATTTCACACAGAGCAGCCTCCAGTTCATCTGTGTCGCCGCAGGAACAGGCGTCGAAAGTATAAAGACGCTGATTCCAGACAAGCAGCCTGACGCTCATGCGTGCCTGGAGCATGCCGGCGATTTGGAGGCAGCCCTCCGTCAGCAGCTTCTGCGCCATGGTCTTATCGCCGGGAAGATCCAGAAGGAGTACATGCTCACTGCCGGAGAGAGAGACGCGCTCTTTTACCATCAGTTCCTGCCCTCTGGCTGACAGTTTCCAGTGGATATCCCGCGGTCTGTCACCCGGTACATAAGCACGGATGTCGCTGACTTCGCTGTGGTCGTTTCCCTTTCGTGTACTTTCCGTAAGTTCCGCCGCACCGGCATACGCTTCCGGAAGGGAGAACTGCGGCGCTTCGCTATATTCCGGCAGGACGAAAAAACATTCTTCTATACTGCAGCCGACGCAAATCCGGAAAATGCCCAGCAGATCCGCAAGGACGTATTCTTTACAGGAAAAAGTGATCCGTCCCAGATCGGTTACGGAGACGGTCATCGGGAACCGTTTGGTGCCGCGGGGCGGAATCGACAGCAGCAGCTTCTGCTCCTCTTCGGTCTGGAAAAAGGAATTGCCGATAAAGAGTTTCCATGTGCTGTGCAGTGCACAGAAGAAGCTGCGGTTCGTTATGCTGACGATCACGCAGACCGGTTCCTGCGGGCGGACGGTCTTATGTGTAACCGTGATCGTTCCTTCTACGGAATCCGCAAGGCGCCATGCCGCATAGAAAGAGCAGGGCACAAGCAGGGTGAGAATCATTCCCGTAAGCAGGAAGAAGTATCCCCGCAAGGCCAGAAAGAGCAGGAGATTGACGATATAAAGCAGCACAAAAGCCGCCAGATGTAAGGCGGAAATTTTGATTTTCTTTTTTGGATTTCCAGTTGTCACATTTACATTCATCGGTAATATCTCATCAAAATCAGGAAATTCTTTGGCGTGTTTTGCGTTCGCGACAAATTTTCCGAGATATGCAGCATTTCAAGAGAATTATTCATAATCTCGCAATCGCGCGAAGTTTAATTTTTTATTTTAGGTGTCCGTACTGTCTCGTAGAGTCTGTCTATGGCGGCCGCAGGGGAGAGGCCTTCGGCGAGCGCCCTTGCGCTGAGACGCACGCGGTGTCCGAGTACGTCAACAAGTACACTCTGCACGTCGTGAGCCGTGATAAAATCCCGTCCGTCGATCATGGCCATGGCCCGTGACATGCGCAGCAGCGCGATAGCGGCACGGGGACTGGCACCCTGGGCATAAAGCGGATCGTTTCTTGTCTGTTCCACGAGGGAAACCATATATTCATACAGAGAATCATGGACGAACACGGCTTCGGTTTTCGCCTGTAGTTCCAGCAGTTCTTCCAGAGAGAGTATGGGCGATATGCCGGCAAGCTGTTTCCACACTTCACCCTTTAAAAGAGCTACGGCATCTTCGTGACCCGGGTATCCCATAGAAAGGCGGATCAGAAAACGGTCAAGCTGGGACTCCGGCAGCAGCTGTGTACCGGAGGAACCGGCCGGATTCTGCGTGGCGATTACGATGAAGGGTTCCGGCAGTCTGCGGGTTGTGCCCTCTATGCTCACCTGCCGTTCTTCCATGACCTCTAACAGCGCCGACTGGGTTTTCGGAGAGGTTCGGTTGATTTCGTCCGCAAGCAGCAGATTACAGAAGACTGCGCCTTCCTGAAATTCAAATTCCCCTTTCTGACTGTGGTACATGGAGAAACCGAGCAGATCGCTGGGGAGAACATCGGGGGTAAACTGGACTCTTGTATAATCCAGAGACAGTACTTTGGCAAAAGTGGTGGCGAGGGTTGTTTTTCCTACGCCGGGGATATCTTCCATCAGAATATGACCGCCGCCGATGATCGCGGCGAGCACTTTTTCCACGACGTCTTCTTTCCCTTTGATGATTCTGTTCACGGCGGTCTGAACCTGCATTAATTTATGATCGGACATGGGGTGCCTCCAATATAATTATTTATAAGGTTAATAAGGTTAAGAGTATTAAAAGGTATTTTGTTAATTATGCCGGGCAGATTGCGTAATGTGCCCTCTTATTTTGTAATATATCTTTTGATATCTTACTTATTATATAATAATACCCCCTCCGCATACAACCCCAGCCTTTGCGTTGACTTTTCCGGGCGTGCTGGCTACAATAGATTTAGAAATTTCAGAAAATTCCGCAAGGCGGAATCATAAAGGTAATTGTGTATGAAAAAACGGTATTTTATGAGACGGATGCAGGTTCAAATTATTTTATTGACAGTACTGGCACTTGCGACAGTTTTGCTTCCGCAGAGGGTCTGTGCGCAGGAATCGCGTACTGTGCGGATCGGCTTTTTTCCGATGGAGGGATTTCACACTTATACGGAGACGCATGGATATGACGGTATGGACCTTGCCTATCTGGAAAGGTTATGCGTATACACCGGGTGGCAGATCGAATGCGTGGAATGCGACAGCTGGGATGACGCGTTAATGAAGCTGCAGAACAAAGAGGTGGATCTGGTAGGGTCCGCACAGTATTCGGCAGGGCGGGCAGAGGTCTATGATTATGCGGCCGTCTCCAGCGGATATACATATGGCTGTCTGTTTGTGGAGCCTGACAGTGACCTTGCTTTTGAGGATTTTGACCGTATGCGGGATATGACTTTTGGCGTCGTGGCGAGTTACATCCGTAAGGGTGAATTTCTGGATTATCTGGATCGTAACGGAATCAGTGATCCGCATATCCGGGAATATGATACGACACGACAGATGCAGGCGGCGCTTAAGGACGGAGAAGTCGATATTGCGGTACATACACTGACGGAGATCTGGGAGCAGCAGTGTCTGGTGGGTAAGTTTGCCTACGCACCGTATTATTATATTACCTGGAAGGGCAACGATGAGCTTCTGAATGAACTGAATATGGGGATCGAGGATCTGCACATGGATACGCCCACACTGGAGCAGGATCTCATGAACGAGTACTATGGAGACAGGCGGGAGAACTTTGCTGCTGAGGAACTGCAGTTTATCAACAGCGCCGAGACGATCAGGGTCGGTTTCTATCAGGATACCAAGCCGCTTGCGTATGTGAATGACAGTGGAGAATGCGATGGAATCTACATTCGTATTCTGCAGGCAGCAGCGGAGAGAAGCGGGGTTACCCTGGAATTTTGCCCGCTGGGGCGGACGGAATATTGGAAAGATATGCTTATACAAGGGAAAATCGATTTCTATGCGGGAGCGAGCGGTGTACAGCTTGCGGGAGATGAAGATATTGCATTGACCGACACGTTTATGGATTACAATGCGGTTATCATATCTAAGAATGATCATGATATGTCCACGGATGATGTGACTATGGTGCTGACGAACGGACGCGCTTACTGGGCGGAGGAACTTCAGCTGAAAAAGGCGGTGCTTTATCGGGACAGCGCCAGGGCATGTCTGGATGCGTTAGAGGCGGAAGAAGCGGATATTACGCTGATGAACACAATAGAGTTTAACTACCAGTCGAAAAACGAGCGGTATTCCAATCTGATTGAATGGGATAATTACCGATACCAGTCGGATGCGGCGCTGGCGGCCCTGGCGGCGGCAAATCCCGTCATGATTGACGTGATGAATAAAGCGCTGGGATCGGTAACGGAGGATGAGAGGGATGATATCATTAATCTGTACATGAATATTCCCTATGTGGATTACGGGTTTGCCGATTATCTGTATCAATCCAGGGATCTGCTCATTATTTTTGGCATCGTGCTTGCACTGTTTGCCGCCTTCGGCTGTGTCATTTCCAGACTGCAGCGGGAGTCCTATCAGATGCTGGAGAATAAGAATAAAGAGCTGCAAATTGCCATAGATGAAGCGGAACATGCGAACAAGGCAAAGACAGAATTTCTCTCCCATATGTCTCATGACATACGGACGCCGATCAACGGAATCATGGGTATGCTGAATATTGCGGAGAAAAATCCGCTCGATGCGGACAGACAGGAAGACTGCCGAAAGAAGATTAAGACATCAGCAGAGCATCTGCTGTCCTTAATTAATGATGTACTGGATATTAATAAGATGGAAAGCGGTAATGTGGAGTTTTCCAGAGAGATTTTCAATCTGCGGGAACTGTTGCGCAACTGTGCGGTAATCGTCGGCGGGCAGGCCTTGGCGCGCGGGGTGAAGCTGACGACGGAATTTGAGGAGCCGGAACTGCTGCGGCATGAATTATATATAGGCAGCCCGCTGCACATCAAACAGATTCTGATCAACATAGCGGGCAATGCCGTGAAATACAATAAACCTGACGGAAGCGTTAATCTGCGCTGCTATGAGATTTCGGAGGAAAACGGTACCGCCCGGATCTGTTTCGAGGTTTCCGATACGGGAGTCGGTATGAGCAAAGCGTATATGGGGCATATCTTCGAGCCGTTTACACAGGAGGACAGCGGCGCCAGAACTACCTATCAGGGAACGGGCCTCGGCATGACGATCACGAAGAAACTGGTAGACAGCATGGACGGGACGATAGAGATCGAGAGCGAACTTGGGCTGGGCAGCGTATTTACTGTGGTGCTTCCGCTTGCGATCGCACAGGTTAAGGGTGGCAAAGAAGCAGAAGAGGAGAAGGCGCCGGCACAAAAGAGAGAGAGCGGTGAGCCGGAGCAGATGAGCGGGAAACGTGCTCTGCTTGTAGAGGATAATGAGCTGAATCAGGAGATTGCCCGCTACATGCTGGAAGAAAACGGGTTGGAGGTCACGCTTGCCATTAACGGTAAAGAGGCGGTTGATCTGTTCCGGGAATCTGCACCGGGCGCATACCAAATCATTTTTATGGATGTGATGATGCCGGTTATGAACGGACATGATGCGACGAAGGCGATCCGAAGTCTTGAAAGGCCGGATGCGGCGGTAGTTCCGATTGTCGCCATGACAGCGAATGCTTTTGCGGAGGATGTGCAGGCAGCCAGGGACGCAGGCATGAATGAACATATTGCGAAGCCGCTGGAGCCGGATATTATTCAGAAAATATTACAACGCTTTCTTGGCGGACATACAACATCCGATGACAGCATCTAAGCTTTGCAGCTTAGGTGCTGTTTTCTTAAGGATTTTTTAATAATTTCCGTCCTATACTGTTTTCAGAAGGAGGAGAAGACATATGTTTTTAAGGATACTGAAAAAGGATTTAAAGAGAAAAAGGACGATGAATGTGATCTTGCTGCTGTTCATCATACTGGCTTCGATGTTCCTCGCGAGCAGCGTGGATAATCTGATTGCGGTGAGCGGAGCCATAGATCGTTTTCTGGAGATTTCCAAGGTGCCCGACTCATTTGCGATTGCCTTGTCGGATGGCAGAACGGATGCGATTGATTCTTTTCTGGAAGCGCAGGAAGGGGTTCTGGAATATGAGATGATAGACGGATTCAATCTGATCAACGGTGATGTGAAGATCACGGAATGTCAGGCGGATGCCGGAAGAACCAGATATGAGAGAACCAATACGCTGTTTATCGGGAAGATTCCGACAAATTTTATGAAAATCTACACGGAAGAGGGGGGACCGCTTACGTTAAAGCCCGGCGAAATTGCGTTTCCCAGGTTGGAGGCGGACAATAACAATCTGCAGGTGGGAGACAAAGTCTCCATCCGGGTAGGCGGGGAAGTGCAGGAATTCCGGATCGGCGCCATTGTAAAGGACGCAGTGTTCGGAAGCTCCATGATGGGATTTAAGCGGTTGTTTATCGGGGACGAGGAGTTTGCCCGGTATGCCAGACAGGAAAATGTTGTACATACGAGAATCTATAATGTCAATTTTGCAGATGAAGAGAAATTTCGAAGTGACTGGAGGAAACAGGATTTTACGATTATCAGTGCCATTGAGGGGGCGGGCGTGGTTCGTATGTGCTATATCATGGACATGCTGGTTGCGGGTATATTAATCGTGGTGAGCATATGTCTGATCCTGCTTGCGTTTCTGGTACTGCGATTTACGATCGTGTTTACCTTACAGGAGGATTATAAAGAGATCGGAATCATGAAGGCGATCGGATTAAAGGACGCGGGGATCAAAGGACTGTATCTAATCAAATACCTGGTGCTGTCTGTGGCGGGTGCGCTGGCCGGACTGGCATGCAGTGTTCCCTTTGGCAATGCTGTTCTGGAACGTGCGATCGCCAATATCGTTGTAGAACGTACGGGGCAGAACCTTATGGTCAAGATTGTGTGCGCAGCTGCAGTAGTCGGCATCGTGCTGTTGTTCTGCTATCTGAGCACTGATAAGCTGAGAAAGATTTCCGCGCTGAATGCGATAAGGAACGGTTCCGACGGGGAGCGGTATCGGGCGAAGAGTCCCCTGAAGCTGGGGAAGAGGACGAGAATGAGACCGTATTTCTATCTCGCGGCAAATGACATCCTGAGCAGTGTAAGACGGTTCGGTACGCTGCTTGTGACTTTCTGCCTGGGGATGATGTTGATTCTGCTGCCGCTGAGCGCAGCCAACACGCTGCAGAGTGACGGAATCATCAGTGAATTTTCGTTAAGTCCTTCGGATGCCTATGTGGACACCGGCAAAGGCGAGGCCTACACGGTGGATATGGACAGTCTGTTCCACGATATGGAAGAAGTCGAAAGCATGCTTGCCGAAGAGGGGATAGAAGCAGTTACGGGAGCGGATATGGGTTACATGATTCCGTGCTATACCGACGATCCGGAAGACTGTGTTAATTATTACGTTCTGCAGGCAGTCGGAAACTGGGACAGACATTACAGTGTGCTTGCCGGCAGGGAGCCGGAACTTGCAAATGAAGTGATGATTACGGAGATGACGGCGAAAGAACTGGACGCAGGTATAGGAGATACGATTCATTTTAAAATGGCGGACCGGACGGAGGAAATGATAATTACGGGAACGTATCAGTCCATGATGAATATGGGGCAGGGATACCGGGTGAGCCGGAGTGCACAGATGGACCCTGCCTACGCGGGTGGAATCCTGTGTATGCAGGTGGAGATTGAGGGGATGGAGAGCGAGGAGGCATGTGAGCGGCTGCGGGAGATATTTCCGGATTACCGGATCATGGATGCCAGAGGTTTTCTGGACAATATGATCGGCGGGATTATTGAGCAGATCGACACACTGATGTACTTTATCGTAGTACTGGTGCTTGTCATCAACAGCCTGATCACGGTGCTCATCATGAAGACGATCATGGCCAAGGAGCGGGGAGATATTGCGCTTCTTAAGAGCATCGGGTTCGGAGACCGCTCGCTTGCGGGGTGGCAGACAGCCAGAGTACTGCTTATTCTGGCGGCCTCTGTTGTTCTGGGAACCGTGTTGTCGAATCTGCTTGCACCGTATCTCATCGGTCCGATTTTTGCCATGATGGGCGGAACTTCCATCGAGCTTGTCACGGGGACCGTGGAGGCGTATGTGTACTATCCGCTGCTGCTTTTAGCGGTGACAGGATTGACGGCGGTACTGTGTGCGGGCGGTGTGAAGAAGGTCGATCTGAAGGAAGTCAATGATATCGAGTGATAATACGGCAGAAGTACAGAGTTGACTTATATGGTTAACGGAATGTTTTGTTATGCAGAATATGAGGTTATGCGCAAGATGCAGCGCGGAAATGGAGAGAACGATGAATACATTAACAGTTAAGGATTTGTGTAAGACATATATTATCAATAAAAGGCAGAACAATGTATTGAAGAATATTAACATGGAGATCAGAGCGGGCGAGATGGTGGCGGTCATGGGACCCAGCGGCTCCGGCAAGTCCACGCTTCTGTATACGATCAGCGGCATGGACCATCTGACGGCAGGCAGGGTGGATTTCTTCGGACAGGATATCAGCACTTTAAGTCCGTCCGAGATGAGCGAGATTCGCTTAAATCAGATGGGATTCATTTTTCAGCAGATGTATATGTTAAAAAATCTCAGTATTTATGATAATATCATACTGCCGGCCTATCAGTCCGCAAACGGCAGGGGAAAGGAAAAGCGCAGAGAGATCAATGACCGGGCGAAGGAACTGATGCATAAGCTCGGGATCAGTGAGGTCGCTGCGCACGATATCAACGAGGTCTCCGGCGGGCAGCTGCAGAGGGCATGTATCTGCCGCAGCCTGATCAACCGTCCGAAGATGATCTTTGCGGATGAGCCTACCGGCGCGCTCAATCAGCAGAATTCCAGAGAAGTGATGAAGGAGTTAAACCGCATAAACGCGGAGGGAACGACGATTATGCTTGTCACTCATGATATGAAGGTTGCCGCCAAGAGCGACCGGGTGCTTTACATTGAAGACGGCAATATCAAAGGAGAGTATACGTTCGGCAGATACGGCGGACAGGAGGAGGACAGAGAGCGGGAGAAGAAGCTTTCCGTATGGCTGATGGAGATGGGATTTTAGGCAGCGAAGAAATACATGAATTGATTGTAATAGCCATTGTGAAAAGGAGTACGCATGACAGACATTCTCTTAGTGGAAGATCATCAGGAATTAAATGAATTGATGCGCATGTTCCTTGCGCGGGAGGGGTACTGTGTACACGGTGTATCCTCCGGTGAGGAAGCGCTGCTCTGGCTGGCGGATCATCGGGTAAAACTGGTTATACTGGACGTTTCTTTGCCGGAAATGGACGGGTTTGCGGTGTGCGCCCGCATCCGTGAGTACAGCGGCACGCCGGTTCTGTTCCTGAGCGCGAGGGTGGATAAGGAGGACAAGCTCAACGGGTTTATGCAGGGGGCGGACGATTACGTGGAGAAGCCTGTGGATATGGATATCCTGTGCGCGAAGATCAGGGCGCTTCTGGTTCGCAGCTACAGCTTAAAACAGGACAATCCAGTGATGCATTCGGGCGGTCTGACGATCGATCAGGCAGCAAAGCGAGTGTATCTCGACCACGGGGAGATCACGCTGGCGGTCAAGGAATATGAACTGCTCCTGCTGCTTGCAGGCAATCCGGGCAAGACGCTGCATAAGGAATACTTGTTTAATCAGATCTGGGGCATGGACAGCGACAGCGAGTACCAGACGCTGACGGTTCACATTAAGATGCTGCGCGATAAGATTGAGGAAGATCCGAGGAATCCGAGGCGGATTCAGACGGTATGGGGGATAGGATACAGATATGAAGAAATATGACATGGTCGCAGCGGCGGCGGCAATTCTCTGGCTGGTGATCTGTGCGGGCATTTTCTATTCCGGAACCCGCATAGGCAGCGAGGAAGATATGCGCTATAAGATAGAAATCAACCGGATTATGACTGATTTGGTCAATGCTGAAGACGGCACGCCGCCGGAACAGGGGGAGGCAGATCGTGCGGCACAGTACGATCTGCGGGGCATGCAGTATGTGAGAGCGATCAGTTTCCTGCCGGCGGGGGGCAGTGTGACGGAACTCGGGCAGCCGGCGGGCGGCGGCGCGGCGACGGCGCGTATCCGGGATTTCTTCCGGAATCATAACGGTGTAAACAGCGCCGTATATCCTGTAATCCGGGACGGAAATGTAACAGGATATCTGCGGTTTGACTATGTTACGGGCACCGGGGACAGACTTGTGCTGCGTCTGGCAGTGAGCGGAATGGTCATACTGGGGCTTGCGGTATTGGGCGTGTTGTGGTATGTGAGGATGAAGATCATCAAACCTTTTCATGTGATCAGCGGCATGCCCTATGAACTTGCCAAGGGCAATCTTGCGGTGGAGCCGCAGGAGAGCAGGGAGCGATTCTTCGGGAAGTTTGTCTGGGGGATCGGGATGCTGCGCGATGCGCTGTATGATTCCAGGAACCGGGCGCTGGAACTGGAAAAAGAAAAGAAGCTTATGCTACTGTCCCTCTCTCATGATATCAAGATTCCGCTGAGCGCGATTAAACTGTACGCCAGGGCGATGCGGGAGGGAATCTGCGGGACGGCAGAAAAGCGTGGGGAGGCAGCAGGACAAATCGAGAAACATGCCGGTGAAATCGAGACTTTTATTAAGAAGATTATGAGTACGGCAAGCGAGGAGATCATAGATATCGAGGTTGCGGATACGGAATTTTATCTGGGGGATTATGTGAATAAGATCCGGGCGTATTATGAACCGAAATGCAGCCTGGTAATGACGCGGCTTCACGTCGGAGCTTATGAGAATAAGCTGTTAAAAGGCGATATGGACCGTGCTTTTGAGGTCGTGGAGAACCTGATGGAGAATGCCTTTAAATACGGGGACGGCAGGCAGATCTGTCTGGAATTTCATGAGGAGGATTATTGTCAGGTCATAGAACTGTATAACACGGGCGTACCGGTTTCGGTACAGGAACTGCCCCATCTGTTCGACAGTTTCTATCGGGGGAGCAATGCACAGGATAAGGCCGGTAACGGGCTGGGACTCTACATCGGCAGACAGATCATGCTGAAGATGGAGGGGGAGCTGTATGCGCGCCGTGAGCAGGACGGCATGCGGTTCGGTCTGGTGTTTCGCACATGACGGGCTGTAAAAAGAGCGCCGGCCGGGCGCTCTTATATAAATGCGTGAATAATTGTATTCACAGCTGTTTCATGACGATTGCAAAATATCCTTTACCGCCTGTATTGAACAGGAGACTGTAGGGCGGAAATTGTTTGTCGAAGGTGCGGACAAACTGCTCGTAGGTCTGCATGTCGTTTTTCTCAAGGGTATATTTGATATCCAGATCAAAATGCTTTCCAAGATAATTTACAAACTGCTCCGAGAGAATCTTCATGGCATAGACGGCGGTCTTGTCCACTTTCTTGAACTCCTGATCCAGAATACTGTTGAGTGTGTGCAGGATCAGCGATTCCTCGAAGACGAGAAAAACCTGCATCCGCTGTTTGTCCTTGGAAATGTAGCTTAACCGGTAGCACAGGGTCTTATCGGAGGCGAAATCCTCTCCGCTGTAGTGCTTGCTGATCAGATGCGCCTCAGCCTGACACATCGTCTGCAGCCCCTGAATCACTGCTTTAGACAGGGAAGCCAGCTCATCTGCTTCCGGCTGATGCACCCATTTATTGGGGTTCTTGCCTGCGATCGCGCGGTCCTCCACCATGATGTGACCGTTGAGCCAGCCCACGCAGATACCGAGAAAATGCTGGACGGATTCCATGCAGTAATCCCGCTCCTCCAGTTCCGCCTCCAGAGAGGGGAGTGTCTGATCACGCAGATTCTCGTGCAGACTCTTATGTACGGCATACCCCGGATAATTGATGGACTGCATATAAGCTTCTTCCTCTGCGAAATGCTTTAATGTGTAACTCTTGAAATACTTGATGCCTTCCCTGCACGCATGCCGCTGTTTGGTAGAGTCTTCGTTGAGGGCAAGCATCCTGCCGACAATTGAAAAAAGTCTTTGATGGGCTCGGTCGATGACATCTACGCCAAGGTTAAATCGGTCATTCCATTTTACTTCTTTCAACATAAACGCCTCCTTCTGATATTCGTTCCCGATCGTTCTTCAATATTTTACCACATTTAGCCAGAAAGAACAATACGCCGGATTTGTGCATCCGGCGTAAAAATATATGATATTTTAGTAAAAAACATCCTGCGGATTTATGAATCCAGGGTAAAACTGTCCACGATCTCACGCAGGGAGTCTGCGTAAGTAATGGTCTGCTCTACCATGTTGTAAGTATCCGTCGCCAGAGAGACGATGCTTGCGTTGTTGTCTACCACGCTGACCACGCCGGAGGACGTCTCGGAGATGGAGCCGTTGATCCGGTTGATCGCTTCCGTGATCCGCACCATAGTATGGTTCATCTCATCGATGGATGTGTCGATCTGCGCCATGGTGCGGTTGACAAATCCGGCATCATTGGAGTACTGTTCGCTGACTTTCATGAAATTGCCGTAATCCGCCAGAACAGTGTGATCTAAGAAGTCCAGGGCGGCGTTGAGGCTGTCTGACATGCGCTCTACGGCAGCATTCACTTCCGTGACGATCTGGGTGATACCGCCTACCGTCTGGGAGGACTGCTCGGCCAGCTTGCCGATTTCATCCGCTACCACCGCAAAGCCGCGTCCCTGTTCGCCGGCTCTTGCGGCCTCGATGGAGGCATTCAGGGACAGCAGGGAAGTCTGGCTGGCAATCTCCATGATATTCTTGGCCAGTTCGTTGATCTTAGAAACAGACTTGGAATCCTCTATGGCGATGGCGGAGGTTTCCTTTACGGTCTGGTACATATCTTTCGTTTTCTCAGTTGCCTGCAGAGTGTCTTGTTTGAGCTTCTCCGCCCGCTTCATGATTTCTTCTGACAGGCTTACACCTTCCCGTGCTTTGGCAGTGATATCGGCGGTATTCTGTTCTACATCCCGGATCTCGCTGCTGATGGCTTCCGTGTTCTGTGCAGTCTGCTCCATACTGGCGGATACCTGCTGGGCGGTAGTGGAATTGCTGGTGGCGTTATCATTGACCGTGGTTGCGATCTGATGCAGCTCATCAGCGCTGTTGCTGATATATTCCGACGCCGATGAGATGTCGGTCATCATCTGACTGAAAGAATGCCTCATTTTCTGGACCGCGCGGCTCATTTCACCGGTTTCATCCTTGTGTCTGAGCAGAGGATGATAGGAATCATCCTGCGAGATATCCAGATCGGCGGTCTTGCGGATGACACTGGTTACGATCTTGATCGGGGTTGTAATAGTGCTTGCAAAAATAAAGCCCAGTACGGTAAAGACCGCAATGATAATGAGACAGGTGGTGATACTGGTGGAAACGGCGCTCTGCCGCATTTCATCCAGCGGGTCCAGGATCACGTCCTGATCCATCAGCAGGCAGAAGATCCAGTTATTCAGATCCGATACGTTATAGGCCAGATACTGTCCGGTACTTTCGTTGGTAACCAGACCGGCGGAGGGAACGCTGCCAGAGGAAATCTGTTCTACCAGACCGGTGATGGTGGAATTGTCGGATTTCGTTCCCACCAGAGACTCGTCCGGATGATAGATGAAGACGCCGTTGCTGTCTAACAGGCAGGCGTAGCTGGTGTCCGAGTCGAATATGCTGATGTCAGTGAGTTCGTTGGCGAAGAGAGATATTTTGATGTTGGTAAAAAGAACACCGGACAGTGTCTTGTCATCAAAATGGCTTGTCTGCGGTACGCCGATGGAGATCATCGGTTCACCGGTCTCCTCATCAAAGAATATATTGCTCTGTGCGGGGCGGTTGTTTTCCATAATATATTTGACGAACCGCCTGTCGGCATAGGAGGCTCCTTCGGTTGATTCGATCGAACTGGCCAGGAGCAGCAGGTCGTCTCCGCACACGAAATTGATGCTCTCATGAGCGGGATTGGCCGTCATATATTTCTTTAATGCCGCATGGACTTCATTGGAATATTTGTTACCGTTCTGGGCGCTGAAGACGAAGAAATTCTCCGAACTGTCCAGATATTTCATAGTGGAATTATACTTCTCGATGGATTCGTCGATACCGGAACCGTGCGCTTTGACAATTTCCAGAAGGGAATCGCTTATGTAGTCGGTCAGCGTATCATGCGCCATGCCGGTCAGCGACTTGTAATTGACAAGGATGGCAATGATGACGGCAGCGGTGATGAACAGAATCATGACAAGTGAGATTTTGGCTTTGATGGAAGATAACTTTTTCATAAATGTAACCTCCTGAAATAAATGGACAATCTTGTTACTTAATCGTTTTAGGTATTTTATCATATTAGATGCAAAAATAATAGATTATTTTGCAATATAATAGCATGATTTTATAAAATCAACAAAAGAGCAACAACTATTTTGTATATATTTAACATACAGATAGGGAATTGTACTAACTTAAACGTTTGAGTATACTTTGGACTATTTTTTTTAGAAAACACTTGCCATTTGTCACAAAACAACGTAATCTAAATATAGGATTCTTTACGTCTGCTTGTATGTAATATCGCATCAGTATGTCATCAGTCCGCAGTCCGCATGTATTCCGGCGGACGATAATCTGGAATAAGGGGAGAATACGTGATGAAAGAAAAATTAATAACAGTCGGAGTAGAGTATGATGAAGTGCTCAAGCGCTTCATGGGCAAGGAAGACTTTTATCTGAGAATGCTGAGGAAATTTTTGGATGACCAGAATTATAACGGATTGAAACAGGCAATAGATGATAAAAACTGGAAGGACGCTTTTGCGTATGCGCATACGGTGAAGGGTCTGTGCGGCAATCTCGGTCTGGGCGGAATTCTGGATTACGCGGCTCCGCTGACAGAGGAGCTTCGGTCGGAGCCATATGACGAGGAGAGCATTATGCACCACATGAAACATGTGACGAAGGCATATAATAAGACTGTGGAAGTGATACAGTCACTGTAGTGTGGAATGTTAATGTTGTGATTGAAGGAGTCTGTCAGCGGCAGACTCTTTTATAATTTCACAGGAAAATAAAAGCCCTTCGGTCAGTATGCGAAGCGCGCTTTAGGTCTACGACTATACTATATTATTTACAGGAGTAAGAGAATGGGGAAGAAGGGCATGAGTATTGCGTGCATTGCGGCGGCGGTGTTTTGTCTGGCATATTGTGTGGTGATCTTTCGGATCAGATCGGGAAGCAGGTTTTACCTGATCTGGGCGTTTGGCGGGGTATGCCTGCTGGGGATCGCTCTTGTGCTGTATTTCGGCATCTGGGACAGGATACCGTTTATGCTGCGGCGGATATTCGGGATAACGGTGCTTGCGGGTGTCGTGCTTTTTGTGATCGTTGAAGGGTGTATTATAAGCAGATTTCACGATAAGGGCAAAGAAAATCTAGATTATATTATTGTGCTGGGGGCACAGATGAAACCGGCCGGACCGAGCGCCGTGCTTCAGTTCCGGCTGGATGCGGCTTATGACTATCTGCTGGAAAATGAAGATACGATCTGTGTCGTGTCGGGCGGACAGGGAAGCAATGAGCCCTGCACCGAGGCGGAGGGGATGTACCGTTATCTCACAGACAAGGGAATCGCGCCGGAGCGCATTATACGGGAGGACCGCTCTACGGATACTTCGGAAAACATCGCGTACAGCAGGGAACTGATCGGCCGAACGGATGTCAGCGTGGGAATCGTCACGAACAATTTTCATGTGTTCCGGGGCGTTCATCTGGCGAAAGCAGCGGGATTTAAGGATGTGTGCGGGATATCGGCACGCTCGAATGTGTATTTTCAGCTGAATAATATGGTGCGGGAGTTCTTCGGGATCATGAAGGATCTGGTGTGCGGAAACCTGCGGTAGCAGTCTGCCATGCAAAATGAAATATGCAAAGTGACATTGGGAGCTTGCTCACATAAGGCGGTTTGCATATTTCATTTTATAGGGCGGACGCCCGACATGAATAATTTGCCAGTCAGATTATCATATTTTAGATAATATGTTCTGGCAAATTATGAATGCATGGCAGAACAGAAACAGTCAGCTGTAAAATGTAAGGGCACATTGCGCGATGCGCCTGAGTACATTTTGACATGCTGAATGATGGCGCGGCGGGGAATCCGTACTTGGATTTCGACGGGCGGTGTGGTATTATGTAAGAGGGTACACAGAGGAAGAAGACAGATACAGTGAAGATGAAGAAGAGATACGGGGACGGAAAACGCATAAGAATAACGGCGGTACGGTTTTACATAGCGGCAGGCGTGCTTGCGTGCACACTGCTTTGCGCATGCGGCGCGAAGGAACCGGTCAACTATACGAAGCAGGGGATGGCTGCGGTGGAGGCGCTGGAATACAGCGAAGCGCTTAATCACTTTAAGAACGGGCAGGAGCAGGGCGAGGATGAGAGACTTCTGTACCGCGGTATGGGACTGGCGTATATGGGTCTGACGCAGTACGGGGATGCCGTTACTTATCTGGAGGCGGCGCTTCGTGCGGGCAGAGGCGTTGTGGGGGATCTGGATTTCGACATTAACTACTACCTCGCCACGGCTTACTATAAGAACGGGCAGGCTCAGGAGGCGCTCGATGCTTACAGCGCGATTCTGGCGCTGCGCCCCAAAGAGAAGGATGCTTATTATCTGCGGGGATGCGTGAAGCTGTCGCAGGATGATTTTGAAGGTGCGCAGGCGGATTTTAACGAAGCGGTTGCGCTGGATGGTAAGAATTATGACCAGATGATCCGCATATATATGGCGCTGGAGGAGTACGGGTATAAAGACGCCGGGCTGACTTATCTGCAGAATGCGCTGTCGGAGAATGAGAAGTCGATTTCCGACTATGATATGGGACGCATTTGTTACTATATGGGGGATTACGAGAACGCACGTGTCCGGCTGACGAACTTAAAGACGGAGACGGATTACGGCGCGGCGCTTTATCTGGGCAGAACCTATGAAGCGCTTGGGGATTATAATTATGCTTCCAGCATCTATGCCGGTTATACGGAAAACGACCAGAGCAAGGCGGAGATCTACAATCAGCTCGGGCTGTGCAGGATGAAGATGGGTGAGTATGAGACGGCGCTTGAGGCTTTTCAGGCAGCGATGAATATTGAAGATAACGGTATGATGCAGACGCTTAAGTTTAACGAGATTGTGACGTATGAATACATGCGGGATTATAAGACGGCGGCGGCATTGATGAGCAGTTATCTGCGGTCATATCCTGATGACGCGGCGGCCAAGCGGGAATATGAGTTTCTGAAGACGAGATAACTGTTTTCAGGCTTCACACAGGCAAATGCCGGAAAGCGGTATTCTTTGCATGAATTGTCTGTGCGGAGGAAGCGGCATGACGGGAAGATTGACAAGGCATAAGGACAATGGTACTATTTGGAATAGAATACAGTGGAGAGGTATGGTGACTGCATGGAGAATCGGAATACTTTTTTACGTGTCAAAGGAATTATCAAGAAGGAAAACAAGTATCTGTTGATCAAGAGATGGGTGGACGACCGGATACCTGATCCGTTTGTCTGGGAGTTTATCGATGCGGAGGTGCCGCACGGTGAAGCGCCGGACGATACGGTTCGCCGCGCGATCAGAGAACTTCTGTCAGTGGAAGGAACGATTGACAAGATCGAGTATACATGGTCGAGTATGCTGGGGGATACCCATTGTGTAGGTATAGCGTATCTGTGCTCCGTCAAGGAAGAGGATGAGGCAAATATTATTCTTTCTGAGGAGTACGGAGAATGGAGATGGGTGACAAGGGAGCAGTTTCCGCTCTATATTGAGAACCAGTATGTACTGCAGGATCTGGAAGGAAAAACTTTATGATCAATAAATTAGTAGATAAAATTAAACAGACACAAGCGCCGATCGTGGTAGGGCTGGACCCTACCATGAAATTTGTACCGGAGCATATTCAGAAGAAAGCGTTCGCAGAGTACGGGGAGACGCTGAAGGGTGCGGCCGAGGCGATATGGCAGTATAATAAAGCGATTATAGACAATATATACGATCTGATTCCGGCGGTGAAACCGCAGATCGCCATGTACGAGCAGTTCGGGGTCGAAGGGGTGATCGCTTTTCAGAAGACGGTAGATTACTGTAAGCAGAAGGATCTGGTGGTAATCGCCGATATCAAGCGCGGGGACATCGGCTCTACTTCAGAAGCTTATGCGGTAGGACATCTCGGGCAGGTCAAGGTAGGCAGCACGATGTGCAGGGGGTTTGATGCGGATTTTGCAACCGTGAATCCCTACCTGGGCTCTGACGGGGTGAAACCATTTATAAAGGTTTGTCAGGAAGAAAAGAAGGGCATCTTCGTGCTGGTCAAGACTTCCAATCCCAGCAGCGGAGAGTTACAGGACAGAGTGGTGGGAACAGAAGAGACGAAAGACGGCGCACAGGCCGGAGACGCGGGCAGGCCGCTCTATGAACTGGTAGGAGAGCAGGTTGCCGCATGGGCGGCACAGTGCATGGGTGAGTCTTACAGCTATATCGGCGCCGTGGTGGGGGCAACCTATCCGGAGCAGGGCAGGATACTGCGGGATATTATGCCGAAATCTTATATCCTTGTGCCGGGTTACGGTGCACAGGGCGGCAGAGGCACGGATCTGGTGCATTTCTTTGACAGAGATGGTCTGGGCGCGATCGTAAATTCTTCCAGAGGCATTATCGCGGCATATCAGCAGGAACAGTATGCGCAGTACGGCCCGGAGAACTTTGCAGACGCCTCCAGGGCGGCTGTGCTTGCCATGAAAGAAGATATCGCGCAGGCGCTGGCAGGAAGAGCGTAGAGACGGAGCGCTGTCATATAGAAAGACACAAGAATGCGCTTGGAAACGGAGGTCAAATGGAACAGTATAAGCAGGAATTTATAGGATTCATGGTAGACAGCCAGGTGTTGAAATTTGGAGAATTTACCTTGAAAAGCGGCAGAAAGTCTCCTTTTTTCATGAATGCGGGGGCTTATGTAACAGGTACACAGCTTCGCAGACTGGGTGAATACTATGCAAAGGCGATTCATGATTTGTACGGGCTGGACTTCGATGTCCTGTTCGGACCGGCATACAAGGGGATTCCGCTCAGTGTGGCGACTACTATGGCTATCAGTGAACTGTACGGTAAGGAGATTCGTTACTGTTCCAACCGCAAGGAAGTGAAAGACCACGGGGATACCGGCATACTGCTCGGTAGTAAGCTGCAGGACGGCGACCGGGTAGTGATCATAGAAGACGTGACGACCTCCGGTAAATCTATTGAAGAAACCTTCCCGATTCTGACGAGTCAGGCGAAGGTGGAGATTAAAGGTCTCATGGTTTCATTAAACCGCATGGAACGCGGATTGGACAGTGAAAGGAGCGCTCTGGCGGAGATTCAGGAGAAGTACGGGTTTGCGGCGAATGCGATCGTGACTATGGAAGAGGTGGTAGAGTTTCTCTACAACAAACCGTATAAAGGAAATATTTATATAGACGATACATTAAAAGATGCGATCGACGCATACTATGAACAGTATGGCGCAAGAGTAGTATAATGCTTCGGAATGGAGGAAAATATGGAAGAAAGAACCTATAAGACAATGGGCGGTTCCGGCGCGCTCAACATTGCAGTCGGTGTAGTTGCACTGGTGGTCGGCGTGGCGAGCGGCGTGCTTTTGATCATCAGCGGCGCCAAACTATTGGCAGGAAGAAGCAAGATATTATTCTGAAGAGAAGAATCAAGGATGAATGGGTGTTTTCGGGATGGGCGAAGATGCCCATTTCCGTCTTTAGATGTCTTTCAATCTTGAGATTTTGCAGAGCGGAATCACGGGGGTACTATGTCTAAGAAGAACAGTTATATGTTTACGAACAAACAGCATACACAGAAGGGAATCATGTCCACGATTCTGGGTGTGATCTCGCTTGCCACGCTGGCTTATGCCATTATTATGAGTTATCTCAAGGCGGGGAATATTCCCAGACAGTACGGAGCGGCGGCGCTTCTGGTCATGATCTTTGCTTTTGCGGGGATCGCGCTGGGGGTGATCTCGAAGACCGAGCGGGATAAGTTCTATCTTTTCGCTTATATCGGAATCACACTCAATTTGCTGGCGCTTATCGTTATCAGCGTGATTTTGTATGCCGGCGCTTATCTGGAATAGAAACGAGGAGGTAGTGTGAAAAATCACACTGATGTGCTGATTTTTCACACGCAAATTTGTGCCGGAGCGCCACAAATTTGTTTGATGGCAGACGCAAATTTGATATTTGCGTCGCCCCGTCGCATAAACGCTCCGGAATGGAGATTAGTATGGAAGATTTATATATAGCAGAAACGGACAGAGAGGATCTGGAGAGAGAGCGGTATGCTCTGGCGATGGAGCGGATCAGGGAAATACCGGGTGAGTCAATCTGTGAGATACAGCAGCAGACGTACTTCGCCGCCATGGCGGAGTTCGTGATGCTGGCGGACCGTGCGTGGGACATTGTGGGCAGCGGCAGACTGCGGCAGATGAGCATGGAAGAATTGCAGGCGTTCAACAGGGAACTGTATGCGGATATACTGCCGGAGCATTATGACCGCAGTTATGGCAATCCGGATTATGCCGTGGATTGTCTGGGTGAGTCAATGGGGAAAATGTGTTCTTTTCTCTATGTGGAACTGCGGGGCATGATTCCTGCCGCATTCGAAAAGAACAGACTGGATATGGTAATCAGAGCGGAACTTCTGCTGGAGGTCTATCAGGCGTTTGTGAGCGCGGCGCAGGAACAGGCGGGACTCCCGAAGGAGGAGAATATACAGCAGATCCTGTACTGGTACGTGAGCGATTACTATGAGCCGGCGGCGCTCGACCGGACGGCGGATCTGCTTTGCCCTGAACGGGATTTTGCCCGTCGGATTGTGATGGAGAGTGATCTGTCAGATCTGCGTTATCTCTATTATTATGGGGAGTATGTCACCGACAACGAACTGAGGACAGCTAAACATTTGAATCAGATGGCGCCGGAACGGGTGAAACTGCTGGCGGATACTTACACGGAAGGATACCGGATCGGTTTTGAGACGGGCAACAAGGACATTTCCATTAAGAAAACCGTAAATATCCGCTATGCGCTTGGATTTGAGCGGATGATACGGGAAGCGGTCCTTAATTTTGACCGAATGGGTCTGGGATCGACGATCTATCGTGCGGGCGCAAATATTTTCCAGGGCAGGAGTGTCAGCAAGAACGGTTTCTTCGGCGCCAATCCGAATAAGCAGTTTGATTATGACCACAGGGAGGATCAGGCGCTTGTGCTGGATAAACTTCTGGTGGAACGGAAGCTGGACTGCATGAAGAACGCCTATGAACAGTACCGCGAACAGGCGGCGGTATTCGGCGGACCGGCTGTGGCGGAGATCTTCGGCGAGAAGCCTTTCGTACCGCAGACGAAGGCGACGGCATACCGGCTGACGCCGAAGCAGCAGAAGCTTGCTGTAGAATATGCTTCTAAGGCAGGCGCGATGCAGAATGAATATATTCCCGGCGAAGAGAGAAGTTTTACGATCATTGCTTTTCCGGTGCCGGATATCGGTGTGCGCTATGAGGAGATCTTCGATGAGATTGTGCGGATCAACACACTTGATTATAAGCTGTATCAGGGTATCCAGCAGAAGATAATCGATGCGCTGGACCGGGGATTGACTGTCAAGGTCATCGGCTGTGGCGGCAACAGGACGGATATGCGGATACGGCTGCACGATCTGGACGATCCTACACATGAAACGAACTTTGAGAACTGCGTGGCGGATGTGAACATTCCGGTGGGTGAGGTCTTTACTTCGCCAGTATTGACCGGTACGGACGGTATCCTGCATGTGACAAGGGTCTTTCTGAACGGCCTGGAGTACAAGGATCTCCGACTGCAGTTTAAGGACGGCATGGTTACGGATTACGGCTGCGCCAATTTCTCTACAGAGGAGGAAAACCGTAAATATATCAAAGATAATGTACTGTTTCATCATGACACGCTCCCGCTCGGTGAGTTTGCGATCGGCACGAACACCACGGCCTATGTTGCGGCGCGCAGATTCGGAATTGAAGATAAGATGCCGATCCTGATCGCCGAGAAGACAGGACCGCATTTTGCAGTCGGGGATACCTGCTATTCCCATGCGGAGAATGTACGGGTATTTAATCCTGATGGCAAGGAGATCATTGCGAAGGACAATGAGGTGTCGGTTTTGCGTGACACGGATGTCAGCAAGGCATATTTCCAGTGCCATACGGATATTACGATCCCGTATGATGAGCTGGGAGAAATATCTGTGCTGACTGAATCCGGAGAGGAAATTCCGATTATCCGGGATGGTCAATTTGTTCTGGAGGGGTGTGAGGAATTAAATCGGGCGTTTGCGGAGGCAGAGTAAGGCGCCCCATACGAATCTGGCAGAGCGCCTTCCGGCGCCTTGACCGGATGCATAAAAAGATGGTTGCGCTCTGACGGAAAAAATAGTACACTGATTATGGGTATTAGTCTGAATTTCCACAAGATGTTGTGGTTTGAAGAAAGCTAAGGAGGAAATAGCGGATGGCACAGGTAGGTATTGTGATGGGCAGTGATTCCGATATGCCCGTTATGGCGAAAGCCGCAGATTTATTGGAAGATCTCGGCATATCTTATGAAATGTCAATCATATCGGCGCACAGGGAACCTGATGTGTTCTACGAGTATGCTAAGAGTGCGGAGAGTAAAGGGTTTAAGGTAATCATTGCGGGTGCCGGCAAAGCGGCACATCTGCCGGGCATGTGCGCGGCGATCTTTCCGATGCCGGTGATCGGCGTTCCCATGAAGACTTCTGATCTGGGCGGTGTGGATTCTCTGTATTCTATTGTGCAGATGCCTTCCGGCATACCGGTGGCTACGGTAGCGATCGGCGGCGGACAGAATGCGGGGATTCTGGCGGCGAAGATTCTTGCCACATCCGATCCGGCACTTCTGCAGCGGTTGAAAGATTACACGCAGAGCCTGAAGATGAGCGTACAGAAGAAAGACGCGAGGCTTCAGGAAGTGGGATACAGAAAGTATATGGAATAGTGAGAGAAGAACCCAGGGGAAAATTATAAAGAGATACATTTTGGAGGTAAGAGATGGATTACAAGACAGCGGGTGTCGATATTGAAGCCGGTTACCGGTCGGTGGAATTAATGAAGAAGCACGTAAAGGAGACGATGCGGCCGGAGGTATTGGGCGGCCTGGGCGGTTTTTCGGGCGCTTTCAGCATGGATAAGATCAAGCAGATGGAGCATCCGGTGCTCCTGTCAGGCACGGACGGCGTCGGTACGAAGATTAAGCTGGCTTTCCTCATGGACCGGCATGATACGGTAGGAATCGACTGCGTGGCCATGTGTGTGAACGATGTGGTGTGCGCAGGCGGAGAACCGCTGTTTTTCTTAGACTATATTGCATGCGGCAAGAATTATCCGGAGAAGATCGCGGCCATCGTCAGCGGTGTTGCAGAGGGCTGTAAACAGGCAGGTGCGGCGCTGATCGGCGGCGAGACGGCGGAGCATCCGGGACTGATGCCGGAGGATGAGTATGATCTTGCCGGTTTTGCAGTGGGCGTAGTGGATGAGAAGGATCTGATTACGGGAGAGCAGATTAAACCCGGGGATACGCTGATCGGCATTGCTTCTTCCGGCGTGCACAGCAACGGTTTCTCGCTGGTGCGCAAGGTGTTCGACATGACGCGGGAGAGTCTGGATACTTATTACGATGAGCTAGGCATGACGCTTGGCGAGGCGCTGATTGCGCCTACCAGAATCTATGTGAAGGCGCTGCAGTCTGTGCGCGCTGCGGGTGTGACCATCAAGGGGTGCAGCCATATTACCGGCGGCGGCTTCTATGAGAATATTCCGAGAATGCTGCCGGATGGTGTGGCGGCAGTGATACATAAAGACAGTTATTCGGTGCCTCCGATCTTCGGATTACTGCAAAAGAAGGGGAATCTGGAAGAAAAGATGATGTACAATACTTATAATATGGGTCTTGGCATGATTCTGGCGGTAGATCCCGCGGATGCGGACAGAACGCTCGCCGCACTGAAAGAAGCGGGCGAGACGGCATATATTGTCGGCAGGACGGAAGCAGGCGGGAAAGAAGTGACAATCGGTAATTAGACGAAAGACGAAGACGGACGGTTTTCAGAATTGACAGGAAGAGGGAGCAGTCATGTTTAAGATAGTGGTGTGCGTGTCCGGCGGCGGCACGAATTTACAGGCGATTATTGACGGTGTGCGCGCGGGGTCTATTCCGAATGTAGAAATTCTGCGCGTAATCAGCAATAACAAAAGTGCCTATGCGCTGGAGCGTGCAAAGCAGGCGGGGATCGAAGGAATCTGTATTGCGCCCCGGGATTATGCGGACCGGGAGCAGTTTAATGAAGCGCTGCTTTATGCTATAGACGAGGTCGGTCCTGATCTGGTGGTGCTGGCAGGCTTCCTGGTGACGATTCCGCCGCAGCTGATCAGAGAGTATGAGAACCGGATCATTAATATTCACCCTTCTCTCATCCCGGCTTTTAGCGGTACGGGATATTATGGGCTGAAGGTGCACGAGGCTGTGCTGAAGCGGGGCGTGAAGGTCACCGGAGCGACAGTGCATTTTGTGGATGACGGTATGGATACGGGACCGATTATTATGCAGAAGGCGGTACAGGTGTTAAGGAACGATACACCGGAGACGCTGCAGCGGCGTGTCATGGAAGAAGCGGAATGGGTCATCCTGCCGTGGAGTCTGGCGCTGATCGCCGCGGGAGCGGTGACAGTGGAGGACGGTAAGGTGTGTATCGCGGAATAAAACACAGATAAATCGGAAAGGCAAAGGGAACAGGGATGAAAGTATTGATCGTAGGAAGCGGCGGCAGGGAACATGCGATAGCTGTCAGCGCGGCAAAGAGTCCGAAAGTGGATAAGCTCTACTGTGCGCCGGGCAATGCCGGTATCGGACAGATTGCGGAGTGTGTGCCCATCGGAGCAATGGAATTTGATAAGATTGTAGATTTTGCTAAGGAACAGGCCATTGATCTGACGATCGTCGGTATGGATGATCCGTTAGTCGGCGGTCTGGTGGACGAGATGGAGGCGGCAGGGCTGCGCGCGTTCGGACCGAGGAAGAATGCGGCGATTCTGGAAGGCAGCAAAGCATTTTCCAAGGATCTGATGAAAAAATACAATATTCCTACGGCGGCTTATGAGAATTTTGATGATCCGAAGGAGGCACTGGCATATCTGGATACGGCAAAGATGCCGGTGGTGCTGAAGGCGGATGGTCTGGCACTGGGCAAGGGCGTACTGATCTGCCAGACGCTGGAAGAAGCGAGAGAAGGCGTCAAAACGATCATGGAAGATAAGAAGTTCGGTGCGGCAGGCAACCGCATGGTGATAGAAGAATTTATGACCGGACGGGAAGTGTCGGTTCTGTCTTTCGTGGACGGTAAGACAATCAGGATCATGTCCTCGGCACAGGACCATAAGCGTGCGCAGGACGGTGATCAGGGATTGAATACGGGCGGTATGGGTACTTTTTCACCGAGTCCTTTCTATACGAAAGAAGTGGATGATTTCTGCCGGAGATATATCTATCAGGCTACGGTGGATGCTATGGCGGCGGAGGGAAGACCTTTCCACGGTGTCATTTTCTTCGGGCTTATGCTGACACAGGACGGGCCGCGGGTACTGGAATACAATGCCAGATTCGGTGATCCCGAGGCGCAGGTGGTATTGCCGCGCATGAAGAATGATATTATCGAGGTGGCTGAGGCATGCATTGACGGTACACTGGATCAGATCGACCTGCAGTTCGAGGATAATGCGGCGGTCTGCGTGGTGCTGGCTTCAGAAGGGTATCCCGTGTCATATGACAAGGGACTGCCGATCAAAGGACTGGAGCAGTTTGACAACCGCGACGGATATTATTGTTTCCATGCGGGAACGAAGCAGACCGGACAGGGAATCGTTACAAACGGCGGACGTGTTCTGGGCATAACCGCTAAAGGGGCAGATCTGAAAGAGGCGCGTGCCAATGCCTATGAGGCGACGAAATGGATCAACTTCGATAATAAGTATATGAGGAACGATATCGGTAAAGCCATTGATGAAGCGTAATTACAGGGGTGTAAAAGAAGGGAGAGGAGTATATTCATGAGCAGCAGGGAGGAAAAGACAGAAAATCTGAGAAGGGAGCTGCTGGAGCGGCAGAACTATAACAGACCTACGATCTGCCGGGAGTGCGGCGGCATCATGGTCTATAAAGGGTGCGGAGAATTTCAGTGTGAAGACTGTGGTCACGGAGAGTATGATGACTATGGTAAAGTGCGTAACTATATTGAGAAACACGTGGGGGCTACCGCAGCGCAGGTGGCTGACGCTACAGGAGTAACACAGAAGGCGATCCGGGATATGCTCAAGGAAGAAAGACTCGAGATTGCTGTTAATTCCAATGCATTTCTGACGTGCGAGATCTGTGGCGGGGCGATCCGCTCCGGAAGGTACTGCGGGAAATGTGAGACAGCATATCACAGAAGCATAGAGGAGAAGGCCAGGGCTGCCAGAAATATTAATCTGTCCGGTTTCAGTGCGGAGAAACCTTCGGGAGAAGAAGGGTCCAAACGATTTACGAGAGAACGGTAGTAAGGCATACAAAGGGAGAAAAGATTGAAAAATCACACTGATATGCTAATTTTTCAATCACGGGTTTGTGTCGGAGCCACAAACTCGAAATCGCAGAGCCGGATTTGGGATTTGGTTCGCGGTCTTCGCAATGAAGCTCCGGCATGGAGGAAGATATGATACAGAACAGAAGATATAACAGAGCGGTATGTAAGCGCAGCCTGTGGGGAGCGGTAACGGCAGTCGGCATTGCTGCTATGTTGTGGTGTCAGCCTTTTACGAGTCTGGCAGATTCCACAGGTACGGTTAAAGTAGCCTCCGTAAAGATACGCGAGAAGGCGGATGCGACGAGTGAAGTCATCGGCAGCGCTTCCGGTAACGCTAAGGTTACCATCACGGATGAAGTACAGGATGCTTCCGGCGCACTGTGGTATCAGGTATCTGTAGATGGAGATAAGACAGGCTATATCCGTGCGGATCTGATTGAAAAGGACGGCGGTGACAGTCCTTCACAGGGTACGGACTCTGATGATACGGCGGGAGATCAGGCGGCAGCGGCTGAAGGTGCGCAGGAACCGTCGGGCGCCACGGCACAGGCCGAACAGTCTGTGGACGCGCAGTATGCATCGGTTCATGTGGAAGCGGTCAAGGTAAGGTCCGCGCCGTCCACAAACGATACGGTCGTGGACAGACTTCCCGAGAATGCGCAGGTAGTTATCAGCGGAAAGTCGAACGGAGCAGACGGGAAAGAATGGTATTACGTTACCTTTACCGGAACAGACGGAACAGCGAAGAGCGGATTCATCCGCTCTGATCTGCTGACGCCGGGGGATATGGTTTCTGTGCCTGAGGAGCCGGAACCGGCAGAGCCTGAGGCGCCGGCAGAGCCGGTGCAGCCCGTGAACAATGATTACGAACTGATGTACGAGACGGAACAGGACGGTTCTTATGCATGGTATCTGTATGATCATACACAGGGCGGCGGCGATAAGAAGAGGGTGGATCAGCTTCTGGCGGCAGTGAACAAACCGGAGGAGGAGACGACGGACGACGCCAAGACGCTCGTGAAGCAGCGGATTGCAATCGTTGCCCTGGTGGTGCTGTCGGTACTGCTGATCATTGCGGTGATCATTATGGCGTTAAAGCTGCGTGATGTGTACTATGAGGACTATGAGGACGACGAGGAGGACGAAGAAGAGCCGGAGCCGGAAGCACCATCCGCGCGCAGACGACGTACACAGGAAGAAGACAGACAGGACAGAAGACGAGAGTCCCAGCCCGATGAGAGAGCGGCTCGCAGCAGAAGGCGTGAGGCACAGGAAGACGAAATGCCGCAGCGCAGACGGCGTACGGAAGAGGTACAGGAGGCGCCTGTCAGAAGAAGAAGACGCCCGGAGAACGGGGGAGATACGGAGGCAGCGGAACGTCAGGCACGCAGGAGAGCGGCTCGCGAGATGCGCGAACGCGACGAGAGGGAGGAAGAAGATACCGTGCGATCCGCCCCGAAACGCAAGACCAAGAATTTCCTGCTTGACGATGATGAATTTGAGTTTGAATTCCTGAGCATGGACGACAGGGACTGACGGGAGAGCACGCAACAGCGACAGGATTGGTAGGAGAATGTTCATAGAGATAGATTTTAACAGCGATGAAGCTATTTATATGCAGCTGCGCAACCAGATTATTCTGGGGATTGCGACATCACAGTTCAGGGAGGGCGATATGCTGCCGTCTGTCAGGCAGCTTGCAGATACGATCGGTATCAATATGCATACGGTCAATAAGGCATACACTGTGTTGAAGCAGGAGGGATATGTCAAAGTTGACCGCAGAAGAGGCGCTGTAATCGCGATCGACATCGACAGAATGCAGGCGCTTGATGAAGTGCGCAGAGAATTGCAGGTGACATTGGCGCAGGCAAGTTGTAAGAATATTTCCAGAGAAGAGGTACATGCTCTTATAGATGAAATATATGAAGATTATGGGAAAGGAATGGATTATTAATGCAGCCACAATATACAGATAAGGCGAAAGCGGCATTAATGCTGGCAGAGAGGGCGGCCAGAAGCCTGAGGCAGAGTTATGTGGGAAGCGAGCATATTTTGCTGGGACTGCTGCGGGAGAATACGGGGGTTGCAGCCACGGTCTTACAAAATAACGGCGTTGACGTCGTGCAGTTAAAAGAGATGATCAAGGATCTGATCGCGCCGGAGAGCTCGGTGCTCATTGCGGAACGGGACGGTTATTCTCCGCGGGCACAGAGTATTCTGGATGAAGCGCACAGACAGGCTGAGCGCTTTCACAGCGATAAGACGGGAACGGAACACATACTTCTGGGGCTTTTGAAGGAGGGCGAGAATGTAGCGGTCAGACTGCTTAACACGATGGGAATCTCCATACAGAAGCTGTATGTGGATGTGCTGGTGGCCATGGGCGAGGACGGCGCCTTGTACAAAGAAGATCTGGGGAAGAAACAGGGTAAGAAAAAAAGTTCAACTTCTACGCTGGATCAGTACAGCCGTGATCTGACGGCTCTGGCGAGAGAGGGCAGGCTTGATCCGGTGATCGGCAGAGAGGAAGAGATCACGCGCGTGATTCAGATATTAAGCCGCAGGACGAAGAACAATCCCTGTTTGATCGGTGAGCCGGGTGTGGGTAAAACCGCTGTGGTAGAGGGACTGGCGGCACGGATCGTTACGGGGGACGTACCCTTTACCGTACAGAATAAGAGAGTGCTGACGCTGGATCTGTCCGGCATGGTAGCCGGAAGTAAATACAGGGGTGAATTTGAGGAACGGATTAAGAAAGTCATACGGGAAGTGATTGAGGACGGCAATATAGTCCTTTTTCTGGACGAACTGCATACGATTATCGGTGCCGGCGGTGCAGAGGGTGCGATCGATGCGTCCAATATCCTGAAGCCCTCTCTGGCAAGAGGTGAGATTCAGCTGATCGGGGCGACCACCATTGCGGAGTATCGTAAATATGTAGAGAAGGATGCCGCGTTAGAACGGAGATTCCAGCCTGTGACGGTGGAGGAACCGACCGTGGAGGAGGCGGAGAACATTCTGCGGGGTGTCGCGCATAAGTATGAGGAGCATCACCGCGTTACCATTACAGCCGAGGCAATCAGCGCGGCGGTAGCGCTTTCCAACAGATATATTAATGACCGGAACCTGCCGGATAAGGCGATTGACCTGATTGATGAGGCGGCCGCGGCGGTACGGCTTAATGTGACCGGGCAGCCAGACAGGCTGCGGGAGCTTTCGGAGGAGATTAAGAAGATTGATCTGCAGATCGAGCGTTCTATCCGCATGGAAGCATTTACGCAGGCTGCGGAGCTGAAAAAGAAGCAGGGTGACTGTATCAGGAAGTATGACAGGATCATCAAGCGCATGGAGAAGGAAGAGGCAAAGCGCACTTACGTGGTGGGTGAGAACGAGATCGCGGAGGTTGTAGCGCTCTGGACGAAAATTCCGGTAAAGAAGCTTGCCGAGAAAGAGAGCGAACGGCTGCTGAAACTGGAATCTATTCTGCATAAACGTGTGATCGGGCAGGAGGAAGCAGTGACTGCCGTGGCTAAGGCGATGCGCAGAGGCCGGGTAGGACTGCAGGACCCTAACCGTCCGATTGGTTCATTCCTGTTCCTGGGACCGACCGGTGTGGGTAAGACCGAGCTGAGTAAGGCGCTGGCAGAGGCAATGTTTGGCTCGGAAAACGCATTGATCCGTGTAGACATGTCAGAATATATGGAAGGGCATTCCGTGTCCAAGATGATCGGTTCCCCGCCGGGGTATGTTGGATTCGAGGATGGCGGACAGCTGTCGGAGAAAGTACGCAGAAATCCGTATTCCGTGGTGCTGTTTGATGAGATCGAGAAGGCGCATCCGGATGTTTTTAACGTATTGCTGCAGGTACTGGATGACGGACATATTACAGACTCCAAAGGCAGGAAGGTAAGTTTTAAGAATACAATTCTTATCATGACCTCCAATGCGGGGGCACAGAGGATCATAGATCCTAAGAACCTCGGTTTTGGTGCACAGACAACGCAGCAGCAGGACTACGATAAGATGAAGTCGGGGGTGATGGAGGAGGTAAAACGCCTTTTCAAACCGGAATTTATCAATCGTATTGACGAGATTATGGTATTCCACCCGCTTAACAGAGAAGACATGAAGAAGATTGTCACGCTGCTGGCGCAGAATCTGGTGAAGCGGTGCAGAGAGCAGATGGAGATAGAATTAGTCATTACGCCTTCCGTCAAGGAATGGCTGATTGATAAGCATATGGACACTAAGATGGGCGCAAGACCTATGAAGCGTGCGATTCAGTCAGAGATTGAGGATGCACTGGCGGAAGAGATCCTGCGGGGAACTGTCAGACAGGGCGAACGGGTATGTGCAGGACTGAAAAATAAGCAGATTGTATTTACAGTACGCGAAGATAAATAATAAGCAAGGACGTAGGAGGACAAGACAATGGCTGTAGTAGAGGAATTACTGCGAACAGAAGAGGACGGAGCAATCAGTTTCGGCAATTATAAGCTGGAGACCAAGGCAAAGCTGGAGAATTATGAGCATGACGGCGACCTGTATAAGGTTAAGACTTATAAGGAGCTGACGAAGCTGGAGAAGAACGGTATGTTTGCCTATGAGTCGCAGCCCGGAACGAGTGTCATTGATTTTAAGGAAACGGAAGATGGTGTTGCCTTTACGGTAGAGGCGGATGAAGACACGCAGATCACAGTCGGTCTGGAAGAGGACACTGAGTACAGCGTTACCGTAGGGGATGTGAATATCGGTAAGATGAAGACGAACTTAAGCGGCAAGCTGAGCATCAGCGTGGAACTGGAGCGTGCGGGCGAGATCGCGGTCAAGATTGTGAAGAATGGCTAAGAGCAAGGCAGGGACAGTGTTTTACTGTCAAAACTGCGGACATGAATCCTCTAAGTGGGTGGGACAGTGTCCCGCCTGCAAAGAGTGGAACAGTATGGTGGAGGAGAAGGCGGTCGTCAGGCATGACGGCGCACCCCGCGGCATCGGAAGCGGCGGCAGCGCACGCGGTGTGAGAGCGGTGCTGCCTTCTAATCTGTCGGAGGTGAGCGTACAGGAAGAAGACCGTATGCAAACCCGTATAGCGGAACTGGACAGAGTGCTGGGCGGCGGTATCGTGCCCGGCTCGTTGACGTTGGTGGGAGGCGATCCGGGAATCGGTAAATCGACGCTGCTGTTGCAGGTGTGCAGGCTGATGGCGGCCGACGGGCGTAAAGTGCTCTATATTTCCGGAGAAGAATCGCTGCGGCAGATCAAGCTCAGGGCAAACAGACTGGGAGACTTCTCGGATAATCTTCTGCTGCTGTGTGAGACGAGCCTTGAAATCGTGGAACAGACGATTCGCAATGTCATGCCGGACATTACGATCATCGACTCCATACAGACAATGTATCATGAGGAGATCTCGTCGGCGCCCGGAAGCGTTTCTCAGGTGCGGGAATCCACGAATGTGCTGCTGCAATTGGCGAAAGGCCTTAATGTATCCGTCTTCATCGTCGGACACGTGACGAAGGAAGGAACGGTGGCGGGACCGAGAGTACTGGAACATATGGTGGATACCGTGCTTTATTTCGAGGGAGACCGGCATGCTTCCTATCGTATTCTGCGCGGCGTGAAGAATCGTTTCGGTTCTACGAATGAGATCGGCGTGTTTGAGATGAAGGAGGAGGGACTTGTCGAAGTGCAGAATCCTTCAGAGTTCATGCTGAGCGGCAGGCCGGAAGAGGCAAGCGGTAGTGTTGTATCGTGTTCTATGGAAGGGACGCGGCCGATCCTGCTGGAGATTCAGGCACTGGTATGTCACAGTAATTTCGGCATTCCGAGAAGACAGGCGATCGGCACGGACTTTAACAGGGTCAATCTGCTGATGGCGGTATTGGAGAAAAGGCTGGGCGTACAGATGTCTGACTGCGACGCCTATGTGAATCTGACCGGCGGCATTCGCATCGCGGAGCCGGCGATCGATCTGGGGATCGCCATGGCGATCGTGTCGAGCTTTAAGAACCGGGTGATTGATGACCGCATCGTTGCTTTCGGAGAGATCGGTTTAAGCGGTGAAGTGCGGGGCGTCTCTATGGTGGGACAGAGAGTGGCGGAAGCGGCTAAGCTGGGATTTACGACCTGTATCATCCCGAAATCCGGTATGGAACAGGTGAAACCTGTCGAGGGTGTAAAAGTGATCGGGGTGAAGACCGTACAGGATGCGATTGACCTGATCTGACCGAAGCATCTTTTGATTCCCGGGCCGGGTTTGGAAGAATATGACAAAAATGTAACAAATTTATGAATAAATTTAATATTTTAGGTTTTTTCTATACCCAAGTAAGAAATTTTGTGATAGGATAATGTGGATATGTATAGTGCTATAGGTATGTGATAACAAATAAGGGTTCTTATGGGATAATGAAGGGGTGTTACCATGAACCCGGGCGAAGGAGTCACTTATGGACAAGCAGGTACAGGATTCTCAGGAAGTACAGCGGAGTGAGAATCCGGCAGATAACGGCCAGCCGGAACGTGTGAGTGGGACTAATAACGGGAACACAGCGACACAGAACAACGGCAGACGAAGAGGGATCAGAAATGTGCCGCTTCTGATTGCAGAGCTTCTGCTTTTGACGGCGGCAGTTGCAGTCATGTATGTTGTGGTCACGACAACCAGAGAAGTCGAGCGTAAGACGATCGACAGGGAAAAGATTACGATCAATGAAGAAGTGGCAGAGATCATGCAGGAAGAAGAAACCGAGACCACGCTCAAAGGGTATCACAACATCGCGCTTTTCGGTGTGGATGCCAGGAACGGAGAACTCGGCAAAGGTACGAGAAGCGACACGATCATCATTGCGAGTATCAATCAGGATACACAGGAGATCAGACTGGTCTCGGTGTTCCGGGATACCTTCTTAAACCTTGGCAACGATTCCTATAACAAATGCAATGTGGCGTATGCAAACGGCGGACCGGAGCAGGCGATCAATATGCTGAATACGAATCTGGATCTGAATATTACGGACTATGTGACAGTGGGATTCGGCGGATTGATTGATTCAGTCAATGCACTTGGCGGCGTCGAGATGGAAGTCACGAAGGCGGAGATCTCGCATTTGAATAATTATCAGCTGACGATGGCGGAGGAGCTGGGCGTGGATTATATACCGGTGGAGCGCAGCGGCAGACAACTGCTCAATGGTTTGCAGGCCACGGCGTACTGCAGGATACGGTATACGAAGGGCGATGATTTCAGGCGTGCCGAGCGGCAGAGAGATGTGCTGGCGGCAATGATGGAGAAGGCGAAAACCGCTTCCGTAGGAGAGTTGACTGAAATGGTTAATGCCATACTGCCGGAGGTGCAGACTTCGCTCGGTGTCAATGATATCGTGAGCGTTCTCGGCAGCGTGGCGGGGTACGATATTGTTACAAGCGAGGGATTTCCTTTTGAAGATAACCGGGTCGGCGCCAATGTAGGCAGCAAAGGAAGCTGTGTCATTCCGAACGATCTGGAAGAGAATGTAATAGAACTGCATAGCATCTTGTATCCGGAGACAGACTATAAACCGTCCAAGCGTGTGGCGGGAATCAGCGATGAGATCGAGGCATTGACAGCCGAATACAGATAAAAGAGCGGGAAATACAAGACAGCAGCCTGGGACCGGAGCCTCGGCTGCTGTTTGATGGTTATACCGGTAAGAAAGTAAATGATGACAGAAAGGGCAGGGCAGTATGAGGAAGCTGTTTGTTTATTTGAGGGACTATAAGAAGGAGACGGTCTTAGCACCGCTCTTTAAAATGCTGGAAGCGACATTTGAGTTGTTTGTGCCGCTTGTCATGGCGGCAATCATTGATCAGGGCATCGGCGGCGGGAATGTTCCTTATGTATTTCGCATGGGCGGGCTGCTCATAGTGCTTGGCGTGATCGGACTGGTATGTTCCATCACGGCACAGTACTACGCGGCCAAGGCGGCGGTGGGATTCTCCACGAAGCTGAAGCATGCGTTGTTTGCGCATATTCAGGGCCTTTCTTTTACGGAGATCGACACACTGGGGACATCCACCATGATCACGCGCATGACATCCGATGTCAATCAGGCGCAGAACGGGGTCAATATGGTGCTGAGGTTGTTTCTGCGGTCTCCGTTTATTGTTTTCGGCGCCATGATCATGGCATTTACCATTGATGTGAAGGCGGCGTTTATTTTTGTCGTGACGATTCCACTGTTATCCGTGGTGGTTTTCGGTATTATGGTGCTGACCATGCCGATGTATAAGAAAGTGCAGTCGGGGTTAGACAGCGTGCTGGGCATTACGAGAGAAAATCTGACGGGTGCTCGTGTCATACGTGCTTTTAATAAGGAACAGGAAGAGATCAGTGCATTTGAGGAGAAGAACGGAAAGCTTTCGCATATGCAGCTCTTTGTCGGCAAGCTGTCTGCTTTGACCAATCCGGTCACATATATCATTATCAATGCGGCCACGATCATACTGCTCTATACAGGCGCTGTGCGTGTGGATGAGGGAACGATCACACAGGGACAGGTGGTTGCGCTGGTCAATTACATGTCACAGATTCTGATTGAACTGGTGAAGCTGGCGAATCTGATCATCACGATCACGAAAGCGCTTGCCTGTGCAAACCGGATTCAGAGCGTGTTTGAGATTCAGTCGAGCATGGAGTGGGAGCAGAAATTGACCGATGAGGACAATGAGGGAAGTATAGCGTCTGCGACAGTCGAAGCAGGAACCGGCAGCGGGGCAGCGGCAGGGAAGACGGCTGCAGGAGGCGGCAGGCGGAAAACAGACTATAGAGTAGAATTTGAACACGTACACTTAATGTATGCCGGCGCCGGTGCGGAATCCCTGTCGGATATGGATTTTTGTGTCAGGAAAGGCGAGACCGTTGGTATTATCGGCGGTACGGGATCAGGAAAATCTTCTCTCGTACATATGATACCGCGCTTCTATGATGCGACGAAGGGGTGTGTCAGGGTAGACGGCAGGGATGTGCGGGAATATGCGATGGAAGAACTGCGTATGAAGGTGGGCATCGTACCACAGAAGGCCGTGCTGTTCCAGGGAACGATCAGAGACAATCTGTTGTGGGGTAAAGGAGATGCCACGGAGGAAGAACTGTGGCAGGCGGTCGAGACCGCGCAGGCTAAGGAATTCGTAGAGCAGAAAGAGGGAAAACTGGATGCCCCTGTGGCGCAGGCGGGCAGGAATCTGTCGGGCGGTCAGAGACAGCGCCTGACCATAGCCAGGGCGCTGGTGGGAAAGCCCGATATTCTGATACTGGACGACAGCGCCTCGGCGCTTGACTATGCCACGGATGCGGCGCTTCGGCAGTCGATCCGAAATATGGAAGGCGATATGACGGTCTTTATTGTATCACAGCGGGCGTCTTCGATCCGTCATGCAGATCAGATCATAGTGCTGGAGGACGGCGAGATCGCAGATATCGGTACGCATGACGAACTCTTGAAGCGATGCGGAGTGTATCAGGAAATCTATTATTCGCAGTATGAGAAGGAGGCATAAGGAAAACTATGGCAGCGGGAGAAGGAAAGAGCAGTCAGAAGGCGACTCTCAGGAAAGTATTACATTATATCAGGCACTACTGGTTCTATCTGGTGTTATCAATCGTGATGGCAGCTGTCACTGTGACACTGACACTCTATCTGCCTGTATTGACCGGACGGGTCATAGATTTGATTCTGGAGAAAGGCAAGGTGGATTTCGCAGGTGTATTTCAGATACTGCAGCGGATGGCAGTTATCATCGCGGTCACAGCGGCGGCGCAGTGGATCATGAATGTCTGCAATAATAAGATGACATACCGTATCGTGCAGGATATCAGGAACGAGGCTTTTCGTAAGATCGAGATCCTGCCGCTTAAATATATCGACGGGCACTCCTACGGGGAAGTGGTGAGCCGTGTCATTGCCGATGTGGATCAGTTTGCGGACGGACTGTTAATGGGATTTACCCAGTTCTTTACGGGTGTCATCACGATCCTCGGCACGCTTGGATTCATGTTAAGCGTCAACGCGGGCATCACCGGCGTGGTGGTACTGATCACACCGTTATCTTTCCTGGTTGCGGCTTTTATTGCGAAGAAGACTTATACGATGTTCCATGTGCAGTCGCAGACACGGGGGGAACAGACGGCGCTGATCGAGGAGATGATCGGCAACCAGAAGGTGGTGCAGGCCTTTTCCCATGAGGATGAAGCGCTGGAGGAATTTGATGAGATCAATGACAGGCTGGGCAAATGTTCTCTCAAAGCGATATTCTATTCCTCGATCACTAACCCGTCCACGAGATTTGTCAATAATCTGGTTTATGCCGGCGTGGCGGTGACGGGCGCGGTCTTTGCGATCAAGGGCGGAATCAGTGTGGGGCAGCTGTCCTGTTTTCTGACCTATGCGAATCAGTACACGAAGCCTTTTAACGAGATATCGGGAGTGGTGACGGAACTGCAGAACGCTTTGGCATGTGCGGCGCGTATCTTTGAACTGATCGAGGAGGAACCGCAGATTCCGGACCGTGAGGGCGCGGCTGTCCTGACAGACGTGGAGGGCAGAGTAGATCTGCAGCATGTGGAGTTCTCCTATGTGCCGGACAGGAAGCTGATCACGGATTTTAATCTGTCGGTGCGGCCCGGACAGCGGGTGGCAATCGTCGGACCTACGGGCTGCGGCAAGACCACGGTCATCAATCTGCTGATGCGTTTCTATGATGTGCAGTCCGGCAGAATCTGCGTGGACGGTGCGGATATACGTGATGTGACCAGAAGCAGCCTGCGGGATCATTATGGTATGGTGCTCCAGGAGACATGGCTGAAATCAGGCACGATCCGGGATAATATTGTGATGGGGAAACCGGAAGCGACTGAAGGAGAGATCATTGCCGCGGCGAAGGCGTCCCATGCGCACAGCTTTATCAAGCGGCTACCGCAGGGATATGATACGGTGATCGGCGAGGACGGCGGCAGTCTCTCACAGGGACAGAAACAGCTGTTGTGTATCACGAGAGTCATGTTGTGTCTGCCGCCCATGTTGATTCTGGATGAAGCGACTTCCTCCATTGATACGAGAACAGAGATCAGAATACAGAAGGCTTTCGCCACTATGATGCAGGGCAGAACCAGTTTTATCGTGGCGCACAGGCTGTCCACGATTCGCGAGGCGGATGTGATCCTTGTCATGAAGGACGGTAATATTATCGAGCAGGGAAATCATGAGACGCTGCTTACGCAGGGCGGGTTCTATGCGACGCTCTACCAGAGCCAGTTCGCGGGATAAGGATGCAATTTCCCCGGGAAATCATGTTGCGAAAAGGTGTTTTGTAAATTTTCAAAAAGGGTATATCGCACAAATTGTTCACGCAGTTGTCCTGCGCAGGAGAGCAATTTGCGCAATATGCCCTTTCAAATTATGGCAGGCACCTTTTTACAATATAATCTCGGGAATTTACTGCATATAGTAGGAGGCGTCCTCGTTATAATCCATATAGCGGGATGTGATCTCCGAGATGACACCGTCTTCCCATGTGAATGTCAGGTAGTAGTAGACTACCGTATGGGATTGCAGATAGTCATCGGAAGTCAGAAAAGCCAGGAGAGCGGATTTCTCGATCTCATTTTCCTCACAGAAGACGTCGGGGTCAACGGGCAGACCGTCGATAAAGAAAGTGGGCAGCAGACATGTGACAGAATCCCCGAAAGGAATCTCTTCTGTGGGAAATACCTGATATTCGCCGCCGTTCACAGATGTGAAAATACGATATTCGCCGTAAGCGGCGAGAAAAGCTTCAGGGGTGTCTCCGACAGATACCCCTTTATTTGTTGTATTCGTATCTAAATCCAGTTCATAATCCACTGCCGAAAGCAGGGGCGTGACTTTACCGCAGCCCGTGAGCAGGCTGAAGGTCATAACGACGGCAGCGAACATTACAGCAGGTTTTTTCATGATAGGACAGTCCTTTCGTAATACTTCCGGTCTATATGCCTTGTGACAGCGACTGCAGGCCGGCGGGGCATATTTGTAAGAAACGCAAAACCCGTGAGCGGTTACTCACGGGTTGTAACAGGGGCAGTAGGAATCGAACCCACATCGATGGTTTTGGAGACCACTGTTCTACCTTTGAACTATGCCCCTATGTATTGCAGCAGGTATTTAAAACCGCCGATTTGTATTATAGCATAGGTAGGCATGTGTTAGCAAGAGGTTTTTTGTCAGTATTTTCGATACCTGCGCCAGGCGCCGATCATACCCAGCAGGGCAATCACGACCGCAAGTCCGATTACGATCCAAAATGCAGGAACCCCCTGGTTGGATTGAATCGCGTCAAGCTCCGAGATGTTTGCGTGACTGGCGGTCATGAAGAGCGGCATAGCGTAGAGCAGCATCTGGAACGAGAAAATAATCATACCCCAAACGGAGAGGGCGGATGCCGGTAACGAGGCGGCCAGTAACAATTGTATGATGCCGCCTTGAAGCATCTGCGTTGACAGCGGCAGCGACCAGATCAGAACGGCAGTGACAACAGAGTGAAACATACTGTGGCAGCAGGCGGATACACAGAGTGTGAGGGCACACAACTCCAGGATGCCAAGCAGACTGAGGAACATAGTCTTAGCCAGAAGCATACCGAAGGGGATTATGGGTTCGCTGAAGCCTGCTACCAGAGGAGCCAGGCAACGCATACTCTCCCAGCCGAATACACTGCCGCACAGAACAAGGGAAAAAAGGGTGATTGTTATCCAGAGCCCGACGGATAAAGTGAAGGCTGCGGCAAATTTTGCAGTGATATTCTTTGCAGGTCCCTCCTGTGTCGTGAACAGCAGCGGCTTTGTACCGCGCTGTTCCTCCTGAGAGAATACAGTGGAAACCATACATAGAATCAGGATACTCGTCATCAGTATGCCTAAGTAGTACCACTCGGTATAATAGTCCCACCCGTCATAATAGGCGAACCAGATATCCTCTCCGGTGTGTTCACGGAAGTATCCGAGCGCCGTCCCATCAAGCGGAAGCGCTTTCGTGGCAAGGCGGTAATCATCCCAGCCGCGCAGGTAGCCGTTGGAAGCGTACATCATGACAAAGCGGTTTAAGTAATTTCCGTCTGAAACGCCGTAATATTTTTCAACCTGACATGGAAAGCCGTACTTATCCACAATCTGTTGTATCTTGTCATCCGTGAGAACGCCTTCAAATTCTTGTGTGATCCGGCGGTCGATCCGGACGGCTTCATAGCCGTGATACGCTGTGCCGTTTACGGTGGATCTTACCGTTCCGAGATTCTGGCAGAAGAGCAGAGTGAGAAGCGTAAGAATACAGAAGACGCCAATCGGGAAGATTTTCCGGTGGCAGAGTTTATAGAGTTCAGTCTTATATAGTCGCATAGGGTTTCCTCCGAATGGATGTGTCCGTGTCTAAACATGACAGGTTTACGTGTACTGACGGCGCACGGCGGCCGGGATATGCTGTCTGTCACGAATCGGGCAGCGTATACTTCTTTTTTGTAAAATACAGGTAGGCGTCCTCCAGTGTCACCTCAACGGGCGCGGCATTCTCAACGGGCTTATCCGCGGACACGATGCGCAGCTGTACCTGATTCCCCTGATTACGCAGGTTACTTATGACATACTGCCTGCCCAGTTCTTCGGCTTCGCGTTCCGACACGATACAGCTCCATACGCAGCCTTCCGCCTGTTTCAGAATCTGGGCTTCATCGCCGATCTGCATGATCTGTCCGTCTTTCATGATCATGATCTTATCCGCGATATACTCAACGTCCGAGACGATATGGGTGGACAGGATCACCAGACGGTTTTTGCCGAGGGAACTGATAATATTGCGGAAACGGACACGTTCGCCGGGGTCCAGTCCGGAAGTGGGTTCGTCGAGCACGAGAATCTCCGGATCGTTTAAGAGCGCCTGCGCGATGCCGACCCTTCTAAGCATACCGCCGGAGAAAGTTTTCAGTTTATTTTTCTTTACCCCGGAAAGATCCACCATCTCGAGGAGTTCGTCAATTCTTGTGCGGGCGTACTCTTCGGGAAGCGCCTTGAGCGCCGCCATATAATTGAGGAAGCGCAGTGCGCTGAAGTCCCCGTAATAGCCGAGGTCCTGCGGAAGATAGCCGAGCAGCCTGCGGTATTCCCCGCCCATCTGCAGGATCGGCATACCGTCGCAGCGGATCATCCCCTGTGTGGGCTTCAGGATGCCGCACAGCATTCTCATGAGAGTGGTTTTGCCGGCGCCGTTTTCGCCGAGAAGTCCGTAAACGCCGTGGCTGAGGCAGACGCTGACATTCTGTACAGCAGTTTTGTTCTTAAAAGTTTTCGTAACCTCTGTCAATTCTAATTCGTACATAAGATTTCTCCTTTACTGATCTCTTTGAAAAGTGCATGGATCTGTATACCGAACAGACCCGCACCGATAAGCAGAGCGATCACCCAGATCACAAGCGCCGACTCGGTGTACAGATGCGGTGTGGACGCCAGTATGACGTAGAATACGGAGAGAAAACCGCCGATCGCCGCAATCAGCCATACATTTCTGCGGCCGGTCTCTGTCAGCAGTACGCCCAGGCATGCGCACTGGGTGAAGACATATGGCACCAGTATATACACACCGATCTGGAGCAGCCGGATCTGCCACCTGCTGCCTGCAAACAGGATCATAATCATAAGTACGGCCAGATTGATCAGTCCGGAAAAGACCATATCAAAGGCAGTTATCTGTCTGACGTTAAAGAAACAGCTTTCGCTCAATTCTGAAAGCTTTGAGAAACAGGCTCTGCTGACCGTCAATATGGAGAGTGAACCGAGCACGCCGGCAAGGATCATGGCGGACGCGGTCATGAATCCGCGGTCAACATGCTGCAGATCCATGACAAACATCAGGAAAAGCATGGCGATGCAGCCCAGCAGATGGAAAATGCCGATGCTTCTGTCTGCGTAACGGAAACGGTTCTGCCAGATCAGGCGCTTATTGTATAGAAGATACACTTCTTTACATGCAATGACATGCTGCAGCGCGGCAAGAGCCTCCTGTCTGCGCGCCGGGTCGATCGGGAGTCCGGAATCAGCGTCTGCGAAGGCAGATTGCAGATCCCTGACAGCCCGGCTTCCGGTGTGCCGGGGAAGGGGGCGGTTTCCTGCGGATGTTTGTTTGATTTTATGGTCGGTCCGGTATGCTTTCATCTGCTTCCTCCATTATTTTTCTCAAACTCTTAAGGCCTAAGCGGAATCTTGATTTTACGGTTGAAAGATTACAGCCTAAGATTGCGGCAATCTCATGGAACTTAAGTTCTTCATATATCCGGAGAATAATGATTTCCCGCTGGTTGACGGAAAGCTGTGCCAGCGCCTGCTGCAGAACCATGCGGTCTTCCAGAGTGCCGAGACCGGTATCTTCCATGCCGGGCAGGATGGCGTCATCCAGACAGCACAGGTCTTTCTTATGGTGAAAATAGTCACGGCAGAGGTTACGGGCAATAATGAGCAGGTAGCCTTTCAGATTCTGGTACTCATAGGAACCGGAATATTTAATGAAACGAAGGAATACCTCCTGCGCAATATCGTAGGAATCCGTCGCCTGTCCCGTCAGGTAAAGGCAGAAGCGGTAGATTTCGTCGTAGTACCTGTCCGCAATGACGTTGAGCGCTTCCTTGCTGCCGTTATGCACTTTTCTGATCAGTTCTTTATCTGTCA
Organism: uncultured Lachnospiraceae bacterium; assembly: GCA_910578555.1. Classification (GTDB taxonomy): domain Bacteria; phylum Bacillota; class Clostridia; order Lachnospirales; family Lachnospiraceae; genus UBA3282. The sequence continues at coordinate 124,679 of CAJTPS010000006.1, forward strand.
CGTTGTATTTCCTGTGCTTTCTGGTGTCTGCTTAAATAACTGTTTCCATTATACAAAAGATTAACCGGAGCGAAAAATTTATTTTTCGGGCGCGGGAAAAGTTTATGCCTGCCGAGTAATCCTTTAGGACCGCAAACAGGTTATTTGAGTGAAGCAATGTTTGCAGGGAAAATCCAGGTGGCGTAAAATAATTGTGAATTAGAAGTTTTCAATCGCGGGATTTGTGTCTGCGCGTTGCCTGCTGTAAATTTGTTAATGTGTCGTCTCATTAAAGATGAGACACAAGCGGCGCAGAAATGGAGAAGGAGAAAAATGAGACTGTATCGGATGGAATTGTATAAACTGCTGTCCCGGAAAATCTTCGGGATCGGCGCCGTGTGCATGGTGCTGTTTACGGCGCTTGGCTTCTGGCTGTCAAATGTCGATATGGAAACTGCGATGGTGGACGGGAAACTGTACTCCGGATATGAAGCCGTACAGATCAACCGACAGATCACGGAACCATATAAGGGAACACTCTCGGACGAAAAAGTTATGGAAATCGTAGGGCAGTACGGGCTGCCGTCGGAGGTGGTGTACGATCTGCCGGGCTGGCGGGACGGCAATTATCTGAATATTTTTGTGACAGACTACCTGTCGGACGGATATCTTCGGGACTGGAATAATTATCAGGCGCCGACGAGAGTGTACCCGATTGCGGATACAGCGCTTGGAGAATTGCAGCGTGTGACGGGGCGGGAGATCAGGCTGGCATACACACAGGGCTGGAAGGCATTACTCGACACGCTGCAGACGGGAATGGTACTGGCCAGTATACTGGTTATCGTGTCCGTGTCCACCCTGTTTGCGCAGGAGAGCCAGACGAAGATGCTGCCGCTGCTGTTTACGGCGCAGGACGGAAAAGAGAAGGATATGCGTGCAAAGATCGGGGCGGCTTTTACATTGACCATTCTGGTCTATTGCGTGGCGGCGCTGCTCTGTCTTGCCATGAGCCTTCTTGTATATGGATTGGACGGAGGAGAGTTGGCACTGAATATGGTGTGGATGGGGGAGGCCAGCGTCAGAAATCGTGTAAGCTGCATGCCGGTAATGTCTTTTGCCGGGATCATGCTCGGAACGGACTTTGCAGCCATGCTTCTGCTCTGCGCGATTACGCTGTGTGTATCTGCCCGCAGCAGGAGTAATTTCGGGGCGGTGACTGCAGCCGCGGTACTGTGGGGAATGCCGCTGTTTATCGGTATGCTGTTCGGAGGGATCGGATATTTCCTGGCCTCCTGTATGCCGCTTTTCTTAATTATGAGTGCCACGATTTATGATGTGTTTTCCTTCGGCTGGGAGACGGTGCTGGTTTATCCCGTCACCGCGCTGACGATCATCTGTGTCGTGGAAGGATGGCAGGCGTACAGACGGCAGACATAGCGGCAGATTCCGGATCTGATTCGGAATCTGCCGGTTATACGCATGCTCCTTTACGCTTCCTCCAGAATCAGGAAATCCCATCCGCCGATCGTGAGGGTGTCCCCGCTTCTGACTGTCCGGTCCTGCATGAGTAATGTGGCAGCGCCGCCGTTCCAGACAACCATGGCGGGGGCATCTGCATAGTTAAAGTAGTAGGTAACCTGTCTGTCATAGTCGTTGGTACCCCGTTTCATGACAACGGGGTATTGTTCTGCCGGGAGCATGATACCGACAGAAGTGACTATATAAGTCAACAGTTCTTTCAGTAATGTCTGATCGAAATAGCACCCCAGATAGAAAGCATCGCCCGTTCCATAATGATTCTCCGTGATGGCGGCGTAGCTGCCCCAGTGCAGGTGGTCGTAAGAGGCAAGTGTCTTTGCGCTGCCGGGAATGAGCAGCTCCATCCAGCAGTGTACGGCGTCATTGACTGTCTTTGCGTGATTTCGGAAAACACAGTCTTTTAACCCGACATTGACCGGATTGGTGAACTGATCGTAGGTCATACCGAACACCTCTGTCAGTCCATGTGGCTGGTCATCTGCGTAGATTTTCAGAACCGGATCAGAGAATGCCGTCTTAAAAGTAGAAATTAAGTGTCCGCCGTTCCTGACATAGTTTTTTAAGTGAGTGACAAGTGTGTCGGAAACACTGTAGAGCGCCGGGGTCACTAATATCTTATATTGACTGAAAAGATCAGTATCATTTACGGATAATACATCACACTCGATATTTAATTCGTAGAACGCGTCGTAGAGCCATCTGACAATATCATTATAGTTCAAATCCTCATGAATGCGGAACCACTGCAGACCGGTCAGCGATTCATTGGACAACAGAAGTGCGACGTCGGCTTTTTTGCGCAGGTTTTTCAGGCGGTCTCCATACTCCGCAAAGTCAGCGCCGATCGTGCACGCTTCCCGATATGTTGCATTTTCCTGAAGATTATGACTTAAGATGCCCTTCCAGTAGGACTCGATGGCATTGTGTATGGAGTGCCAGTGCCAGTACATCACGGAATCAGCGCCGGATGCCAGATGGCTGAAAGCCTGCATACGAAGCTGGCCGGGGTAGTGCAGCCAGCCATGATTGCCCTGCGCCTCTGTCTCCAGAATCAGGTAGTTATCTTTCTTGATGGAGCGTGCGATGGCGCCGCCGAAGGCGATCTCCTTGCCGGTAAGGTCCTGCGCCGAGGGATGATAGATGTCAAAACCTGCTGTGTCTAATGGTTCTGCAGCCGCCCATTGGTCCACTTCCGGCTGCAGACCGAAGGAATAGTTACGCCATTCATAGTCAAAATTCTGGGTGATAAACTGGTCAGGGCGGGCATACTCCCGCACGATGGCACATTGCCATGCAAGGAAATCCGTCACGAGTTTTCTCTGAAACTTCTGATATTCCGCACCCAGAGAACCGTTGATGGTGCCGCGCACATCGGGGAAATCCTCCCACGCATTTATGCGGTTGCTCCAGTAATCCAGGCCGAAGGCATGGTTGAGGGCTTCTAAGTCGTTCTGATATTCTTTCCGCAGATAGTCGATGAATTTCTTCTGGGCGTACGCGCTGCAGGTATCATAGGATTTCGTCTCATTGTCGAGCTGGAAACCGATGACATGATCATAGGAAGAGACTTCTTCCATCAGGCGGCGTATGATAATCTCCGCATGCTGCAGATAGACAGGGTGCGTGATATCCATATTCTGCCGGCATCCGTAACGTCCAGGACCGTCGTGGGTTTCCGCGAGAATATCCGGGCATTTCGCGGCGAGCCATGTGGGAACGGCATAGGTCGGCGTGCCGACGATCACTGAGATCCCGTGGGCTGCGGAGGCGCGCAGCATTCTATGGAGGTGTGTAAAATCAAAGACGCCCTCTTGCGGTTCCCAGGTACTCCAGGTGGACTCCGCGATGCGGATCACGTTAATATGCGCCTTCTCCATCAAAGCCATATCAGTTTCAATCCTGTCATAAGGCAGGTATTCGTCGTAGTATGCAGCGCCGAACAGAAGTTTGTCTGTTTTCATAGATGATATCCTCACTTTTCTGTCAGAGTGTGGGAGGCGGACGCTATCGGCCGCCCTAATCCCCATAAATATTCTTTCCAAAATCCGAAAATGCCTTGCGAATCGGGATAAAATCTGGTAACCTTGTATTGAACAACCGATTGCGCAATGCGTGTTGGTGTTATTGTATCATATACGTGGATGGACGTAAAGCAAAACGGAAAGCGTGGTGTGACCATGCGCGATAAGGATCAGAGAAATGATGGACGATAAGAATTTAACGATAGGCGATATTGCACAGGAACTCGGTGTATCCAAAACGACCGTGTCGAGGGCGATATCCGGCAAGGGCAGGATCGGGCAGCAGACCCGTAAGAAAGTGTTGGAGTATATTGAGGAGCACCATTACAGCCCGAATGTGATTGCCAAGGGACTGGCGCAGAGTAAGACTTTTAATCTGGGCATGGTGCTGCCGGGAGATCATAATGTCGTGGAGCTGCCTTTTTTCCAGAAATGCATGATGGGCGTCAGCAGGACGGCTTCCGCTCGTGGGTATGATGTGCTGATCTCCATGGTGACGGCGAAGGATATCACACAGCTTAAGCGTGCGGTGACCAACCACAAGATTGATGGTGTCATCCTGACAAGAACGTTAGCGAATGATGCGCCCATGAAATACCTGAAGGAAAAAGGGGTGCCTTTCGTCGCAATCGGCAGTACGGATGACCGTGCGGTCGTGCAGATCGATAACGATCACAGAAGCGCATGCCGGGAGATGACGGAGAAGCTGCTGGAAGGCGGTATCACAAAGATTGCCCTGATCGGCGGGGACGAGAGCTATATCGTTACACGCAGCAGATTGAAAGGGTTTGAGGATGCTTTTGCAGGAAGAAAAGGGTGGCATGGCAGCAGGCAGACTTTTCTGAACGTGAAGGACGGGCAGGAAGTGAGCCGGCTGGTGAACCGGCTGGTGGACGAGAACGTGGAATGTATTGTGAGCATGGATGATTTCCTGTGCGGCTGTGTATTGAATGCTTTGCAGCAGAGACAGATCCGGATTCCGGAGCAGGTGCAGGTAGTGTCTTTCTATGACAGCACGATGCTGGAATACCGTATACCGTCCATTACATCCGTTCGCTTTAATGTGGAGGAACTGGGGTATCAGGCGTGCGAGCTGCTGCTGCGGATGCTTGATGATGAAGAAGTTGAGAAGAAAACGCTGCTCGGGTACGAGGTGCATATGCGTAAATCGACACGGAAGATCGCGACGGCTTCGACACCATGAAGCAAGTACTTGACATACATTTGTCGGACAGAGTACAATGGATACAATGACCGGCCAGAGCCGGTAAGAGGACGCCGAGCGTCCGGAGACGACATGGAGGCTGTTAGGCATGAAGGCGAAGAAAATATATAAGAATAAGATGTTCAAGAGCATCCTGGACACAATGAAGGAACAGGCAGTAGCGGGCAATGCCTCGGCGGCCGTGGAAAACAAGACCAACGCTTATTTCTTTATAGAAGGCTGGTGTGCGGCAAAACGCATACCGAGAAAAGATATAGAAGCCGTTAAGAAGGAAGTTAACCAGATTATTTTTGATGTCTTCGCGAAATAAATCTGCCATAAAATATAAGCACAAATTTACCAGGAAGGTAATCTGCCGCGGAAGAACCGCATGGATTGCGTTCCTTTTTTTATTTCATGATTAAGGTGTCAAAAGGGGCATTTCACAAAATGAAAGGGCATATTGCACAAATTGCCCTCTAGTGTCGGCTCCGCCGAATGGATTTTCTAAATATTCCGATAAGGCAACGGTAATTGGACGCAACCGCCCTTTACGCGCCATCCGGGCTCGGAACGGGCTTTTACGGACACCCATGTCCGTAAATTGCTGGTTACAGAGCGGAATATTAAGAAAATCTCAGTCTCCTGCGCAGGACAACTACGAGAGCATTTTGCGCAATAGGCCTAAGCAAGATTTGCGAAGCACCTTTTGACACCCTAATCATTTCATATAAACATTGTCAACATGGAGGAAATTATGAAACAGACACGTAAACTTGTATTATCAGCTTTCTTTATGGCTCTGGGCATTGTGCTGCCTTTTCTGACGGGACAGTTCCAGCAGATCGGTAACAGGCTGCTTCCAATGCATATACCGGTATTGTTATGCGGCTTTATCTGCGGCTGGCAGTATGGTCTGGCAGTCGGGTTAATGACACCGCTGCTAAGAAGCGCGATGTTCGGTATGCCGCCGATTATGCCGACGGCAGTGGCGATGGCGGTGGAACTGGCGGTATATGGGGTGATGACCGGCATCCTGTATGCGAGACTGCCGAAGAAAAATTCATACATTTATGTGAGCCTGATCAGCGCGATGATCGCGGGCAGAGCGGCATGGGGCATCGTCAGCATTCCGTTAAACGGCATTGCGGGAAGCCGGTTTTCTGTCGGAATATTCATGGCAGGAGCGCTTTGGAATGCCGTACCGGGAATCATTCTGCAGATCGTGATGGTTCCGGCTATTATAATTGCACTGAAGAAAGCTGGTATGATGAACGGCTATGAGACCGGAGCAGTATCATTGCACGTGAGACAGGATGGATAAGCGGAAAAAGAAGGCGTGATATGGATACAAAGAGAGTCAGAGACGGGTTTGCAATAATCTGTGCAGCGATAGACACTGCACTTGAAAATACTGGAACGAACAGTCAGGTAAATGTTGCGATTGACGGTATGTGCGGCAGCGGCAAGTCCACGCTCGGAGAGGCGATTGCAAGGAAATACGGCTGCAATCTGTTTCATATGGACGATTTTTTCTTAAGACCGGAGCAGCGGACGAAAGAGCGTTACGCACAGCCGGGCGGAAACGTGGATTATGAGCGGTTTCGGGCCGAGGTGCTGGAGCAGCTGGCAGATCGGGGAGGCTTTGCATACAGATGTTTCGACTGCCGTGCCATGACTCTGGGTGAAACTTGTGAAGTTTCGTGGAACAGACTGAACATCGTGGAGGGGGCATACAGCTGTCATCCTTATTTTGAGGATGTGTGGCAGATGCGCTTCTTTCTGGAGGTGCCGGCAGATGTGCAGCGGGAAAGGATACTGGCGCGCAACGGCGAAGAGATGTATCAGCGGTTTGTGCGTGAGTGGATTCCGTTAGAGAACCGGTATTTTGCGTTCTACGGGATTCGGGAGAAGTGCGTTGTGATCCCGACAGCAATCGTTTAACAGATTACGAACAGACACATTGCCGCTGTTGACATTGTATGAAACGGGCATTAGAATGAGAGTAGGAGTTATTATAAATAACAGGAGTGTGATGTTTATGAAAAGAGCAATGGCATTGGTAACTATGGGAGTGTTATTAGCGGCGTCCCTGGTTATGCCGGTATCTGCACACGGACACCATCATAATCGTACGGTGCAGACAGTGGATGCCGTATGTGAAATCTGTACGGTAGAGGGCTGTGACAAGACCGGACTGCATGTGCATGACGACGAGACTTACTGCGGATATACGCATGAGAACGGGTACTGCGACGGTTCCTGCGGAGCGGTGGCAGTCTGCACGGTAGAGGACTGCGACAAGACAGGACATCATGCACACGATGATGCGATTTACTGCGGGTACGCCCACGGATGCGGATATTGTGACGGTTCCTGCGGAGCAGTGGCAGTCTGCACGGTGGAAGGCTGCGACAGGACAGGACGTCATACGCATGATGGCGAGACTTACTGTGGATACGCGCACGGGAACGGATACTGCGACAGTTCCTGCGCGAAGACGACGGACACAAAGACAGGCAGACACTGCGGCCGCATGAGACACCACGGATAGGAACACAGGACTATATGATGGAAAGGAATTATTTCCCTTCCATCATATAGTCCATGAGAAGCATTACATCTGCAGGATCAGAGGCGATCAGTTCCATCTCATTGATGAAAGCCTTATCTGTGAACAGCTGTGTGATCGCGATATATTTTGTCAGTTCGGATTTCAGGTTCAGGCGGTCGCCCTGTTTGGAAACCAGTTCAACTTCTCCTTTACACTGCTTTACTACATCAAGAAATTTCTCAGGGTTATCAATGTTATAAATTTTCATTTTACATCTTTCCTCTCTGCCGCGGTGCCGGCATTTCAATGCTGTTTGTTCTGTTTACGGGCATATTCTAACAATTATACGTGGACTCTACAATATTCAGTCTGCATAATCTTTGTGTTTGTCCGCGAAAGAAAAGTATACAGAATAGACATAAGAGCAGGACTGTATTTTACAGCAGCGATTCTATCTTCTCCACGGCGATGCGGATATACTCACCCATCGATGCGTCCGCGCAGCCGGCTACGAAATGATTGCAGCGGTTGACCGGAATCAGAATTTTATACGCTTTGCTTGCGGCGATGGCGGCGGCAATGGCCGGGGTGATCTCGCCGAGCAGTGCGTTGGCGAAGACGATGCCGATCGGGCCGGCAATAATGTCGGAGTCGGCGGCATTGACGATGACTGCATTATCGCCTGTTGCCCCGTAGTCGGCACCGGCTTTGAGCATGGCTGAAGTTGCGATGCTGTTCGTACCGATGGCATATAACTCTAATGTACTGTGTTTCTTCTTGATTTGTTCTATGATCGATTTCCCGATGCGGCCGCCCTGGCCGTCTATGATCGTTATTTTCATGTGGGTTCCCTTTCCGGATGATATGAATATAGGTTATTTTTGTCAATCGAGGGTAAACTGTTACAATGACTGCTGCACGTTGATATCGGTTAATGCATTTTATTGTATCTTAATTTTCCGGGGTGTGCAATGTCTGATATCTGCCCCGGACACATTCTTTTATTCTAAGTCTTGCAAAAACCGTGCGTTGATTCTAACGAATGTGCGCTGCGCCTTTTCGGAATGCTTAAATATTTTTCTTCTTTTCGCAAAAAACACATTGACAGTCACTGTGCAATTTGTTATTATCTCAATATGAACAACCGATTGCGCAAAGTGAAAATTACTAAAGGCATAGGAAATCAAAGGTAAAGAAACAGCAACATAAATAAACACAAATATAATCTAAAAAGAAAAATGGAGGGTAGATCACATGGATAAGTTTATTGTCAACATCATCCATCGCCCGGAGATGGTGCCTGAGTATGCGGAGAAGGTAACCGGACACGGCAAAGAAGAGGATATCGGAAGGAAGGAACTTTTGACAGAATCCCTTGATATCTTTAAGACGCAGCAGTCGATCGCACATAAGAACGGATTGAAGACGACGATCCAGATGACTTACGCTTCTTTATTTAATGATGAAGCGGTGGAACTTGCCAAGGCGGATCATGAGAAATACGGCGATGAGATTGCGCTGTCCTTACTCGGTCTTCCCTGTGAGGAGTTTCGTGAGAAATATAAGACGAAGGATTTCTGTATCTGGATGTTTTCCATGGAGGACAAGAAGTCCATCGTAGACGACGTATTCGGTAAATTCAAAGACAGATTCGGTTTCTATCCGGAATCGACAGGTTCCTACTATATGGATGCCGATCTGACCAATTATATCAAGGAGAAATATCCCATGGTAAAATGTGCCGTGGCGACTTGCTGGGAAGAGGGTCCGAAGGCATATCATACCTGTAACAATTCCTGGTATACCTTTATGGACGGCGGTCCGTGGGCTCCCTGGATTCCGAGTAAACAGAATACCCATGCGCCGGCGGCGAATGAGGCGGAGGACAGCGGTATCGTGGCGATTCCGCATCTGTCACGTGATCTGATCGCCTGTTATGACGGCAACGGCTCCAATTTCGGCACGCATCCCCAGAATGTCCTGCGGAGTATGTGTTACGATTCCAAGACATGGGAATATCCGTATCTGTATAACCTGATTGATCAGTTCCGGGCACTGGCAAAGTATAACAACGGTTATGCCTACAATATGATGTTTGTGGGACCCGGCTGGATGAATAAGATGGGACGCTGGGAGGCTCCTTATGATCTGCTCTTAAAATCCTACGAGGACGGCATGGCATATTACGGACAGCTCAAGAAAGAGGGGAAACTTTGCGATATGACCATGGCGGAGTTTGCGGACTTCTATCGTGCGAACAGAAGACTGACGGAGCCTGAGTGTGCACTGTGGAGAGATATCCTGTATGGATCGGATAAGCAGCTGTTCTGGTACTGTGATCCTTACATGAGAGTCTGCGCGAATATGGATCAGGGCGGCGCCATCGTAGACCTGCGTCCTTACGCGGCGAAGCTGGAGTGGCCGGTTGGTATCGGCACGAAGCATGTGACGGACGCTTCCTATCCTTTCCTGATTCAGGAAAAGTACAGAGCGGGCTATTTCACACATTATGCCGGTGAGGGAACAGTAAGGAGCGCGAAGCTGACCCACAACGGCGAGGAAGTAGACTTGTGTCTGTGCAGGACAAAAGCGCATTTTTCACAGGAGGGCAATACAAGAATCCTGACGCTTGATCCTGTGGATATAGAGTTCTATGATCTGACAGTAAAATTACAGACGAAGATGTACTTCGAGGAGGGCAGCTCCAATATCAAGATCGAGAGAACGATCCTGGAGATGAGTGATCCTTCTGCAGAGGTGGAGATCAATGAATATATGGTAGCCTGCTACGGTACCACGGAGTACTCGGAGGATATGACGAATGTGGTGCTTTCTGTGACAGACGGCACAAACACGGAGAAGATCGACTATGCGTACAAGTGCCGCGAGGCGCAGATACAGGGTGCGACAGAAGCGGCTGCGGTTGTACCGGAGATTGAGACAAGAGTATCGATCAGCTGTGAGAAGAAAGATGCGGTCGGATATATCAGGGAAGGTTACGCATTTTCACCGATGTTTACGTTAGGTTATACAACCACATTAAAAGATAAGGAGGTATTTGCGACATGGCTCAATCTGGCAAAGGCAAATTAAATTACAGGTGTCCCTCCTGCTTTATGAGAGACTTGGATATCGATATGTTCTATGATAAGGACAAAAAGGAGTATCACTGCATCCGCTGTCAGTATGTGGGAACGGAGGAGGACGTGCTGGAGAAGAATGAACTGGTGCGGTTCCGGTATAAGGATGCGATGAAGCGGTTTACGAAGTTTGATTTTGACTAAGACATGAAGAAGAGAGAGCAAAGCACACAAAATGCCTTCTTGGCTCGGTACGGGCTTTTCGGGACATCCATGTCCCGAAATCTCGGGGAACAGATGGAACATTAAGAAAATCTCAGATTCCTGTGCAGGCCGCAAACGGGCATATTGTGCACTTGCTCAGTTCAGGTATTATATGGATAAAATTTGAATGGTAATGAATTTATAATCAGATTCTTCAACTGTGAATGGAGATAACATATGAAATTTTATAAGGGTATGGACTTATCCACGGTTTTAGAGGTGGAGCGTCTCGGCGGGAGGTTTTACGATCACGGCGAGGAAAAAGATGTATTTGATATATTGCAGGGCTATGGTGTCAACGCTGTCCGTTTAAGGCTGTGGAACGACCCTTATACGGAGGACGGCATACCCTACGGGGCAGGCACCAATGACCTGCCGGTCACGATCGAACTGACGAAGCGGGCGAAGGCGCATGGCATGGAGGTACTCTTGAATCTGCATTACAGTGATTTCTGGGCAGATCCGGGGAAACAGCGGGTGCCTAAAGCATGGCGCGGGATGGATGCGGATCAGTTGACTGATGCAGTCTACAATTATACGAAGGATACATTGCTTGCATTAAAGGAGGCGGACGCCTATCCGGATCTGATCCAGGTGGGCAATGAACTGACCAACGGTATGTTGTGGCCTCTCGGTCAGCTGCCGAACTACGATAACCTGGCGCGGTTTATCAGTGCAGGCATCCGCGGTGTACGTGCGGTGGATGCAGATATGCCGGTTATGATCCATCTGGATAACGGCGGCAACGGACCGATGTACAGAGACTGGTTTGATCACTATATGGAGCGGGGAGAGGACTTTCAGATGATCGGACTGTCCTATTATCCGTTCTGGCATGGTACGCTCGAAGATCTGCAGAACAATATGAATGATCTGGTGGAGCGCTACGGCAAGGAACTGGTGATTGCAGAAGTGTCCATGGGATTTACTATGGAAGACTATGCGGCGTATGAGAAGCTTGCGCCTGAAGAGCGCAAGGGATATGCGACGAAACCCGAACTTGTGGAGAAATTGCCTTTCCCTATGAGTAAAGAAGGACAGCGGGATTTTATGGAGGCATTATTCGACGTGATCGATCAGGTTCCGGACAAGAAGTGCAAGGGATTCTTCTATTGGGAGGCGGCCTGGATTCCGGTAGCCGGTTCCGGCTGGGCAACAGAGGGCGCGCTCACATATATAGAAGAAAAAGGACCCTGTGGCAACGAGTGGGCCAATCAGGCACTCTTTGACTATGATGGTCAAGCACTGCCGGCGTTAGAAGTAATACGGGATTACAGACCGTGAAAGAAATAACCGCAAGATGGCGGCGCTGTCGGTTGACTGACACCGTCGGGCGGCATTATCCGGCTGTAGCAGCCGTGGCGGTAGATTTGCGCACAATCAGTTGAGGGCGCAGCAGTGTCCGGCTGATCGGAACGTGATTGATCAGAGAATGCAGAGAATAGAAGCCGCATTTGCCTAAAGTGGAACAGTCCTGACGGATGGTGGTGAGAGGCGGCGTAAGCTGTCCGGCAATCGGCAGATCGTCGAATCCGATGACACTGACATCCTCGGGCACGCGAAAACCGCGTAAGTTACATTCTGCAATCACACCGGAGGCAATCAGATCATTGCCGCACAGAATGGCGGTGATACCCATGGAGAGCAGATTGCCCACATGGTATTTGGCAGCTTCGGCAACATAGTAACCGTATGGCATGGTTGTTTCGTCAAATGGAAGGTTATGTGCCGTCATGCTGTCGATATAAGCCTGACGGCGCTGTTCGGAAATCATGGAATTACGGGAGCCGTTGATCAGAGCGATCCGTGTATGTCCGAGTTCCATTAAATGCACAACCGCGTCATCGATTCCCTCGAAACTGTCAGTGCCGATGGAACTGACGGCAGGATTCTTCTTAATATAATTATCCAGAAGAACGGTGGGAATGTTTGTTGCATTAAATTGTGACATCCAATCGTCCTGCAGTGCAAAACCGATCAGAAACGCACCGACGTATCCATGCTTGAGCATGTACGTGTCATATTTTTCCGTAGACTGGAAAAGAGGAGTAACGGGTGTTATTGTGACGTCATAGTTTTCGCGGGAGGCAGTCTGGCGGAAGCCTAAGATAATGTCATAACCGAATTGATCCGGATTCTGATATTCCATATTTTCCACGAACAGGCAGAGCTTGCGCTGCGTTTTGCCGCGCATTTGTTTCGTAGTATAACCCAGTTCTACCGCAGTATCCAGTACGGTCTGGCGCAGAGATTCACTGATGTCGCTTGCACCGTTTAAACCTTTGGATACAGTGCTTACGGAGATGCCAAGTTTATTGGCGATGTCTTTGATTGTTGCCATGCTGTTACCTTTCATGTATATAGTATATAAATGCTTGAAAGAACAATAAAATAATAAAACCAATTCTTAACATTAAGAATAGAAGAAAAGGGAAGATAATGCAAGAGCGTATTTCTTGATTTGCGAAATGTTGCGCAATTTTGTGTAAACCTTACAAATAGAATGAGTCTATTCCATGCAGAATGGAAGAAAATCATCGCGGAAAACAATTTCATATTGACAAATTGCATAGTTTGGTGATAAATTGAACTCAGATACGAAAGTTTACGAAATAAAGTCGTATTGGTTTTCGTAGTTGGGGGATTATGAGGTGAAGGCGAAATCATTAACAAGAGGTGCAGGAATATTGTTAGCGATATCCAGTCTTCCGTCCTCATATGGGATAGGAACTTTTGGTAATGCAGCTTTCAGATTTGTGGATCTGCTTGCAGATCTGAAACAGAAGTACTGGCAGATACTGCCGATGGGGCCGCTCAATGTGAGTGACTGCCCTTTTCAATCGATGTCGCTTTTTGCGGGTAATCCGTATTATATTGATCTGGATGATCTGGTTGAGAAGGGGTTGTTACGCAAAGAGGAAATCAATGCGTACCGTTGGGGAGACAGCAACGATAATATAGATTATTCCGTGTTATATCAGAACCGCTATACGGTTCTGCGGTCGGCATTTGAGCGGTTTGACTGCCGGCATGCACATTACATAACATTTTGTGACAGAAATAAGGCATGGCTTGCAGATTACAGCCTCTATATGGCGCTCAAGTATCATCTGGATGATAAACCGTGGTATGAGTGGGAAGAGGCGCTGCGGGACAGACAGGAAGAGACGCTGGCAAAATACAGGGAAGAGCTTGCGGATTCGATTGCTTTCTGGAATTTCTGTCAATATGCGTTTTACAGTCAGTGGGATGCCTTGAAGCGATATGCGAACCGGAAAGGGATACAGATCATCGGTGATGTACCGTTCTATGTTGCCTATGACAGCGTGGATGTGTGGACGCACAGAGAACTGTTTTCGCTGGATTCACAGGGCGGTTTAGTCCGGGTGGCGGCATGCCCGCCGGATGAATTTTCTGAGGAAGGGCAGATCTGGGGCAATCCGGTATACGAATGGAGTGTCATGGAGGTTGACGGATTTCGCTGGTGGCGGGATCGGATTAAGCAGCAGGCGGCATTATTTGATGTTTTGAAGATCGACCATTTTATCGGAATTGTAAAGTACTTCAGCGTTGCAGCCGGCACGGAGGATATCCGTGAAGGAAAATGGGCGAAGGGACCCGGTAAGAAACTGACGGACGTGATCGAAGAAGCCGTCGGGGACAAGAAAATTATCGCAGAGAATATGGGGACGGTTCTCCCCGGGGTCAATAAACTGATCCGTAAGATGGGATGGCCGGATATCAAGATACTGCTCTTTGCATTTGACGGCAAGGCGGACAATGAATATCTTCCCCATAATTATACGGACAGCAACACGGTACTGTACGTGGGAACCCACGATAATGACACGCTTGTAGGTTATTACCGGAATCATACGGATTATGAACTTGCATATATGTACTCTTACTTGAACATAGAGAATAAAGAACAGATTTCCAATGCCATGATCAGAACGGCATATGCCAGTGTGGCGGACGTGGTGATTCTGCAGATGCAGGATATTCTCCAGCTCGGCAATGAGGCTCGCATGAACCGGCCGTCCACGGTCGGAATCAACTGGAAATGGCGCTTTACGGATGAACTTCTTTCGGAAGAGCGCAGAAGCTGGATACGCACACAGACGGCGCTGTACAGGCGCTGACCGGTTTACGCGATGGCGGGGAACGAACTATGGTATAAGACGCAGCAATGCGTTTTATATAGAAACCAGAAAAATGGTGAAACTATGATTTAGGGAGATAAACTCTACTAAATCGGAAAGAGAGAGGAAAAAATTATGAAGAAGAAAGTATTGGCAACATTACTGGCAACAGCAATGGTAGCCGGCTGTCTTGCAGGATGTGGCGGCAATGACGCAGCAAGCACACCGGCAGCAGATGATGCGGCACCGGCTGAAGACGCAGCACCGGCTGAGGATGCGGCTCCCGCTGAGGATGCTGAGGCACCGGCTGAAGATGCAGCACCGGCAGAGGAAGCTGTAGAGTACGGCTCCGGCACAATCAAGATCTGGGTAGCCGAGAACGTAGTTGAGTTCACACAGAAACAGGTAGCAGCATTTATGGAAGCAAATCCGGATATGGCTGGTTACGAAGTCAGCGTTGAGCCTGTAGGCGAAGGCGATGCAGCAGGTAACATGATCACAGACGTAGAGGGCGGCGCAGATATGTTCGGTTTCGCACAGGATCAGATCACACGTCTGGTATCCGCAGGTGCGGTTTCCCCGGTCGTTGGCGATAACGCAGCATTCGTTACATCTGAGAACGATGCAGGTGCAGCTTTAGCAGCTACAGTAGGTGATACGATCTATGCATATCCTATGACATCTGATAACGGTTATTTCTTATACTATGACAGCAATGTTGTAACAGATCCTACTTCCTTAGAGAAGATCGTAGAGGACTGTGAAGCAGCAGGCAAGAACTTCTATATGGAGATCAATTCCGGATGGTATCAGCCGGCATTCTTCTTTGCAACAGGATGTACTTTAACTTATGATACAGACGATGCAGGTAACTTCACAAAATGTAATATCGACTACGCTTCCGATAAGGGTCTGGTAGCGCTGAAGGAGATCGTTGAACTGAAGTCTTCTCCTTCCTTCCAGAACGGTTCTTCCGTAGATAACGGAACCAACATCGGTGCGATCGTTGACGGTACATGGGATTCCAGTTCTGCTCAGGCAGCATTCGGCGATGGTTATGCATGTGCTAAGCTTCCTTCCTTCGAAGGTTCCGATGGTCAGACATATCAGCTGAGCGGCTTCGGTGGATTCAAATTATTAGGTATCAAGCCGCAGGAAGATCCTGGTAAGCTTGCAGTTTGTCACGCACTTGCTCAGTATCTGACAAGCGCAGACGTACAGCTCTCCCGTTATACGGAAGCAGGTTGGGGTCCTTCCAACGTAACAGCACAGCAGGATGCAGCAGTTCAGGCAGACGTAGCGCTGTCCGCACTGGCAGAGCAGCTTGCTAACACAATCCCTCAGGGTAACTATCCTGGCGATTACTGGACATTGGCAACATCTCTCGGTGATGATGTAATCACAGGTACTCTGAGCACATCTTCCACAGATGAAGAACTGATGACAGCACTTCAGAACTTCCAGGATACTTGCATTTCTTATGCACAGTAATATGTAAGATCAGTACAATAATTGGAGAGAATGCCCGTTTTCGGGCATTCTCCGTATTGTAATCATATCAGACGTAAAAGAAATACAGAGTCGGGAGGGATTTTTGGTATGGGAAAAGAAGCAAACGCCGGCAGTATGGCAAAGAAACAAAATCCGGTCGGGAAATTCTTTAGCGGGGTTGGCAATGATCTGAAGGAAATTGGCCTGACATTTGTGGAGGGAGATTGGAAAACGAAAGTCTCCTATCTGATTATGGGATTCGGACCCATTATGCGTAAGCAGTTCGTGCGCGGCTTCGCGCTTCTTGCGACAGAAGTGTTGTTCATTCTCTATCTGGTCGGTTTCGGATGGAATTATCTGAAAGACATGGGTACGCTTGGTACGGTTGCGAGAGTCATGAATGATGACGGAACCTACAACTACAATGATAACAGTTTTCTTATTTTACTATATGGCATCTTGTCAATTGTTCTGGTTTTTGTATTCCTGTTAATATGGCGTGTGAATGTCAGAGTAAACCGGAATGAAGAGAAGCAGCTTGCAGCAGGGAAAAAACTTGCGACAAACAAGCAGGATCTGCATTCTCTGCTGGATTCCAATTTTGACAAGACATTAATGGCACTGCCGTTTACGGGAGTTGCTGTATTCACGGCGCTGCCGATCATATTCATGATCTGTATCGCGTTTACCAATTATGATTCGACACATCAGCCGCCCACAAATCTTTTTTCATGGGTAGGGCTGGAGAACTTTAAGAATATGTTCTCCTTCGGCACATCGGGAATCGGTTCAACTTTCCTTACCGTGCTCGGATGGACATTGATATGGGCATTTTTTGCAACCTTTCTTACCTATTTCTGTGGTATGGGCGTTGCGATCATGATAAATAAAAAAGGAATCAAATTCAAGAAACTCTGGAGAACGATTCTGGTCGTTACCATCGCGGTTCCCCAGTTCGTATCCTTGTTGTATGTATATAAGATGTTCGCAAACGACGGTCTGATCAACTCTTATCTGATGAAGTGGGGATGGATCAGTTCCTATATTCCGTTCTGGTCTAATCCGACGTTGGCGAAGGTTCTTATCATTATCATCAACCTGTGGATCGGTATTCCGTATACGATGCTGATCACCACCGGACTTTTGATGAATATTCCGGAAGACCTGTATGAGAGTGCCAGAATCGATGGTGCGACAGGATTCCAGATGTTCCGCAGTATTACGCTTCCGTATATGCTGTTCGTAACAGGTCCTTTCCTGCTTACACAGTTTACGGGTAACCTGAATAACTTTAATGTCATCTATCTGCTGACGCAGGGCGGACCACAGTCCATGGCACTGTCCAACAAGGCCGGCTACACGGATCTGCTTGTCACATGGCTGTATAAGATGACAGTAAACGATACGAACTACCGAATGGCGGCAGTCCTCGGTATTATGGTATTCTTGGTAACCGCAGTTATTTCCCTGGTGGTATACGGTATGTTACCGTCCGTAAGAGATGAGGAGGGATTCCAATAATGAAAGGTTCAATGAAGACAAAAAGAGCGATAAGCAATACGATTACCTATATTGCATTAGTTATAATCAGTATTATATGGTTATTCCCGTTTGTATGTATGTTCTTACAGAGTTTTCGTTCTATGAACGAAGGCGGCGGCGGTATGGTGGATTATTTGCTGCCGAAACAGTTCTCACTGGATTCCTACGCATTTCTCTTCAGTGAGGAGAGCAAGTTTGTACGCTGGTACGGCAACACGCTGATCATTGCATTCTTCGTAGCGGTATTATCGACGATGATGGTATTATGTGTCAGCTATGCATTATCACGTATGCGGTTCAAAGGTCGTACCGTATTGATGAGATTTTGGCTGATTCTGGGTATGTTCCCCGGATTCCTTACGATGATCTGCCTGTACTTCCTGCTTAAGCAGTTTGGACTGACACAGGAGGGTGCGATCCCCGGATTGATCCTAATCGGTGTGGCAAGTTCTGGTATGCAATATTATGTGACGAAGGGATATTTTGATACGATCCCGAAGGCGCTTGATGAGGCTGCGCGAATCGACGGTGCGTCCAGAGCGAGGGTATTCTTCACGATGATCCTGCCGATGTCGAAGCCGATCATCATTTATGCGCTGTTGACAGCGTTCATGAATCCCTGGTGTGACTATGTGTTCGCTTCCTACGTGGCATTCGGTTATTCCGACAGCTACAACGTAGCGGTTGCTATGCAGAGATGGGTATGGACCAACGACTATCAGGGTTACTTCACCAGATTCTGTGCGGGCGGTATGCTGATTGCCGTGCCGATTACGATCCTCTTCATGTGCTTGCAGAAGTACTATGTAGAAGGTGTTACGGGCGGTGCTGTCAAAGGTTAAAACATGGATATATGCGAGAACTGCAGAATATGCAGTGGGGTATATCTAAGTTATAGTTGGAGGAATGCCGTCAGGACGGCAGACATTCTTTCCGGTTAAATTGAAATTCATGATATGAGCAAATGAATAGAGAATGCAGACTGTCTGAGGGCGGTCTGCATTTTCCGGATTATAGTCTGCGTATTACAATAAAACCGGGAGAGCAATTTGCATTATTTACCTGCGCGGAATTGTAAAACGTGGAACAGCAGAAAGGAGTGCAACCAGGCAATGAAGAAAAAAACAAAGAAGAAAACCGTACGGCATACTGCGCTGTGGATGGCATTGTGCCTGATGTTTGTTACTTCCTGCGGGAAGACGGAGACGCCGGGCACGGATGCACAGGCGGACAGCGCGGCAGAGGAAGACAGCGGCGCAGCGCCGGCTGACGGTGCCGGAGAGCCCGGCACACAGCAGGACGGCGAGACAGGGTCTGAGGGGGATATTACGGATGCCATTCCGCTAAATGTGATTGACGATAATTACCGCACTTATTACGAAGTGTTTGTCTATTCCTTCTATGACAGTGACGGGGACGGAATCGGTGATCTGCAGGGGCTGATTTCTAAACTGGACTATATCAATGACGGGGATGACACAACGGATACGGATTTAGGGTGCAACGGGCTCTGGCTTATGCCGGTACATCCGTCGCCGACTTATCATAAATATGATGTAATAGATTATTATGACATCGATCCGGTATATGGTACACTGGAAGATTTTCAGGAGTTACTTGCAGCGTGTGACGAGAGAGGGATCAAGGTAATCATGGATCTGGTGCTGAACCATTCTTCTTCCAAACACCCATGGTTTCAGGAGGCATGCGCTTATTTGCAGGAACTGGGAGAGGCGGAGCCGAATGCGGCGGACTGCCCTTACTTTGATTACTATCATTTTGCAAAAGAAGAGAAAGACGGTTACTACAAGGTGTCCGGAACAGACTGGTATTATGAGGGACAGTTCTGGAGCGAGATGCCGGATCTGAATCTGGACTGTGAGGCGCTTCGGGCGGAGATCGAGAAGATCACCGGGTACTGGCTGGATATGGGCGTGGGCGGTTTTCGTCTGGATGCGGTGAAAGAGTATTACACCGACGGTCAACAGGAAAATATTGACTTTTTGACATGGCTGACTGATGTGGTTAAAGGTCAGAAAGAGGATGCGTATCTGGTAGGAGAGGCATGGGTCAATATCAATGACTATTCCAAATATTATGCCAGCGGTATGGACAGCCTGTTTAACTTCGCTTTTTCGGGCGCGGAAGGGGTCATTGCAAAGGTCATGAACGGCACGCCGGCTGAGAAATACGGCGTCACCTGTGCTTCGCTGCACGATACCTTCGGGCAGTATAATGAGAATTATATTGATGCGCCTTTCTACACCAACCATGACATGGCCAGAAGCGTCGGTTACTATGTGGGAGAGAACGCGTTAAACCGCGTGAAGATGGCGGGCGCCATGAATCTGTTCATGAGCGGTTCGGCATTTGTCTACTACGGGGAAGAATTGGGGATGAAAGGTTCCGGCAAAGACGAGAATAAGCGTGCGCCCATGTATTGGAGCAAAGATCCGGCGACGGAGGGCATGTGTGACGGTCCGGCGGATATGGAAGACTTCGAGATGAAGTATGACAGCTTAGAAGAGCAGCAGGCGGATGCGGCCTCTATCTACCGGTTCTACAAGAAGGCAATTAAAATCAGGAATCAGAATCCTGAGATTGCAAGAGGAACGGCGGAGTATCTGGAGGAAGTGTCTGCCGACAAGGTGTGCGTGCTGCGCAAGACCTATAACGGCTCGGAGGTGCTGCTTGTGTTCGTGACCGGTGCGGACAGCGAGACGGTGGATTTGAGCGGTGTTACATTAAACGGCAGTGCCGTGGGTGATGATACCGAAGTAAGGGCGATGCTCACGACGGGAGAGGAGCCTGTTACGATGGAGGGCGGTGTGGCGACGCTGCCGGGATATTCGGTGCTGGTTATGAAATAGAATGCAGAAACAAAAACCTCGAAGGTTCCGTGCCTTCGAGGTTTTCGCTTGTGTAAAAGGGGAATTCTTCCGGAATTGCTATAACCGACTTGACTTCCGTGATCAAGTCTATAAATAATATAATACCTTTTTTTGACAGAGTCTATAATTATATTGCAAAAGAATAACATTATATTAGCGAAATAAATCAAAAAAAGGCAAATCTGACTGCTATATGACTAAAAAATAAAATTATTTTGACTAAAATATGAACGATACGCTTTGTCTTACCGCCAGAAAACAAAAAATGCCCGAAATACGGGCATTTTTATTAATAACCTAGATAATCACGCTGACTCTGGATCTCCGGCGGAATCTCGGCACCGATATTCTTAAGCTTCTGGAACAGATTGTCGTAATGATGGATCTTCTGTGCGTTCTTAATGTCGTAGCGGTCCATGGTTTCCTTATAGAGCGGATTCATCTTCAACTTGTCGCGGATCTCCCTGGAGAACGGACAGTAGGTGAACAGGATGGCACGCGCAATCTTATTCAACCGAGGGGAACCGGAGCCCTCAAACAGAACCCATGATACATAATCCCGGATAAACATTTCTTTAAAGCTGTTCTTCGCTTTCTGCATGTTGAGCTTGATTTTATCCTTGGCATCCGGCGACAGGTCATGGTTTTTCTTATAGAACTGAATATAATCGAAATATTCGCTTGTAAGAGATGCTTCGGAAATATCGTTCCATCTTGCACCCTGTACACGTTTGCACATCTCCCAGCGGAAGTCGCCGGTCAGTCTGACCAGAATGTTGGTCAGATCTTCCATCTGGAAAATAGACACCATCATACGGGAAGGCGTCGTACGCTTACGCCCCTCGATCTCCTGCCACATAACGCCTCTGACACCGACATTCGGCATAAGAATCACGTCGGGAAGTATCTCTACGCTGATGTATTCCTTACCGATGCCCAGCTTCGGGTTGGTGTAGATCATCTCACGGTAATATGCGCTGAAGTCAATGGAGCGAACCTGATCAAAAGTCTGCACTACCCGGTCAGCGGACACGAGTGAAGTATTCAGATCTTTCAGAATATTATGCTCTGAAAAGATCGGGCAGAAGCTGCTGATTCGTCCGAAGGTGATTTTGTTGACTGACTGGAACATATTGTTGAGCTCGAACATAACCTGCTTTTCTTTGTCCTTGAGCATGGTGGTTTCTTCTGCCGCGCTGATCTTACCGGTGATCTTAAGCTCATGCACATAAGCCTGATAGTCGTTATCGAACTCATTACGGCTGGGCGTCTTCTTACCGTCGTAGATGGCATGCAGCCATTCATAGACCGTGTACACCTTTCTGGAAGGATCTGAAGGCAGTTTATCAACAATAGAGTAGAGATAAGCAGCATTTTCCATGCCGGCAAGATTCTCATCCACATAACCGAAGTTAAAGAACATTTTCAGCACTTTGGGCACATCAAAATCCTGCAGACTGCGCAGGAATGCCTTTTCATAGATCACATAGAACAGCTTGGTGATGGTCAGGCGCAGTCTTCTGGAAGAATCGTCGGAATTGTTCTTGTCGGTCAGCTTACTGTACTGTGCTACGGCATTGCGGAAGTCGTTCGCGTCCTCTTCACTGACTTTGGCATAGGCCAGAATGGTATTCATAGAGTCTATGACATCCGGTACATCATCCGGTTTCTTATCCTCATCGGAAGAGCTTTCCGTATACTGATCCAGGGAATTAAGACGTTCGCGGTATTCGGCGACACGACTATGATACATATCCTTGTCGATGGAAGCCTGACTTTCCAGCTGAATCATCATGGTGGAGATCGCTGCGATCAGTGTGGTGGAATCATCCGCGTGCGCGCCGATCTTATAGAGCAGTGATGCATACAGGTCGAAGAAATCCAGCCGGTTTTCGCTCATTAGCAGGTTAATGATTTCAGATTTATAATCATACATAACACGGCATACGGATATTACCTCGTACACGTCCTGACTCGCCTTGCGCAGGAGCCCCTGCAGGAAATCAGGGTCCTGTGATTTGATGGGCGTTCCAATGACCAGTGTGCGGAGCTGGGTGTAGTAGCCGCCGAGCCAGACAGCGATATCCTCTTCCAGAACGAGTTCCGACAGGGTCTCTAAGCCGGGCAGCGCTCTGGCTGAAATATTGTGTTTGGTACAGAAAGTCAGGTATTCGGAATAACTGTCCGTCAGATAGTGATAGAAATTATCGCAGTCAAAACGTGCCAGCTCATACTGGTCAAGAATTTCCTGAAGCTGCTTAAACATGGACGTGACGATCCGCTGTGCCATATCGGGATTGGCATGCAGGATGCCGGAAAGCTGCGCCGTGCTGAAAGGATAGGAAGCAACGGAGGAAGCCTCTTCCGTCTGATAAGTGATGAAATGGGAATCAAAGAAGAGCTCACAGGCTCCGATCACATCTCCCTTATATAAGTAAAACTCACCGCCGGGATAGGTGGCGCGGACAGTCCCCTTCGCGATCACGTGCAGTGCATTGATCGCCTGTTCGCTTTGTACCAGGATGGTTCCCGCAGAATATTCTTTTACAGCCATAATATACCCCCTTGATCTGCTGATTGCTACTATTTTTTAGTTTACTACGATTGCGCGATAATTACAAGAAAGAATGGGAAATGCGGCACTATTCTTATATGATTGGTGTGAATTGAAACAAATAAGCAATTTGCACAAGAATATTGCAGGTATTTTGTGCTGTACTTTTAAGGAAAGTATGCTAGAATAATATGACGGATATGTCGAAAAGATGGTTGACTAAAGATTTGACAGGGATGTCATGTTAAGATTTACATGTCAGGAAAGGTAATGTCGATGGAAAAGGGAGAAGTCGGATACGGACAACAGCGGGATGAGATTGCATACAGACAGCATCAGGACGATATTGAATACAGACGGCAGGTGGTCAATACCTATAAGCCGGATGTGGAGAGACTGATCCGCTATCTTCCGTGGCTGGAGGAAAAGGCGGGGCACAATGTGGCGGAGACGTTCGAGGGCTCCGGGATCAAAGGCAGCTCGATTACTTTTCCGGTATATGACAGCACGCTGATGAGTTTTATCAAAGAACTGCAGCGGACAACGCTTTTGGACCGCAATTACCCGTATATCTATTCAAGACACAGAATACGGACGCTGCAGGACGAAGTTAAGATGATTGACCGGGCGGGTATTAAGGATATGGATATTCTGAAAGGTATTCTGTCCAAATATGCGCTGGGAGGGATGACGAAAGCCAGATTGTGGTCGGAGGCAGTATACAACAGTATCTTTCTGAAGGTGATACGCAAGATGAAAGAAAATCTGGAATTCTGGGATAAACCGATGGTATGACTAATGTGGTCAATTAGAAGCGGCATAAGACGACAGAGACATCAGCAGTATTATATATAGAAAGCGGGCAGACTGCTGTGAACAGCAGGTCGGCAGCCGGCCGCGTTAAGCAAGAATGAAGAAGGAGAAGGAAACAGGAGAAACATGGGAGAAAAATCAGCGCAGAAGAAACAATATATTCTGAATACCGCAAGATCGGTATTTGTGGAGAAAGGGTTTAAGAATGTGACGATGAAGGACATCGTGGAGGCGTGTGAGATCAGCCGCGGCGGACTGTACTTGTATTTCGACAGCACGGAGCAGATTCTCATGGAGATCCTGCAGATGGAGGCGCAGGAGACGGACGATGTCTTTACGGATCATATATCGGAAGAGGATACGGCGGCGGATATCCTGACCCTGTTTCTCAAGGAACAGAAGAAAGAACTGCTGCAGAAAAAAAATAATTTGACCGTTGCGGTCTACGAATATTTCTTCGCACATAAATCGACTGATAAGAACAACATGCTGCACAAGCAGTTTGACGCAGGTGTCAGGGTGCTGGAAAAGCTCATACAGGCCGGAATCGCCAGCGGAGAGTTCTACTGTGAGGATCCGAGAGGGGCGGCGACCAACATTATGTATGTGCTGGAGGGCATGAAGATCAATGCGCAGACCTTCGGCATCACGGAGAAGATGGTGGATGAACAGCTGTTGTATATCATGCAGGGGCTGTTTGTGGAGTTTGAGTGACAGAGAATCCCGCATAGTCTGATAAAACAGACTATGCGGGTTTTTTACGGGAAATTAATCAAAAACTCTGATTGAAATGTGAGAGATTGTTTGGCATAATAAGAGATGGAGTTACACTAAGACAGCAAAAGACGCTGCCTAAGTGTAACTATAGCCATCTCTGGAAGAATGCAAAGAGCATGCATTCTTCCCGTGAAATTGCAAAATGCATAGTCTAAGAGCTGCTGCGTCATGTTCCGGCATAACGAAACGTAACGGCAGGCAGTAAATTAAGGAGAAGAGCAGAATGGGAAACGTAAAGCGCATTTATGTGGAGAAGAAGGAGCCTTTCGCGGTCAAGGCGAAGGAACTGCAGGAAGAGATCGGGAGTTATCTCGGAATTGACGGTGTGAAAGAGGTCCGGGTACTGATCCGCTATGATGTGGAGAATCTGTCGGAAGAGGTTTTTCTGAAAGCATGTAAGACGGTTTTTTCGGAGCCGCCGGTGGATATCTTATATGAAGAGACGATTCAGATTCCGGCAGACGGAAAGGTTTTCAGCGTGGAATACCTGCCGGGCCAGTTTGATCAGAGAGCAGATTCTGCGGTTCAGTGCGTAAAATTTCTGAAAGAAGACGAAGAGCCGATTATCAAAACGGCAGTCACATATTTAATAACGGGCGATATATCTGATGAGGAGTTCGGAAGAATCAAGGCATACTGTATTAATCCGGTGGATTCCAGAGAAACGGATATGGTGAAACCGGACACTCTTGTCACTGTTTATGATGAGCCTGCTGACGTGGCGGTGTTTGAGAATATGCCGGAGCGGGAAGATTTTATTGATATGCCGCAGGCGGAGTTGAAAGAACTTTATGATTCCTTAGGTCTGGCCATGACTTTTAAGGATTTCTTACATATACAGAATTATTTCGCAGGGGAAGAGAAGCGTAATCCTACCATGACGGAGATCCGCGTGCTGGATACATACTGGTCGGATCACTGCCGCCATACCACTTTTTCCACGGAATTGAAGAAAGTAGATTTTGCGGAAGGATTTTATCAGAAGCCGATTAAAGATACTTATGAGAATTATCTTGCCGTCAGGGATGAGATTTTTGCGGGTAGACAGGACAAGTTCGTCTGTCTGATGGATCTGGCGCTGATGGCTATGCGCAAGCTAAAGAAGGACGGGAAACTGGAGGATATGGAAGAGTCTGACGAGATCAATGCCTGCTCGGTGGTGGTTCCCGTGGAGATGGATTACGGCGACCGGAAGGTGACGGAGGAGTGGCTTGTCTTTTTCAAGAATGAAACCCATAACCATCCTACGGAGATCGAGCCTTTCGGCGGAGCGGCGACGTGTCTTGGCGGCGCGATCCGTGATCCCCTGTCGGGACGCGGTTATGTGTATCAGGCGATGCGCGTGACGGGTGCGGCTGATCCTACGGTGCCGGTGTCGGAGACGCTTAAGGGCAAGCTGTCCCAGAAGAAGCTGGTGCGCGGGGCGGCGAGCGGTTATTCGTCCTACGGCAATCAGATCGGACTTGCGACCGGACTGGTCAAGGAGATTTATCATCCTGATTATGTGGCAAAGAGAATGGAGATCGGTGCGGTGATGGGTGCGGCGCCGAGAAAGAATGTCATCCGTGAGACATCTGATCCTGACGATATCATAATTCTTCTGGGCGGCAGAACCGGACGTGACGGCTGCGGCGGCGCGACGGGCTCCTCCAAAGTACACACGGAGAGTTCCATCGAGACTTGCGGCGCGGAGGTGCAGAAGGGTAATGCACCCACGGAGCGTAAGATTCAGAGACTGTTCAGGCGCGAAGAGGTCAGCAG
Organism: uncultured Lachnospiraceae bacterium; assembly: GCA_910578555.1. Classification (GTDB taxonomy): domain Bacteria; phylum Bacillota; class Clostridia; order Lachnospirales; family Lachnospiraceae; genus UBA3282. The sequence continues at coordinate 151,294 of CAJTPS010000006.1, forward strand.
GCTGATCAAGAAATGTAACGATTTCGGCGCGGGCGGTGTGTCCGTGGCGATCGGCGAACTGGCGGACGGTCTTGTGGTGGACCTCGATAAAGTACCGAAGAAGTATGCGGGTCTGGACGGTACAGAACTGGCAATCTCGGAATCACAGGAGAGAATGGCGGTTGTGGTAGCGCCGAAAGACGTGGAGGCATTCTTAGGCTATGCGGCACAGGAGAATCTGGAAGCGGTAGAGGTTGCGGTCGTGACGAAAGAGCCGAGACTGGTACTTAGATGGTGCGGCAAGGAGATTGTCAATATTTCCAGAGCGTTCCTGGATACCAACGGCGCCCATCAGGAGACCGCCGTTGCGGTGGACATGCCGGAAGAAAAAGAAAACTATCTGAAGAAGATCGCGACGCCTGCAGTTGCGGATGCGGTGGCAGCGGGGGATGTCAGGAAGGCGTGGCTGACGCTTCTGCATGATTTGAATGTGTGCTCGCAAAAAGGTCTGGTGGAGATGTTCGATGCGTCCATCGGCGCGGGCAGCGTATACATGCCTTACGGCGGTAAATACCAGTTGACGGAAACCCAGGCGATGATTGCTAAACTGCCTGTATTAAAAGGAAAAACGGATACCGTGACGATGATGAGTTACGGTTTTGATCCTTATCTGTCCAGTTGGAGTCCATATCACGGTGCAATCTATGCCGTGACGGAGTCTATGGCGAAAATCGTGGCAAACGGCGGAGACTATAAGACGATCCGCTTTACATTCCAGGAGTATTTCAGGAGAATGAGCGAGGAGCCTGGCCGCTGGAGCCAGCCTTTTGCGGCGCTGCTTGGCGCGTATGACGCACAGATGGGATACGGACTGCCTTCCATCGGCGGCAAGGACTCCATGTCCGGCACATTCAATGAGATTGACGTGCCGCCCACACTCGTTTCCTTTGCGGTGGATATCAGTAAACAGGGTAATATCGTGACGCCGGAGCTTAAGAAGGCGGGCAATAAGATGGTACGTTTCCATATTGCGAAGAACGAGTATGATCTTCCGTTATATGAAAATGTTATGCATGTATATGACACAATTCTGACACTTATGTCACAGAAAAAGATTGTTTCGGCGTATGCGCTTGATGCGAAAGGCGCTGCGGCGGCGATCGGCAAGATGGCGTTTGGCAATAAACTGGGCGTGATTGTGGAGAGCTGTCTGGCTGCAGAGAAGCTTTTTGACACCGGATTGGGTGAGATTCTGGCTGAAATGCCGGCGGAGGCAGTTGCGGAACTGGCGGCAGGAGCAGAGAAGAGAGCGGCAGATGACGGGACTTGCCGCGTAAACTACACCGTTATCGGTACGGTGACTGACGAACCGGCATTTGTCTACGGCGATGTGAAGATCACCATGGAGGAAGCGCTGTCCGCATGGAAGGACAAGCTGGATAAAGTCTTTCCGTATACGGCCGGAAAAGATAAGAGCGCGGTTCCATCAGAGTTGTATAAAGCCAAAGAGATCTATGTATGCAGAAATAAAGCAGCAAAGCCTACCGTGTTTATCCCGGTATTTCCGGGTACGAACTGCGAGTATGACAGCGGCGCGGCTTTTGAGCGGGCAGGCGCAGAGGTCATTACGAAGGTATTTAAGAATCTGACAGCGGAAGACATCAGGGAGAGTGTGGACGTATTTGAGCAGGCCATCGGGCAGGCACAGATCATCATGTTCCCCGGCGGATTTTCCGCAGGTGACGAGCCGGACGGTTCAGCGAAGTTTTTTGCCACCGCTTTTCAGAATGCAAAGATCAAAGAAGCGGTGAGTAAACTGTTAAATGAAAGAGACGGTCTTGCGCTGGGAATCTGCAACGGTTTTCAGGCGCTGATCAAGCTGGGACTGGTGCCTTACGGCGAGATCGTGGGACAGAAAGAGGATTCCCCTACGCTGACCTTTAACACGGTCAACCGCCATATTTCCAAGATGGCGTACCTGAAAGTAGTATCCAATAAGTCTCCGTGGTTACAGGGAGCGGTATTGGGAAATACTTATGTAAACCCGGCTTCTCATGGTGAAGGACGCTTTGTTGCGCCGAAGGAGTGGATTGACAGGCTGTTTGCAAACGGACAGGTGGCTACGCAGTACGCGGATATAGACGGTAATGTGTCGATGGATGAAGAGTGGAACATCAACGGTTCCTATGCCTCCATCGAAGGTATCACATCTCCTGACGGGCGTGTATTCGGTAAGATGGCGCATTCCGAGAGAAGAGGCGAGGGCGTTGCTGTTAATATTTACGGAGAACAGGATATGAAGATATTCGAATCCGGCGTAGCATATTTTAAATAATGTTGATGAGAAAGGCCTCATGTACGGAAATCGCCCGTGCAGGAGGTCTTTTCGGAGCAAAGTATAATGCACAGGGCAGCGAGTGCAAAAAGAGTAAGATGGAAAATGAAAACTTTCAATCGTGAAATTGGTATCTGCGCGCTGTCTGACACAGACTTGTCGTGTGCAGAAAACAGCGCAGAAATGAGGTAAAATATGGGAATAACAGAGCAGACAGAGAATGAGATGAATGAAGAAGCAGCAAAAGAGCATACCACTGGAACAGGTCAGAAGGCAGCGGAGCAGGCTGCAGAGGCAGCAAACGATTTCATGCGGCAGACGTATGCCTTTGCGACGGATGTGAAATTGAAAGAATGCAGGTACTGCTGTGTCATGATACCGAAGAAGGCACGGATCTGTCCTAACTGTAAATCAAAGCTCAGGAAACATACATTGGGCAAAGCGGTTGCGGCAGTTTTCGTGATCGGGGTGATCGGCGCGGGCGGTTACGGGCTGTCTGCATATCTGGGATGGCTGCCTGATTCTGTTGTACCCGTATGGCTGGCGCAGCAAAAAAATCTGGAGGCGGTTGAGGCGACAACTGCTGTGGAGGCAGCGGAGACTGCAGCAGGTGCGAAGACCGTGGAGCCGGTGGATCTCCTGCAGCCGGATACGGCAGGAGGGCCGCAGGAGACGACGGAGCAGCCTGTCATGCCGGATACGGCAGAAGCACCGCAGAGGACAACGGATCAAAGTGTCAGACCAGAGACGACAGAAGCACCGCAGGGGACAACAGATCAGAGCGACAGGTCAGAGACGACAGAAGGGCCGCAGGAGATAACGGATCAGAGTGCCAGGCCGGAGGCGGCAGAACAGCCGGAGACAGGGAAAGGACTGACAGCAGGGAAAGATGATGCCGCTGCGGGACTTGTGCAGACGGTTAAAGATAGCGAAAACGCCGTGTCAAGAGACGAGGAAACTGACGAAACCGGGACGGCGAAGAAGGATGCGGGCGACGAAACGAAAACAGAGAGCGTATCGTCACGGGACGACGCAGCAGCACAGGACGATGAGGCGGAGCCGGAAGAGACATTTCCTGAGGAGATGGATGAAAACGAGGCGGCTTTCCGCGCCGACTGCGTGCGTAGAGGCTACAAGGAACTCCTACGGAATGAGGAGTATCTGGGCACGGCGGTCTGGCTGGAGGCGGAGGTGATCTGTCAGGTTGACGGCGGACTTTTTGACGAGAATATCTATTATTTGTGCGTGGAAGAAGAGAATGATGATATCAGTCGTTATTATATTATCAGAGACGACAGGGCAGCGGACGAGACACTGATTCTCGAAGGCGACATGCTTACGGTATACGGACGTCTGTTCGGGAATTGTAAGCTTCCGGCGAGTCTGGTTGAGACAAGACCGACGGTGCCGGCGATCTTCATGTTGTGCTGTGACCTGGCGGAAGAATAATGCATACGCTGCCGGTAGCGAAAATGCGATAGCGGCACCGCAGGCTGCGGCGGAATTGTGGAAGCGCAGGAAGGAAGGTCTGCTTTTTTGGGAATTGAAAGGGCAGAGCGCCTGTGTTATAATGAGTCGGTTGTGCCATAGCATATTTTAAGAGATTCACATACATTTTAGAAGGAAACAGGTGACAGAATGAAGGCATTCTTAATATTGGAAGATGGTACTGTTTTTGAGGGAACGCATATAGGCGCGCAGAAAGAGGTCATCAGCGAAATCGTGTTTAATACTTCTATGGCGGGTTATCTGGAAGTGCTGACAGATCCGTCCTACGCGGGACAGGCAGTGTGCATGACTTATCCGCTGATCGGCAATTATGGCATCTGCAGAGAGGATATGGAATCCCGCAAGGCATGGCCGGATGGCTATATTGTCAGGGAACTTTCGCGTATCCCCAGCAATTTCAGATGTGATATGACGATTCAGGCATTTCTGGAGGAAAACGGCGTGCCGGGCATCGCGGGGATCGATACGAGGGCACTTGTGAAGCTTCTGCGTGAAAAAGGAACCATGAACGGCATGATTACAACCGACGAAAGATATCAGCTGGACGAGATTCTTCCGAGGTTAAAGGCTTATACGACGGGGAAGGTCGTAGGGCGTGTGACCTGTAAAGAGAAATATACGCTGGCTGCCGCGAAGACGCTGGCGGACAACGGTCCGGTTTCCGGCAGTTCGCAGTTTCAGAGAGAGGCTTATGAGAACGGTGTTCGCGAGAAGAAGCCGAGTATGGTGCGTGAACTGAATGGAAAAGGGTTAAAAGTGGCGCTCCTTGATCTGGGGGCCAAAGACAATATTGCGAGATCACTCGCCGCGAGAGGCTGTGAGGTGACGGTCTATCCGGCGGGCACTAAGGCGCAGGAGATCATAGACGCGAAGCCGGACGGGATCATGCTCAGCAACGGACCGGGCGACCCGAAGGAGTGTACAGGAGTGATCGACGAGATCAGGAAATTGTACGACACGGATATCACGATCTTCGCGATCTGTCTCGGACATCAGCTGATGGCGCTTGCCACGGGGGCGGACACGTATAAGATGAAATACGGACACAGAGGCGGCAATCATCCGGTAAAGGATCTGCAGACCGGCAGAGTCTATATTTCTTCCCAGAATCACGGGTATGTCGTGGACACGGACAGACTGGACCCGCAGGTGGCGGTTGAGGCATTTGTCAATGTCAATGACGGCACCAACGAAGGGCTCTCCTATACGGGCAAAAATATCTTTACGGTGCAGTTTCATCCGGAGGCATGTCCGGGACCGCAGGACTCCGGGGATTTGTTCGACCGGTTTATTTCTATGATGCGAAACGGAGGACTGTGTGAGAAATCACACTGATGTGCTGATTTCCTCCGTCTGAACAAGTTCAGACAGCAGATTTATGCAGGAGCGTCATAAATTTGTCTGTATGGCAAAACTTTGGAAACAAAGTTTGCAAAGTTGAGATTTGCGGCTTTGCGGTAGCAAAGTCATGCCACTTGTCGCGAAAACGCTCCGGAATGGAGAATACAATGCCAAAAAATCCAAACGTAAAAAGTGTTTTAGTAATAGGTTCGGGTCCGATCGTGATCGGGCAGGCGGCGGAGTTTGACTATGCCGGCACACAGGCGTGCCGCTCTTTAAAAGAAGAGGGCATGGAAGTTATTCTGGTCAATTCCAATCCGGCGACGATCATGACCGACGGTGATATCGCGGACAAAGTATATATTGAACCGTTGACGACGAAGGTATTAGAACAAATCATCATGAAAGAGAAACCCGACAGTCTTTTGCCCAATATGGGCGGACAGGCGGGCTTAAATCTCGGCATGGAACTGGATGAGTCCGGCTTTCTGGCGGCGCACGGCGTTGCACTTCTCGGCACCACGGCCAAGACCATTAAGAAGGCGGAAGACCGGCTGGAGTTCAAGGAGACGATGGAGAAGATCGGGGAACCTTGTGCGCCTTCCCTCGTCGTGGAAAATATCGAGGACGGCGTTGCGTTCGCGAATAAAATCGGCTATCCCGTCGTGCTTCGTCCGGCCTATACGCTGGGCGGCTCCGGCGGCGGCATCGCCCATAATCAGATGGAACTGGAGGAGATACTGGCCAACGGGCTGCGGCTTTCACGGGTGGGACAGGTTCTGGTGGAGCGCTGTATCGCCGGATGGAAAGAGATTGAATACGAGGTGATGCGCGACAGTGCAGGCAACTGTATCACCGTTTGTAATATGGAAAATATCGACCCGGTAGGCGTGCACACGGGCGACAGTATCGTGGTAGCGCCCTCACAGACACTGGGCGATAAAGAATATCAGATGCTCAGGAGTTCAGCGCTCAACATCATCAACGAACTGGGGATTACGGGCGGCTGTAACGTGCAGTTTGCGCTGCACCCCACCAGTTTCGAGTACTGTGTAATTGAGGTAAATCCGCGTGTGAGCCGTTCTTCTGCGCTTGCTTCTAAAGCGACGGGCTATCCGATCGCGAAGGTCGCGGCGAAGATTGCGCTCGGCTACACGTTAGATGAGATTCAGAATGCCATTACCGGTAAGACTTACGCCAGCTTTGAGCCGACGCTGGATTACTGTGTGGTAAAGATTCCAAGACTGCCTTTCGATAAGTTTATAACGGCAAAACGTACTCTTACGACACAGATGAAGGCCACGGGCGAAGTCATGAGCATCGCTAACAACTTCGAGGGCGCGCTGATGAAGGCAATCCGCTCGCTGGAACAGCATGTGGACTGTCTGCGCAGCTATGATTTCTCGGCGCTTAGTGTGGAAGAGTTAAAGGAACGCATGAGAATCGTGGATGACCAGAGAATCTATATCATTGCGGAGGCAATCCGCAAAGGCATTTCTTACGATACGATTCATGAGATTACCATGGTGGACCACTGGTTTATTGATAAGATTGCGATTCTGACGGAGATGGAGGCGGCGCTGGAACAGAAACCGTTGACGGTAGAATTGTTAAAAGAGGCTAAAAGGCTTGAATTTCCCGATACGGTGATCGCCCGGCTGACCGGCAGGACAGAACAAGAAATTAGAAAAATGCGCTATGATAACGGCATCGTGGCGGCATTTAAGATGGTGGATACCTGTGCGGCAGAGTTCGCGGCGAGTACGCCTTATTATTATTCCGTATTCGGTTCCGAGACGGAAGTCGTGGAGACCCATCCGAAGAAAAAGGTGCTGGTGCTCGGTTCCGGACCGATCCGCATCGGGCAGGGAATCGAGTTCGATTATTGTTCCGTGCACGCCACATGGGCTTTTGCAAAAGAGGGCTATGAAACAATTATCATTAACAACAATCCGGAGACAGTCAGCACCGATTTTGATATTGCGGACAAACTCTATTTTGAGCCGTTGACGCCGGAGGACGTGGAGAATATCGTCAACGTGGAGAAACCGGACGGCGCGGTGGTGCAGTTTGGCGGACAGACGGCCATCAAGCTGACGGAGAGCCTGATGAAGATGGGTGTTCCCATTCTGGGCACCAGAGCGGAAGATGTGGATGCCGCGGAGGATCGGGAGCTTTTTGATCAGATTCTGGAAGAAACACAGATTCCCAGGGCAGCAGGCGGTACGGTGTACACGGCAGAAGAAGCGAAAGCGGTGGCAAACAGGCTGGGTTATCCGGTACTTGTGCGTCCTTCCTACGTGCTGGGCGGTCAGGGGATGCAGATCGCGCTGTCCGATCAGGAAATCGAGGAATTTATGGCGGTGATCAACCGCTATGAGCAGGATCACCCGATCCTGGTGGATAAATATTTACAGGGAAAAGAACTTGAGGTGGATGCGGTGTGCGATGGCACGGATATCCTGATTCCGGGCATTATGGAGCATATCGAGCGGACAGGCGTGCATTCGGGCGACAGTATCTCCGTTTACCCGGCGCCCACAGTCAGCGAAAAGGTAAAAGAGACTATTGCGGAGTATTCCAGAAGGCTGGCGAAAGCGCTGCATGTCATTGGTCTGATTAATATTCAGTTCATAGCCATGGGCGATGAAGTGTACGTGATTGAGGTGAATCCCAGGTCTTCCCGCACCGTGCCGTATATCAGCAAGGTAACGGGTATTCCGATCGTCGATCTGGCGACGGAAGTGATAATCGGTAAGAAAATTCGTGATCTGGGCTATGAGCCGGGCTTACAGCCGGCGGCGGATTATTATGCTGTGAAGATGCCGGTATTCTCTTTTGAAAAGATTCGCGGCGCGGAGATCAGCCTGGGGCCGGAGATGAAGTCTACCGGAGAATGTCTCGGCATTGCGAAGACCTTTAACGAGGCGCTTTATAAAGCATTTCTTGGCGCCGGTGTCAATCTGCCGAAGCATAAGCAGATGATCATTACCGTCAAGGATGCGGATAAAGGCGAGGCAATCGAAGTGGCGCGCCGATTCCGGAAGCTGGGCTACATTATCTATGCGACAAGGAGTACGGCGGCTGCGTTAAATGAGGCGGGGGTCAAGGCGAGAAAAGTCAATAAAATTCAGCAGGAATCCCCTACGGTGATGGATCTGATTCTGGGACATAAAATCGACCTGGTGATCGATACGCCCACGCAGGGACGGGATAAGAGCAGAGACGGTTTCCTGATCCGCAGGACGGCGATTGAGACCGGCGTCAACTGTATCACGGCCATGGATACTGCCGCGGCGCTTGTGTCCAGCCTGGAAAATGCGGCGTCCGAGGCAGAGCTGACGTTGATTGATATTGCGGGTATTGCCAGACGCGGGGAGCGCCGGTGCTTTCAAGAAAGCATCCTTTAGGGGATTGCAAAGGAATGGTTTTGCAACAGGAATTTTATGAACAACAGAAATTATCAGAAGGAACTGGATAAAATTATAGATCGTATAGCAGACGAGCAGCCGGGACGGCGGGAGGATTTCGTGGAAGACTATCCGCCGAGGCTCCTGCTTCACAGTTGTTGTGCGCCTTGCAGCAGCTATGTGCTGGAATATCTGCGGAACTATTTTCGGATCACGGTATTTTATTATAATCCAAATATCACTGAGGACGAAGAGTATCGTAAGCGGGTGGCCGAGCAGAAGCGGCTGATTGAGGCATATAATGCCCAACTGCGGGAGCAGGAGAAGACAACTGCAGTGGTTTCAGTGCCGGAGCGGCGGGGATATCTGATCGAAGTCATAGAGGGCAATTATGAGCCGGAACGCTTCTTTGACACGGCAAGAGGCTTAGAGCAGTGCCCGGAGGGCGGCGAGCGGTGTTTTGCCTGTTATGCGCTGAGACTTGGAGAGACGGCGAAGCGCGCCAGGGCAGGAGATTATGATTATTTTACTACCACACTGTCCATCAGCCCGCTTAAGAATGCCGTCAAGCTGAACGAGATCGGGGAGCGGCTTTCGCGGGAATACGGTGTGGCGTGGCTGCCCTCGGATTTCAAGAAGAGAGACGGTTATAAGCGGTCCATTGAACTGTCGAAGGAATATGATCTGTACAGACAGGATTATTGCGGGTGTGTGTACTCCCGCAGATCCTGAGAAAGATTCTGAAAGGCGGCACATAAACCTAATATTCAGATACAGGCTATGAGCGATCCTTGAAAACGGAATCAATATATTCTATATAATTTTTACGGTTTACGAGATCGGAATGTTTGATATACCAGTCAAAAGCCTCTTTCAGACCTTCTTCAAGGGGCTTCGTCTCAGGCAGCAGTTTTGTCTGTTCTGTTACATCCAGGCGATATTCATAATCGTAGAAGCAGAAGTAGCTTCTCTGCTCGGTCCCGTCGTTTACATGGACAAATTCCGCATCTTTTCCGGCTGCCCGGTAGCACAGGGAGACCCAGTCACGGATGGATATCATATCAGGATTTCCAACATTAAAGATATGCCGGGCAGGTCTTTTTTCTAAAATGACATCCATAAACCGGCACAAGTCATGAATATGGAAAAACTGCAGTTCCATCTTTCCGTCTCCGGGAAGGTAGAATTTCCTGTTTTGCAGGGCGCAGTCAAAGACAAAACTCTCCCGGTAGACATTGTTCATAGGGCCGTACAGATAGGGCGGGCGCAAAATATAGGCGTCGGGATTCCGCCTTAGCAGTGCCTGCTCCGCAGCTGCCTTGTCGGTGCCGTAGGTTCCCCAGAATTTATTCTGTATCAGGGGTGTCTGCTCGGAGAAAGGCAGCGGGCTCTGCTCCGAGTAGACGGCGCTGGAACTGATCAGGATATAATCGTCATAACTCCCGACAGCGTCAAGCAGGCAGTTGATGTCAACTGCATTGTAGGCCGTAATATCAAGAACTGCATCGAAGTGGTAAGCCTTCAGTTTGTCACCAGGGTCGTGTCTGTCTCCTTCGATCAGAGTGACACCTTCGGGCTGAGGTCTTGTGTTACGATTTAAGACAAACACGCGGTATCTCTTTTGTGCATAATATACCGCGGCATAGCGGCTGACGAAGATAGTTCCGCCTGTGATGAGAATATTTTTCATAGTGAATGCTCCTTATAATATTTTTTTTTGTGCGATTTTGCGAAAAATAGTTGACATTATGAAAATAATTGCTATAATTATTTCATAAAAGGTGCTGGCCGTAAAGCAAACGGTTCACCTTGGTTAATAGTTGCTAATCAGAAAAGCAACCATCACTTTTGGCTGGTGCGGTTGCTTTTTTGATGTCTTTGTCTCTCGCTGGATTGTCGAATGCTGATCAGAGTAACAATAATGCTGATCATTGTCACTATAATACCAACAATTCCCAGGACTGTTTCGAACATCATATCTTGTACCTTTCGCGTATTTTCCATTATGTATCACCTCCGAATACAGGAAGTTCACAAATGCAAAGATTTGGCAAAAGGTGAACCGCTTACCGTTTAGGGCAGCACCTGTATGTAGAATAGCAGAGAATGCATGAATTGTCAATATAATAATAAACGAAATAACAATAATTTAAAATGATTTGAAGAACACTTTTACAAGAAGCGGATATACACTCTTACAAGAAGCGGATATGGGGAATGAGATACCCAAGGATGAAGCATTGCAAAATTCTTTTTAATGACATTTGAAATGAATTATGGTAAAATATGCATTGCTTATTACAGCAGATTTTATGGGGAGGGTATCCGCATGAGTTCCTTATTGCTAAATATACGGAGCGAATCTCGTAAAGGAAACACTCCTTTAAATTCGAGTTCGCGGAGCGAATCTCGCAAGGCAAATACTCCCGCAAATTCGAGTTCGCGGAGCGAATCTCGCAAAGGAAGCACTCCCGCAAATTCGAGTTCGCGGAGCGAATCTCGCAAAGCAAATACTCCCGCAAGTTCGAGTTCGCGGAGCGAATCTCGCAAAGTAAATTTGCTTCGCAAATTTACTTATAGGAAAGGACACATAAACAATGCAGAAAATATTAGATTTGATTTCAGAAGAAATGAAAAAAGCATTCGAGGCGGCAGGTTACGACGCGGAACTGGGAAGGGTCACCCTGTCCAACCGGCCGGATCTTTGTGAGTATCAGTGTAACGGCGCCATGGCCGGTGCGAAGAAATACCATAAGGCGCCTCTTATGATTGCCCAGGAAGTGGCAGAGAAGCTTAACGAGAGCGACGTGCTTTCGGAGGTGGCTGCAGTGGCGCCGGGTTTCCTGAATATGAAAGTGAAGGAGTCCTTTGTGCGGGATTATCTGCGGGAAATGCGTACTGCAGAGAAATTCGGTCTGCAGAAGCCGGAACAGGTGAAAAAGATCATTATTGACTACGGCGGTCCCAATGTGGCGAAGCCGCTTCATGTAGGGCATCTGCGTTCCGCGATCATAGGTGAGAGCATTAAGAGAATCTGCCGGTATGCGGGGCATGATATTATCGGTGATATTCACCTGGGAGACTGGGGATTGCAGATGGGCCTGATTATTACGGAACTGCAGAAGAGACAGCCTGATCTGGTCTATTTTGATGAGACTTACGAGGGAGAATATCCGGCGGAGGCGCCTTTTACCATTTCAGAGCTGGAAGAAATCTATCCGGCGGCCAGCGCTAAGTCCAAAGAGGATGAGGCGTACAAAGCGGATGCGATGGATGCCACTTTCAAATTGCAGAGCGGCGTCCGCGGCTACCGTGCGTTGTGGAAACATATTATCAATGTGTCCGTGGCCGATTTAAAGAAAAATTATGAGAATCTGAATGTGGATTTCGACCTTTGGAAAGGCGAGTCCGATGTGCATGATATTATTCCCGGCATGGTGGACGAGATGAAGAAAGGCGGCTATGCCTATGAAAGCGACGGCGCATTGGTGGTGGACGTGAAGAAAGAGACTGACACCAGGGAGGTGCCGCCCTGTATGATCCTGAAATCAGACGGTGCGTCCCTCTATAATACGACCGATCTGGCTACCATCATGGACCGGATGGAGCATTACCATCCTGACAAGATGATTTATCTGACAGATAAAAGGCAGGAACTTTATTTCGAGCAGGTGTTCCGCTGTGCACGGAAGACCGGATTGGTCGATGAGGCTACGGAGCTTGTGCATATCGGCTTCGGAACCATGAACGGCAAGGACGGAAAGCCTTTTAAGACAAGAGAAGGCGGCGTTATGCGTCTGGAAAACCTGATCCGTGAGATCAATGAGGAAATGATCCGCAAGATTCAGGAAAATGCCGGAACCAAGGGCTATGAGGTGGACATGGCGGAGGCCCGGGAGACGGCGAAGACCGTCGGGCTTGCGGCGATCAAGTACGGTGATCTGTCCAATCAGGCTTCCAAAGATTATATATTTGATATGGACAGGTTTACTTCTTTCGAGGGAGACACCGGTCCGTATATCCTTTATACGATTGTACGGATCAAGTCAATTCTGGGTAAGTATACGGAGCAGGGAGGTGTATTGACTGATGCAGTCATAAACGAGGCTGTGAATGCATCCGAAAAGAGCCTGATGCTGGAAGTGGCAAAGTTCAACGCCATGATGGAAGCAGCCTGTGAGGAGATCGCACCCCACAGGATCTGCGCGTATATTTATGATCTGGCCAACGCATTTAACCATTTCTATCACGAGACCAAGATCCTCACAGAAGAGGACGGGCAGAAGAAGTCCGGGTGGATCGCACTGCTGATGCTGACCAGGGACGTACTGGAAGTATGCATTGACCTGCTTGGTTTTTCGGCGCCGGAGAGGATGTAGAGTTCATAGACACTGCGGTTTTGTCCGGGCGGAGCCGGTATCCCATATAATAACGGAAACACTGTATCTGGCAGCGTTTCCGAAATCATCTTTCGTCTGGACAAGCGGAATCTTGATATAGGATCAGAACTTTATGGAATGGACAATCATATCATTTCCTGTTGCTTTTTTTATAAAACTATGTTACAGTATAGCAAATTCAATATTAAAAGCGATGAAGAGTGACAGTAGGTATCTGAAAATGTTACAGAGAGTCCCGTTAGCTGCAAAGGGATACATGGAAGGATATTCTGAGTAATCAGAGTTCTGGAAACAGAAGCGAACAAAGCCTTGGAGCTGCATACCGACTACGCGCATTTGTGTGTTGAGATTATGATGGGAGCGCCCATTACAGCGCAGGAGTATCGATGTTTTATCCGTACTTTTTCAGCTATGAGAATGGCACAGGAAACATCTGTACTTATAAAGGCTTGTGTTGTGAAGCATAGGTGAACTAAGGTGGTACCACGGGTTATATCATCCCGTCCTTGGAAACAGGGACGGGATTTTTTGCGCTCAAAAATATCCATGTCCCGATAAAAAAACGAAAGGATGTGTGAATTATGAGCGAAAATGTATTAGTAGAAGCAAGACTTACAAAGCTGGAGTATGTAAAGGATATTACCAATCCCTATCCTGAACGCTTTGAAAGAACTCACGAATTGTATGAAGTCGGAGATTTGCTGGACGATGTAGACGGTATTCGGGTTGCAGGCCGTATCATGTCTATGCGTAAAATGGGAAAGCTGTCATTTTTAACAATTGCTGACATTGAGGGCAAAATGCAAATTGCAGTAAAGAAAGATGTCGTAGGAGAAGAAGCCTATGAATTTTTCAAAAAGGGATTTGACCTTGGTGACTTCTTTGGTGTTGAAGGTGAAATGTTCACGACGCAAATGGGAGAAAAGACAATCCGGGCTAAACAGATTTTCTTCCTTGGAAAGTCTTTGCGCCCTCTTCCTGAAAAGTTCCACGGTATTCAAGATACGGAAATTTGCTATCGTCAGCGTTATCTTGATTTGTGTATGAATGATGAAACCAAAGAGCGTTTTTTGAAAAAGTATCGCTTTATAACGGAAATTCGCCGCTATCTTGAGGAGAATGGCTATATTGAAATAGAAACTCCTGTTTTAATTGACCATCCATCTGGTGCAACAGCAAGACCGTTCATTTCTCATCATAACGCGTTGGATATGGATGTTTATTTGCGAATTGCTCCTGAAACCTATTTAAAGCGAGCGATTGTGGGAGGTTTTACAAAAGTCTTTGAATTTGCCCGCTGTTTTAGGAACGAAGGTATGGATGCAACACACTTACAAGATTTTACAATGCTTGAAGGTTACTGTGCTTACTATAATTATAGTGATAATATGAAATTTTTACAGAATATGCTGATAACTGTAGTCACGAAGATTTGGGGAACTCCTGAAATCGTAGTTAACGGAAACACTATCAATTTTGCTTCTGAATGGGAAGCAGTTACTTTTCGTGACCTCATTCTTCGGGACTGCGGTATTGATATTGAAGACTACAAGACAGCAGAAGAATTACTTGAGAAGATTGAAGAACAACATATCGACCTTGCTTCTGCGACCGACCCCTACAAGTTGGGGCGTGGCAGTTTGATTGATTTACTTTATAAAAAAGTCAGCCGTCCAAAGCTGATCGCGCCAACGTTCCTGATTGCACATCCAACCGACCTTTCGCCGCTGGCAAGGGCAAACGATCATAACCCCGAATTGTCTGACCGTTTTCAGTTGATTATCAATGGTGCGGAAATTATCAATGCTTACTCTGAATTGGTTAATCCCGTTGAACAGCGTGACCGTCTTATGGAACAGGCTCGTTGCAAAGCAAACGGTGATGAAGAAGCAATGGTGATGGATGAGGACTATGTAAATGCAATGGAGTACGGTATGCCCCCTGTTTCCGGCTGGGGTATGGGGATCGACAGAGTGTTGCAGGTGCTTATGGGAACAGACAATATCCGTGATACAGTAATGTTCCCAATTATGCGCCCCTTGGATTGTAAATAATCCTGCTCCGCCATCCCGACACACAGAAACCTTTTGTACGATAAAAAAGCAGCTGCCCCATTTTTCCCGGTATCCGGCATGAATCAGTTTTATTCTGACCAGTTTACACAGTCCATTCATGTCGAGTTATATTGTATGTAACATGCCGGTACAGGACTGGAAGAAAAATTTTAAAAGAAAAAATGAACCAGATTCTCGCACACGGACTCTTATTAGCAGGTGCACCGAAAAGAACAGGGGAGAAGATACTTTGGAAGAAGAAATTCTGGCGGCCCAGCTGCGGGAAGGCAGCAGAGAGGCTTTTGACAAGCTGTATGAAAAGTATAAGAATATGGCGATTCGCACGGCATATCTGATCACAGGCAATCCAATGGACAGTGAGGACGTGGTACAGGAGACTTTTGTGAAAGTCTGGCTGCACGCCCGTGAACTGCACAGCGACAGCGGATTTAAGCCGTGGATGATGCAGATTCTGGTAAGAACATCCTACCGCATGGCGAAGAAAAGCAGGCGGGAGATTCCCGATGACTGCGTGGCGGACAGAATGAAAGTGACGGAGGATCTCTCTTCTCTGGATCAGATCATACAGACACAGGAGGCTGAGATGATCGCGGCTGCAGTCAGAAGCCTGCCGGTGAAACTCCGGACGGTGGTGGTACTATACTATTATGATTCTCTTTCCGTAAAAGAGATCGCGGCGGCGCTCGGAGTGCTGGAGGGAACGGTGAAATCCAGGCTGTATACCGCCAGACGGCGGCTCAGGGTAACACTGCAGGACCGGGTCAATGAAGCGTCTGCGGCAACGGAGAATTGAGCGACAGCATGGTATGGTAACCGGAAAGGTGAACGAGGAGGGTTTATATGCGTACGGAACAGGATTTTGACAGTACTGTAAAAGCAGCTTTGCATAAATCATGCGGCGGCATTTCAGCTTCGGAAGAATTAAAACGCAGAATCGATGAAACGATCTGCAATGGGCAGGAGGACAATTCAATGAAGCATCTGAGTGTTAAGAAATTATGTATCGGTGTGGCGGCAGCATGTCTGCTTGTGTCAGGCGGTGCCGTGTTTGCCGGCGGGGCATCTTATTTTGTGAGCAGCAGCGCCACAGAGCCGGCGTATACAGACTACCGGGATATGGGCAAGGCCGAAAAAGAGCTGGGCTTTGCGGTGGACAGCGTGGAGCGGTTTGCCAACGGCTATGCATTCGACGGTGTGAGCGTTGAGAGTATAGGTGCTTATACCGAAGAAACTGGCAAGCTCTACAGCATTCCGACGATGGATATCAGATACCGGAAAGACGGAAAATTAATCGATCTCAATGTCAATGAGAAGGTCGGTGACGGCACGGAGGGCGTGAAAACCAAACAGTCGGATGTCACGCGGACATGCGGAGACATTACACTGCGATATAACGAGTATACGAACAAAATTGTGCCTTCTTCTTATGAGATGACAGAAGAAGATAAGCTCAATGAGCAGAGAGACGATTATCATTTTGTCTATCAGTCTGTGACGGTGCAGGAAAAGCCGGAGGAGGAAGTGGCGGTAACAATCAAAGGAGAGTTCGAGCAGAGCGGTTCAGGTGAGGTAAAGGCGGGAGAATATGTTATCTCGGAGGATGGCATTACAGCAGTGATCGGCGAGGGCTTTGCAGGAGACGAGAGTGATCTCTTCTCGGCGGCAGACGATTGGTATCGCATTGAGCAGGTGCAGATTGTAAGCTGGGAGAAGGATGGTGTAGCTTATAATCTCTCTGGGGCGGATCTTAACTTGAGCGCGGATGAACTGTTAGACATGGCGGAGGAGATTCTTTCGGCGGAGTAAATTGCATGAAGTACAGGCAATTCGCTTATCCGGTTCCGCGAGACAAATCTCGTAATGAAATGAAGCTAATTTTTTGTAAGTTTTTTCCGAAAATGCTTGACAAGCAGTCATAAGTAATTGTATACTAGCAAAGCGGGTTGCGTGAGTGACCCGCATATAAACGGGGTCTTAGCTCAGCTGGGAGAGCATCTGCCTTACAAGCAGAGGGTCATAGGTTCGAGCCCTATAGGCCCCACTTACATGAATATCTTCTTGATATTCATAATAAATGAATATGGCGAGATAGCTCAGCTGGCTAGAGCATACGGTTCATACCCGTAGTGTCGAGGGTTCAAGTCCCCCTCTCGCTACTCAAAAACACCGCAGAAATGCGGTGTTTTTCTATTTCGTGTTGCATTTCGTGTTGCATAGTTGTGCAAAATGGGAGTTTGCCTTGTCAGACATTTCTTTCTTCCTGTCGTCCATAGCATGTCTGTAGACGGATTTTAAGACCTTGTCCGACCGCCAGCCGCCGTCTGCCATGATATAGGCGTCAGGTATGCCGAGTGCATGGCGGATCGAAGCGGAGTAGTGCCGCAGGTCATGGAACCGGAAATGGTTGATGTTATTCTTATCGAGCACCCTCTGGAACATAATTGTGATTGAATGGGGGTTAAGGCTGGTGATATGACCGGTTTTCTTTATCCTGTCAATAACGAAGTCGGGTGCTTCTATATACCGGTCGGATGTTTCCGTCTTGGGGGCTTTTAAATGCCACTCCTTATCAGTCCCGAGCACGAGGGAGTGATGTACATGGATCGTATTGCCTTTGATATCGTCCATGGACAGCCCACAGATCTCGCCGCGCCTCATCATGCAGAATGCACCCAGCAGTACTGGAATTTCCAGTTCAGTGTTCCTGACGGCGTTTACCAGAGCCTGTATTTCGCTGTCAGAGGGGATATAAAGCTCCGGCTGTACTTTCTGTGGCATGGTGGTGTTCAGGGCTAAATTTGGGCCAATTACGGACGAAATAAGGCCATGGTAATTGCGTACAGTCTTGGGGGATTTGGTTCTGCTTAAGCTGCTGATCACGTCCTGCACGTCTTCCTGTGACATGGCAGACAGCCTTATGCTGCAGAAGTCCTTGTATTTCTGCTGGAGCATTCTTTGTATGTTCCGGTAACCCCTGATCGTGGACGGGGAGAGCACCGCTTCCTTGGCAACGATATACTTTTCCAGTTCGTCTTTGAAGGAATTGTCGTTCTTGCGGCAGTTCTTCTTTTCGTCCTTCTCGATCATATACTGCGCAGCCTTGTACTCCGCTTCCTTTTTCGTGGGGGCAGTGAAAGACTTGTATTTCCGCTTCCCGTCCTCCATGCGGTCAAAGATCAGGCAGCGGTATGTGCCTGATGGTAATTTCTTTGCTGTGGCCATAAAGTACTCCTTACCAATTAGTTGTATTGTGTAGGTAAAAGTCGTATAATACTCACAAAACATATCCAACAGGAAGAGAAAACGCAATGGTTAGAATATTAAACTTCGCATACAACATTATATTTTTCTGTAGTCTGGTACTTGCAGTGCTCTCTTTAGAATGCAAAATGATCAGTTTAATTTCATTGGAGAAGATCATCTTTTCAACAGATGTCGCAAGCGTAGCCTGTATGCTGTTAATAGGTTTCATTGCGGTTATAATTGCTCTTCGTCTTCATCATCTTCTGGCTCTGTTACAATTGAATTTGAGGGAGTGAATTCTTCTGTAGGCTCTATTTGCATGGATTGTGAGCAGTCGCCTAACAGATCAAAGGAATGCCCAAGGGTAGTAGGATCAATGCCTGCTTGCTTCAGCTTCGTAATTATTTCAACTTGTTTGTTCAAGTTATCGAGTTCGATTCCCGTTAAAACTGCTTTTTCTTTTGCAACATCTATCTTGAGTGTAAAAATATCCTTTAATATTTGAACTGCGCCCGGAAGTTTTACAGTTAAAAAGCTTCCGCCGCCAAGAAATACTACGGCTCCTATTAAAGGAAGATAATTATCGGCCAGCCATTTGCATATGTCCTGCAAGCTGAGGACAATGTTTCCGGGTGATTCTAAAGTTAATTGGGTAGAGATATTTTCATCAGGTACAACTGTGGATAAGATATCCGTTACACTGTGCAAGAATTTTGCTAGTTCTCTCAATCCGATTGGGCTCTGCTTTTTTACATTAAACACAATATGAGTTTCAGTTTTGAAAGTATAATAATTGTATAACTGATCCAGTATTATTGTCGAATACGTATCAAGATTGCTTATTCCGTGATAATTCGAAATTGCACGATACAGGTGCCGGTTTAATCCTTTAGTACTGATAATTTTAACAATTTGGATGTGGCGTCGTTTTCTGTATGGACAATTTACTTCGTGAATTACAATATCCTTATCTTCTATACGATCAATGACTGCATGTTCAATTTCAACTGTTTTGTTTTGATCTTCATAATAGTCGCCTGCTATCGCAAAAGCAATAATGCTGCTCCCTTTATTAGGAATGACTAAAATATCACCGGATTTTACCTCATAAATGAAATTTTTGCATTTGTTTATGACAAGACTCGGTCTTTTGATTTCAGGGTAATTAATGAGTACGCGGTCGGATAAGGCGTCCAGATCATTAAAATTTGTGCTGTCAGTGATATCGTTCCAAGCTAGGGCAGCAAAGTTTTTTGTGAGAAATTCTTCATAGAAATACCCCTTTTTTGTGCGGATCATCCAGAATCTGGTTGTTTCAGGTATATCTTTAAAGTTAAAATCAAGTAAAGCATCTAAAATTATTTTTTTGCTTTGTGGGTCATATGTTTTTGGTGTCATGTGGATTTCCTCTCTTTCTATTCAACAATATTTTCAAAGTTATCTGGGGTTTCTATATTATTCTCAGTTTTAATTTTTATAGGTAGTACTTTTTGTAGCCCTTTTATTATGCAAATGCATAAAATAACATCATACCAGATTTGATTTATAGTGTCCCAAGAAAAAATTCCGTATTGCGAAGCTATACTGATCAAATGATTTATCAATAGCCATGCCAAAATAGCAAAATTAATAATGCAAGGGATAGTGTAAAGCTTTGTTTTAGAATATAAGAAAGAGAGAATAACTGCTAATAAATGGCCTATCATACCCGGAGCAAGAGTATAGACCAAAGTTTCACCAGCACGATTTAATGTACCATCTCCGTTTGAACCGAATATCCAAGATGGAATAGCCAAAATCAAAGCGACTATACATGCACCTAGAAATGACAATATTTCATATATAATCCAGAATGTAATGATTTGTGAGCTTCCAATAAAAAATTTTTTCATTATGTATAATGCCCTTTCTTTATAAAACTTAACTTAATCCAGTAGATAATTCTGTATAATGATGTGCGTAATATTCGATATTGTCCACGTCTTCCTTTTCAAAATCATCCCTTAATATGTGCTCCATGGCGTGCCTGAAAGCTTTCTGCCGTTCCGTAAAGGACAGGGACGCTTCAATGAAGATCGTATATGAATCATCTTCGTTCCTGACCACGGATTCCCTCACTTTCGACGTTGGGAACTGGATCAGTTTCACATGGTAATCAATCGACATTTCCCCGCTCCTTTCTCTTAAGCGCCAGAAGCATGTTATGTACGGCTTCGATATCTTCCGGATCTGCATCCTGTGCAGCATCCATCAGCATACGCAATTCCTTATTCTCAAAAACCTTCTGGGCAATCTCTTTGGTCTCATCATTGAGATAGTAAGTTTCCCCGCCATCTTTTTCAGTGCCGGTCATGAGGTAATCCACGGAAACGTGGAAATAATCGGCAATTTTTTTGAGTTTATCTTGTTTGGGCTTACTGATTCCGGTTTTCCAAGAACTAAATACCGATTGGGCGATCCCTGTTTCTTTTGAGACTTTGTAAGTGGAAACCCCGTATTTTTGTAGCAGCAGCTCATATATTTCATACATTTTTTCATACCTCCGTCTCTTGAAAAAATAATACTTCAAAAAACATTAGCAAAATGTATTGACATATAATGAAACATGGTGCATAATACAAACATGCTTCATATATATGCAGTACATAAGTGCGAATGCGAATGAAATATGTATGCTACGTGTTTTAAATGCTTCAATCTGATAAATGAAGTATATCACAAATATGAAGTATAGACAACTACAAGATATATGGAGGAGGTGAGTGTATTGTACCAGAAATATGAAGCGCTGCTTAAGCAAACCGGCAAAACTTCATATCAGGTGTCGAAGGACACGGGGATCGGCCAGAATACGTTATCTGACTGGAAGTCCGGGCGGAGCAAGCCAAAAGTGGACAAGCTGCAGAAACTGGCAGCGTATTTCGGGGTATCTGTTAATTATTTCTTGGAAGAAGGGAAGGAGGAGACACATGCCTAAAGTATCACTTGGGAAACCTGATTATGAGAGGAAGTTCGGTGCGAAACTGAAGGCGGCGATCATTGCCAGTGGGAAAAAATGCTGGCAGGCAGCAGATGTTCTGGGGATAAATGTCCGTACGCTGTCCAATCGCTTTCAGGAACCGGCTAACATAACGCTGGGGCAGGTCAAGCTGCTGATCAAAATGACCGATCTGCCGCCGGAAATAGTCATGGATTATTTGTATGACAGAAAGAGAGGGTCTGTGGATTGAAAAAGTATGAACTAACAAAAGAAACAAGGATAATAAACGGGCGTACCCTGCACCGTATCAAAGCACTGGTATCGTTTAGCGGCGTCGATGAGGGAGAGCTTGGCGGATTTGTTGAAAAAGAAGAAAACCTGTCTCATGAAGGCTACGCGTGGGTATACGGTGACGCGCGGGTATACGGCGACGCGCGGGTATACGGCAACGCGTGGGTATACGGCGACGCGCGGGTATACGGCGACGCGCGGGTATACGGCGACGCGCGGGTATACATGGCAACCCACCTGCTTGTGATCGGTCCTTGCGGCAGTAGGGACGGGTTTACAACATTTTTCAAGAATAAGGACGGGGAGATTTCGGTAAGATGCGGCTGCTTCCTCGGTACAATTGATGAATTTTTAGCCAAAGTATCAGAAACCCACGGTGACAATAAACATGCTCAGGTATACAAGGCAGCAGTAGAGCTTGTAAAGGTACATATTGACCTGGCCGAAGAGGAGGAAACCGGCCATGACTGATCTGTACAAGGAAGAACTGGTGCGACGTATCAGGAATACGGATGCGGAGGAGCAGAGAGTCATAGCTGCGCAGCTGCCGGCAGCCATTTTGTGCAGGGAACTGGAAGCCCGCTATGCATATATGGAGAACCAGCTTGCGACGATCAGGGATATATTTAATGATTCTGTGCGAGTGGAGGAATAAAGCCATGTATTACCATACATGCCCCTACTGCGGGGCGAATTTAGACCCGGAAGAAAAATGTGATTGTAGTAGAGAGGAGAATAAAAATGACGATCAATCTGACGTTTAACAGTTATGAGGAAATGCAGGAATTCTGCGGTGCTGTAGCAGCAAAAGCAGAAATAAAGGGTGTAGAAGAGCCGGCAAAAAAGAAACCGGCGAAGAAAACCGAGGAAGCCAAAACACCGACGAAGGAAGACGGGAAGGAAGAACCGCCTTGGGAGAAAGCTGTTTCTGTTGAAGAGGTACGCAAGGCGGCAGGCGAATATATCAAGAGCCATGGCAAGGACGCGCTTCTTGGTATCCTGAAAGAGTGGAACGCCAAGAACATCTCGTCCCTCGCGGAAGAACATTATGCAGCGTTCATGAAGAAAGTGGGTGAATGATATGCCGGAAGTACATGCAGTGCTGGGGGCGTCCAGCGCACACAGGTGGATGAACTGCCCGGGCTCGGTGGCACTCAATACTGCTGAGCCGGACAAGACGAGCAGTTATGCGCAGGAGGGCACGCTGGCACATTTGCTGGCGGAGAACATGATCAATTACAATCTCGGGCGCATGACGAAAAAAGACTTTAATAAGGCATTCTCTGAGATCAAGAAGGATGAGTTCTACAGTCAGGAGATGCAGGAATACATAGAGGGCTATGTCAATACGATCTGGGAGCTTATGAACGAAGCAAAGGCACGGACGCCAGACGCGCAGCTTTTGACGGAGCAGAGGCTTGATTTCTCGGAATATGTGCCGGAAGGGTTCGGAACAGGGGATGTGGTGATCGTCTGTGACGGCTTCGTACATATCATAGACCTCAAGTATGGCAAGGGTGTAAGCGTGTCGGCGGACAGCAATCCGCAGCTCATGCTGTACGGCCTGGGTGCGCTGGCGGCATATGACCTGCTGTATTCCGTGGACACCGTGAAGATGACCATCATACAGCCAAGGCTTGATAACGTGTCCAGCTACGAGATGTATGCGGAAGATCTGGAGGAATGGGGCGAAACCGTAGTAAAACCCAGAGCAGAGGCAGCCATGGAAGAAAATGCACCGTGCCATGCGGGGGAATGGTGCCGGTTCTGCAAAGTCAAGGCAACATGTAGGGCACGGGCGGAGGAGAACCTTGTGCTTGCAAAGTATGAGTTTCAGAACCCGCGGCTTCTCTCTGACGAAGAGATCGGCGCTATCCTGAAACAGGCGGCAGAGGTTGCCGAGTGGGCAGGAGACATCAGGTCCTATGCGCAGACAGAAGCAGTCGAGCATGGTAAGAAATGGGCGGGCTGGAAGCTGGTAGAAGGCAGGAGCAACCGGAGATATAAAGATGAACTGGCCGTGGCAAAGGCGCTTACGGAAGCGGGGTATGAGGAAGCCGTCCTGTATGAGCGGAAACTCCTCAGCATCACCGCCATGGAAAAGGTAGTAGGAAAGAAGAATTTTGGGGAGCTTCTGGGCGATCTGGTAGTGAAACCGGCAGGAGCACCCACGCTTGTGGAAGAATCGGACAAGCGGCCGGAACTTAAGTCGGCAGAGTCGGCAAAGGAAGATTTCAAATAGAAAAGGAGATTAAAAATTATGAGTAATGCAGCAAACCCCACGAAGGTAATCACAGGGAAGGTAAGGTTCTCTTACGTTAACATTTTCAGGTCAAGGGCGTTCCAGCCGGGGCAGGACGAAAAGTATTCCATCTGCCTGTTGATCCCGAAGCGGGACAAGGAAACAGTGAAGAAGATCAGGGCAGCCATGGAGGCAGCCATCAAACAGGGTATCAGTGAGAAGTGGAACGGCAAGAAACCTGCCAACCTTAAGCTGCCCCTGCGCGATGGTGACGATGAGCGGGCAGAGGAGGCAGAAGAGTACGAGGGTATGTATTTCCTCAACGCCAACAGCAATGAGAAGCCGGGCATTATCGACCAGTACAAGAATGAGATTCTTGATCCGAGTGAAGTCTACAGCGGCTGCTGGGGACGTGCCTCCATTAATTTCTTCCCGTTTAACAGCAATGGAAACAAGGGTGTCGCTGTAGGTCTTAATAACATACAGAAGCTGGGTGATGATGACCATCTCGGCGGCGCAAGGACTTCGGCGGAAGAGGATTTTGATGATGATTTCCCGGATACGGAGGATGATGAGGATCTGTTGGCATGACGAGGATGAATGTAGATATAGAAACATACTCCGACAGGGACATTGCGAAAGCGGGGGTCTACACATATGTGGAAAGCCCCGCTTTCTGCATATTGCTGATCGGATACAAGCTGGAAACGGATGACGGGGTGACGGTGATCGACCTGTCCGGCTGCGGCACGAAGGAAGAGGCGCTGGGATATATGGAACTGTGCTATCCGGAATTTATGGAAAGCCTGTCAGACCCGGAGATTGTGAAGACGGCATATAATGCAAACTTTGAACGCACCTGCCTTGGGAAGTATTTCGGCTGTATGCCGCCGGAGCAGTGGCAGTGCACCATGATCAAGGCTGCCACGCTGGGGCTGCCGAGAAGCCTTGCGGAGGTAGGTGCTGCGATCGGGCTGCCGGAGGACAAACAGAAATCCGCGACAGGCAAAGCGCTGATCAATTATTTCTGCAAACCGTGCAAGCCTACCAAAAGCAATGGCGGCAGGACAAGGAACCTTCCGTGCCACGCGCCGGATAAATGGGCGCTGTTCATTGAGTATAACCGGCAGGACGTGGTCGCGGAGGAAGCCATACTGTTGAAGCTGGCACATTTTGATACCATAACGTCTTTTGAACGGGAACTGTGGAATTTTGACCAGCGAATGAATGACAGGGGCGTGCTGCTCGATACAGACATGATCGGAAAGATACTGGACTATGACCAGATCAACCGCGGGAAGCTGCTGCAGGAGGCGAAGGAGCTGACAGGGCTGGATAACCCGAACAGTCTTACACAGCTTAAAGGCTGGCTGAACGATATGGGAATCCCTATGGGCTCCGTTACAAAGGAGACGGTGGAGGCGGCGCTTACCCTGCAGTATATACCGGATAAAGTGCGCAGGGTGCTGGAGATTCGCAGGAATCTCGGGAAAACATCTACGGCAAAATATACCGCCATGACAGAAGCGGTAAATGGTGACCGGCGGCTGAGGGGCATCCTGCAGTTTTACGGGGCAAACAGGTCGGGAAGATGGGCTGGCAGGATCGTGCAGGTGCAGAACCTCCCGCAGAACAAGTTCCCGGATATCGGATACTGCAGGGAGCTGGCGGCGGCAGGGGATTTTGGGACGATGGAGCTTCTGTTCGGGGAGCTGCCGTTTGCTTTTTCACAGCTGATCAGGACGGCTTTTATCGCGTCACCCGGGAGAACCTTTCTGGTGTCAGACTTCTCGGCAATCGAGGCAAGGGTGATCGCGTGGCTGGCAGATGAGAAGTGGCGGCTGGAAGTGTTTGAGGCCGGCGGTGACATCTACTGTGCGTCAGCTTCCCAAATGTTCCATGTGCCGGTAGAGAAACACGGTGCCAACGCCCATCTGCGTCAGCGGGGCAAGGTGGCGGAGCTGGCGCTCGGATATCAGGGCGGGGTCGGCGCGATCAGACGCATGGATACCACGGGAGCGATACAGGAGAGCGAGATACCGGACATTATCCGGCACTGGCGCAATGCAAGCCCGAATATCTGCAAATTGTGGAATCTGTATGAGAATGCGGCAAGGGCGTGCATCACGCAGCGGCGCACGATCAAAACGAAGCATGGCGTGGTATTCAGCTACCAGAACGGCGTTATGTTCATCAGCCTGCCTTCGGGGCGGAAACTGGCATACTGGCAGGCAAAAGTGGAAGAAATGCCCGACGGCAGGGAGCACATCACGTATATGGGCGTCAACCAGGACACAAAGCGCTGGGACCGGACAGAGACGTACGGCGGCAAGCTGGTCGAGAACGTGGTGCAGGCAATCGCAAGGGATTGTCTGGCGGAAACCATGCTGGCGGTGGAGAAGTCCGGTTATGAAATTGTGATGCATATCCATGATGAGATCGTCGTGGACGTGCCGGACGAAGAGATTGCAGAGGCGGAACGTGCCATATCGGGTATTATGTCAAGGCCGCCGGCATGGGCGGCAGGGCTGCCGTTAAGGGGTGATGGGTACCATACCAAATTTTATAAAAAGGATTAAGGGGGTGGTCAGTTGGAACCCATAACAAATATTGAGGACAGGAAATTCCGCCTGCAGTACGACGGGCAGATCGCGGTCAGCACCGGCAGGAGCAGGTATGAAAAGAAATGGAAAAATAAGAACGTCCTGTGGTCTGCGTTTCTCAAAAAACTGGAAAATCCCGTGCGTACACCGGAAAGCTATGCGGAGTTCAGGAAGATGTCCAAGGCTGATCAGGACAGGATCAAGGACGTAGGCGGGTATGTGGGCGGTATGCTTACGGGCGGCAGGAGGAGCGCCGCGACGGTAGCAGGGCGGCAGCTCCTGACGCTGGATCTGGATTTTGCGCCGGCTGATTATTTTGAATGTCTGGAGCTGATCGGCGGGTATGCGGCGTGCAGCTATACGACGCACAAGCATTCCCATGATACGCCGCGGTTCCGTCTGCTGGTGCCGCTGGACCGTGTAGTGACCGCAGAGGAGTATGAAGCAGTGGCGCGCAAGGTCGCCGAGGATATCGGGATCGACTATTTCGATGACACTACATACCAGCCGAGCCGGCTGATGTATTATCCGAGTGCCAGCAGTGACGGGGAGTATCTGTTCAGTTATATTGACGCGCCGTTTTTGTGTACAGACGAAGTGCTGGCGAGGTATCCGGACTGGCGGGACACGTCTTACTGGCCGGAATCATCCAGAACCACAGGGATCAGAAAGAAGCTGGCAGAGAAGCAGGGTGACCCGGCGCAGAAGAAAGGGGTGATCGGCGCATTCTGCAGGGCATATGACGTGCCGGAGGCAATCGAGGCATTCCTGCCGCATGTATATACGGCCTGCGTCATGCCGGGCAGGTACACCTATACCGGCGGCAGCACTGCGGCAGGGCTTGTGCTCTATGAGGACGGGCAGTTTGCGTATTCCAACCACGGGACAGATCCGGCAAGCGGGAAGCTGTGCAACGCCTTCGATCTGGTGAGGATACACCTGTTCGGCGAACTGGACGCGGAGCTTTCCGGGGATACTGCGGTGACGAAGCTGCCGAGCTACAGGGCAATGCTGAATATGGCGGTGGAGGACGGCAGGACGAAGGCACAGCTTACCGAGGACAATCTGGAAAGTGCCAGAGAGGATTTTGCGGATGAACTGGAGAAGCTGCAGTTTAGTGAGAACGGCGGGCTGCTCAATACAATCTCGAATATCGTTATCCTGCTTAAGAATGACGAAGCGTTCCGGAGCGTCTATAAGAACGACATGAGCGGCGCCATAGAGTATGATGAGCCGCTGCCGTGGACGGACAGGACGGGGGAATGGAAGGACGCGGACGACGCGCAGGTGCAGAGGTATCTGGAGCGCAGGGGTAAATTTGCCAGACAGAAGGTCATGGACGCGGTCACCATACTGGCGGAGGACAGGCACCGGCATCCGGTGCGGGAATATCTGGATTCCCTGCCGCAGTGGGACGGCGTGGAGCGGGTGGATACGCTGCTGGTGGACTGGCTGGGCGCTGAGGACAATAAATACACGAGGGCGGTCACGCGTAAGACCCTGTGCGGTGCAGTGTACCGTATCCTTACGCCGGGCTGCAAGCATGATACCGTGCTGGTTCTGAACGGGGATACAGGGATCGGCAAGAGTACGTTAATCGCGAAGCTGGGCGGCCGGTGGTTCTCGGACAGCTTAAGCCTTGCTGACACGAAAGATAAGACGGCTGCGGAGAAGCTGCAGGGGTGCTGGATCATGGAGATCCCGGAGCTCTCGGGTATGCGGAAGACGGACATTGAGACGCTGAAGGCATTCCTGTCAAGGCAGTATGACGATTTCCGCGCTGCATACGGAAGACATGTGCAGAAACATTATCGTCAGTGTATATTCATCGGTTCAACAAACGCAAATGATAGTGGGTATCTGCGGGACATCACCGGCAACCGCCGATTCTGGAATGTACCTGTCAGCAACGGGTCACGATATCACCCGTGGAATATGACGCAGGATATCGTAGACCAGATCTGGGCAGAGGTGAAGCTGTACTGCGAAGCGGGTGAAAATGTAACTCTTGCAGGCGATGTAGCAGAGATGGCAAATCAAATGCAGCTTGCCGCCATGGAGAGCGACCCGCGTGAAGGTATGATCAGAGAATATCTGGACATGTTGGTGCCGGCGGAATGGTATTCGTGGAGTGTGGAAAGAAGAAGAGATTTTGTACGAAGTAATTACTTTGAAGAGGAAGAAGGGACGATGCTCAGGAATGAAATCTGCAATCAGGAGATATGGTGCGAATGTTTCGGCAGGAAGCAAGAAGATATGCAGCCGAGAGATAGCTACACAATAGCGGCTATTGTAAAAAGGGTTGGCGGGTGGACAAGAAAAAATGGATTGAGAAGGGTTTCACCATATGGCCAACAGCGGATCTATGAGAGGGTGGAGCAATGAAAGAAAGTCAGATAGAACGGTGGCTGTGCAGCCAGATCAAAGCCATGGGCGGCATATGCGACAAATTCACTTCCCCGTCGAATCCGGGCGTGCCGGACAGGATCATCATCATGCCTGGCGGGCATGTGGTCTTTGCGGAGCTCAAGACGGAGGTCGGCAGGCTGTCCGGCATACAGAAATGGCAGCGGGAACGTTACGCCGGCGTAGGGGCTGACGTGCGGCTGATCAAGGGCATGAAGGGTGCACGGGAACTGGTAAAGGAGCTTGAGATGTTTAAGAGTAAAGGAGATGAGAGCTATGGCAAAAACTAAGAAATATCCATCAACAGAATTTACGAAAAGATTGAAAGATTTATGGCTTAAATCGGGTATGACACAGAAACAGATAGCAGTCGAAGCAGGGGTATCACGATGGACAGTCAAGGCATGGCTGGAAGGGGAAATTATTTTAGGATTACCTGACCTTGTGTGCTTATGCAGGCTGTTCAACGTTTCGGCGGATTACCTGCTGTTTGGGGAGGAGGGGGAGAATGCAGTACATACCCCATGACTACCAGACCGCTGCGTACAACAGGATACTTGAGACGCCGAAGATCGGGCTGTTCATGGAGATGGGGCTGGGTAAGACAGTGGTCACGCTGACAGCGATACAGGAGCTGATGTACCACCGGATCGAGATATTTCGGGTGCTGGTGGTCGCGCCGAAGAAGGTGGCAGAGGACACATGGGGCCGTGAGTCACAGAAATGGGACCATCTGCGGGACCTGACAATCTCCAAGATACTCGGTGACAGGAAGCACAGGCTGGAAGCGCTGGACGCGGAGGCGGATATCTACATCATCGGGCGGGACAATGTCAAGTGGCTGGTGGACGAGTGCAGGAAAAGGAAGCGGTGGAAATTTGACACGGTCGTGATCGACGAACTGTCGAGTTTTAAAAACAGCCAGTCCCAGAGGTTCAAGGCCATGCGGTCGGTCATGCCGCTGGTAGGACGCATGATCGGGCTTACTGGCACGCCGGCGCCGAATGGGTATATGGACCTGTGGAGCCAGATGTACCTGCTGGATAAAGGGGAGAGGCTGGGAAAGACCATCGGGGCATACCGCGAACAGTATTTCACGGCAGGCATGCGCAACGGTTACACCGTATTCAACTGGAACCTGCGGAAAGGCGCAGACCGGATCATACAGGACAAAATCAGGGATATCTGCGTGAGCATGAAAGCGGAAGATTATCTGAAACTCCCGGAGCGGATAGACAATGTGATCCATGTCAGACTGTCAGAGCAGGAGCAGGCGCTTTATGACCGGATGGAGAAGGAACAGATCCTGCAGATGGACGATGAGACGGCAGTGGTAGGGCTTTCCGCCGCGGCGGTGGGCAATAAACTGCTGCAGATCGCGAACGGCAGGGTATACGACACGGAACGGCATGTGGTACAGATCCATGGCCAGAAGCTGGAGGCGCTGGGGGAGATTCTTGACTGCAATCCCCATGACCCTGTGCTGGTGTTCTATAACTTCCAGCATGATCTTGAGGCAGTACAGGAGAAGTTCGGTAGCCTTGCCCCGCGGACGCTGAAAACGCCGCAGGATATCGCGGACTGGAACGACGGGAAGATCAGGCTGCTCATGGCGCACCCTGCCAGCGTGGGGTACGGGCTCAACATACAGGACGGCGGGCATATCATCGTATGGTACGGCCTGACATGGAACTTAGAGCTGTACGCGCAGGCTAATGCAAGGCTGCACCGGCAGGGGCAGCAGCGGAGCGTTATTATCAACCATCTCGTAGCCGCCGGCACGATCGACGAAGATGTCATGCGGGCACTGTCGGCAAAAGATGACATGCAGAGTGCCCTGATCAGGGCGATCAATGAAAGGAGAGAATTATGATGACTGAAACATTATTGCCTCAGCCGGACGGCATGGCGCCGCGCGGCGAATGGAGGAAACTGAACTACACAAACAATACCTGTCCCGGCTGTGGGAAGCAGATCAAGCAGTCAGATACGAATATCTGCTACAGCCGGACGAAAAGAAAGACATCTGTGTTTTGGCATATCGGGTGCACAAAGAAGGTGTGGGGGTGAGCGGAATGGAAGATATGCAGATCTACACTTACGAAGGGACTGACAGGGCGATCAAGCTGGCAATGGGACGGTCCGCGGCAAACATGGTAGAAATAGGCTGCCTGCTCAGGCGCATGATGGAAAATAAGCTGTGGGTGCGGCAGTTCAGCTGCTTTGATGAGTACCTGAACAAAGAACTGCACATGGATTATACCATGGCGACACGTTTTATCAAAGCCAATAAGAAATATTCCGACAGTGAGGATGGCACGAAACTCGACGCGAAATGGAAAGATTTTTCCCAGAGCGTCCTGATCGAAATGCTCAACATGCCGCCGGAGCTGGAAGAAAAGGTTACGCCGGACATGACGGTGAAGCAGGTAAGGGAAGTGAAGAAACAGAAGAAAACAAAGATGAAGCCTGAGATCGTGGGGATTCTGGCAAGCCCTTATTGCGCAGCATGCAAAGAACCGTTAGATGAAACCGAACAGAAATGCCCTAATTGCGGACAGGAACAGGATTGGGAGTGGTATAACAGGTTTTTTGGTAATAATGACCAACCGCAAGACAATGGGGCGGAAGTTGCGACGTCGCAACAATCCCATCAGGAGAAGGAAGACGAACCGGATGTGATCGACGTAGATTACAGGGAAGTGCCGGAAGAATTATCCGCATATGGGCTTACGAAAACCATATATCCGGCGGGAAGCCTGATCACAACAGGAGGATGTGGGGACAAGTATACATGCTTCCTTTGCGCGCAGGAATGCAATATCAGGCAAAAAGAACGACAATGCTGCGAGGCGACCTGTGGCAATCCGTTCGGCTGCCAGACGATGGAAAAGCTTGCGGATATCAGGGCGAAAATGGGGGAGCGGTGTCAGTTCATAAATGACGGGTTGGCACGCAAAACGGCAGGCAGCGGAATACCGGATCCATGCTGTAAAGAATGTGCGCTGAAAAGTGAATGTGATTTCTGCTGCGGTATGGCAGGACAGCAGGCGCTTAAAGAAAATCTTGCGACGTCGCAAGATTTTGGATTGGCAAAACCAGTATTACCTGATGAGGAATATCCGGAATATATGCCAGCAGACAGGACAGCAGAAAAGAGGGAAACCCGCAGACAGGCATTTCTGGGTGTGCTGCGTGAACATATGGATAGAACCTATATACTAACAGAGCGTGGTGAGTACGATAAAGCCGTGAACAAGATAAAAAGCATTGAGGTAACGATTAAAAAAGTACAGGAAATATCAGAAACGGAAGCAGTTTGTGCGGCATCGGAAGAACAAGTTTTAAGAAGCGAAGCGGCAGCAGTGCAGGAAGGAGGCACAGATGAGAAGAAAGGGAAATCATGAGTGAATATATTTGCGCGGACTGCATGGACTGCCTGCCGGAGTTCCCGGACAATTATTTTGACATAGCCATATGCGACCCGCCGTATTTTTCCGGTCCGGAAAAAAGACTGTATTACGGTAGGAAAGTAAGCCCGATCGGCGTGCAGAGGTATTACAAACCTATTGCAACATGGGAAATACCGGATAAGACATATTTTGATGAGTTATTCCGGGTATCAAAGCAACAGATCATCTGGGGCTGCAACTATTTTGATTATTCCTTCGGACCCGGGCGGATCGTATGGGATAAGTGTAACGGTACAAGCAGTTTCTCCGACTGCGAGATTGCTTACTGCAGTATTCACGATTCCGTGAGATTGTTCCGCTACATGTGGAACGGCATGGTGCAGGGGAAGTCAATAGAAGAGGGTTACATACAGCAGGGAAACAAGAAACTGAATGAGAAACGAATACACCCCACGCAGAAGCCGGTCAACCTGTACCGGTGGATCGCACAAAAGTATATAAAACCGGGGTGGAGGGTATTAGACACGCATGTCGGTTCTGCCAGCAGCCTGATCGCGTATGACGAATACGGGATTGAGTACACAGGGTACGAGATCGATCCGGAGATGTACAGGCTGTCAAACGAGAGGAGAGTGGCATATGACAGCACAGGAAAAATATAACCTATATCTAAAAAAGTATTGTACCAGCCGCAAGGTCAGTAGCAAAGAGGCAGAAAGGCACAGGTTAGTGCAGGAGACAAAAAAATATTATGAGGAGGAGAACGATGAACAGATTAACAGTAAAAGCGCCCTCGGGTTTAATCCACTTGAAGGATAATATGGAAATGACAATGAATGAGGCAATTAAAAAGCTGTCTGATTATGAGGATTTGGAGGAACAGGGAAAGCTGGTGAAGCTGCCTTGTGTAGCTGGTGACTTTGCATTGTTTTCAGATGGGTGTATTATTCCGGTCGTATATATAACCGTATCAGAAAAGGATAGAATCGATGTTGGCTGTCAAAACGGAATCCATGTAAACATGGCTTTGAACTATCCGTACCAATGCAGAGGTTTCTTTAAGACCAGAGAAGAAGCAGAAGCCGCACTGAAAGGAGAACAGGGGAAATGAAAATTATAAATGCAGGATATGAGATTTTGACACAGATATCAGAGAACGGAAAGGAAGAACTGCAGCACATCGAGAAGATCGGGCGTGTCTGTTACAAGTCCGAAGAAAGGATCACGGAGGACGGGAAATCAGCAAAGGAATTCGTGAAAAGAGTGATCGACAGGGGACATGAAGCCATGATCGAACATTCTTCCCTTTCCGTCAAGTTTATTGTCGATCGCGGCGTGTCACATGAGCTGGTACGACATAGAATCGCTTCCTTCGCACAGGAATCAACGCGGTACTGCAATTACTCCAAAGATAGGTTTGACAATGGGGTCACGTTTATCAGACCAGTGTTTTTTGCAGAAGGGACGTTCCAATACAGTGACTGGCTTATGGCGATGGGCGAAGCGGAAAAGACATATTTAGAATTGCTAAAGGAAGGAGCAACCCCGCAGGAAGCACGTTCCGTCCTGCCGAACAGTACAAAAACAGAGATCACCATTACGGCAAATTACCGTGAGTGGCGCAATTTCTTCAAGCTCCGGACGGAAAAAGCAGCTCATCCGCAGATGAGGGAAGTAACGATTCCGCTGTTGGCCGAGCTGAAACAGAAACTGCCTGTTGTTTTCGATGACATAGAAGCGGAGGTGTAAGCATGACAGATGAAAAATTAAAAGAAGCAAAAGAACTTGCGGAGAAGATACAGGAGCTGGAATCATTCTTGAAAGCTTTTCATGAACCCGGTATGAAAGAGGTTGTTGTATACAAGGTAAGAGAAAACAGGCCGGTTACATTAAGTATCGAAGCTGAATTATGTGAAATTATTGATGGCCACTTAAAGCAGCAGCTGGCGGCATTAAAGAAGAAATTTGAAGAAATGTAGCAGTTATTATTGACAATAGAAGCGGAGGTGTAAGCATGACATATGATGATGTAAACAGGCCGGAGCATTACGCCGGCACGAAGATCGAAGTGATAGACTACATAGAGGATAAGGGGCTGGGTTTCTGCCTGGGCAATGCCATCAAATATATTTCAAGGGCAGGGCGGAAGCATTCGGCAGGCATGGATGATAAGGAAAAGGAAATACAGGATCTTGAAAAAGCGAAGTGGTATCTGGAAAGAAGAATCTTCGAGCTGAAGCAGGGTATGAGTTAACAAGAAAAAGCGGGGATCTCCCGCTTTTTTCTTAAAAATCACACTTGTGTTTTCTGATAATTTTGACTGATTTATCACTTTCAAATACCCCGGCAACGATGTCTTTGGCAAAGTACTCCTTCCTTATACATGTAGTAGTATTGGACAAAGAATGATCTGCAATAAAAGTGAATTCCAACTTGTGCTTATCATTTAGTGGGTATTTTGATGTATCAATATCATATGATATCCTGACAGCGTAATCAGTATTGTCTTTTTTGAGATTAAAACGGTCAATACTGATAAGATGTGATTTTCGTGGCGCAATTTCTATAATTGTATTAATGCCATCTCCATGCATTTCACAATATGCTAATACATAACGTAAATTCGTAAGCATTGCAAATGTACAGTTTACAATTTTGATTCTGTATACAGCGTCTTTTTCGCCTTCGTTTTCAACGCAAATCTGATCAGATATTTTTACTTTTGGCTTGACCAACAGCAGAAAAAGAGCAAAACACACTGAAGCAATAATACCTGAAACTATGCCCGTGATTATACTGCTTCCAAAACCCAAGGGCATCCCCTCCGTTCTCTTTTGTGATGAAGGTTTAGGTTAGTGATCGAGTTCTTTAGTCATAATAACTCCTTTCCGGCTTATAGCCGTGCCATTTCCTTCTTTAGGTTTATTATACTGTAGTTCCTGAAAAAAGTAAACATCAATTAGTTCATTTATGTGCATTATAAACGGGTTATGAATAATTGTCAAATTTTTCGAAATATTCACAGATCACATTTTTCATAATGTTTATATTCTGCAACCGTGGGAGCATGCCATTTTCCTGCGTCAGCTCAATTTTTTTTCAGCCGGTCATTTATAGGCTTTAATTTTTTATCAAGCATACTGGAAATCGCAAGCAATAATTCATTGTCTGTCATAATGCCACCGCCTTTAAAGTAAAGGTAGTATAACATAACAAGGACAGGAAGTCTATTTGCTTTTTCAATTATAAACGCCTCTGATTGTCAGAGGCGTTTATTCAGTGAAGGTTTATGTCAGTCCTGTAAATAATGTCGTCGCAGTAGTCGTTCAGCGGGTTCATGACGCAGAAGGTTATAACCTGGTCGCCTGTGGCCGCTCCTGTGCCCTTGTAGCTGATGTAATCGTGTTGCTGGTCTAATGTCAGTACTTTGCCGTCTCCGGCCTCGTTGAGGCAGATACCGCGGTCTACGGTTATGTATATCTGATGTTCCCGCTGCTCGGGGAGTTTGTCAACCGCTGTGAAGTGGATCATGTTGATAAGTGCCAATAAGATAATCAATGTTGTCATAGTGTCCTCACTTTCTCCCTGCGTTACCCGGCAAGGGCGGGTGGTTTATTTTACTGTCTTTGCATATTTATAATCTTCAACGAGTCTGTTATAATCACGTCTATCGCTTACTGGTATATAAGCACTTTCTTCTTCCTGAAGAACTTCCCAGCCATAATTCTCTAATATCTCCAGTACTTTATTAGCTGTAGCCTGCTCTTTGTTCTCATTGTAGAATATGACGGCGGTTCTGCTGCAGAGTCCAGTCTCTGGGTTTATACCTTCATAATGAATTGTCATATCTTCCTTTCTGCCATCGTGACCTCCGTGGCGGGCAATCATGTTAGATTTCATAGTACTTTGCTTCGATCTGTCCGACCTCTTCCCATGTGATCAGCCCAGCGTTTACGGCCTTCGTCTCGATCTCTACCAGAACAGCACATGCCGCTGCGTCGAATCCTTCACCCAGAAGATAGCTGCACATTCTTTCGATGTACCCTCCGACTGTTTTGGCGGTTACCAATGTACCTGTGATTACTAATGATTTCATACCCGTTCCCTCCATTTTTTCCAACCCCGGCATTTCTGTCGGAAGCCCGCAGATTATAGCTGTACCCCACAAGCCAATCCGGCTTCAACCATAACCTTTGCTATTTCCCGGTCAATGCCTTCTGCTACCAGTTCCTTGATCCGGTTCTTCTTAATTTCCCTTTCTGCTTTTTCGATTCTGTTGTTGCTTTCAATGATTTCTGCTAATTCGCTAATTCCTGTAACCTTTATCATATCTGTTCCCTCCTGTGGTTTACTGCTGTTTTTAGTGCCAGATCAAGAAAAAGCTTTGATTCTGGTGCAAATGATGAAGTTTCAACATATGTAATGAATTCCAGAAAGCTTTCCTGACTAAGCCCAATTAATAACTGCATGATTTCTAATACCAAATGAATCAGCTCCTTTCGTGTTTTGTGTTGTTGTAATAAATAGTACACGAAAATAGACGACCGGTAAATATGTAATAGTACATGAAAATAGACGAATCAAATGCCAATAAGATTGTGCAATTTGCATACATGAAAATAGACGTTGACAAATATAAAGAAAATTTATTATCATATAGTAGAAAGGAAGTGAGATCATGAGCGGAACGATAAAAAAAGTGCCTTATGGGACGAATGGAATTATAGAATTTTCTCGTCTATGGGAATTGTTAAATCAAAAAGGATATAATAAACAATGGCTAAAGAATCATGGAATTCATTCTAATACAGTGGCAAAGCTGACGAAAAATGAAAATGTTACTTGTGAAGTATTGGCCAATTTATGTAATTTACTAAATTGTCAGCCAGAGGAAATTATGGAATATAGAAAAAATGATAAAAAGTGATAAAATGCCATATGATGAAAAACAGAAAGATTATAGTGTGCGTTATGCAAAGAACAATTTAAAAAGAATACCGCTTGACGTAAAAAAGGAATACTATACAGAGGTAATAGAGAAGGAAGCGATGAAGCGGGAACTGTCAGTCAGGGCTTTTATCCTGAAAGCCATAGAAGAGAAAATAGAAAGGGAGGGGAGCGGAGATTGATAGACATTGAAGCATTAAGGGAATACTACAGGCAGGACAACATAATAATATCCCTCCACGCCCAAGAACGGCTAAGACAAAGGGGAATACGGGCGAAAGATGTTAGAAACTGTATTATGTCAGGAGAAATAATAGAACAGTACCCTGATGACTTTCCTTTTCCAAGCTGCTTAATTTTTGGGTATGCCGTGAATGGGAAAATCATTCATGTTGTGGCAAGTGACGAGGGAACGGGAAGCCGGATAATAACGGCGTATTTTCCGGATAATGTGAAATTTGAGGACGATTTAAAGTCCAGAAGGGAGCGGAAATAATGCGTTGCATGAGTTGTAAACATGGAGAAATGAAAGAGGCGGTAACGACATATTTTACACGCCTGAATAACTGTTATGTGATTATTGAAAATGTGCCGTGCTTAAAATGTGGCCAGTGCGGCGAGGAATTTTTAAATGCGTCGGTAGCCGAAAAAATTGACGATATTTTAGATGGCATTGAAAAAATCGCAAGCAAAATTTTTATTTTAGATTATGCATCAGCTGCGTAAATCTAAGTCACAGTATATAACCTTGAAAATGATGAAGAATATACTTTCAATGAACCTGTCAGGGCAGGGATCTGGAAATAAATTTATGGGAGGAAAGCGGATCATGAGTAATAAAGAAAGAATCATAGAGCTATTGGATGCAATTCCGGATTATAAAATCGGCTATGTTTTGGCATACGTGCAAGGGGTGGCAGCTGATGAGGAAGCAGATGATGCCTTTTGTGAAAGAATGCTGAAAAGTTATTGGGAAGATGAAGAATCTAAAGATGACCCGGGGACACCGTTAGAAGAACTTATTGAAAAATGGGGGCTTGAAAATGTATAAAATCATAGTGAAGAAGAAAGCCCAGAAGTTTATTGACCGGCTGCCCAAACAAGAGAAGTTACGCATAGTATCTGAAATGCAGCGGCTGCCAAACGGGGAAGATGTAAAACCTTTAAAGGGGCATAAAGGGCTTTACAGGCTGCGGGTAGGGGCTTACAGGATCATCTATACCGTTGACCACGGGGAACTGATTGTTTTTGTTATTGACGCGGATAACCGCGGAGACGTGTATAAAAGGCTATGAACGGGATCAGAGCCCAAAAGCAGATTGATGTTATACGGAAGAAAAGAAGCGGGGACGCTTCTTTTTTTTTAGCATCAACTTTCATTTTGATCTATAAATATCTCATATATAAGTGAAAAATAACGTATGTTTCTTAATGGAAGTTGTATATAGACGTAAAATTCTCATTGTGGTAACCAATTTCTTAAACTAACAACTTTTAACAAAAATGTTAACAACTTTTTTATTGGTTGTTACCGTAGAAGTTCAGTATTTATCTACTATTTATCTATACTGTTACAACTGTTACAACTATATCTCTATAATATATTACTCAATACAATGTAATTCCTATATAAGAATAAATATGTAATAAATAAATGTCTATATAAGGAAAAATTTGTAGTTGTTGCAACGGGCTTTTAAAAAAAGAATAAAAATAAACGAAAAAACGTGGTAGACCATATACTACATGTATTCTGTTATGCTTATTATGAGGTGGAGATTATGGGAGCGAAGGAAAAACAGGCGTACAGGGATATCAGGGCGGGGAAGAGGAAGCCGGTTGGGTCTGAAAAGGGTTATACGAACATGAAGCCTCTGACGGAGAGGTCGGAGGAGGAGGCAAGGGCGATCAGACGGAAGGCGGCAGAGACCACGAACAGGATTAAGAAAGCCAAGAAGAGCATGAAGGAAGAGCTGCTTGCAATGCTGGAGGATGAAGAGATCGCAAAGGCACTTGCAAAGGAAGTCGATATAAAGGCGATCAAGGCGTTAGCACAGGAGAAAAGCGCAAGCCTGCAGACCCTTGTATTAGCTTCTATGAGCTTACAGGCTATCGCCGGCAATGTGAAGGCTGCGGACTTCGTGAGGGATACGGCAGGCTACAAGCCGACGGATAAGCAGGAGATCACGGCGGACATTATGACGGACGCAGACCGCGCGCTTTTGAATAAAGTCAGCGCCAGAATTACGGGAAAACGTACAGAATCAGGGAAATAAGGGCGGTTTACGGCGCGGAAATGTGAAGAATGCCGTAAAATCAGCGTTTCCGGTGATTGATCTATTCGTGAAATTAATGTTTTGCGAATAGTTGGCGGCAAAACAGCATATTTGGCATGATAGGAAGCACCTTCGCACATATGTCATGGATAGCCTGTAAGCATGTACTGCTTCATGGCAGGAAGCGGCACACTGGCCAGCGGCGGCGTGTCAGACAGCACGGCAGGCGCGTATTTTTGGCACTCATGGCGTGTACAGGCGTAAAAATTTTTTTTTTTCGGTATATGCATAGCTGTGCAATACCGGGTACGGGATCACGGGTACACCCCACCCCTACCCCCACGGGCGGGACGGCGCGGCGCAGCGCTACCACCCACACGCCACATCAGAAAATTTTATAAATTTTTACTAGGCAATAAACGAAATAACATTAAAGGTAATGCGCTATGACATTGTCGGAACTGAGGGAGAACGAAACTGCATACTGTGGCAGGAATATCGAATATTTCATTGACACCTACGGACACATCGAGGATAAGGACGCGGAGGAGATCATCCAGCCTTTCCACATGTGGAAGGAGCAGCGGGAAGCGCTGCTGTCGATCATGTCGCACAGGCTGAACGTTATCCTGAAAGCGCGGCAGTTAGGGTTTTCATGGATCATGATGCACATTGCGGCGCACCAGATCCTCTGTACGAAAGGCGCTACCGCCATCGGCTTATCCAAGACAGAGGAGGAGGCCAAGGAGCTTGTCAGGCGTCTGGGCGTCATCCTGACATGGATGCCGGAGCTCATTGCGGAGAAGGACCATATCCCTGCAGGCTGGGACGGGTCGGTGTTCCGCCAGACGGCGCTTGAGATCAGGATCATGTTTCCTGACAGAACGGAGAGTGTATTCAAGGCATTTCCGTCTTCGCCGGGGGCAGGGCGTTCGTTTACGGCGAACCTGATTGTTTTTGACGAGTGGGCATTTCAGCAGTTTGCACGGGAGATCTGGAAAGCAGGTTTCCCGACGATCAACCGCCCGTGCGGCGGCAGGGTCATAGGGCTGTCCACGATCGAAAGGGGATCGCTGTTTGAGGAGATCTTCACGGATCCCGACAACGGGTTCAATAAGATTTTTATTCCGTGGTATGCGGACCCGAGGCGTGACGATGAGTGGTACCGGAACACGAAACGCGCGCTGGGCGACCTGATCACGGAAGAGTACCCGGCGACGGTGGAGGAGGCGCTGATGGTGCCGGGCGGCGCTTATTTCCCGGAGGTGAAGCGGCAGACGCATGAGACGGATGTGCCGCTGGCGGGGAAGCTCCGGCGGTATGTGACGATCGACTACGGGCTTGACATGCTGGCAGCGCACTGGATCTGTGTTGACGTGCTGGGGAATGCGCAGGTTTACCGGGAATATGACAGCTCTGACCTGACGGTGTCGCAGGCAGCGGAGGTACTGCTCAGTATTACGTCAGACGAATACATAGATCTGTGGCTGGCGCCGCCGGACTTATGGAACAGGCGGCAGGAGACCGGTAAATCGGTGGCACAGATATTCGAGGAGCACGGCATACGGCTGACGAAGACGTCGAACAACTTGTTTGACGGGTGCGTGGGCATGAAGGAGTGGCTCCGGGTTCCAGTCAACGAGTTCGGTGAACAGACGGGTGCACCGGCGCTGACATTCTTGAAGGACTGTGCGCCGAACCTGATCCGCTGCCTGCAGAAGATCCAGAAGGATAAGAACAAGCCGAATGTATATGCCAAGACGCCGCATGATCTGACCCATGCGCCGGATTCGCTGAGATGTTTCTGTGTATGGTGGGTCAGGGCTCCGAAAGCGGACAAAAAGAAGCAAAAGAAGAAATGGCGCAGCGACCTGATAGAGGATTATAAGAATGCCAGCAGGGAAGTAAAGGCCCTGATGGTCAAAGAACTTGGAGAACCGCAGTTATGAAATGGTGGAAGAGGAAGCTAAGGGACATGAAAGAACCGGAAATCAGCAGGAAACTGAAAAAGTGGCAGGGAAAGTATGACAAGGCAAAGAGCCAGTACGCGGAAGAACTCAGCCTGATGGAGAATTATGAGAAGTATTATAAC
This sequence comes from uncultured Lachnospiraceae bacterium, assembly GCA_910578555.1. Taxonomy (GTDB): domain Bacteria; phylum Bacillota; class Clostridia; order Lachnospirales; family Lachnospiraceae; genus UBA3282. Next base: position 192,836 of record CAJTPS010000006.1, read on the forward strand.
GGTGACCGGCACGTCAAGGGAAACCCGAACAGTAATGTGGCAGCGTCAAAACTTGCCATCAATGTCAGGAACATCGTGTATGAGCTGATCGAGTCGCAGGTGGATTCGTCGTTGCCCATGCCGAAGGTTTCGGCAATACACGCGGAGGACATGGATCAGGCGAAGATCATTGAGGAATTTCTGAAGAATGAAATGAAGACGCTCCGGTTTAAGGCGATCAATGACGCGCAGGAGAGGACGACGCCTGTTCAGGGCGGGGACTTCGTGCTTGTGGAATGGGATAACAGCAAAGGGTATCACTGCACGCTGGGGGATCTGTCCGTATCGGAGGTGCATCCGAGGCAGGTGATCCCGCAGCCGGGCATGACAGAGATCGGGAAGATGGACTATATCTTCATTCGGACGAGCCAGACCAAGGAATATGTCAAACAAAGATATGGCGTGGACGTGTCAGACGAAGAGGAGACAGATGCGGAACTGCGCGAAGGCGTCAGCACGGATGACATTGTCACGGTCGTGACAGTTTATTATAAAAACGAGCAGGGTAGAATCGGTCTGTACAGATGGTGCGGCGATGTGGAACTGGAGGATTTGCCAGATTATCAGGCAAGACAGCTTGAGGTCTGCGGAAAATGCGGCACACCAAAGATGGATGATAGCTGCCCGGTATGTGGCGGCAGGAAGTTTGTGAAAGAGAAGCAGGAGACAGAGACGCTGCAGGTCATGCAGGACGCAGGCATGGACCCTGTGACGGGGCAGATCATGCAGCAGCCGGTCATGGTGGAGGTTCCGTACTATACCCCGAACAGGTTTCCGCTGGTGCTGCGGAAGAATATCTCAAGGGACAGGTATCTTCTGGGGTATTCCGATGTAGGCGTTATCGAAGACCAGCAGGACACAATCAAGAAGCTGGGAAGCAAGATAAACGAGAAACTGCTGAAAGGCGGTTCCTATGTGACGCTGCCAGACGGGCTGGGGATCGACACGACGGATGATGAGCTTAAGATCATCCGGATCGAGACACCAAACCAGATGCAGATGATTCAGGCGATCACGGTGCAGGCGGACACATCACAGGATCGTGTCGTGCTGGAGACTAATTATAACTGGGCGAAATCAGCGCTTGGCATTACGGATTCTTTTCAGGGAAAATATGATTCTTCGGCAACGTCCGGGACGGCAAAGCAGTATTCTATCAATCAGGCGGCGGGCAGGCTGGAGTCGAAGCGTGTCATGAAGAATCTGGCATATGCAGAACTGTATGAGACGATGTTTAAATTTGCCCTTGCCTATGCTGACCAGAAGATTCCGATCAGTATGCAGGGCAAGGATGGGGAGCAGGCGTTTACGCATTTCGACCGCAGGGATTTCCTTAAGATGGACGATGCGGGAGAGTGGTACTGGAATGATGAGTTTATCTTTGATACGGACCCGACTTCCACGCTGCTGACCAATCGGGAGGCTATGTGGAATCAGGCGGATATGAAGCTGCAGTCCGGGGCATTCGGTCCAATCGGGGATCTGGAGACCAATTATCTGTACTGGCTGGAACAGGAGCGCAACGGTTATCCGAACGCGGGGGAGATCAAGAATGTGATAGAGGACAGACTGACGGAGCAGAAGCAGCAGGCACAAATGCTGCAGCAGATGCAGGGAGGTGGACAGAATGAAATGTCCGTTATGTGATACGGAGATGATCATTTCTGGAAGCGGTTATGTGACGAGGGGCGGGAAATTTTACAGGAAAGTATCACTTGACTGCAGGAACCGTAACTGCGGTAACTATAAGAAAACCGTGAAGGAAGAGCTGACGGAACTGTCCGTCACGAACGAAGAGGCAGAAGGCGGGGAATGACCCCGTATTCTATAAATTTCGCATCCAAAAGCGTAAAAATGGGGAGAGGACACAGAACATGAAAAAAGATAGCTTACTGAAAATGAACCTGCAGTTTTTTGCAGAGGGCGATAATGACCCTGACAGCGTAAACAATCCGGAGGCCGCTGACCCGGACGCAACTGATACTGAGGGATATGACGATCCGGGGGATGAGGAAGACGGATCAGGCGCAGAGCCTGCAGAACCGCAGCCTGTGGACGTCAACGCTATTGCGGCAGCGGCCAGACGCGAGGCCGAGGCAAACGCAAGGCGGCAGATGGAGGCTATCGACGCTGATTTCGCAAGGAGATTCGGTAACTTCACCAATCCGGTCACAGGGCAGCCGATCCGGTCAAGGGCGGATTATCTTGCAGCGTTGGATGCACAGGAGAAGTTACAGGCGGAGCAGCAGCTTAAGAACAGCGGGATAGATCCGGCGGTTCTTGACAGTCTCATTCAGAACAATCCGGTGATCCGTGAGGCGCAGCAGGTGATCCAGCAGAGCAGGCAGCAGGAGACAACGAATGCCATTCTGGCTGATGTGGCGGAGCTTGCGCAGATGGACAGTTCGATCAGGACGCTGGCAGACGTGCCGCAGGAAGTGATCGAAAAGTGTATGTCTCTGCCGGGACTCAGACTGACGGACGCTTACAGACTGGTCAATTATGGAAAAGTAAGTGCTTCCAAGGAGGCAGCCATCAATCAGGCGGCTATCAATCAGGTTAAGGGAAAGCAGCATATGGCGCCCATGGACGGGGTCAGCACGCCTGACGGTCAGGTGGACATTCCGCAGAATCTTGTGGGTATGTGGAAGGACATGTTCCCGGATAAATCCATGAAGGAGATTAAGGAACTTTATAACAAGGCACTTTAAAGGAGGTTAATCCAGAATGTTTGAATATGTGAAAAATGATACGGGCGGTGGTTTTCCCGTGACGAAGGAACTGAAAGCGACCGAGGGGAGTTATGAAGTCGGTGACGCGCTGGCGCTTGACGCGGAGACAGGTCTGCTAAAAATTGCTGCCGGCACGGTGAAGCCGCAGTATATCAGCGCGGCAAAGAAGACAGTGACAGCAGAGGATGCGATTCTTGCGGTGAACCCGGTATATGAGGGGCAGGAATGGAAAGCAAAGTTTTCGGTGGACGGATCTGCCGTCAAAGTCGGCAGTAAAGTTACGATCGACACGACGGGAAGGCAGGTTACGGCCACGACGACGGGCGGGGTATTCCTCGTGACAGAAAACCTCGGCACGGAAGCCGTCGGCAAATTTATGTAGGGAGGAAATGAGATATGGCGATAACGATTTCAAAAAGCAGTGCATTGAACGATGATCTCTGGAAGCCTACGGGTCAGGTGATCAACGCGGTAATGCAGGATGCGGATAACGAGAAAACGGAGCACGATAAACTGGTAAAGGACATCGCGGTTGAAAAGAAATCCAAGAAGTACGCGGAGAAGCAGACAGGCATGACTTCCCTGTCTTCTTTCGATGTAGTACCGGAAGGTGATAATGCGCCGACCGATGATATGCAGGAGACGATGCCGAAGCTGATCATCCATAAGGCATTCATGAAGGAAGTGGCTATGACGAAGGAAATGCTGGATGACGGTGACATCGACGGCATGCGGACGATCGCAAGGAATCTGGTGCTCGGGTACAAGAGAACCCGTGCGGAGCTGGCAACCAATGCGCTGGTCACGGAGGGCAGCGAGTTTGTGATCGGACCTAAGAAGACGAAGCTGGACAAGACAACCGGCGACGGTAAGTCCGTATTTGCCACGGACCACAAGTCTGTCAAGTCTAATGTTAAGGTACAGTCGAATGTGTTCACAAATGCATTCGGCAACGATGCCGCTATGCTGATTCGTCTGGCCAACATCGGGCGTAATTTCCTGAATGACAGCGGACAGGTGACCGGCTACGGGTTCAATAAGATCATCATTCCGGGCAACTGCTATAAGCTGGAGGAAACGATCCAGAGGATCATGAAATCTTCGCTGTTAGTGGGTTCCGATTACAATGATGTCAATACCCAGAAGGGCAAGTGGACACTGATAGTCGATCCGCTGTGGCAGGCGGCTGAGGGCACGGAGCCCTATATCATCATGTCGGATGAGGCAAACAAGGCATACAACGGTACGGTCTTCTATGACAGAACACCTTTGGATGTGAAGAGTGCGGTGAATAACCATAACAGGAATCTTGAGTACAACGGTTACGGGCGTATGTCCTGTGGCTTTTATAACTGGCGTCATGTTATTCTGGGCGGTGCAAGTCAGGGTACTACATTAACTTGAGTATGAGGCGGGGTTGCGACGTCGCAACATTACGTCGCAGCTCCTTGTCCTGAAAGGAATAGGATTATGATAAAAAAAGGGTTTAACGTAGGAGATATTTTCACGGACGGCGGGAGACGGTTTAAGGTTATCCGGGTTCTGGAAAACGGAGATTATATTTCAGAGGCAGTCAATTCTGATAGAGAAGACGATCTGGACAAGGCAGTAGGTTCTGGCACAGCGGACAATGCAGACGAAACAGCAGATTCCGGTATGGTAGGCGGCGATGATCCTGTTGAGACAGCAGGTTCTGATATGGCAGGCAATCCGGACAAGGCAGTAGATTCCGGCACAGCAGACAATCCAGGTGAAATGGCAGATTCCGGCACAGCAGACGATCTGGACAAGGATTCAGGCAGGGAAGATGTGAATCTGAATACCGGCAGGTATACAAAGCGCCAGATCCAGCGCATGAGCAAAGCCGATACATATACTCTTGCCGGGGAACTTGGTATTGTGGTATCGGGAACGACTACGGAGATCAAAGAAGCAATTTTAAGGAATTTGGGGTTGTAGGAAATGATCACATGGAGAGAGATCAAACTATATACGCTGCAGAAGATGTTCTCGGCAGACGGTAACAATATTCCGACGGATGATTCTACCAAGGATTATATTGCGGGAATGCCGGAGGCGGCAAACGAAGCACTGCAGCTTCTGGCAACAGCAGGGAAATTTATTATCAAGAGTATCGACATAGCGCACAATCCGGTGAGAAATCTGCTGACAGACGGCGACAGGATTCATTCCATGGAGCGTGGAACGATTACATTTGCTGCTGAGGGTGCAAGATCAGCATATCTGGAGTGTGTCGGTAACGGCATCTGCAAAGTACTGGTAAACGGGGAATGCGTGGCAGAGAGGGCGCTGGAGAGCAAGAAGGGATACCGGGAATACCGGTTTCTGATCCCAAATACGGAGGATCAGGAGGTCATGGTCCTTGTAGAAAGCGCTTATCCGCTGGCTGTCAAAAACGCTGCGCTGTATTCGGCTGATTTTGAGACAGAAGAGGATATACAGTCTTATGCGGAGAAAGTACGGTATGATCTGCGGGAACTTGCAGATGATTTCTATATGCTGGATACGGGGAACATATATTTCGAGGGTCAGGAGATCCGCTATACACAGACGACAGATTATTTTCAGGAAGGTAATAAGGTACTGGTACTGGATCGGGAGACTGTCGGGAATTACCGGATTTATTATAAGGCCTATCCCCAGAAGATCACGGCGGATACGGAAGATGAAGCAGAGCTTTCCATAGACGACGAGGTGGCGACGCTTCTGCCACTGTACATGGCTTCCCAGTTATACAAAGATGATGATGCAGGGATTGCGACGACATACCGTAATGAGTTTGAGGTGGCGCTGGAACGGCTCAGGAATGCGCCAAGGACGCCTACGGCAGAACGGTTTGTCAGTGAAAGCGGGTGGATATAAACCATGGCAGTTTCTTTTAAAACACCGGCCAGTCCAAAGCGGAGTGTGTTGACGGTAGATGAATTTCTCGGGGTTGATTTTACAAACTCTCCCACGACAGTAGACATTAAGAAAAGTCCCAATGCTGTAAATATGGTCCGTGACGTACCGGGAAAAGTGCGCAAGTCCATGGGCTGGCGGACGATAAGCGAGTATAAGGATGAAAGCGGCAAGCCTCTTAAGATTAACGGGTGCCATTGTGTCAGGGGAGACGATGATGAGTATTTCATTCATGCCGGAGAGCGTCTGTATCATGAAGCGGATCTGATCTACAGCAGAATGAACGATGTGCGGAGCCGGTCGTGGCAGTTTAAGGATAAGCTGTACATAGCGGACGGGAAGAAGCTGATTCAGATATCACTGACGTATTCAGGCACGAAAGCGGTCAAGAAAAGCAGCACGGCTAAGATATCGCTGGCGGCGCACATGCCGTTTCAGGATAATCTGCTTGAATTTAAGTATTATGCCGGGCTCAGTCAGACGGTGGATAAAGAGCCATCGCTGAAGGATATGCGAAGTACACTTCGGGATTTTGTAGGCGCAGTAGGGATTACCATTACAGATGGTGATGGTAATACGAGTGAGTTTAGAAGCGCATTTCAGGGAACAGGGTACTATAGTCATGGTGGGCCTTTTGTTCCGCCTACGAATCCGTTTGACCAGAATCATGTATCTAGGGTAAGTACACTTGCAGCATTAAACCCGGGAGATATTGAGGTCAGGCCGGAACCTTTTGATTATGATTCGCCCCAACTCTACAGCATGTATGCAGATCCAATATGGGCGAACCGTACAAGCGGAAACTTCAGTTATTTGTCAGATGAAATGAACCTGCTGGATAAAACGGTGACATACCATATTGGGCACTATAACACATGTGCATTATCCGGGATATGGACGAAAGTCACTGTCAGCGGAAAAACCATGTACAAACATGAATTGGAAGATGCGAATCCAAACTCGCGTAAAAACATAAAAGCGGCGATCTGGTGCAGTGCTGCAGTGACATATGCATATGATGACCTGACGAAAAAAGACGGCGTTGCCGGTGATAGAATCGCCATGTTGGAGAAAATACTTTATTTTTATCCGGCGCAGTCGAATGTCTCTCCGGCCAGTTATGATTTTGAAGTGCGGTATATGCTCGAAGAGCCGGACATCAGGAACTTCGAGGAAGAAGGGTATTTTTCTCATATTTACGAAATGATTGAGTCCATAACATTTCCGGCGCCGCCTTTTACGGTGGAAACGGTGGAAGAACTTCTGACAGACTGCAAAGGTGAAATACAACTTAAGTATAATTCTGATAACGTGATTGACACCATAACCACGGAGGCTGTAAGCGAATCAGCTTATATTCCGACCCTGACGATCTCCAAAGACCCGAGCGGCGGAGGGGTACAGTATGAAGACCTGAATCTGTTGCAGCCGGCATTTACGGAGACCTTTCTGGGGCAGGAAGCGGTAAAAGAGTATTGCATGTCTTTCGGCGGGCTGGACGAAACGCCGGTTAAAGTAGAGATTATGAACGCGGAAGGGGATTTTGAGGAAAAGACGGAGGACACGGACTTCACGGTTGACCGTGAGACTGGGATTATAACGTTTGTCACGGCGCCGGGCAAGAGTCCGATGACGGGCGAGGACAATGTGAAGATTACGGCATACAGGACAGTCGAAGGGTATGCGGAGCGGATTAACCACTGCAGGATCGGGGCGCTATACGGTGTGAACGGTGCACTGGACAGGCTGTTTCTCAGCGGCAATCCGGAATACAGGAATTATGACTGGTTCTCGGCGCAGTACGACCCTACGTATTTTGCGGATACTTCCTATTCAGTGCTGGGCAGTGACCGGAGTGCGATCATAGGTTATTCGATTATTTCGAATTACCTTGCGACGCATAAGGACAGCCATGAGAAGGATCAGAACATTATCCTGCGGCAGGGGGATCTGGAAGAGAACGTACCTTCCTTTCGCATTGTAAACACACTGCAGGGAGCCGGGGCAGTTGCGAAGGATTCGTTCGCCTATATGGCTACGGAACCGCTTTTTCTTACAGAATCCGGAATCTATGCGGTGACGGCGCAGGATATTACAGGCGAGAAATATGCGCAGAACAGAAGTTTCTTTTTAAATGGCAAACTGCTGGAGGAGAAGAACCTATCGGGAGCATTCGGATTCGTATATAAGGACATGTACTGGCTGTGTCTCAATAACGTGGCGTATATACTGGACGGGTTGCAACCTGTCCAGACGGATAAGTCATCACCGTATTCCACAAGGCAGTATGTAGGGTTCTACCGGACGAATATGCCGGTGAATACCATGTGGGAGCAGGACGGGCACTTGTGGTTCGGAACGCAGGACGGAAGGGTGTGCAGGTTTGCCAAGGATAAATATGACCCGAATTCTTATAATGATGACGGTAAACCAATCGAGGCGGTCTGGGAAACGCCGGATATAGACGGGGACCTGTTTTATAAGAACAAGACGGCAAGATATCTTGCGCTGCGGCTGGACAGTGCTATTACGACATCGGTGTCGATCTGGGGCATGAAGAGGGGAATCTGGAATTTCATCAAGAAAGATGAAGCAGCGGCTTCGTATTTGTCTTTTCCAAATATTAATTTTTCCAAGTTCAGTTTCCGGACGGATACTACGGCGACGGTGATCCCTGTAAAGGTGAGGCTGAAAAAAGTGGATAAATTCCGGCTGCGTTTGATGAACGATGGGTTGAATGAACCTTTCGGGCTTTTTGATCTGGCGGTGGAGTTCGTGGAGAACGGAAATTATAAGGGGTGACAGATATGGCATTTAGCAGTATTTCCAAAGAAGATACAAAGGATAAGGGTGTGACAGGTCTGCCGGCAGTACCGAAGCTGCCGACTTCGGATATGCAGCAGAAGTTCGATGAACTGTCAATTGACGTGATCATTCCGAAGTTTAATGCGCTGGTGGAAGAACTGGAAGCAGAGACAGCGGCGAAGAGTATCGGGGTTACAGTTCCGGAAGGAATGACGGCAGACCCGAATCTGCAGTCCGTCATCAATGTGCTGCAGACGAAGAGCAGCATACTGGAAGAGGCAGGTGACGCCAGCGGGGAACTGTATAACGATGAATCGATCAATATGGGAAGATTACCGGATTCAACGGTTGGAAAATATTCTTCGACGATGGGAATTGATTTGACAGCTTCCGGTTCCAGTTCCCATGCAGAAGGGACAGGTGCAAAGGCATTGGGCATGGCGGCTCATGCCGAGGGCAATAATACGACGGCTTCAAGTTATCATTCTCACGCGGAAGGATACGGGACGACGGCTTCAAACGCTGGCGCCCACGCGGAAGGGGACGGAGCAACGGCTTCCGGATCCGCATCACATGCTGAGGGAAGCAAAACAGTGGCGTCAAGCAGCAGCGCCCATGCCGAGGGAGCAAGGACGAAGGCTTCCGGAATGTTTTCTCATGCGGAGGGCGCTGACACGACGGCGTCGAGTACCGGTGCCCATGCTGAGGGCAACACAACAACAGCCTCCGGGTCAGGAGCCCATGCTGAGGGCGAGAGCACAGTGGCAACAAAGCAGGCGGGGCATGCAGAAGGTTACCAGACGAAAGCGCTGGGACAGTATGCCCATGCGGAAGGATACCTGTCGGAGGCAACGGAAATCTGTTCCCATGCCGAGGGATCAAGAACGAAAGCCGGTGCATACTGCCACTCGGAGGGATCAGGGACAGAAGCAGGTGGTATGGCATCTCATGCGGAAGGCAGCATGACGAAAGCAAAGGGGAATTACTCACATTCGGAAGGTGTGGAAACGGAGGCAACGAGGCAGGCCGATCATGCAGAAGGTTACAAGACAATAGCGGGTGGCGGCAATTCGCATGCCGAAGGAACACAAAGTGTTGCAAGTGGCAACGGGTCGCACGCCGAAGGAATCCAAAATATTGCAAGCGGCAGTGGATCGCATGCGGAAGGGATTCAAAGTGCTGCGAGTGGTAACGGTTCCCATGCGGAAGGGAATAAAACATTGGCAGGCGGTGATTATTCACACGTACAGGGAAAATATAACGTCGAGGATACCGACAACAGATACGCGGATATTGTGGGCGGCGGCACGTCCGAGACTGACAGGAAGAATATATATACCTTGGACTGGCAGGGAAATGCACAGTTTGCGGGAGAGGTGACAGACGGGAATGGGGTTTCGTTAAGTGGTCTTAAGGCAGCACTGGATGCACTTGCCCTGACCGTTAAACAGATGGCACCGCAGACGTGATCGGAGAAGGGAGGGAAGAGATATGGTTACGATAGTGACAACAGTCATATCAGTAACGGCTACGCTTGCGGTGTGCCTGATCAATAACCATTTCCAGAGAAAGCGCGATGAGGACGCAAGGGAGGCGGAGAAGGAGAGCCAGCAGGCGGATATTACCGCCCATCTGGAAGAGATCATTGCGGTGCAGAATGAATCGACAAGCTCTATCCATAGTGAGATCGGAATGATCAAGTATCAGCTCACAGAGCTGACGAAGCACGTGGACAAGCATAACGGTGTGATCGAACGGACTTATGAGCTAGAGAAGCGCACGGAGCTGCAGGAGGAGAAGATCAAAGTCGCTAACAAGCGGATCGCGGATCTGGAAGGTGGCAGGAAATGAAGATATCAATGGAAGATCAGGGAACGAACATGAAGCTGTATTATCTTAATTTTATCATGGTATGGGTCTATGCCTGGGTTTGTCTGGTTGTGATTACTTTCAGCGGGTACCTGAATGTGGTCATGGACGCTTCCGTGCTGGGCACGACCGTAAGCTGTGCGTTTGCGGAATTGGGGTTACATACAGGGTTCATTGTCTGGAAATCGCAGCGTGAGAACTGCAGGAAATATAAAGATGTCAATCAGGAAAGGGAGGTAGAAGAGTTATGACAGTAGAAGCAGCATTATCATTATTGGTTGCCTTTGCGGCGGTTACGGCACTGGTTACGGAGGGGGTCAAGAGTTTCCTTGACAGTGTGAAGTGCAGGTACATTACCAATGTGGTCGTACTGGTGATTGCCCTGACGGTAGGGTGCGGCGGCACGGCACTCTATTACGTGATTGCAGGGATACCGTTCAACGCGCTGACAAGCGTGTATCTGGCGCTGATGGGCGTGTTCACGTGGCTGTGCGCCATGCTGGGGTATGACAAGGTGATCCAGACGATTGCACAGGCGTTGAAGAAAGGGTGAGAGGAATGAAGATTTCAGGGAACGGGATCGCGCTGATCAAGAAGTACGAAGGTTGCCGGCTGACGGCATACAAGGCAGACCCCAGCGAGAAGATGTGGACTGTCGGATACGGGCACTACGGTGTGGAGCAGGGTGTCACGGTATCACAGGCGCAGGCAGATCAGTATCTGGAAGCGGATATTGCAAAATTTGACGGGTATGTGAACCGGTACGTGTCAGTCCCCGTTACGCAGAACATGCATGACGCACTGGTTAGTTTCACATATAACCTTGGCGCGGGCACGCTTAAGAAATCTTCGCTTTTGGAGAAACTGAACCGCAGGGACTACATAGGCGCGGCAGATGTGTTCCTGCTGTATAACAAGGCAGACGGCAGGGTCCTGAACGGCCTTGTGCGGCGCAGGCAGAATGAGAGGGAGGTGTTCCTGACAGATATGGGAGTATTGGAGTATAGCAGACAGAAGGACAGTGAGATCAGTCTTTCAAAGAATTTTAAGGTAAAGGAATTTGCCTGTAAGGACGGCAGCGATAAGATTCTGGTTGACGTGGATTTCGTGCGGGGTTACCTGCAGAAAATCAGGGATCATTTCGGGACGGCGGTAACGGTCAACAGTGCGTACCGGTCGCCAGCCTATAACCGGAAGGTCGGCGGGGCGAAAGCAAGCTACCATATGAAGGGGCAGGCTTTTGACATCGTGGTCAGAGGGCATACGCCGGCGGAAGTGGCACGGTATGCGCAGGAGTTGGGGATCAGGGGGATCATCCGGTACAATAGTTTCGTCCATGTGGACAGCCGCCCGGTCAGGTATTGGGCAGTTAATAACGGTACGGCGAAAGCTGTGAGTTCGTTTTAAGAGAGGAGGCAGGGGATATGCCGATTAATAGAGTGACAGGGAATGGGTATTATACGCCGGCAAAAACAGGTGGAAGCGGACGTACCGGCGCCGGTGGCAGTGGTGTGAATACGTCACCGGTTGGCAGTGGTTCTTCCAGCAGAACTCCGTCGTTTGGTGGTATTGCAGGTAATCTGGGACAGAGTGGTATGGATTTAGCAAGAGGAGTCTCGGGCAGCGGTTCGTCTGGTTCCGGTAAGGGCGGCAGTGGTGGAAGAGGCGGTATCTCGGTAGGCATTGGTGGGAGTGGCTTGTCTGATTATCAGGCACAGTTGTCGGCGCTGTACGGCAGCCAGCGGTCACAGGCGGAGGCACTGCTGGCGCAGCAGAGGGCAGCAGCGGAGGAAGCGTACCGTAAGGGTATGGCAAACCTTGAGAGCTCATGGAATGCAAAGAGCGGGGCATTGTCCGACAACCTGCAGAATACCCTTGCAAGCCTTGCCAGACAGTACAATGCCTCCAAGGGTGAAGTCAACGCTGACGCGGAGAAGTCTTTCAGGGAAGCTTACGTCAACTATATGCAGAACCGGAAGAACATCAACCAGAACCTGTCGGCGCAGGGGATCAGCGGCGGCGCGGCGGAGTCCACTATGGCGGGCATGTACAATAATTACGGTAATTCCCGTAATGATATCAGTACGACGCTTAATGATAATCTGGCGTCATTGGAGAATCTGTATCAGGATAACAGGGCAAATGCGCAGTCGGATTATAACACGCAGTATGCACAGGCACTGTCCGATTATCTGAATTACCAGAACCAGATGGAGCAGAACCTTGCAAATAACATAGCTGGGTCATACGACAGTATGATCAGCACGCTGGGGAATATCGACAGCGGGTATACGAGTGCATTGTACGATCTGATGTTAAAGCAGGCGGATTATGCCTATAAGAATGCGAAAGCAACCAATCCGGTCAGCAATATCAGCATACAGGCGCTTAATGATATGGGGACGGTTACGGATTACGCAAAGGTGCTGGCAGATCAGATGCGGGCGCAGGGCGCGGACGATACGGCAATCATCAGACAGTTGGCGAATCAGGGAGTAGACGCAAATACAATCTATGCTTTATACGGGGTAGCATGATGACAAGAGAAGAGATAGACCAGATTCTTACAGGCGCCGGGCAGGCTTCGGCTCCGCAGACAATGATGACAAGGGAGCAGATAGATTCTATTATCAGCGGCGGACAGAGTCCTATGCAGACAAATAGCGGCAGCACGGGAGTGCAAATTCCCGCTGTTTCTGCTGCGCAAAAGCAGACTAAGAACAATCCTGTGCTCAACAGGACTTTAGGAATGGCAACCCACACTTCACAGGCTCTACTTGGAATGTCTGCAGCTGACCTTAAGAGTAAAGCAAAGCTGCTGCAGAGGACAGCTTCACAGAAGCAGGAAGCAGATGATTCCAAAATGCCACAGCAAAATCAGACTGCGAACAATGCTGAGACAGCCTCACTTTGGAATGCGGTAGAGAGAGGCGGGCTTTCACAGAGGGAAAAACTGGATAAAGAAATGCTACAGAATAAGCGGATAGCAGATAATGCTGATATACCGCAGATAAATAATATGAACAAGGAAGAGTATGCGGATTCTCTGGTTAAATACTCTGCGGACGCATTAACAAGGCTTCCTTCTTTGAAACCGCAGGTAGATATCCCTGCGCTGGATCAGCCGCTTGCGGAGGTAAAGTCTGGGGAAAGAAAACCTTGGTCTTATGACGAATTTATGGAGAAATCCTTTGAACATGCTAAGCATAATGCAGGTAGGTATTCTGTTAACACGCCGGAAGTAGTGAAGGAGACCTATTTAGATAAATGGCTGCAGCCGGGATATAAGATGAACAGAGATGAGATTAAACAGGCAAAGCAGTATCTTAAAGAAAACGCTTTATATTATTCAGGTGCTGGCATTGATGGGCAGGGTGACAGGAGAAAAGCAGCGCAGGCTGCACAAATTGTTTCAGAGTGGAAAGGCATATCACCGCAGGAATACATGGAAAAATGGGATAAACTGGATAAGCTTCACTCCAAGGTCAATGTAGGAAGCTCGTTCTTTACTGGAATAGAGTCTGCATTGCCGTTTATCACCACCCTTAATGATAAATATGAAAAGGCGTTAAATCAATGGGATAAAAATGCAGGTTCTCCAGTGGATAGATTTGACGCGGATTATAAAGGCCATTTTGAAGAAAGACAGGGAGAAGCAATCACGCAGAACCCGGTGCCTTACGTTGGAGGTTATTTAGGCACACAGATGGCAAAATATAAAATGGGTACGGCAGCTCTGGATAAATTGGGTGTCACAGGTAAACTGTCTGGTGCGCTGAGTAAGGTTATTAAGAATGAGAAAGTGGCAGGTCATGCAGCTAATGTGCTGGGCGACACTTCTCTTGATGTTGCCTTTGATACAGTCCCGAGTCTGGTAGGTGATGTGAAGGAAGGGGAAGATGCCGGTACTGTAGCGAAGAATGCAGCTAAGAATATTGGAACGAATATCGCATTTAATATTGGCGGCGAGGCTGTTGGTGCAGGAATAAGCGCAATATCCAAGAGCAAGAAAGTTAAGAATATTCTTGCGAATCCGGATACATTTACAATAGAGACAGGGGTCAGACTGACAGGGGATGGGAAGACTGACAAGAAGATCGTGACCACTTATCTGGATGAGCTGGATAAGGCTACGGCAGAGCTGGCTAAAAGTGCGCCTGTAGATGATATCGTTAAGAGCACGCCGGCAGACGACGTAGTCAAGAATGTACCTGCAGATGATGTTGCTAAAAGCATGCCCACAGATGATGTAGTCGAGAGTGCGGTGAGAAATACCGATGATATGATGCAGAATAGTGTCGAGTCTTCTCAAAAGATTGACAGTGTGGATCAGGCCAATATTAAGATGATAGAAGAAGCCCAAAAGGAAGGGTTCATACCGGCAGTCTATGAGCGCAGCAACGGGATTCAGAAATATAGCGAATTGCAGATGGGTAACTTAAGTTCTCCTAAAGGAAAAGTAAACGGTGTTGACAGCTATGAGGATTTTGTAAGAAATAGTTTAAATTCTAAAGATAGTATAAAATTTTACTTAGGCACGGTGTCAGAAGAGCTAAATGATGATATTATGCGCTCAACAGGTTTGGACTTATCCAGTTATAATGTTGTATTTAAGAGCGATGATGTACGCCATTCGGTCAACAATCACGGATCAGCAGATGAAGCCCTGCGTGGGCAGCTTCCTCTTACAGAAGATGTATTAGATAAAGTCCCTGCTGTTTTCAACAAACCAGATTTAATTAAGCCATTGGATACCGTGGATACATATGGCAGAAAAGCCATTCAGATAGAAAAACGTATTGATGGGAAGATTATCACAGTAGAAGGGATATCAAGAGGACAACATAGTTTGTTTATCGATACTGTTTATGCGACCCCCGCCCGTACGTTGAATGCAAAGCCCTCAACGGCAACGTCCGAAACGAGCACGGGGGTTGGTCGTATTAATAGTATGCTTGAAAACAGTGGGAATGTCAACAACGAAATTCCGTCACCAAATACAATGAGCCTTTCTAAAGTAGATCAGTTCAGCACTGGTACGGGTCCAGGGCCCGCCGTTTCGGCTGATCCACTAAAAGGCTCTAATGCGACCCCCGCCCGTACGGTGAATGCCCGATCCCCTCACCTTACGTCCAAGACGAGCACGGGGGTTGGTCGTACTAATAATATGCTTGAAAACGGAGGGAATGTCAACAGTGAAATTCCATCGCCGACGACAGTAGGTCTTCCCAAAAACAATAAGACAATGGCGGAGAACATCGGATTAAACGGCAGTGAGCTGCCATGGGAGACACCCGGCGGAGCGAAATCTGTGGCGGAAGAGATGGGGATTCCAGATATCCGCAAGTACCAGCAGCCACAGGGCGATACACTCACGGTTGGCGGCGAGAAAGTTTCACAGTTCCGGACAAATACGATGGCAAGGGAAGGTAACTTCTCGCCGGAGGAAGCAGCAGAAGTTTATGGTGAGAATTTCTATAAATACATACCGAAGTCGGAGAAGGAGACTTTTGATATTGCGGCTTCCCGTGTAGCATCCGATGCGGACGGGTGGTATCAGAAATATGCGAATGCAGAGGATATCAGGGAATATTCCGGATCAGAACATGTAGATACTATGTTCCAGCTCAGCACGTCCTACAGACAGCAGGCAAGGGTTGCCAAGGAAGCAGGTAATGCAGAGCTTGCACAGGATCTGTATGCAAAATCCCGTGAAATGAGCCTGCAGCTGGCTAAACTGGAGAGGAATGCAGGACAGGAACTGCAGGCACTCCAGAAATATACGAGCACAGCGGATAGAGCGCTTGTAAATGCAGAAAATATGATTCAGGACAGAACTGAGAAATTTATTAAGGATAACCCGAGATTTGCTGAACATATCGACGAAGTAGGGCGGGCGATCTATGAGAGGGTGAATGAACTGGAGCAGTCTGACCTGTGGGCACAGCTTGTCAAAGGAAGTGCAGAGTTCGGAAGTAATAACAATCCGGCACGTGAGCAGATCGAGCAGATCGTCAGACAGGAGATCGGAAAGAATAAGAAGCTGTCCAAGATGATGAACGACGATGCCATCGGCAGGCTGACAGATGACCTGCTCCGGGGACGGATCAACCATAAAATAACGGAGGCGCTTGATACGTTTGCTTCCAACGGTATTTATGGTGTGTCCGATGATGTGATCGATCAGGTGACGGATATCCTTGAGGAAGCGGAGAAGTACGGGATTAACTCGAAAGACAGGGTGCTGGCGGAATCACAGGCGTATGCGTTGCTTGCGGATCAGGTGGCAAAAAGCAGCTTTATGGATAAATGGAACGCATGGCGGTATCTGTCCATGCTGGGCAATACCAAGACCCATGGGCGGAATCTGGTAAGCACAGCTTCCATGTATGCAACAAACGGGATTAAAAATAATGTGGCTGCATTGATCGAAGCAGGGACAGACAAGACAAGCAGAGTGTTCGGCGGTAAGGGGATCGAGAGAACCAAGGCGGTTCTGAATCCTGCGACAGACAGCGGGCTGATCAAGCTTGCCAAAGCAGATGCTGATAACAGTATGTACCGGCAGCTCAAAGGCAATATGTACACGGGAAGCATAGAGAATTCCATAGAGAGCAATAAAAGAATATTTAAGAGCAAAATATTGAATGCTGCTTCCGAAGGTAACAGTAATCTGCTGGATAAGGAAGATTATTTCTTCGTTAAAAACAAATATGCTACCAGCCTTGCAGGGTATCTGAAAGCAAACGGGGCAGATGATACGATATTTCAGGCAGAGAAGCGTCTGGCGGCGGCACAGGATCAGCTTGCAGAGATGAAGAAATACCTCGCGGAGGCAGAAAATGCGCGCGGGCTCAACCCTCTTGACGGTACTGCAAAGCAGCGTGTTAAGGAGCTTAACCAGCAGATGGACAGTCTTAAAGGACAGATCAAGGAAATGGAAAAGCCGGTTGACCTGCTGGAGCGTGGCAGGCAGTATGCGAAGAAGCAGGCAGATGAGGCGGCATTCCATCAGGACAGCTCTTTTGCAAAGAAGCTGACTAAGTTCAGCAAGGATTTATCAGAAGGGAATCCGGTTGAAAAGGCAGTAGGAATGTCAATAGAGGGCGTTGTTCCTTTTAAGAAAACGCCGATCAACGTATTAAAGAACTCATTGGCATATTCGCCGGCGAACCTTGTGAAGAATCTATCCACGGATCTTTACAAATTGCATAAAGGTACTATAAATGCTGCCGGTTATATTGATTCACTGGCTAAGACTCTTACCGGATCAGGAATTATGGCTGCCGGGGCATATCTTTACAGTAAGGGGATTGTATCTCCACAGGAGGACGCAGAATCAGGGAAATTTGACAGTCTGCAGGGGAAGCAGGCATATGCGCTTAATATCGGCGGCAAGTCATACACGCTGGATTGGCTTTCACCTGGCTCTATTCCTTTTTTTACTGGTGCAACGGTGATGAAAGCGGTAGAGGAAAAAGGTATAGGACTGGATACAGCGTTAAATACCTTATTGGATATGTCACAGCCTATCCTTGAGATGTCCATGATGGATGGGCTTAATAATACACTTGAGTCTCTGCGCTACGGCAGTGATGACTCCAGTCCGATCGGAACGTTGCTGGGAACGATCGCAGGTTCTTATGTGAAACAGGGTGTTCCTACGGTGATGGGGCAGATCGCGCGGGCGACAGATAATACAAGAAGATCAACTTATACAGACAAGACGGGTTTTGCAGGAAATCTGGACAGGGAATTCATGAAAATGAAGAATAAGATTCCTGTGTTATCCAAAACCAGCCAGCCTTATGTTGACACATGGGGCAGGGAGCAGCAGAACCTGTCCGGCAATCCGGGCATGGGCAAACGGCTTGCGTATCAGATGTTGTCGCCCGGTTACATGTCGGATATCAATGTAACGCCGGTTGATCAGGAAGTGCAGCGGCTGTATGACGCTACGTCAGATAAATCCGTGCTGCCGTCTGATTCTACCAAGAAGATCGATGACGTGCGCATGACGAAGGAGGAGTATACGACATACTCCAAGGCAGCGGGGCAGGCACGGTACAATCTTCTAGAAAGCTGCTTGAGTAATGCGAATTACAAAGCCTTGGACGAAGATGTGCAGGCGGAGGTGGTCAAGGATCTGTACGGGCTTGCCAAGAAGATCGGCAGCGCGGAGACAAGGGCAGACTATGAAACGAAAGATAAGCTGTATGAAGCATACAGTAAGGGCGGCATACAGGGCGCTGTGGAGTATGAGCTGCAGAAAAATGCGATTACCGGAACTGATCTGGAAGTCACGGATAAGACGTCGAAAATTTATCAGGAGTCGGGAGAACAGGGGCTGCAGCGGTATGCACAGGTGCAGGAATATGCAAAAGCTAACTTTAAAGATGAAAAGGGTGATGAAAAGAGCAGCTTTTCTAATGTGGAATATGCGGAAGCCGTGCAGTCTGTAGTATCTGATCCGGCACAGCAGGCGGAACTATACCTGCAGAGTAATCCGAAAGATGAAAAGGCGGGCAATATTTACAACCGGCTTGGAACAGACGGTTATACAGCTTACACGAATATCCTGCAGAATGGTACGAATGAAAAAGGGAAAGTGAGCACGATTCCTACCTTGAAGGTGCTGGATAGTACAGGTATGTCCTCTGAGGATAAAGGCTATATGCTGGGACAGATCAAAGGCATGAGCAGCTTGGCAAAGGGAGCAAACCGTGCATACAGCCGATATGGGTACGGTGGTATCTACGACTATTATTCTATCGAAAAAGGCGCTGATAAAGACGGAAACGGAAGTCTGAAATCGAGGGATGAACTGGTTCCTTATCTGGATGCACGCTATCAGAGTAAAGAGGTCAAGAGATTCTGGCATAGTGTGCTGCTTCCTAATACGAAGAACCCGTACTAGTATATCAATTATTGTTTAAATACACTTTTTAGATGTTTTGTGCTATACTCAGACCAGTACTGTTGGAAGGAGCATAGCCATGAATACCCCAAAGCCTTTATTACTTACAACCGACCACAAGAAAAAACTTGTAAAACTTGTAAAATCCGGCATGACACCGGCAATCATCATACAACGTGCCAAAATATTGCTTTTGAAAGCGGATGGACTTTCAAATGATTCCGTTGCAGAAGCGCTTGGCATAAATAAGAGAACGGTTCATCTCTGGACGCAGAAATACCGCAACCGTTCTGCGGATGAAACACTGGATGATATTTTGAGCGTTTCCGGGGGCAGGGGCCCTAAAGAAGAA
>CAJTPS010000007.1 GCA_910578555.1 uncultured Lachnospiraceae bacterium
GCACGGTTGATCTTGTAACCGGATGATAACTTCTCTGTGGACTTAGCCTGTGCGCTTGTTGTCAAGCCAAGCATTCTGTTAGAGTTCATTGCTGTGATGTTGTGTTTTACTACCATAATATATTCCTCCTTGAATTTTATGCGGCTTCCCTGCCGCTGATTTCAGGTTATAACGGTTCTGCCGGCTCGTACGCAGCCGTCAGTTCCGTTACCGCTTGTATAAGTAAACTATGTTACTTTATATAATATATATCGGATATTTCCCGATTTATTTTATGGCTTTCCTCAAATCATAATAATTTAATGAAAACCTCAAGCGCTTACAATGAAGTAAACTCATCGGACTGCCTTATGTTTACTTCTTACTGTCGTAGAACTGCGGTGAAACATAATTCAAATTATTCATGCTGTTATAGTAATTACTCGCCGCCTTGTTCTTAGAAATTCCGCTGCCGATCGCAAGCTGTTTACGCTTAAACTGATTCTCCGCCAGCATCTTATTGCGCATATTACCTGCATTGATCGTTACGATCTTGTCGGTGATCTGTTGGATCTGTTCCTTCATCCCTGCGATTTCCGTGCGATAGCGTTCTTTATTCTGCATCAGTTCTTCCCGCACTCTGTCATAAACCGCTTCAAACCCATGATCCAGCTTATCCAGCTCTTCCAGGCAGGCACTCTGCCTGTTGATCGCCTCATCAAAGGCATCCATGTCGAACTCTTCCCGTTTCAGAATAACCTCCTGCTCACTGTTAAGCGAGATCATCTGATCCAGCAACACATTTTTCTTCTCAAGGCTCTGTAATAATATCTGTGCACTGCTCTGGTTCATCATCATACCTCTCTACGCTTTATTGCACTTGCGCATAACTTCTTTCCATGTGTCACGCAGACTGTGAAGATGTGTGTTTACCTCCTCCAGAATCTCTTTATCTTTCTGGATATTCGCCTCAAACAATCTTCTGAGCACATACACATATATTCTGTCGAAATCCTCCGCCACCGGATACTTCCGATCCAGTGTATTGCGGAATTCCTCGATAATACGCTGTGTCTTCATGATATTGACATGCGCCTTTTCCAAATCATTCTGTTCAACAGCCATGATAGCGATATTGCAGAACTTGATCGCACCCTCATACAGCATCAGTGTTACTTCTGCCGGCGTTGCAGTCAGAATTTTATTCTTCTGATACGCTTCATAGGGATTCTGTCCTGGCATAAGTTTGCTCCTCCTTGATCGTACTTACACTCTTAAGATCCTGATCAGCCGCCTCCGCCCAGCATACCGGATATCGCGTTGTTCTTGGACTGCAGTTTCGCCATGGCGGTTTCCATCGCCGAGAACTTCGCGTACCACTTATCCATCAGATCATTCAGCTTCGTCTCTTCTTTCTTGATCAGATCCTTATAGTCATCATACTCCTTCTTCATCAGTTTGTCATTATAAACTGTGAACGCGCTGCTCGCACCCTCGACGCTCTTCATCTTATCTGTCAGTTTATCATACAGATTCTGTGACAGGGATGAGAAGAATTTCATGACCGTATCAGGATCTGCCGCTATCATCTGACGCAGTGTATCATCCTCCGTCGCCACATTCGGATCGTCCTTGTCGCCGTTGATATGATAAGCGTTTTTCTCATTATCCGCCGCTTTAAAGTATCCCAGTGTATTGATACCGAAATCGGACAGATACATGGTCTTTCCGTTAACGGTAGCGCCCTTCAGCATAACGTCTCTGATCGCGCCGCTGACATCGCTTAAGGTCGCATCCCTTCGGAGCAGGGAATCCTTGATCTTCTTCTCCCACTCCTCGATCTCGGAATCAGCCAGTCCTGCCTTCTCCTCTGAAAGAAGCGGCTCATAACCCTTGGAAGAGTCCGCGTTATACAGGGAACTCATCTCGTTGACCAGCTTATTGTACTCCGTAAAGAAGTTCTTGATCATATCATAGATACCATCGGTATCCTCTGCAGTCGTCAATGTAATCTTCTCGCCGGGAGCGGTCTCATTCTGTGCCGTGATCGTCAGCCCGTTGATCTCGAATACGTTCTTGCTGTTCGTATATTTTACATCATTCAGATAAATCTCTGCATCGCGGCCGTCCACCTTCGTCGCAAAATTCGCTGCCTGTGCTTCCTGATCTGCTGCAGACTGTCCGAAATAGTTGTTTGCATCCTGTATATACTGCTGCGCTGCCGCAATCTTCGATGTAAAGTAAGCCGTGATCTCATCTGTGGCCTTCGTCGTTGCCTGCAGCTGATTATTGGCATCCAGCACCGGATCGCCATTCGCGTCAACCTGATAGTATGACCGGTTCTCTGCGATCTGCTTGTCATTGGCTACCAGAGCACTCTGAATATTGGACGCACCCTGCACATAGCTGTAATGCCCGTTCTTCTTATTGAAGTTGGTCTGTGCTTCCGTGAGTGCCGCACTTGCCGACACTACGTCGGCCTCTGCTGCCTCAATATCCGCTTCCACGCCGGACTTTTTAGCCTCCTCCAGTTTCTTCTGTGCCGCAGCGAGAGCCGCCTGCTTCTCATCTACGATCCCCTTAAGACCGCCTTTTCTCTCCATAACCGGAATCGGATTGCCGGCGTCGTCTTTAATCTGCTGACCGCTTGCATCCGTCTGATATACCGTATTTCCCTTCTCATCAACCTTGGGAACCAGCGGTCCGTACAGTTCTTCGTACATCGCCTCGGCCTGTGCCTTAAGCGTATTCGCGTTAGTCTGCCGGTCTGCACCCTCTACATAATCAAGCGTATAACCAGGTTCAAGAATGTCTTCTCTTAAAGCCTTCATCTGCTTCTCGAGTTCTTCATTAGACTGGAGCAGTTTATTGGTGGATGCCAGCTTAGAAGCGATCAGCTTCGCCACTTCATCCTCTTCCGCCGCCTTACGTGCATCCGCATCGCTGGCATATGACGCCCACTTCTCATATTCCTTATATTCATTGCTGTTTTTATTATATGCTGCCACAAGTCCCATCACCGCAAGCGCGCTCTTACCGCCCGCATCATTGCTGGTGATCGTGAAATCCGCAGCTAATCCCGACTCCTTGGCACTCAGGTAGAATCTCTGGTTCTTGGTGTCAAAGCTTGCCGTCAGTCCTGCAGACTCAAACTCTCTGAGTACATCGGAGATCTTCATGTCTTCGGTCAGCTTAATATCCGTTGTCTTGCCGCCGACTTTTACACGGAATGATCCCTCGCCGCTGAAGCCCATATCGCCTAACGTGGACATCTTGGTGAATTCCTTGCCGCCCTCCGGCGAAACGCGTGCGCTCGTCATATATCCCTGTCTGGCCAGCTTGCTGATCTCCAGAGACTGCACGCTGTTAGGCGCATCCGCACCGGTAACTATGCTGACTGCGTTCGTGTTGGACACTGTGGTCTTCTTCTTCAGATAAGAGCCCTGATAACGCATGTTATCCAGGACATTGGTATAAAAATTGTAAACTTTCGTATTCAGAGCTTTCCATGCATCCTGTTTCCAGCTCAGCTTGGTCTGTGCCTTCACAAGCTTATTCTTCTTCAGACTCTGCGCGGACACGAGCTGATCGATAATCGCCTCTGTGTCAAGACCCGAATACATACCTGTAATTCTAATGGGCATTCCTATTCCCTCCTATCTCATACTGCCTATAGTCTCTCGTCAACAAGGATACCTGCCATCTCCCAGAGTTTCGCAATCATGTCGAGCGTCTTCTCCGGCGGAAACTCTTTGATGACCTCCTTCGTATCCTTATCCTGAATCTTAATTATAATTCTGTTTGTCTGTTCATGAACACCGAAAACCGCTTCTTCATTCGTCTTGTTGATCTTCTTATTCATCTCCGCGATCATCTTCTTCAACTGCTCGGGCGTTTCCTGTTTGTTCACGACAGGCTGCTGTTTGCTGCCGACAGCCTGCTGTTGCTGCTGCGGACTTCCGTTACCGTCACTGCCGCTCTTATCATCCTCGGCCTGAATCTGCGTGACGGATGCCGTTGTCTCATCAACATTAACTGTCTGTCCATCTTCCGGAACTTCCGTGTTCACCGGTGTTACTGTCTGCGGTTTCACAACCGCCTGTGCCTGATAAGTCATGGCACTGTTTAATGGTTCGATTGCCATTGCCGATCACCTCCATGTGATTATTGTAAATTTACCAGAATCGTCTTGTGAATACGCTATTTATGCATAACAAAACAGACGTAATCTCTTACAATCTATATCGGAGAAAAAACAGAAATATTTAGGATTAATGAGAAATTCTTTCATCCCAGCAGATTCCTCAGTGCTTCCATACCATCCATGTTGACAGCTTCCTTATTGGAATCCTGAATCTGTACATATACCTCTTTACGATATACGGGCACTTCTCTCGGCGCACTAATGCCCAGCTTTACCTGCTCGCCTTTGATCTCAAGCACCGTAATCTCGATATTATTGTTGATCACCAGCGCCTCATTCTTTTTTCTGGATAAAGCTAACATTTACTCACCTGCTTTCTTCTGGTTTAGGATATCGTAGATCGGGAACTTCACCTTGTACTCATCACCCTCTACAATGATCTGCAGCGCCCGCTTCTCAGCCGCATTGATGATAATAGGTCCTTTCAGGTTTACTGACATCTGTGTCAGATCTTTCGGGACCGTGACAGTAACCAGAACAAGCAGTTCTTCCGGCTTGATCTCCCCCAGCACATTGAATAACTCGTCATCCGCTTCCGGATTATAATCCGGACATACGATCAACGGGTCCATCACCGGCATAGCGAACGCCGGCTCCTGGATGGACTGGAGCCAATGAATAGAATCCGTTCCCTTCTCTTCATCATGTACAAGCGTGAACTCTGTAAGTTCCGGAAAGCCGATGATTCCTTTCGGAAACTGTATGACCTTATCATCGTCTATCATAATCTCGCCAAATACTTTGGTCGTAATCTGCATATCCCCTAACCGCCTTTCTATAAAAAAAGTAATTTGCTTCGCAAATAACTTTGCGAGATTCGCTTCGCGAACTCGAATAAGCGGAGCAATTTCCAATACCATAAAAAATTGAGCTTCGCTCAATTGCGAGTTCCGCTGCGCGGACTCGAAACACGCCAAAAATCCTATTTTCGCTGCACGAACTCGAATAAAAGTAAGTGTTTCCGAGTTTATAAAACAAATCCCTCAATCGAACCTGTTCGATCTTTTAGATGTAATTCATCAGATTGGTTTCCATGATCTTGCCAGTTGCCATAAGGGCCGCCTGATAGGTCAGTTCGGACGCTGACAACTCCACTGCAACCTGCGTGACATCGATACCCTCATTGTCTGTCTGCAGATCTTTAAAGGTAGCCTTCTGATTCATCAGTCTTGTCGAGATCAGCTCCAGTCTGCTGCCTCTGGTCGCGTTATTCGTAATTGCTATATTGTTATCATTCTGATATTTCTGATAGTTTGTAATCTGGTTCTCAAACTTGGCATGAATGTTCTCCCGGATATAATCCTTCGCTTTATTCGCTGCCTCCAGCTTCTTCGTCCAGTTCTTATAATCGTCGCTGTCCTCTGCAAATTCCGCTCTCTTCTTCTCGATATCACTGATCTTCGTCTCGATATCGCGAAGCTGTGTCAGACAGTGCTGGAAATCATCCATATCCCTCTGCACATCATGGCTGAATACTTCCGTTGTCAGTGTATTCACCTGAATCTGCTGGTTAAATCCTACATCGTAATAGATGTCCTGATTGACTGAGGTAATATTGTAAGCGGTCTTCTTGACATCCGTCATTGTACCGTCTCCGATATCCTTCGTCTCCGTACACGGGAAATAATGTACCGGATTGATATCGCCCTCGATCCAGTTGGATTTGTTATAGGTGATTCCGAACTGATCGCCCTCTTTGTAATTGTCCTGATAATACTTCTCACTAAATACAAGTTCCCCTGTAGAGGGAATGTAAGCAATCCCCTGCTCCGTGCCATCCGCAATCGCCGCGTAAGCCTTCTCCGCATCGCTGTACTCCGTAAAAGCAGTCTGCGGAACCGTGTTGCCGCCGACCGTAAGTGTAATCGGAAGATTGCCCGCTGCATCGGCGCTGTCCAGATTGTTGTAGGACAGACGCAGACGGAATAATTTCGTGTTCGTAATGCCCTGCTCATAGCTCTCGTTATTGGCATTTACGCCGTTACCGCCGATATCCGTGGAGAGTATATTGTAATTCGTGTAATTGATCGTGCTGATATCCGCATATCCCATATCCTCATGAATCTCATAAGATACCGGATGTTTGGTCATCTCGGAAACATCTTCCGCCGAAAAAGTGATAGCCGTGTCAGTTCTAAATCCCGAGAAGACAAAGCGCCCTGCATAGTCCACGTTACCGCTGGCATAAAATTCCTTCGTCAAAGATTTCATCTGCGTCAAAACGATATCCAGATTATCTGCCGTAAAATCCTTATTTGCAGCGCCGGTTGCCTGACTGAGCAGGTCTGTCAGAACCTCGTCGATCGTCGTGAGCGCATCCGCTGTCACCGTCAGCCACTGATCCGCATCTTTTGCATTCTTGTCGTAATATTGTGACACAGCTGTCACATTGCTTCTCAAACGAAGCGCTCTGATTGCTACGACCGGATCGTCGGAAGGTCTTGCGATCTTACTCTGATTGGTCATCTGATTCGTCAGTCTGTCTTTGAGAATCTTATTCTGGTTGATATTGTACAGCGAATTGTTCCGCATGATCTTATTTGTCATTCTCATGGCTTATCATCCTCTTTTCTATTACACGGTTTCTATTTACGTATCTACAACATTCCGGAAATTCTGCTCTTTGCATTCCCGTATAATCTTCTTACATTGTTATACGCCTGTCTGTAAAATCAGTCTGTCATATACTTCCGTCAGCACGGAGATCATCTTCGAAGCCAGCGTGTAGGAGTTCTGGTATTTTACCAGACTTACCGCCTCCTCATCCTCGTCTACGCCGGAGATGGAAGTTCTCTGGTTGTCTATGTTCGTCTCCAGACTCAGATATGTGGAGTAGAATGTGTTCGCATTCTTGGTATTTAACATCGAATCGGAAAGCACACACTCCAGGAAGCCGCCCGCATCTCTTCCGCGGAAACTGAACTGATTCTTATCACTCATCATCGAGATTACTTTTCTGGCCTGCTTGTGCTGTTCCACACCGTCGATCTCATCGGGATCCGTGTCATTGACCTTCTCGTTCTTGGCTCTGGTACCGAGCAGCGACGCGTCTTTCATCAGCGCATCAACGATCGTCACATTACCCGAAGTCATATAGTAATATCCTTTACCGTTACCTGCGGAGTCGTTCAGCTGTCCCTCCGTGTACTGCCCGTCATTCTTCGGATAATTCGCCGTGAACAGGATGCCCGCATCCTCCTCCGCGTCCGTCATACCCTCTGTAAAGATGTCATTGACAGCTTTGGCAAAATCTCGCATCCACTCGTTCATCTGCGCCATATAGTAAGGTACACCCTGATAATTCACACCGCTGCCGATAGAAGCCTGACGATTGTTCTTCGTCGCCGTGATCGGCCGGTCACTGGCCACATTATCGATGGTAAAGGTGTATACGCCGTCGCCCTCGTAGGTCCAGTCCGTGTAATAATACAGCTCGTCGCCGATGTTGATCACGCCGCCGGTATCGGATAAGTTACACTTGCTCATGCTGTTCAGATAAGCCGCTGAAGTCTCGATGGTCACCTTGCTGGTCTTGCCGCTGTAGATGACCTCGGTCGTCTTACCGTTAAAATACTCGCCGTTGTTGCCGTCGCGCATCTCAATCAGCCCGCGAAGCTCACCGCCCATGGAGGCATTATACAGTCCGAAATCAATGCCGCTGGTCCATCTGATATCATACAGACCGTCTATATCCGTCTGGTTGACCTTCTCTCCCGAGGTACGCGCTATACATTCAAGCTGATTATAATCATTCTGATCCACCAGCGTTTGTCCGCCGGCAATGCGCACGATATACCGATTGGCAGTAGTCGCATTTCCCAACTGATCATAAATAGGAGACTCTGACACTTCAACGTCCACAATTGCGGACAGTTCATCGATCAGAACATCTCTTTTATCCCGAAGCTCATTCGCCACGGTACCAGTCATCTCAATCGCGTTGATCTGCTTATTTACTGTCGCAAGATCCTGTGCAATGGAATTGATATGATCCACACGTATCTTGATCTCATCGTTAACGTCCGCCTGCAGGTTCTGCAGATCGCCGTACATATTGTTGAAATAATCCGTCATACTCTTCGCCGCAGAGATAAAAGCACGCTTATAGGACTCGCTGCTGGCATTCTTCGTAATCTCCTGGAGCGCCAGACCGAACTGATCAAAGATGGATTTGAATCCCGTCTTGCCGTCGTCCTTCAAATATTCCTCGATCATCTTGCAGTAGTATGCTTTCGTGTCAAACTCGCCCAGCTTCGTCTCGTTATCCCGAAACTTATTATCATAAAACTGGTCACGGATACGCTCGATCGCCAGTGTGTTAACACCCGCGCCTGCACAGCCGTAAGTCGCAAACACGCGAAGCGGATTCATTGCCTCCTGCTTCACTTCCTGTCTGCTGTACCCTTCCGTATGGGTATTGCTGATATTGTTCGCTGTCGTGTTAAGCGCCGCATTAGAAGCCCGCAAACCCGACGCTGCAATCTCTAATCCAAAAAATGTAGATGGCATAAGCTCACTCCCTCCGTCTTATCGACCAAGTGTAGTCAAAATATGTTCCAGCATCTCGCTGATTACGTTGATATAGCGGCTGGATGCGTTGTATGCATTCTGGAATCTGATCATGTTCGTAAGTTCCTCGTCGGAGGAAACACCGACCACCTGCTCTCTCGCGTTAAACAGTCCTTCCGCCGTCTGGGTCTGCGTCACCTGAATCCCCCGGAACACCGATCCGCTGTTGGCTACCTGCGATACCAGATTCTTATAATAATCCCTGAAGCAGACCGGCGTCTGCACATTAGGATTCAATGTATATATCTTCTCTTCAAAAGCCGCTTTCAGCCTCTCCGTCAGCGGATTATCCTCCGAATGCTCCTCTTTCCGGAACTTTAAAAGCGCCGGATTCTGACGAAGCACCTGATTGATTTCTATATTGGAAACCGTCCAGCCGTTGCCCTCGTTCTTCAGCACAAACAACTGATAAGGATCGCCGTTCTCATCCCGCAGATAATCCGAAACGTCAGCCGCACCCGCACGCTCTGCTTCTTCTGCCAGAATCTCGTTGATCTTCGTCGTAACCGCATTGATCAGCTGATCAAATTCCGCCTGTATATTCATGACTATGGACTGGGATATGTTGCGGTCATACCAGCCCTCCTCATACTCACCGTCAGGGTTGATATCTTTCAGTTCGCTGTATGTAGCCTTGTGATCGCCTCTTGCAAGCAGCATAGCCTTAAGAGAACCGATATCCGTATTCAGGTCGGAGGATACCGTCGCTGTCAGATCAAACACTTCCGCTCCGGAGATTCCTTCCTTCGTCACGATAATATTACCGTTCTTATCGTAATCACAATGCGCAAGCATCTTCCAGTACGGCGTATAAAATCCGGTCTTCGGATCCGTGTACAGTTCTATCGTGTTGACCATGGAACCCTTTACCAGATCGATTCCCTCAAACTGTACCGTCAGATACCCCAGCGTATCCTCGCTGTAAGATATATTACCCATCTTCGCCAGCTCATCGAGCAGATAGTTGCGGCGGTCACGCAGATCATTGGCATGCTCCACACCGCCTGCCTCCGTCGCTACGATCTTACGGTTCAGCGCCTCGATCTCCTGCGCATAGCTGTTGATGTTATTTACGTCTTTGACTATTGTCTTATTCAGATTATCCTGATACTGACACAGGCTGGTGTACACCGCCGAAGCTCTCGTGATAAATTCGTAAGAGCGTGTCACGAACAGGTTCTGATTCACTGAGCTGGTCGGGTCTTTACTGAGCTCCTGTATTGCTACCCACAGATTAGACAGCGACTCTGAAAATTCATGCCCCTCGATCGAGCCGCCCGACTCACTCTCACCTAATATATACTCTATTTCCTCCATCGTGCTCGTTGAGACATCATAAAAAGCACTTCGTCCCGACTCGCGGCGATAGTTTTTGTCTAAAAAATAATCTCTTTCCTGTCTTGTAAGGGTATAGTTGACACCGAGACCTAATTGCTTCCAGTTCGTCTTGTTATTTTTCTCAATCGTAACATACGGCCTGGTTCCCTGGGATACCTGCTGTCTGGTATACCCTACGGTGTCCATGTTAGACATGTTGTGCGCAGTTGTGTTCAGCGCATTATTTGAAGTTTGCAATCCTGATACGCCCGTCCAAAGGCTTCCCATCAATGACATATTTCTACCGTCCTTAACAATTATTGTTTCGCATCAAAGGCCTTATGGTTTGCACCGATCATATCGCCGGTCTTATAAGCGCCCTTGTTGTAGTTCGCCGTCTCCGGAGCTTTGTTCATCGCCTGAAGAACATTCATGTTAAACTGTACCAACTCCAGCGCGTCCTGAATCAGTTCGCGGTTCTGCTCATTGATCCGTTTCACGCCACGTACATTGTCCTGCAGTTTATCGAACACCGCTGCCAGCTTCTCCTGTTCGTCCGGCCTTGCCGCCAGCATCCTGATCAAGTCTACGATCTTTAAATTGTCAACATCCTTGTTAAGCACATTCGCAATATCATTAACAGCTTCATTTCTCTGATGATCCAGATGATTGATTCTGCTTACTATGATCTGCTCCTCATCCGTGATTCTCGCTAATTCCGCCAAGTCCTCAGACACAATGACCGGAGTTTTCTTCATGGACAGCGTCAGAAGATTCTCATATTCCTGACTCTCTTTCTCCAGAACATCGATCAAAACCTCCATTAAACTCGCCACGCCGATAACTCTCCTTCACTGTGTCTACAGACTTTCGATCTCTTCGTATTTCTTCATCAGTTTCTCTGCAAAGCTCTCTCCGCTCACCTGATAAGTGCCGTTCGCAATACCTGCTTTAATAGGAGCTGTCAGTTCTTCCCTGATATCATCCGCTGCAGCAACTGCGTTCTTTGCAGTCTGGATGTCCTTACCGATACTGGAAATCTGTATCCGGTCCGAAGCAGCCGATTTTGCTTTTCCATCTACCTTCGCAGGCTTCTTCGTGTTGTACAACTGCTGTACCTGTGTGTATGATTCTATACGCATAGAAGATGCCTCCTTTCATGCATAAATAAATTCTTTACATTATGTGTATCGGATAATTCTCGTAAGACTTTAGAGGTGATATGATTTTATTTCATTTAAAGATTTTATCCTGAAGTGCCGTAACGTATTCCGGCGGACAGTTTCCGTAAAAACCATCCGCCGGCAAATAACTTATAGTCTCTGTCTCTTATGCACCCAGTGCCTTACTGCTCTTATTTAAGAAGATCATATAAAGGACAAGTGCAACCAGTGAAACAATCGCTACGATGCCCGCCGCAGCGGCTGCGATCAAACTCAATACCGGAATCAGACCGGCAATTGCAACAACAGCCAGCACGCCGTAACAGCCTGCGTTGATCTTCCACACGGTCTCACCCTTCTGCGCAACGTCTGCTGCACCGACCTGATTCATCACCTCGGATACGGAAGTACATACCAGATATACCACCATGAAGCTAAGCACATAGCCCGCGATAGAAACGATGGCCGCCAAGAAACCGGATTTAAAGAATGAACCCACAATACTTACGACAAGATTCGCAATCGTAAGTGTGAATGCCTTCTTGCAGCCTTCAATATCCTTGCCTGCGCCGTACAATCCTACCAGACTGATAACTCCAAATACCAATACTCCGATTGCCGCGATGATATTCACGAGCGGAATGATCGCCAGTACCGTACATGCAACGGTTCCTACCGATGCGATAAACATTTTCTTAAGACCTGCTCCTGCGTTTTGATAATTCTCCATTTACCCATTTCCTCCTGTAAGTTAGTTGATTACCTATCTCCCTCGCGGAAAATTTTTCCGCAACACATGATATAGTATAGCAGAATATTTCGTATATGAAAATGTCTATTTTTGCCTAAAATATCATTATTTTTCGTATTTTTTCGTATGTATGTGTTGAATTGCGGGGAGGGTGAGGGGCTGGGGAGCATTGTCGACACTTATCTTCTGCGTCTTCTGCTCATGCTAACATTGTCCTTGCGATAAGCTTTCAAATGCCCATCCATGCTCCATATCATGATCGTGCCGATAGCAGGACGTTCTTCTATGTACTTCTCATAAGCATATATAATTGTCATATCACCTATTCCGGTATTTTGTTGCGTGTTTTCCACCAAATGATCCGCCAGATACCGAATCTCCTCCGCGTCAAGTCCGGCGCCGTAGAGTTCCCACGGCGCTTCATTATCGGCAGTTTTTTGTAAATATTTCTGAAATTCCAATGTTATGTCTCTCCGCACATTACCGTCACTGATATGCGCAATGTGGTTACCGGTCTCAATAATCGTTGCAATCGGCATAACCAGAGTTTCTCTATTGTTAAGCACCTGTTTCCATTCCGCCTTAACCTCATTTTCGTTTTGACAATGATTGGGAACCCCAAGCAGATTCAACATGATAGACGTGTCTATAAATCTGACATTCATTCTTCAACCCCCAGCCATGAATAGTCTCTCTCCTTTGTGTCCTGTTTGATCCCCGAAATGAGTCTGTTATCCATCATTGCATTTCCAAGACCTCCCGAAGCAAGGATTCCAGAGAAATTATCCAGATCAACAAACGACACAAACTTGCTGGTTCCTCTCTCCTTTTCACGATATACCACAGACACACCAATCAGCTGCTCCTTCTTATAGCGGTTCATCAGCATCGCATTATGCGTCGTGACAATCATATCGACCTTCCGCTCCTGTGCAATCCGAAACAGATTATCCGCCAGCTTCTCTATGCGTCCCGGATGAATTCCATTGTCTATCTCTTCCATAATGAGTACACTGCCCGGCGCACTTACAAGCGCAGCAACGATCATTGCAATACACCGCAATGTCCCGTCAGACAGTTTCCTGGCATCCACAAGTTCCGTAGAGTTCATATATTTCTCTTTTAGTGCGAATATCACATCGCCAATCTTCGTCTCAATGAATTCTATATCCGTCACTTCATTCTCCGGTAGATCACGTATCACGTCCAGTAGCTGTTTCTTCTTGCCTTTATCCTCACACATATGCCGCATAACGGAAGAAATATTTTCACAGTTCACCCTAAGATCATAATCCGAAATTCTCGTATAATCTCTCATACTCTGCGGAACCGGATCCAAAGCCAGAATATTTTTCAGGGATTCTATGACAGTCTCAATCCATTCATGCACTTGCCGTTCTTCCTCTGTTTCCCGCGGTATTTTCATGAACATCTGGGGCAGTATCGCCGCTGTCCGAATACATATCAATGCCGGATTAGTTCCCCGTCTGCCATTTCGATATTCAACCAATACATCCGCACCGCCCGATCTGACCGCCTTTGTCTTAAACACCTTATTGACACGCGGTGACAACTGGTCAACCGGCATCTTATAAAGCGCCTCCTCTTCCACATAAATACGATTGTTCACACTGATCTTAATCTCATATAACAGATCACTCTCCGAATCAAGCGACACCAGACAGCCAAGCTTAAATGCCCCTGTCTTAAATCTCGGGCACCCTTTGGCTCCGCCCCTGACTGCTCCTATAAAACTTTTGGTTCCGTCAAGAACTGTAGAAAGCTCCAAACCGCTCACCGCCTCTGAAAGAATTCTAATTCCCTCTATCGCATTACTTTTCCCGGAGGCATTTGTTCCGATCAGAGTTGTAAAGTCTTCTATATTCAATTCCGCCTTTTCAAAACTTTTAAAATTCTCAAATATAAAACATTTAATCATTTCTTATCAACCTGCTTTCCCGTTGCCGCTTTATGGTGTTATTATACCCAAGAAATGGGATGGGAACAAGGAATATCGGGTGAAAATTCCACAGCGAAAGTTCCACAGGCTCTGCACTTTCCCGCCTAATGCCGGATCACCCTCGGCAGCACTTCGTCAATATCCATATAATAGTGTCTGAAATCCTCCCTGTCCACATAGACCTTCACCATCTGGTCCCGTAAAAGCGGCACCGGATCATAATACAGGTTTCTGCTCTTAAACATGTGGATATTGCCGTACTGATCCTGATATCTGCATATGATGACGTATGGATGCCGGTTGTTCACGCATACTGCATAGTTCCTCGTAATCTCCGAAATCTCCGCCATAATGTACTGTCCCGCGTTAATCAGCCTGTTACAGCGAATTCTCTGGCTGAGTTCAAGACACAGACATACCAGACCGACAATCAAAAGAACCGCTCCCAATCCGCAGAATATCGCACGGAAAGCCCGCGCGTCCCCTTCTATGTTCTCCGCCGGTATGAGGCTTCCCGCCAGTATAAACATGATGCCAATGAAACTGAAGACAATACTTTCTATAACAAGCGTTGTTATTCCTCTTTTTGCTGTTCGTTTTTCCATGCTGATCTCCTTGATTCCATTGCACAAAAACCTCAAATCCATGTGTGAGAAGTATTTCTAAGACAAGCAGCAAGTTCAGCCTTCGGCCTCACTGTCACGCTGTCGCATGCAAAGTTTCAGTCCGGCTCACCGGCATCCGCATAGTACCGCCGCCGGTAATACTCCATCGTCCGATAATCCAGAATATCCTTCATATGCTTCTGAAACGCTTCCTGCGTCACTACTCCCGACAGTTCTTCCGTGATCGCCAGCATATAGCCGTCCCTGTCCAGGAAAAAGCCCTTGCCGGAAGCTTTCAGGAATTTAACGGGCATACTTCTGGCTTTGCTTAAGTGTTGTCTGTCGGTTATTTTCTGATAATCCGAGTATGACACATCTGTCACCAAGTCTTTCCAGTTCGTTCCGGTGTTGAAAAATTCTTTCCAGCTATACAGCACTTCATCATCCGTGACCGCCAGCCGCACATTCCCGTGATTGTAAAAGCTGTACAGAACCGGCATTTTATAGACTTTCTGCATGTCTGTCGTCTCAATCAGCGAAAGGAATTCTCTGCCGATACCGTCATAAACCGTTTGCTCCTCCGCAGACAATTCTCCCAGTTCATGCAGATAATCCATGTACTGACGAAACGGATTCTCTCTGGCATGTGCGATACAGTATTGATACAGTTCGTCTTCCATATAAGTGAAAAGTTCTATCCTTGTCGGCACTTTTCCACTCAAGGCCTCTTTTACCCTGTAATACTCCTGTCTGATCCGCTCCCTGACAGACAGTGATCTGTGATCCATCTCCTTGAAGAGATCCACAAGCCGCATGTCAAAATCAACAATACAATCATCGGGATATTCGATCCTGTAATAATCGACGCCCATCCGCGCGCCGGAACTCCTCCCGCCGCTCAGAAGAAAGGGCGCACGCCCGGCTTTCTCATAATTGCCGATAAAATCCAGCACGTTCAGATATTCTTTGCCCCGGCAGGTACGAAGCCCGCGCCCCAACTGCTGCAAAAACACCACCGGGGACTGCGTCGGCCGCAGGAACATAACCATATCCAGGGACGCGATATCCACACCCTCATTGAACATATCTACAGAGAAGATCACACTGATCTCCCGATTCTTCAGTTTCTCGATTGCTTTCTCCCTGTCCTCGGAATAAGCGCCGTCCGCATTGCTGTACACCGCCACCGACGAAATGCCCCGACGGCAGAACTCCTTCGCCATTTCCTCCGCGTGCTGTCTGGAACAGCAGAAGCCCAGCGCCCGCTTCGGATGATATTTCATATAATATTTGTAAATCAAGTCATACCTTCTGACATTGCCGATGTATGTCTCGTTCAGTTCCTTTTCATCATAACGCCCTTTTACAAGGTGAAGGGAAGAATAATCCGTTTCATCGTATATTCCGTAATAATGGAACGGCACCAGTATACCCTTGTTGATGGCTTCTTTCAAAGATATCTCATAGGGCACATTATAGTCGCAGAGCTCATAAATGTTTCTGCCGTCCATTCGTTCGGGTGTAGCGGTCAGCCCCAGCATAAACTTCGGTTTAAAATAATTTACGATCCGCCGATACTGGTCGTTGACGGCATGATGAAATTCATCGATCACGAGATAGTCAAAATAGTCCGGTTGGAAATAATGTTCCGTCAGATACTCTTTCCCGCCTAACGTCGCCACGGAAGCAAAAATAACGGCTTTATCCGTATCCTTCCGGTCGCCGTTAAAAAAACCGTAGTCGTCAGACTGGCGGACATTGCGAAAGGATGCCGCCGCCTGCTGTAATATCTCTTCCCGGTGCGCCACAAATAACACCCGCTCATACTGTGCGGAATCAAATGCCGCCAGATAGGTCTTACCCACTCCCGTTGCCGCCTGCACCAGTCCTTTTACCGCACCCTCCGCGCGGCTGTTCTCTAACGCGTATAAGGCTTCGATTTGCGCGCCTCTGGGCTGAAAGAGGGGTGTTATACCAGTAGGAATGTCAGATCCACTTTCTAAATCGTCATATCTCGCCAAATCTTTCGCCACCGCCGGTTTATGCCAGCTACGGGAATACGCATTCAGTTCGGCATCATCAATCACGATCGAGTGCCGCTCGAATAAATCAGTAAAAGTCTCATAAAACAGTTTGAAATTCCCGCCGTCTGCCAGACTGCTGAACCGGTAATTCCACTCGATTCCGGAAGTCAAAGCACTTTTAGATATGTTGGAAGAACCTATGTAGATTTCCCCGCTGTTTTCATAATGAAAAATGTATGCCTTGGGGTGAAAAGAGCGTTTCCTGTCATTATAAAATCTCAGATCCACCCGATCCCCCAATTCTTTCCTGATCAGACACAGTGCCGACGGTTGTGTAATCCCAAGATAATTGCCCGTAAGAATACACACCTGCACACCCCGGTCCAGCGCTTCCCGCAAGTCTCTCAGAATCAGCTTCACTCCGGATTCCATCAGAAAAGAGACGATAATATCAATGCGCTTCGCCTTTTTCATACTGATCTTTAACTGATAATACAAAAAGCGGCTTCTGTTCCGGTCTCCGGTCATGACGCTGGTAGACTCGATATGCAGTTCTTCGTTCTCCAATGCGGCATTGATATTCAGATTTTCCGCAAAATCAAATTGAGCCATTTTTCATCTCCTCTTCCCGGACGTGCATCGAACGTGATCCATTGTTCTTCGATGTGTAACTCTTCTATGTTTCTTATGAACCGGGCAAAAGTCACCTCGGTCATATCCGTAAAATAACGCCCGTTTCTTTCGCCTGAAAAGGTGCCGTATTTGAAAGATGTATAAATGATTCCGTCCGGTTTCAACGCGGCAGACATTCTGCGCATGACATTGGCAAGTTCGCCCTCGGGTAAATGCAAAATGGAGGAACATGCCCAGATCCCGTCGTATTTCGATATCGCATCCAAATCTTGAAAGAGCATGTGACGGACCGGAATACCGGTATATTGCGTTGCAAGTTTACACAACTCTTCAGAGCCGTCAATTGCTTCTACGTGATAGCCCTGATCCAGAAAGGCTTTGGTATCCCGGCCGGAGCCGCAGCCGAAGTCGAGGATAGCGGCGGGTGCGGGTATATATGACAGAAAGCGCTGCTGTGTGGCGGTGAATTCTACAGAGACAGTGGTGGTGTAGAATCGGATGGCGTTTTGGTTGTAGTAGGTTAGGGTTGGCTGCATGGGATGATGTTCCTTTTATCTTTTTAAGAATACTTCCTTTTTCATTTATTAACACATAATATAATAATATGACAATAATTCATATAAATCTACAGTAAATAATGATTCTGACCAGATCAGTTACAAGACCATTCCATTTTCGCTCTCAGTTGAACAATCAGCTTTCCACAGATAAATATACAGTCTCGTATATGCAACAGCTATCCGCCAATCAATGCTATCAGCAGCGATAAAATATCTTTCATTCGTTAAATTCTCAATAATGATTTCCAATACTCGTTTATCCATATGCATAAGTCTCCTTGCATTTTGCGCTTTATGTATTCATCATACACAACGCGTTCAACTTATACAATATGTTCAATCTGGGGAATTCTACCCATAATGAGAGCAGAAAGGAGTGGACAGATAAAATGTATTCTTACTCCCCGCTTTGGCAAACAATGCAGCAACGAGGCATTACAACATACAGCCTGATAAATCATTACGGCATTTCCAGTCATTTAATGAGCAATCTGCGGCATAATAAAAATGTAACAATGGAAACAATACACAGACTTTGTCAGATTCTAAATTGTACCCCGAATGATATCGTAGAAATTATACCGGATAAACCGGAAGCATAAATATAGCAGATTTCCTCTAACGAAGGCCGGAACACACGTCCCGGCCTTCATACACCCACAGATCAATGCTACTCCAGCATACTAAGTCTCACTGTCATATACAAGGTCTTCCAGTTACCCGCGTCCTTCCCGACAGACTGCGGATTGTTGCCCAGCGTTCTGCTTCTCTCCACTGTCGTAGCCACCAGATCCCCGCCAAGCTCGTCCATCACAACAAACGGATTTTTGACCCAGCCATACACACCATTCTCTTCTTTTAATAAGGCTCTGAACGATCCGAGTATGGGATAGATAAACCCCGTTGGCGTGATATATTCCATATTGTTGGAAAGGAATTTGGACTTGAAGCACTCCCCTCTCTTCGCCGGTGATACGCCTTTGATCGAGCCATATTTACCGGATGAATACTTTTCCTTATAATATCTCGCCATATTTACCTCGATATAGTCGTACAGCTTGAAGATATCCTTCATGACGGGAACCATCTTGACATAGGGGTTCTCCGCGCTGTCTCCGTATTTTTTATGGCATTCTATATACGTATTAATGCACTTTTTCTTACTGCTGTACGATGCTGTCGGAAACTTTTCCTTATCCGGATACGCATCCAGATTAAACATATTCAAAATCGCCAGAATATCAGTCACATCTATGCTTCCCTCGTCATTTTCCTCAAAATAAATATCCGAATAATACCGTTCCCCTTCAGTGGCCTTCTTGATGATTTCAAACCTGTTTTCAAGCTCGGCAATAGACTTGTCCTGCACCTGTGTAGACGTGTTTCTCGCCGCCGCCAGACGCTGGAATATATCCTCGATTCCCGTCAAAATCTCCAGTTTAACAAATTGCCTGTCATATTCCAGCTTATCCCTGTTGGCCAGTATTACCTGATACGTGTGTCCACCGTCCACATCCCCGTGATACTCACGGTCTTCAAAGAGTATGGTCATTTCATTGGAATAGTTGTTAAACGTGACATCCGCCGCTGAGATACACAATCCACGGTTCAAGAGATAGAAATCCAGATAGGTCTCGTCCAGCAAGGACGCCTTAATCTTCTTGGGCACACCCATTGTCAATTTCTGTTTCCTCGGATTTGTCTCCATCGGAATGTCGTCCGGCAGGTTTTTCACATCGCAGATTGCAATGTACATCATCGCCTTCTTTTCTCCGTCCTCTTTGGAGAGGTACGGATTCGGAATCTTCCGGAAAGACTCCACCTTAAACTTCAATTCTTTGCTCATATTTTATCCTCCTGATAAAAATATTTTCGATACGCGGTACAACCGCCATCTGAACTTATTTTATCATATTAATAAATATAGTCTACGCTATATATGACGTTATATTAATCGTGTGGTATAATAAAAATGCCAAACGAGAGGAGCTGTGCAACACATGACTCCGAAATCACTTTAATACCGGTCTGTTATCACCATATATTTGCCGCGGCATACCACATTCAGGAGGCTTCGCATGAAATACAAAGCTCACGATATTAATTTCTATTTTGGGAACAATTTAAGAAAAATTCGAGAAAGCAAAGGCTACAGTCAGGACGACTTCGCCTCTCTTTGCAATATCAGCAGGGCCTACTACGGGAGGATAGAACGCGGTGAGCACAGTATCACCCTCGATCGGTGTGCCTTGATTGCCCAGGCCCTGAGCATACATATTTCGGATTTGTTTCTGGATCTTCCGGATTAATCTCGATGGTTTTTAAGACTATCCTCTATCATCTCATCAATGATTTCTTTATAATCTTCAAAAAAGTCCTTTTCAATATTATTATCAAACATAAGAGATAAAATTTTAGCAATACCATAAGCCATCGGAGGCAAAAAGACGATGCACCCTATGAGCCAAACAATTTTTATATTTATTTTTTCATAAGTATATAGAAAACTATCAAATATCTCTGTAAATATCAGAGTTGTTAATGCTGCGAGTAATATACTCACTCCTTCATTAATTGGTCTTTCATTTCTTATCTTTTGATTCAGATATCTGCTGAATTCACTTAATTCTTCCGTTCGATAATTATAATATTTATTGTATACATATTGTTTCCATTCCTGATAGGTCTCAAACCTCAGCTTTTCATCTAACTTCCGTATATCTCTTGCAAAATGTTTTTCCTTTATTTTACAGCAACATAAATAACAATAAATTACTCTCTCTGATTTAAAGTCAAAATCGTACCATCTTTTACCGATTTCATCAAGTGTCCTTCCAGCCTTTTTTCCTTTTATCATTTTTTCACCTTTTCTCAATATTTGATAGCATTGATTATACTGTGCAATACGTTCATTTTCAACTACCAAAAGTATAAGTATTCAGGAAAAATACACCCACTCAATCCCAACCCGCTCCGCACCCTCTTCCGCTGTTCGTCTTCTGACCGCTTCCGTATAGCCTCCCCTGCTATATAAACATCAGGTTCTTTTTCTTCACGCCGGAAAATGCTTTCATCGCCGCCAGATTTCCACTCACCCCTCCCCATCCCTCCGCAAAATCTCCCGCAGCAATGCCACACCCTTCTGGATATAATCCTCTTCCCCCAGGCCGTTTGTCTCTATGATTCTCTCAATCGCCTGCGCCGGATCCAGCGAGTGATAGGGATAATAGACCTTCCGCAGTTTCTCCGGCTTGATCATCTTATACAGCGCTTTACTGCTGATCCGGCGGGTGTAGCACCAGTATCTGTACAGATATCCGATCCAGTACAGCTCCTCTCCGTCATATTTGATCCGGCCATATTCGCTTTTTCCGAACTCGGCCTCTATTTCACCAAACACATCCTCCTGTGTTTCCGATTCAAACAAAAACCCTTCTCCATCCATTCTTACGGCCACTTCTGAATACATGAAACGTCTGAGAAAAACCGGCGTACTGCAGGCCGTTTTTTCTCTGGACATCAAAAACAATTGTCCTTGAAACCGACACATCTTTAATCCATACTCGTCAAATTCTCTCATTGCAAAATCTCCTCAATATAATGTCCCTGCCCCCGGTATTGTTTTCTCGCCACTTTTACTTTATCACGGTTTACCTCCTCAGATTCTTTTCTGGATTCCAGATAGTACATATTTTCTTCCTGTGCCAGATAGCAGTGTGTCAGTATTTTTACCCGATCCAACGCTCTCTGTGTTGTAAAGACATACTGATTGCCAAGATTTGTTGCAGACAGGCAGTGTCTGCACTGGACGTCCGTAATTTCTCCGTCGATAAAGCTGTCAATGATCTCAAACATTCTGTTATCCGCAATGGGTGGTATAATATAGTCTATGTCCTGAATATTCTGAATTAATTCATGCACTGCGGGAGATTGCTCATATTCTTTTAAACGCCCTCTGAAATAAGCGATGGTGAGCATCCATTCGCGGTCAACCCTGAATTTTTTACAGTTCAACCCGCTCCGGTCAAAATTTACAATATACAGAGATGACTTCGGGAAATTTGACACAAACATAGCCGACTGTTCCAGACTCTCGCCACAGTAAAAGCCCTGTCCGAAATCATTGTTGGCTCTCGATTTCAGCAGGCTCAATTCCCCTTCTATATTTGTTTTTGCTCCATGAAACAGAACCGCATGTGAATCGTCTGCATAATCCTCCTGATAGAGCTGCTCTTTTATTTTATTCAAATGAATCTTTTTTTGAAAAGCCATGCTGTAAAATGCCGCCATACCGGCTTCCGATACCTCACCCTCACCGTTTTTCCATCGATTCAGGGTCCTGCACAGCTGCTTTAAAATATCCCTTAAATCTGTTTTGTATTGATTATATACAATCTTTCGTCTATACTTTGGGGTGAAGATGATGTGGTATTTACACATCCACTTCGTATATGCAAGCGAATTCGTCTGCTTTGCCATGGAATCACCTTTCCTTTCTCTAATAGTGGCCTGAACACCCCTATTATAACGGAAAGGTGATTTTTGTAAAACATTCGTCGCGCACCCGCATAGCGGGTGGTTTAATAAATACGGCGGTCAATTAAGACCGCCGAAAAAAATCAGATTAATTTACACACTTTACTTGACAAACCCATATTCCAATTACTACGGAAGCGCTGACTTAATCGGCGTTTCCTCAAACCAATCCTTTCAATTTTCACATTCTCGCCTTCCATTCACAGATATTCATTGTCTTTCTTCCAATCTCTTCCTCAGTTCCTCCTCCGGTAACCGGACCTTTCCACCATTATATCTATGTAACTGTCTCAAACACTCCAAATATTCCGCTCTCGCAATATATCCGCCGTCATATAACTGATCCAGAATGCCAATCGTTCCCACCACCGGCACATTTTCGGACTTTGCAGCTTTTCTGAGGGGTCCATCTCCTGTCAATAAAGCAATTCCACGGCACTTTGCTATCGCCAGTGTCACACAATCATAAACAGAAAGCCTTGAATAATACTGTACGTATTTTTCCGCACAAAAGAATTCTTCCTCGGCAAGTTCGGCTGTAACCAAACCCAATGCCAGCAGCTTTTTACTCAAATCAGCAGGAGATCATAGTTCATCTTGTATTACGTCTACGTTCATCAAATAAATATACGGTCTGTCGTTTACCGTACCGTTCATTCCCGAAAACGCATCGTGATCCACTTCGATCATATACACCAAAATGCCTTTATTTTCTAAAAGTTCAACCAGATTTCCCACCGAACCGGATTCGGCAATATGCAGATATTTACGCATTGCCAGAGCATTTTCCTCTACATGCTCCGTCAGGACCAGTCCGTGTCAACCCGGTGCTTCCGGCAGTACGTCTCCGCCCTGCACATCAATGACAGAATAAAATCTGCTTAAGTATTCCTCGACAGATTCCCTTATATAGTCCTGCTGTTTCACCGGAAGCTTACTGCTCTTCCGAAATTCTCCGTGCGCAAACACCAGATTTTCATTACGATTACTTAGGAAATCCGTAATCCTGACGCCCAATGCTTGCGCGAGTGCTTTCATCGTATCCATGCCCGGCTTGCGCTCGCCGCTTTCATAATAGCTGATAGTCATAGAAGACACTCCGGCTAAAGCGGCCAGTTCTTTCATTGACATACCTTTTTTCAATCTTGTAATATTTCAAATTTTTACTGAACATACCGCCGCCTCCTTATGTTTATATTTTATCATATTTTGCAAAAAACTAAACACATTAAAGCTAGGTATAACATATTGAAGGCAACCCCTCTTCACTCATACAGCCCCTCAATCCCAACCAGCACCGCCCCCTCTTTCGCCGCTCTCCTTCTGACCGCTTCCGTAAAGCCGCTCCTGCTGATAAACATCAGTGTCTTTTCTTTCACATCGGGAAATGCTTCCGTCGCCGTTACCAGATCATCATATTCTTCCATCGCCATAGGTCTGCTCCTGAATTTACATTCCACAAATACCCCTTTTTCCTTTTTCTTATCCAGGGCAAGCAGATCCACATCGTCCTGCGCCCTGATAGCCGGATTGTTTCCCCACCACTTGCTGATGACATATGGAACAAAAGGCAGTCTGCCTGCCTTGGCCTGTCTAACCAGATACTGTCTGCAGACCTCCTCAAATACAGGCCCCATATAATTGCTTATGTCCCCCATAATTTCATCCGCTGC
This sequence comes from uncultured Lachnospiraceae bacterium, assembly GCA_910578555.1. Lineage (GTDB taxonomy): Bacteria > Bacillota > Clostridia > Lachnospirales > Lachnospiraceae > UBA3282. The sequence goes on from CAJTPS010000007.1 coordinate 23,975, forward strand.
TTTATCGGCTCCGAGCATTGCGTAATAGCTTTTGTTTGAAAACACATATCTATACCAGAATTTATAGAAATGATCGGTTATCTCATAGATGCCTTTTTTGCTGTCCCCGGGCTCACCGCACGGCACACGCTTTTCTATCAGCCGGAGCGTCTGCAGTGTCAGCATATATTTACTGCACTTGCTTTTTTCCTCGTGGATCCGATCCGCGATTTCCACAACTCTGTTACAGCCGTTTGCGACCGCTTCCAGAATAGAATTATAGACGGCAGGTTCCCGGAGTTCCATGCGTAGCAGAATCTCGGGTTCTTCATTCAGAAATGCACCCTCGCTCAGAATGGCCGAGATGACATTTTCCCTGAGAGACCGTCTGGAATCAAAGGCGCTCAGATATCTCGGCACGCCTCCAAGCATACCATATGCCATAATCTTATCCTCTTCCGAATAATCCGGGAAAAACGCCGCGCTTTCCAGATAGTCAAACGGAAGCACTTCCATACTGCCTGTGCTGCGTCCATACAGGGGGCTCTTATATCCCATGACATCATTCAACATAAAACTGACACTGGAACCGCAGAGAATGAGGAATATGTTTCTCTCCTTCCAGTCGTGGTCGATTCTATGCTGAAGGATACTTTTGATACTTGGATTTGTCTCTGCCAGAAAAGGAAATTCGTCAATGATCAATACGGTTCTTTGCTCTTGCATTTTTCTGCCGATATAATGAAACGCATCCTCCCAGTTAGCGAAACCGGCTATGAATCCGCCATCAAACTGCTCCTGTATGAGTCTTGAAAAATCCTGAAGGTTTAAGGCATCATTTTTTTCCTGTGCAGAAAAAAATATGGTTTTATGTCTTCTGGAAAATTCCTGCAAAATAGTGGTTTTACCGATTCTCCGCCTTCCGTACATAACCATAAACTCAAATTGTCCACTCGCATGCATCTGCTCGAGCCGGTCCATTTCTTTCATTCTTCCGATCATGATTTCCTCCATTCCGAAGCGTCATAGATTTTCAATTGAAAACAGGGTCATCAGGCTGATTATTTAATGTTTCTTCTCATTATTCTCATATTTTTCGGGTTTATATAGCGCTTTAAATTCACTACTTATGAGTAGTATACTTTAAAGTAGTAAATTTTACAATCTCTATTTCATCATTTTCCCTTATAACACTTCCCTATTCAATGCCATATCAAACTTACCCGTAACAAATGTTACAGACAAGTTTCCCCTAAAAAAGAAGACCAAGGCTCAAACCTCAGTCTTCCCGCATTTAAATTTTGCGTCTTGCCGCTCTGTCCTTCTTACGCTTTCCGCCTCTACCTCGTAGGAATAAATCCGGCGATCCTTCCCGCAAACTCGTTAAAGTTCTGTGTCTGCAGGATCACCTTGCCCGGTCCGGTCAGCTTTGTCAGGAACAGTCCCTCGCCGCCCAGGAAGATATTTTTCAGTCCCTTCACCGTTTCGATCTCATACCGCACGCTCCGCTCGAAAGCAACCACATTTCCCGTGTCTACTTTAATAACTTCGCCGGGCGCCAGATTTTTCTCTACTTTATTCCCGTCGATCTCCAAAAATACCATGCCGCTTCCGCTGATATCCTGCAGGATAAAGCCTTCTCCGCCGAACAGGCCGGCAGAGAATTTCTTCGTAAAAGTTACGTTCAGGTTCACCGATTCCTGAGCGCAGAGAAATGCGCCTTTCTGGCAGATCAGCCCGCCGTTTGCACCCACATCCACAGGAAGCACTTCTCCGGCAACGGTGGAAGCAAAGGCTACCATTGCGCCCGGACGCTCCGCTCTATAAGTTGCCATAAACAGCGATTCTCCTGAGAACATTCTGCCAATGCTCTTGCCCAGGCCGCCTCTCATGTTGGAATCCATGGTGATTCCTTCCGTCATCCACGCCATTCCGCCGGACTGTGTATACATGGACTCTCCCGGTGCGTCAAAGAGCACCTCCACTGCCGGCATTGTGTCTCCAATGATTCTGTACTGCATAATTTTCTCCTTTTCTGCGCTGCTTTTTGCGCATGAACGAGTTTGTGACAAGCAGCGCGCCGACACAAATCTCGCGATTGAAAATTCCTAATTTTCAATCTCTCCTCCTTTTATCACAATTATTTTAACGGCAGATTGATAAGAACTTCCCACCGTCCGTTACGCTTTCCGTTCAGCCGCCTCAGATATCCCTTATCCTGCAAGTCTACCGTTTTCCTCTTAATGGTGCGTTCTGATTTCCCGCTTTTGCGAGCCAGTTCTTTCTGCGTGATCGCCGGCTCGTTCACAATGATCTGTAAGATAACCAGTTCTTCCAAAGTACAGTTGACCTCTTGATCCGGAGCTTTGCCTAAAGTGCCATGCAAAGTCGTCTCCAAAGTGCCATTTTGGCACTTTGAAATATTTTGATTGGCATTTTGAATGATATCATCCTGTACCGGCTTTATATATTCCACATGCAGATATCTGTTTTTCAGTTCGTGATTCCTATTCAAAAGCAAATTTTCAAAGAACTGTTCAAGGTATTCTGTCGTGGCACTGATCCCCGCAGAGAAATTATTGTAATTTGCTCTCACCAAAGCATTTCTGAAATACCACGAGTGATCGGCAAAGACATCATTTCCGATACGAAAGCCAAAGGTTTTTAAATACTTAATGATAAACACTGCAGTTGCCCTCGTGTTTCCTTCACAGAATGGGTGAATCTGCCATATACCGGAAGTAAATTTCGAAATATGTCTGATCGCCTGCGTTACCGAAAGACCTTCATAAGAAAACTGTTTCTCCATATCAAAATCATATGCAAGCGTCGCTTTAATGCTTTCCGCAGAGGCATACAATACCGTCTCGCCCTTCAGTACCCACTCTTTCTTAGTTATGTTATAGGTTCTGATCATACCTGCATGATGAAACACCCCTTCAAAAAGGCGTCTGTGAATCGTCTGCCACTCCGCCGGTGAAAACTGGAATGCCTGCTCGCCCAGAAGCGCCGCAATTCTGGTTGCTACAATATCGGCTTCTTTTGTATCAGGGACATCTTCTACCCTGTGTGCCTGCTCTTCATAATAAGTCTGTATTCTCTTTTGTGCAGCACCGATATCAATTTTTCCTTCAATATGTTCCTTTGCCGTTTCGAGCAGATACGCTGAGGTCTTGAGTCCGTCTACATCCTGCAGCCCGATTGCTGTCTCCCACGCTTTACTCTTCTCTGCCTTGTCCGGCTCGCTCTGCCTGATATACTGTTCCAGCTCAAGTTTCCAACGATTCGTCTCTGACACGGCGTATTCTCCCATCTCTGTTTTTTATATTTTAAATTCCATTTATAAGTATACTCAATAGAATATCTTTTTTCAATAACCTGTTCATTCAAATGTATTTCTTTCGTAACAGTGAAGCCGAAGGCTGAACTGTTACATTTCTTTCGTGACCTTCTCTCCTACGTGTGCATAAAAAGCGATAAAGCCCTCCGACTCTACCGCTTTTCATTCTTCTATCACATTCTATTCCATCGCCTGCGCCACAGCCGCCTCACAGCTTCTCATTGCCAGAATCGTCCTGTCAAACAGGTCATCCAGCTCCCAGCCCAGCATTTCGGCGCCCTGTGCAATCACTTCTCTGGAACAGCCCGCCGCGAACTTCTTGTCCTTGAATTTCTTTTTCAGGCTCTTGACTTCCAGATCCATGGTGCTCCTGGACGGGCGCATGAGCGCGCAGGACCAGATCAGACCGGTCAGTTCATCGGATGCGAAGAGCACTTTTTCCATCTCAAGTCTGGGTTCTTCCTCACTGCAGAGTCCGTAGCCGTGGGAACAGACCGCATAGATCATGTCCTCGCCCACGCCGCCTTCGCGCAGAAGCTCCGGTGCTTTCTTACAGTGCTCCTCCGGATAAAGCTCGAAGTCAATATCATGCAAAAGTCCGGTAATTCCCCAGAACTCTTCTTCCTCTCCATAGCCCAGTTCTTTCGCAAACCAGCGCATGACGCCTTCCACGGTCAGCGCATGCTGGATATGAAAAGGTTCTTTGTTATATTTCTTCAGCAGATCAAGCGCCTGCTCTCTTGTAACCTTGCTTGTCTTCGCTGCCTGTCCGGCTGTTTTCTTTTCATTCTTCTCCCGGTCAGCCGCTTTTTTATCCTGTGCTTTATCCAGGCTCTTCATGGTCGGGAAGAGCAAAACATCGCGGATTGCCGGTGAATTGGTCAGCAGCATCACCAGTCTGTCGATGCCGTAACCGATGCCGCCCGTAGGAGGCATGCCGATTTCCAGTGCGTTCATGAAATCTTCATCGGTGGTGTTGGCTTCCTCGTCGCCTGCTGCCAGCGCCGCTTCCTGAGCCTTGAAACGCTCCCTCTGGTCAATGGGATCATTCAACTCGGAATAGGCGTTACACATCTCGCGTCCCGTAATAAACAGTTCAAAACGCTCTACGTAATCCGGCTTGTCCGGTTTCTTCTTGGTCAGCGGAGAGATCTCGATCGGGTGATCCATGATGAAAGTCGGCTGTACCAGATGTTCCTCCACGTACTCTTCAAAGAAAAGGTTCAGGATATCGCCTTTCGTATGCCTGTCCTCATAATGAACGCCTTTTTCATCGGCAAGTTTCTTCGCTTCGGCAGTATCTTTGATTTCATCGAAATCCACACCGGCATATTTCTTCACTGCTTCTGTCATCGTCATGCGTGCGAAGGGACTGCCAAGGTCGATCTCCACGTCGCCGTAGGGAACGGTGGTGGTGCCGCACACTTCCCCCGCCACATGGCGGAACATATTTTCGGTCAGATCCATCATGCCGTAATAATCTGTATAAGCCTGATACAATTCCATCAGTGTAAATTCCGGGTTATGTCTCGCGTCCAGTCCTTCGTTCCGGAAAACGCGTCCGATCTCGTAGACTCTCTCCATGCCGCCCACGATCAGTCTTTTCAGATATAATTCCAGTGAAATGCGAAGCTTCACATCCTCGTCCAGCGCATTATAGTGTGTCTCAAAGGGTCTTGCCGCCGCACCGCCCGCATTGGACACGAGCATGGGCGTCTCCACCTCCAGGAATCCCTGTCCGTCCAGATAGCGTCTGATGGAACTGATGATCTTAGAGCGCATGACAAACGTTTTCTTTACATCCTCGTTCATGATCAGATCGGTATATCTCTGACGGTAACGGATATCCGTGTTTACCAGTCCGTGATACTTCTCCGGCAGGATCTGGAGGCTTTTTGACAGAAGTGTCATTTTCTCCACATGAAGGGAAATCTCGCCTGTTTTCGTGGTAAATACTTCTCCCTCGATGCCGACAATGTCACCCACGTCATATTTTTTAAACTCGGCATAGGGTTCTTCACCGATGCTGTCTCTCGCCACATAGCACTGGATATCGCCCTGCAGATCCTGCACGTTACAGAAAGAAGCCTTGCCCATAATGCGTTTGGACATCACGCGCCCCGCGATAGAGACTTTTTTGCCTTCCAGCGCATCATAATTGTCCTTGATCTCCTGACTGTGATGGGTCACATCGTATTTTGTGATCTGAAAAGGATCTTTACCACTCTCCTGCAGTGCAGCGAGTTTCTCCCGTCTCACTTTCAGAAGCTGGTTGATATCCTGTTCCTGCTGTTCTTTTCCCCGATTCTGTGCTTCTGCCATGTCAACACCTACACCTTTCTCTATTGTTATGCCTTACACAAACCTTACATAATTATATTTCTAATTTATGAAAAAACGCATTTCTGTTATTTGTGATTTCCCTGTGAACAGATCAGTTGGATCTCTGGATCTCAAGCACCTTATACTTGATCACGCCCGCCTGCGTCTCCACATCCACCGTATCGCCGACTTTTGCGCCGATCAGCGCTTTTCCCACAGGAGATTCATTGGAGATCTTGCCTTTCAGGCTGTTTGCCTCGGTAGAACCTACGATCTTATATTCCAGTTCCTCATTATATTCCATATCCAGAATCTTCACGAGACAGCCGATGTTAATCTTATCTAAGTCTACTTCATCCTCCACGACTACTTCCGCATTCTTCAGAATCTTCTCCAGTTCTTCAATCCTGGCCTCGATATCGCGCTGCTCGTCTTTCGCCGCATCGTACTCGGCATTCTCGGATAAGTCTCCCTGTTCTCTTGCCTCCTTGATCTTCTGTGCCACTTCCTTACGCTTTACAACCTTCAGATCGTGAAGCTCATCCTCATATTTTCTCAAGCCTTCATACGTTAAGATGTTTTTCTTCTCCTGCATGGTAATTCTCCCTTTCTCCATATATTGTTATACATTTATATTTCGTTTTAATCCTGCTATCCGGCGCACACCGCTCTGCCCCGTCCATATTGCTCGTGTAACCTGCATCCATTATTACATATACAATCAGGTATTATGCGGTTTCCTGTAATTTCTGGATTTTATAACTTAACTATCATACCCACTTTTTACTATAGTGTCAAGGTATTTTAACGGCGAAATGTATGGAATCCAAGGGGTTTTTCGTCCGAGCAGACATTCTTTTTCCGCCTCGGACACAATATCAATATAGACCGCCTTGCTTTCCGGCATAATTTTAGGATACCGGAACTGTCTGCTGTAATCCAGGATCATACCGCTGCAGCGCGGTTTTCCGCACTTCAGGATGTAGTGTCGTTCCTGAATCCCTACGGCATTCTCAGCCTGCCCTTCTGTCACATGCTGCAGCCCGGCACAGATATCCGCCGTTCCTGCACCGTAAGACGTCACATACGGCTCCAGCTGGGGCACCAGCCCGTATTCATAATAATACTCGTCCAGATGGCTGCCTAATTCCATCCAGATATCCGTCTCTGCAATCTCCTCATAGAAGATCAGCAGCCTGTTGATCCTGGGCAGGTAGGGCAGTAAAAGTTCCCTGGTCATGTCCATCTGCAGATCCGTATCCGCCGGCGCGCCCAAGAGCACTACCGCCTCCCCGCACGCCCCGATCGTCTGCGCCGCATACTGACGGACGATCTGTGCCGTCACCATCTGTACGGTCTCCCTGCGCGTCGCAAACCGACCCTCATATTCCGCCGTCAGCAGCGCCGCGATCTGCGGGTGAAGCCATGTGTCCGTCATACCCTCCACACGCCGCGGCACACGCTCCATCGCCTCAGACAGAACCTGCGGTTTCCACACTTTATTTCTGTAGTAAAAAGGTGGTATCACACAGCCGATCACCTCGAACTCCCGCGGTTTTGCCGTTATCTCGTCCGCATTTTGCGCGTCCAGCTCTGCCTCCTGAAACCAGCGCCTCTTTGCCGCATACGCACGACCCTTTTTTGCATTTCGTTCCTGCATCGGATAATAATAAATAATCTTCTCCTGTTCCATGCATTAATATATGCGCTCACCCATTCTGCCATGCAGAAATAATGATACAAAATGCTCGTGGGAGCTTGCTCACTAAGAGCGTTTTGTATCATTATTTCTATAGGGCGGAACGCCCGTAATGAATAACTTGCCGGCTATTCCCTTCATTCCTTCATAACTTTCATCCCGGCAAGTTATGAATATGCATGGCACAATCCCGTGGGAGCATCCATTCGACGGAACCGACACAAGAAAGCACTTTGCGTAATATGCCGTTCTGATTTTTCAGCAGCACCTTTTGACGCCCGTAATCTGCTATGCAGGCATATTATTCAAAATTCCTCCTCCACCAGCCGTCTCAGTTCCTCGAAGCTCTCCACCATATTCACGCTCTGCCGCAGTCTGGCGGAATGCGGCAGTCCTGCCGTATACCAGGACACATGCTTACGCATCTCCCGTATCCCCGTATATTCCCCCTTACATGCAAGCTGCAGCTCTGCATGGCGCAGAATCATCTCCTTGATCTCCTCCCGCGTCGGCGGCTCGGCTTCCGCCCTGTCGCGCAAATACGCCTCGATCTGCCGAAACAGCCAAGGATTGCCTCTGGCGGCTCTCCCCACCATTACGCCGTCGCATCCCGTCTCCCGCAGCATTCTTTCCGCACTGGCTCCGTCCGTGACATCGCCGTTGCCAATCACCGGAATGGAAACGCCCGCCTTCACCTTCGCCAGAATCTCCCAATCCGCCTCGCCGGCATAGTACTGCTCTCTCGTCCTGCCGTGCACCGCCACCGCCGCCGCGCCTGCCTGCTCTGCGATCTTTGCGATCTCCACGGCATTGACATGGGCTTCGTCAAATCCTTTGCGAATCTTGACGGTCACCGGTTTATTGACTAGTCGAGTCACCGCTGACACTATTTCGGCAACCAGATCCGGTTCTTTCATCAGCGCCGATCCTTCTCCGTTATTCACCACTTTCGGTACGGGACAGCCCATATTAATATCCAGAATGTCAAAAGGTCTGTCCTCGATCTGCCTGGCCATCTCACTCATAATCTTCGGGTCTGAGCCGAATAGCTGCAAGGATACCGGCCCCTCCTGCGGATGGATCTCAAGCAGGCTTTCCGTATTTTTATTTTTATATAAAATCGCCTTGGCGCTGACCATCTCCATACAGCACATGCCCGCTCCATGCTCACTGCACAGCAAACGAAAAGGCAGGTCTGTCACGCCTGCCATGGGAGCCAGTATAATATTATTGTCCAAGGTAACGCTGCCAATCGTCAGCTTGTGCAGTAAATCACTCATCCCGCCCGTTATCCCTTCATTCCGGTATCTATTCCGTTTTAATGCCGCTCTGCGCTTCGGCCGGCACTGAAACAAACCGCCGGCACAGGGCATTATCCTTCTTCCAGCACAGTCCGGTCATGCAGAACAAACACCCTGTAATACAACTGCAGCGACTCAAGCAGTTCCTGCCTGTTCCTTCGGATTTCTCCTACCAGAAGCCCGCTGCTGATCTCATCATAAAGCAGATCGTCCTCTTCCGCATTCGTCTCCAGTGAAATACTGCCGTCCTCCTCGAAGACAATCGTGAAGACACCCCCTACCTCTTCGGTGAACAGCACGCAGATCACATGGAGTTCTTCCTTAATTGACTCTGGAATCCCCGCAAACTGCTCGTTGAAATAATATTTCTGTTCGTAGGCATTCGCGCCGCACAGCACTACCCTGTTATCCCGATTCTCACCCATATCCATACCTGTACGTACTACAGACCCTCCGCAGTACGGTTCCCCGACCCTTGCATTTCAAGCTTCCCTGTAGGGCAGCTTATGATTCCTCTGTTACATGCTTTATACATACCCGTACAGCCCGCGCACCGACACCTCTCCGGCGTAGACAAGTACTTTTTCTCCATTTTCCCTCTCGACGATCAACTCGCCCTTATCATCGATGCCGTGGGATATCCCTGTGTACTCTCCGGCAGGGTCGAGCACCCTGACCTCACCTCCAATGCCCTGCAGATGACGCTCATAAGCCTCCCGCAGCCGCGACATGTCCAGCGTCTCCAGGAACACAGCATAGTTGTCTTCAAATCTGAGGAGCACTTTTTCAAGCAGTCCTGCTCTGCTGATATGACGCCCCGTCTCAATCTTAAGGGAAGTAGCCGTCTTTCGGATCTCTTCCTGAAACTCTTCCGGCACCGCATTATTCACATTGACCCCAGCACCGACCACAACATACTGGATCTCGTCCATTTCCGGCGTCATGGTCATTTCCGTCAGCATGCCGCATATTTTCTTCTTATTCAGCACGATGTCATTCGGCCACTTAATGGTTGTCACGGCCTCCTCTGCGTCTGTCAGAACCTCTTCCACTGCCTCTGCCACACTGAGCGCCATCACGAGCGTGAGCATGGAAGCCCTGTCCGGTGCAAACTCCGGCCGCAGCAATATGGTAAAAGCAAGCGCGGTTCCGGACAGTGTCTGCCATCCTCTGCCACGGCGTCCCTTTCCCGCGTTCTGGATATCCGCCACCACCACGGTACCGTGAGGATCACCCTCCTCGCCGCAGCGCTTCGCATCATTGTTGGTGGAGCCCGTCTCATCATGATAATACACTTTCCTGCCCGCCCATTTCGTGTGCAGCCTGCTGACAATCTCGCTCTCTGAAAGAATGTCCCCGGGTTCTTCCGCCAGCCGGTAACCTCTGCCGGAAACTGATTCGATCTCATAGCCCTCTTCCTTAAGCTGATTGATCACCTTCCAGACCGCCGTTCTTGTCACGCCGAAACGGTCGCACAACTGCTGCCCTGACACGTAATCTCCACTGTTTCTGAGTAATGCCAAAATATCTGTCTTATCTGTTTTCATATGCAACCTGACCTTCAGGATTCCGCTTCCCGGAACCTCAAACTTCGTATGCTCCCAGCGTCACCGCCATCACAGCCTTAATCGTATGCATACGGTTTTCCGCTTCCTCGAACACTATGGACTGCGCCGATTCAAAGACCTCGTCCGTCACTTCCATCTCGCTTATGCCGTATTTCTCATGAATCTGTCGGCCGACTCCGGTCTGCAGATCATGAAATGCCGGCAGACAGTGCATGAAGACCGCATCCGCTCCCGCATACTCCATCACCTGGCGGTTCACCTGATAGGGCATCAGATCATGCAGTCTGCTGTTCCACACTTCCTCCGGCTCTCCCATGGACACCCAGACGTCCGTATAGACCACGTCCGCACCGCCGGCACCCGCCGCCACGTCCTCTGTCAGCGTAATGCTGCCGCCTGTCTTAGCCGCGATCTCCTCGCAGGTGCGCACCAGTTCCGCTTCCGGAAAATATGCTTTCGTCGTACACGCCGTAAAGTGCATGCCCATCTTGGCACACGCCACCATAAGAGAATTGCCCATATTATAGCGGGCGTCACCCATATACGTCAGCCTGATGCCCTGCAGATGCCCGAAATGCTCTCTGATGGTCAGCAGATCCGCCAGCATCTGCGTCGGATGAAACTCATTCGTCAGACCGTTCCACACCGGCACACCGGCATATTTCGCCAGTTCCTCCACGATCTTCTGCCCGAAACCGCGGTACTCGATCCCCTCAAACATGCGTCCCAGCACCCGCGCGGTATCCGCTATACTCTCCTTCTTGCCGATCTGCGATCCCGAAGGGTCCAGATAAGTCGTACCCAGCCCCAGATCATGTGCCGCCACTTCAAAAGAGCAGCGTGTTCTGGTGCTTGTCTTCTCAAAGATCAGCGCCACATTCTTGCCGCGGTGAATATCGACGGCAATGCCCTTCTTCTTTTTATCCTTCAGGTCTGCCGACACATCCAGCATGTATGTAATTTCCTCCGGCGTAAAATCCAGAAGCTTTAGAAAATGTCTTCCTGTTAAATTCATAATGTCCCTCTTTTCTGCGCACAATCGGCTTCACACCCATGCAGGATACCATGACCGCCTGTATCGATATCGTGTACCGCTGTGGCTGTATATTGTAATGCAACAAACTATGGGACGGCTCCGCAGAACCATCCCACAGCAATCAGCGTTATATAACTGCGCAGCCCCATGATTCCGCTCTCCGGAATCTCATAACCCGAAGCAGACAGGGCGCTTCAATCTATTTCCATACTTCCTTTATGGAGGAAGCAAGTCCTGCCAGCCCCTGAATTTCGGAAGGAATAATGATCTTGGTGGCCTGCCCATCCGCTGCCTTCTCGAAGGCTTCCAGGCTCTTGATCTTCAGCACGGACTCATCTGCACCCGCCTCGCGGATCATACGGATACCGTCTGCGGTAGCCTGCTGTACCTTAAGAATCGCTTCTGCCTCACCTTCCGCCTCACGAATCATCTTCTCCTTCTGTGCTTCCGCACGAAGAATTGCAGACTGTTTCTCAGCCTCGGCCTCCAGGATCGCGGATTCTTTCTTACCTTCCGCAACCAGAACGGTGGACTTCTTCTCACCTTCGGCGCGAAGAATCGCTTCACGACGCTCACGCTCTGCTTTCATCTGCTTCTCCATTGCGTCCTGGATGGCTGCCGGAGGGATGATGTTCTTAAGTTCAACCCGGTTTACTTTAATACCCCAGGGGTCTGTCGCAATATCGAGCGATGCTCTCATCTTTGTATTGATCACTTCTCTCGAAGTCAGTGTCTGGTCCAACTCCATCTCACCGATAATATTACGCAGCGTCGTGGCGGTCAGATTCTCGATCGCCATGATCGGATTCTCCACACCGTATGCAAACAGCTTCGGATCTGTGATCTGGAAGAATACGACCGTGTCTATTCTCATCGTTACATTATCCTTGGTGATCACCGGCTGCGGCGCGAAATCCACAACCTGCTCTTTTAACACGACTCTCTTAGCCACCTTATCCAGGAAAGGCACCTTGAGGTGCAGACCTACGGACCACGTCTGCTGATAAGCGCCGAGTCTCTCCACAACATAGGCATGTGCCTGCGGAACGATCTTGATACAGGATATCAGAATCAGTCCTACTAAGATCAAAACAACGACTAACGCAATAATTCCACCCATTCTTAACCCTCTTTTCTCTCTTCTACGATTAATTTGACACCATTGATTGCCAATACGGTTGTCACTGTACCGACAGGCAGCCTGATACCGTCTGTTCTTGTTCTGGCAGACCACTCCATACCGCCCACATTGACCTGTCCGATTCCCTGAAGGTTATCGATCTCACTGATCACGATCGCCTGACGTCCCACCAGACTCTCGGCGTTGGTTCTGACTCTGTCCTTGTTAAAATACTTGACCGCGAGGGGTCTTGTAAAAAACAACAGCAGTACCGATACGATCAGGAAAAGAATAATCTGTAATGCAAACGGTGCATGTAACAGGGCAGCGACCGTAGCCACCAGCGCTCCGCCCGCAAACCAGACAGTTGTGAGCCCCATCGTAAGCAGCTCTATGACAACCAGTACTACGAGGATAACCAGCCAGAATACGGTCATGCTTAAATTGGTCATAGTGCCTATGTCCATATCCACTCACACTCCTTTACTCTGAAATCTGCACGGCTTCTTCATAATATTATTAACAACTATATAGTATTTTACTATAATATGTTACATCTGGCAAGTTCACTTACCAGAATACCTGATTATCGATCAACAGACCGTCATGATTGCCCGCTCTTCTAAAGTGCGTTGCTCCGCCCACATTCGTCTCTCCATTGATCGCCGCCTGCGCGGCCTCATAGCATCCCGGCGCAATATTACCGTTTGTGTAAACCCTCGCCACTTTACCGTTGAGTGCCGGTGTAAACTGTCCGGAAGCAAATATAACGCCCGATATTGTATTCGGATATGCCCCGCTTCTGACACGGTTCATAACAACAGCTCCCACCGCCAGCTTACCGTTATAGGTCTCGCTGCCCGCTTCACAGTGAATCAGGGCCGCCAGCAGTCTGAGATCGTCGCCGCCTACTACGACCGCGCCCTGATTGGCCGTCAGCTTCGCCTGACGCTCCTCCTCTTCCCGCTTCTTGATTGCCGCCAGTGTCTCACCTTCATCAATATGGAAATCAACATCCACATACTCTGAGGACACATAGCACGTCTCTCCGCCATAGTCCACGCTGATCCAATCATCGTCAATAAATTCGATGATCTCCAGTTCATCATCACTCGTCAGCAGACCGACCGCCTCTGCTTCCGTATTCGGATCAGTACGCACGCGCAGCAGTTCCGTCTCGATCGTAACGATCAGATTTCCCACATCATCTGCCATCATTTCCGCCTCTTCTCCGAACAAAAGATATTCATCGCTTGCCCAGCCGACCAGGTCGCCGCTCTTAAGTCTCGTCCAGCCGTCCTTGCGCTCTAAGATTCTGCCGCCGCAGTCCTTGTACAACACGCCAACCTTGTCAGAGTCCTCGCTCGCTTCTGCCCTTACATTCATGGCTACCTGTACATCGACCATTACCAGATCAGATTCTTCATCCGCCTGCGTGTCTCTTGATTCTGACATTTCTGTCAGTTCCTGTACCGCACGCTCACCGGATATTCCCGTCGTCGGATCGATGATCTGTGAAATCCCTACGCTTAAGGAGTCCAAATACTCCTTCTTGTTGGAAGCCGCCGCATCCTGACGGTACGCTCCCCATAACCCCAGACAAAGAATAAGACCGGCAAACAGAATAAATGTCCTTCTGCTTCTTGGCATAAACATAATCCTCCATCATTTCCCCAAATTGTTACTATCATAATACTAAAATATTACGAAATTGTTAACTCTTAAAGTATGGATAATTTTAGCAAAACACCTTTTCTTTGTCAAGTTTATGCTGCCTGTCTTATTTTCATTCCTGTTCTCGTGTCGGGTTTCTTCTATATATAGTATGTCAGCCGCTTCGACATCACAATTTTTTCGACTGCTCCACCGTCGCCGTCAGTGCGTCAATGACTGCGCCGCGCATACCTTTCTCCTCCAGTACCCGGACACCCTGTATCGTCGTACCCGCCGGTGAGCATACCATATCTTTCAGCTGCGCAGGATGCATACCGCTCTCCAGTACGAGCTTCGCCGAGCCGTACACTGCCTGTGCCGCAAATTCATACGCCTGCTTCCTTGGCATACCGGCCGCCACCGCCGCATCCGCCATGGCCTCTATAAACATAAATACATACGCCGGTGAACTGCCGCTGACCGCCCCTACGGCATCCATCAGATGCTCCGGTACGAGGCTCGCCCTGCCGAAACTCTCCATAAGCCGGATACTGTAATCTGTTTTCTCCTGATCAACCTGTACATTGACACAGACACCCGTACATCCCGCGCCGACCAGTGCAGGAGTATTGGGCATACACCGGACCAGTCTGATCTCTTTACCGAATGCCTCTTCAATCCATGCGAGGGACTTGCCTGCCGCAATGCTGATCACCAGTTTATCAAGTGTTACTTCATCACGAATTTCTCCGATCACCTCCTGCAGAAACTGCGGTTTGACAGCCAGAATAATAACATCTGTTTCCCTTGCAACCGCCGCATTCGTTTCCCTGACTTCTATACCGAATGCCTCCTGCATGGATTCCCTCGTTTCCCGCGTCCTGGCTGTCCCGATGATATCCCCCGCCTTCACAATCTGATTTTCCAGCATTCCGCCGATCATTGCCTTTGCCATGTTTCCCAATCCGATAAAACCGATTTTCATATTATCCTCCGTCTTAATAATTTATATTTTCCAATAGTTACTTTCCATCCATTAATCAATAGTGTTATTTATAAATGTATTTTTCCTTGTTCAAAAAAATTGGTCTGTTTTGCTTGACACCAGATAAAATCCGCCATCAGCAAATCATTATATCAGGATTTAACCAAAAGTCATCGGTTTTGAAACCGCTCTTCAGGCATACAGACCGCGGAATATAATTACGTGCGATATGTTCCTTCTCTTGCATCTTTTTCCTTTATTATGCTCTCATTTTTCACTCATTTCCGCGTCTCCAATATATTAAATCCTGTTTTAGCATATGTGCGCAGTGCGTTTAAAGACACCCTGTTCCCATCGCCGCCTTATTAATTACACCCGTTCTGTTACCTGCTGCTTCTCTGCCTGTAAGCTTCATACAGCAGAATCGAAGATGCAACCGCCGCATTCAGCGATTCCACCTGTCCTTCCATGGGAATCTTAAGATACGCATCGGCACACTGTGCTGTCTCCTCGCTTAATCCCGCACTTTCATTTCCAATCAGAAATGCCGTGCCGGCGCGATAATCATAAGTATCATAGCGCTTGCTTTTCTTTAAATGCGCCGCATAAACATTGATGTCCTGTTTCTGCATCGCACGGATCGCCCCGCACAGATCCTCTGCATAGAGAAAGGGCACACGATAGACCGATCCCATCGTGGAACGGATCGTCTTCGGATTATACACATCCGCCGTACGGCTGCTCATGATAATACCGTCCACACCCGCACCTTCTCCGGTGCGGAACACCGTTCCCAGATTGCCGGGGTCCTGCATATCCTCCAGCACAATAAATAACATTTGATTCTTATTGCCATGTTCCGACACAGCAGATGAATTGATGACGATATGCTTCCCAGCTACACTCCTGCGATATTTACCGGCAAGCAAATCCTCCATATTATAATGAAACTGCCTGACCAGACAGAGTACGCCCTGAGGTGTCTTCGTGTCCGCCATCTTATCAAAAATCTCATCCGCCACAATTTCACAGGAAAGCCGGCCCAGTTTATCCGCGTACTGTTCCTGCAGTTTCCCTTCCATCCGCTGCGCGATATAGACCTTCTCGATCCGGTCCGCCGGAGCCTCCGCAAACATCTTAACGCCCTCCGCCACGAATACCCCCTGTTTATTGCGTGCCTTTGCCTTCTGGTTCAGCTGCATCACGTCTCTGACGGCCTTATTGTTAAAACTCGTAATCATATCGTTTCTCCTGTATATTGTATAACACTTAATATTTGTATACGAATCTGCACACGCATTTGTATATGCAGTTTTTTTCAAACATGTGTTATATTATAATTTCACGCCAAATTGCTGAAAGTAACGACAACAAAGGAGTTAAATCATAATTTAACACAGTAATTCCCCGCAAATTATCCATCTGCGGGGAACAGCCATTTCTTTTCACCTTAGCCTTCATGATTCCGCTTCGCAGCATCCCGGAATCCAAAGACAAACAAGTTTATCCGGGAGAATGCCTTGGAATGATTTTTCAATTTACGCTATTACATTGCCAGAATCCTTGCCACATCATATTGATAGTCTTTAATGTCCTTCTGCATATTCAACGCTTCCTCGATATCAAAATCGAGGAACTCCCCATGCTGGTATCCAACTACTCTGTTCGTCTTACCCTCACAGAGAATATCCGCCGCGTACGCGCCCATGATCGAAGCATAATACCGATCTTTACAGGTCGGCGATCCGCCTCTTTGCATATAGCCTAAGATCGTGGCTCTCGTCTCCATGCCGGTTGCCGCCTCGATACGCCTCGCCATGGAAGTGGAATGCCCGATTCCTTCCGCATTAATGATGATGTGATGGGTTTTCCCCCGCTTTCTGCTGGCAATAATATTATTGATGATCTGCTGTTCATTGTAATCGTATTTCTCCGGCAGCAGGATGTCTTCCGCACCGTTGGCAACGCCGCACCACAGCGCGATATAACCGGCATTTCTGCCCATTACCTCTATGATACTGCAGCGCTCATGAGAGGATGAAGTATCCCTGATCTTATCGATCGCCTGCATGGCTGTATTAACCGCCGTATCAAAGCCGATCGTGTACTCCGTACACGCAATGTCCAGATCAATCGTACCCGGAATGCCTATTGTATTAATGCCATGTCTGGCAAGCGCCTGCGCGCCGCGATAAGAACCGTCGCCGCCGATCACCACCAGTCCGTCGATTCCATGTTTATGACAGATATCCGCGCCCTTCTTCTGACCTTCTTCCGTCCGGAACTCCGAACACCGTGCCGTGCCCAGAATCGTACCGCCCTGCTGGATCGTGTCAGACACCGACCATCTCTGTAAATCTATAATCTCTTCGTTCAAAAGACCCCGATAGCCTTTCTTGATTCCCTTGACATTGACGCCGTTTGCAAGCGCCTTCCTGACAACCGCACGGATCGCTGCATTCATGCCCGGCGCATCGCCGCCGCTTGTCAGAACACCTATTGTATTGATCTGCTTTGCCATATCTACACCCATGCCTTTCCACATGCACTTCTGCGCTGTTTTCTACCAGTATTTTACTCTATCTGCAATCGCATTTCAATATTTTTTGAGAAATGTGCCGTTTGCGGACAGTGTGCATGTTACAATTTACATCCACGCCAGATTACACATTCTTTTACAATAATATGTGCGGATTACAATTATAAGCGTTCTCACACCACCTTCACATTCTCCCTCCCGTACAGACCGGACAGCTTCCCGATAAGTTCCTCCCCGGCGTCTACATTCCAGTTATCCGGAAGCGGATATTTCGACCTGGGATTTTCCACATAGATGATCACGTGATCCTTGCCTTCTGAAAGCCGCAGTGCATCAAACATCTCTTCCTTGCGCTTCTCGTATTCATCCTTTGTAGGGAACTTGATCCACAGCTTTCTGGACACGTTTTCAAACGGTGTAATCTGTTCACAGATCAGCTTGCCGTCCTTCTCATCCTCCACGGTGATCCGTCCTTTGATGAAAACCTTATTGTCCTCGGTAAGCTGACTGCCGTATCGCTCATACTGCGACGGGAACACAATGACCTCCACCGATCCCACCAGATCTTCCATCTGCAGGAATGCCATAACCTTGTCGTTCTTCGTATACTTGATCTTTTTCTCCACAATCAGACCGCCGATCGTCGCAGTCCTGCCGTCCTCCACGACCGGTTCACCGGTTTCCTCATCCAGAACGAAATCGGCCGTTGTATTCGTGATATTCTTACGCCACATCTCCTGATATTCTTCCAGCGGATGTCCGCTGATATAGATGCCCAGCACTTCTTTCTCGAAGGCAAGCTTCATCTCTTTAGAATACTCCCCGACGTCTGGCAGTTTGATCTCGAAATGTTCTTTCTGGTCTTCCGAAACGATATCGAACAGCGAAATCTGGCCCGCCATGTTGTTCTTTTTATCCTGATGAATGCTCTCCATAATGCGGACATACACGCTCATAAACTGCTTGCGCGTGCCGCCCAGGCTATCCATGGCTCCCGCTTTGATGAAATGCTCTATGGCACGCTTATTGACTTCCTTATCCGACATACGGGTGATAAAATCCTCCAGATTCGTGTATGGACCGCGCGTCTTGCGCTCCTCTACCACCGCGTCGATCACCGGTCTGCCCACGCTTTTGATCGCCGTCAGGGCATAGCGGATCTGTCTGCCGGACACGGAGAATCCGCTCTCTCCCTCGTTGATGTCCGGCGGCAGTATCTCTATGCCCATACTTCTGCAGGACATAATATACTCCGACACCTTATTCGGATTATCGATCACTGAAGTAAGCAGCGCCGCCATAAATTCCACCGGATGGTAGTACTTCATATATGCAGTCTGATATGCCACCACCGCATAGCAGGCCGCATGTGATTTATTAAAAGCGTATTTGGCGAAATCCATCATCGTGCCGTAGATATGCCCCGCAACCTCCGCGCTGATGCCATTCGCCACGCAGCCCGGCACACCTTCCTCCGGATTGCCGTAGATAAAGTTCTTGCGCTCCTGTTCCATCACATACTGCTTCTTCTTACTCATGGCACGTCGCACAAGATCGCTTCGCCCCATCGTGTAACCGCCCAGATCCTGCACGATCTGCATAACCTGCTCCTGATAGACGATACAGCCGTAGGTGGGCGCCAGAATCGGCTCCAGCTGCGGACACTCGTAGGTAACCGACTCGGGATTATTTTTGCCCTTAATATATTTCGGAATAAAATCCATAGGACCCGGACGATACAGGGAAATACCCGCGATAACGTCCTCCAGACTCTGCGGCTTTAACTCCTTCATAAAGCTCTTCATACCGCCGCTCTCGAGCTGGAACACACCGTCCGTCCTGCCCGTTCCGATGGATGCTAGCACCTGCGGATCATTATAATCGATCGTATCCACATCGATATGAACACCCGTACTTTTTTCTACCAGTTCGACCGCATTCTGGATCACGGTCAGCGTGCGAAGCCCCAGGAAATCCATCTTGAGCAGGCCCAGTTCCTCTATCGTGGTCATCGGAAACTGTGTCGTAATGGAACCGTCTGAACCACGGGACAGCGGCACGAAATGGTCCGCCGCGTCAGGGCAGATCACGACACCGGCCGCATGCATGGACGTATGCCGCGGCAGCCCTTCCAGCCGCAGACTCATGTCGATCAGCGTGTGCACCTGCTCGTCCTCGTTATATAATTTCCGGAACTCCGGATTCATTTCCAGTGCTTTTTTGATCGGCACGCCCTGATTCTGCTCATTCGGAATCATCTTCGCGATGGAGTCCACGAAAGAATAGGGCAGATCCATCACCCGTCCCACATCGCGGATCACGCCCTTCGCCGCCATCGTACCGAACGTCACGATCTGCACGACCCTGTCTTTTCCGTACTTGCGGTTCACGTGATCGATTACCTCCTGCCGCCTCTCGAAGCAGAAGTCCACGTCGATATCCGGCATGGACACGCGCTCCGGATTGAGGAACCGCTCGAACAGCAGGTTATATTTGATCGGATCAATATTCGTGATTTTCAGGCAGTAGGAGACGATGCTGCCCGCCGCCGACCCTCGTCCGGGACCCACAGCTATGTCATTTTCTCTGCAATAATTGATATAATCCCACACAATCAGGAAATAGTCCACGAATCCCATATCCCGGATAATGCCGAGTTCATATTCCATCCGTTTCCGCAGCGTCCCGTCGTCCTCCGGATACCGCCGCGCCATGCCGTCCTTGCACAACTTATTTAAGTACGTCCACGAATCGTACCCTTCCGGCACCTCATAATGAGGCACCTTGTATTTGCCGAACTCAATCTCCACATGGCATCTGTCGGCGATGCGCTGGGTGTTCTCCACCGCTTCCCATGCATAGGTGAAAAGTCCCTTCATCTCCTCCTCACTCTTCACATAGTACTGCCCGCCTTCATAGCGCATACGATCCTCGTCCGCCAGCTTCTTGCCAGTCTGCAGACAGAGCAGAATATCGTGGGGCTGCGCATCCTCCGCATAGGTGTAATGCACGTCATTCGTCGCCACCAGCGGGATATCCAGTTCTCTGCTCATAGATAAAAGCGCGGCATTGACCGTCTGCTGCGCCGGAATCCCATGGTCCTGCAGCTCCAGGAAGAAATTGCCCTTGCCGAAGCAGTCTTCGTACTTTCTCGCAACCTTCTTCGCCTCGTCGATCAGCCCTTTCTGGATATAGCGCTGTACTTCACCGGCCAGACACGCCGACAGCGCGATAATCCCCTCATGAAACTCCTGCAGCACTTCCATATCCACACGGGGTCTGTAATAGTATCCTTCCGTGAAACCACGGCTGACAATTTTTACCAGATTGGCATAACCGGTGTTATTCTCCGCCAGCAGCACCAGATGATAATATCTGTCCTCGCCGCCGGTCAATTCCCTGTCAAACCGGGAATGCGGCGCCACGTAAACTTCACAGCCGATGATCGGATTGATCCCCGCCGCCGTGGCTTCCTTATAGAAGTCAATGACGCCGTACATAACGCCGTGATCCGTGATGGCGGCGCTGTCCATCCCCAGTTCTTTGACACGTTTGACATATTCTTTGATTTTATTGGAACCGTCCAGCAGACTGTATTCGGTGTGGACGTGTAAATGTGCAAATGCCATGTGGAACCTCGTTTCTCCGGTAGATGATTTTATATGCGGCACACAGACGGCGCCGCTTGCTGTCAACGTATATAGTATACCTTATTTTGGGAGAAAAGGGGAAAAATTTATAGACAGAAAAAGTTGTGTGCATCCGGCACGGCAATGAATCCGAAGGCCGAACCGATATATAAATCGCAGATACGGGTCGACGCCCTGATAGAATAATGTTACAATGATATTAACAAAATGTGCTGCCGGTGTATCAGTGCACTCATTTTCAGACAAATGGGGCAGAATTGTTTTTCACTCTGCAAGGCAGAGAACAACGACGGGGAGGTGAATGTATGGCTGATCTGATGGATGGACGGGCAGCTGCGGGAATCAAGGCAAAGATCCTTACCGATGCACAGGAAAATGCACCCGGCAGACCGATTACAACAACAGGAAAGATCGGCGCAGTGATTGCAATGATCGTACTGGCGGCAGTGCTGATCGGGATATACACGGTGCCGTTTCTACTAAACTGAGCAAACTATCGGGGTGCCTGGAGATCCGGCTGCACATAGGAGGCTACCGCGATGCCATATACAAATCTGCCTTCATAATAATCCATGTCAACATCCCACGGCACGATCATGTGAAACACAATCCCGTGCCAGTTCCAACCGTAAACACATCCTCCCGCCTCCAGATTGACGCAGCTTATGCCTGTCAGGGAATCGTCCGTATCCACGCCCGCATCCAGCGTTGTCCCAAGCGCTGCGCCGTCATCGCTTATCGTGATTCCCAGCCGTTCCAGCACGTCATGATCTTTCGATGCAAGCCAGCGTATCTCACTGTCGTCATGCATAAACATGACCTGCCCGATCGTCTCGTCCACGATGCTGTACGTAAAATCCGACACTCCGTCACGCTGCTGCGCCATGCTCATATCAATGCCGAGTCTGTCACAGAGCGCCGCAGCGTCCTTCACTTTCTCTCCCTTATCCGGATCTTTACTGCCGCAGCCGCATAAAACAATGCACAGCAGAAACATGATCTTATATAGTTTACTCTTATTCATATGGATTCCCCCCCCCGATTCTACTGCCGATCACACTTTCCATTCCTCATTTCCGCATAGTTTCGCAATAAGCTGTTATCATTTTATCATATTTACGCCGCGGCACAAAGAGTTGTTTCATGAAAAAAGGGATACCGCCAAAGCAATATCCCATTTCCCATTTTGTTATTGATCATTATATATTCTATATAATCTCATCATGCCTTCCGCATGCCGGATGCATCCTACAGATACCTCTTCAGCACATCCGCCTTGTCCACTTTCTCCCATGGCAGATCCAGATCATTGCGGCCGAAGTGGCCGTAAGCCGCGGTCTGTTTGTAGATCGGACGGCGCAGATCAAGCATTTTGATGATACCTGCCGGACGAAGGTCGAAGTTCTCGCGGACGATATCTATCAGCTTCTCATCGGATACTCTGCCTGTACCGAAGGTATCTACCATAACAGAGGTAGGCTGTGCCACACCAATTGCGTAGGACAACTGGATCTCGCACTTGTCAGCCAGACCTGCCGCCACGATGTTCTTCGCCACATAGCGGGCCGCATACGCTGCGGAACGGTCTACTTTCGTGCAGTCCTTACCGGAGAAAGCGCCGCCGCCGTGACGCGCATATCCGCCGTAAGTATCCACGATGATCTTACGTCCTGTGAGGCCCGCATCACCGTGCGGTCCGCCGATTACAAAACGTCCTGTCGGATTGATAAAGAACTTGGTGTTGTCGTCGATCAGTTCCTTCGGAAGCACCGGATCAAACACGTACTTCTTGATATCCTCATGGATCTGCTCCTGTGTCACATCCGCGTCATGCTGTGTAGATAATACAACGGCTTCCAGTCTTACCGGCTTGCCGTCCTCGTCATACTCTACGGAAACCTGGCTCTTGCCGTCGGGTCTTAAATAAGTAAGTGTGCCGTCTTTACGCACTTTGGTAAGCTGTAATGCCAGCTTATGTGCCAGAGAGATCGGGTAAGGCATATACTCTTCCGTCTCGTTGGTGGCATAACCGAACATCATACCCTGATCGCCTGCGCCGATGGCTTCGATCTCAGCGTCGGACATCTTATTCTCTTTTGCTTCCAGAGCCTTGTCCACGCCCATTGCGATATCGGCAGACTGCTCGTCGATGGCAACCAGCACGGCACAGGTGTTGCCATCAAATCCGTACTCGGACTTGGTATAGCCGATCTCTTTTACAGTCTCACGTACAATTTTCTGCATATCAACGTATGCATTCGTTGTGATCTCTCCCGTCACCAGAACGAATCCTGTGCAGCATGCTGTCTCGCATGCCACGCGGCTCATCGGGTCTTTCTCCATGCACGCATCCAGAATGGCATCGGAAATGGCATCGCAGACTTTGTCGGGATGGCCTTCTGTTACTGACTCAGATGTAAATAATCTCTTCTCCATGTTTCTTCTCCTTTTCTGCGCTGCTTTTGTCTCAACTATGTTGAGACGACGCATGAAACGAGTTTGTGTCAAGTAGCGCGCAGACACAAATCTCGCGATTGAAAATTTTAATTTTCAATCTTGTTCTCCTTTTTATGTGTTGTGTTTGTTATGTGCAAATAAGCAGATTCCGGATGCTTCGCAACCCTCATTCGCGTTGCCCGTCATAAGTCCCGGTCAGCAGTCTTACATGCAGGCATGACGCTTGCTGATCAGTCCTTCTGCCTCTGCTTATTCGCGAAATAAAGTCCGCTTACTCTAATAAGCGGACCTGACAGTCGATAATCAAATCCTCTTATTGTTCGAGCTGTCTTATGACAGTATTTTCGCTCAGGTTGGCACCTTCCTTCTCAGGGGTTGCCGTGGCTTCACAGATCCTATGTATCTCCACCACTCTGAATAAGAGAAAACATCACAATATGGAATTTTCATATCTATACCTAACATACACCAATCAGGAACACATGTCAATACTAAATCATCCGACCTTCAGCTTAAATTTCTGCATATCTCTCTGGGTCTCAACCTTCTCGATCTGCGCACCCAGCCCCTGCAGCTTCAGATGGAAATCCTCGTAACCGCGCTCAATATACTTAATATCGTCTACAGTAGTAAAACCCTCCGCTGCCAGACCTGCAATCACAAGCGCCGCACCTGCTCTCAAGTCCGGAGCGGTAATGCTTGCTCCTGTATATTGTCTGACGCCGTCTATAATTGCAGTGTTACCTTCTACTTTAATATTGGCTCCCATACGGGTCAGTTCGTCTACATACTTAAATCGATTCTCAAATATACTCTCCGTCACGATACTTGTCCCGCCGGAAAGTCCAAGCGTCACCGTAATCTGCGGCTGCATATCCGTCGGAAAACCGGGATACGGCAATGTCTTCACATGTGTATGGCCAAGCGGTTTGGACGCCACCACGCGGACAGCATCGTCAGACTCTTCCACCTCACACCCGATTTCCAGCAGTTTCGCGCTGATCGACTCCAGATGCTTCGGTATCACATTCTTCACCGTCACATCACCTTTCGTCACCGCCGCCGCAAACATAAAGGTCCCTGCCTCGATCTGGTCCGGAATAATACCGTACTCCGTACCGTGCAGTTTCTCCACGCCTCTGATTCTGATCACATCCGTACCGGCGCCCTTGATATTCGCGCCCATACTGTTGAGGAAATTGGCAAGATCCACGACATGCGGCTCCTTCGCCGCATTCTCGATTACAGTCTGGCCCTCCGCCATCACAGCCGCCATCATCACATTCATGGTCGCGCCTACTGTCACGACATCCATATAGACATGATTACCGGCTAACCGCTCCGCCTCCGTGATGATCAGTCCGTGCTCGATTCTCACGTTGGCTCCCAACGCACGAAATCCCTTAATATGCTGGTCGATCGGACGCAGCCCGATATTACAGCCGCCCGGCAGGGCAACTTCTGCTTTCTTATATTTTCCTAACAACGCACCCAGCAGATAGTAAGATGCCCTGATTTTCTTAATATAGTCGTCCTCAATCACAAGATCGTTGATCTGTGAAGCATTGATCTTCACCGTATGCCTGTCCGGCCTGCTGATGATAACGCCGATACTCTCCATCGCCTGCATCAGAACATTCGTGTCCCTGACATCCGGCACATTCTCTATCACTACGGTTTCATCCGTCATAACGGCAGCAGCAAGAATAGCCAGTGCCGCATTCTTGGCACCGCCGATCTCCACCTCGCCGACTAACGGATTTCCACCTTTAATCGCATATTGTTCCATAATTGTCCCCTGTATATGAAAAGAAAAAAGTTCAAATTAATTAAAAAACTACCCGTTTTCCGGTTTTCAATAGCTCAAACCGGAAACATCCATTCGTAAAATACATCATATAACGCGGTGCAAACCGCAATCAATTAATTAACAGTATACCATAATTTGCATATTTGTAAATGAAAATATTAGTCTCCGGATACGCCGCGTGTTGTGCAAACTGCACACCTTCGCATGCAGTTACGCTAGTTCAGGTAACTTAAAGGATTCACCTGCGTACCGTTAATCAGAATCTCAAAATGCACATGAGGTCCCGTACTCACACCGGTGTTACCGCTCAGCGCGATCTTCTGTCCCTGGCTGACCGTCTGACCGGGTGATACCAGCACTTTGCTCAAATGCCCGTATCTGGTCTGTCTGCCGTCCCCATGATTGATATATACCACGTAGCCATAGCCGCTGCCCCATCCTGCTTTGGCAACAGTTCCCGCGGAGGATGCCATGACTGCCGTACCGACAGGGGTCGCCCAGTCTACTCCCTTATGATAAGTGCTCGCACCTCTCGTGGGCGCACGACGCCTGCCAAAACCGGAGGACTGCCGTCCACCCGAAATCGGTTTGATATAAGTCGGCGGAATCTTCGTTCCCCGCTCTACGATTTTCGGTACTGCTTCATAAGTGATCTCTTCTTTTAATATATCCCGGTCTATTTCCTCATTATTGCGGTATGAAACATTCGCCACCACGATACGGTGTCCCGCGGACGGCTCCTGCAGCGTCTGTGTCTGGGTCGTATACCAGTCGTCATTATCTACATATATAATATCCGCCTCATAGTCTTCTTCATAGTATACTTCTTCCGTGCGTTCCACAGAAAGTTCCGGTTCCGGCACGGTAACGATCAGCTCATCCCCAACACGGATCATGGAATTCTCATTCTCGATCGTCTCGTTCATCGCAATCAGATCTGCAAGAGGAATCTCATTCTTCTCCGCAATCTGAGACAGCGTATCTCCGGAAACAACCTCGTAGATCTGCTCTTTCTCCTGCTCCTTCGTCACTTCTTCTATGGCCTGGCTTAAAGATGTGATCTCGTCCTCCTGCAGATAAGACTCCACCACTTCCACCGTATCGCCGAACTGCAGAGACCTGAGCCCGAGTTCGTAATCGGCGAAATCCTTCTCCACCGCCGGTTCCACTTCCGCGAACATCGCATCCAGTTCCGCGTTGATGCCGACACTGGTCATGACTTCCTCCGCCGCCTGCTCCTCTTCCTTCTGCTCGCTGACGGAATAAATCTGAGTCGTCAGCACATTCAGTTCTCTGTCACCGTCGAGCACCAGATCCACATAGTATTCATTGCCGCTGTCGTACTTATTGATCGATGCCTGCAGCAGCGCCAGTACTTCCTCCGAACTGGAGAGATTGACAGTATACTCATTGATCTTCACCGTGTAGGAACGATTCAGTGTCTCCTTGACGCTGCCTTTTAACACGGAAGTCATATTAGAAGTTATGACACTCGCGTCATCAATGGCACCCCAGAGTACCTCGGCACCTGTATAGCTGATCTCGCTGTCCGCAAGCACCAGTTCGTCGCTCGTACCTGCCAGCTTCTTGCGTGCCGCGATCAGACACGCATCCACCTGCTCCGGATCGCCCACGATTCCGACCTGCTTACCATTCAGGTACACAGTGAAGATATTGTCGCCCGTACTTTCTAATTTCTGATAATTTGGAAAAAAGAAAATGCTGACAACAATTGCAAACGCCGCAACCTTAATATATGCAATTTTCATTTTTTTATAATATCTGCTGAGTTTTTTCATCTTCTTTATTTTAAATCCGTTTACCGGTATGCCTGTTGGTATATTCTGCCAGCCGCTGTCCATAAAATGAAAGGGCACGTTACGCAAATTGCGCTCTTGCACCTTTCGGCGGCCAAACTTTTGTAACAAAATCGTAACATTTTATATTCTATCAGTATTTCCACAAAAAGTAAAGTGATGTATAATTCTGGTATGGATAAGATCATTTTTCATATAGACGTCAACTCCGCATACTTAAGCTGGAGTGCTCTGGAAAAACTGCATAACGGCAGCCCGGTCGATCTGCGCACGATCCCCGCCATCATCGGCGGCGATATGGCAAAGCGCCACGGCGTCGTGCTGGCCAAATCCATTCCCGCCAAATCCTATGGTATTGTCACAGGCGAGCCCATCGTAAATGCCATGCGCAAATGTCCGGGACTGACACTGGAATCCCCGGATCACGAACTCTACGACCGCCGGAGCAAGGAACTTATGCACCTTCTTTCCGACATCTGTCCGGATATCGAACAGGTCAGTGTGGACGAATGCTATATGGATTATACCCCCATCCACAGACAGTATCCCTCCCCCGAAGCTGCCGCGCATCTGATTAAAGACCGTGTCAGGGACGAGCTTGGTTTTACTGTCAATGTGGGCATATCCGACCGCAAGATTCTCGCCAAGATGGCTTCCGATTTCCGCAAGCCGGATCTGGTACACACACTCTACTCCTGTGAAATTCAGGAGAAAATGTGGCCGCTTCCGGTATCTTCTCTGTTCATGTGCGGACATTCCAGCGTCGAAGCGCTGCGCAAATTAGAGATACTGACGATCGGCGATCTGGCACGCACCGACCGCTCTATCGTGGAGGCGCATCTGAAGAGCCACGGTGCGCTTCTGTGGGAATATGCCAACGGCATCGACGCTTCCGAAGTGCTCACCGTCCACGCTGATGCCAAAGGGATCGGCAACTCCACCACCCTGTCACAGGACGCCGTTGATACAGAGACGGCGCACAGAGTCCTCCTGGCTCTGGCCGAGTCCGTCTCCGGCAGGCTGCGCGCCTCCCGTCAGTCGGCCGGCATGATCAGCACTGAGATCAAATACAATACTTTTAAAAAGGTTTCCCATCAGACCACCCTGCTCACCCCGACGAACCAGACAGATACGATTTATCGGACGGCATGCGGTCTGTTCGACGAGATCTGGGACGGCACGCCGGTGCGGCTGCTGGGGATACGTTCCTCCAGGCTCGTCTCCTGCGAAGAACCGGTGCAGCTCTCCCTGTTCGATCTGCCGGAAGTGGCACCGTCTGGCATTTCCCGCAAGGAACCTTCCGCACACAAAAAAGAGCAGCTCGATGCTGCTCTGGATGCTATCCGTGCCCGTTACGGTGCGGACGCTGTCGTCCGCGGCAGTCTGCTGCGTGACCGGCCGCCGAAATAACCACAAACTTCCGGCATCCTACCTCCTGCCTTTCTTCTTCACACTGTAGCCGAATGTACCGATCTCCTCACCGACTCCCAGATACCTGCCGTGGGAATAGACGAGCGGTTTCGCATCATTTAACAGGAACCTTCCCGTTTCATCCATATACTGCTCATCCACATGAACCGCCAGAACCTCCGCCAGAAACATATGATGGGTTCCGAGTTCCAGCTTCTGTGTCACACGACATTCTATGTTCACGGGACTCTCCGCCACCATAGGCGCCTGTACATGCTCACCCATCATCTGTGTCAGTCCCGTCTCCTGCCATTTATCGATATCTCTGCCGCTCTTGACGCCACAGTAATCCGTCGCATAGGCAAGCGCCTCCGTCGTCAGGTTGATCACAAACTCTCCCGTCTCCTCAATCATATGATAAGAATACCGTTCCGGTCTGACGGAAATCGAAACCATCGGCGGATCGGAACAGATCGTCCCAGTCCATGCCACGGTAAATAAATTGGCTTTGCCGGCGCGGTCAGCCACACTGACCAAAACTGCCGGAAGCGGGTACAGCATATTGCCCGCCTTCCATGTCTGCTTATTCATTGTATACCTCATTCCGGAGCGTTTACGCGACAAGGAGACGCAAATCTCAAACTTACGTCTGCCATCAAACAGATTTGTGACGCTCCTGCACAAATTTGCGTTTGAAAGATCAGCACATCTGTGTGATTTTTCAAACTACCTCCCTACCGGATACTACATCGGAATCACAACGCCAAACAGCTTAATCAGAATATCCGCAATCACACCAATCAGAATCAGAATGGAGACCGGCAGCACCGCCCGGCTTCCCCTGTTCTCAATCTGGCTCTTCTTCAGTTCCTCCGTCTGCTTGCCCAGTTCCTCCGCCACGGCCGCCTGCACATTGCGGTACACCTTGACGTTCTCCCTGTGCAGAAAATCGTCCGACTGCCTGAATTTCTCTTCCAGAAGTTCTCTGATCTGTGCCAGTTCCTGACCCGTCAGTGCCCCCTCGCCTGCATCCTGTTCCTGCATGGCCTCCAGTCTGGAGACGCAGTCTTTCAGCACGTCCTGAAGTTCCGTAACGTTCTGCGCTGTTTTCAGATTGACCTGCCTGATCTCCTGCATAAGTTCATCATATGCCTTCATCTGATTCTCCATCTGCTCCATCTTGACGGCCTCCGCCGTCATATTCGCCCGGATCATCTCCTGTGCATTTCTTTTCTGTGCAATCTTATCGATAAAGGTATCCATGCTCTTTCCTCCATGCCGGAACAGCCTGCCGCAGCGGCACACTCCCCCGACGTCGTTTCTGACGCGTCTGTCGTTTCTTCCTACCGTTTAAACACTTAATAACTTAATGGCATTTTAACACCTTTGCGACGATATGACAACTGCAAAGCAAAAGTCTGATTCTTCAGGGTTCTTTTCTAACCGCACCTTGCAAACCGCGGTTTTTATATAGTTTGCACAACTTTAGTGTTCGTTTTCCTCCTGTATTGTAAATATTTACGATAACTTCACATGTTGTTCATAGTTTATTCATATTTTCACTGTATACTTTACCTATACCAAACGAGAGAAAATGTAATGTTTATCATTACACACATAGATAAATTTTTTCATAATAGCCCAAGTGCCGCAAGGTACTTGGGCACTCCTCATTTTACAGGCACATTTTTAAGCTTCCATATGCAGACCTGCGCGCTCTGCCCGAAAGGCTTTTATTTCAATCTGCTTTCCTATACCATAAAAAAACGGATGGAAGTTTCCCTCCACCCGGCTTTTCCTATTCTGCATATTCTTCCAGCTCCTGCTGCTCTATATGCTGGATCTCTTCGTTGAGCGCCAGCATTCTGGCATCCAGATCCGATACCATCTGTGCACACTCTACCAGTTCGTCTTTAATGTGCTCCGGCGCGTTGCCCTCAAACTTGTAATGGATCTTATGCTCCAGACTCGCCCAGAAATCCATAGCGACCGTTCTGATCTGTATCTCCACCTTCGTATCCGCAATGCGGTCTGACAGATATACGGGCACCGTCACCAGCATATGATAACTCTTATAGCCGCTGGCCTTCGGATTGACAATATAGTCTTTCACGGAGATCACCTTGATATCGCTCTGGTTGCTGATCATCTCCGCGATCTGGTAAATATCCGATGCAAAAGAACATATGACACGGATACCCGCAATATCATTGACATAACGGATCATATTATTGATCGTGGATTCATAGCCGTGTTTCTTTAACTTCTTGACGATGCTTTCCGGCGTCTTAATACGTGATTTAATATGTTCTATCGGATTATATCTGTGTACGTGCTGAAACTCATCATTCAGAATCTCCAGTTTCGTGGATATCTGTTTTAAAGCGGAGTTATAGATCAGTGTCACTTCTTTCCAGCTGTCGATATCTCCATCCCGGTCTATCCTTATTTCCATATTGCTGCTGTTTCCCCCTGAAATTCACACAAAATTTTAATTCTGCTGCTCCCTCATCGGCACATTTATCCTGCAAGTACATCCGCAGTGCACGCTCAATTCCGCAATACTGCTTATTGCCATTATGAATAGTATACCACCGTTTCATCAAAGTGTATATATTATACAAAAAATTCATAAATATTTAATTTTTATTGTATATTTTTACCTTTACTATCCATCAGATCAACCGTCAGGCAACAACACATTGCGGGAACAGTCACCACAAACGGATACATATAGCGGATCAGTACAGTCGGCGACAAGAGCAGGGTCATGTAATAGCATATCAGAAAAGCTGCCGGAATCAACAAATCATAGCGTTTCCTGTAGATTACCTTCGCAATATACATGCATAGCAGCCACCAGTACAAAGCGGGTGCGAAGATCAGTCTGATCACGGGCAGTTTCTGGTAAACATTATCCGACACGATGCGTTCCATGCCTGCCCGCAGCGCCGGCAGGTAACTGTGCTCCACAATCTCACAGCCTGCTGGCATCGTCCTGTTGTCGGTAGAGAGATAACCGAAACCACTCTCCGTTCCGATCCCGTAGATCTGTGCATGGCTGCGGTCCTGTATATACCAGTACCCTATCGAATTATCCAGAAAAGCATCTATATAGATCTGCGGATGCTGCATCCCCAGCTTTATCCATGTCTTAATGAGTCCCGCCGGATCGTCATGGATCACCGCACGGTTTTTCACCGGATCAGCCAGATGGGGATTATAAGCTGCCATCACCCATTCGGAGGGCAGATACCGGTCCAGTTCCTGCCGCATCTCCTCAGACAAAGTATCTTCCGCCACCACTCTGGTGCGCGCTATCTGCTGCAGCGGAACACTCAGCATTTCACGCGGGCTGCCGTTTTGCGCTCCGGTAACGGATTTAAGAGCCGCCGCACACACCGCAAACACCAGAAGCGCTATGCAGGTACTGCACAGATACCTTTTCCACACTCCGGCTCCTGTCCCCTTCTTTCCGCGCAGCAGCAGACAGACGGCCGGCATACTCATAATAACCGCATAAACCGTATTGTTTCTGAACAGCAGCATAAGCACCGCCCACACGACATACCCCGACAGGAGACCCCGGTCGCGTAACGCCTCCGTCTTCGGCTGCTCTTCGGGCTTATCACACCTCTGCTTCGTGATAAACCTGTGAAGCGTCAGCGTGTATAACAGTACCAGTGCCGCAAATAACACATCTTTCGTCGTACTTAACGCCAGAATCGAATTGGCCGGAAACAGCGCATAGAAAAGCGCAAGCAGCACCCGCAAACCGACCGGAACGCCTCTGCGGTACAGATACGACAGCGTATAACCGAACACTGCCGCCATAAGCGCCATCTGTACGACGGAATGCACTGCCATACCGATCGAACAGGAATGAAACCATGCCTCGCCCATCCGGAAGAAAGCCCCTAAGAATAAGGTATGAAGCAACGGGTGATGTGTGCTATAATCGTGCGCAATCACCTGATATAACTGTCCCTCTGCATCATAGGCAAAAACCGACGGATAATAGGCAAGGAAAACCGGCAGCCAGCATAAAAAAATCACCGTCGCATACAGAATCCATATCTGCGCAGGGCGATATTGTTTCCCCGCTCTTTCCCGCGCGTCCCTTCTCTTTAAGCATCTCTCATACAGCCGTTGAACCCTCCGCCCGAAGCCTCCCTGCTGCGGCACACTCCTGCCGCGCAGTACATAAGCGACACCGGACGCTATGGGAACCGCAAGCAAGGCGATCTGCACAAGCAGTCCGGGCAAATGCCGCAAATCAGGAAGCACAGTGCCGTCTCGCCCCAGCCGGCCTCCCAGCACATATGCCGCCGACATAAGCACCCCCCACACGAGCGAATGCACCCGCAGTCTCTTCTCGTGCTGTCTGAAGAATCCGCGAATCAATGCATACCCGGCAGCCGTGCCCAATCCGCAGAACAGCATGATACGTAGTCTGCCTGCAGACTGCGTCCACGATTCTAAAGTTGCCGCCAAATATATATTTATGCCAGACAGTATCATAGATATGACAATTCTTACATATTTATTTTTCATCCACCCGCTTCTGTCTTCTCTCACGTTACCTGTTTCCTTATTCTGTTCGTATTCTGTTTTCTGCACTTATCTTCTGATCCTGTTTTGTCAGCTTATGCCGGATCTTGTTTTACAACCCGAACTGTAATCAGTGTATCATTTTATAGAATAAAGAAAAAGTGTTTACTTTTAACGCAATGATCTGTATATTATTATGGAAAGCAAAGTCGTGTAAGACTGAACCGTTACGTCACAACACCATAGATACAGAAGCGTTACAGCAGAAGGAATAAGAGAGGTGCCTCTATGTTTCGTCTTTGGGCCAAAGAATTTAAGGATAATCGTATGCTGCGTGACACCGTCGTCGAAGACGGTTCTTCAGATACGCGCACGCACAAAGTATTTCACGCCCTGGATGAAGTATGTTATCGTTTCGATCTCAGCAAACCCATCTGGCTGGATTCCACCGTTCATGATTTTAAGCGCCACGATAAGACCCGGTTTACACAGGATAATTTTATCGAATCCATTGATTTTGATTATCTGGAAATTCATGTCATTGAAGAAGACTGACCGTTTCTACACATTTTCAGCAAATTGGCATATCTGCCAAATAATCCCGAAAATAGCTGTAAAGATTATGCATAATATGATTGACACTGCATACTTTAAGTAGTAGTATTATTATATCTTATATGTAGTTTTTATTACTACATGTCAACGCATTGGAGCCATGTCAGATATTTAAAGGTATCTGCAAGGGCCTGACAGAAAGAAGGGATTATCTATGCAAATTACAATTCGTGAACCCGGAAGCGCTATCACACATTTTATCGGTATGATGATGGCAATCATAGCGGCTACGCCGCTTATGGTCAAAGTTGCCACGGATGCGGATCATATAACATTTATTGCCATGGCGGTATTTATCGGCAGCATGGTGGCGCTCTACGGCGCCAGCGCCATATACCACAGCGTAACTGTCAAGGACAATATTCTGCGGGTATTCCGCAAACTGGATCACATGATGATCTTCGTATTGATTGCCGGTTCCTACACGCCTGTCTGTCTCGTCGTTCTGGGCAACAGACTCGGCTACACGCTGTTAGCCGTCGTATGGGGCGTAGCCATTGCAGGAATGATCATCAAGGCATGCTGGATCACATGTCCGAAATGGTTCTCCTCCGTACTCTACATTGCCATGGGCTGGGCATGTCTTGCAGTGTTCGGCACCTTGTGGAATACGCTCTCGCGCAGTGCGTTCCTATGGCTTCTGGCAGGCGGCATCATCTATACACTGGGCGGCATCATCTACGCGCTGAAACTGCCGATTTTCAATGCGAGGCACAAGCATTTCGGCTCTCATGAGATCTTCCATCTGTTCGTGATGGGCGGAAGTATCTGCCACTTCATTTTTATGTACCTTTATGTGGCATAGCGTGAATGAAAATACCATTCACGCGCAGGAATGTGAGATTTGACAGAACGATCGGGTAGGAGGTAGATAATTATTTTATCTACCGACCTCCCACACCACCGTACGTACCGTTCGGTATACGGCGGTTCTTTAGTTTTCATAGACTATCAGATAATAGTCAAAATTCATTCAGCATAATGTGTCACATCTACTAAAGTTGATTCCGTGTAGTAATTGGACTTCGACTTGTTTAGCAGCCTTATCCTCAACTATAGCCTCATATGGTTTCTGTTCGTCAGACCAGAGATTTGCCTCCACCTTCCTTCAGATTCGCAGTCACCCACGACACCCTTGGTCTTAGCTATATCCTTCCCGCTACAAGGGCGGATTTGGGACTTTCCCCCATTAGCGACGTGCGCCGCAAGGCGCACGAAAGAGAAGACCCGAATCTTCATGATCCGTGTCCTCTCTTTTTATTTTCGTCAATCAGATATATCATTCTCAGGTCCGGCTTCCAACATGCCGGTCAGCTGGCAATCCAGTTAATCCTCATATCCGTTCGGATTATTGCTCTGCCATCTCCAGGAATCCGCACACATATCCCTGATGCCGTACTGTGCTTCCCAGCCCAGCTCCCTCTTCGCCTTATCTGCATTCGAGTAGCAGGTTGCGATATCTCCGGCACGTCTGTCCTTAATCACATAAGGAATCTTTACGCCCGTTGCATCCTCGAAGTTCTTCACGATGTCCAGTACGCTGTACCCCACACCTGTACCCAGATTATAAATACACAGTCCCGCTTTCTCCTCGATCTTCTTGAGCGCCTTCACATGACCGGCTGCAAGATCCACCACGTGGATATAATCGCGGACACCTGTTCCATCCGGCGTATCATAATCGTTGCCGAATACGCCCAGTTCTTTCAGCTTGCCCACGGCCACCTGCGTGATGTAAGGCATCAGGTTATTGGGAATGCCGTTCGGATTCTCGCCGATCGTACCGCTCCTATGCGCACCGATCGGATTGAAGTAGCGAAGCAGGATCACATTCCATTCCGGGTCCGCTTTCTGCATATCGCTTAAGATCTGCTCCAGCATGGATTTCGTCCAGCCGTAAGGATTCGTGCACTGTCCCTTCGGGCACTCCTCCGTGATCGGAATGATCGCCGGATCGCCATATACGGTTGCGGAAGAAGAAAAGATAATATTCTTCACGCCGTTCTTTCGCATGACATCCACCAGCGTAAGTGTGCCCGCGATATTGTTCTCATAATATTCCCAGGGTTTCTGTACGGACTCGCCCACCGCCTTGAGTCCCGCGAAATGAATGCAGGAATCGATCTTCTCCTGCTTAAAAATATTTTCTAACGCCTCTCTGTCCAGAATGTCCGCCTTATAGAATTTCACCGGTTTCCCCGTGATCTTCTCCACACGTGCCAGAGACTTCTCACTGGAATTTGCCAGATTATCCACAACTACCACGTCATATCCCGCGTTCTGCAGTTCAACTACTGTGTGAGACCCGATATAACCTGCGCCGCCTGTAACCAAAATTGCCATTTCAATACACCTGTCCTTTCTTTCAAATATTGTCTTGTGAAAATGTTAATCGACTGCAGCCGATACATCTTGCGATTCACAAGCTCTGTTCGTGTTGTACCCATAGTGTACACTCTCATTGACATTCTATACAAGTTCCTAATGTTACTCAAAGCTGTCGAAATGTTATATTGTTACAATTCACACCCATGCCAGACTTCACATCTATTTACGATAATTTGGTGTAAATTGCAGCAATTGATGCACACAAAGTATCGCTATATGCTTTAAGCCGTGCTAAAATGTAATCTGGTAAATTATGAACGGGCGCGGCTCTGCAACGTCCTACAGTTCTATTCCGTTTTCCCTGCAAAGTTCTCTCGCACTCTCCACGGAATCTATTCCCGTCTTATTCTTGATCGGCGCAAACTCGCGGTTCCTGACTACCTCATAAGGCAGGCAGGAATCCAATTCATGGATCATATCCAGCACAAGCTGTTCGAACTTATATCCGTTCGGCGTCTCCGGCTTCACCGCCATGCCATTGTCATCCAGATAGGGAATCTTCTTCTCCACAATGTGCAGAGGAAGCTTCCGCGCCACGATCTCTTCGAGATCTTTTACCCGGAACAGGTAATTCAATATGACGCCGAAATTGTACGCCGGCTCTCCCTTCTCGTCGGTCGCGTTCATCAGTTCCTCCGTCATTTCGTAATACTCCACGATGGACGGTCTGCCGTCTTCCAGACAGATGGCGCCCACTTTCTCATCCGGCGCATTCTTCTTAACCACCTTCGCACCGACCGCACTGTCCGTGGCGATCGTTGCACCGATGAAGCACGGATCGGCGATGCGCTGCAGCACATTGTCCACCGCAAAGACATTCAGCCATTCCACGCCCGCCTCCCTGATCTTATCCGTCACGCCCCATTTCATCATGGATAAGAACCAGCCGCCGTTACCGTTGGGCGACGTAGACATCTTCCATTTTTCTTCCATATACACCTTGCCGCCGTAATCGGCAGCCGGCGCCATATCCTGCATGAAGAAGGTCACATAATCCGGCCGATAACCGAAATAATTCTTTTCCTCAAAAAAGGCCGTAGTCGCCGCATGATTCTTATCACTGGTCATGACATAAAGCGGAATCCATGCCCCGGCTTCGCGTACCACCTCCAGCAGATTCTCCACCAGCCTCTGAAAAATGAACACCTCTTTCGTCAGACCGATATTGTAGACCCCTTTGGGCGCGTCGGAACCGAGTCTGGTACCCATGCCGCCCGCTAAGAGCACCGCGCCTACCTTACCTGCCCTGACCGCTTCCAGACCGGTCTTCGTATATGCTTCCCGTTTACACTCGATCTCGGCAAGCTGCATGACGTTGATCGGCGTGATCTTCCCGCGCGGATTCAGTTCTTCTTTATGCCGGCACTGTTCCAGCACTGCCAGATCCGTATTTTCAATCTGTTCAAGCAGCGCCTCCTTCTCATAACCGCTCAGTTCGTCATAATATTTTAATACATGCAGCTGCCCGTATTTCTCCAGTTTGTCGTATGCCTCCTGATATCCCATTTTGTTCTCCTTCTCTGATTTTATTTCATGCGCCCTGGTCCGGCTCCTTCCGCTTCACCCTTTTACTAGATTTTACCATGAACAGTTTATTGTCTCAATCTTATTTTTATCTGCGGCAATGATTCAGGGATCTGCATTTTGCAGCACGGATCAACTCACCATTCACATCCGCGCCGGATTCTGCATTCATGTATGGTGATTTGGCATAAATTGCAAAGGTTGATACACAAAATGCACAAAGAAAGTAACCGTATCAACTTTTTCTACAACTATTTTGTGCAAAAAAGTAGCAGTTATATCCCAAAATATGTTATACTGCAAATAATGACAGCCAACGCGCCGGTACATGTGCGGGGACACGCTGTATATCCTGACATATATCTTTCGGAGGATTACGATTTATGAAAAACAAAAAGAAAAAAACACGCAGTTCCATTCCGCTGTACAGGCAGCTGCGCACGAAGCTCATCGCGGCATTTATGATTCCGGTCATCTGTATTATTTTACTGGGCGTAGTCTCTTACCAGCGCGCCACGGAGGCTATCGTCTCCAATTATGAGAAATCTCTGCAGGAAACCATGACGATGACCAATCAGTATCTGACGCTGGTCATTGATACGGTCCGTTCCAATTATAAGACCTATCTTTATGACACGGAACTGGCACGCTATCTGAAAGACCTCATGGAAGAAGCACCTGCAAAAAAACTGGCCGTCGAGTACACGAAGGAAATGAAGCGCGACGCGAATACCAATACGCTGGTAAGCAATATTTATATTATCTCCGACCGTGTGATCTCGCTTACCAGCAGTGCTCCCACCACTTCCACGCTGCTGACGGCATACACGGATTCCGAGCAGGGCGCACTGGTTGAGGATCAGCGTACTTCCTACCATCTGTTCGGCAGTCTGTGTGATGCCGACGAAGCGCTTGGTACCCATAAGCTGAACTATTCCCTCCGAATCGCTAAATATATGGACAATAATAAAGCAATTATGCTTGTTGACCTGGACAGAGACACCCTCATAGATTCCCTGTCATCCCTAAGCGCAGGCGACGGCAGCTACGCGGCTCTGGTCACACACGACGGAACCGAATTCTACTCCGACGGCAATGCCACCCGCAACTCCGTATTTACCACATCCGATTTCTACAAGGAGATTGCGGAATCAGAAGAAGGCGGCATGAAATACGTAAACTATAACGAGGAAAAATATCTGTTCCTGTATTCCCCCATGTACTCGCCGAAGTCACCACAGGGAAGCATGATCTGCACGCTGATTCCGGAATCCACCATTCTGGCGCAGGCGGCAGGCATTAAAACCGTTGCCATGGTGCTTGTCATTGTGGCCGTAGCCATCGCGGCGCTGCTCGGATATCTCCTATCCGCGCACATTAACGGTAATATTTATCGTATCATCCATCAGCTTCAACTCGTCTCCGAGGGAGATCTTACGGTGCAGATACAGTCCAGAAGCACGGATGAATTCAAGCTGCTTGCAGGCGGTGTCAATTCTATGACGGACAACATGAAAGCCCTGATCACCAACGTGACAGAGGCAAGTAACTCTCTGAATGCGGCCGCCGGACAGGTGAGCAGTGCATCGGATACCTTCCTGCGCACGGCGGGAGATATTCAGGGCGCCATCACCGAGATTAACGCCGGTGTGACACAGCTTGATACCAATTCCGAAGACTGCCTGACACAGATGGATTCTCTGTCCGGCAAGATCGGCACGGTGGCAAACGGTACGAGGGACATCATCACGCTGACGCAGGATACCAGTTCCTCTATCAATCAGGGAATCTCTTCCATGTCTGTCCTGACTGACAGTGCGAAGAAAACGTCCGAAATCACCGACCATGTTATCCAGGCGATCGAGGCACTGGCAGATAAATCCCGCTCGATCGGACAGATCGTGGAAAGTATCAACAGCATTGCGAAAGAAACGAATCTCCTGTCCCTGAACGCTTCCATCGAGGCTGCCAGAGCCGGAGAGTCCGGGCGCGGCTTTGCGGTAGTTGCAGAGCAGATCCGTAAATTGGCGGACCAGTCTGCGGAGTCTGCCGGTCAGATTCAGGTGATCATAGACGACATCGTCACGACAACATACGGCGTTGTAGATATTGCCAAAGAAGCAGAATCCACCGTGGAATTTCAGGAAAAAGCAGTGGCGCAGACCACCGATTCCTTCGTCACCATGGATTCTCAGATACATACGCTCTTAAATTCCATCTCTGAAATATCCGAGAGTATGCAGAATATGGAATATGCACGCAGCACTACTTTAACCGCGATAGAAGGTATCTCCGCAATCTCCGCCGAGACCTCCGCCGGTTCCGACAATGTTGCCAAGACAGTGTTTGCGCAGCGTGACGCGATCCAGACATTAGATTCCGCCGCGAACACACTGCAGGCGCGCGCGGCGGAATTAACAGATCTGTTAGGTCGTTTTACGATCTAAGGAAATATTTTTATCAGCATTTTCCCAGCAGTTGCGCAGTTTTCCTGCGGACATAGAAGAACGCGGGAATCAGGAAAATATCAGCAAAGATCCATGCAAGAGGATTGGCAAAGCACACTGCCCGAAACCCGAAATAAGGGACGAGCACAAAGCCCGCCAGTCCTCTTGCCAGCATCTCGAACGCACCGGCAAACACTGCCAGCTTGCTGAATCCCATGCCCTGAATCAGAAAACGGACAATGTTTACAAGTGCAAGCGGAAAATAGAACAATGTATTCATTTTGATAAATGCATACGCGTTTCCTATAATAGCCGCCTCTTCGGCCTCCAGGAACAGGAGCAGCAGATTATCGCCCAGCAGGTATGCGATGCCTGCTGCGATCACCGAATACGCCAGACCGAGAATCGTGCAGGATTTTAATCCCTGATCCACCCTTCCCAGATCCCCCGCGCCCACATTCTGGCCGCCATAGGTTGCCATTGTGGAACCCATCGCGTCAAAAGGACACATCAGCAGCATACTCAGCTTACTGCCTGCCGTCACCGCCGCCACCGCCTCGGAGCCGATCCCGTTAACCGCACTTTGTAAAACGACACTGCCGATCGCCGTGATGGAATACTGCAGTCCCATGGGTATCCCCATCCCGCACAGCTTACCGGCACAGTCACGGTTCCATCTCCATTCATCTCTGGTTAATTTCAGAATATCAAATTTCTTATACATATACACAAGGCAGCAGATTCCCGCCAGCGCCTGTGAGACAACCGTAGCGACAGCCGCCCCCTCAACTCCCATGCGAAATACAATGATGCACAGCAGATCGAGAAAGATATTGATAATCGCCGCCATCACCAGAAAGATAACCGGTGTCTTACTGTCACCCAGCGAGCGCAGGATTGCCGCCGTCATATTATACAGATAGGTGACCGGAATCCCGAGGAAAATCACGACAATATATTTGTAAGAACCATCGATGATATCCACGGGTGTGCGCATAGCCAACAAGATCAGACGGCACAGTATCACCACCACGATCGTCATCACGACCGCAAAAATCACCGAAAGCCAGACACAGTTTGCCACATATCTGCGCAGGTTTTCCTCATGCTTCGCACCAAATTCCTGCGCAATGGGAATCGCGAATCCACTGCACACGCCCATACAGAATCCGATGATCAGGAAATTCACGGAACCGGTTGCGCCTACTGCAGCCAGCGCGTCCACCCCGAGATAATGTCCAACGATAATAGTATCCACCATGCTGTAGAACTGCTGAAAGATCAGACCAAGCAAAAGCGGAACTGCAAATCCAAGGATCAGCCGCATCGGGCTGCCTTTTGTCATATCTTTTTCCATAATAATCCTCCCTGTCAGAGCAGTTTACTGCGATCAAGGCACATCCCCCGTCTCCGATTCAATCCAATACCCTGCTCTTTCTTCCTGCCGTCAGGTTCTGCGGCATAATCTGCCTGACTGTCAGGCACTCTCCTTAGCTTGAATTTCTTCAAAACAACATCAACATATCACATTCATATTTCATCTGCAACGACTATTTTACACCTTTGAAACACTGGTCAAAATCGTTTTATTTACAGCTAAAATATTCATATTGAATCACCGGATAAAATGTTCTGTCATACTAATTTTTACTTCTGAAACCGGGGCTTACGACGCAAAAATGCTGATCCGTATTCTGATGACACAGGCTGAAAGCACACTGCGCAGCATCCATGAATATATTGCGCAAAAATCCAGTTGACAACTCTGCATTTTTGATAGTATTCTTGAAAGCATAACGCTAACGAAATATCATGCAATGAAAACAGGAAAAGGACTCTTTATGAAGGACAGATTTTACTCTCAGATTATCAAACTCGTGGTACCGATTGTCATACAAAACCTGCTGAGCGCCGCCGTCAATTCGGCTGACGTGGTTATGCTCAACTATGTGGGACAATCGTCTATTTCAGCCGTATCGCTTGCGGCCAATTATGCTGGCGTACTCTTTATGGTGTACTATGGACTCGGCACCGGCGCGACGCTTCTTTGCGCGCAGTACTGGGGCAGGAAAGAGCTTCAGCCGATCCGCGTCATAGAGGGCATCGCCATGCGCTTTTCTCTCTTAATCACTGTCTTTTTCTCCGGCTTTGCACTGTTTGCACCGGAATGGATGATGCGTATATTTACCCCCGATGCAGAACTGATTGCGATCGGCGCCGGATATCTGCGCGTTATGTCAGTCACTTATCTGTGCTGGAGCATCATAGAAATTTATCTTGCCGTGCTGCGAAGCATAGGCAAAGTGACCGTTTCCATGGTTCTAAACATCATTGCCTTTACACTTAATATATTCCTGAACGCCGTATTTATCTTCGGACTGTTTGGCGCGCCGAAGCTGGGAGCAGTCGGCGTTGCGATTGCCACCGCGATCTCGCGTATCGTGGAACTGGCCGGCTGTATTTTTGTCTCCTGCGTATTCAGCAAGGATCTGCGGCTGAATCCGGCATACATGTTTATCCGTAACAAACTGTTGCTGAAGGACTTTATCAAACTGTCCCTGCCGGCGCTCGGCAATGACATCTCATGGAGCGTTGCCTTTTCCATGTATTCGGTTATTCTGGGGCATCTCGGAAGTGATGCTGTGGCCGCCAACTCTCTGGTCGTCGTGGTCCGTAATTTCGGCACGGTACTCTGCTTCGGTACCGCCAGCGCAGGCGGCATCCTGCTGGGCAATGTGATGGGAGAAGGCGATATGCAGCGCGCCAGAGAATATGCCTCCAAGCTACTGAAGCTGACTGTTGTCACCGGCGCGATCGGCGGTGTGCTGATCCTGATTGCGACCCCTTTCGTGCTTCGATTCGCCTCCCTCTCAGAGACGGCGATGCACTATCTGAAATATATGCTGCTGATCAATACTTACTATGTCATGGGCACCGCGGTCAATACCACACTCATCGCCGGGGTATTCAGAGCAGGCGGAGACACCCGGTTTGGACTGATCTGCGACACTGTGGACATGTGGTGTTATGCGGTGCCGCTCGGATTCATTGCGGCGTTCGCGTTAAAGCTGCCCGTACTGGCAGTCTATTTCCTGCTGTGCACCGACGAATTCGTCAAATGGCCATGGGTCATCAAACGTTACCGCAGCGGCAAATGGCTGCAGAATATCACGAGGGATAATCTTTTTGCAGAAAACGAAATCGCGGGAGAAAATTAAGAGGATTTTTGACAATGCAGTATTATCTGGCACCCATGGAGGGAATCACGACTTACATATACCGCAATGCATACGCCAAGTATTTCGGCGGGATCGATAAATATTTTACCCCTTTTATCAATGATAAAAACTTTATCTGCGATAAGAATAGTATCACAGATAAAAATATGAGCAAATCCCTGACGGCGCGTGAACTTCGCGACATCCTGCCCGAGAATAATGTCGGAATCCCCCTTGTGCCGCAGGTGCTCACTAACCATGCCGGGCGGTTTCTTGCCGTTGCGAAGGAAATCGCTGCCTACGGCTACGACACCGTCAACTTAAATCTCGGCTGTCCCTCCGGCACTGTTACCGCCAAGAAGCGTGGCGCCGGTTTCTTAAGCGTTCCCAATGAACTGGATGCTTTTCTCTATGAAATCTTTGCAAGGTGCCCGCTGCAGATCTCCGTTAAGACAAGGCTTGGCGTGTCTGATCTGTCCGAATGGGACAGATTACTGGAGATCTATGCCAAGTATCCGATTCACGAACTGATTATTCACACGCGTTTACAGCAGGAATTTTATACCGGTAAGACACACCCGGAAGCATACACCAGGGCAATAGAACGCTTGCATGCAGACGGCACCGTCGGGGACTATCGCATACCGCTCTGCTACAACGGAGATATCGTCTCCGCCGGAAG
Organism: uncultured Lachnospiraceae bacterium; assembly: GCA_910578555.1. Taxonomy (GTDB): domain Bacteria; phylum Bacillota; class Clostridia; order Lachnospirales; family Lachnospiraceae; genus UBA3282. The sequence goes on from CAJTPS010000007.1 coordinate 68,086, forward strand.
CCTTGGGGATATTCTGACAGCAATTGATACTGCTGCCGCAAACGCTTCTTTATCCGGTCATGATATAGCGGAAAACCCCGACGTAGACCGCATTATGATCGGCCGGGGCATCATACAGAATCCGGCTCTTGCCGGACAGCTGCAGTCGATTTCTCCCGCGGCGCCTACCCTGAAAGAGACCTGGCGCGCTTTCCACGATGATATTCTGGAAGGATATATAAAGATTATGTCCGGAGATTCTCCCGTTCTGTTTAAAATGAAAGATCTCTGGACATATATGAGCCGAAGCTTTACGAGCCCTGAGAAATATTTAAAAAAGATACGCAAGGCAAACCGTATTGCAGATTATGTGTGCGCTGTGGATGCGCTGTTTCGGGAGCAGGATATCGCCGGGTAGAATCCTTTGACCTGCCGGCGTATGTCCCTTCACAGATGCATCTTCGCACCCTCTACAGTGCATTCCAGACAAAGAAGAAAATCAGAATATTGCCCCATGCATTCCCTGTTTTATCCCGTATCACAAGAGAGCCATACATAAGTATAAACGTTGCGGCAGCTTCCAGCAGTACTTCTGCGGACGTGCCGATCATACCGTGAATCAGTATCGCAAATACGGCGCATACCAAAGCCCCTGTATTGCATACGCCTTTTGGCGCCTTAAGCGCATTTATTTTATCAGAGAGCACGATATAATACAATCCTTCAAAGAATCCCCAAATCACTGCAACCGCCAGATATCCTATGATGTTACAGGGAAAGGCGGCATATAAGATATCCTCTGTCAAAAACATACCCTGAAAAGGCAAAAATCCGTGGATATCGCCCGTAAAATAGAGAAAGAGAATCGTCGGCACGGAAACCGCGAGACAGCCCGCCGCCGACCACAGAAGGTTCTTCATAACCAGACCATGCTGTCTGAGCGATTCTCTGTTTTTACACAGTACTATGCTGATCCCTAATCCTGCCATGCCGTACTGAATAACAGCAACAGGTAAAAACCGCCATAACAATGCATGTTCGGGATTGCGCCCGTATTCCATAATGGGCTGCTCATATGCAATATAGAGTCCGGCAAAAATCAGACTTGTAATCACGATAATCGCAACATCCCGCTTATCTCTTCCCGTTTCTTTTAAATCTCTATAAGGCATAAGCTGCCTCCTCATAATCCTTCACGTAATACTTGATATTCGTTCTGCCTTTGCGGATAATCGTATGCCCTTCCGCCTCCAGCTTCTCTCTCTGTGCCTCGACACCGCCGGGATACTTCGGATTCAACTCTCCATTCGCCTTAAGCGTTCTCCAATAGGGCGTCTCATCCTCCGTCCGCTGGTAACTCGCCCACGCCACAATCGACACGAAGATTCCTGCTGTGATAGGGTCCGTAAAATCCGCTCCGTTTTCTCTTGCCAGACAGTCTCTTATCATCCCGACCGTAACTACTTTCCCGTGCGGAATCTTCTTCATAATTGTATCATAGGTGAGCGGCGGCGCAAAATACATCTTCTCTCCGCCGTACTTCTTAACGGAAGCCTCATCCGTCACAATCTGTATCTTCGGCATATCCGCTGCCTTATGCAGCATCGCATTGAAATCTTTCTTATCTTCATTCGCCATGATCTGCCACCTCCTTGACAGCATAATAGCTTAATTTCTATAGTCATGCAATGAGACGGTTTATATTTTCTCAGGTGCAAACAACTTCTCTAACATCTTACACCCGTATGCATACAGGGTAAACATGCCATGCCGCCCGATCCCCATATAATATCCCGTATTTGTTCCCCGGTCTACGGCAATGGCAAGGACGGTTAACGATGTATTCGGATTGACCACACTTTCCATGACAATGTTTCTTTTGCCAAGTTCTTTGATCTCCTTTTTCTCGCCTTCTCCAACCTCATCCATATACACAAACAGCAGCATACAGAGATTCTTATCTTTCTTTCCCGTCTGATAGAGATATTCCACCTCGCGGCGCATGGCTTTTTCCACCTCAGTATCTTCCGTCATACGGACATAATAGCAAACGGAATCTTTCAAAAGCGAAAGTCTTTTTCTTCTGTAATATCCCTCTCGCGTATACTCAAATTTATTTGCAAGAAGTATATTCGTGCAAGAATCTCTGCCCGGCAGTAAAATTTGCTGCGGCTCCTGTTTTTCATACCGTTCTTCCATTTTCAGGCAGTCGGAAGCAAGGAGCACCGGATACGCCTTGCAGAGCATAATAAGCGCAATAAGATTGCCGCCAAAGAATCCGGTCAGTGTAACCGGCAGGAATACCGTACTAAAATCGTCATAATACTGCGTCAGCGCCGTCATGATCAGACATGAAAAAGCAAGCAAAATCAGAATACAGGATACAATCGCCATCACCTTTGCTTTTTTATATTCTTTCGTCATACTCATCTGCTCATCCATGCTGCTGCCCCAATACTTCCCGGAATAACCGCTCCTGATATTCTCTGTCCTTTGCCGCCCGCACAAGATCATCCATGCGGCCCTGCTCCGATAGTAAAAGATTCAGCTGATTAATTCGTTCAGCCTCCATTAGAATCCCTTCTTCTCTTCCCTCTTCTCTTCCCTCCTTTTTTCCCTCTTTTCTGCTTTCTTCCATCCAGTCCATAATTGCTTTACACATATTGATTTTGCCATCCTCTCCATAATAGTCCTTCATTTCAACCAGCTCCGGCATATTGCCGTAATAATTCACCACCTCATATGCATCCTCATCCATATTTTTATAATACGCATCATTTTCTACCAGTCTCTGTAACGCTTTCGCATCCTCTGAACAGCGTATGAAATCAAACACCTGCCTTACATCCGTCTTAAATACACCGGTGTCGCTAAATCTCCTGACATCAATTACACGTATCCCGTAATTCGAAACCATTCCTTTGAGTTCGTCCGGTAAGTCCGTAAAATCCAGGATCTCGTGCAGTGATTCCGGTCCGTCCCACGTTTCTTTACCGGAATAGAGAATAAATGTCACCACCGGATGCAGACGATTCTCTTTTCGGAAACCGTATAGATACTCTCCCGCCTTCAATCCTGCATGATTTTTCCTGACCTCTCTGCGAATCTTTGCCGCCTGCTTTTCATACTCTCCTACGTCATAAGCCATATTGCGCAACGGAATCGAGTAATCTATTACTTCCTGACTCTCAATTCCGACAATCACGAAGTTCACACCGAACGCTGCTTTTCTGGCGCTGTCACGAATCCTGATTTTCCAGCGGTTTCTTCTATCCCTCCATTTTCGGATAAAGTTTGTACCGCGTGAAAACCCGCTCTGCATATCCGCCTCATACAAATCTGACTCCGCGACGATCTGCTGCCCTTGAAAGGCAATTCCGTTGATTATGTCGGCATAGCGCTTATCGTCTGCAAAAAAGCTTTTCCACTCAATATCCTGTCCCATATGCAGTTCCTCCTGTGTATCGCAGGAGTCGTTCAGGAAAACCCCTGCTTTTGTATTGTGAAATGTAAAAGCATGAATTTTCCGGATTAACGACCGCAATTTCCGTAATGCTCCGCCGGCCGCATAGAATTGTTCTTATGACAGGGATATCCCCTTCAGAGTGCAAGGCAGCTGTATTTTGCAAAGACCGCTCTGTACATAGAAAATATGCTTTGAATAGAGTGTATCATAAGCACATTATTACGTCAATCATTTTGCGTCTTTATGTCGTTATTATATAAAAAGCCTTTCGCCGCAACCATTTCCGTCCGGCAAAAGACTTCTTCATATCATTACCGTTTTCCCTCTATCCCTGCGCATACCTTGTCAGGAACTGCTTCGTCCGCTCCTCGCGCGGATGGTCGATCACCTGCCTGGGATCGCCCTGTTCCACGATGACGCCGTCGTCCATGAAGATAAGCTGGTCCGACACGTCTCTGGCAAACGCCATCTCGTGTGTGACAATAATCATCGTCGTCTTCTGATCCGCAAGCCCTCTGATCACTTTCAGAACCTCACCGGTCAGTTCCGGGTCAAGCGCGGAAGTCGGCTCATCGAAGCAGAGAATGTCCGGTTTGAGCGCCAGCGCCCTCGCGATCGCGACACGCTGCTGCTGCCCGCCTGACAGCTGATGCGGATAATGGCTCATGCGTTCGGCAAGTCCCATCTGGTCTAAGAGTTCTATACCGTGCTGATCGATCTGCGTATAGATTTCTTTCTTATTCTGCTTAAAATCTGCCCGTTCCTTCGCGAGCAGCTTCTCGGACAGTGTAACGTTTTGAAGCGCCGTATACTGCGGGAACAAATTAAACGACTGGAACACCATACCGAAATGCAGCCGCTTGGTGCGCAGGTTTTTCCCCTGTTCCTTAAACGGCATAGACGCGTCGAAAAGCGTCTCTCCCCTGACGGCAATTGTTCCCCGATCCGGCGTTTCCAGAAAATTCAGGCAGCGTAAGAGCGTAGTCTTACCGGAGCCCGAAGAGCCGATGATCGCCAGCGCATTTCCCTCTTCCAGAGAAAAGCTGACATCGTCGAGCACTTTGGTGGATTCAAATTGTTTTCCAATATTATTTACTTCCAAAATTGCCATCAGTGTTCCCTTTCTCATAAAAACGGAAAGTGCACATTCTCCGCTTACTTCCCGAAATCATGCTATCTTTATTGCTTTTATTTGAAATAATCCAGCCTGCGCTCAATATAATTGAACAGCAAAGTCAGGATACCGACAAAAATCAGATAAAAAACGCCCGTGTAGAACAGCGGCCACGTCAGACCGTTGCTCTTCATAAAAGAATATCCCGCAAAAGTCAGTTCATAAGCGGCAATAATACGTGCCAGCGAGGTGTCCTTTACCAGTGTAATAATCTCATTGGACATCGGCGGAACGACCCGCTTCACCATCTGTAAAAGCGTTACACGAAAGAAGATCTGCGTCTTCGTCATGCCGAGCACCTGTCCCGCCTCACGCTGCCCAGCCGGAACACCCTCGATGCCGCCCCGGAAGATCACAGAAAAGTAACATGCATAATTCAGGCTGAACGCCACCACGGTAGCCGTAATCCGCCCGGCTTCATTACCACTCCATATATTATGACCCAGCCACAAACCGGGACCGTAGAATATAATGATCAGCTGCAGCATAAGCGGCGTACCGCGGATCACCCACACCAGCACCTGAATCAAATACCGCAGCGGCCTGAATTTACTGATCGAGCCAAACCCAAGAATCAAACCGAACGGCAATGCGAACAGTAACGTGAAAATAAAAATCTGAAACGTTGTCAGCAAACCGCCCAGCAGTGATTGTGTAACACTCCAAAACATGATAATTTCTCCTTCACCGAAACCTTCCTGCCGGACCGGTCCCGATGTGCATATCGGTCCGGCTTTCAGGATTTCTGATTAACTGCATATGTGCATACTTTTGCAAAATGCTTTCTTCTGACTCAAAGGCTGCAGTAAACTACCCCGGCTGTCTAGTTAGCCGGCACTACGATTACCTGCGCGTTATTACAGTAAGGATTCGTACACTCCATAGCAGATGTTGTCTCAGAAGTAAGCGTCATGCCGTTCCATACAACATCAATGTTCTTAGAGTCCAGCTCCATGATCTTGTTATCCCAGTCGATCTCTACGAACTGTGCCTCCACACCGAGCTTTTCGGCAACGATACGGGCCATATCCGCGTCAAAGCCGATCCACTCGCCGGACTCGTCTTTATAGTCCATGGGTGCAAAATCCGTAATTCCTACAATAAGCGTTCCCTTCTCCTGAATATATGCCACGTCGCTGTCCTCCGCAGATGCAGTAAACTCAGATGCAGCCTGTTCTACCAAGGCTTCCTGCACGCCATAGGTCGTTGCCGTCTCCTTCATGGAACCGTCCGCATAGCTTTCCGCAAACACGGAATTGATGAATGATGCAAGATCAGACCCTTTCCGGCAGCCAACACCGTACTCTTCCATGGTCAGTTCTGTGGTATGTGTCATGTTCGGGTAGCTCGTACCCTCGCCGATCATCGCGCCTGCCATCAGCAGATCAATAATGGCTGCGTCAGATGTACCGGAAGCAACCTCCATCAGCGCGTCTGCCTGGGATGCTACCACGTTGGTCTGAAAACCATTGTCTTTTGCCGCCGCTTCCCCGGCCGAACCTGCTTCCACCGCATACACAAGATCCGCGTTTGCCGTATCGTCTGTCTCCGAACCAGCCGCATCGCCTGCTTCTGTTGTCTGTGTGTTATCAGCAGCCGTCTGCGCCGCATCGCCGGATGCATCACCGCATCCCGTCAGTACTGTACCCACCGTCAGAGACAGTGCTAACATAAGTGCCAGTTTCTTTTTCATAATTTCCTCCTTGTCAGAGCATTTTTGCGAAGACCGCGAGCCAAATTTCAAATTTGGCTCTGCGATTTCGAGTTTGTGGCTCCATCACAAACTCGCGATTGTAAAATCAGCACATCAGTGTGATTTTACAATCCTCTCCTACTACAATATATTTATCAACCTCAAATCCTGTTGTATTTTATCATAGTAGCGGGCTAAAGTAAATGGTAATCTTTACTTTAGCCCGCTACCGCTACTCCTGTCCGACTTTTCACCTGTGGCACTTCCTTTTCCGGCAAACATTTTACTGCCGCGGAAGCTTCACGGTAACCCTCGCGCCGAGGAGCACTCCCCTGCTCTCCGCGCCTGATCCCTTGCTTTCTGCAGCAGAAGCAGCCGGGACATTTTCCAGAAGCAGTTCTCCCTCATGCTGCCGCACGATCGTATCGACGATATAAAGCCCCATGCCGTAGTGGGAGCCTGCAGCCCAGCGGCTGTCATCGTCCATATAAAACTGTTCCTTGGCATGGAGGAGCGCACGTTTGGTAAATCCTTTGCCTGAATCAGTGACGGAAAGAACAACTTGTGTTTCGTCCTGCCTCCCTTCAAACAAAATCACCCCTCCATCCGGCGTGTGCTCTGCGGCGTTTGCTATAATATTCATAAACGCCCGCGCAAGAAGCGCCGGCTCCGCATATATGTTACCCGTCAGATCAGGACAGCTCCATTGCAGACTCACATGATGCACCGTACAAAGTCCGCCGGCCTGCCGCTTCAGGTCTTCCAGAAACGCTTGTACAGGCGTCTGTCCCCTGTGGACGGGCATCTCCTCAGACGACCTGGCTACCGCAATCATCATCTGCACATAGTCCTGCATCTGCAAAGCGCTGTCCGCAATGCAGACAGCGTATTCCCTCTGTTCCTCCGTAAGACGCGTATCGCCAAGCAGTTCGGCATTGCCGCGCACGAGCGTCAGCGGCGTCTTCAAATCATGTGCAAGCGCCGACATCTGCTCTTGCTTCATCTGTTCCAGCCGCCACTGTTTTTCTAAAGAGCCTTTCAAAGCAATCCTCATCTCGTCCATGGCATGCAGGATCGTGTTGATTTCCCGCACGGAACCGCGCACAATCTCAAAGTCCAGTTCCTGTCTCTGTATCCTGTCCGCCGCTTCGGCAAGCGGCGCCAGCTTCTTCCTGACAACCGTACGAAACCGGACGGCCACTGACAGGATGATTCCCGATACTATCATCAGGAAAAGAACAAGCAATAGCATCTCCGGCCGGGGCAGACATTTTCTGAGCAAAGCAGACTGGTACTGTACGATCAACTGATACCGCAGCACACAGCATTCCGATCCACGCGGGATTTCCAGAAAAAAGTCTGCCCCTATGTAAGTCCCTCCGTTATACGCTCTCCCGGTTATAACATTCCACGCGCGGGACGCTTCCTTTGCTCCCATACTTCCGCTCAAGACATGGCCTCCCTCGTCAAATACCGCGTACTGGCACAGTTCCGGAATCAGATCCGGCGTCACCTGCTCCGCTTTCTGTATCGTTTCGACCGCCTCCTTTGCCTGCTTTTCCGCATAACCTGCCGGATAAACCACATCGCTGTTCAGCAGCAGCCCGAATGCACAGACAAAAACAATAACAGTCAACACAATTCCTGCAAAAATATATATAAAATATTTTAAAAAGAATAAGCCGATTGGAACTTCCCGCGACAGTGTTCTGCAGCGGCCTTCTCTCAGTCTTCCCATTTATACCCGATCCCCCATACCGTCTTAATCGGCGCGTATTGATATTTTTCCAGCTTCATCCGGATGTTCTTGATATGCGTCGTGATCGTCGTGTCATTACTTTCGCCGTCAAATCCAAATACCGCTTCGTAGATCTGTTCCTTGGAAAAGACCTGTCCATGATTCCTCGCCAGAAATTCACAAATCGAATACTCTGCCTTCGTCAGGGGAATTTCCTCCCCCTGCACCACAAGCTGTCTGGCCGATAACTGAAACCTTGAACCGGCAAAAACAAGCCCGGCAAAATGCTCTCTCCGCTCTCTCCTGAGATGTGCCGCCACCCGCGCACGCAGTTCCGCTGCACCGAAAGGCTTACTGATATAATCGTCCGCACCCGCGCATAATCCCTGCACCAGACTGCTCTCCTCCGACCTGGCCGTCAGAAACAGAATCGGGCAGTCCACAATCCCGCGCAGTTCCCCGCACAAAGTAAACCCGTCTTTTTCCGGCATCATGACGTCCAGAATGATCAGGTCAAAAAGATCTGTCTTCATTTCACCGGCTTTTATAGAATCTGACACAGTTGTCACATTATATCCGTCCTTTTCCAGGATCCTGCGGATCATCGTCAGAATCGCTTTATCATCATCCACCACTAAAATATTTGCCATATGCGCGCAAGCTCCTTCTTCCATATCATCGATGCCGCAACCCACGACTGCAGCATAAAACTCTAACCGCCATGATTCCGCATCGCGGAATCTCATAAACATGGGAAGAATGCTGCTTGCAGCAAGTCCGCCCTGCGGACGGTTCTTCCGTGTGAATGCTTTTCTCACACTGGGAACGGTATTTTCGTTCACACTATGCCTGCTCATTTCCCTTCGCGCCTTCCCATCTGCATCCCCATGCCACGTAGAAAATGCAGGCTGCCACCGTCACCACCACACAAATCCATAGACCGCTGCACAAATGCCCCACACCCGATTGGCTGTCTGCGTAAACATCCGCAATCCCGTTTTCCGCATATCTGTACATCACAGTACATGCTATCCGCGATGCCCACGCCGGCGGAAGATAGATCCATACGGCATCACCCAGACCGGTCAGGCAAAGCGCCGCCAGCAGACTCTCCGCAATGCCCAGTCCGACAGATACTCCTTTCGCAAACCGCAGCGCCAGAAACATATGCCATACATACAGAAAAGCGCTGCCGCCCGCCATACTCAGCGCGGCAATCCAGTAAAAGGAATACCTTACGACATGCTGTTGCAAAACAAAATAATATCCGGTTCCAAACAGTACCGAGGTAAGTATGCACGCACCTGTTCCGAAGAGAATCAGGAGAAGCAGTTTCGAAAGAAAAGCGGCTTTCCTGTCTGTGACGCCAAGCATCATCTGATATGCGCCCGCATAAGCCTCCTGCTCTGCTACTATAGCACAGAATGTCCCGATCAGGAAAGGATATCCCAGTCCCATAATCTGAAAATATGCCTGCACCTTACTGTAGGCGTTCCACGGCGCTGCCGCATAGTAAATCAGAAAGACCGCCGCCATCACACAGGGAATGACCAGATGCGCCGCGCGAAGCGGCGTGCGTTTTGCCTTGAGGTAGTCTGCTTTTAAATTGCGTAATAAATGATTCATTTTTCAGCTCCCTTCACTTTGCCATCCATCATCCTGCCAAACCACCTCGCCGTGACAACCGCAAGCACGCCAAACCATATGACCGACAACGTCACGCCGGGTAAGATGACATCTGCATGCATATACCTGCTTCCCGCTTCGACAAGCAGTCCGTTCGGCATAATCTGCAGCACGGGGCACATGAGCCGGAAAGGAATCGACGCCGGACAGATCCACCAGAGTCTGGATGCGCCGAGTGCGATCAGACTGCCGACCGTCAGCACCATACAGGTAAAAACAGTTGCAAACATGCCAAAACGCACACTCAATATAAGATACAGCGGTATCTCCCATAAAGAACAGACCGTCAAAAGCAGCGCTGCGGCAAATCCGCTGCCTGTCGGAATCGACGAACCGACAATCAGACCGCCCAGAGCCGTTCCGGCGAAGATCAACAGATTCGCGCATAGAAGTCCCGAAGCGCAGTACAGAATCTTTCCTGCCCAGCACCTGCCCGGCCAAACCTGCGTCGTCAGCATATTGGCATAGTGCTGCCTTTTCTCTTTTATTATGCACAGATAACACAGAATCGCCAGCATCCCCGGCAGAAGCATCGTATACCACCAGTTCCACGCATTGACGGAATAGTATGCCGTTCCCATGCTCATGAAAAGCGAAACCGCGACCTGCAGTAAAGCCGCTAAAGGTGGCAGATAACTGCCGAAGGAATGACGCATCTTAAGCCGTTCCGAGCGAAACAGCGCTTTCATATTAATCATTTCAACCTCCTTAACAGCCTTGTCTTCCATGCCGGCTCCCCTCCTTTCCTGCATCCCGGACCACCTTCATGAAAAGCGCCTCCAGATCTTCTCCCTGGTCTACCGCACCGGTGTACCCCAGCCTGCCGCCTGCAATAATGCCAATATGGTCCGCCATCTGTTCCACCTCGCTTAAGATATGGCTTGACAGTATGACCGTAATGCCCCGTCCCGGAAATGACCGGATCAGTTCCCGCAGCTCCTGTATGCCCAGCGGATCGAGTCCGTTCGTCGGCTCATCCAAAATCAACAGCCGGGGATGATTTAACAGCGCCAGTGCAATACCGAGCCGCTGTTTCATACCCAGAGAAAACTGTCCTGCACGCTTCTTTCCCGTATCTGCTAAATCCACTGTGCTAAGCGCCTCCTCGATCCGGTCCTGCGGCAGTCCGAGCATCGTTGTCCGCACCCTCAGATTTTCCCTTGCCGTAAGATTTTCATAAAGCGGCGGCATCTCGATCAGTGCCCCGATCCGGTTCAGATCCCGTCTGTTCCACGCATGCCCGTCGAACCAAATGGTGCCTTCACTCGGCCGGAGCATACCCGTAATCATCTTGAGTGTCGTGGATTTTCCTGATCCATTGGGACCAAGCAGTCCGTATACGGAATTTCTTTCGATCCGAAGCGATAAATGATCCACAGCTGTCTGTTTTCCGAATTTCTTACAAAGATTCGCTGTTTCCAGAATTATATCCATATTATATCCTCTCCCTTCCTGTATAGCAGGATAACAGGCAATTATAAAGATTTGATAAAGATATACATTTTCTTTCTGCAGAATATGGTTAAAAGTGATATACTGTATCTGATACGCCAGATCCTTACTTTCTGATCTATGAACGCAGAATTGCTGCGTCATCTGCAGATAAAATACCGTTTATCATGAAATCATTATGCCTGGAGGTAATATGGAACATGAAAAAAATATTTCGTAAAATCATATTCATACTGGCTGCACTCCTTCTGATTCTCCGCAGAATCAGCCTTATTTTTATTAAAAATATTTTAAGGGCAGTTCCAGACAGAAACGAAGCCGCGCCGGAATCTCCCGCAAGCACGGAGGACGTTTCGGGCGATCCTGTCAAAGAGGCATACATGCAAAACCGGCGCAGGCTCCGGTCTATGGGCGCTAAGTTTGAGCAGACCATGAAGCATGCCTCCATCACAAACCGCGACGGGCTGATCCTGCGGGCCAGATACCGTGTGCATGCATCCGAAACCCACCGATGGATCATTTCCATCCATGGCTATAAGGACAGCCACCATTTCATGCTGCCCTACGGCGCGGTTTTCTACCGCAAAGGATACCATGTACTGCTGCCCGATAACCGTGCCCACGGGGTCAGCGAGGGCAAATACATCGGTATGGGCTGGCTGGATAAAGAAGATATTGCCGAGTGGATCGACTGGATCATCCGTCGGGATTCCCAGGCACAAATCATTCTGCACGGCATCTCCATGGGCGGCGCCACCGTCATGATGACTGCCGGCAAGAACCTTGACCATGTAGTCGGCTACATAGAAGACTGCGGGTATACCAGCGTCTGGGATATTTTTGCCTGCGTCATGAAAAGGGACTATCATCTGCCTGCTTTCCCGATTCTCCATGCCTGCCGTGCGATCAGCAGGCGCAGGCTTGGCTATGACTATGTCAAGGCATCCGCTCTCACACAGCTTGCAGACTGCGATAAACCGATGCTCTTTATTCATGGTGAAAAAGACGATTTCGTGCCCACCGACATGGGATATGAAGTATATAAGGCATTTCCCGGCACGAAAGAACTCTATATCGCCAAAGACGCCGGCCACGCCAACGCCATGGACTATGACCCGCGCACTTACTTCGCAACCATATTTGCATTTATAGATAAAAACATCGTATTTGAGGAAACCGACTGATTGTTTCCACACTAACCAACATGATTCCGCTCTGCGGAATCTCATAAACCGTGGACAAGCAAGCTTGTCCGGAAGAATGCTGCTTGCAGCAAGTCCGCCCAGCGGACGGTTCTTCCGCGTGAACAGTATTTTCGTTCACGCTACGTCTGTCAAAAGAGAGGCTGCCATGATCAACCGTCTGCTCAGTATCATCTATATATTAATGAATAAAGGCACCGTAACCGCAAAAGAACTCGCGGAACGGTTTGAGGTATCCGTGCGGACGATCTATCGTGACATCGACGCGCTCGGCATGGCCGGTATCCCGGTCTATACGACCAAGGGACGAGGAGGCGGCATCAGCCTGACGGAACAGTTTGTCCTCAACAAGATGCTGGTTTCCAAAGAGGAACAGCAGCAGATTCTCGCCGCACTTGCAAGCCTTACGGAAACCGGCGCGCAGGAGAACGCCGAGATCTTAACAAAACTCGGAGATTTTTTCATGGAAACACCGGAAAACTGGGTCGCCATAGACTTTTCCGACTGGAGCGGACGGAGAACCGAACTGTTCGCGCAGATCAAGGATTCCATTCTGCACAGACATGTCGTAGCATTCGATTATTACGGGCAGGACGGCCAGATGAGCCACCGTCTGGTGGAGCCGGTACAGCTTCTCTTTAAAGAATATACCTGGTATGTGCGCGCTTACTGCAGGACAAGACACGCCATGCGGCTGTTTAAAGTGCTGCGGATGCAAAGAGTGGAAATGCTTGCCGAAACTTTTGACACAAGATACCGCGCCACGACAGATCAACCGCAGAAAGCACCGGAATTATGGCACGGCTGTCCCTCGGATGATACAGCGTTCTGTGCCTCTGCGCAAACCGCCGACGCAGCTTTTACTGCAAACAAGCCGACTCCGGAAATCACGATCCTGATCGACAGAAAAGAAGCCTATCGGATCTACGACCGGTTTGATGAAGAAGAGATTACCGTCCTGCCGGGCGGAGACTTCGAGATTCATTATCAATGTGCGCTGGACGACTGGGTTTATGGCATGATTCTGTCCTTCGGTCCCTCCGCGAAAGTGCTCGCGCCGGAATCGGTACGTGCGGAAATACAGCGGCGCATCAGGAAAATGGGGGAATTGTATTCAGAATGAACGGCGGCAGTCGGTCGGAGAATCTCCCTTTCTAAGACTGGAGTGCCAAAAGGCGCCCGGTAAATTGTGACATCTTTTTTTGAAAATATGACACGCAGATGTCAGATTATTCCTGTTAAAGTAATCTTATAGTTCAGCCTTACGGCAGTACTTGTCTAAGACTGAATGGAACAACACCACATAAGGAGGATTACAAACATGGACACAACACAATTAAAGATCTGTCAAAGCTGCGGTATGCCGATGCAGGAGGATCAGTACGGCACCGGTCAGGACGGTGCCAAAACTGATATGTACTGCTGCTACTGTTACAAAGGCGGCGCTTTCACACAGGATTGCACGATGGAAGAAATGGTTAATTTCTGCGCACCCTTTGAAGTCGAAGGCGGACGCAGCAAGACACTCGAAGAAGCCAAGGCGGGACTTATGCAGTATTTTCCGACGCTGGCACGATGGAAGGCTTAAATCACACATCCGGCACGGCGAAACTGACCGGCACAAAAATGAAATGGAAAAGAGGACATCTTCCGGCGAAGTGTCCTCCTTTTTCATCATATCATATTCGTGTTAACAATACGAATGTTCCTGTCTGTCTTACTCGGCTGTGATCTCTTCCGTGTACTTCACGCCTAACTCAGAGATGGTGCCGTCAGCAAGCTTTGCATCGATCGCCGTGTTGATCATATCAAGCAGCTCTGTGTTGCCCTTACGGACAGCAATCGCATATTCCTCTGCCTCGAACGCCGCAGCGTCCTCTACGATCTTAAGACCCTCGTTGTCATTCACATATTTCTGTGCCGTTGCGGAGTCGATCACGACTACGTCACACTTGCCGTTCACCAGTTCCATAACTGCCTCCGTACCCTTCTTGAACGCCTCGTAAGGATATCCCATATCATTGACGCACACTTCGCCGGTATAGCCCTGTATAACGCAGATCTTCTTATCCGCCATATCCGCCGCAGCAGCAATATCCGAATCCTCTTTCACGATCATGACCTGTGTCGCCGTGTAGTAAGGCGTGGAAAAATCTACCGCTTCCTTTCTCTCTTCCGTCACTGTCATACCCGCGATAACCGCATCGATCTGACCATTCTGCAGCGCGATGAGCAGAGAGTCAAATTCCATGTTCTCAATCGCCGCCGTCATGCCGTTCTCTTCCGCGATCTGTTTTGCAATCGCCATATCGATACCGTCATACTGGTCGATCACGCCTGTACCTGCCACAAACTCAAAAGGCGGAAACTCTGCATTCGTACCGAATGTCATAACACCCTCTGTCTTTGTAACCGTTCCCTGTGCCGCGTCCGTATCGGCCGCCTCATCGGCATCTGCCGTATCCGCTGTGTCATTTGCAGCCGCCTCGTCGGTAACTGCCGCATCTGTTGTTGCACCGGAATCGTCCCCGCACGCTGTAAGCGTAGAGATGACCATAGCCATAGCGAGTACCAGCGCTGCTGTCTTTGTCACTTTCTTCATAATAATCTCCTCCTGATTATAAATTAATTGTATATCTGATAACCACCCGTCAGTTCCAGCTTCGGCACAAGGCGTCAGCCGGCATACCAAAACCGGCGGTCCGATATCCTGGTATTACAGAACCTTACTTAAGAACAGTTTCGTTCTCTCGTTCTGTGGATTTGTAAATACTTCTTCTGGTGTTCCGCTCTCCATGACCTTACCCTGGTCGATGAAAAGCACTCTGGACGCCACCTCTCTGGCAAACCCCATCTCGTGGGTGACGATCACCATGGTCATACCGGACTTCGCAAGATCCTTCATAACATCCAGCACCTCGCCTACCATCTCCGGGTCCAGCGCCGAAGTCGGCTCATCAAACAGCATGATCTCCGGGTTCATGGCAAGCGCTCTCGCAATCGCCACGCGCTGCTTCTGTCCGCCGGACAACTGTGCCGGGTAGGCATCCGCCTTCTCCGACAGATTGACGCGCTCTAAGAGTTCCTGCCCTTTCCTGATCGCCTCCGCTTTCGTCATTTTCTTCAGAAGCACCGGCGCAAGCGTGATATTATCCATGATTGTCAAATGCGGAAACAGATTAAACTGCTGAAACACCATGCCCATCTTCTGTCTGATCTGATTCACATTCACTTTCGGCGCATTGATCTGCTGGTCATCCACATAGATCTCGCCGTCGGTCGCACTTTCAAGCAGGTTTAAACATCTGAGAAACGTGCTCTTACCCGAACCGGACGGTCCGATGATCACGACCACCTCGCCCTGGGAAATATGCTCATCTATCCCGTCTAAAACCGTCAGGTCTCCAAATTTTTTATGTAAGTTTTTAACTTTAATCATAAAATGTCCCTCCTACCTGACATCGGATTTGCGCAGCTGCTTCTCGACCTGCCGGAGCGCCAGCGTCAATATTTTAATAAGAACATAATAGATTACCGCCGTTCCAAAGAGAGGCATGGGTGCTTTAAGTGTAGCGCTCTTGATAAAGTCGCCCGCCTTCTGGATATCCATCAGTCCCACATAACCGACAATAGCCGTTTCCTTGATGAGCACGATAAACTCATTGCACAGCGCCGGGAAAATATTCTTGACCGCCTGCGGAATCACGATTCTCGTCATCGTCTGAAAGGCATTCAGTCCCAGAGACCTGCCTGCTTCTGTCTGTCCGTGATCTACGGAAAGAATACCGCCTCTTATGATCTCAGACACATACGCGCCGGAATTAATGCCGAACGCAATCGCCGCAATGATCCATTTGCTGAGATTCACTGTCGCAAAGAAGACGAAGTAAATTATCAGCAGCTGCGTAACGGACGGCGTACCCCGTATGATGTCCGTGTAGACCCCGCCAATCGCTCTTAACAGCTTTCTTTTAGACAGATTGCACAGCGCAATCATCATACCGATAAAAATACCGATGATAACCGCCAAAAGAGAAACCTTAATGGTAACGCCGATTCCGCTGAGTAACAGCTTGTACCGATCTTCCCTGATAAAACACTGATTAAATAATTCACCGAACTCAGTAAACCATGCTTGAATCTCTGTCATTCGTCCGTATCCTTTCATTCAATATGTATATTCTGCATATATATGCACTCTGATATCACACTCTGCCAAATCTTCGGCTATTATATCACAAAGAAAACCTGTTGAAAAGAACAAAAAAACGTGCAGGGCCCGTTTGCGGGATTCGCTTTGCGGAGGTGATGAAACAGCATTGCATCATTTTTGCATCATTTTATCTATCCGTATTGCCATTTCCGCATCCTCATGCCATACTAAGCCATACAATTACTAATAATCCGATGGGATTCTATGTATAATAAAACATCATAAAATTCGGCATGCCGGTATGCATTTTCCTTTACCGCCGACATGCATACCACATGGAGGAATTTACACGAATGAATATACAATCAAAGAATTATATCACGGTACAGGTTACACCTGATCCAAAGAGAGAGAAAAAGCCCGGCATCGTAAAGTACAGGCGCAGGCTGGTCTGCGCTCTGCTGCTGTGCGCGGCATTAGGCTGTACAGCCTGCGGCAAAAATACAACCGGTTCCGGCACGGCCGAGGATGCCCTGCCAGACGAATCCGGTCAGCCTGATGACGATAGTACAGCCGGAACTGCGGATTTGTCCGTCGAAAATACCACAGAAAATACGGAAGCTGATGGCAGCGCCGCAGGAAATGACACTTATGTCAATTCTGTCACGTCCGGAATCGACATTCAAATGCGGACAGAGGAAGACAATAAGACGACAGAGAACGGCACTGTGTATTACTCCAGATGGGCTGAATATCCTGTTGTCACCATGGAGGGAAATCCGGAGGCTGCCGGGAAAATCAACGCCGATATCCGTGCCCGTGTCGATGCCTGTAAGGCAAATACGGAGACAGAAACATGGGCGGAAGAACTGCTGCAGGATATGGAGGACCCGGACTTTATACCGCTTGGCTACAGCGACGGACTGACCTTCCAGACCGTCAGGGCGGACAGCAGCGTCATCTCTTTCCGGCTGCTCTATGAGACGTACAGCGGCGGCGCACATGGCAATCAGACGGCCAGAGGCGCCAACTACAATGCCCGGACAGGCGAACTGATTGCCTTCTCCGATCTCAGTGACGACCCTGTCGCTTTTCGGGAAGACACACTGGCGTACAACCAGCAGCTTGCGCAGACCGAATCCTACGCAATGCGCATGTTTTCCGCTGATGACGTGACAAACGGCTCCCTGGAATCCGTACTGTATGCCGATGACGCATGGTATTTGTCCACCACGGGCCTGGTCTTCATGAGCGATCCCTATGCCCTTGGGCCTTATGCAGCCGGCCTCATCGAATTTATCATTCCTTACGCCGATCTGGCGGATATGGGGCTGAAAGAGTCCTATGCCGGAACAGACAGATTTGTCCTGAAAATGCAGCCGCGCAGCACCTACACTGCTGACCTGAACGGTGACGGAGACGATGACACGGTTCTTATTTATTCGGAAACGGCGGAAAAAGAAGACGGAACGGCTGAAACCATACCCTGTCTGATCATCAATGATACCGACTTTGCCAAAGAGGGCGCCGCGGGAATACAGGAACAGCTCCGGCATTTTCCCGACTGGGCGGAGACCGCTCTGTATGATCTGCAGCCGGAAGATGCCTATATCGAGCTGGTGTATGTATCGTATGAATCCGGCCCCACAGAAGAAGACTACGGATATTACAGCTATTTCTACCGCTATACGGAGGATCGCACCCTCGTTTATCTGGGGAAGGTCAAAGGGGATATCAATGATCCGACGGTACGTGTGGACGGACTGATGTGATAACCGATGTCTACGGCGTCGGTTTTTATGCCCGACGCCTTATTTTTCCACTCATCCCGCACGAACAAGTTCCGTATGCGATTACCAGTACTGTTTCATATACCGTTCTGCATTTTCCCGCGAAATCTGCAGCTTTGACACTAATCGCTCCAGTGTCTTTTCCCGCGTACATCCCAATTCAGTGCATGTCTCGATCAGAGCCTTTATGCCCTGTTCTATTCCCTGTTCTATTCCCTGATTTAATCCTTCCATGCGTCCATCCTGTATCAATTTTTCAATCGCTCCGCACATATTTACCTTATCTCCTTCCTGTCCATATGATTTCACTTCCATAAGTTCTGCCGTTTTAGTATATTCTGCTATCACATCATAGGTATCCTCGTCCAACTCCTGATAAGCCGGATCGCGCATAATCAGTTCCCGGAGCTTTTCCGGATTCTCCGCATAGCGTATGCAGTCAAAAACCTGTTTGATATCGGTCTGAAAAACATCTGTATTTTCAAATTTACGGACCTCGCATATGTATATACTATAATTATTGACCTTTTTCTTCAATCAAACCTCTCGGGATCATAGAGATATCCTTTTTTCTGTAGATCTCTTTTCATACTGATTCCTCCTATGCACAGGAGGTTTCGAAAATCTCCTGCTCTTTGTATTTTGTGGATAAAAGCATAGATTTTCGAACTATAAAAGAAACTCGAGATGACTATTGTCTTAGATCATAGAATATATGCTTTACGAAAATGGTATCATTATATATCATTTTTTACAAGTAATTTCTCGCAATGTAGTTACTCATTTGTAATAGTTCAGCCTTGCACTATTCCGCGAGTAAAATCGCTCTGTATGCGATTTTACGAGTTATGCAAGCGCCAAAAGCAACACTGGAGCACTTTGTGTGCTTCAAGCGTGACAGTGAAGCCGAAGGCTGAACTGTTACACTCATTTATATTTCCCGATGCATTCCGTAACTTCTGCAAGCTCTTTCTCTCCCGTGATAAAGAGCCTTGCGGAAGCCTCTGTGGCAATGTCGCTCGGCTTTTCCTCCAGCAGAAATCTGATATCCGCTTCGCCCGGCTGCTTGATCCTGCAGCTGCTCACGATCTCGTTCAATCGGCCAAAATAGCGCATGAGCTCCGCAAATATTTTCTCCTGACTGCCGGCGGTCTTCCTGTGCCTCTCTCTGACTCTGTCCAGCACGCTCTCTCCGTACGCCTGCCGCTCCAATTCGCAGACGGCGATCACCTGCATGGACAGCTTCAATTCCCCCGTAATGTCCGATGCCTCCATCAGCACATCCGGCCTTCTCTCCAATACGCCCAGAAAGTATTCCTTCGCTCCGGTCAGATCCCCCTGCCAGAAATATGCCGCAAGCTGCTCCTTCATCTGTCCTGTTTCATATTTCTCAGTGGTCATGCCTACTTTGCATTCATAAACCTTCAGTCCCTTCACTTTCACCCAGACATACAGCAGAAACTCTGAAATAAAACCGTACACGCGCTTATGATAATCATCATATCCGCCGGGGTTGATCCTTTTCTCCACTTCTGCAAAAATGGTAAAAAGCCACTCGGCGTACTCGTCATACAATTCCTTGGAAGCGACCATCATATTGCCGAAATAAGTGCCGTTTTCATGCACCAGCCGCTCGAAGGCATCATAATATGCCGGATACATCTGCCGGATCACCTCGCCGGTGGTCACCAGATCGAAAATATTGTAGTCGCTTGCGTATCCGTCAAAATAGGAATAGTTGAGTTTTAATCTCTTGGAGACAATCATGTCATAGTCCTGTAAGATCGACAGATAATCCCGCTCATTCAGGATTCTGCCTTCCTCGGTACAGAAATACCGACGGTAGTGACAGATTCCCACATAATCCGTCGTGCGGATATTCTTCCACACCCAGTACACGCCCGTAAGTTCTCCGTAATAGCAGTTCTTCGCGGATATATTATCGCCTGTGTCATCCCCGGCATAACCGAAGTTTTCCGCGTTCACACGCCCCACATGCAGGGGCATATAGACCGGGTCCGGCGGCTTGGGAAATTTCTTATGTGTCATCGTAAAAATGGTTACTGACATGGGTATTGATCCTCGTTTCTGCCTGCTTATATATACTGATACGTAATTTTCCATAGTACAAAAGCTGCGACTGCAGTATTCCTGCAATCTTTTTTATTATAAATTTCCCGTTGGTTTTCGTCAACGGCATGAAAAATTTTACAGGAATTATCCCTTATGTAAAAAACAAGCTTTTTTTCTTTCTTCACTCTCTTGACATTTTAAATCAGCGTGATATCATAATGATATCAAAATATTTTTCAGAAGCGTCTGCTGCCATACTGACGGGAACAAGCATACACGGCACATCATCGCTTCGGAACGGAGGAAACCATGAGTGAACCTATTTTAGAAGAAAAACTGATACAGGGAAAAAAGAACGGCATGCCGATGCTGCTCCTGACCCTGCTGCTGTATGCAGTCGCTATCGCAGGATTAGTCTTCGGCATCATCCATTTTGAAGGAGAGACGGCTACCCCGCTCACGATCACTGTTTTTGTAATAAGTCTGATTTTCATACTGCTGGGCTGGATTCTGTTCTGCGGTCTGACGGTCTTAAAGCCGCAGGAAGCAGTGGTGCTGACTTTATTCGGTAAATATGTCGGCACACTCAAGGGCGACGGCTTCTACTATGTTAATCCGTTCTGCTCCGCAGTTAACCCCGCCTCCCATACAAAATTAAGCCAGAGCGGCGATGTAAAGGGAGTCGGCGGTCCCGCGGGCGCACTGGTGATTGCCGAGTCCGGCATCAGTACCGCTCAGGAAGCGCCTACCAAAAAGCTTTCCCTGAAGATCATGACCCTGAACAACAGCCGTCAGAAAATCAATGACTGTCTGGGCAACCCGGTTGAAATCGGTATCGCGGTGACCTGGCGAATCGTGGATACCGCCAAAGCTGTTTTTAACGTAGACAACTATAAAGAGTTTCTGTCACTGCAGTGCGACAGCGCACTTCGTAATATCGTGCGGATCTACCCTTACGACGTAGCACCCAATGTGGACACCACCGGAGACGGTATGGCTGACGAAGGCAGTCTGCGCGGTTCCAGCGAAGTGGTGGCCGCAAGAATACGGGAAGAAATTCAGAACAGAGTCGAGGAAGCAGGGCTTGAGATTGTAGAAGCGAGAATCACATACCTCGCATATGCGCCCGAAATTGCCGCAGTGATGTTGCAGAGGCAACAGGCATCTGCTATCATTGATGCAAGAAAGATGATCGTAGACGGAGCTGTGGGTATGGTGGAGATGGCTTTAGAACGCCTGAGTGAAAATCACACCGTAGAGCTTGACGAAGAACGCAAAGCCGCGATGGTATCCAATCTGCTGGTAGTCCTGTGTGGCAACCATGACGCGCAGCCGGTCGTTAATTCCGGAAGTCTCTATTAGAAACGGAGGATTTTATGGGAGATTCAGGCAAGAAACAAGTGCCCCTCAGATTATCCACAAAGCTTTATGATGCAATTGCCTCGTGGGCAGAAGACGACTTCCGTTCCGTCAACGGACAGATTGAATATCTCCTGACAGAATGCGTCAGGCAGCGGAAGAAAAACGGAAAATATGTGTCCGATGAAATTGACGTCCCGCCCGAACTGGATATCAGTTAATCCGGATATCCGAAGGCATGATCCCAGCAGGCCTGCTGCCTGAGTCCCCGCTCTTCCAGCGCGCCCACGGGGCATGCCTTCACGCAAAGACTGCAGTCATTCATAGATTCTCTCTCAGCGCATCAGGCTCTAATTCCTGTTCGCACATCTCTTCCCACAAAATAAAAGAACAGCATACTCACCAAGTCTGTACAACTGCCCCGGGACACATCCCGTGCTGATAAGGGCAAAAATTACAGAAATTTCTCACATAATATATTATAAACGCCGAAAATGCAGAAAATATTGATATAAAATTGACAAAAAATGCACAATAATGGTACAATGTAGCTATTATACTTGTAAGCCATTAAACCAGTGTTACAAAGTCCATATTCTATTTTACACAATAAGATGTTTATCATGTTTTATGATAAACGACATTTTTTTGAGAGGTGATATACAGCGAAAACACATTGCAGGGGTATATAAAATATTATATGTAGGTTATAGCTTAGATTATCAAATGTCGAAAAATCGGAGGTTATACTTATGAAAAATATTTTAATTAAGGGGACAGGTGTATATATTCCGTCTAATAAAGTTTATAACGAACAGTTGGACGAGCATTTTGAAAAACAGGGTCTTAATGCTCATAATCTGATGAATCATCTGGGCAGACGGAAGCGGTATTTTATTTCGGAAGGGGAAAATACGATAACCATGTGTCAGAATGCAATTGATGATTGCGTCAAAAAGCACGGTATAGACTTACAGGACATCGATATGCTTGTGGTATGTACGGATACGCCCGAATATTTATTTCCGTCTAATGCAATGACTTTGACCGGTCTATACGGAGAGACATTGCAAAATGTGAAAATTGCATTTGATTTGAATTCAAACTGTACCGGAATGATCCAGGGAATGGATGTTGTGTATAAGTACATGAAAACATCGGATATATCAAAAGCGTTGATTGTCGGCTGTTTCTGTATCACACCGATTGCGTTATGGTCTGACACAGTTGTATATGGAACATTTGCGGATGCATCCGCCTGTATCGTGCTGGAAAGTCGCGAGGAAGCGAAAACAAGAGGCTTTCTGGAAACAAAAGTCAACGTGGATGCACGTTTTTACAAACAGGTAACATATCCGGGATGCGGTATGGCAAAAGTTCCGCTGAAAGCCATAGAGCCAAATGAGAAACGATTAATCTGGAATCCGTTTAAAATGGATTTTTTGCCACAAGTCTGGCATGACATGATAACGGAAGTGTTACATAATAACTCATTGGAAGTTGATGATATAGATTTTTTCATATTTTCACAGCTCAGTGACGAATTTAATATGAAAACACTTGAACTTCTGCATATACCGGAAGAAAAATATCATTTCTTAGGCATGGAATACGGGTATACCGGAAATACCTGTCCGATCTTATGTCTGAACAGGATGTGGGACAAATATGCCGGACAGGGCAATCGGATTGTAATCAGTACCGTCGGCGCCGGATTATCTTACATTGTACAATTATATGAATTTTAGGAGGTAAACTTTTTATGAACAGGAAGAAAACCGCGGTTGAAGTGTATTTATCTACGGTATTTAAATGGGGACTCATTATACTGGTGTGCGCATGTATGTGTGCTACCGTCATGTTTAATACCGAAAAAATGTTCGGCTTATATCCTACAGTGCCATGGCTTGCAACAATCGGTCTGGGTATTATGGATATCACCTTTTTTGCTATTGCAATACTGATCATAAAGTCTTCATTTGACCAGGACGGATATTTAAAAGAAGGCAGATTACGGATCGGTAAGATCTTTTCGGTGGTTGTACTGGTTATTCAATGGAATTATCTGCTGTATATGCTTCCGACCAGAACATTCTGGGGATTTTTATTCTTTTTCCTTATCTTAATGGCATTCTTTCTGGATATTAAGATGCTGCTCATAAGCGGTCTTGCCTGTATGGTATCGCTGTTTATCGGCTGGTTTATCCGTGGAACAGACCTGCTTCCGGTTAAAGACGAATTGTTCCTTACAGATGTTATTATGTGTCTGGTTGCACTCACGCTCTCTCTGACAGGTCTGCTCATATTTGTTTTCTTCGTTGCCCACTTCTTAGTAAACGCGAAGAAAGACGAGCTGGAGAAGAACAATGAACATGTTACAAGTGTTCTTGCGGCAGTGCAGTCATTATCCGAGAACCTGCACACAGCAGGTCTGTCACTTTCACAGGTATCGGAAAATGAAAGTACCTCTGCCGCGGAATTAGCAGCTACAAGCGAGCAGTTAGTTGAAAGCAGTAATCTGCTCAGTTCAAAGACGGATGAAAGTATGACAAATCTTGGTGAATTGAGTGAATGGGAAAACGTAGTTGCCAATAATGTTGAAAAGGTGGAACAGGTTTCCAAAGATCTGCTGGATAAATCTGTCGAAAACGAAAAGCTTCTCGGTGACTTACATACCATTAACGGTGAAGTGTCTGAGTCAATGAAGGCCACGACCGAAATAACCCAGCGGTTATCTGAGGCAGTACAGGAAATCGGCGTAACCTTAAATCTCATAAGTGATATTTCCAGTTCCACGAACCTGCTGGCGTTGAATGCAGCTATTGAGGCTGCCAGGGCCGGCGAGGCCGGCAGAGGATTTGCCGTTGTTGCAACAGAGGTAGGGAATCTGGCAAACAGCACACAGCAGTCATTGCAGGTTGTGCAATCGGTGATTGAAAGAGTACAGCAGAATGTCAGAGATATTACTGCGCAGGTAAATGAAAACTCTGTAAAGCTTGGTACGCAAAACGAATATTTCCAGAATGTATTCCAGAGTATACAGGATATGACCGGGTTATTAAATACATCAGTGGAAACAATCAATACCATGAGTGAAGCACACGGAAAGCAGTCAGAAGTCATTAATAAAACGATTTCCATCAATCAGGATATTGCTGAAAGTGTCAGAGAGGAAAATGAACGGTTCAATGCAATCAACGCCATGGCGGAAAGTAATGCCGATGACACATCAGAGGTTGCCACGCAGGCAAGCGCGATCAATGAAATGGTCGACAAGATGACAGAATTATTAAAGAATGGTGATTAGAGATCAGGGGGCGAGTGTATCGCCCCCTGTTTAAATGAAATTGACCAACGCATAAATCAGATGACAGACCGTAAAGGCCGAAGCCGGCACCACTGCAATCCCATTCTTCCTGCCGATCGCATAGAACAGAAACGCAAGGCACGGCGGAACCGTCAGCCCCAATATGACCGGCACATTTGCGATGCCTGCATAATAAACCGCCCAGCTTGCGAAATAGAGCAGGCAGCAGATCAGCGTCGCAACAATCAAGGGCGTGACCCTTGTTTTTTCACTTACACTACGTTCACCCTCCTGATTTCTGATAAAGCACAGCGCAACCACCATCAGCACCTGACATACCGAAGCGACCGTGTCCAGCGCCGCCGTGGCTGATTCCGCCCTTAAGACATCATTCGGCGCCGAAACCGCAAACCAGATAAAATTAGGCAGCATGACCACCAGAAACAACAGCAGGCCGAACGGATCAAAATCAAATTTATATTTTTTCATATGCAGTTTCTTAAGCTCTCCTAAAACATCAATATTCTTGTAAAATGGTTGATTATTCGATAATCGGAGCACCAGTCGTTCCGGCTGGGAATCCGTGCCATTGTAAAACACAACAAATTCCGGAGCCGGAATTCTGACCATCCGTCTGCCGTATAAATCCTCATCTCTGGTACTGCCTTGCAGCACGCTGCTTACATAAAACAGATCACGTAACGGCATGTTTGGATTAACGGTTGACTGGTGCTCATAAAGCAACAGTTCATGGGCAAGCACAAAGGAAATATCATTCTTATAGTTCATATAGACTGCATTTTCCAGTGTCGTAATCTCCAGACATCCCTCATCTGTGTATGCAGTTTCCCCTAACCCTCTTCAAAGTTAATGATCTGCTCCACCACAAAGCTGTGATCCGTATACGCAAGCTGGACAATACCGCAGTTACCGATAAAACCTTTCTCTTCGCTTTCATAGGAAATGGCCTTTAAAAATCTTTTGATGGCCATCCCGTGCGTAACCACCAGCACGACACTGCCGTTATGCTCCTCAGCTATCGTTTCCATCGTGCGGAATATCCTGTCTGTAAATTCCTCCAGGTCCTCCCCGCCGTATTTCACGAAATAATCGCCATACGGGTATTTCGGATTTTCACTGTTCGGCGTTGCTTCTTTCGTTCCCAAAAATATTTCTTTCAGACCTTTCAGCCGCTGATAGGGCATGTCCGTGACCAGTTCTGCCGTATCACATGCCCTTTCCGCTGTAGAGCTATATACAGAATCAAACTTTATATGGTGCGTCTGATACCATGCTTTTGCAGCCAGCGCCTGCTTGATCCCCTTGTCTGTCAGAGGCGAATCACACTGTCCCTGATTGACGTCCATCACATTAAACAGCGTTTGTCCATGCCGCATTAAAAAGATTGTTTTCATGTCGGTTCCTTTCGTTCTCTTCCCCGCCGCTGTCTAAAACAACGACAACTGCTCATACCCCTTATTCTCCGGAAATTCATGCAGATATGCGAAAATCTTCTCCACATTATTCACAATATGATTGTCCCTGCAAAAATCTCGGAAATACTTCATCAGTTCTCCCGACCGTTCGCTGGGAATCTCATAGTCGTACCCGAACCTGCAATGATATTTCTCACGCATTCCCGGAAAATGTCTGTCCAGTGCGGCATAGAAGTATTCCCGATCCCCCTTGCGCAGCGTTACACCCATGCCAAAACAGATGATCCCGTACACACCCGCTTCCCGGCAATACGCTAAAATTTCCTCAATGTTCTCCCGCGTATCGTTGATATAGGGCAGAATCGGCGACAGCCACACCACTGTAGGAATGTCGTTTTCTCTCATAATCTGCAGTACCTCATACCGCCGCTTCGTGGTGCACACATTAGGTTCTATAATGCGGCACAAATCCTCGTCATATGTTGTAAGCGTCATCTGCACCACACATTTTGCCTTGCGGTTAATGCTTTGCAGAAGATCCAGATCCCGCAGAATACGGTCTGATTTCGTCTGCACCGTGACACCGAACCCGTACTCGTCAATCAGTTCCAGACATCTTCTCGTCAGCCGAAGTTCCTCCTCGCAGTGCATATACGGATCGCACATCGCCCCGGTGCCAATCATGCATTTTTTCCGTTTGGAACGAAGCGCCCGCTCTAACAGTTCCGGTGCATTCTGCTTTACCTCGATATCTTCAAAATCATGCTGCATCTGATAACATTCGCTGCGGCTGTCGCAGTATATGCAGCCATGTGTACAGCCGCGGTACAGATTCATGCCGTTATGCGCTGATAAGATTCTTTTGGCGTCCACAAAGTGCATGGTGCAATTTCTCCTTTCAGCCTGTCGGCTGCTTTATCTTACTGTCTCCATTCTACACTTCAATAACTGAGTAACAGTTCAGCCTTATGCACACAAAATGCTCCAAAGTCGCATTTTGGCGCTTGCATAACTCATAAAATCGCATACAGAGCGATTTTACTCGCGGAATAGTGCAAGGCTGAACTGTTACATAACTGACATCATTATGTCATATTAAATTCCACTTTACGCCACCTGATCAGTGCAACTCTTCAGCCTATCTGCACATACTTTCACGCAATGCACACAGGTGGGCACAATATAGAAGCAGGCCGCAAGCCACGCCGACTGATCCGCAAAGCAGATCGCCGTAAATCCGAATACCGGCACAAAAAACAGGCTGACCACACACCTTGCCACCATTTCCAGCAGTCCGGCAAACACCACCCGTACCGAAAAGCCCAGTCCCTGGGTACACATCCGGCACACATTCAGGATTCCCAGACTCCAGAAGAAATAGCCCATGCACCGCAGATATTTTGCGGAAGCATCCAGCACCGCCGCGTTTTCACCGGAAATAAACAGAAGGGACAGTGTCCTGCCGAAAAAGATGATCACCAGTCCAGCAAACAACCCGTACAAAATCCCCACTGCCGTACCCTGCCTGATTCCTGTCTTAATGCGCTCCAGCTTACCCGCGCCCAGATTTTGACTGCAAAATACGGAAACTCCTG
Organism: uncultured Lachnospiraceae bacterium; assembly: GCA_910578555.1. Classification (GTDB taxonomy): domain Bacteria; phylum Bacillota; class Clostridia; order Lachnospirales; family Lachnospiraceae; genus UBA3282. Next base: position 96,189 of record CAJTPS010000007.1, read on the forward strand.
TGGCCAGAGCGTCAAAAGGACACATGGCAAACTGCTTGATTCTCATGCCCGCCGTAAAGCCGGAAACATAAATGCTTCCCAGACCGTTGTTGGCCGACTGCATCACCATGCTTCCGATCGCGGTAATGGAATACTGCAGTCCCATAGGAAGTCCCATGGACAACATCAGCTTTACCGTATCGCCCGACCACCGACAGTCCTCCCGGCGCAGATGCAGGATCGGCATTTTTTTCCGCATATAAATAAAACATAAGATCCCGCTTACCGCCTGCGCCATCACCGTAGCCGCCGCCGCGCCGGCAACGCCCAGATGGAGCACCACAATAAAAAACAGATCCAGTCCGATGTTTAACACCGTGGCAAAAGCAAGGAACATAAAGGGCGTCCTGCTGTCTCCCACAGACCGGAAAATCCCCGACAGCAGATTGTACAGCAGATTAAAAGGAATCCCCAGAAAAATAATAAACAGATACCGGTATGCGTTGTCATAGATATCCTCCGGCGTAGACAGAAGATGAAGGATCTGGGGACAGAGCAGTGCACAGAGCACCGTTAAGACCACTGCAAGGACACCTGTCAGCGCCATTCCGTGAAAAATTTCGCTCCGCATTTTATCATAGTCCTGTGCCCCGAAGCTGCAGGCAATGGGAATCCCGAACCCGCAGCAGACTCCGATACAAAATCCCAGTACAAGAAACTGGACACTGCTGGAAGCGCCCACACCTGCCAGCGCATCCGCGCCGAGAATCCGCCCTACGATAGCGGCGTCTATGATATTATAGGTCTGCTGCAGCAAATTCCCGATCAGCAAAGGCACCGCAAACTGCAGAATTAACGGCATGGGATTCCCCTCTGTCATACTCTTCGTCATATGTATAACGCCTCCTCAAAATTTCCGGGAAGAATGCTGCTCGCAGCAAGTCCGCTCTGCGGACGGTTCTTCCGCGTGAGTGCTTTTCTCACGCTGGGAGTGGTATTTTCACTCACACCACTCACGCTAATCGCCTGGCAACTTAAATCCCCACTGCTCCCTGACCGTATCCAGAATCCGCATCAACCGCATTGTCTCGCTGTGGGGCATTTCCTCACATTCCACCTGACCGGCTCTGATCGCCCGCGCACAGGCCAGCGCTTCATATTCATATCCGTTGATCTGCTCCGGTACCGGATAGCAGGCCGTCATCTTCTTGTTTTCATCATATACACGGATTTCCGAACAGTTATTCAGATCGCCCATTTCAAGATATCCCTTGTCTCCGTAGATCACGCCCCGGTTACTCATATAAGCCAGCATATTGCTGTGAAGCACAGCCATTTTTCCGTTTTCAAAGGTCAATGTGATACTGTTCATATGATCCACCCCTTCCGGCGACATGACCGCACTCGACCGGATCTCCCGGATCTCCTCCGTAAAAACAGTCAGTGCAAAATTAAGCGGATAGACTCCCAAGTCCAGCAGCGCGCCGCCAGCCAGCTCCGGCCTGCGCAAACGCTCCACATGGGAAAGCGGCGCACCGAAATCCGCCATGACGGACTGCACTTCCCCGATCGTTCCCTGCGCGATCAGATCGGCAATCATCTCCCTGCTGGGCATATATCTGGGCCAGAACGCCTCCGCCAGAAGAAGTCCTCTGTCCCGCGCCAGTGCGATCAGTTCTTCCGCCTGTGCCGCATTCACGGTAAACGCTTTTTCCAGAAGCACATGTTTGCCATGTTCCAGACACAGCTTCGCGTGCTGGTAATGATGGGAATGCGGCGACGCCACATAGACAAGCTCCACCTCCCTGTCCTGCACCAGTTCCTCGTAAGAACCGCAGGCTTTCCGGAATTCCCACCTATCTGCAAAAGCCTTTGCCCTCTCATAGCTTCTGGACGCCGCCGCACAACAATCGAAAATGTCCAGCCGGCTTACCGCCTCCGCCATACTGTTGGCAATGTTTCCCGTTGCAAGAATCGCAAAGTTTATTTTCCCCATTATGCTGCTTCCTCCTCTTTATTTGGATTCTTTTACTCCGCGCGCAAGGCTGCGCATCTCTTTTATATTATAGGACGCACTTTCCTATGATATAAAATTTTGCGTTCCTAAATTATACGGACAGATATCTCTGCATTTATGACATGCAATTCTCCACGTTTGTTTTTCTTCGTCATCTCCAAACGCATAATCCCAACAGAGCTGTTGCTGCAGCTCCGGTTTTTCCAAGGCATTTACAGGACAAGCATCCACACATAAGTTGCAATGCTCACAAATCGGTTCTTTTATTTTATCAGGTTCAAATTCTTGTACGCATAAAACCATGCCCAGCCAGACCATACTGCCAAATTCCGGTGTTATCAACAAGGAATGCCTTCCTATTGTCCCCAGCCCGGCTGCCTGCGCCGCATGTTTTTGAGAAACGATGGATCGCCATCTGCCTGTATTGTTATCCCATTGGCTTTCATTCGTTGGTACGGGAACACATATTACCTGATATTTTTCCATTGCGATACAAAAATCAAGCGCTATCGCATCCATTTTAGGTGTTATTGAATTTCTCACTCTTGTGTAGGGAATATCAGATTTACAAAGCAGTGTGCCCACGGGAAATCTACACCCGAAGGAAATTACAGATTTGCAGGTCGGTAACACATCTAAAGGATGACACCCTGCCGGCGCATCAGCGAATCTGTCTATACTTGCTATGCCGCACAAATCTGCCCCTAAAGAGAACATGATTTCTTTTATCTTTTTATGATCTATCATTGGTAATCTCCTGTTCAGGTATCTGGCAAATCGGAAGTTGTCTTATAGAACGCTGACTAATATAACTACAATATTTCATAAAGTTCTCCTCTGCACAATCCCGATTTATTTTCTCTTATGGCAGACCCATGCGAGAACAAGGCATATTGCAATTCCAACCGCATACGGAATACCGGCTGCAAAAGCCACTTCCGGCGGCGCACTCCATCCCTCATATTTACCGCCCCACTGGAACGCGCAATAGTTATAGGCCACCACAGCACACATAATATCGGATAATAGAATTGCCATCGCTACCAAAAAGCGGACAAGTAATATACTATATTTTTTCATTGATACATCCCATCTTTTCATCCTTCATTCTCCCTGTTTGACAGTCACACGGACTACACTGCATGATGACCGCATATATCAGGTGTCACTCTCATTATGTACTTCCCGCCGCCGTATGATCCGCTCCGCCAGAGCCTCCGCTCCGTAACTTATGGCAATGCCGCTTATCGTTCCAAACAACACATCACTGGGATAATGCACTCCCACATACAGCCGCGACAGGGCAATCAGAATTGCCAGGATCATCGCCGGTACACCGTACTTTTTCGGCAGTCTGCGGAACATGATACAGGCCACCGCAAAGGAACAGGCCGAATGCCCTGACGGAAAGGAAGAATCCACCGGCGCACGCACCAGATAGGTCAGTCCCTCTATCACCTCGTACGGCCTCGTACGGTTCACCACATTCTTGAGAAACAGGTTATTCACCAGCAGCGTCCCGATTAATGACAGTGTTGTCATAAATCCGACTTTTCTTGTTTTCGGGAGTAACAGCATAAAAATCGTCAGTACGATCCAGATCGCTCCACCGTTTCCAAGCGTCGTAATCACCCTAAGAATCGGCGTCAGAACCGGATTCCTGATTGCCTCCTGAAAAAAGAGCAGTATGTTATCGTCCAGACTTGATAACAGATTCAGCATATGTTTTCCTTCTCCTCCTCAACCATTTATGTTCCGTCTGGCATCCCGGCCCGATATATCCGGTCAGCCATGTCAGACTTATTTTTCAACCTGCTTTCCCCTGCGAATTGCAATCAGCCGGAAAACATCCTGGTACACACTGTCCTGATTTTCCAGATTGATCACATTTCATACCTCATTTCACTTTTTTCACCACCCTTTTGATCACTGTCTCAGGATCTTCCCCATGGGCCGCCCTTTCGCCAGTTCGTCAATCAGCTTATCCAGATATCTGATCTTCTGCATAAGCGGATCTTGTATGGTCTCAACCCGTACCCCGCACACGGTGCCCGTGATCAGCGTACAGTTCGGATTCATACAGGGCGCCTGCTCAAAAAATGCGCCGTAATCAACGTCATTCTCTATCTGCCTGCACAGCCCGTTCTCATCATATCCCGTGAGCAAGCAGATCACCTCATCAACCTCCTGCTTCGTACGGTTCTTCTTCACCGCCTTCTGCACCAGCAGCGGGTAAATCTTCGAAAGCTTCATTGCAAACACTTTATTATTGTCCATAAAATCTCCCATTCCTGCCCAGTCTGCAAATTCAAGCGCAGCCGCAGAAAAAAATGCCGCTTCGCGTCGCTTGTTTTTCCTCTGCGGCTATTATAGCATATAATATGCAAAGTGGCACACCGTAAGTTTTATGAGTTACTCTTTCATTACTCTTTGATCTCGCTTGTTGTTTTTATAACATACATTACGGTTCACTCCGTTCCGGTAACAGGTAAAATCCATGCAAAATATGCTTTGCAAATGGATTTTTACTAACAATATATACGTTTTCGTACAGACTCAACAGTAAATGCCAAGTCCTGTATGAACCGTAACTAACATAGTTACAATTCACACCTATGCCAGATTTCGCATTAATTTACGGTTATCCAGTGTGAATTGCAACGATGATGCACACAAAATGCCAAAAAACAGGCATTTTGGCGCTGGCTCCGACACCATGCAGCAAGTGCATGGTGCGGGTGTGAACAGTAACCTAACATGCTTCCAATAACGCAATACAATATATTTTGAGTTGACAAACAAAAAAGAATTGTTATAATATAACTAGAAAAGGTGCTGACCGTAAAGCAAACGGTTCACCTCAGTTAATAGTTACATTTCAAAAAAGTAACCACTCACTTTGGATGGCGGCGGTTACTTTTTTGATGTCTTTGTTTCCCACAGGATTGTCGAATACTGATCAATGTGACAATAATACTGATGATCGTCACTACAATACCCACAATTCCAATGATCGTTTCTATCACCATATTCTTTACCTTTCACGCTATTTTCCATATGTATCACCTCCAAAATACAGGAAGTTCTCAAAATGTACTCATCTTGGCAAAAGGTGAACCGCTTACCGTTTAGGGCAGCACCTGTTAAGATTATAATCATTTGAAGTCTTTAAGTCAATGTTATTTCAATTATTCACTAATATTATTTCAAATTGGCGCAGGCGGTTAATTATCGCAAAACCGTCGATTGTATTTTACAGTCCTGCAAATACCTTCCTCGTCCTGACCGCGATCATCAGAGAGATGCCTCCCGCAAACAGTACCACTGCCGCCTCATATCCCGCGCACAGTTCAAACAGGAACCCGTACATCGCACTTCCAAAGGGCTGGGCGCACATAGCCACAGTCATGATCAGTGCCATCACTTTTCCAAGCAGCTGCTCCGGTGTTTCAGTCTGCACAAAGGACATAATCTGCACCGTAAAAACCGTGGAGATCACCATGATCAAGAAGCAGACCGTCGCGATAATCAGATACGATACCATCCCGTGATTCTGCCACAAAAGCGCCGCCGCCATAGGAAACACACAGACTGCACCGAGAACCAGCAGATTCCCCGTTTTTCTGATCTGAAGTCTCTGTGCCAGAACACCTGCCCCGATACCGCCCACAATACCGCCGGCCGCCAGCGCTCCCTGTGCGTATCCGTACAGGCGGTTCGCCTCATCCGTCGTAAATGGCAGCACCTCAGTGATCAGGTAGGGCAGTCCGACCACGATCATCGCCGACAGAAACAGGTTAATACCGCAGGTCACCAGCACGCCTTTTCCGATCACCGGTTTGTCTCTGCGTATAAACTGGATACTCCGTGCAAAATCTCTGCGGACAATCTGCAGCACTTTCCCCTCCTGCTCCTGTTTACAGTGAGGCATTCTGATAAAAATTTCCATTACCGCCGATACCACAAAGCTGACAATACAAACTGCCAGAATCGGCCGCAGACCGTACACGCTGTACAGGATACCGCCCAGCACCGGCCCTAAAAGCGAAGCAAAAGAACTGATCACATTGACCACCGCATTTGCCTGCACAAAATGCTCCTGTCCGACTAACAGCGGAATACTCGCCTGCACTGCCGGCTGGTAGGCACCTGCGATACCGTACAGGATCATCAACGTAAGTGTCAGAAGCACCATCAGATCAAGGCTGTTCATCAGACAGGCAAACAACAGGATCAATCCAGCCGTGCTAAAATCCAGTATCACCATAATATTCCTTTTGTTGACCCGGTCAGCGATCAGTCCGCCCACAGGCGTCAGCAGGATCGTCGGGATAAACGCGCAGGCCATCACTGTCCCGTACAATGCGGAAGAACCCGTCTGATTCAACAGGTACAACGGCAATGCGAACCGGATAGCCGCATTGCCGAACAGCGAGATGATCTGTCCGATCACCACCAGTGTAAAATTTCTTGTGAAGAGTCCGTTTTCTGCCGGACACCCATCTTTCGATCCTGAACTGTGTACCGTCTTTTGTCCGTTTTCCGATTCTGAGCCGTGTGCCGATTTGTCTTCCATAGATAACTTATTCTCCATGACATCTTTCTCCTTTTCTTGTTCTGATATCACAGATTCTAACGGTGCGGCATCGGTTGCACGATACATTCCGGGTGTCAGTCCGACAATTCCAGTTTCCAATCCTGCCATTTTAAGTGTCAGACCGGCAACTTTAAGTTTCACCCCGGTTCCCGCCCGCTTTGACGGCACCCGATTCGTTGCGAATAATGTCCGTATTTCGGGCATTCCCACCTTACTAAAGCACAAACATCAGAAACATCACCACATATGCTTTCCGCAGATCCCGGTTCACCACCAGGTACACGCTTCCCAGCGCCACACCGAGACACAGACTGGTGATCCCGGTCAAAAAATCCTTCGTAAAGATATGTCCCAGCCCCCAGGTCATGCCGCAGATCAAACCGCCGTAAGGAAAATTCTCCTTATGGAACCACACCTCACAAGCCTTTTGTCCGAATACTACAATAAGAAGAAATAGCATGGTCTCAAAAACATAATACAGATACTGGAATGCAAACATCAGCAGTCCCTTGCCGGCATATTCCAGATATACTTTAAAGCCGCCCCACTGCGTATAAGAAACGCCGAATGCACCGGCAATAAACAAGAGACACAGCACGACCCTGACCCATGTCAGCTTCGCGCCTTTTTCCATTAACGGGAAAGCATATTTCGTGCCCGATTTTCTGACGAGAACCACTGCAAAAATCCCCCAGGTAATACATGTCAGAATCCAGTGCAGAATCGTCTGCACCATTGTCCACTCCTGCATGGGCGCGCCATAGATCACAGGCTCCAACCCAAAAGCATATACAGCCTCCATGCCGAGTCCGCCAAAAGCACACAGTCCCAGCGACAGATAATCCATTCCCGAAATGCGCCCCTTCACCTTGGCATTAACTACATTTCTATCTTTCATTTTTGTATTTAAGTACAAATTCAATTTTTTCTCCATCTTCTTTTCCTCTCCCGTCCTATATATTTTTTCCGGCCGTATCCGCCTTAATCTCCCGCAATACCCGGTTCACCGACCTGATCTCATGGAACATCACCGTATAGTAAACCACCACGCCGATTCCGTAAGGAACGCTGAAGGAGATGAACATATCCCGGTAACCGTTCTCATGTATAGGCTCAAAGCGCGCCGATATCCATGTAAAAAGCAGCACGCCGCCGATCAGCACCAGATACTGCACCAGAATCACTGCCAGAAGCGGATATTTCTGGAACCGGTAATACTGCGACAACACAAAAACCGCGGCCACCGACAGCACAAACATAGTCAGCAGATTTCCCTGATAATTCCCCCACGCCCCCTGTATGATATATTCAAATACAATTTTTCCCAGCACAAGCAGCGTAAAGACGACGCACACCGTAGGAAAAAAATTCTGTTTATTGACGATCTTCATGATACACCTCCTGTATATGATACAAAGCGTCGAGGAAACTTTTCTTATATGTTCTGTTTAGAACGATCACCTCGTCATTATCCATTACCAGTTTTAACCGCATATTCAGATCCGTCTTTACACGCTTTACCCTGTACAAATTCACAATTGTATTTTTACTGATCTGCACAAATCCGTTACTGCCGAAGCAATTTAAGAAATGCTTCATGCTGTAATCTATCTGATACACTTCGCCCGCCTGATATGCAAACAGCTTGCGGTCAACCATTTCCAGATAAAAGATACTGCCCGGATGGAGCATGCATACCTCTTCTTCCGCCTGCCTGCAATACTCTGCAGTGATGAGAAGAAGCTGCGGATCACCTCGATCTGTTCCGTCTCTTCACGGTAGTGGATATCGACTTTGTCTTCCCGAAGGGAAGGATCTTTATCATAATTTACATGCATCCTTTCACCTCTCATTTTCAGCCTGTCTTTTTTCTCATGTTCTTTATCGGCGCCTCTGGTTTCATTCTACTTTCTTTTCACGAAAGCACAAGTAGTCTCCGCGCAAGCTGCGTTTCAGCCTGCGCATCCTGCAGGCATGGCGCCTGTCCCCATATGCCCCGCTCTCTTCCTCACATAAGCAGACTCGCGAGGCTTCGCCTCTCGAGTTCGCGTTGCTCGCCATAAGCCTTCCGTTACATGCGCTCATGCAAGCATGGCGCCTGTCCCCATATGCCCCGCTCTCTTCCTCACATAAGCAGACTCGCGAGGCTTCGCCTCTCGAGTTCGCGTTGCTCGCCATAAGCCTTCCGTTACATGCGCTCATGCAAGCATGGCGCCTGTCTCCATATGCCCCGCTCTCTTCCTCACATAAGCAGACTCGCGAGGCTTCGCCTCTCGAGTTCGCGTTGCTCGCCATAAGCCTTCCGTTACATGCGCTCATGCAAGCATGGCGCCTGAAACGCAAGGCTTCTGACTCTGCTTATGCGCGCAAAAAATATCCGCCCAAACGGCGGATATTCTCTATTATGCTTATTTCTATATTGGATTAATGCAGAAAGTTATGCAACACTTCAATAAAGTGCTCTATATCCAGCGGCTTCGCAATATGAGCATTCATACCGCTCTTTAGCGCTGTCTCTTTGTCTTCCTCCAGAGCGTTTGCCGTCATCGCAATGATCGGCAGCGTTTTGACATCGTTTCGCGGCAGGGCTCTGATCGTGCGGGTCGCCTCATAACCGTTCATAATCGGCATCTGCACATCCATCAGTACTACATCGTAATAGTTCTCCTCTGATTTGCGAACCATCTCGACAGCATCCGTTCCATCCGGTGCCGTCTCCACAACGAAACCACTCTCCGTCAGAATTACTTCCGCAATCTCACGGTTAAGTTCTATGTCTTCCACGACAAGAACGCGCTTCCCGTTAAAGTCAACCTGCGTCCATACCGCCTCCTGTTTTTCCGGCTTATCACCGATATTATTGGCGGCAAGCAGCGCACTCTTAAGATCTGACATGAAGAGCGGCTTCGCGCAGAAAGCGGTGACACCGGCCTCCTTCGCTTCCTCCTCAATATCTGTCCAGTCATATGCCGTTAAGATAATGATCGGCATCTCGTCGCCCACTACGCTGCGTATTTTCTTCGCTGTCTCAATACCGCTCGTCTCCGGCATCTGCCAGTCAATAATATATGTGTGGAATGAATCCCCGTCATCGCGTGCAATCCGTGCGCGGTATGCCGCCTCACGTCCGGATGTCGTCCACTCCGCACGCAATCCGATCGCCTTTAACATTTTGCTCACACTGTCACAGACATTAAAGTCATCATCGACCACCAGCGCACGCAGTCCTTCAAGTTCCTTAATCTGTGCTGCGTTCTCTTCCATATCCTGAAGCTTCAGCGTAAGGTTTACAGTAAATGTACTTCCCTTTCCGACCTCACTCTCAACAGAGATCGTACCGTTCATCATCTCGATAATATTCTTGGTGATCGCCATACCGAGACCGGTTCCCTGGATACCGCTGCGCGTCGTTGTGCTCTCTCTCTCAAAAGGCTCGAAAATATGCTGCACGAATTCCTGCGACATGCCCATGCCGTTATCCTTGATCACGAATACATAGTCGCCGTACCCGTGCCTGAATGTCGTATTCTGCATAATGCGGAACGATACCGTTCCCCCGGCGGGCGTATATTTGATTGCATTGCTCATCAAATTAATGAACACCTGATTCAGTTTCAGCGGGTCCGCAATAACGTCTTCATTGGTAACTTCAAAGGTATCAATAAACAAGTCAAGCTGTTTTGCCTTAACCTGCGGCTGAATAATATTGACCAGATTATGCATAAGTTCGGGAATATTACATTCCTGATTATGTATCTGCATCTTTCCGCTTTCTATACGGCTCATATCCAGAATATCATTGATCAGGCTTAACAAATGATTGCTGGAGGACAAGACTTTCTGCAGGCAGTCGCTGACCTGATCCCTGTTATCGATCCGGCTGGCCGCAATTGTAGCAAAACCGATGATCGCGTTCATAGGTGTACGAATATCATGACTCATATTGGACAGGAATGTCGTCTTCGCCTGATTCGCATGCTGTGCCTGCATCAAGGCATCCTGAAGCGCCTGCGTCTGCTCACGCTGCCGCATGACCTGCTCCGTGATGTCTCTCATCACAACCATCGCAAGCAGATCCCCCGTAATCTCATCCTGCGCCATAAAGAATGACTGACGCACGCACATCTGTCCCTCGTCATCACCCATTCTGCACCAGAAATCGATGTCGGCCTCCCCTTCACCCTGTTCAAAGGTCTTTTTCAGATATTCCACATTCACTACCCGGGAATAATCTTCCAGTGACTCCGGTAAGACAAACTGTTCCCATCTGTCAAAATACTCTGATGCTCTGCACGGTGCGGTAAGCCCCGCATGTTCCATAAGAGAGACCCGTCCTTCTTCTGTCGTGCGGACGACATCCCGCATAATCAGATCCTGCGTCAGATTTAATTCAAAGCTGCAGAAAGAATTTGATATGACTGCCAGACTGTACTGTCTCTCTTTGCGATTCATAACTGCGACTTCTTTCTGTCGGTACTGTTCCCTCAGCTTCATTTCCGTAATGTTCTGACGAACATACAGGATCTTGGTTACCCTGCCCTCGCTTCGCTCAAGGCAGACGGCAATCAGGTGTTCCCACTCTTCCTTACCGTCACGCATAACATGGCACTCGTAGGTAAAGGTATCCTGCTCCGCAAGCTGCGCTATAATCGCCTCGGTTTCAAAAGTCTGCCTGAACTCTTCCCGCTCCTTATCACCGATGATATCCCTGCTGTTCTCCTCTACTACATCAGCATACTGCCCCTCCCGCGCCAGGTGACTGTCCGTCTGATTTACCGCTGCAGTATGAGAAAAAGTCCCTTTCTCCAGATCCACTACAAAATATCTCGAAAAGAATAGCGTGTTCAATCCCTTTAACACATAATTGACCCGCCTGTTTTCATTTTCCAGTTTTCTCTGCTCCGCACCTGCCTGCACGATCAAAAATACAACATAGACCGCAAACAGACACACCAGTATGATCTCTAGCCGGATTCCCGCAAGGTTTGCCCTGCTCACCATATGTTTCGTTACATCCTGCGGGAAAGTCTGCACCAGAACATACGGGCTGTCAGACAGTCCCATCACGCACAAATTATCTGTCTTGCTGCCGTCACGGCATATGAACGCATCCTGTCCTCCGCTTTCAAAAACCAAAGCCGCCGCCTGCGCCGTCACGCTGTCAATAATACCGGCATTTTCCATATAATCAATAATGTGTCCCTCATAATTTCCGCCATCCGAACTGGCAATCACACTGCCGTCCTGCATACACAAAAAGGCCTCCGAACGCTCTCCGAAGTATGTAATGTCCAGCATATTCCTCAAGTATTCTTCCGCCGTATAAGATCCTCTGATCACACCGATGATCTCATCCCCAAACCGCACGGGCGCATAGAAGCTCAGTCTCGTCCCCCCGTCCTCGATACGTGGATCAAATACGAAAGATATGCCGCTCTCGCCGTCTATACCGAGCTTATAATAATCCCGGTCGCATCCACACTTCTTCCGTCGGAAGAATAAGTTCTTCCTTCCATATCGGTATACCGGATCGCATCGAATACGGAATTATTCTCTATCGCTTTAAGATCGTCCGTATCAATCCTCGGTTCAGACAGGCTTACACCGATAAAGTGCGCATAAGTATTGATCAGATCCAGTCCGCTTTTAAATTCATCATCGATCCTCTGTGCTGTCTGCAGCGCTGCATCTTCCGCATAATTCCTGTTCTGTTCCGTGATTCTCGCCTTATTCTGCGCAGTATACCAGTAAAACAATACGATCATGGCAGCCAGCAGTATCGCAGCAGACAGAATCGACTGTAATAAATTTTTCTTTTTTCCCATTTTGGCGTACTCCTCAATATCAAAAAAACTTCTGCAAACACAAGTTAAATTATTCAAAATACCTATATGATTATAGCAGTATCTCTTAACCTTTTCAATGTTTTAGCTTTAAACATCTCCGCAAAAATGTATTAATTCAAAAAAATAATGCTTTTTATCTCATATGGTGCTATATTATAGTTGCATAAACTTGTTTATGACAGGCTTACCGGAAACAGCGGTCTTAAAACACTGACCGTGTTTCGGAATGGAGATATCATGTTTGGACAAAAGAATTCCGTTGAACAAGGATTAAAAATCATCATTGTCGGCTGCGGTAAAGTCGGTAAGACGCTGGTTTCGCAGCTGATCAAAGAAGGGCACGACATTACCCTGATCGACAGCAATCCGCAAAAGATCCAGGAACTGACTAATCTGTACGACGTAATGGGAATCGTCGGCAACGGCGCCAGCTTCAGCGTTCAGATCGAGGCGGGCATAGAAGATACCGATCTGATCATAGCCGTCACAGATTCCGACGAGCTGAATCTGTTATGCTGCACGGTTGCCAAACGTGTCGGCAACTGTTCCGCCATCGCCAGAGTCCGCACGCCTGACTACAGCAAGGAGGCAAATTATCTGCGTGAGAAACTCGGACTTGCCCTGATCATTAATCCGGAACTCGAAGCGGCGGCGGAAGCCGCGCGTATTCTGTTTCTGCCGACCGCACTGGAAGTAAGTACTTTCGCACACGGTCAGGCGGAAATGATCAAATTCAAAGTCCCTGACGGCAACCAGTTAGACGGCATGACCATTGCCGATCTGGGCAAAACGCTCGGCAAAAACATCGCCGACAATGTTTTGATCTGCGCCGTGGAACGCGACCGGGACATTCATATTCCTTCCGGTAATTTCCGCATACAGAGAGGGGATATGCTTTCCTTCGTGGCATCCCGTGCAAGCGCCAAGGCTTTCCTCTCCAAAATAGGCTTTAAGACACACGCCGTCAAGAATACCATGATTATCGGCGGCGGCAAATCCGCATATTATCTGGCCTCCCAGCTTCTTCATGTGGGAATCTCCGTCAAGATCATCGAGAGCGACCAGAAACGTTGTGAAGAGTTGAGTATTCTGCTGCCCAAGGCAGTCATCATCAACGGAGACGGCACGAACGAAGAACTGCTCAAGGAAGAAGGCATTGAATATGCGGAGTCCTTCGTTCCGCTGACCGGTATTGATGAAGAGAATATTATGCTGACGCTCCATGCCAAAATGGTTTCGCAGGCAAAGGTGATCACGAAGATCAACCGCATCACTTTTGACGACGTAGTGAACAGTCTGGATCTGGGCAGCGTCATCTATCCGAAATTTATCACCGCCGAGACAATCATCGCCTATGTGCGTGCTAAGAAAGACTCCATGAACAGCAATATCGAAACGCTGTATCACATGTTTGATTCCCGTGTCGAAGCGATTGAGTTCCGTGTGGAAAAAGAATCCAGCATCACAAATATTCCTCTGGCGGAGCTTTCCCTCAAACAGGGGCTGCTGATTTCCTTTATCAATCGAAACGGCTCCATCATCATCCCCAGTGGTCAGGATTCGATCCAGGTCGGTGATACCGTCATGATCGTTACTACACACACAGGTTTTAATTCGATCAAGGATATACTGAGATAGAGGTTATGCGGAAATGAACAGTTCAATGATTCGTTATATTTTAGGATATGTTTTAAAGACGGAAGCAGCGCTGTTGCTGCTTCCCTGTCTGATTGCATTTATTTATGCCGAGGAGGAGGGGATCTGGTATCTGCCTGTGGCTGCAGTCTGCATGATTCTGGGACTGCTGATGACACGCCGCAAACCGGCCAATACCATTTTCTATCTGAAAGAAGGCTGTATCGCCACCTCCCTAAGCTGGATACTCTTAAGTTTCTTCGGCTGTCTCCCCTTCTGCCTTACGGGAGAGATCCCCTCCTTCACGGATGCGCTGTTCGAGACGATCTCCGGATTTACCACCACAGGCGCCAGCATCTTAAGTGATGTGGAAGCACTTTCCCACTGTTCTCTGTTCTGGCGCAGTTTCACACACTGGATCGGCGGTATGGGCGTACTGGTCTTCCTGTTAGCGATCGTCCCCTTAAGCGGCGGCTCCAACATTAACCTCATGCGCGCGGAGAGCCCCGGTCCTTCCGTCGGCAAGCTGGTGCCCAAGGTCAAATACACGGCGCGGATACTCTATCTGATCTACTTCGGCATGACCGTCCTCGAAACGATTCTGCTGCTTCTGGGCAGAATGCCTCTGTTTGACGCGGTGTGTACAAGCTTCGGCACGGCCGGAACCGGCGGTTTTGGTATTAAAAACAGCAGTATCGCCGGTTATTCGCCATACCTGCAATGGATCGTTACCATCTTCATGATCCTGTTCGGTATCAATTTCAATGCCTACTACCTGATTATATTCGGTAAAATCAAGAAAGCCATGAAGATGGAAGAAGTGCGCTATTATCTGTTGGTGATTGTTGTTTCCACAGGAATTATTTTCCTCAATATTCTGGAAACGTGTGCCGGCGCTTTCGATGCGCTGACACAATCCGCTTTTCAAGTGGCATCCATCATCACGACCACCGGATTCTCAACCACCGATTTCAACACCTGGGCAAGCACCAGCAAGGTGATTCTCGTACTGCTGATGTTTATCGGTGCCTGCGCAGGCAGTACCGGCGGCGGCATCAAGGTGTCGCGGTTTGTGATTCTGTTTAAAACAGTGAAAAAGGAGTTCACTTCCTATATTCACCCGAAAAGCATCAAGAAGATCCAGATGGATGAGAAGCCCATCGACCATGAGACTGTCCGCACAGTCAATGTATATATCATAACGTTTATGGTGCTTTTTGTCGGTTCCGTCTTTCTGATTTCCTTTGACGGAACGGATCTGATAACCGGTTTTACTGCGGTTGCCGCCACCATCAACAATATCGGGCCCGGCCTGGAACTGGTGGGACCGGCGGAGAACTTCGGTTTCTTCTCCGACTTCTCCAAATATGTTCTCATGTTTGACATGCTTGCCGGAAGGCTCGAGTTGTTCCCGCTGCTGCTGATCTTCCACCCGACCGTCTGGAAAGATCTGTTCGCATATAAAATGAGCTTGCACAGCAGCAGGAAATCCAAATCACTTCGCAGCCGGCAGAAATAAATACTGTTTCGCGAGGCGCGACTCGCAATACAGCCAAGCTCGCAAGTAAGCGAAGCCTAATTTATTATACGTCCGCCCCGCGCAGTCTTTCCACGACGCTCTGCTTCTCCAGATTCCTGAAACACAGATACGGAATCAGAACCGCCAGCCCGATCAGTACAGGGGTACAGCATAAGAGCGGCAGCAACGTAAACCGGAATGTGGAGAAACCTCCCGCTACCATACCACGCACGACGATACCTACTGCCAGAGCACTTAAGATATAGGACACAGCCAGTGTCATTCCCGCATAATACAGCCCTTCCGCCGTCAGCATCTGACACAGCTGTCGTTTCGTCATGCCCACACTCTGAATCATGGCAAACTCCCGTTTTCGTGATATGATCGCCGTCACCATACTGTTGATAAAGTTCAGGACGCCGACCAGCGCGATCACGATACTGATCGTATTGCCCATCACCGCGGTGGAGCGCGTCTCACGACCGTACTGTTCCGCCATGGACTGTCTTGAAGTAACCGGGATATTCTGTCCGCTCTCACGCATATATGCATCCAGTATCTCCTGCGCTTCCCCGATCTGTTCATCACTGACATTAAAGTACAGCTTCCGCAGCGTATTCTCCGGCCATTGCCTGCAAAATACTTCGGATGGCATAACGAATCCCAGGCTGAAATCGTTCCCGCCGTCAACCTCCCTCGCACCCTCCGTCACGGCCGACAGGGAATTTAGTACTGTCATGACCGTATAAGCTCTTCCTTCTATCGTCACCTGATCTCCCACCGATACCGTGGGCATGGTTTCCTCCTGCATTCCCAGATCCAGACCCGGGCCGATTGCCAGGACATAATCCCCCGTAGCAAACAGTTCCTGATCAAAGCTGCCGTTGGTCCAGTACGTCTCCCCGCTGTACACCTCAAGCGGTACTACGCTGGAGGGAGATCTGATCTTGCAGATCGAGTCGCTTGCGGGATTAGAGCGGACAGGGCATCTGTACAGCCATGAGACGCAGATCGATCTGAGCGAACAGACGATCCGGAATCTGGAAGGATTCTACGGCGGCGGACGGCTGGAAGACTGGAAAACATATGATCCGGAAGGCGCGCAGTCGCTTGAGGACGCGATACGGCAAAAACATGCGACAGCCATCGTCTATGGACTGGACGGGATACCGTGAGGATTATAGCCCGCCATATAATCCCCGCTCGTCACCTCATCCAGCTGGAAATCAGCAATGGTCAGCCATTCCAGATATTTATCCATATCAAAAGAGGCATTCTTGGCATAAAATCCGCTCATCAGTGTCAGCCCCAGTGTAAGGGAGCAGATCACCGTGACCGTACGTTTCCTGTTGCGCCCCAAGTTAGACCACGCAAGACGATAGAGTGAGGCGCTGCCCTGCCGCTTCTTCGTTCCCCTTCCGGTATTCTGCGCATCATTGTACCGCAGCGCCTCGATAGGCGACACTTTTCCCGCCAGCCTCGCCGGGCGCATACAGGAGAATACTACGGTCAGAGCCGCAAAGAACGCAGCGCCGATAAAGATGACCGGACTCGCCGAAGCACTTCCCGCCTGAAAGCTGATCAGAACAGGCACCAGCACCACACCGAGCAGATAACCACATAGCAGCCCGATCGGAATCCCGATGACACACAGCCGTCCAGCCTGCGAATAGATCAGTTTCCTAAGCTGCTTCTTCGTCATACCGAGTGTCTTCAGCCTGCCGTAGAACTGGATGTCCGCCGTAATGGAAATCTGGAAAATATTATAAATGATCAGGTAACCCGACACAAACACAAGCGCCATGCCGATATACATGGGCAGGCTTTCCTGTGCCGCCATGCGGTTTAATTCCGGCGAATATGCCAGGTTAACGTTATATTCCAGTCCTGTCAGTCCCGTCTCTTCCAAAATCCGCTCTATACTCTCCTCGATATTCTCATCGCTTTCCAGGCTGACCTGCGCCATATACATTCCAATCATGGTTTCGGGGTCATATCCCCCGATTGCCGCCACCGTCTGTTCTGCAAGGCCACGGCTTACCCATGCCATACTGGAGTAAAGAGACTCATTCCCCTCCCAGTAGCCGCACAGTTCAAACGTAGCAGTCATAATTTCCCCGGTCTTCAGATCCGATATCCACTTAAGTGTCACGCTCTCTCCCAGTTCATGGGCTATCCCCAGTCTGTCAAGTACGATCGTGTCAAGCGCGATCTCGTCATCTGTCTGCGGAAGTCTGCCCGCGGCAGGCGCCGCAAAAGAATGTGCCGCATAACTCTCATCCGCCCAGCGCACTTCCACCTGCCTGCCTGCAAGACGGCTGTCCTGTCCGATCCCGACTACGATGCTGCTGCCCACCTCAGCTGCCTCGGGATGTGCCGCGATCTTCTCCGCCTGCTCTTCCGTGATCGCCTTAAAAGAAACTTGCGCATCGTACCCGGTCTGCCGGAATGTCATCTCCACCAGATTCTTCTCCAGACTCTTACTCAGCACAAAAAGCGTGGTGAACATCATCGTAGTCAGCACGATTGCCAGCACCGCCACCAGATTACGCCCTTTATTCTTCCGATATATACGTTTACTCAAGACTGAAATTGCATGAAACATACTCTCTCCCTCCTTACTGCACAATCCGTCCGTCTTCGATTCGAATGACCCTGTCAGCCCGGGCGGCGATCTCCGGATTATGCGTGATCATCACAATCGTCTGGTCGAACTGCTCACTCGTCTTCTTCAACAGGTCAATGACGTCATCACTTGTCGCGGAATCGAGATTACCCGTCGGTTCATCGGCAAGAATAATGGACGGCTTCGCCGCCAGCGCGCGTGCAATCGCTACTCTCTGCTGCTGTCCTCCCGACAGGTTATTCGGCAGATTATCCAGTTTGTTTTCCAGACCAAGCAGGTGAACCACCTCTTTGATAAATTTCTGATCCGGCCTGCCTCCGTCCAGCGAAATCGGAAAGATAATGTTTTCCCATGCCGTAAATACAGGCACCAGATTATAATTTTGAAAGATAAAACCGATATGCCGGCGGCGGAAGACCGTCAGATCCTCATCGGACAGTTTGCCCAGTTCGAACTTATCCACTTTCACACTGCCCGCACTCGGACGGTCAAGTCCGCCCAGCATGTTTAAAAGCGTCGTCTTACCGCTGCCGCTCGTGCCGATCACCGCCACGAACTCTCCCTGTTCTACCGTGATATTCACATCATCCAATGCCTTCACGATATTCGGTTCTTTACCGTATTGTTTCGTCAAATGGGTTGTTGTCAGAATACTCATGTCATGTACCTCTTTTCCCGGCACAACGCCCCGTTTCTGTCTGTAAAACCATCGAAGGCGTTGTACACACTTATTACTCCCTCCGGAGTTAAGCCCATTATATTTCTCTGAGAAAAAGGTACAATAAGAAATGCAAAAACTAAGATTCACAATGCATAAATTACAAGTCTGTCAGGACGCGGACTCGACCGGGATCACGATCTTCAGGCGGAACATGCCGTTCTCCACCTTTGTACTGCACGATCCGCCGTACTTCTCCACCGCGGCATTGATGTTCGTCAGCCCGAATCCATGCAGGAATGTGTCCTCCTTGCTCGTCCCTGCCGGCACCTCACACCCGGGCAGAACATTATTCTCCACAACGATTATCTGCAGATCATGTATCCGGCTTCCTTTTATCGTGATCAGCCGCTGTTCCTCCGGCAGCTTCACACTGGCCTCTATGGCGTTATCGAGCGCATTGCCGAATATCGTACTGATATCAAGCGGTTGCAGCATGTGCTCCATACGTTCCAGAGAAATCTCAGCGCTAAAGTCAATCCCTTTCCCCCGGGCTGCTCTCGCCTTATCCCGAATGACGATGTCCAGATATTCATTACCGGTATGATAATAATTCTCGTAATCCCGAATCCGGTTCTCCAGTTCCCGGACGGACAGCTACAGCGCGTGTCCCTGATCCGCCTGTGCCTGCAGCACCAGCAGATGATTCTTCAGGTCGTGATATATACTGCGCACCCGTTCTTCCTCACTGACGCGGTCCCTGTAATATGCCTGCCGCATCTCCAGCTCCTGCGCACGATATGCCGTCTGCATGGAACCGCACAGATAAATCGTCAGGTAGATGCACCCGAAACTGGTCAAAACAGAGGAAATACAGATCGGATAGACGAACAGCGGATTGTGCCGCGGTATGAAGAGTATAGTCATAAGCACCGACACGAACGGCGCCAGCATGATGACGTCCACCACCAGCCACATTTTCGTCGTCAGATTCGATATAATCTGCCGAAGCGGCTTCCGGAAGATCCGCCACGCCGCGGTCCAGAAGGAGAGTCTGCATATCTCGCTGGCAAACAATACGACATTGTTCATCAGCCTCTGCTCCCCGGACCACCCACTGCCGGACCCGTCCACGGGCGCATTCGGAAGCGAGAAAAAGACACTCGCACCCATGTCGGTCATCATATAATTGATTGCAGTGAACGCCGGATAGAAAACCAAAAGTGTCGTCAGTTTCTCCGTCCATCTTCCGCGATGGAATACCATAATATAAGCGCAAAGTCCGAACAGCGCCCCGAGAAGATTCCACGGGTCTTCCGGGTAAATGATGATCTCCGATACCAGACTGCTCGCAAAAAAAGCAATCACATGCAAGAGCCTGCTCTTCCCGCGCAGCGGTAGAAATGTCGTGATAAAAATAAAAAAGACACCGCAGTAGATCCACTCTGTTATAAAGTTAAGAAGATCGAGAAAACCTGTCATCGTTATCTCCATTCCGAAGCATTCTGCACCAAAGAATGCGAACCGGATTTCAAATCCGGTTCCGCCGTCAGGGAAATTTGTGTCGTTCCCTCACAACTGTTCCCCCAGATATTCCGCAAGCCGCTCCATGAACTCCTTGCGCTTCGGCTGACTGACGGGAATCACCTCTCCTGTAACCAGCGTAATCTCCAGGGCTTTACTGCTGACGGCCTTGACATAGCCGAGATTTACAAGATAACTCGTGTGGCATCGGACAAATCCGTATTCCTGCAGCTTACGCTCCATCTCTTTCATACTCTTATAGCAGATGATGTTCTCCTGCTCCGTATGAAGAAGCAGGTTCCGGTTGAAGGTTTCCACGTAGCGCAGCGATTTTAAGATAATTTTGTACCTGCCCGTGTCATTTGCGACCGCGATGGACGGACTATCGTCCCTGCGGTGTCTCCTGAACCATTGATCCATCTCCGCCTTCAGTCTGACATACTTGATCGGCTTGATAATATAATCTTGCGCCTGATACCGGTATCCCTCAAGTCCGTACTGCGTCAGCGTCGTCAGGAAGATGAGACCCACCCGCTCATCCATCTGCCTGATATGCGCGGCCGTCCGCAGACCGTCCACCATCCGCATCTGAATATCGAGGAAGATCAGGTCGATCGTCGTGTCATATTTCTCTATCAGTTCCATGCCGTCGTAATATGCCGTCACCCTGATCTCTTCCCCGGTCTCCTCGGCGTACCGTTTCAGCAATTCTGACATATGTGTCACAAATTGTTCTTCATCATCACAAATCGCTATGTGTGTCATTTCACATCCTTCTTCTTCCGCAGCAGGACGCATATCCCGACGAGCAGCACCACGCTCACACCCAGACCGCCCTCCGGTCCAAACGCACCGCCGTTTAGAAGCTCTCTGCCCTCAACCATAGTACTGCGCAGTACCGAGCACTCCGTAACCATACCGCTCACGCGAAGCCCCCAGAAATTACCCTGTACCAGATTCCAGACACTGTGCACAGCCGCGACGCCCCAGATATTTCCTTTTTTCACAAAATAGAGAGAAGCAAATATGCCGAACAGTACCAGATTGATAAAGGCGGGCACGCTGATCCCGTTGTTAAGCAAATGCAGCGCCGCAAAGATCACCGCATTGGAGATCACCGCCGTCCACATGGAGTATCTTCTTGCAATCGAAACCATCACATATCCGCGGCAGATCACTTCCTCCGCCATACCCTGAAGCATAAAACCAAGTAAAAACAAGAAAAACATTAAAATACTAAAGGTCTCGGAAAAACCTTCAATCTTAATCGCTCCCGCAGCCACACAGATCAGCACCGCCGAAGAAAACATCACAAATCCGACCACTAATCCGGTCAAATACTCCTTACCCATTCCTGATTTTATAAAGCCAAGCGTATCCGGTTTCCTCTTCTGGATCAGTCTGCAGAATAAGATGACAACGACTGTCATGCCAATCGTCGCAAACAGAGAAAAAACCATGTAAAGGTCAGAACTGCCGATCTGCGCCGCCGCTGCCGCCGCTGCTTCGACGTCACCTGCCGCTGCC
The DNA here is from genome assembly GCA_910578555.1 of uncultured Lachnospiraceae bacterium. Classification (GTDB taxonomy): domain Bacteria; phylum Bacillota; class Clostridia; order Lachnospirales; family Lachnospiraceae; genus UBA3282. The sequence continues at coordinate 118,117 of CAJTPS010000007.1, forward strand.
GCTGACCGGTAATCCGCATTCTGTGCCAGAAGAATCAGTTCTCCCGGCAGCATGACCAGAACCTGACCGATCGAGCTGACCACAAATACCGCCAGAAAGATCAGAATCTCCAGAAACCAGTTCAAGCCTTTCTGCGCTTCCTGCGCCTTCACAACCGCCTGTGGCTTCTCCAACTGTAAACTAAATAATTGATTCTCCATTTGTTTTTCTCCCCTTTTGACCAAGCTTAGTCATATTCTATCATAGCGTAACAGCCAAGTCACTATTGAAAATAATTGCTGCAAGGATCATTAACGGGAGGCTGCCCCGCAGCAAATACGTAACCGTTGATTCATTACACCTCTGGCTACTTCACAGCGCCGTCCGTCACGCCACTGATAATGTATTTCTGTAAAAAGACATAAATGATAATTGTCGGAACAGCTACGAGTATAATCGCTGCTGACATCAATGGCCATTCCGCCAGTTTATCACCCGAAAAGGAATAAAGTCCTGTCGCTGCTGTCTTTATCTTTGGCATATACATATAAGGCGTAAAGAAATCATTATATATTCCCAATATCTTCAAGATAACCGCTGTTGCAATTGCGGGCTTTAACTGCGGAAGGATGATCCGGAAATATGTGCATAATCTGGATGCGCCGTCAATTCTGGCACTTTCATCCAATGCCATAGGAATCTGATTGATAAATTGCACAAAAATGTAGATCTGCATGATGTCTGTTCCTATGTACAAAATCACCCCGGCCATAATCGAATTATAAACGCCCAATGCTTTAATGATCTGAAATGTGGCAATCGTAACAGTCATGCCCGGAATAAAGGTCGGAATCAGGAACGCCAGCAAAATAATCCGCTTCAGTTTAAAGTCAAATCTGGATAAGGTGTATGCCACCATAGTTCCTAACAATATCGCAAGCGGAACACTGACCAGAACCAGTATCCCGGTATTCAAAAATCCTGTCAGAAATTTTCCCTCGATAAATGCTCTTACATAGTTCTGAATGTTCAAAATATTCTCCGGCAGCGAGTATACTCCCTTCATCATGTACTCTGAATTACTTTTCAGCGATACGTTTATTACGATAAACAAGGGTGCAAAAACGATTACAACACCGGCACATAAAATCGCATATATGATTACTTTTCCCAGCATATTATTCACAACAAAGGTAGATGCCTCTGCCACGCTTTTTTTCTTTCCATTCATCCGTTTTTGCCCTCCTTTAAGAATACTTTCTGGACAACAATAAGCAGCATAATAATGATAAGTAAAACTACACCCATTGCCGCTGCTTTCCCGTATTTTCTGTAGGTATATGCAAGTTCCAAAGACTTGCTTATAAAAGTTGCAGTTCTGCCATTCGGTCCGCCCCTGGTAATGATAAAGGGCTCAAAATATACCTGCAGTGCGCCGTTTAGACTAAGCAGCAATGACATTTCAAACATACTTTTTATATTAGGAAATGTAATATAGCAGACTGTCTGGAAGAATCCGGCTCCGTCAATTCTCGCCGCTTCATAAATCTCATTGGAAATGGACTGCAGCGCCGCCAGATAAATAACCATGGAAAACCCGACATATTTCCAGAAGCTTATAAATGATAAGGCAAAATTAGATGCATAGGATGTACTGATAAAATGGATCGACTGCAATCCCAGCTTATTCAATATCATATTGACGGGAGAGTTGCTATAGTCATACATATAGTTAAACATGAACGCCACTGCAACTCCGTTGATAATGTATGGCATGAACAGAATTGTCCTGAATGTCTTTTTCATTTTAATACTGCTGTTCAATAGGATTGCAAGGAACAGTCCAAAAAACTGCTGTAAAATTGCAGTGACAACATACGCCATGTTGTTAGCAAAGGTCTGAAATAATTCTTTCTGTGAAAATATTTCCCTGTAATTTTTCATTCCGACATAATGCATTTCCGGTGACATCCCGTTCCAGTCCGTAAAACTCAGCTGAAACAATTTCACCAACGGATAATAAGAAAATAGCGCCAGCAATATAATCGGTATCACAAGAAATCCTATGATAAATATTCTATCCTTTAATTTTGCTTTCATCTTTTCCTCCATTCCGAAGCGTCACAAATTCTTTCTTTAAAAGTCATTCGGCAGTATCGCCGATTACGATACTGCCGAATAAAATCAACAATGACAAGCTTATGTGTCTTTTATCCCTGATAATTTACGCGCGCGGCTGCCCACTTATCATTCCATTCATCCACCATTTGCTGAGCCTTTAAATCATCCGGCTCCATAACATAGGTCAGGAAAAAGTTCTGTCCGTCCAACTCGATGTCAGCCCTGATGTTGCTGAACTTTGCATTACCCACAATCGGGGAAAGAGGCTCCACACCATAGGAGAGCAGTTCTGCAACAAAAGGATCATCTACCACAATATTTACATCGGAGGGAATCTCTGTTTCCATGAAAGGGTTCTCCAGCATATATGTCAAAAACGCTTTTGCCAGTTCCGGAGACTCCGTATCTTTGGAAATGCCCCACTGCTTACCTGCACCGGCCTTAATGTTCTTAGCGCCCGGGAACGGGAACATACCAATATCTTCCTGTTTTGCACCAAGCTCTACAAACTGTGCCGGAAGCCAGTTCTCCGAATAGTGCATTGCCACTTTACCCTGTGCAAAATCCAGTTTAAACTGATCCCAGTTCGCAGACATAATATCTTCTTCAAGTTGTCCTTTCTTATACAATTCACGGACAATATTCATGGAATTAAGCATAACATCATCATAAATCTGATCCTGCTCGGCATATTTATTTTCACCGCGCTCATCCCCGGCGGTCAAAGCCACTTCCCCATGTCCGCACCATGCAAAAATAGGCCAGATATCCTTAAATGCTGTTCCAACCGGTATGATCCCGGCTGCCTGCAGCTGATCACAGACTTCGTAGAATTCTTCAACTGTCATCGGAACTTTTTCAATGCCTGCCTGTGCAAATGCTGCTTTATTATAAATCATGCCGCAATAGGAAACTGTCAGCGGCAGTACATAGAGGTTTCCATCCGATCCCCTGCCGTTTTCGTAAAACAGGATATCATCTGCCGTAAACGGAAGGTCATCTATCGGAAGAAAGTAATCTGCATATACATCGGAATTCATAGCATCGTCTATCACATAGAAAAGATCCGGTGCCTCCCCGCCTGCGATTCTCGTAGGAATAACATCGTCATATTCTTTAATTGTTTCAAATTCAACCGTTGTGCCGGGATGCAGAGCCATGAATTCCTCCGCATAGGCCACTAAAGTATCCTCAATATCTGTTCTGTTGCTTGCCACCACAATGCTGCCGGATAAAGCTTCGTCGTTTTCCTCCGCTCCTGTGTCAGCCTCTGTGTCACCAGCCGCTTCCTGCTGTGTGGCAATTTCTGTATTCTGATCACTCTCAGCCTCAATTCCCGCATTGCTTCCTGTATTGCTCTGCGTTCCCTTTCCTGTATTCCCGCAGCCAGCCAGTGAACTCGCTGTCATCGCAGCTATTAAAAATATTGCTACAGATTTTTTCTTCATTTTGATTCCTCCCAACTTTATTTTTTGTTCTTATTTGAAATTGCAATTCCTGTAATTATCGTATCAAACCGCCTGTTTCTTTTAAATTACCGGTCTTTGTTTTTATATACAATATTTTGTATCCCTTATTCTATTTCATTACCGTTTTCATCAAAAGAACTTACATAATCTACTATTTCCTCAAGATTCGCCCGGGCCAGTCCAACCTTTTGATCCGCAGCCCCATAGCTCATGACCAGTTCTTCATCCATTACAATGCCGCCGGAAGTAAAAATACAGGGACACGCAAATTTATCCGGAAGTTCCCATTTCTGCCTTGCATACATCAGACGCTCAGGACATCTGTGAATAATCAACGGAAAATCATCCTCTTGCTCTTCCACGATCATAAAGGACTGGGTATAGCCATAATCCGGCATCTGCTTTCCATGGTAAGATATCAGCCACTTTCCACTTTCTATTTCAACAGGCGGAAAGCTTGCGCCGATCCTCTCCTCTTCCCAATCGAAGATTCCCTTTGCCAGTAATTTATGCATACATTTTCCCGTGCAAAAATCTTCCGGTTTTTCCGCTGCTGCAAGGAAAATCGCCGGTTTGTATATTCCCTTTCCAGCCTCGAATTTATCCGGGTTTTCCGGTCTGTGCAGCATAACATACCGCATTTTTCCGTCTATCTTCATCTTACGGGGAAACAGGAAAACATCCCTGTTCGCCGTCACATTTCCATCCGTAAGGTTACAGACATAGCCAAACGCCCGCTCATATTCCCTGCTTTTCAGCTTGTCCAGATCCAGCTTAAACAACACCGTTGTCGTATCGTTTCGGGATGCTGTTGTCCCAAAGGGATTATCCGGCTCCATTGCCCAATCAGGAATGTTATCCCTTCTTTTATCTCCCTCCCAGTACGGACCGGGTGGAAACATCCGGCACGCCGTTGTCAGATACAGTTCTCCCTCCACCTCAAAAATACGGGGATCTTCCACGCAGCCATTGGCATAGTTCACTACCTCCCTGTCATATATATCCCTGATATACATTTTGTCCATCTCATACTCTAACGCCGGGGCAAGCGCCGGTCTGCCAAAATCCGGCTGCCACGTTTCCCCTCTGTCATCACTTTTGGCATATCCCAGAAAAATAGGATACGGATCAGATTTTCCTTTCAGATTCTTCGCCGGCCACGGTCCGGTTGCGCGGAATAACATATGTATGGTATCGGAATACGGGTCTTTAACGATTGCCGGGTTCAGTACCATAGTATCAGCCCATATGCACCCCTCCTTCGGCTCTAATACCGGTTCCGGCGAATATCTGATGATCGGTTTATGCATTGTCTTCCCCCTCTCTGTTTTGATACTGCCATGGTATCACAGCCTTACTGACGAAAAAAATAGCCGGCCTTTTGATTCCTATACACTTTTTTAGATTGAATCATTGCCGGCTACTTTGCGCTATATAATTTGATTGATGGAGATATCAATAAACCGAGTTTCTATACTCCTTAGGAGACATCCCGAGTTTCTTTTTGAAAGCCCTGCCAAACGATACCGCGTCTTCATATCCAACCAGATTTCCAATTTCATAGACCTTAATCTTAGGATCCCGCAGAAGTTTCTTTGCATTCTCCATCCTGATATCCAAAAGAAAATCAGAAAAATTTATCCCTGTCTCAACCTTAAATAAGTTACTGAAATAAGATGCATTTAATTCCACATATTCAGCGACATCATTAAGATTGATCTGCTTATGGTAATTTTCTTTTATATATTTTTTCGCAAGTTCTATTCTTTTTTTACTCCTCTTCTCTTTTTCGGCTTTCATATATTCAACCGTTCCCTGCAAAACAGCGTTCATAAAAGACTTCAGATCCCGGTATGTATTCAGGTAATCAATCTGAAATTGATAATCCTGTCCACACAAGCGCAGTACACTTTCAAAATCTTTGATCCGAAACGTGAGCATCTCTATCATTCTGTGCATATATTTCCGGAATTTTTCCGGCTCACAATAACTTAAGTCCAAAAAAACCCGTTCCATAACCTGTTTTGCTTTTATATAGTCGCACATTTCCAGATAATGCACCAGTTCGCTGACCGGCTGTTCCAGATCATACTTGATATCAATGCACTTTCCGGAAATTTCATGATAGTAAATCTGTTTATTCTGTCCAAGATAAAATCTTGCCTGAATGGCTTCCCATGCTTCTCTGTACGCCTGCTTCATTTCTGAAACTTCATTGTGTACATTACTCACTCCCATAGAATCCGTAACCTCCTCATCTGAGAGATCATTCAGTACAGTAAATATCTTTTGGGATAGCAATTTACCCTGTACTTCGCTGTTGCAAAAAAGAATCATTAATATTTCCCGGTCATTCATGCAGAAGCAATATTCATAATCCTTTTTTTCCTTCAGTTCCTCCGCTATCTTTTCCATATCATTATGCAAGTGCTTTTCGTTCTGCTGGATATCCTGACATTGCCCGTAATAATGGTCCGCACAAATAGCAGCTACCAGATAACAGGGATATTGTACATTTACTCTCAAGGCTTCCAGTTCCTGTATCTCGTCCGGCTTAACCTCTCCGTCATCCTTTAAAAGATGCGCCATGATATCTGCAATCAATACATTCTTATTTTTCTTTCTGTGGCTTTCTGACGCTTTATCTGATACTATTTTTTCCTCAATATTTTCCAGTCTTACCAGCAGATCCTCTTTCTGAAAAGGCTTTAACAGATAATCCACCGCACCGTGCATGAAAGCATTACGCACATAGTCAAATTCATCAAATCCACTCAGTACAATAATCCGTATCTTTCTATCCCGCTCTCTGATTTTTTTAATCAGATCAATCCCGTCCATAACAGGCATGCGCACATCTGTTATCAGGATATCGACTTCTGGTGTTTCGTCCAGTTTTCTCAAGGCAGCTTCACCATCTCCCGCTTCCGCTGTCACTTTCCAGCCGCGGTCCGCCTTCTGAATGATCTTCTTCATTCCCTCCCTGATAATGATATCATCGTCCACCAACATGATATTCATATGATTCCCTCCATGCATAACTGTTAAATTCTCCCTGTCTGCACACCCTTGCAATCTGCATCCGCATTTTATATAATATCAGTATATATCAGGAATACCGGATTGAAAGGGCGATAGACCATGAAAAAAATTATTAATTTTATAAGAAATTCTTCTATTTTTTTTCGTCTATCCATGATTATCATTATTGTTTTCATCCCGATCCTCAGTTTATTTTTCATCACATCAAACAACTACCGTATAGAAAAACAAAACTCCATTTATACTATGGTTAATCAAAATAACCATCAGACCATTTCAAAAATTAATGATTACATTAATGACATTAACAATATAACCAAAATTCCATTAACATATAAGCAGGCAGATGATACTTATATGGGGCAGCTATATAATTTTACCGTAAATAACATTAACTCCTATAAATTTCAGCTTTTAAATGAACAGATTTTTGAGGAGATATTTGCGTACAAGAACTCCGTCAATTCATGTTATATCTTCAACTTAACAGGCCAGGGGGATTATAAGGTGCGTGATGCCGTTTACCAGCCGTTTAACCCCTCATCAGAACCATGGTTTTCCGAATGCATAGATGCTTTCGGTAAGCCCGTTTTAGTTGACACCTATGAACTTCCTTATATTGTAAATGAAAAAAGCAAGCCCTTTTATGTCTTTGGAGTAGCCCGCGGCATTGTCCGGGTCTCAGATGCCTCCGTAATAGGGATTCTCCTGGTCAATACCAAAATATCCTATTTTGAAGATATCTGTGACAATATGAAACTCACAGAAAATCATCGTGTCGTCATACTGCATGATGATTACACCATCTATGACACCGTTCCGGAAAATATTGCCAAGCCTGCAGAAGACATTCTGTTATCCATTCCGGACAATACGGATGAAACCATGTTTTCCTTAAAGATCAACAATGAATCCTTTCTGATTTCTTCCGTTGACTCCGATTCCAATGATTTACACGTCATCAGCCTGATCCCCGAGTCAGAACTTTTTTTCGAAATAAACCAGCTTCAGAAACGTAATCTTGTGATCCTGACGATTGTGATGACATTGTCTCTGTTCTGCCTGTTTTATACTTCCAGACAGATCATCGTTCCAATCAGGCACCTGAGCAAAATAATGAAGATTGCCGAATCCGGCGATTTCAGTACACATATCCAGGTTGACAGAATGGATGAAGTCGGAATGCTCTCCGTATCCTACAATTCCCTGCTGGATAAAATTAATGAGCTGATTCATGAAGTTTATCTCCAAAAGATTGCTTCCAGTGAATCCCAGTTCCAGATGCTGCAATCACAGATCAACCCACATTTCTTATACAATACCCTCGAATCCATCAGTATGATGGCTACCATTAATGATGATGAAACCACCGCGGAAATGGCAACAGAACTTGGAGGCCTCCTCCGTTATAGCATCAGCAATATTAATCAGCCGGTATCCTTAAGCGAGGAGATTGCCCAGCTAAAGAAATATGTTTCCCTTCTCGAACGCCGTTTTCGCTCCCAATATAGTATTACCATTAATATTGATGCCAGATATTACTCCATTTCCATGCCTAAGCTTATCTTACAGCCGATTCTGGAAAACGCCATTTATCACGGTATGGCTTCCGTACGGTCAGACGGGAAGATTGTAGTATCTGCTGAAAAAGCAGACCCGCATACTCTTCTTCTGACGGTATCGGACAACGGTTCGGGCATGTCCGAAGAAAAGATCCGGAATCTAAATGCATACATCAATGAAAAGAATGATTTATTCAAAGGCATCGGCATGAGAAACGTGAACCGCAGAATAAAATTATTCTGTGGCCCCGAATACGGTCTAACCGTTTATAGCTCCGCTGACAAGGGCACCACTGTTGCTGTACGTATCCGCATTGATATACCATAATTACACATCATTTCTATTGATCCACAGCCTTTCTCTCCGTGGACTTCAGATTTGCGCCCGCTGGAGGCATACTCTGGTATGCTCAAGATACAGAAAGGAATCTCCCTTTCGGGAAATCCCTTTCCGCACAACTACTTATTTATTTCGCTCTGCCCCACATTACCGGAACAGATTGGAGAAGAAAGAAGCTATCTTTTCTGAAACCTCTTCGTACCACTTCATATCCTTCGATACGATGGTGAATTTCAGGTTCTTCGTGCCGCCGTAGCCGTTACCGGTTCCGGTAACCGTCACTGTCGCCTTGCCTTTGTTCCTGTTATTGCTGTACGCTACTGCATAGTCTGTTCCTTCTGTCAGCACTTGGTCCGCTGCGCCACCGCTTCCCTTCAGGGTCACTGTCACCTTCGGTTCAATATCTGCACCCGTGTAGTAAGGATTCTTCGCCCTGCTTCCGTCACAGACAATCGGATTGCCCTCTCTGTCCGTCGTGGTGTCAACCTTGATCTCCAGTTTCTTATTCGTCATCTTCAGGTCTTTATCGTATACCCTGAACGCCGCTGTCACAACGCCGGGGGTTTCGCCCGTCCCGGCATAATTACCCCGCATGGTCACTTTCGCGTAAATGACCTGGTCGATATCCGCTGCCGCCGCAAAGTTCTCTGCCGTGATCTCTGACGCCTCTGTACATGCCGGATCGCTATAGTATGTGATGGTCTTCTCATAGTCTGTTCCGGCTTTCAGCACTTTGCCCGTCTCTGTCTCGAACACTTTCACTGCCGTCTTCACCTGATTGAACTTCACCGGCTTCACGATATCTGCAGCCGCTGCATACACATCCTCTGCTGACGCTGCCGTCACTTTATACGAATGCTTATAGGAACCCTTGAAGTTGCCTTTACCTTTGATGGTCATGACCGCGGATGTGTCACCGGCCGTCACCGTATTATTCTTCTGGTAGGTAACGGTGTAATCCTGTTTCTCCACAAGCGGCCTTCCGTTATATGTCAGCCTTGTGATCGCGGGCTTCGCGCCGGTCTTGTTGTACTTTGCCGTCTCCTCTGCCGCGAATGTAAGTCCTGCCGGTGCCTCTTTTGTCCCGAGTGCTGCCAGGTCTACCGGCTTGATCTTGAAGGTCCTGCTCACGGAACCGGTGTACGCATTGATACCGGTAATGGTCACGGTGACCGTACCCGCGTTTGTATGCTCGCCGGCTTTCCTGCCTGTCTTGTAGGAAACGGTGTAATCCGTGCCTTCCACCAGTATCGTGCCGCCTTCGATCGGTCTGCCGCCCGCCTTGATTCTTGTAACCTTTAACGTCCTCATGGCCGGATCTGCGGCTTCCTCACTGATGAAAACCGGTTCTCCCGTATAGTCGTATCCGCCCGCTTCAATGCCTTCGATCTGCAGTTCTTTTGCTGCCAGTTTTGTGCCGTTTACGGTGTAGGACACGGTCTTGCTGCCGTAATATTTCGTGCCTTCTTTCGCCGTAACGATGACTGCCGCCTTGCCGATCCTGTTCCAGTTCTCGTCATACGTTACCGTATAATCAACGTCCTGCGTAAGCATCGTACTGCCGATCTTGACGCCTGTTACCTGGGGTTTGCCGGTACTGTCGCCCGCATAATCCACTTTTGTCTTATCCAGCGTGATCCTCGCACTGCTCATCAGCAAGGTGCCGTTCTCCCGTACCGTATAATTGATGATTCTGCTGCCGGTATAGTTGGCGGAATCAACATCCACGCCGTTCTTTTTCTTTACTGCCGTGGTACTGATGATAATCTGATAATCATTCGCTGCGATCTTACCGTCTGCATCTTTCTCGAAATCAGGATATATTACCTTATAGTCATTATTGTTCTTCAGCGTCTTCCTGCCGAACTTCACAGTTACCTTCGGATTGACTACGGTGCCGTTCGCTTTCAGGATCGCATAGACATCCGCCGCCGTGATATCTGCATCATTGATATTTTTCTTATGGATCGTAAAGACCGCCGTATCCTTGCCCTTGAAGTTGCCCTTACCGGTGACGGTTACCATCGCCTCTCCGGCATTGGTGTTATTCTTATAGGCTACCGTGTAATCTTTCTTAAGCTGTAACAGTTCATCTCCATGATAAACCCTGATTTCAGGCTTGATTGCCGCGCCGGTGTAGATATAGCTTCCATCGGCAGTTTCAGGATTCTTAAGGATTTCAAACCAGAGGCCTTCGTGGTGCTCTGCCCTCTTAAGTCCTGCGTAAGCCGCCTCTAAAGCTGCCTTAGCGCTGTCAATCTCCGCCTGCGTTACATTCTCTTTCGCTGCTGCTTCTTTCGCCGCCGCTAATGCGTCCGTAAAGGTATTCCAGCTCTCCTCTGTGTAATCGCCCTGCTGTACATTTTCATATTGTTGGATCAATGCTCTCAACACTTCAAGACTGGTCTCCACATCCAGTGCCGTATCCTTCCATCTACGTAAGGATACATTATCAATCTTCACACCTTTACCCTTGAAATCACCGGTAATTACAATACTTGCCATTCCACCTGTAATCACAGCTTTATCAATCTTCACCTTTGTATAATCTGCCGCATTAACTTCAGCCGTTACATCCTTGACAGTATCATTTACTCCAATCGTGACTGCATTGGCGTAACCTTCATTCAGCAGTACTATATCTACCGCCAGCTGATACATACCGGCTTGAATATCAGGAATATTCTGCTTTAATATAAACGTATATGCATTGTCCGCATATCCTACAAAAACCCCGTCCTGGCCTTTGATCGGTGACCAGCCGTCTCCGCCCGTATATCCGGTTTCCCAATCGGCAGGCAGGTTCGGCCACTCTTCTTCCTGAGACGTAAAGTCGCCATTCGTGACAAGATTTTCACCAAATGATTCTTCCGTTCCGGGTCCTGGTGCCGTAAAGTCGGTCAATAGCAATTCTACATCGTCAATGTAAATTACAGGCCCATTACCATCATCCGGCGTGGGATCACCCGATAAAGTACCGGAAATTGTTACAGTATAAGTACCTGCTGCAAGAACAATATCGGAAAGTGTACAAATACCACTCCCGGGATTCACACTCTTTACTACGTTTCCTTCCGCGTCCGTAATCTTCATTACAAGATCTTCAACAGTTGCCGGATTATGCTCCATATCAAATACAGCTGATAACTGATAGGTTCCCGCATCGCCGTCAGAAATGGTTACGTCCTGTGACAGACTAAATTCCGTACCTGTTTCCACGATCATGACTTTATTATTATCTGCTTCAAACCAGGCCGGTTCGGTTTTAATTGCACCTGTATTTGTATAAGGTATTACATTCCAGCCGACAGGGTAATTGGGCCAGCCGCCCTCATATCCTTCAGTGTCGCTAAAATCTCCATTCCGGATAAGATTTAATGCTTCCACAAAATACAATTTGATATCGCCAACCGCAAAGGTAGCACCATTTGCGTCAACGGGCGCATTCACATAATATCTTACGGTTACCTGATTGTTGGTCACCCGGAATTTCTTCCCTAAGAATTCGTCCTCTCTCAGAACATCCTCCGTATCAATCGCCAGTGATCTTACTTCATCTGTCCCGTCAGTAAGAGCCATCTGTGCATTGTTCATATTGCTCTTTACTTTAATATCATTGCTTAAAGTATAGACTCCATTGGGAATACCAGTGACCGTGTAGCTGAATGTTGCGTCATAGCCGTCCGCAGACCATGCTACCAGATTACCGCTTTCTACCCAAGGCGAAAAACCGTCAAATGTCCATCCATCTGTTCCGTCAGCTGCGAAATCCCACTTCCATGCAACTTTATCATAGGATTCTGCAACAGGTGCATCATTTCCTTCTACATTGATCGTAATAGTCTTTGCTTCACTCCAGGCTGTCGCAATCACCGCGCGGTTCGGATAATAGAATCCGGCCTGAAGTTCCATATTCTCTCCATTATAGATTCCAGAATTTTCATTTATCTCATACGTCCACCTGCCGCTGCTATCTACCGGAATATTAAATACTTTTTCACCGATCAGAAGCGAAATGTAATCAACATACTCTGCGGTTCCGGATATCGTATACGGAAAAGAAGTTATCTCCGCTCCTCCTGCATAATCAGAATCTACCCTGGTTAATTTCTCCAGGTCATTAACAAAATTGGCGCCCTTGATATCATCCACATAGAAAGTTCCACTGGTAACACTGCCTTCCTGGTTCGTATAGATCTCAACAGTCTTCAGATTCTGGCTTGCATCTATGTGCCCCGTACCGCCTGTCCAGTCTGCCTCAACAATATCTTTAAAAGGCATGTAATAAGTCATAGGGCCTGTGCCGGACAGGTAACCTGTATAGTTGTAAGTAGATAATTCCGTAGTCATCTGGAGTTTAAACTGATTGCCTGATCCATCGGATTCGATATACATCATGAATCCATCGTATCCGGCCAGATTCAGCAAATCCATGTCTTTTCTGGCACCTGCATATCCCGTGCCGTTATAGCTATAATCTATTCTTGCTCCATAAGCCCCCTCCGATTTATGAACGGCATCCAGAGACATATCGAAAGCGCCGCCACTTGTATTACGCTGATATGCTGCCCTCAACAGGGCATTGGAACCACTGTAACCTTCAAAATCATCTGCCTTTGTGGAAGAACTTGCATAAACACTGTCTACATATACCGTGCTATTTGTACTGTCAAACGTATATACTAATTCTACTCCATAGTTTCCTGTATAGAAATTATCCCCGTTCAGCGCAATCTCTCCACTTGCTGTAGAAACATCGTTTTTAGCTGAAATAACGAAGTCAAATCTGGTCACTTTACTAAAGTCAAAGCTTTCTCCCCCGCCTAACAGGAACTTGTTCATTTTTCCTGTTGTTCCGTTCAATACAACAGCCTCGCTATCCCAGGTACGATTATCTGCATCAGCCAGCCGTAATTTCAAAGTATTGCCACTATTGTCGGGCTTCACCCACGAATAAATGCAGTCATACGCTGAAAAATCCATACGATCAAACGTCTTGGAATATACAACGGAATTGCCCTCTTTACCAATTGTATACGCTGCCTGAATCATTGCATCATTACCGAAGTAATACTCACCATCTTCAAAAGTATTAGCAGGTGCTGATTCTGATAGTGGAATCGTTTTTTTACCGGAAGAAATCTCAACAGATTTTAAGATCGCTTTATCTCTGCCGCCTTCCGGAAAACTGATCCGTATCACACGCGCCATATCAGAACTGTTTAAATCACCATAAGTTACTCTTGTATAGTCACCCTCCTGAACACCGGCAAGCATATCTATTGCCTTCCATGTAACACTGTCGTAAGAATATTCCACTGCAGGCTTTATGCCGTCCTTCTCATATACAACGATACGATAAGCATTGATATCATCACCTGTCTTGTAAAGAATGGATGCCGCCTTATCATCATCGGCGGTAATACCCTGGACGCTGCCGGCTGCCGCCAGATTCGGTGATTTCATTGTATAATAAGGGTCCGCATTAATACCAAACGTATTATCCTGAATCATAACGTTTGTCTTAACGCCTGCACCGTCTGAACCGTCTATATACGATGCACCGTCATTATAATAAGTAATAGAAACCGCGTCCAGTTTGCACTTACTCTGTCCGGCCATATATATTCTCGTATAGTAATATTTTCCCTTATCGGATACATCAGCAGCCGAATACACCTTTGTCCCGGCTTCATGCACTGCATCAATCTGTGTATAATTGATTCCATCTGATGAAACAAAGATTTTAGGCTCGCTGCCTTCCTCCGGTTCGCTGACTGCTGTCACAACAACCTCTTTTACAGGAATGATCGATTCATACTCAATATAACCTTCCGTCGCACTCCGGTTCACAATAGAGCTGCTGGAATATGAAATATTAGCAGAATGGTCACTGCTATATGTATTTCGAATTTCAGCAGGATTCGGATCTGTACTGGATACTGCTATCAGATCTAAATCATCTACTACCACATGTTTTGCACTGTTTACCGTCACAATATTGGACCAGATGCCTTCTCCGCTCTCATTGCATGCACGCAGCCGGTATGAATAGGTTTGTCCGTCTATCGCGGTCTCGTCATGATAACCGGCAATGCAGTCATGCGCCTTATCTTCCCAGTTACGTCCGGAGTCGTATACACGATCCTTTTCGTCTGCAATGGTTGTCCACACATCATTATTATCGTTTTCTGTTACAACGCCATCGGCTCTCTGAATTTCATACCATGCTCCACCGACAACACCTCTCCATTTAATATCGCCTACGGAACCATCTTTAAAAGAATTGTGATACTCCCCGTCAGCATAAAGCAATGGCGCCTCATCCGTCTCCGGCGCCGGAATCGGAATCTTCTTCGCTTCTTCATATGTAGAAGCCTTTCCATTTGCAATCTGCGCATATGCATAAATTGCACGCAGAATTTCAGTTTCACCGTAGTAGTCTCCGGACACAAAGCCGGGCCAATGATAAGAGGCCCAGTATCCATCCTCATCGTGGAAATAATATCCGTATCCGTCTTTGTGAGCCCGTAAGCTCCACATCATAATACCATTCGTATTGTTCTCAAGTCCTGCCTGGAAAACATCGGCACAGGGCTGTGCTTCTACTTTTGCACCAAACTCGCCTAATATAAATGGTTTTCCTGCATTATGTGCGGTAATTGTATCATTCTTACATCTTTCAGCGTAGTTGCCTTCATAGTAGTGTGCTCCCAGAATATCACAAGGATTATTTGCAGCAAGCGAACCATTTTTTGACAGTGACATTCTTCCATCTAAAATAAGATGTCTTCTGACAGGAGTCTCGGAAGCCGTCTCACTCACGGCCGCTTTGGTGCCGGGTAATATTGCTTTCTTTGTCTTTTCTATCTTCTCCGGGCTTTCCGTTCCGACTGTATCCTCTGCCGTATCCGGGCTTTCCGCTTCGACTGTATCCTCTGCCGGCTCCGGGCTTTCCGCTTCGACTGTATCTTCTGATTCTTTCGTCTCCTCCGGTTCTTCTGTCTCCGCTGTTTCTTTAATTACTGATATTACTTTTCTTTGTGCAATTTGTTCTGTTACAGTGGATGACATTGCCATGCCATCTTCTCTGATCTCTCCAGACACTTCCTCTGATTTTTCCGGATTCCCCGTCTCTTCCGGCGTTTCCGTTCCTTCCGGCGCCTCCGTTTCCTCTGGCGTTTCCGTTTCCCCCGGCTCTTCCGTTTCTTCCGGCGCCTCCGTTTCTCCCGGCTCTTCCGGCACCTCCGTTTCTCCCGGCTCTTCCGTTTCTTCCGGCGCCTCCGTTTCTCCCGGCTCTTCCGGCACCTCCGTTTCTCCCGGCTCTTCCGTTTCTTCTGGCGTTTCCGTTTCTCCCGGCTCCTCCGTTTCTTCACCAATTGAACTGTCCTTATCCTCTTCCTCCAAGTCGTCTATCGATGCGGGATCTGCCGTCTCCGTCTCATAAGGAATCTCCTTATCTCCATAAATTGATCTAATGTGATTTGCAACCTGATTAGTCCATTTAGACAAAATTTCATCTTTATCATCCTGGGATCTGTTACCTATTTCGTTACCTGTTTCCCAGCAGAGAATTGCAGGATCATCCATATATTTAACCCCTGTAACAGAATTTGTTCTGTTCAGCAGATGCGTGATCATCTGTTTGAAATAATCCATACATGTTTCGCTCTCATAGAACTTCCATGCCCATTCTTGAAAGCCCGACTGACTCGGCATTCCGTCTGCCTCACCTGCAAGCCATACATAACCGTCCATACCGCCAATCCAATGCCAATGGTCAACCAATGGAATAATCAGGCGAATTCCATGTCTGTTACATGCTGCAAGCAAATTATCGAGATTATTCAATGCATCTTCATTAAAAATCAGCTGTCCATTATTATCCACGCCTGTTACATATGCCGTTGCGCTGTTCTGCCCGTTATAAACAGGAATGGTATAGCTTCTGGTAACATTACCACCCATTGCTTTAATCGTTTTCACTGCATTTTCACTTTCCCATGGCGTATCACTGGTAGCCTGCGGATAGTTTAAAGAAACAAATTTCAGTTCTTTGTCACCATCCATCAGCTTTGTTCCATCGACTGTGATAAAATTTTCAAAAACGCTCAAACTGTTCGCACATTCACCACTGTTACCTGCATTTACGACATTAATTCCTGTTTCCCCTCCAAACCCGGTTGTAATCATTGCCGCTAAGAGTATCCATGCCAGTACTTTTTTTGTTACCTTTCTTCTACCCATAACCTACCTCTCCTTTCTTCATTTGCAGATAACAATAGGATACCAGCTTATGAACTTTGTTTCCTTTACACATCTTTGTATTTCTATACATTTTTTTATTTTATATATTTTGTAAATTTCTTTGACCTTTGTTTCCCTGATCATCTACCTTGTGATAATCATTTTAAGCCAGCTTCAGGACAGCCTGCGCGTTCCTCCTTTGTTCCTTTTTTCCCACCAGAAAAAGGAAACAGGTGCTTTGGTTTATTGTCCAAAAGTGCACACTGTTTCCCCGGAAAACAATTTAAATCATATATACGTTATAATACGGGATGACGCACACACGTCATCCCGTATCCCTTACTTCCCGCAGTAGATTCGAATCGCCTCCGCAGTAAACTTCGCCGTTCCCGCGCCGCCTGCCCGGTCGATATTCTCCGTAAATTCCCCGCCGCCAGCGTACATCTGTCCAAGACCGTAAAGAATATCGTCTGAACATTTATAATAATGTTCCGTGATATAGTCCTGCAGCTTTTTCACCTGCTCCTGCGCCGCGCCGGATTCCGGTGCGGTATCCTTCAACCCGCCAAGCTCTGCAAAGATCTGCATAAACTCTTTTGCAATGTTCTGCTCTTCCTCCCTGCTTCTTCCTGCCGCCTTGTTCTCAAACTCCTGATACGCTGCGGTTTTGCCCCACCGTTCCTTCGCCTGTCTGGCATATGCATCGATCTGCTCGGTATTAAATGCCGCAAAATCCATTGTTCTGTCTCCTTCCGATTGTATTGCACGGGCAAAACGGATCAGATTTTCCAGCCGTTCTTTCTTCATGGTTAGCAGCGTGATCTGCTGCTCTAGCGCTTTCTGTCTGTCGAAATCCGGTCTGGATAGAATCTCCCTGATCTCCTTAAGCGGAAACTCCAACTCCCGAAACAGTAAAATCTGCTGCAGCCTGTCAAGCGCCGTATCGTCATACAGCCGGTAACCGGACTCCGTGTATCCCGTCGGTTTCAAGAGCCCGATCCTGTCATAATATTGCAGAGCGCGTATACTCACTCCGGTCAATTTGCTCACTTCATTCACTGTCATCATGGCTTCATTCCTCCCGTGTAAAGACAGCATAAACTATTACGCAGCGTAGGAGTCAAGGGGTTTCTTTCATTTTTTATGCAAATCCTTTTTACAAACCAGAATATGAAAAAAAGCTATTTACCCTCATGTCAAAGACATTTGACAGACAAATCCCCCCGTATCTGCTACTATAATGGCAGATCAGGAGAATCCCTCACAAACTTTATCGACAAGGAGGTATACCATTGGAATTAGGAAATCAAATCAAAAAATATCGTACCGACATGCAGCTGTCTCAAGAAGAGCTGGCCAACCGGATTTACGTCACAAGGCAGACCGTCTCCAACTGGGAAAACGACAAAAGCTATCCGGATATCCACAGTCTGCTGTTACTGAGTACATTTTTCCACGTATCTCTTGATCAATTAATCAAAGGAGATGTGAAAGTTATGAAAGAAACCATCAACAAAACTGACCTGCAGGCTTTCAACCGCGACAGCGCAATATTTACGGTATTGCTTCTGGCATTCATTATGTCCGTTATTCCGCTGGCAAAATTTCTGGGATACTATGGTCTGGCAATTTCCGCAGTGATTTTTGCCGCCGCGATGTATTATGCCCTGAAATTAGAAAAGACGAAAAAGAAATACGATGTACAGACCTACCGAGAAATTATTGCTTTTACGGAGGGAAAAAGACTGGACGAAATCGAACTGGCACGGGAATCTGGCAAGCGCCCCTACCAGAAAATCCTGTCTGCTGTCATATGCGGTGTCATCGCGCTTATCGTATGCGTATTTTGGGTATGGTTGTTAACGTAAGATAGAAATATCATTCACGCCCAATCAGCGGAAGGTGCGGCGCACTTTCCGCGATTGCTATTCTGCTTCCATTTGTCTTGTGATCGCATACATCTTCATATCTATCACCTGCCCGTTCTTGACCGCATTCTGGCGAAGCGTTCCCTCATACTGGAATCCGGCTTTTTCCAGGACCCGGCAGGATGCGGTATTATGGGCAAAAGGTTCCGCATAGATACGCAGTATATCGCTGTTGGCAAACACATACCCGCACGCCTGCTTAACGGCCTCCGTCATAATTCCCCTGCCCCAGTATGCTTCCGCGATATAATAACCGAGTTCGGCTGTCCTGGAATGAATATTCTCCTGCCGGAACACGCCGATACTGCCGATCACCTTGTCATCATAAGTGATGGCAAATGCAAACGTGAAATGCTCATCAGCCGCCAGCATATCACTGATAAATGCCTTTCCGTCCGCTTCTGTGTACGGATAGGGCAGACCGTCGCGGAGATTATCCTGTATCTTCTTATTGGAGATCGCCTCCGCCAGCTCCTTCGCGTCATCCAATTTCCATTTTCTTAATATACAATTCATTACACCATCCTCCATGCCTGTCCCTAATATAATGCTCCTATACCACGTAATTATCAAGTCGTATCCTTTTGCAAATCCATGCATATCTGCGCCAGTTTCTGAAACATAAGTCTTGCACTGGTATTTCCCTATATAATGACGAGTATGGATTTCATAGATTTGTATAGATGTTTATGGTAAAATAATGATATCTCACAAGACTACAAACTGGAAATACACGGTTTAGAAGCCAAAAGTTTTTTATAAACTGTACCCACTATACATTTCGGCGAAGAGGAACTTTACAATGAATATCCAACTGGAAAAAGCAACGGTAAATGATATCGACGCATTGACACAGATCCGTCTGGATTATCTTACGGAGGATTACGGATCTCTGACAGAGGAACCGGCCACTGCAATCATAAAGTTCGCCAAACAGAAAGTTATCTCATACGCCTGCTTCCAAATGCACTTCTGTTATTGTTACCCTTTTACTTGTAGAATTTTCAGAATTTAACAGCTGCCTTGATACAACTCCTGGATTTGCCAGCTCCTTAATATCATTTTTGTTAATAAACTCCATATTTATAAGCCTCCGTCTCTATAAAAATTTTTTCATTATTTATAGTGGATGGCTGCATAACCATTTCTTTCCTCACTCCAGATTATCAAACATCTCCTTCACCGCCGGCGCGTTCTTCGTCAGTTTCTTGATGCTCAGATCGTCCGCCTTGTCATTCGCCAGCCGGAGATTATTCTCCGAGGAGAGCAGCGCCTCCTTCGTTTTCTGCAAATGGCTGATCGTCTTGTCGATTTCATCGATCGCCGTCTTAAATTTATCGCTTGCAATCCTGTAATTGCGTGCAAAACCTTCCTTAAACGTATTCATATTTTCTTCAAAATGAAGAATATCAAGCTGCTGGTTTCTGACTGTAGCCAGTTCCTGCCGGTACTGTAATGAATTTAAGGCCGCGTTTCGCAATAATGTAATGATTGGAATAAAAAACTGCGGACGAACCACATACATTTTTTCATATTTGTAAGAAACGTCCACGATCCCGTTATTATAAAGTTCATTGTCAATCTCAAGCAAGGAAACCAGCACCGCGTACTCACACTTCTTTTCACGCCTGTCCTTGTCCAGTTCTTTCAGAAAGTCCTCATTCTTGTGTTTGGTGGCAGTCTCATCCATCTCATTTTTCATTTCAAACATGATGGAAATAAATTCTACGCCGTCCGCCGCTTCCCTGAAAATGAAGTCTCCTTTACTACCGTTTCTGGCGTCGTTATCTTTCTCAAAATAAGCATTCGGGAAAGCCGTCATGCGCAAAGAGTTAAACTGTATCAGACAGTGCTGTTCAAGACTTTCTCCTACCATCTTCGTGGACTGTCTGGCCTTGAAATCCTTATAGTACTCGATCTGCTCGTCCTTCATTTTAAGCTGTGTCTCATATTGTTTCTGCAAAGACTGCTGCTTTAATTCGCTCTCCGAGTCCTTGTTTGACAACTGACTTTTCAGTTCCGTGATCTCAGCCGCCTTTTCAAAAATCGCCTTTTCCTTCTCACTTACCGCTTCCGCTACGGCAAGCTTCTTTTCGCTCTCATTCTTTTCAATCTGTGCTTTCAGCTGCTGGATCAGACGATCCTTATCCGCCAGCTCTTCATTTTTCTTTGCGGCTTCGCGCTCCCGTTCCTTTTCGTTTTTGTGAACCGCCTCACTTACAGCAAGATTCCTCTCTGTTTCACTGCCGGAGATCTGTGCCTTCAACCGTTCGATTTCTCTGTCTTTGTCAGAAAGTTCTGTCTCTTTAGCCCGGATCATCTGATCATGTTTCGCCTGCTGCTCCACCCGCGCAAGCTGCAACTCGTTTGCCTTGGCCCGGGCGTAATCCTGCTCCCGCCGGTTAAGTTCCTGCTCAAATTCTTTATCCCTGACCTGCTTTACGATCTGCGCATAACCGGACTCATCGACCGCAAAAACCTCCCCGCATTTCGGGCATTTGATTTCCTGCATAGTTTTCTCCATTTCTGCGCTGCTTTTTGCGCATAAACGAGTTTGTGGCAAGCAACGCGCAGACACAAATCTCGCGATTGAAAATTTTAATTTTCAATCTTATCATCCTTTCTCCCGCTTAATGTTCCGGCACTCACCTTTCCAGCTTCGCCGATACGCGGCAAACACTCCGTCCAACTTCTTTCCTAATCATATCATACAAACTTCCGGCACGCACGGCAATTTTAGTCTATTCTGTCCAGCGACAGCAGCACTTGCCTGGCAACGAGCGAAACGGAGATTTGAAATTTCACTCAGCAATCATCCGGATCATGCTGAGTCCCTATTCCTGCTTGAAATCTCCTCCCTTTGTCTTCCTGCAAAGTACGATTCCGATCAACAGCAATACAGGAAATATAATCCCCGCCAGAACTCCCTTTTTCAGATCATCACCCAGAGCGCCCGATACCATGCCGACTAACGTAGGCCCGCCCGAACAGCCCACGTCTCCGCCCAGCGCCAGAAGTGCAAACATAGCCGTTCCGCCTTTGGGCAACGCTGCTGATGCCTTACTGAAAGTTCCCGGCCACATGATCCCCACGGACAGACCGCAGACCGCACAGGCAATCAGGCTGAGCTGCGGAAACGGCGAAAGAGAAATGCCCAGATAAGACAGGATGCACAGACAGCTGCTGTAAACCATAAAACGCTCCAGATGAATGCGCTCACCATATTTTCCGTAAAACAGTCTGGACGTTCCCATCAAAATCGCAAATGCCAGCGGTCCGGCCAGATCACCTGCCGTTTTGGAAATTCCCAGCCCTTTCTCCGCAAAGGTCGAAGCCCACTGGCTTACCGCCTGTTCACTTGCCCCTGCGCATACCATCATCACCAGCAAAATCCAAAATACTTTCAGCCGGAACAGTTCCTGTAATCTCATCCCCGACTCGCCATCCTCCATCAACGGCGCAATAGGAACCCTTGTGAAGGCAAACGCGTTTACAAGCGGAATCAGCGCCCAGATCACCGCTAAGATTTTCCAGTTCTCAATGCCTGCCACATAGAAAAACAAGGTAGAAAGAAGGACCACCCCGGCATGTCCCCAGCAATAAAAGGAATGGAGCATGCTCATCGCCTTCTCCTTATTGTCAGAAGGACACGCCTCCACAACCGGACTGACCAGGACCTCCAAAAGTCCGCCGCCAATGGCATAGATCATGACGGCGGTCAAAATCCCGGCAAAGGGAACGGGTAAAATCTCCGGCAGAACGGTAAGCAGGATCAAACCGGCTGCCGACAGCACATGGGCAATGACCATCGAGGCACGATATCCTATTTTATCTACAAATCCGACCGAAAGAAGATCCACCAGCAGCTGTATTCCGAAATTAAACGTTACCAGCAGCGTAATCTGGGAAAGCGGAATGTGGTAGCTTTTCTGGAAAAACAAGAAAAGCAGCGGTGTAAAATTATTGACGATGGCCTGTACGATATATCCTGTAAAACATGCTGAAATTGTTTTATTATATTGGTTCTGCATATTAGTTGCCTCCTCGCAAATGAGATGATATTGCATGGATTATAGCTTTAAAATACCTTCTCCACCACTTCATAAACCAGAACCACACCGTTATCCAGAGGATATCGTTCATGCCGCAGCGTGCGGTATCCTCTGTGTTCATATAACCGGCAGGCCGGCAGAGAAGCGTCCAGCACCACCGACGGGTAGTTCGCCGGCCCTCCTCCACCAGAACGCCCACGCTTCCGTTTTCTATGTCCCCGGCAATCTTTTCTCTGCTATGGAGGCTGCAGAAAAAATCTACAACCTCTCCCGGATAATATTTCGGATAAACTGACCGGATTGTCTCCTGCACAAGTTCAAAAACACTGGCGGTATGTTCTTTTACAGCCTGTATGTATTGCATTCTGGTTCTCTCCTCACACCGTAATTTCAATCAGATTATCTTCCAAACCGACAATACAACTTTCATAATATCCGTCCCCTGTTGTTCTCGGACCGCTCGTCACCTGAAATCCATCCTTTTTCAACCGGTCTGTAAGATCGTCTACCGCTTCCCTGCTGCCCACGCTGAATGCAAGGTGGCTATAATCGGTGCGGTTGATCACTTTCTCACCATCACTCATACCCGGCTTATTCATGATCTCTAATCTTGCACCATCATCAAAAGTCAGAAAATAAGAACGAAAGCCGGTGTTCTGATTATGATAACCGTCATTCGATGAGGCGTTGAAATATTTGATAAAAAAGTCCCTGGCCACTTCCAGTTCATTGACATACATGGCAATATGTTCGATACGCATAATTTCCCCCGTTCTCACTTGTTCATCTCATCCACGACATCCGCCGGTTTCGCCGTCATTTCCACCCACGCCGGGATAAAGCCGCTCTTGACCGCATTCCGCACCGACCTGATGTTAGACCATGCCGAACAGTAGAAAGGCACTTTCCCTCTCTGCAGGATTTCCAGCGCCAGACCGCTTGTCAGCGCCGCCGCCACTCCCTGTCTCCTGTATTCCGGCAGTACATCGACGCCGATCTGCCACATGGTATCACAATCGGCAGAACAGGCCGCAAATCCAATCAGTTTGCCGGAATCATACGCGCCTATCCCCAGCACATCCAGTTCTTTTCTGTCCTCGCAAAGCGCATTGCTCCATTCAGGCTTATATAACGCTGCGAAATCAGACTGCCCCAGAACCTTCATCTCATACGCACACGGCAGCGCGCGGAGATTCCTGACATCCGGCAGATAGTATTCCGCCATAAAGCAGATCTTCTGCCCCTTTTCCACCAGTCTCTCATTGAGCCAGTGCATATTCGGCGTCTCGAAGCAGTGATAAAATTCAAATTTTCCTATGTACGCTTCTACTATTTCTCTATACTCGTCCCGAACGGAAGCAACAATGTTATTCCCGTAGGAAACGAGGTTGCAGGCTATCGGTTCTTTATAATATTTCCGCGCGTCCGGTCCCACACCGGACTTAACAATCACATGCCTGCTCTGCAGGAAATCTTCTGCACTGCAGTTAATGTCTAATGCAGACTGCCGCATTGCGGTTTGCAGGATCTGTTCGTTGGTCATGGTTTTGCTCTCCCCTCTCCCGTTGTCATTATGTAGATCATCCAATCCAAATTCTTAAATAATCGTGAATGATCTTGAATAACCTTGAATAAATTTGTTCAAGCTACTGCCTCAATGTCCAATAAGAACGCTGCTGGTTAGGTGAATCTGTATCAATAACATTATTCTTCTTTAATACTGCCGGCAAATTACTTACTTTATGTTCTTTTGGGGCATCCGATAACGCATCCGGCAGTTTATCCCATAGCAGTTCCCGTACTTCTTTCTTCTTGGCTTTTCCATATTGATTTAAACACTCAACTATTAAATCTTTATAATATTTATCATCAAATCCCTTATTTTTAATATAGCTTGCACTTTCATCAATGCTTTTAGCCGCTGAAGCCGACAAATACAGACTCGTCAGCCGGCCCTCAACCAGCCTCTTACCATGCAGCCTGTCCGCACCCTCCTTATCAATAGGCAAACCTTTCTGTATCCGGTCAAGCAAAAACACCGTCTGTAAGTCTAAATCCTGATGATCATACAATATATGCATATAGCTTTCATTCAGTGTTTTTCCATAGATTGTCACCTCCACCTGTGTTCCGGAAGAAACATTGTAATCCGGCAAAGGAAAATATTTTGCTTTCTGAATGCTATATGCCCGGCGGATACCCAAAGCAGCAGTGTCAATCATAGTTATAGCCCGCCATTTTACAGGAATCTTGCCGCTGCTGGAATCTTAAACATCAGCACACGGTACTCTTTGCCGTTCACAACTGGTCGGCAATTCGGATTATGATTATATGTTCCAGTCTGCGCCTAGTATCATGTGGAGATTATGCGGTGCCGACAATATGGACAGGGATTATGCAATTTTTAAAATACCATTTATCAATGTGGTAGATAAGGTGTTTGCAAAGGTAAGGAATCTGACTTACATGAGGACAGACTCAAATTTACTAATCCGGGCGATTTTATTCCTGATATTATCGAAATTTTTCATAAAAAGTCATGCCATTGGCCGCATCTCTGGAAACTTCATATTTAAAGCACTCCAGCAGGCTGCTATCACCTTTCTTATATGCTGTCCCGACAATCTTTTTTATCCTGGCTTCCCGTTCCTCACCGACACCAAAAATAAGCCAGCCATATTGTTGCTGGCGCAGATTTGCTTCATTGCTAATCGCAGAAAAATATCTTCCGATTTTGTCTGTATCATAACCGCCCTTGGCTTCTTTAAATTCAACAATTCCAAATTTCCAGCGTGCCATAAGGTTTTCTAGAATCTCGTAGTATTCAACATCTTTTAAAGATTTGTTGTACTCAAAATATGCCCCATCCTATTCCTCATCGATTCTTTCAATCTTGAAAATCACCGGTCTTGTGCCGTCTGAACAGCACGCTATCATTTCGTTTTCCTTTTTCATCCAGCCCTTCATGATCGATCCGCCCTGCAGTCCGGCATAGATATATCTCGCAATAGCGTCCCATGCCTCAGAACAATGCGGCATTTTCGGTCCGCCCGCGACAGTACCGGGATCTGCCGTTGTCTTCACAAGCGTATTCAGACCGCACTGCCAGAAATGATCATTCTCTTCATCTCTTTCAAAAATGAACTCATCGCCGATATTATAGCAGGGACATGCGCCTGACTGCGGATCAGCGCAGTACTGCTCCTGTAACTCAGGGTACAGCTTTTTGTCAATTACCGTTACTTTTACCTTATGTTTCATGAATACCTCCGTTCCGGACTGCCTTGGGCTTGTATCAGTTCAGCCTTTGACCTCACTGTTACTTTTTCTTTCATTATAAAGCTATTGGTAATTGTTTTTTATAGTTTTATTCATTATAATATATTTGTCCTGCTTTTTACAGATAATTATAAAATTACCAATACAGTTTAATGAATAAAAGAGTATATACTGATGTCTTCCGTTGAAACATACTATCTGGTTGATTTTGAAAATGTACATGAGGATGGTTTGTCCGGCTCAGAGCACTTAGGGTCTCAGGATCACGTACACCTTTTTTCTACCAGAAATGCTCCTAAAATCAGTATTGAAAAGCTTACCCACTTCAATGCAACAAATTTATACACACATTAATTGCAAAATTCAGAAACACCTAAGCAGTGCCGGATTTGCTGCTGAAATAATCTATTATACTGCTTCTCTGGTTTCCAAAAACTATAAGGCGAATAACAATAAGCAAACTGTATATCGGGCAATTGTCGCGAAATATGGTCAAAAAATGGGCTTGAATATATACAACCATATCAAAAAACTTTTTTAACCATTAGTATACTATAGCAAAACGACATTATCTCAACGGCTGTTGCATACAACAGTACAAAATCTATCCGGCATTTGAGATCAAAAATTTCACCCGAACGAGTTCCTGATCTTTTGGAGTTCATGTTCTCTCTCCACCCAGTTCTCCACGTATCCGCAGTCACAGCACACATGCCGGATCACAGGAATCTTGCCGATCAGCGTCATTGTGCCGGTATAGATGTTGTTACCGCTTGCATATCGATTTGGATTGTCCGGAATACGGACAACACTCACGTAACCACATTTTGGACATTTTCCTGTATTTTTCATTTGACACCTCCTAAAATACCCGCCAACAGAAGCATAATCGCCGGAACAATATATTTCCTCGGGTGGTGCCACAGATCGCTCTCGATCTTCCACCCCCTGACGGGATAAAACCACTCCATCAGTACAGAACCAACAGCGCTTAGCAATGCGAAGAAAACCGCTGTCAGAATCACATTTATCTCCGCCGCCGCGCCCCATGACCGGAATCCGCCTGCCGCCATGCCGTCCGTGCGCAATCCCCCGGCTGTCAAATGCCAGCTGACAAGGAATATCGTATTTGCCGCCATATTGCACAGAAAAATAAACAGGCAGTAGGGCATGCAAAAGGCTTTCTTCTGACCGGGCAGGAACCGCACGGCCTGTTCCAGATCCGGGTCGCAGGACAGCAGGATACAGATCGGCGTATTTAAGGAAAGAATTGCAAATCCGATGGGCATGACAGACATGCCCATTCCTCCCATCTGACTGAAAAAGGCAGGCAGCACACAGGCCGCAATCCACATAACGCCTGTGTTGAGCAGATAATTGGGGTGTGCCGCCAGATACCGGAACAGATACCGCCATACGAAAGTGCGCCTGCCTCCTCTCACAGCCCTGCTTTTACCGCCGGCCGGCGCATAGAACGAATATGCATCGGCGCCGCGTAATACCAGAACCGCCAATAAGATATTACCTGTGAGTAAAGGCACAAAGAAAACTTTATCCCACAGCAGAACCATACCGGCTAAAACAGCACAGACCCAAACCACGCTGAGAATCTTACAAACCGGCTTTCCCAAAAGCTGGCCGGGAGCCGGGTTACCCTTGCTTCTCCGCCCCCTGCTCTCCGCATACATACAGGCACTCATAAGAATCGCGTTGACTGCACAGAGAACACTTCCCAGCAGTTCCTTGCCGCTCCATGAGCACACTGCCAGCACCACCGCCATAAGCCCTGCCGTCTTTGTAAGAATCGTATACATACCCAGCACGGCCACATAGGAAAAAATAAAATGCTTTTCACCAAAAGGCAGCATAAGCAGATTCTGCATATTATCGGCACTATCCCTGGAATGAAGCGCCTGCCACATCACGCCTGCGCTGAAGCTGCTGACCATCAGATACAGAATAAATGGCGCGATCCGCACCTGGTATCCTGCAAGATACAACCCGTAGAATACAAGCAGCCAGACCAGCAGCGTCTTGCCTAACCTTTCATATTTGACACCGAATAACTTTCTTGCAAATACTCTGTACATCCCCTTCATCCCTCCTGTCTGCCTGAATCATTTTGCTTCACGGATCATCTCTGTCCTGTCTTTTTACCTGCTCATTTTCCCATGTGAGTTTTTCCTGACCAGTCTCAACATGCAGTGCCGCCCGAATTCCTTCGGCATTGATCTGCTCCCCCGCAAAGCTCCGGCAGATTCTTCCGTCTTCCAGCACCAGGACCCGGTCGGAGGTCAGTGTGATACTTTCCAGAATATGTGAAGAGAACAGAACCGTCCCGTACTCCTTATAACCTGTGATCAACTCATACAGATATTCCGTACTCTGAAAATCCAGTCCGTTCACCGGCTCATCCAGCAGGAGCAGCTTTGGTCTCAATGCAAACGCTGTGATCAGGAAAGCCTTTTTCTGATTGCCTGTTGATAAATCTTTCAAGAGAACATCCGTATCATTCTCAAAATGAAATCCCCTTATCAGCGCTTCCGCGTCCCGCTGTTCCCGCCCGTAAGCGGCAAGCACATAGGCCAGGTATTCCCTGAAAGTAAAATACTGAAAAGAATGGTCCTCCGCGAATACCGTATAGCGGCAGGTCTTAAACGCCTGATCCCGGAATTGTACAGGACGATCATACAGCCGGATTTCTTCCGCTGAAAAGGTTTCATGCAGACCTGATAAAGTCTTAATGAACGTCGTCTTGCCGGCGCCGTTTAAACCGATCAGTCCCACCACCTCATGTTCCTGCAGTTCTATGGAAAAATCCTCCAGTACCGTATGTTCACGGCGATACCACGCACTGAGATTTTTAATGGTCAAAAGCTTTCCGTTCATTTACCTGTCTCCTCCACCGGTCTTAGTCCTGTTCCATGCGGTATATGCAGAATACAGGAACATACCGCCCATAATCATGTAAACACCGGCCATCTCCATCCTCCCGGACACACCGCTGACAATTGCCGCCGCGGCCCAGACCAGAGCCAGAATACCTCGAACATAAATATGTCGCATAATTTCCTCCATTTCCACGCTGCTTTTGTCTCAACTTGTTGAGCCAGCGTATCAATTTGATTTACTGTGTTTACATCATAACGGAAAAGAAAGGTCCCTGCGAAAGTGTCCTCGAACGGTTGGTTTTTGACCGTGAAATCTGAATCATTTGATTAACTTTGGAGAATACGTGACTAGCATAAGCGAAAGAAAGTTGTTCAGAAACATGTAAAGCCTTGCCGTCGTTTGTGCAAGGCTTTATTTTTTACTATGACATAAGCAGAAAAAGCGCTTCCTGCGATGTTCCACCGCTCACACCTCCACCCCGTGAAAAGACAGCGTGGCCACCGCCCGGAACGTATTGCCCTCACAACAGGTCTGTACCATACCGTCATATTTCTCTGCCGCAGTCCGGGCGCTCTTCAATCCCCAGCCGTGCAGACCGCCCTCTGTCTTCGTTGTTTTCAGTTCCCCGTTTTCTGATACGGGTGCAATCGCAAAGCTGTTCTCCACCTTGATCACCAGCATTTGATTGATCCGTCTTATGGTGAGCCAGATCATTCGCTGTTCCACTGTCTCAGCCTGCTTCGCCGCCTCCAGCGCATTATCCAGCAGATTTCCCAGAATCGCGCACAAATCCGCGCTGCGGATATTCGTGTGTCTTGGATATTCCACCTGAGCCTGCAGACGCACGCCATATTCGGCCGCCGCCGCGGTCTTAGAGTTGATCAGGTAATCCGCTGTCTCATCGCCCGTCCAGACAGTATCCGCCAGTTCCCGCACGGGAGCCTGCAGTTCGTCCAGATACCGCACCGCGTCGGCATATTTTTCATGGGAAAGGAGTTGCCGCAGCGCGCCGATATGATTGTGAAAATCATGGAACAGCCTGGCATTGACGGCATAAGCGTTATTCAATGTGGTATAGTCCCGTTCCAGCAGTTCAGCCTGCTCGGATTTCAGCCTTGCCAGTTCCTTTTCACTTTCGTACTGGAGGCTCATATTGAGTACCATCACGGCCATCATCAGCACCACCGACAGAATCGTCCATGTACTGAGACTGTCCTCCGAAATTGTCAGAACCTTCTGCTCGGACAAAGTGACCACCGCAATCAAACCGGCCGTCGAAAAAGCAGCGGCAAAACGAAAGACGCCCTTCTTTGCGATATCCTGTTTTTTCAACAGATAAAACATGCCAGACAGCAGCGCAATATGCAGCAGCCAGACAGCGCTCTGTCCGTATACGGTTCCCTTCTCCGGAAAAGCCGGTGCGCGGAACAGAATCCCCATCCCCGCCATGCCGAGAAAGGTCCAGAACGCCACCGCGATCTCATAATATATACCGATAAACAGTCCCATTCTGGTATCCGCATTCTGTAACCGGCGGGCACACACCGCGATCCAGAACGCCTCCAATGCCATCCGGTAAAAATCCGGCAGTCCTGCCAGAGAAACCCCGGCGGCTATTACAAGCGCACCGGCACCTGCCGTCACAACGCTTCTTTTGTCCGGCATATCCGCCGACAGCAGACGTGAAATAAGAAACATACAAATACCGGCCCGCAGACCGCCTGCAAGCATATCGGAAAGTAAAATAAGCGTCATATATGTGTCCCCCAATAGGTGTTGATCTGTTCCTTTACTTCCTGCAGATGGGAGCGGCTGACGGGAAGCGACACGCCGTTTTTCAGGACAGCCATGCCATCTTTTATCTGCATGATATGTATCATGTTGACGATACAGCCCCGGTCGATATAGATAAACTCCTCTGCCCCCAGCTCCTCATATACCTGCTGCAGACTTTTGCGCACTTTGGACACACCGGCAGCGGTTGCGATTCCGGCGTTTTTGCCATCCCTCTGGATATAATAGATCTCTTTATAGGGAATCTTCTCAAGCCTGCTGTTGGTCCGGATGGTATAGACTTTTCCCTCCTCCAGCATAATCAGCTTAACAGCGTCCATAATCGCCGCAGGCAGCCTCGTATCAATGTCATCCTTGGGCACGTAACGGAAAATAGCCAGTTCAAAGGCGTCGATGGCGTATTCGATATGGGACGTGATAAAGATGATCTTCCCATGGGGCAGGTACGGCTTGATCTTCTGTGCAAGCTCCATACCGCTTCCACCGGGCATTTCGATATCCAGCAGGATCAGGTCAAAAAAGAAGCCATCCTCCGTAATATCATAGAGCAGATTGGCGCTGTCAGTATAGACACTGATCTCCCCGGCGCTTTTACATTGTGCCAGGCAGCACTTTGCAATTTGTTTGTGGGTCTGCACCGCGTTCCTATCATCATCACAGACTGCAATGTGCAGCATAGTATCATCTCATTTCCTTCTGTTATTTATATATATTCAAAAATCCCCTGAATGGCGTCAGATACATTCATCAGTTCGGGAACCGATAATCTGTCAGTTTTCTTATAACCGCGGACAGATAAATCCAATAACGCGAGTTTCTCGCAATGTATATATCCTTCTGCATTTTCTGTAGACATCCATATATGAAGCGGTCCCGGCTTAGAATGACCGATCACAGGACAGACTATCACTTCACCACTGGTATTGAAAAAATCTTTGCTGACAACCAATACCGGATGTTTGATTTTCTCGACTTTCAAAATGTCACCCTGATGCAGATGTTCCATTACCACACCTCTCTTCCGACGGGCTCACCCCAGTCATATTCGCCGTCAAGCATTAACTTCCCGTCAAATTCTGCCGCTCTTTCTTCCAATGTCTTATGGCGAAAAGGTTTTTCTAAAGTAATTATACCATTTGACACCGTGACATCTAAAACATCATTCAATACAATTCCTGCACTTTTCAGTATTTCTTTCGGCAATCTTATCCCCTGACTGTTACCCCATTCTTTTACTTGTGCCCGCATAATAATCCTCCCCGCAATTTAGTATATACTTAGTATATACCAATTTAAGAAAATTATCAATCCCTGCCTCTAAACGATTCGTTCACCCGGGCGAGAGGATTGTCAACATATTCTTTATCATCCGCAGCATATCATCGGCAAATCTTTGGGCTTCCACAAGGTCTAAGTCCATCTCATTTCCAAACAGATAGCTTTGTAATGCATTCGAGATGAAAGTATGATATTGCGTTGAAAGGTTCTCTAATGCCCACTCTCCGCCCTGTTTTTTAGAAAGAATCAAATCGCTTTTGAGGAAAGCTGCAACTCTGCATAAATTCAAGATTACATAAACAGGTTCTTCCAATATGTCTTCCTTCGCCCCCTCAACATCAGACCAAATACTGTCAATATAAGCTTCTTCCGGCACATCAGCGAATACGTCATTTATTGCTTCCCCTTGCAGTACAACGCCATACTTCTTTATGATTTTAAAATACACGGCCAGATCCTTATCGACGCCATTCATTTTATGAATATAATCCATTGGATTGTCAATAAACCATTGTAAATGTGCATTCGAAAAATGCAGTTCGAATGGTGTAGGGTAAAGAAAATTACTACAATATTTTTCCTTGACAATACTCAATTCAATTCCTTTATTTGGAGCTGTTTTATTTAATTCTACAATTTGTTTCATGAACTGCATTTTTTGAACATCTGCGATGCTGTTTTTAATTACAATAATTAGATCAACATCGCTTTTGTCTGGATTAAAACACCCCATTGCCAAGGAACCATGCAGATATATACCTGTAAGATTCTCCTTTAATATTCCATGGGTTCTATCAACAATTTCATCTAATAGATTCTGATATAGCATAACAGTCCTCCTTGATTTTTTTCTATAAAAAAAGTAATTTGCTTCGCAAATAACTTTGCGAGATCCGCTTCGCAGACTCGGATAAGCGGAGGAATTTCCTATACCATAAAAAATTGAGCTCCGCTCAATTGCGAGATTTGCTTCGCAAACTCGAAGCACGCCAGGGAATTTCCTATACCATAAAAGGATAACATGAAAACGATTGATTTTGCCACAATATCTAATAAAATAATTCCGCGCCCGATTTTCTATATAGGAACTTTGCTGTTGAAATTCAAAGGTAATGCCTGCTGCATAATATATAGTATTTAAAACCACCAAAAACAGTTTAAATAGCTCTACATCGTGACGTTTATACGCAAATCAATTGCATTTACCGTCAAAACGTAGTATTCTATACAATAAGGATTGCTCTTCTATAGAGATAAGTCTGATTTATTGTCACAGTTTGTCACCTATGCACGGCGCTGTGAATGCAGAATATATAAGAGGAAGGTCATTTGCAACATGAGAGAAGCATTTCACATTATCAGCGACGGCTCCTGCGATCTGCCGTCCGAATTAGTACAGGAAAAGAACATCACCGTCGTACCTTTTTATGTATCCTTCGACGATGAACACTATTTTAAGGAAAATGTGGAAATCGGCATTCGTGATTTCTACCAGCAGATGATCGATAAGAAAGGCGTATACCCGAAATCCTCCATGCCCTCCATTCAGGATTATGAAGAAGTGTTCCTGCCGTTTGCCAGGGACAACATGCCTGTGATCTGTATCTGCATCACCACAAAATTCAGCGGTTCCATGCAGTCAGCGCTCAACGCCAGAGACCTTGTGCTGGAAAAATATCCGCAGGCGCAGATTACCGTCATCGACGCCACCATCAACACGGTCCTGCAGGGACAGTATGTGTTGGAGGCCGCCGAGTTGCGCGATCACGGCTTTAGCTATCAGGATGCCGCAGCGCGCCTGGAAGAGATCAAAAGCACCGGAAGAATTTTTTTCACAGTGGGAAATATGGAATATTTAAAACACGGCGGAAGAATCGGCAAAGTAGCGGCCCTTGCAGGCGGCGCGCTGGATATACGCCCCGTTATCACATTAAAAAAAGGCGAGATCTTCCCCTCCGGTATCGACAGAGGACGGAAGCGCACGCTCAAGAAGGTTATGAATCTTCTTTTGGAATATCTGCGGGAAAGCAGTCTTTCATGTGAATGCTACAGCATCGCGGTAGGATACGGCTATGACGTGGAAGAGGGAGCCGCATTTCGCGATCAGGCGCTGTCTGTACTGCGTGAGAAAGGTTATGATGTAAAAGAAATCCCCCTCTACCAGATCGGCGCCACCATCAGCGTGCACACCGGTCCCTACCCGCTCGGCTTCGGGATCATAGAGAAGGGAATCCATCCACAGAATTAATTTCATTCAAAATTCAAAAGTTCTGCCCATTAACCGGGCAGAGCTTGATTTATTCATACCGCTAATCAAAGTTTACTCGTCTTCAAAGGCAGTCTCATTCGTTTCATAGAAATCCAGCAATCCAGAAACCGTCATATTTAATCCGACAGCCAGCTTATGCAGGGTCTTTAACTTAGGTTTTTTCTTATGTTATATTCTTTTCACTCATCAATTAAACAAAAAGAACTGATTGAAATACCTTTACAGCTTGGGATTGCGGCATGCTCCTGTAGAAGATTATAGAACTTTATGCTATACTGTGTTTGTGCATAGCCACCTATACTAGTATAACGAGTATTAAGTAACTGACATATTCACTTGTATAATTGTCCAGCTACTGCGTCATAAAATCCAGCTGTAGCCACCGCTGCACCGTCGATTTTCTTCCTTATATCCGAATCAATTATACTGCGCGAATACATCAAAAACTTCATTTTCGTTGTACCAGAAATCATTTGTAGACACATATGTGTATTGATGTCAAATAGAAACGGAAAGGAGCAATGTTCTATGAAAATGAAAATGCGAGCATTATCACAAAATGATCTTAAGAACACCTTTGCCCATGCAGAATAGCAGACATATAGCAATCTGTATGGGCGAATCAAACGTAGCAGTTCAGCTTTCGGCTTCACTGTTACAGTAAAACTATATGTTCTGCTGTATCTGCACTTTATTTATATAAAATAAATAAGGAGCGGTCAGAAAATGAAATATATCAATGCAGCAGAAATACTTCCGGAGAAATTGTTAAAAGAACTTCAGGCTTACATGGATGGAGGTGTGCTATATATACCCAAAACATCCGCTAAAAAGGGATGGGGGTCCGTCAGTGGTTCTCGCAAATTTTATCAAAAGAGAAATCAGGAAATAAAGTTTCTTTTTAAGAATGGACATTCCATAAAAGCATTGTCAAAGCGATACGGACTGGCACACAGCACACTGAAAAAAATCATATACGGCTGATCAAAGGGCGCTTGCGTAAGCAGGCGTCTTTTTGTGGTAATATTGTTTATAATCATTCTTGCTATTTACCAGCACATAGTATCTTCTTATAATGATGTATATTATGTATGCGGAATGGAGGATTTTTATGGCTAAAATAATTTCAAGAAACTTCAGAATTTTATGTGATTTTATGGATGTATACCAATTTATGATTGATCTATATGAAAAAGATTGGAGAAATGGTGTTCCTGCTCCATTTTTAGAGTATGCGCTTTCCAGTGACTGGATGGATAAATCCCTGGTACACCGCTGGAAACTTTGGGAGGAACATGGACGTATCGTAGGTCTTGTTTTTTATGAGAACCCTGTAAATGATGTGTACTTCAGTCTGCGTCCGGGCTATGAAAAGCTGGCGGATGAGATGGCTGCGTATGCAGTTTCATCTATGCCGCGTGTAGATGGTCAGCTCAGATTTGTGATTTTTGACGGACAGAATGCAGTGAAAGAAGCAATCGCAAAAGCAGGTTTTCAACAATCTTCCGGCTATATAGAGCGAGTCTTTGATTTTGAGCAATCACTGCATTATCCGTTGCCGGATGGCTTTCATTTCGTGGATACTGAAAAGCTTTCCGTGGAAAAAATAGCGGAATGCTGTTGGAAAGGTTTTGACCACGAAAAAGAGGAAGGCGCCTGGAATGGAGAGGCTGAACATGGGTACTACAGCTTAATGGCGCCTCACATGCATCCGGAGGATTCGATTGTCATTGAAAATAACGACGGAGAGTATGTTTGTTATGCAGGCATGTGGTGGACTCCTGAAAATCACCTCGCTTATTTGGAACCGCTGTGCACGATTCCAACATATCGAAAAAAAGGCCTGGCAGCAGCGGCGCTTTCAGAGCATTACCGCAGGCTGAAACCATTAGGCGCAACGCATATGACTGGCGGCGGTAATGCATTTTATGAAAAGATAGGTTTCAAGCCTATGGTGCATTGGACCTTTTGGGAGAAAAAATGAATCAGAAAAAACTTTTCCACAAGTAAAATCAAGTAAATTGCTTTTATATTCTGTAAAATAAAAGTAAATTTGCTGCGCAAATTAACTTTACGAGTTTCGCTTCGCGAACTCGAACGTCCGGACACATACCTGAGTAAATTTGCTGCGCAAATTAACTTTACGAGTTTCGCTTCGCGAACTCGGACGTCCGGACACATACCTGAGTAAATTTGCTGCGCAAATTAACTTTACGAGTTTCGCTTCGCGAACTCGGACGTCCGGACACATACCTGAGTAAATTTGCTGCGCAAATTAACTTTACGAGTTTCGCTTCGCGAACTCGAACGTCCGGACACATACCTGAGTAAATTTGCTGCGCAAATTAACTTTACGAGTTTCGCTTCGCGAACTCGGACTGTCGGGGTGCAAACTAAAAGAAATCGGAGAGAGCACACATGTACGAATGGTATCGGCAGATCCAGACCATGATCGGCGAAATAGACGTGTATATCAAAAGAAACGATAACGATTCTTTATCACTGAGTTATCTTTCCCGTAAATACGGCTATTCCGAATTTCATCTTTCCAAAAAATTCAAGGAGATTTCCGGTATGCAGTTCCGGGATTATCTTCGGTATCGAAGACTGGCCTTTGCGCTGAAAGAGCTCCGGGATGCCAAAACCGGAATCCTGGGTATTGCCTTGCAGTACGGTTTTTCCTCTCATGAAGCTTTCACCCGTGCTTTCAAAGAAGCCTATGGCATTACCCCCAGCGAGTACCGCAGGCACCCGGGACCTGTCGCACTCCGCACGGTCTTGAAACCCTTTGACTGTTACTTATCAGAAATACGAGGAGGCAATCATATGCAAAACTCAGAAAGAGACATTAAAACTTATTTTGTAACAATTCCGGCACACAAATTTCTGCACATCAAAAACTATGAAAGCATCGGATACTGGGATTTCTGGCAGAAACAGAGTCAGATTCCCGGACAGGACTGTGAGACAGTCTGCGGCCTGCTTGACAGCATCAAAGGCAAGCTGGATGATAATGGCGGCAGTGAATCCAACAGTGGTAGCGGCCAGATCATGGCTTATATCAACGATCCGGCAGGACGGGTCTGCAGCTGGGGAATCCCGCTGGCAGAGTGTTACGGCGTGCGCCTTCCGGCCGATTACACCGGCGACGTCCCGCCGCATATGCTTCTGATCGATGTGCCCGAGGGAGAATACATCGTTTTTGAACACGGTTCGTTTGATTTTGAAAAAGAAAACCAGAGCGTGGAAGAAAAGATCGAAGCGGCCATGAAGGAATTTGATTACGCTGCATCCGGCTATTGTCTCGACACGACTCCCGGCAGAATCTTTTACTTCTATCATGACCCGGAACGGTTCTGGAAGTATGTGCGGCCGATACGAAGAGACGAGTAGGGGGATTCCCCCTGCTCTTTTTAATGCTGAATCTCCTCCTGCGCCATCATCTCCATCATATTAAACGGTGAAAGTATGCTGTCGATCTTCTCATATAATTTATCATCAAACTGATACCGCAGTTCGCACTCCCTGTCAAAGATCATGGTCGGCTCTTGCGCAGGCGTCACCGGTTCCCACGCGGGTAACTTGTCACTCTCCGGTTTCCCCGTCCTGACAAAAGACATAAATGCTTCAAAAATCTGCGCTTCCAGTCTCTCACGAACCTCCGGGATCTGACACACCTCTACCAGTTCCGTATTGCGGAAGAAAAACGGGATATCGGAACAGTGCCATGCAATCTTCTCATGAAAAATCGGAAATTCCAGCGTAAAGTCATACAGATACGTGCCAATGTTTCCGCCTTCCGCATGCATTCTGGCAAGCCGCTTCGTGGGCTGTCTCAGCGCCCGGTCAACTACAAGCAGATCGGTCGGATTTTTCCCCGGGAAGGTCTCTCGAAACAGCTTTATCATCTCATCGGTGTGCTCTCCGTATACCGGCTGAATCATCTCTTTCATCTGCTCTTCTGTCAGTTCGTTCTTATCATACGACGCGGGCATAAACGCAAACTCGCCGAATACGCTGCCCATCATAAGCGGAACTTCATATGCCCGCTCTCTGAATCCATAGTCCAGCGGATTGCCTCTGTAATAGTCGTTCACAAGCGGACCGCCGCCGATATATCCGCCCTGTGCGGCGATCGCCGGACTGATTTTGGTATAGGCGCGTACCAGTTCATAATACGGAACCGTCTCCAGTTTATCCACCTCGTTTTCAGGAATGCCTAGTTCCTGCAGGATCGCCGTGACAATGACCCGGCCGTCTCCCGTGCATGGCGGCAAAAGCGTTACGTCATTTACACCGCTCATGATAAGTCCTTTGTGAAAAAGTCCGTCCGCCTCTGCGATCTGCAGAAGATCGGCAACCTTCATCCCGCCGCCGGACTGTCCGAAAATCGTCACATTATCGGGATCACCGCCAAATAAGGCAATATTATCACGAACCCACTGCAGTGCCGCAACCAGATCCGCGTGACCCGCATTGCCGGAGTTCTTATACTTCCCGCCAAACGGAGACAAGTCAAGATACCCGAGAATGTTCAGACGATGATTCACAGACACTAAGACTACATCCCCGCCCATGCACAGATTGAAACCGTCGTACGCCGTCTGCTCGATCGAAGACCCCGCAGCATATCCACCGCCGTGCAGCCAGACAATGACAGGCATCTTCTTTCCGTCTTCCAGACTTTTGGTCCAGATATTCAGGTTCTGGCAGTGTTCGTCCTGCGGCCAGTAGCGGTGTGGCACCATCAGTTCCGCACAAGGGTTATCCCGCTCCATCAGCGGGCACACAAATCCATAGGACATCGCCTCTTTTATCCCGTCCCACTTCGCTTCCCGCGGCTGCTCAAATCTGTCCGCATACGCATACGGTACTCCCTTGAAAATATATGCTCCGTTGTAGAAATATCCCTTGAGCTTTCCGCCGGTTGTCTCTAACACAGGCACATCATCGAAGCAAAATTTTTTGGTCATAGACATATCCTCCTCTTTGATTTCATTCTCCACAGGCATACGATGAATGCCTGAAATCTTTCCGGCCTCGTATGAAATGCGTAAAGCAATTTCCTCTGCCATACTGTTTTAATATAAAAATTCAGCCATACATGACTCCACGAGTAAAATCGCTCTGTATGCGATCCTGCAAGTTGTGCAAGCGTCAGAATACTTGTTACACCGCCTCATACACAAGCCTGTCGCGCCCGCTGTTCTTGCCTTCATACAGCCTCGCGTCCGCGTCGCGTACAATATGCTCGATCCTGCCCCCGTTCCCTTCCGTCAAGCCAAAGGTCATCGTGATGCTGAGCGATGTGTCCTCATACACAATACGTTTGGAACGGATATCTTCCATCAGTTCTTCGATACAGCCTGCCGCCGTTTCCAGTTCCATATTAGCATACACCAGCAGGACCTCCTCTCCGCCCCACCTGGCCACAAATCCGCGGCCTTTCATATGTTCCTGAATCTGTGCGGCAATCTCCATAAGCGCCACATCGCCGCATTCATGACCGTAAGTATCATTGACTCTCTTAAAGTGATCGATATCGCCAATCGCAACACAGAAAGGCGTTCCTTCCTTCTGATAATTCTTATGTATGTTTCTCAGCATTTGCTCACCGCTTCTCCGGTTATATAATCCGGTAAGCGTGTCCTGTTCCACTAAATTGCGGAGCGCCTGCTGCATCTTGATCAGGTATTGCCCCATATCCCCCAGTTCGTCTTTACGGTTCAGGACATCTGCATCAAATTCCGTATGCAGATTCCCCTTGGCGATCGTCTCCACGAAAGACTCCGTTTTACGGATCGCACTGACGAGTTTATTAGAAAAACCGACCGTCACAAGGCATACAATAAGCATCGTAAGAATACAAAATCCGATCGTCGGTATAAGCGAATTTCGCACCAGTCTCCTCACCTCGGCGGAAGGCTTGCCAAGAAAGAACATGCCGATGCAGCTGCCGTCAGAAGCATAAATCGGTTCATAATAGGAAAAATACCGGACGCCCTCCACCATGGTACT
Source organism: uncultured Lachnospiraceae bacterium (assembly GCA_910578555.1). Classification (GTDB taxonomy): domain Bacteria; phylum Bacillota; class Clostridia; order Lachnospirales; family Lachnospiraceae; genus UBA3282. The sequence continues at coordinate 158,387 of CAJTPS010000007.1, forward strand.
GGCATAAAAATGCGGCTGTCCCCCTTGCAATACATCCTGAACTACCGTAGTATTGGCTTTTGTTCCGATCGCCCGCATACCGTCATTGTTCTGAACCGTCGTGATCACACGGGTATCCTGATAAAAAATAGTAACATCAACGCCCGTCTGCTCTTTAATAGAATCAATAATCTCAAAATTGCCGTTTAACGGCTGTTCTCCCTTCATCATAACAGTCGAACCGTTTACATCGTCTATATGATAGTCTCCCTCGTACACCGTATCATACAGCGTCATGACTGTATGGCACAGATCCACCAGACCGTTCTGCGCCTCCCGGTTCATGGATGCCGCAAAACGGGCAGCGCTGAATGTCGTAATGACTAACGTCAACAGTATAAGCGGCAGCATATTCATTTTAAGCAGCGCCCAGAAGAAGCTGCCTTTTCTTAATTTTGTTTTCCCTGATAACTCCTCATTCACTGCAAAATATCCTCCATGTCAAAGCCTCCAGTTGCCTCAAAGCAGAGTTCTGTCCCTCCTGAACAGATATTTTTTTTATTATAACAGATAAAAGGAAAAAAGTGTAACTTTTGGGATATATCGCCCCTTTAAAGGTATATTTTGCAGGTTTGTTTATTCACAGTTGGAAGACCGATTGGAAGACGGTTAGGCAAAGAAACGGCACAGCCCGCAAGCTGTGCCGCTTTCCCTCAAAGTCATCCTGCTATATTTCTGGACATATCCTTTCTACGATTCCCCGCAGCTCCTCCCATTTCTCTTCCATATCCGCCACAAGCTTGAACTGTGTCCTTGCCCTGTCCAGATTATGATTCTCCCGATGGATCTTGAAATAATGGTCTCCCGTCAGATAATCCGCCAGGAACCGTATGCCGCACTCGTAAGTCATCAGTTTTGCTCCCATAGGAAGCATCTCGATCTCTGTCCTTGTAAGGCTTCCTGCGCATCCTTTCAGATATCCCCTTGTAAAAATCTCAAACAGAGACAGGTCTAATTGTACTTTGCTCAGATCCCTCTCATCCTCAGCCCCCGTGCTTGCCCCGAAGCGAATAGAATCTCCAAAATCATACAACGAAAGTCCCGGCATGATCGTGTCGAGGTCGATAACGCACAGTGCCTCTCTCGTATCCGCGTCAAACAGGATATTATTCAATTTCGTATCGTTATGTGTCACCCGAAGCGGCAGCTTGCCTTCCGCTAAAAGGTTTGTCAATACTGCCGTATCCTGTTCCCTGTCAAGAGCAAAAGCAATCTCCTTACCGGCAGTCTCCACTCTCTCTTTGTCCCCTTCCCAGACTGCTTTCCGGAAATCCTGAAACCGGGAAGGTGTATTATGGAAATTAACAATTGTTTCATGAAGTGTCTCTACCGGGAAATCTGCCAGCATTTTCTGAAAGTTTCCAAAAGCAACGGCACTGTCATAGAAATCTTTCTGATCCTCCACTTTTTCAAGGCACAGAGACCTTTCAACAAACGGAAAGACTCTCCAATCATTGCCGTTACAGTCCTGATAGAAGTTTGCCCCATCCCTTGTTTTCACTACATTTAAAGTCTCCCTGTCCGGATCACCGCCCTGAGAAATGATGATTCCGCGCAGATATTCCGTGACATGAACCACATTTTCCATCAATTGGGACGGATTTTTAAAAATATCGTGGTTGATTCTTTGCAGAATAAAGTTCTTCTCTTTTTGATCCTGCGTCTTGCAGCAAAGGCGAAACGTATCGTTGATATGACCGTTTCCGTAGGGAATCTGTTCTGTCAGCCTGCCGTTTTCGTCCGTCTCTATGGGAAATGCCGCGATCACTTCATTCATTACATTGCAATTCATGGTTTTTCCTCCATACCGTGATAATTATCTTCCAGTCAGTCTGCCGGACGTTCATACGTCAGCCACCGCATTTCCATGGGTGCCAGTTCAAGATGCGCATACAGTTCTCCCATCACATACAGATCCGTATTTCTTGGCTCTCTGGAATTATTGATCACAGCAATTTCTCCTGTTTTTTCAAAAACAGCCAGTTCTGTATCCACATTTGTGACATAAAATTTCTTCATCTCGTCTTCCATGTGTGCGGCATAGTAAATGGCACGCAGCAGAAGACGGCAGTTCTGCGGCGAATACGGAAGACCTGTGAAATACACACTTCTGCCCCTGCCGTATTCATTGACTACCAGACGGCTGTATTTTCCGTCCATATTCAGGATCTGATAATGTTCTCCCTGTGCATAGATCCGGCTTTTTCCTTCTCCAAAATCAATCTCACCGGGAATGTCTTCCAGAATAAAATGTTCACGATTCAGTTCATTGTATTTATCCGTGCTCATAGAGAATCCAAGTTCCCTGTCAACGCCCAGCACATCGCTCAGCTGGAAAAAGCGCCCCTGATACTGACAGGCACTGGGTTCGCCCACGCCGATAAAGCCGCCGCCCTCATCGATGAATCTGCGGATCGCACAGACCACCTTCTCGTCTTTCCAGTTTTCGGCGCCGCTCCATGATGTATAAGCGTCCCCGGCATTGATGATCACTTTGATCTTCGGATCAATTCCGTTCTTTATCTGCTCAAAATCAATAAATGCAACGTCGATCGGCATTCCGCTCAGACATTCGATCACGCCCACATAAGAATAAATCTCTCTGTACCACAAAGCATGGTGCACCTGGTTCGACATCCAACGCCGGATATTGCCCCAGCAGTTCAAAATGCCAACTTTAAAGGGCGCCGTATAAGCCTTTGTTCCGTCCATATGCTGGTGGATCTGACGAAATTCATCCACAACTTTACAAATCTGATCTATAAAGCCGGGCCATTCCGACGCCAGCTTGAGATAGCCGCCGTACCCGATCCTGTCCAGCGGGGAACGCAGAATCGCTCTTCTTGCCTTCAGCCAGTTCTCCTGCGCTTCTCCGATCGGGTCTCCCCCTTCCCTAAATACATCCGGAAAAAAGTACGGAAGCAGACGTCCTTCTGTATACCTCACATCTTTGATATCCGAAATCATCCGCAGTGTCACGCCGTCCCCGACAGATCCCACAACGGCATCCAGCCCGATGTCTTTGAAATACTTTCCGAAAGGTTCTGTTCCGATCCAGTGGTCACCCAAAAACATCATGGCTTCCTTGCCATAGCTGTGCACAATATCTACCAGTTCCTTTGCCAGCTTTGAAACTTCAATCTGCTGGAACTCAATAAAATCGCGAAATTCTTTGGACGGAACCCGAAACGTAGAGTTGTGATACCCCTGGTCTACGATATATTCCGGCCGGAACGGATAACCCGCCCATTTTTCAAACTGCTCCAGTATATACGGACTGACGCTGGCGCTGTAACCGAACCACTCCACGTATTTCTCACGCTTTTTATCGTCAAAGGTCAGTGTAAACTGATGAAAAAAGGTCGTGAACCGCACCACATTCACATGGGGATTGTCTTCGCACCATTTTCTCAGCTTTTCCTTGACGTAGCTTTGTGTCTTGGGCTGGCGCACGTCATAGGTCAGCTGATGCGGCGCATCCTTCCAGTCGTTTGTAATAAAATTATACATATGGACAGGATCCCATATCAAAAACGCAAGGAAACTGACCGTATATTGATGATAAGGAGTGGTCTCGATCACAACCTCACCTGTCTCTTCATCATACTCCCATTTCTCTGCCGGTACGACCTCCCCCGTGGTTCTGTCTATGACTTCCCACCAGCGTTTCGGTGAATCAATCGTATTTACCTTAAGCTGTTCCGTATGAAAACCCTTCATCAGTTCGATGCGCAGGCTCTCTCCCTTGGCCGTTATCCGGTCGCTGATCAGATACTCCTGCTGGATCTCTTCAGGGTTTTTCATTGCCCAGTCGTTGTCTTTTCTGGTCGTATAATAGGTTGCATAAATTTTGGCATCCTGGCTCAACAGTTCCTCCGGCATCGTTGTTCCGTCACAATCCCGCAAAGCGTCAGCGCCAAGCATATTTTTCAGTCGTATCGTTTCATCGACCATATCCGCATCTGTAGGCAGAGTCAGCCTGCCGGTGCTTCCCATAATCATTGCATGATACCTCCCCTATTTTTGATATTTACTGTTGTAGTGATAAAGGAGAACTAATATTCCCAAAAGTCCCAAAAGCATAATTCCAAGCCCGCCGGGACCGATTGTGCGCTGCCCCGCAACGACGAGTACTACACAACCAATAAAAAGCAGCAGATAAAGTAAACCCCTGACATATCTCATATCCATTCCTCCTTCTGATTAACCCTTCAAACCGCCAAGACTCATGCCCTGTGTCAACTTTTTCTGAACCAGTATATACAGAATCAATGTCGGCAGCATTACAATGACAAGCCCTGCATAAAGCTGTCCGTAATTTGCCGCTGCCTTCTGTGCCTGCATGAGCTGCATCAGACCTACCGGTAACGTTTTGGAACCTTTTGTAAGCAGCGTCATGGAGATGATATATTCATTCCAGAAAGATAAAAAGTTAAACAAAATAACCGTGATAATACTCGGCATCGCCATAGGCATCATGATCTGCACCATTGTTCTGAAATAACCGCAGCCATCCATGTAGGCGGCCTCTTCATAATCATGCGGTATCGTAACAAAGAAACCGGAAAGCAGATAGATCGTAAACGGCAGCGCCGTGGCCGCATAAACCAGTGCGACAATAAACAGATTGTTCAGGAAAAAGCCATCCCCGCCCAGATTTCTCAGAAACTTATCAGCGTCAACGAACATCAGGAAAATGGGCACTACAATATAGTTCACATTGATAAACAGGCCGCCCATAAACATGATATTAAACAATTTGCTTCCAAAAAAACGATAGCGTGCCAGCACATAAGCTGCAGGCAGCGCAACCACCAGCAGAATGCCAAGCGCCAGTGCGGTTACCAGTATCGAATTTAAGAAATATTCTCCCATCTGCGCCTTTTCAAACGCATCGATGAAGTTCTGGAAATAAAAACCCTTGGGCATTGTCCACGGATTTCCGTAAAATTCAGAGTTTTCCTTGATGGACGCCAGAAATACCCAGCCTACCGGTACCACAATGCTGATCGCAAGCGTCAACAGGGCAACATAGATGAAAAGTTTATACAACTTGTTCGTATTCATTTTCTACCCCCTCCTTTAAAATTCCAAAGGCTCTCTCTTGGTAACGAAGTTGATCAATGCCGACAATCCAAAGGAGAACAGGAAAACGACAACACCGATCGCCATACCATAGCCATAAGAAGAATTCGTGTACGCCTGCTTATACATGTAACTTAAGAATACCTCCGTTGCACCATCCGGGCCGCCGTTTGTCAACGCTTTTACAATCAAAAAGCTGATGTTGATCGAACTGATCACGAAGAAAGTCAGGGTAGTCCTGATATTTGTCCAGATCAGCGGCAGTGTAATGGTGAAAAACTGATGTATTTTGCCGGCTCCCTCAAGATTTGCGGATTCATACAGACTTTCCGGAACGCTTGCCATACTTGCCATGTACATAACCATGTAATATCCGATTGCCTGCCAGGTCATCGCAATAACCAGACTGTAGATGACCAGCTTCTGATCGCCCAGCCAGAGGATCGGCGTCTTGTCGCTTCCCCGGAAGATACCGATTATACTGTTCAAAAGACCGTTGTTCGGATCATAAATTGCCGAAAAAATAGCCGAAATTACTACGACTGATAAAATATTGGGTATGTAAAAAATAATGCGGAAGAAATTCTGTCCTTTGATCTTTTCACGTGAAAGAATACCTGCAAAAATCAAGGAAAGTGCCATTGTAACGATCGTCACACAAACGATCAGTAGAACCGTATTCTGGAACGACCGGAAGAAGTTCATATCTTCCGCCAGGATTTTAAAATTATTCAGCCCTACAAATTCTTTTGTGTTGGAATAGCCGCCCCACTTATACAGTGACATCTTAAAGACATTAAAGGTGGGAATCAGCATAAAAATGGTAAACAGTATGACTGCCGGTGCCACACACACGGTAATAAAAATTGATTTCCCTTTGACTTTTTTCACATTCATACCTCCAGTTTTGGGCGTCTCAGTTAAGACAAAAACGCCCCAAAGGCAGAAACCTTTGGAGCGCTCCTAAATCCTTATTCCATTGCTGCTCTTAATTTATCACTTGCTTCTTCTACAGCTGCCTGCCATTCTGCAACAGTCTTGTCACCACTTACAATACTGTTAACCGTTCCGCACAGCGTATCGAGCATGTTCACACCCTCTACCGGTGCAGTTGATGCAAATCCGCCCATAACAGCGGTAGCACCGTTGTCATAGATACTGTAGAACATCTTGTTATCGCCGTCCAGTGAATCGCTGACACCTGTGATCGGCTGGATTGCCGTGGATTTTGCGAAAATCTGTGCTGCCTCGTCAGAGTACATGTAAGCTACAAATTCTTTTGCCATATCCTGATTCTGCGCTGCTGCAGGAATCCACATCTGCTCAAACCAGCAGAAAGAACATCCTGCACCGCCTGCATTCACTGCCGGGATTGCCATAAAGCCCCACTCAAAACCATCAGCTCTCGGTGCGTCCGCCATCTCGCCCGGAAGCCATGTTCCGTTGGGACAGAAGATTGCTTTGTTGTCAAGGATCAGCTGCTGATTCTTCGTAAAGTTGTCATTGTTCGCATTTGCAACTGTCGTGCCTTCTGTATATTCACCCAGCTTCGCAATCAGTTCAAATACCTTCGTCGCATTTTCGCTTTCCCAGATGCCATCCTCGTATGTCATACAGCTATTAAAGAAATCAGATCCGCCTGCTGAGGAAAGTGTTGCATAAGTAAATGCGTCAAAATATCCGGTTGTAGGATATGTGAACAGTGCGATGCCTTCAGCTGCTGCCGTGTCACCAAGCGCCCACATCTCTTCCCATGTTGTAGGAACATCCCAGCCTTTTTCCTTGAAAAGACCTGCGTTGTAGAACAGACCGCAAGGGCTGTAGAACATCGGTGCATAGTAGGTTACGCCGTCTCCGTAAGGATTGGTTGCCAGCGTGTCAAGGAAACCGGGAACAATCTTGTCTTTTACTTTTACGCTCTCACCGGGAACTGTCATTTCCAGAACATCTGTCAGAGGAAGCAGTGCCTTTTCCTTTGTCAGTGTCTCTGTCAGAGCCGCCTCACGTCCGGTTGCAAGATGTACCACATCCGGATAATCTCCTGCCTTCATCGCGGGACTGATCACATCTTCAATTTTCTTGTCGATGGTAAGTTCCACGGTCACGCCGGGATGAGAAGCCTCAAATGCCGCTACAACCTCTGACCACATATCTGCGCCGTATCCGCCCTCAAAAGCTGCCACTTTCAATGTCTGCTCTTCAACCGGTGCCGCCTCGGAAGACTCCTCTGCCGGAGCTTCTTCTGCCGGTTCAGCCTCAGAAGCACTGCTGTCAGCCGCAGTATCTGCCGGGGCACTGTCCTGTGCCGGTGTGTTGCCGGAACCGCCGCAGCCGGCAAGAAGTGATGCCACCATTGCTGTTGCGAGTAACGTTGAAATTACTTTCTTTTTCATAAAAACCCTCCCTTGTTTAAGTTCCTGTGAACCTGTTTCAAGTAATGAAATATTGCCCGAATCAATTTTTAATATTGATCAGGTATGACTTAAGCATATAAAAAGCAGACAATATAATCAATCCTTTAGTTGCTTCATATTTTAGATATCTTGCTTTTAATAAATATTGTTAAAATTATGCATTCAAAAATTCTTATATTTTACCGGCATCTTTATCTAAAACTTCCGAAAATTTCATATTGTATACATGTTTTTATGGATTTTGCAAATACCGTATTTGTAGACAAGATATATAAAGTGTATTATAATAGCATGCAAAACCGGGGCACATACGGCCGGAAAGATAACGCAAATATATTGCACAGAAAGGAAGCCCATGGGAAATACAAGACATTACATCGGGGACAACGACCCTTCCCGCTTTAACGGATTAAAACTTTTATATGTTTCCACTTCAAAATATGAAGGTGACTGGCAGAGTATACTGCACTCACACGCCTTCTGCGAACTGTTCTATGTTGTGAAAGGACGCGGCTCTTTTATTACGGAAGACATGGAATTTCCGGTGAACGAACACGACATGGTTATTATCAGCCCGCATGTGCAGCATACGGAAAAATCCCTGCACGCATCACCCCTTGAATATATAGCATTAGGAATAGAGGGCCTGACATTCTCGTTTGAAAATATCGCATCCGCCCAGGACAGTCTCTTGATCCAGACCGCTTCAGGCAATGTGTACAAGTACAATACCAGAAGTTCAAATGTGTATGCCTATCTGAATATTATGCTGACAGAGATCACAAACAAAGAAGAAAACTATGAGGCGGTGTGCCAGAGCCTTCTGGAAGTGGTCATGCTCTGTATGCTCCGCAACAACAACCTGTCTATCAGACAGAACAACAACTCCTATTTAAACAGGGAATGTGTCCAGATCAAAAATTATCTGGATGCAAGCTACATGGAAAATATTACTCTGGACACACTGGCGAGCCGCTCTCATATGAATAAGTATTATCTGGTCCATGCTTTCACAAAATACGTAGGAGTTTCCCCTATCACTTATCTTCTCCAACGGCGAATCGATGAAGGAAAATATCTGCTCAGATCCACATCCCATTCCATTTCGCAGATTGCCTCCATCCTGGGATTTTCTTCGCAGTCTTATTTCTCACAGGCTTTCAAGAAATCCGTCGGGCAGACGCCTATCCAGTATCGGAATGCGTGCAAGCAGCAGCGGCAGTGAAACGCCCAGCCTATATACCACTTGAAAGACAAGGGAACTGTTAAATGCTTTATGATATCATTTTCCTGTCACACGCCTGCACTTTGGTTGTCTAATAGAATATGGAGAGGAAAATTGAAAAATAAGTCTGATGACCTCATTTTCCAATCAGAAATTTGTGCAGAAGCGTCACAAATTTCCTTGATCGCAGAACTGAATTTGAAATTCGGTTCGCGTTTCCTCAGCTTGACGCTTCGGAATGGAGAGGTAAAAACTATGGACAAAGTAACAAATGAAGAATTGCTGGTTTTAATCGAACAAGCCACTGCCGGGGATAAAAAGGCACTGGAAACCGTCATTCTCAGTGTACAGGATCTGGTATTCAACCTGTCGCTGCGGATGCTTGGATCTTTTCCGGATGCTGAGGACGCCTCACAGGATATTCTGGTAAAAATCATTACCCGCTTGTCTTCCTTCAAAGGGGAAAGCGCTTTTTCCACCTGGGTATTCCGTATTGCGGTCAACCATCTGAAGAATTACAAGAAGCATATGTTCGCACAATTTCCTCTCAGCTTCGAGTTTTACGGAGATGACATTCTAAACGGCAAAATCGACGATGTGCCCGATCTGACACAGGATGTAGAAAAATCCATTCTGGCGGAAGAATTGAAAATGTCCTGTACAAACGTTATGCTGCAATGCCTGGATGTCGAAAGCAGATGCATTTTTATTCTGGGAACGATGTTTAAGGTGGACAGCCGGATTGCGGGAGATATTCTGGGGATCACGCCGGAGGCATACCGGCAGAAACTATCCAGAATCAGAAAGAAAATGGCGAATTTTTTAAATGACTACTGCGGCGAGTGCGGAGGCGGAGCGTGTCATTGTATCAACCGGGTCAACTACGCTATCCAGAACCACAGGATTTCTCCCGACAATCTGAGCTATAACACGGCGTCTCCAATATCTCCCGAAACCATGCTGGAGGTAAAAGAAGCTATGGAGACTGTTGACGATTTGTCGGAGGCGTTTTCTTTTTATAAAACATATCAATCACCGGAAGCTTTGAAAGAAATAATTCAAAAGCTGCTGGCCGGACCGGCGCTGTCTGTTATTCAAAATGCGTAAGAGGAAAGCTTGCTTGTCTTTGGATTTTGAGATTCCGCGGTGCGGAATCATGGCGGTTAGTGTGAAAGGCGGCATTCTCTCCATGAATTGTCTGTGCCGCATAATGAGAGGAGAAAAAAGCATGAACATATCAACTATTTTGAACTATTTAACCGACTTAAGCGAAAATAATAACCGGGAATGGTATCACGCGCACAAAACAGAATATAAAGCGGCAAATGAGGAATTTGAGACGCTCATACAGGCCCTGATCTTCCGGATCGGAGAATTTGACCCCGACATTCTGCACAATGACCCGCATACGTTAACCTTCAAGCTGAACCGGGACACTCGCTTCAGTCACGACAAATCCCCCTATAACCCGTCCTTCCGCGCGCATATTTCCTCTATGGGCAAACTGCCCGTTCCGGTTGGCTATTATCTTATGATCAGACCGGGAAGCCAGTCTTTTTTTGGCGGCGGACTGTTTGCGGACATGTTCAAGGATGCAACAGCGATGGTACGGGACTATATAGTTGCGCATGGTCCGGAATGGGACCAAATCGTAAATGCACCGGATTTTAAAGATCACTTTACCGTACAGGGAACCGCTCTTAAAAATGTCCCCGCCGGGTATGACAAGGAACATCCGCAGGCGGAAGCCTTGAAATACAAAAGCTGGTATCTGGAATATCCCGTCACGGATGTGGATCTTGCCGATGCCGGTCAGTTTCTTACCCATGCAACGGAAATTTTCCGCCTGATGAAACCTTTTAATGACTATCTCAACAAGGCGCTCGCGGGCTTCCAGATGCCAACGCGGTGAGAATCGCGCTTTCTGCATATGCACAGGCAGATCTCTTCGATCTGCTTTGTGTGATAAGTATAATAACATTCCATCGAGGCTTAAGTCCAATAAGCCTCGATACTGCTGCCTGTTTCCGACAATGCGTTGACCGAAAACGGTATCATGAATATTAAACCCGTATCCAAGTACATAGTAAATTGTATTATGCCTGTTTCAATCCGGATAATATTTTCCGGATGCATTCTTCGTAATATTCCATAACCTCTTTGTGAAAGGCGGCGATATATTCATAATCTTTCCGTTTGGCCGCATACTCCAGCTGTCTGGCTTCCTCTGACAGCCGCACCAGTCCAATGCTCAACGCAGTACTCTTTAAGGCGTGAACCAGATTATGATACTGATCCCAGTTCTCCTCTTCATAGTATTGATTTAATTTGGGAATTTTGCTCTGTTCTGCAAACATACGAAGCATTTCCAGATAAAAATCTTTATCTCCTATACTATACTCCAGCCCCAGCAGAATGTCCAGTTCCGGTATCGCCGTTTTCCATTCTTTCAGTTCCTTCAGGGAAAGGGTTCCGTCCGCTTCCGCGACAACACCTTTTTCCCGTTCCTCTCCGACATTCTGGTCGATCTTCTCTTTCGGAATGTATTCCATCAGTTTTTTCTCTAATGTATCGCCGTCAATCGGTTTCGTCATATAATCGTCAAACCCGTTGTCCAAATACATTTGCTTCGCACCGAAAATGGCATTGGCAGTCAGCGCAACCACTTTTGTATGATAACCCGGATGACTCTTCTTCATCTCGGCGAGTGTTTCTATGCCGTCCATTCCCGGCATCATATGATCCAGGAAGATGACATCATATTGATTCTGTGGGAGTTTCTCCAGACACTTTTCGCCGCTCTCGGCAAAATCCACCTGTATCAGTGTCCTCTTCAAAAGCCCTTTCATCACTGCGCGGTTCATTTCGTCATCATCCACGACAAGAACGCTTGCCAAAGGCGCTGTGAATCTCTGCCTGTTCGTGCGCTGATCCATATGACCGGCGCCGTATTTCTTCTCAAATTCACCGATAGTCTCCTGACTGCATATCTCCTGCGGAATCGTGAAATGAAAATAAGAGCCTTTCTGATACTCGCTCTCTACCAGTAGTTCACCACCCATCATCCGGATATAGCTCCGGGAAATGGACAATCCAAGACCCGTTCCCTCGATTCCCGCATTGGATTTCTCATCTACCCGCCGAAAAGAATCAAACAGCTTCGCAATATCCTCTTCTTTAATCCCTTTTCCGGTATCCCTGACCCCCATATGCATCTGAACATGCGTTTCATCCACGGGTGTTGCAGAGACCGTCAGGATGGCGGTTCCGCCCGCATTCGTGTACTTGATTGCATTGGTCATAAGATTGGTGAGCACCTGCCTGATCTTCATGCCGTCGCCGTATAACTGCTCCGGCGTATCCCGGCTGACCTCTACCATGATCTTCATGTCTTTTTCCACCGCACGGGAGTATGCCATCTGCAGAATATCATTCAGCAGGGAGCTTAAAGAATATTCTGCATTGACCAGTTCCATTTTGCCCGATTCGATCTTGGAAATATCCAGAATATCATTGATCAGGGAGAGCAGAAACTTCCCCGAGGAGTCCACATTAGACGCATATTCCAACACGGCTTCTTCCGTGCTCTCCCGCAGGATCATTTCATTCATGCCCAGAACCGCATTAATCGGCGTCCGGATCTCATGCGACATGTTGGCAAGAAAATCACTCTTGGCATGATTGGCCTGCTCCGCGTCATTTTTATACTGTATGTTTAACTGCAGTAATTCGTCACGTCTCTGCTCCACCCATGTTATTTTCCTCTTGATCATAATCGCAATAACAATTTCTACGGCATATAAAATCGGAAAACGTATTTCAAAGGTTCTGGTGTAATCATAACAGCAGGCATTGAGCGGTGTCCACAGACCTGCACACACGATGAGCCAGATAAACACGGAAACGGCAATCGCCTTCTTTAAATCCAGAATATAAGTGGCAAACGGCGGAATCAGCAGAATCCATAATATGCTGAACCCCTCCTGGCCGCCTGTGATCAAGTACTGAAGCGTGACCAGAATAAGTACCAGCATAATGATCGGAACCGCAAGTCTTAAAGACCCGCTCACAACAATGGACAGCCAGCCCAACAGCATGACCAGACTTATGCTTCCGTTTACCGCCGCCATCATGGTATTGCCCACGCTTAGATTGATCGGCACAAACGCGGCGCAGGTAATGGCAAACACCAGACATACCGCTTTGCCTGTAGGCACATAAAGCTGTTCCACAGAATCCATTTCTTCATTCTTCAGTCTCTTATTCTCCCTGTTCACCCCGATCCTCCCCAAACAATATAATGCTCACGCAAACGCTTCTGCCACCTTCGCCTGCAACTGTGCAGGCATAAGCGGCTTTCCGGCATATCCCGCAACGCCGAGCTGATCTGCTTTCTCTTTCATTCCGTCATCAATCGAAGCTGCCAGAATCATGACTTTGCTCTCCCGGATCGCCTCATCCTGCCGGATCAGCTCCAGCGTTGCAATCCCGTTCATCTCCGGCATTTCAATATCCAGCAGCGTAAGGTCAATCCCGCCCTGCTTTAGCAGTTCGATCCCTTTTCTCCCGGAATTGGCCTTTAATACTTTATAATCCGCCTTCGACAGTATAAACTCCGCCATCCGCAGATTCATGACATCATCGTCTACCACCAACACTGTTTTACTCATTCTCTCCTCCATTCCGAAACGCTCTGCACGGTCAGCCTTTCTCTGATCCGGCGCGTTACAGCTTCTACATTTCATGCATCCGGTATTCTTTGTCCTCATCGATCATCGCCAGCAGTACATCCGCTATCCGCGGATCGAACTGGGTGCCTTTTCCTTTTTCGATTTCTCCCCGTACCACCTCCTGCGGCATGACGTCGCGGTAGCTGCGCTTCGAGGTCATCGCGTCGTAAGCGTCCGCTACGCCTATCATTCTTGCAACTTCCGGAATATCCTCTCCGCCAAGCCTGTCCGGATACCCCTTCCCATCGTAGCGTTCATGGTGCCATCTTGCGCCTACGCCGATATCCTGCATTTCCGAGATATTCTTGAGAATATTGCTTCCGATCACAGGATGTTGTTTGATAATCGCATACTCTTCATCAGTCAGCCGGGACGTCTTATTAATAATTTCTCCGGGAATACCGATCTTGCCGATATCATGCAGAAGTCCCACATAGTAAATATCCTCCTGCTCCTGCTCACTCTTGCCCATGCGCATTGCAATCTGTCTGGCGTACTCCGCCACGCGTGCGGAATGTCCGTTCGTGTATGCATCCTTCGCATCGATCGTCGCTGCCAGCGCGCTCATAACCTGCACAGACAACCGCTCCACTTTCCGCCTTCTCTCCTCCGCTACCTTCGTCTGTTTCTCTACCTCCTGCTGCAGATTTTTCTGCAGGCGGTCGAGCTGTAAAATACGGTTCACACGCTGCAGCATGATATCCGCCACAAACGGCTTCGTGATAAAATCCAGCGCGCCGGCCTGGAACCCCCGGACCTCCGTCTCCTGATCATCGTCCGCCGTGAGAAAAATCACCGGGATCTCCCGATACATGCGATCCGCGCGCAGCTTCTCCAGAACCGCAAATCCATTCATTCCCGGCATATGAATATCTAACAAAATCAGTTCCGGAATCCTGGATTTAAGGAAATCCAATGCCTTTTCTCCGGAGTCCGCAGTGTATACACAAAATCCGTCCATCAGCATTTTCTCTGCAATCTGCAGGTTCATGGTATCATCGTCCACGACCAGGACCGCAGGTCTATTTTCCCCGTCGTCTCTGACCTCCTTTTCCGTCTTTCCCTGTTCCACGATGTCGTGTAAACCGTCCAGCAGATTCTGATATTCTGTCATTACTTTCTCATGGTTTTCTTTAATGTAGGAAATATTCGTTTCTTTCGCAGCGCTTTCCAGCGCTTTTGCCTGCTCCGAAAGACCGGCCGCACCGATGGAAAGTGACGTACTCTTCAGCGCGTGTACCAATATCCTGTAATTTTCCCAATCCTCCTCCCGGTAACATTTCCCCAGATCATCGACTTTCCGGTTCTTCATATAAGTCGTCAGCATTTCCTGATAAAAGGACTCATCGCCGCAACAGTAGCTTAATCCCATGGCAGTGTCCAGCAGAGCGTCCAGCTCTCTCATCATTCCGCCCTCTTCCATCAGGCCGGCCTTTTCCGTTTCCTCCTTTGCAGACTTTTGAACCGGCAGCATGGAGCTCTTTCCATTTCTCTTAATCAGCTTCTCCGGAAGCCTTGCACACACCGTCTCCTTCAATAATTTACTGACGATCGGTTTAGACAGATAGTCGTCAAATCCGGCATCCAGATACATCTGCTTCTCGCCCGCCACCGCATTGGCAGTAAGCACAATAACCGGTGTATTATCACAGAGTCCCCTCTCTCTTATCCTCTTTAATGTTTCCATTCCGTCCATAACCGGCATCATATGATCCAGAAATACAATATGATAGGAATTTTTCTCAAGGAGTTCCAGCGCCTCCGCCCCATTGCCGGCAGTATCAATCCGGATCTGCGTATCCCGCAGTATTCTGCAGAACACGTCCAGGTTCATCACATTGTCGTCCACTGTCAGAATATGTGCGTCCGGCGCCGTAAACTCCTCTTCTCCATGAAGCGGAAACAGTGCAGTTTGACTTATTTGGTCAACACTTCCAATCGGCTCCTCCTCAACGATATCCTGCTGTATCCGGAAAGAAAAAGTACTTCCCTTCCCGTACTCACTCTCAATCTGCAGACTGCTGTCCATCAGGCTAAGCAGTCTCGTCACAATCGTAAGCCCCAGCCCCACGCCCTCCACATTGCGGTTGTTGTGCAGATCAAACCGGGAAAAGCTTTCCGAAATTCTGCGGATATCCCCGGCTTTCATGCCAATGCCGCTGTCTTTGACTTTCGCTGTCACGATTCCAGCCGAGCCGCTTATCTTTTCCCAGTCAATACTGATCTCGACATATCCTTCCTTCGTATATTTAACCGCATTGGAGATCAGATTATTGTAAATCTGCATCAGACGCACCAGATCTCCGGAAAGCTGTCTCGGCAGATTCTCGTCGATTCGAAAACGCATTCCAAGGTTCTTCTTCCCCGCATTATATTTTGCATAAGTCATCATATCCTGCAAGAATGAAAGTACATAATAAGGATTTGCTTCCAGTTTTAACTGTCCTCTTTCAATATTGGCAAAATCCAGAATATCGTTCACAATCGATAAAAGCGCCCGCCCTGCTGCCTGTACATTGATCGCGTACTCTGTCGTCCTGCTCTCCTTCGTCTCTCTCATGACCATTTCATTATATCCTAAAATTACATTGATCGGCGTCCGGATTTCATGCGACATATTTGCAAGAAAATCCGTTTTGGCACGATTCGCCTCTTGCGCCTCCTTTTCCGCTCCCTCCGCCGCCTCCTTCGTTTCCCGCAGCTCATTGATCGTCTGCATAAGCTTCTGATAATCGGGCGTTTCCATAGTAAACAATATCATCATAAGAGCCAGCGCTGACGAGAACAAGCCCAGAAGCACATCGGGAAAAAAGAGCAGTTGAAGTACGGGGCCCGCAAATACCAGCAGCAAATAGAGGATGACGGAAATTTTCTGCCATATATGAAATTTCCGCAGCTGCGCCAGCAGGACATATGCCGAGCACCCCAGGAGATAATAAGGCAGTACATATACCATAATGTACAGTGCGCCGTGCACATATCTGCCATCCGGACTGATCGAAAATATACAGCCATTCCAAAGGTTTATTCCAAGTATTATAAAATAAATGCCAACCACCAGTCTGTTGCCCCGAAGCATAAGACTGTTTTCGGAAGTCCTGTCCACGCAAAGCCTCGAGTAATACATAAACTGATAGCCCACCAGAGCATCCACGGCAAAATATGCCGTGTTCAGGAACAGGTTTAAAGGTATCGGCAGCACTCCGGCATAACTGATCGTGACCGCCGTGGCCACATCCAAAACATCCGCACATAATACCAACAGCGTCAGCCTCTGAAATTCCTTGTTGATCTTAGACCTTGTGCTATACTGCAGTTTCATACAGATATACAGGACCACAAGAAAAAACGCCGACGCAGTCTCAAAACTGATATTGTATAACAATGACATAAAAGCTCCTTCTTTCCTGCCGGCAGAGTACCGGAACCGTATCCCTATCATGATACGCTGTCTTAACTTTATATAAAAAAGAGACTTTTTTCACAAAAAAGTCCTAATTGTCCTCAAAACTGCCTGATTGTCAAAATTTGCGTTTGGAATCCATGCGCAATTTATTATAGAATATTTACAATGCTATACCATTAAAAACAGGGAGCGTAAACAGTATGCTGATATACATATGTGAAGATCAGGAAAATGAGTTGCTTATGTTAAAACATCACTTAAATGCATTTGCGAAAGAAAAGCTGTTTCATTATGATTTGAAATCTTTTCCGACCGGAGACGAGCTTATAGAAAACTATAAACAGGCTGCCTGTAAGCCGGTTCTTTTATTCCTGGATATTTATATGGACGGTTCAAACGGCATGGAAACAGCCAAACATCTGCGGGACATAGGCTATACCGGCGGCATCATCTTTACCACCGCTTCCACGGAGCACGCCATGGACAGTTATGAAGTGAATGCGCTGTATTATCTGCAAAAGCCATATGACCACAGGCATTTTACCAATGCCATGGAAAGGTGCACCGATCTGTTCCGGCAGGTTCAGCAGAATTTTACTTTCTCGGTAAGGCAGAAGAAAATCACCATGCCCTATGCGGATATTGTCTTCTTTGAAACCGGAAGGCATACCGTCATACTGCATACCCTGTCGGATACGTTCACTTTCTCCGAAAGTCTCTCCAATATCATGGGAACTTTCTGTGATGTGGATTCTTTTCTGCCCGTAGGCAGGAGCTACCTGATCAATCTGAATCACGTATCCGGCAGTCGCAACCATGACCTTCTGATGTCGGACGGTTCTGTCGTACAGATTCCCGTTAAAAAACGCAGTGAGATACTGACCTGTGTGGAAAGATGGAAGTCTCTGTCTTGTTTCCCCGCAAATGTAAAAAACTGATATAAATGAGGAACATTCTTCACTCATTACACGTTCCCCACATACACCTTTTCCAGATACCGCTCCGCTGTCCCTGCAAGGCGGTACAGCTGCTCCACATCCGTTGCTTCTCTGTCCCTCATGCGATACCGCGGGAAAAAGCGGGTGATGTGAAGCGGGATCGTCGGACGTAAGCCGGCAATCCATTTCGCCTGCGCTTCCATATCCTCCGGAGAATCGTTTTCCCCCGGCACGATCAGCGTCGTCAGTTCCACATGGCAGTTCTCCTGCGCCCTCGCGATAAAAGCCTTAACCGTCTCCAGATCTCCGCCAAGCTTCCGATAATACGCCTCGTGAAATCCTTTCAGGTCAATGTTCATGGCATCGATTAAGGGCAGCAGTTCCTCAAGCACCTCCTGCGACGCTGTGCCATTCGTCACGAGAACATTCAACATGCCGTATTCCCGCACCAGTCTGGCTGTATCGCGTACAAACTCCCAGCCAACCAGAGGTTCATTATAGGTATAGGCTATGCCGATGTTCCCTGCCCTTTTCTGCGCCTTCCACATCAATGCCAGGTCCGCAAGCTGTTCGGGAGAGACCTGCTCCGTATCAAGTCCCTTTCCATCCGCCATGGAGATTTCGTGGTTCTGGCAGAAAGGACAACGGAGGTTACAGCCGTAGCTGCCCACGGACAGGATCATACTTCCCGGATGAAAATCATAGAGCGGCTTCTTTTCAATAGGGTCCAGCGCCAGAGATGTGATCCGTCCGTAATTTTCGCAGACGATCTCCCCGCCCATATTTTTTCTCGCTCTGCACAGCCCTGTCTGTCCCGGCTCCAGCGCGCAGTGGTGCATACATACCTGACAAATTGTTTTCATTACTCTGTCCCTCAATGATGCCGTATTACTTCAAACCGTCCCAGCTCCACGCTCTCATGCTCCCGGATCCCCGCCTTCTGCTTCGCGATGGCGATCTGCTGTTCTATCGTGTCCACGCCCTCCAGATTCGGCAGCAGCAGCCCGCGCTTTTTGCCCCTTGTCACGATGACGCCGTACCGGTTCACGTCCAGCTCCTCGGGTGAGGAAATCTTCTCCGTCTCCCCCAGCACGTCAACACTGATCGTCAGGCGCTCCACCTCCCAGTCTTCCACAGGATCGAATCTGGGGTCCGCTGAACAGGCGCTGACGGCATTGTGCATGATCTCTTCTGCAAGAGAATCTCTGACCGCCTGAATGGTTCCGATACAGCCTCTGAGCCTTCCATCCTCCTTCAGGGATACAAACGCGCCCGCCCTGTTTTGATACAGTTCCTCCGGCAGTCCGCCGGGCATCTGCGGAAGCGTTCCCGTCTTTACAAACGTCTCGATCGTGTACCTTGCCAGCCTGACATACGCATCCTCCCGTTCCCGTCTGGCAAACAGCGCCCGCCGCTCCTTCTCCTCATACTGCTCCAGAAAATTCCGTGATTCGTCATCTCCGATCGGTCGATAGGCGCAGACACCATATCCTACCCCGAAAGGTCCCTCATAGGAAAGCCGCTCCGCCTCCACGCCGGTTCGATCAAACGCGCCCGCCAGAATGGTAAAAGAGCGATGCCCGCACTCCGCTGCCTTCTCACAGAAATCTTCCGAAAATTCCAGCAGCTCCCCAAACGCGGCTCTGCCCATCACATCCATGACCCTCCCGTCGTAGGCTGGTCCCTCCTCCTGATAACCGTAAGGCCCGTCCTCCTTCAGCTTATGGGATAAGTCGCCGCTGGCAATCACTACCGTATGCCGCCCAAGGCTCTGTGCCGTCTCCCGGATGCACTTTCCCAGCCGATAGTGCGCCGTCAGGGGAAATCCCGACAGACCGATTCTCACCAGACGGTATCCGTTCCAGTACTGATTCACGAAATACAGAGGCACCATCGTGCCGTGATCCAGCTTCCGCTCCCGCTCTCCCAGCGTCCCCGCCTGTAAGCCGGCCGCATCCGCAGCCTCGCACAGCGCACGTACATATTCTGTGTCGTAGGAGACTTCCATGGATGCCTGTCTGGCGCGAAACTGCCCAAAGTCACCCCTTGCCCCCTGCCCAGGCGATATATGGAAATAGTCCGCATACATGATCTGATGCGGAGAAAGGAGCACGATCGTCTCCGGCTGCAGACGGCCGATCTCCTCCGCCACCTTCCTGTATGCATCGATTGTCCTCTGAATTTTCTTTTCCTCACCGCCTCCCACTTCCGGTATGATAAGCGGCGGGTGCGGTACCATGAATCCTGCTGAAATTCCCATGATGATCCTCTTTCCGGAGCAATTATGCGGATTCCTCCTGTCTGCATTGAACATTAATCCTTGCAATTCCTGGTATTTGCATAACTGTCTGCCCCTTCTGCAAATATGAATTGCTATTTCCGGTTCGGCTTTCTTTTAATAGCCAGCAATTTCATATAATCATCAAATTCAGCAGTATTGACCGGTTCAAACATTACCCATTTTCCATCATGATAGGTTTTTGCTTCATCATACTGCCTGCAAACGGCTGCAGAAAGAGTCCCCCTTATATCTTCAAATTTTGTTCTTTCATCTTTCCCAAAAATGATCATAAAACCAATGCAGTTACTTTTTGCATACAGGCAGCAAAGTGTTTTACCACCTCTGCGATATTTATACTCGTAAGTCCAGTTCTTACCACCGGTATTCCATAATCGTTCCATTTCGTATTTTTCATCAATAGTCAGACATAACGCCTGCCAGACTTCAAACAAAGGTTGACCAAGCAGCTCAGTCATAGTCGATTGAGATGGTATATTTTCAAGCATTGAATCCCTCCGTATATTCTAAATATATTGCTCTAAGTATAGCACACCATCATATCGTTTTCCATAAAAGCAGGGACAAGTTGCTGCGTCCCGGCTGTAAAATTTATTTTAAATAAAGAACTGTTTCCTGTAACAATTATTTAATCTATCACCCGAAACCCCGACCATTGCCAGACAGATCCCGATCACACCTAGATTCATCCACACACCAAAAACGACGTAAAAGACTACCCTGCACACCACGGTTGCAAAAATGGGCGCATACATGGTGAACCGAATGTCTCCCGCAGCCCGCAGTCCATTGGAAAGGGAAAACGCCACCGGGCACAGAATCACATTGAACACGCTGTGAATCACCACCAGCAGCATCACCAGATTTCTGGTGTCTTTCGACAGACTGTACAGCATCAGTACAAAGGGCGTTAAGAGCACGATCAGGAAATTCCATGCCGCCGAGCCGATATAAGTCATGCGCAGCAGCTTTTTGTTGTAATGACATTGACCGTGTTCATGGCAATGGAAATATTCATTATGGACTTTATCTTCCCCATACTGCGGAACAGCGCCGAAAGGACCAGGTAGGTAAGGGACGCCTTCATCACATCCGGCTCCACCCTGCCAAATAAAAGCGATAAAAGCTGTGACCGGAACAAAACGGAGACCCCCATCAAAGCCGCCGATATCAGGACTGTAATCATTAGCAGCTGGCTTGCAGCCGTTACTCCGTTTTCCCGATCCTCCCTGCCGGTATACTGGCTTGCCACCACAGCCCGCCGGAAGCCACTGCGCCAAATACAAAGATAAATATATTATTCAGCTGATTTACCAGGGACACTCCGGATACCGCCGCTTCCCCTGCATAGCTGACCATCAGGGTATCCGCAATCCCTACCAGCATGGTCAGGAGCTGTTCCACAAAGGATCGGCAGAATCAGGGCAAACAGTCCACGGTTTCCAAATCTCTGCCGCTTTTTCGGAAGTGTCTGCTTTGGTTCCACCCATTTTAATAGCATATTTTTACTCATCCTAACCACCTTCCATGTTTTTACCTGAAGATATTGTACCTGGGAAAAACCTATCCTTCCACTCCATCTTCCCGGATCACGTGGTTTATGCCGCACTCTCCATGAAAATGTGGCATAAACCACAATGAAAAATATCTGTAAAACATTTGACAGAACAGTGACGACATATCCCTTAGAGAAAAGGAAAACGAGATACAGAAAGACCTTGACGACGGGATAGACACGATTGGAAAGAAAATGACCGTCTGCGAGCTTTACACGAAGCAGAACCGCCACCGAGGGGAATGTAAGGCACAACACCACAAAGGGGCGCGAACGGCTGATGAAGCTGCTGGAAACGGATAAACTTGGTTCCTGCCCCATTGACAGTGTGAAGCTGTCCGACGCGAAAGAATGGGCGTTGCGCATGAAAGAAAAGGGAATATCCTACAAGACCATAAGCAACGACAAGCGTTCTCTGAAAGCTGCTTTTTACACAGCGATACAGGACGACTGTATAAGGAAAAATCCCTTTGACTTCCAGCTAAACACCGTGATCGAGGACGACACAGAGCCGAAAGTACCCCTCACAGGAGAACCGGAAGAAAGCCTTTTATCCTTTATGCAAAGTGATAGCGTCTATCAGAAATACCGTGACGAGGTTATCATACTGCTGGGGACGGGGCTTAGGATTTCCGAACTCTGCGGACTGACTGAAACCGACCTTGACTTTGAAAACCGGGTAATCAATGTAGACCACCAGCTTTTACGGAGCGCGGAAACAGGCTACTACATAGAGAAGCCCAAAACGCAAAGCGGTATCAGACAAATTCCAATGAGTGAAAAAGTGTATGAAGCGTTTGGGCGCGTGTTGGAGAACCGCAAGGGAACGAAGCAGATCACCGTTGACGGTTACAGCAATTTCCTTTTCCTCAACCGGGACGGCTGCCCTAAAACGAATGTGAACCATGCTACCATGTTCCGGGGACTTGCGAAGAAGTACAACAAGTGCCATG
>CAJTPS010000008.1:0-32338 GCA_910578555.1 uncultured Lachnospiraceae bacterium
AGATATCCTCATGGGGACAAAATCCGTCTTATACTGGATAACCTAAAAGTACATTCATCTGCTGATGTACAGGAATATATAGCAACTGTACCAGGCAGATTTGAGTTTGTGTTCACGCCAAAGCATGCATCATGGCTTAACCTTGTGGAAGGTTTCTTCAGCAAGATGACTAAGCAGATGCTGAGGAACATACGGGTTAAAACAAAGGATGAACTGGTAACCCGTATCTATAAATATTTCGATGAAATCAATGAAACTCCAGTGGTATATCATTGGGCATGGAACTTAGATGACATTGATGCATCTGAAACAGTGGCTACCGAAACATTTTCAAAAAGTGTAGATAATTAAAAAGTGTTATACTAGTATGGAAAGAATAAGTCCGTAACGCTTCTCATACTCTTCCCAGTTAATCTTTCTAACATCTCCCTGTCCTGATGTTTCCGGTACGATAATACCACCTCTCCCACATAGCAATACACTGTCCATCGTAAGAGTTTTTTGATTACATATCTCTTCCAATGTCCAGGAAGAGCCGCCTGTATTCTCCCATTCTTTGGCAAGTTTCATATACCCCTTGCATACCTTGCCCTCTTTATTCATTTTGCAATCTCCAAAATCAGGAATATTGAATATTGGTAAGCTATCTGTACACTTTGCCTTTATCTTACCGTTCGCCGTGTAGCCATGCCCTACAGGAAATACCTTTAAACTGCTGCTCTTGCTTCCACACATGCATCTCAGCCTTGCCCCCTCAACTAAATAGCTTTTCCCCATAGCACCCTCTCCTCTTGTAGCAATTATTGTTGCACCGCTACACCGCCCCTTAGGTGTAACTCATATTATTACGCCCATACATCTGTACTCCAGAAATTCCAGCTGCAGCTGTGACAGGATATACCGGATCTGCGACTCGTACAGATAGTCTTCCCGATCTTGTTCCTCTGCCTGTATACGGAGCAGCAGAATTTTTCTCTGATCATTACTAAACAGCCTTACCCCTGTGAAGCTGTCCATATCTCCTGCCAGATACTCCTCCTTAGCCCTGTCGAGAATCTCATACCCGAGAACCCGGATCTGATATCCGTCAGCCATCTCTTCCACTTTCCTGTTCAGTTCCAGAGGCGTCTGGATAAAATTCCCCGTCTGTTGGGAATACCGCGCCGCCAGATTGTCCTTTCTGCGATTGGACAGCACCGGAGCATGATATCCCGCTGACTGCTCCGGCTCTCCCTGACAAAGTCGATACACCATGATATCTTCCAATGATTCGGCTGTTGTCCGCAGCACAATCTTATTCTTCTCATACCTTATGGAGAGAATCGTCTCCCCTGCATCCACGAGATAACCGTCCTCTGTCTCCTGTTCCTGCGGCAGATAGAATACATGCTCATAGAACACTTCGTCGATACACGGCACTCTGTACTCTCTGGCATGTACAGCGGACTGACGGATGTTCCATAACAGCATCCTGTCTCTTCTGATGTATTTGCTCCACCGATCGTCTTGTACCTGCCAGTCATGTGCCAGCGCCACTGTCTGTACATCCGCTGCTTCCCCTTCCATGGGAATCAGGTCAAAGAAGCGCTCCATATGTCCCATATGAACCGTCTGCCATGGAACATGATTGCCGGTAAACAGCCGGTACAGCTTGTCCATACTCCGCAGATATCTGTCGGAACGTCTGATCTGGAACCGAATACGCTCTCCCGTCGTTTTGCTGATACCTGTGAGCGTACCCATACCCAGAAACGCGCCGCATACTTTCTCATCTGCCGCCAGATAGATGGTTTCATAGCTCTGCTCCTGCTGTCTCTTAATATCTTCCTCGCACACAGGGAACCAGAAATTATTAATAGGGTCATAATCTTTCTTATCAATCACAGTCATGCAGACATTATAAGCCTTCCATGGCAGGTCCAGTTCATTCTGTATCCGCTGTTCCAGCGCCGCATATTTCTCCTCAGACCACGCGATCACCTTACCCAGGCTCTCCATCAGCAATTGTCTGGCAAATCTCCGTTCATCCAGATCATCTATGCGCCGCAGCTGTTCCTGTATGTAGTTCTCATAGTCAAACGTTCTCTCGTCTATCATCTGACATTTCCGCTCACAGTCTTGTTGCCGCTATTACCGCTTCCCCCGTTTCCGACACTTTCACCGGCTCCGGCTCCCTCTCCGCTCTTCTCTTTCTTCGTCTCCACGATGTCTATTTTCCCCTGAACCTCATCCGCCTTGTTCGGCTTATCCAGTTCCTCATAGACTGCCTTGGCATACTGGTATTGCAGCTTAGCCTGCTCATAGTCCCCCTGTTCCTCATACATGCGGGCCAGCTCCTCGAACACCTTCGCCTCTGCCATTCTGGCTTCTACTTCCTGCTGTTTTTCGTTCAATGCAATAATCTTTTTATTCAGAAAGGCGATCTGTGCCGCGTCCTCCATCTTCGTATATTTCTCCAGCGCAATCAGATAAAATACCATGGCGCCGTCATAATCACCCTCGCCGTATGCCGCGTCGCCCTGTCGGATCAGCTCTGCCGCCGCCGCTTCATCCGCCGCCTGCTTCGCGCTCTGCTCCTCTGTTTCATCTTTTGCCGCGCCCCACGCTTCATACAATTTCTCTAATGCGTCCAGCGCCTGTTGCTTTCCTTCCGTAAAATAAATTGCCGATGCATCTTTCTTGGCTTCCAGATACCGTTGTTCCGCCATCTCATAACTGTCACGCTCTAGCAGCCCGTCCCCTAAAGTGATATTATGGAACACCTGCTCATAACGTTCGATCTGCCCCAATCTGCCCCCAATATATGCAAGCGCTATGTTATCCGCATATCGCGCCCTGACTTTAGCTGATAAATAGGAATCCTCGGCTTCCTCATATTTACCTTCGTCGTAAGCGTCGTCCGCCTGAAGCACCGCTTCCAGACAGATCAGGTAATTGTTATAACGTTTCTCTGCCTCCTTATCTCTAAGCTTTCCGGCAAGCTCCAGCGCCTTATCACACTCTTCTTTGGCTCTGACGTAATTATTATCTTCTATGTATGTCTCAACATTGGCAAAGCACTGCTCCATATCCTCCCGTGTCTGTCTCCGGTTTCTCCTCCACATGTAAGCAGCCACGCCAATGATCAGCGCCAATATGATAATAACAAGTATGACGGTGACAATCTTCCTGATCCGTTTCTTTCGGTTCGGATCTGTAAACACTTTGTCGGCATAGATCGCCGCGAAAGTATAGTTATCCAGATTCTCCGGCTGTCTGGACAGGAGCAGGTCTTCTACCTTGTCGCATTCCTCCATGGGTTCGTTCCCTGTCTCTGCGAACACATCGGACAGTTCGCCCTCGTCTATATTCTCCCATATCCCCCGTGTATAGAGGGTAATGATATCCCCGTCCGCCAGTTTCTTCTTTTTGGATATGGCAGGCCGGAAGTGCGCCTTACCGAGATAGGAATAGAGATTATTCCTCTCTTCATGTTTTGCCAGTTTATCCTTCTCCAGCCTGTCTGCTTCAACCAGATCCTGACTAAGCGACATATCCGAACTCGCCAGAATCAGGCGTCCGTCCCGATACAGCCTGAATCTCGTATTGCCTGCATATCCGTAGCGAAACTTCTCGTAATTAGTGACCACCACAGTAATGGAAGCTTTGAGCTTCTCATAGCTTTTACCCTGAAGCAGTTCCCGGTTAGCATATTTAAGATATCTTCCAACTTTTCTCCTGCTGATCCCCGGTTCGTTATGGAAAGCGCTGATCACTGCCTCTATCGCTTTCCTCGCGCTTTGGGAATCCCGCATATCGGTTATGCCGTCTGCAATCACATAGCAGGCATATTTATCCAGTTCCACAAACCCGAAATAATCATTATTCCTGAGTTTGCTTCCCTCCTCGGATATAAAAGCAGTCTTAAAGCTGCTGTTGTATTTTCTCATAAGAATCCCTCAACCAGAACAATGCTCGCATTATCCTTCTCTTTCCGGCTTCCGGCATTGATCTGCTCTATCACTTCATAAGCTTTCTGCTGACATTTCTTCCTGCCGGACAAAAGCTCCTCTATCGTCTTCCAGTCCATTCCCTCGTACAGCCCGTCGCTCATCAGCACCACGATGTCTCTGTCCCGCAGTCTGATGGGCGTATCGAAGAACTCTATCTCCCGGAATCCGTCCTGTCCCACATAGTTATACATTCTTGTATTGTCAAGCAGCTTCAGCGCTTCTTCTCTCGTAATCGTTCCTTCGACAAACTTATCCCCTGCCAGCACATCTATCGTATGCCCCGACGAGACCGGAACAAGGTTGCCGCCGCGGTATACCGCGATCTTGACATTACCCGCCACCGCATAGTACAGATAGTTGTCCTTGATCAGCACAGTTCCCACGCTCGCACCGCCTCTGCCGTCATCCAATTGCTTTAATATCTCTGTATTGACCCGATGATAGGATTTCCGGAAGAAATATGCCGGATTTTCAGACGACCGATAGAGACGGAACAGCTCCTTCATCGTGTCCACAGCGATTCTTGAAGAAACCTTTCCGCCATAGTTCTTACCCATGCCGTCAGCTAATACAGCCATGAATCCATCCGTGCTCTGACAGACTCCGTAATCATCTTCCTGCACCTGTCTGTCTCCGATCGTCATTGCCTTGCCGACCTTAAATCTTCTGATCACCCATCCGCGTTCCCTGCTTAAGAAGCGTACGGCAATCAGGCACAGGATAAACAGATAGATTATTAAGAGTATGCTTTCTTCCAATGTCATAGCGCACCCTCCGTCTATTCCCATTTGAAATGTTCTCCACAGAACGAAACGAACAGAAACTGGCTCTCCCCCATCTCGATCACATCGTACAGATGCAGTTCCGTCGGTACATATACCGCCTCGTCGTTCAGATAGACGATGCCGTTACTGTCTCCGGGCAGTATAACTGTCTTGCTCTGCTTCGTATCGTACACAATGACGCAATGGTTTCTTCTGGATATCTTGTTATCGCCAAGGATCTGGATATCCATGTCATCCGCCCTGCCCACAAAGTTCTTACCGGCCATAATCTTGTAATCTTTACCCTTCCTCGCTCCGGACACACAGACGATCCATCCGCACACCGGATTTTCCTCCTGTAAGAACAGCGACTCTTCCACTTCTATCTCCGTCTGTCCAGTCTCCTGTCTCTCTCTGGTTGCCGTCTCGATATTGCAGTATGGACATATGGTTCCGTACCTTCTGCTTGAAAACATATGTCCGTTCTGACATCTGATCAAGTTGCTCATTTGTATCATCCTGTTCCTTTCCTAAACTTAATCCGTCCATGGTCTTTCCAGCGCCATCCTGGATTACTACCGTATCTTGAGCGGTGCAAGCCCCAGATAGATGATGTCGCCTTTCTCGACCTTACAGGGCTCTCTGGAAGAAACCCTGTAGGGCTTGTCTTCCCCGTTTCTCTGTATTCTGGTTCCGTTCCCGCTGTCCAGATCTTCTATGTACCAGCTGCCATTACTGTAATTCATGACGGCATGTTCTCCGTCCACCGTACCCGCATAGTCTGTATTCTTAAGGCTGATATCCACCTGGTTCTCCCTTTCATCCCTTCCGAATACAATAGACGTCTTCCCGTAGATATCCCATGTGTCCGTTATATTATTATCTTCACCAAGCAACAGAATCTCCGAGATTCCGGCTCCTGCCGCGTAATGTCCGTTCTCTCCGATCCGTCCGGTTCCAGCGCTGTCAGCTATCATCAGGATCAGGAAAAGCACTCCCACGATACCCAGCGTAGTCAGGCTCACGTTCTTCTCTATGGCATTGTCCAGATAGACATATGACAGAACCATACCCGTGATGCAGGATATGATGATGGTTATGTCTATGAATGCTTTACGGTTCATAAGTGTTCCTCTTTCTTTGTATTATGCGTAATATGAATGCTTTTTGCACTATATTTCAAATCCATTCAGACTTTACACTCAATTTATCTCGAACTCCATATTTAATCTCTCAAGCTGTATAATCCGATCCGCTTTCTTTAATCCTGTCATTTCTTCTCCCATGTGGCTACCGCCTACTGGGAAACATTCATATGTTCCATCCGGATATTTTGTCACCCAGCAGTGTAAGTAAAAAGTTTCTTTCCCTGTTACCGCAACAGAAAGACTTCTAATATCATTCCCTAATATCTCATACCGTCCAAAAAACATTTGGTATTTTCCGAGCTTCCCTCTTTCTGCCAGCTCATTCCTGACATACGTTCCCACCTCGTGGATATATCCGTCTTCTGCCAATGGGGGTAATTCCGGTCTCTTAAGTTCCGGTTTGTGCCATTCCGTCCTCCCAATTTTCTGTAACTCTGACTGGCGGCTAGTTCCCATCGTATAGCTGTATAATGGCAAGTCTGCAATATCAGCCTGTAACTCCGACCGATAAATACCTCCAACCGCCTTACTCGGGGATGCACCAACCTTCGTCCAAAAAATGCCTCCGTTTCCATCTGTAAAAATGCTGTATGTTTCTCCCTCTTCCAGAAGAGACTCTATATCATAAGGCATTTTTTCATAAAACCAGTAATAATAGTTATATAATTCTTCTATTTTTCTTCTTGCATCCTCTTCAGTTATCTCCTTTTTCCTATTCTTCACTTTCGTATGATTACTTCTTTTCTGATCAGTTATTGTATTGCTCTCTTTTTTTATCTGATCCTGTTCCGTTATCTTTAGATCAAGCACCAGACGTTCCGCCTCCACAATGTGCATTGCTCTCTCATATGAAGATGGTATTTCCTCTACAGTCGGAAGAACTTCTGATGCACCATTTGTTGAATACACAGAAACTTCATAGCTGCCATCTACATTTCTGGCTGCATATCCATCAAAGCATCTGTACGTCTCATTCCGCTTAATGACACCCGTCACTTCTACACAATTTGCACCATTATAGCTATACCAGCCAATATATACTTTATAATTCCCGATCGGCAATACATTTCTTTTTCTTATATAATCTACAATCGCATAAATATATCCGTTTTCTTCCAGCCGCATCGTCACCGGCTTTTTTTCGCCGGTAGTATCTATCTTTACAACGCCTAAATATGTAGCCTCTTCTATATCGTCAGCACGGAGAGCAGTGTCTTTTTCCAGATACCATATCCCATAATCGCGCTCTATTCCGCTCCTTTGGCGCAATATGCAAAATACATAGTGTTCTTCATTCAATTCGTTATATCTTACCTGCCTTAGTACCCCTTCTATTTTCAGTTCTGCATTACAATCCTTTACAGGAATAAAATAATACGTCCCTTCTTTCCAATACAAAAACACTGGCAATCGTTTTTCCCGATAACCAATCTCTGTAAAATCTATAGGATCACCATTAAACCATAAGTCATAATTATAAACATATTCTACTTTTTCAATAAATGCCTCAATCAATTCCTGTTTTTGCACCTCTGTTAGCTTCTCCATTTTTTGTGGACTCCCAATGTGCAAACTAAAAGCACAAATCATTAATAATGTAAAAACAGAACGCCTAGCCCCCATGAAATACATGTCCACCTCTTTCCTTTTCCCCGTCTGTATAAATTATAATTTCTCCATCTTTTGCCACATAACCCCCATCAACAGCATAAAAATTCAATCTGTCTCCGATGGGATTATCAATTTCTTTACCACAGCTGTCACTCTGACTTCCAATCGTATCACAAACCTCCTCTTTAGAAGCACCTGTATCTACTACAACTACTGTACCTATATCGATATTAGCAGCGAAATCCGGCACATTATCTTCCAATGCTACCATTACAGCTGCTGCTAATCTTTTTGCATTTTCCCATCCCCCATAATCGCTATCACTTTCCGCTTGTGGCGGATGATATGCCGCACTATATTCCCTTATAGATTGATACTGATTCTCTGCCAAAAGTAAATTTTTTAATGATTGTGGTAAACCTTTATCCGCATAACTCTCTTTATAAAATAGTCTATTAACTATTGAATAAGCCACCGCATTCTGTTCACCATTTTTATATGTATGAGATTCTTGAAAAATCATTCTTGCTAATATTTCAATTGTTGACAATCCACGCATCTCGTCCAATGTATTAATGGATTTGCCAGAAATCATATTCATTTTTTCTTCAATTCTTTGTAGCAATTCATCACAATCTAAATATATCTGCCCATGCACCTTAATCGTAATAATTCCGCCTCTTGTACATAAAAGAGTAGATAGCATGGTCAGTCCTTCTTTTGGTCCATACTTTGTATCAAACTTCATCACCTTATGGTGCTCTGTTCTGGCACACGTCGCTCTGTTTATTCCTGCTTCCACCATACCAAATTGTGCTGCAGAGCTGCTCGTTGTATCACAATTTCCTGATACACTCTCTGCACAAAGTGGATTCACCCACTCCGCAACCGGCTTTATAAGACTATAGCACGTCCCATACTTTATAGACTCTTCCAATCTTTTTTCTATCTCTGGTATATCTGATTCCCTCATAATATTACAATTTCCGCAACTGATAATATTTGCCTCGCTTGTAATCTGTATACCATCCGTAGGTACTATCGGTTTTGTAACTCCTTCCTTAATATTCCGAAGACATTCCCTGTCCACCACTGCCGCGTACCGGATTCCATTATCAGATGCCTCTTTAGCATGTAACGCATACAGTCTCCTGACCTTAGTCATATCAAGGCCCTTTCCAAAGTAAAAAATATCCCCCTCCCTTTTTTCAGGCGGAATATAATCCCGCTCAATGCCCTTTTCAGCTTTTATCAGATCATATAATCTTGTTTTTCCATTCTCATATTTAATACAATGCGGCATACCGCACATCTCTGTACATTCTATTTCTGCCCCATCCACTACATAATTCCGCTCATCATCTATATACGCCGCTAACATTTCACTCAGGCATTCCTCTATATGCTCCTGTGAGAAGCTTTCATGCTCCCCACAATCCCACTTGGACTCTATTTCTATTTTCTTCGCCTGATCCAATCTGATTTCATCTATATCTGACATACATAATTTTCCTTTCGTATTATATTACTGTCAGTTCTTTCAGCGTGATTCCACGTATACCCCGTCTCAACATACTCTCAATAGCGTCCAGCCTGACAATCAGATATGCATGTGTATATCCCGCAACTCTGAAAATCGGTTTATCCGCAACTGCCTCTGTACGCAATACAATATCAAGCAGTTCCGTTCCTCCGCGGCTTTTCTTTGTCTGCTCCGACAGACACTCCACTTCCTCCACGAAGGGCATAAAATAGGTTGCATGTATCTCGCTCTCCGTCTCAAGCAAATAAATGGTTTTGAAGAACGTTTTGGGCGTATACATCTCCATAACGTCTGCAACTTCTTCGCTTACCATGAGAAAAGGCTCTATCAAAATATCCGGGAAAAATACCTCCATCGGTGTTTTCATATCTACAACACAACAGTTTGGAATTCTATATGCGTTCATCCGGTTTGCATACCGAAGATCAACCGCTCTGTTTACATTTATACCATATGGTATATGATTTCTCTTATCTGTTCCAACCCAAAAGAATTTCACTTTTTTTCTCCGCGCTATACAATATTTTAAAGTATATTTTTCATTTTTACTACTTTATTTTCATAAACGCCTCAAACATATCCGTCACATCCAACGGATTCTTCTTACCGCCCATAGCATTCTGCCCGCTCTGCGCGGTCCCCTGTCCCTGCGGGGATGCCCCTGCCGTAAAAGAGAATCCGAAATACTTCTCCATATCCCTGGTAAACGCCCCGAAATCCATGTGCGGGCCGCCATTACCTCCCCTGTCTTTTGCACTGTTTTGCTGCGCTGTGCGGCTGCGATTCGCCGCTTTCTCCTGTATTATATCATACTCTTGACGTCGTTTGGCATCGCTTAGCACCTCATATGCCTCTACGATATCTTTGAATTTTGCTTCCGCCTCGGGATTATCCGGATTTAAGTCCGGATGATATTTCTTGGCTTTCCTGCGGTATGCCTGTTTGATCTGCTCTTCATCCGCCTCTTTTGGCACTTCCAGTATTTTATAATAGTCCATAACGGGCTCCTTTTTCTGAGAGAGCGTATCCAACAAACGTTGCATACGCTCTCAGCTTTTTACACAGGCAAACCTCCGCGGAGTCTGCTGTTATGCAGTATATCCGCCTTCTACTGACACTGTGCTGATCTTATCTTTCTTCTGCTTGATCACAAGAGTAAACGTTCCGGTTCCCTCTGCATCGCCGTAATCTTCTTTATAGTCGATCACAAATGCATTCGGGAAGCAATACTTTCTCTCCATGATACCTGCGGCAACATACTCTACTGTCACCTTCCTGTAACTGTCTGCTTTCTCTGCCGGAACGACCGACCACAGTGCCATCTTTCTTGTGCTGTCAAACGGATCTCCACCCACCGCTGTCAGGATTTTACCTTTGATCGTCATGGTCGCGCCGAAATCTTTTGTTCTGGCGTTGGAGTCCTGCGGAATGTCCGTAGTCATCTTTACGCTCTTTACACACTCTTTGGATATTTCAAATGCTTCCGTACCCTCAACTTTCACTACAAATGCCATTGTTCTTCTCCTTTCAGTTTCCTTACGTCTGCTTTGTCTGCGAATTTGCGCCTTTGCGCAAATTTGCGATTGAAAAATCTCTGATTTTTCAATCTATTCGCCTGCGTATCCGCCTTCAATTTTTACCTTGTCGTTCTCGTCCTTCTTCTGCTTGATATGCAGATAGAACGTACCCACGCCGGTCTCATCGTCCATCTCTTCCGAATACTCCATTACAAACGCATTCGGCACTTCATATTTACGAACCACCTGACTGGCTGAGATCACCTCCACCGTTGCTGTACGGTAGCAGTCCGCCTTCTCAGACGGAACAACCGACCACTTGGAAAGCCCTAATGTGCCGTCGCTGCCTTCTCCGCCAAGTTTGTAGAGCATCTTACCCCAGATCTTCATGGACACACCGAAATCCGTTGCCCTCGCATTGGAATCCACTGCGGACTCCGAACCGAAGATTACGTTCCTGATACTCTTTTCATCCAGAGCGATCTGCTCTGCACCTCCTGTTACATTCAACCTGAAACCCATCTTTACATCCTCCTTTTCTTATATTAAATTGCACGGTTGTTTGAGTTAAGTCGGTTAATCTCTATCTCCAGATTCTTGACATTGCCGTTAAATGTGATATTCAGTACGCAATATCCGTTACTCTCGTCGATCTCATATTCTACGTCGTCACCCGCGCCAAGAATGGCATTGACGCACGCTTTCTTTTCCAGCCATTTACTCTTCTGGCTGGAGGGATTATTGGAGAAGAATTTCACGATGTTTTCCTGCTTGTAATCGCTGGTTGCATGGCGCAGAATTCTTTCGATATAGGTAGTCACCTGCGTCTTGTAAATAGGCTCGTACACTTTGCCGTCACTCATCAGGTTTCTTGCTTTATAGACCATGATATGAGAGATATTCTCCGTTTCCAGCATGGCGTTTTCTGATGAGAAAACAAAGCCGAAGCTGCGTCTGTTGATCTCATTCTTGATGGAATTGGTAAATCCGGTGATTTCCTTAGCCATTACCGTATGTACCCGCAGCGGATGATCCCCCGCTTCAATATCGAACCTGACACCCGGAAGTTCCTCGTCCACATTCCTCTTGAACTTTTCTTTCAGATAATCCGGACACTGATACGCTGCCACGAGACCTGCCGCAATATAGGAAGCCCCCACATATACGCCGTCGATCCACAGCTTCATGATATCTTCTTTTTCCCTGGACAGTTCCGCCACGTTATTCTCATTGACCGTCATGCGCTTATCGAGAATGACGCCAGACTTCTCCTTCGGAATAATCGTAAAGTTGGGGATACAGGGAATTGCAAATTCACTGAATGCTTTGCCTGTCAGTGAGCTGCAGCGTTCCTCAAACTTCTCGATGCCCTCCGTCGCCATATAGTTAAAAGTTGTCTTATCTCCTGTCTCATAGCTGAAGAAACACTGTACCGAATAATCCTTCAGAACATCCAACAGCCTCACCAGCGCCTCCACACTGTTGACGCCCGTCTTCTCCACTTTCTCATTGCCCTGAAAGCGCTGTCTGGTCAGTTTAATGTTAGAATTCTGATCCAAGGAAACAGACGGAACGATTCCGTACCATATGGTATTGTCAAAATCATTCTTGGCGTTGACTGTATTCAGGAACGCAATCAGTCTCGGCAGATTATTGCTCTTGACCAGCATATCATTGGAGACATTGCTGATGAACATGGTCGGTCTCATGCCTTTCAGATTCGACGGATACTGCTCGAAGTAAGCCCATACGCCGAGTATCTTCTCAATCAGAGGCTTTACCACTTTAATGAAATCGTCCTTCGCCGTTTTATAAAACTCCAGATAGGAATTGTAATTGCTTACTTCCTGCTTGATATCAATGTTGCTCACCATCGTGGATGCAAGAGGGCAGTATGTTCTTGTCACAAGCGCTTTCACATAATCGCTGCTTTCTTCATTGAGCGCTTCATAATCGTCTTCCAGCGCCGCGATCAGACCGGCATTGACGTTGTCATCCACAACCATCAGTTCCGCCGACTCTGTCTTGGGTACTTCCAGAACCTTTAGTTCACCCTTTTCATCCATGCTCAGAACACCAAGCGCCAGCGGGGTATTATCTTTGCTTTCCTCCGCTTCTCCCAGAAGAAGTCTTGTCTTGATATCCTCAATTGCAAGCGGCAGCATCGCCAGCACGTTATTGTAATTCACACTGGCTTCCTCAAACATAACGTTCAGTTTATCCGCAATATCCAGTTTGTGCGGATCACCGTCCTCCAGTTCCGCATAATTCTTATAAGTGTATTGAAGTTCCTTACGGTTCTGCTTGATGTCCTCCATGACTTTCTTCGGAGAAATCATATCCGTCAGCTTGTCAAACTGAAAATCTACATTGATAATGCTTTGGGACCGTTTCGCCTCCACGAGAGACATCAACATCTTGAGAAAATCATTCTGCCTGTTCAGATAAATCGGCGTAAGCATGTCTTCCGGAATCGTCTCCGGTTTCTTCAGCGTATACATGATCTTCTGATTATTGGCGTTAAAGAACGAATATACAACCGGTTCGAATTTCGTGATAAACTCATCGAAATTCCTTACCAGAAGAGCTTCATTCATCTCCTTGATCTTCTCATCGCTCAGGCTGTCAATGCCTCTCACATCCCCCACAAGCGTCAGAAGATCCGGCTTCTCCGGGTTAATCTCTTCAAACAATAATGTCCTGTTTGTCTGTTTGATGATGCTCATTGCGTACCTCCCTATCTTTCATTTGGTTTTAAGTCTCTATAGTGAACTTCTATTTCCGTATCTTCCTGATCAAAAATAAAAGTTACCTTTTCTCCGTAGTACAAATGATATGCGTGCCCCTTCATAAGAAGCTCCCGCCCCATCAGCACAGATGCTTTACTGTTGTTTTTAATAACCAGGCTTCTGTCATCTCCCGGTCTTATGATGATCCGTTCCGCCCCTCTTAAGTTCAACGGAAGATTACAGGTATCCAGAAGCCATTCCAGCGTAATCATCTCACGGTTGCATCGGGCGAACAGGTTGATACTCTCCGGCGGATAATCGATTTCGTCTTTATTATGTATCACATAGATCTGCAGCTTGCCGTTAAACTCGCTCCTGCGGTTTGTAATCTCTCCGGGCCTTGTCCTGCTCTCATCGATGAATTTCCTCTTACCATCGGTGCGTTTCTTCTGTCTGTATGCCAGACACAATATCATAAGCAGCGCCGCTATGAATATGCCGATAACCGACCAGAAAAACCAGTCGATTTTCGGCGGTTCTTCTTCTATGACCGGAACGATAATTTGCATCGTCTCCTCCGCATCACCATAATAATTGCCATACAGACCGTCGAAGGAAACCCGTATATCAGTCACTGCATCCTTTACATATTGTCTGGAAAAGCGGAACGCGCCGTCTGCAATCCGGCAGGTCTGCTCTTCATCATTCAAATAGACCTTCATACCGCCGTCTTTCAGATGTCCCTCCAGCATATCCTGACCGTTCTTATTGGTGATTTCCAGTTTAAGGTACGCTGTCTGTTCTTCCGGAATATAGGCATAATCCCCATGCAGGTCGAAATCGTACTCAGCCGTCAGATAGGCGCTGATATCCATCGGAGAATCTGCGCTCATCCGTATCTTCACTTCGTCCGAAGACGGGTGCAGTAGTTCGATGACCGTATAATCCGATCCCTTTGATGTATGAATCCGATCCGCCTCGCAGTTTAATGTCATATTCTCATTCTGCTGACTCCCCAGTAGAATAATCTTCGCCGTGCTCATCAGGCAGTCCGGAAGCCTGACTGTCAATTCACCGCTTAAACCGTTGATCTGCCCTATATGAGATGCCTTCAGCCTCCATTGTTCAAACAGAAGCTGCCTGACAAAGTTCCCCGTCTCTCCTCCGTCAGACAGTTCATAGAGATTTCCTCCCGTCGTATCAGCGGCTGAATATACGGTATACCCTTCTTCCATCCGCTGACCCAGCGATATCACGTCTATGACGATTCCTTCCCCTTTAGCCTTTTCAACTGCCTGTGCAAACAGTTCCGCGGATTCCTGCGTTCCCTCTTCGGTTTTCATCATGATCTCGCCGTCTGAGATCAGAATGATCCTTTTGGCTGCGGCGTTCTGATCAAATGACTCTACTGCTGCCGAGAGCCCGGCGCCGGCGTTTCCGTAGTTTGCGTACTCTATTTCTTTCAGCGCATTCTCTATCATCTCATGACTGCTGCCGGGCGGCTGGCTGATACATACCTCATCACGATACGCAATTACACCGACCCGGTAATCTCGCGGCATGATCGCCGACAGACTCCCGGCGAAGTCAAAGGAAGCGTATCCGGCATCCACATCTTTCATGGACTGGCTGCAATCCAGCACCACGACTATATCATTGAAGGAAACCGGTTCCGCTTCTTTCGCATCGACAGTGATTTCCGTAAACAAATAAAAGCAAAGTACGGTTATTATGAAAAAAGAAACTTTGTGAACCACCAAATTCCATTTCAACCCGTACTTTGCCATTAACATTTGCCATATCCTCTGTATCTTTAGCACTTTAATGAAACATATAAGCTTATACATTTCCTTCCGTCGTTTATTTTTATATTTCCATATATACTACACCCATAAAAATATCTTGCCCGTTAAATGTAACTTTTACGACTTTAAATGTAATTTTCCCCCTAATTTCTACACAATTTGTGTCGAGATGTGTCGAATATATTTTGCACTAGAAAAAATTTTTAAATTGAAAAAAGTACCAGACCCTGCGTCTGATACTCTTTTCATGTTGCTTATATTAATCTTAGATCATACCTTTAATTCTCGCAAGCTCACCGTTATCTAAAGTCCTTCCACGGCTTAATACCACTAAATTATGCCAATCGGCTTTCGATACCCGTGTGAGAGAATCCAGTTTCACAAAGGACGGTTTCATAAACGGCGGCTTATAGATCCTTAACCTCTCATTTGTCGGAAATGCAAGTTTACGTTCTTTTCCCTTAACAGACGATACATTCAATACTTCAATATAATCAGCGGCTACAAATACGACCAGATATGTCCTGTCATAAGCCGGAAACGCGCCATCTTTAAACCTTACTCTTCCATGAGCACCGTGACCTTCCATAAAATACATTAATAGATCACCAGCCTTCCATGATCCAAATAAACGCTATATGTGTCATCCTCAGCCGATAATGAAAATTTTTCCAGCTGGTCTATAATCTCGTCTGTTAATACAAAACCATCATAGTAAAATGTTACACCATTAATGATTTCACTTGCCGTCACATCATTTGCCGCCTCTCTATAAGCAGAAATAATTTCTCTCATCCGGTTGATATCTTCAGTCTGGGACATCATGTCAACGACCGAGAGTGTCTTATCATGATACCCTGTACGATCAGTACCGTTGTCAAACGCGACTTTCCAAAAGTGAAAGGTGTGATTGATATCGGAAAGCTCTCTTGCCGTTGCGCTTCCGAATATGCTCATAATCAGATTACGGATCATATATTCTCTCTCCGAAAAGTCCGGTTGATAAACATCACTGTCTCGCTTAAACCCGATATAATCGTTCTTATATCTCAATCTGACTTTCTCAACCACACACCCATTCTGAAACGCTAACACCTGATCGTTGAATAAAGGTTCTCCATACTCCGCAATGTTTGCTAAGTCTGCCAATACCAGTAGCTTTTGCAGTTTCATATTTCCGTCATATGTGTTTGGCATAGAATCAGCACCGTTTTTAATGAAAAACTTTGCAAAGTCATATACATCTTTCATCCTGACATCCTCCTTTAAAATATTGCTTCTTAGAATCAAAGCAACCCCAATATGCCACACATATCATTCATAGAATTATTGCATCGGATTTTATTATATACAGTATATATTCAGAACTATCCTCCGTCAAGAAAAAGCCGAACACAATAAAACCCTTGAGATTTCAGGTTGAAGAAATACCAGATCCAGCCTCATCATCCGTTCTTCTGCCGCTACCCTTACGCCATCAGCACCAGCTTCCCGTCATTATCCATACTGTACTTCTTCCCGCTCCTGCTCTCCTCCAGCAGAGCAAACAGGCAGCGCAGTTCGTCTAACAATTCTTCGACGCAGCACTGCGCATCGAACCTCCTCATCTCCACACGCTGTTCACTTTCAGGCGTCCTGTGGTCACGCACATCGACATTGATATGTTCCAGATTCACGGCCTGATAGTGCGGATAATCTTCTTTTCTCACATCCGTGCTGTCGATACTCGGGTCGATCTCCGTGTAAACCTCCGTGTTAATAACATGCACCAGTTCTCCGATCGGTGCACCGGGCATTTTATCAAACGTCTGCACTATCCCGCAAAATGCCGGCAGTTCTCCGATCTCGTGCAGGAAAGGAGCGTTTCCCACATCGCCTGATCTCCGCAGGATGTCATACCGGAAATTTTCTCCTTTCACCGCATCGGCATAGAGCACAAGGAAGTTCTGCAGCCACCGCAGATTATTGCCAAATGCAGTCGCCAGATCAAGGGATATATGTCCACCGCCGCCTGTCTGCCAGTCGGAGTCCGGTCTGCACGAACCTCTGCGGAAGAAAAGGTAATTGAGGATCTCTCTATGCCTTTCATAGAATGCAAAGGTGACCGGCTGTGCCTGCAGTTCGATACAGTTCGGATCCAGATCAAAATTAACCGTCCATGTCTCCTTGCAAAATTTGCCTTTGCCCTTACATACCAGCGTAAGCGTTATTTTCTTTGCCTCATATAACGACGATTCATGTTTTTTTCTGCCCGGCTCTACTGTGACGCTTTCCAGTGTTGTACTGCCTTTTTGGAACTTTCCAGATTTTCCTGCCGCCGCAATATCGTTCACCCAGTTTATGATTTCCACACCTGCCGCCCTGATCTGCCCTAATGCCGTCTCATCGGGTTTCGCCTGCTTCCTGGACCCGCCCGGGCTCCACGCCAGATCCTTCAATCCAAAAATAAATTCTTCTCTGCGAAACGTAAACTCCGTTCCGATTTTTACTGTATCATACATTTTCTTATTCTCCTTCTGATCATGAATCGCCGTCTGCACTTTTTCCTGTAACAGCACAGCCGTTTAACCATTATTTCCATTCCGAAACGTTCTACGCTGAAGAACACGGATCACCGTCCATCTGTCCGCCCTACATGACGTCATATGCCGTCAGTCCGTACCGCTCCACCAGCTCCACGATTCTTCCCTCGAATGTCTCGTCCTGACTGTAGGGATACGCCGCGCTCTGCAGGCACTGTGCCGCCAGAATATAGTATTCTTTTCCCAGATCCTCCCAGTTGGGATTCCGCTGCCCGGCTCCCCGCCATGTGGCCAGATACTCATTATGCGAGCGGACAGCATCCGACACGGTCTCATGACTGTGTATGCCGTCGTGGCGGAGCGGGAAAAGGCATTGGTACTCCCGATAAACCGCCGCACTTCCCCAATCGGTGCCGATGATGGCAAGCGCCGTCGTAATGGACGGCAGGCAGATACGTCTGGTCCGCCAGTCCGCCATTGCCGCTTCCGCAACCGGCACAAAGAATCTGATCTTATCAAACCGTGTCATCACGCAATTTCCCTCCGTCCTGAAGCGGTCACGCTTCATCCGTCTTGTAAACCGTTAATTTGTTTCTCTCGTTTATGTACTCATACTCCACCCGGTCCATACGCTGTTTCACCAGATAGATTCCTAAGCCGCCCTCCTTTCGCTGCTCTAATAGCTGTTCCACATCCGGGTCCGGACGTTCGAGCGGATTGTAAGGAATACCGTCGTCTTCGAAGTACAGCATGATCTCCTTCTTCGCCTTGTCTTCCCTGTATCCTCCCGTTTTACCGTTCCCGTTCTCATCGATGCGGATACCGACCGTGACTTCCTCGGCACCGCTGTAATAACAGATATTGGAATAAATCTCATCCACCGCCATCTGGATCTTCATGGCGGTCTTCATGGAAATGCCGTTGTCCTCCAGCACTCCTTCCACAAAACCAGCGAAGTCTTTCATCTTATCCATATCCGGCTTATCGCTTTTTTCCTCGAACCCGCTGCCGTGATAGGTGACTGCCAGCATGGTAATATCGTCAAACCGGGCTGTGCCCTCCTGAAAGAGATCCACGTCTCTCCACAACTTCTGCAGCAGTTCTTCGGGTGTGACACTGCCCGCATCCGCAACGGCTTGCAGCAGCCGGTCCTCGCCGTATAGCTTCTGCTGCAGGCTGGTCGCTTCCGTCACACCATCGGTATATAGCAGCAGCGTATCCCCCTGTCTTAAGCGGAAGCTGCCCTGTCTGTACACGGCGTCTTCCATGCCCGCGAAGACCAGTCCGCCCAGCATGTCATCGTATTCACATGTGCCGTTCTTACGCCGAAGCAGCGGTCTGCAGTGCCCGGCATTAATATATGTGACTTCGCCGGTCGCGATATCCAGCACGCCGATCCAGGCGGTGACAAACATGCCGTTCTTATTGTTGTCGCAGAGGCTCCGGTTAATCTCCTCCGCCATGCGCGACAATTCGTCTCTTTCCTGCCTGACTGCCATCAACCGGCTGCGGATCAGTGTCCTGGACACGACCATGAACAGCGCCGCCGGCACGCCTTTGCCGGATACGTCCGCCATGACGAATGCCAGACGGTTCTCATCCAGCAGGAAGAAATCATAGAAGTCTCCTCCCACGCCTTTCGCCGGCGTCATGGAAGCCGCCAGGTCAAACTCATCCCGGTCGTCAAACGCCCCTTCCGATTCTGGCAGCATATCCGCCTGTAGGTGGGATGCCACCTGAATCTCCGTCCGGATACGCTCCTTCTCCGCAGTGATCGAAGCAAGATTCTCTACATAATTCTGCAGTTGCTCCGCCATACCGTTAAAAGCATGTCCCAGATCTTCGATCTCATCGCCCGTGCGAAGTCTGATCCTGTAGTCCAGATTGCCGCCGTCCAGCTTTGCCACCTCTTCGGTCAGTCTGCGGATCGGTGCCGTCAGCTTCCTTGCAAAAAGTGTTCCAAAGATACAGCCCGACAGAATAATTACGGTCAAAACAGCTATAAAAAATACGATTACCCTGTGAATCGCCGTATCCTGCCTGTCCGCCATATCCCCGGCCAATGACAGAATCATCTGCTGGCTTGCTTTTGCCGGCGCCACGATTTCCGCCACGTCGATGACCGTGACAAAGCTCCATCCCAGATTTTCCAGCGGTGCATAAGCCAGATATACCGCTTTTCCATCTAACGATAATTTCGTAAACCCTGACCTGCCTTCCACCATGCCTGTCACCGCTTCAGCAAGCGCCCGGTTGCCGCTCTCCCGCAGGTCCACCGACTGTTCCGCATAAGCCGCAGTCTCGCCCCGGGCGCTGCCCGACACCAGCACCTGCCCTTTCTCATTGACCAGAAAAGCGTAACCTTCCTCACCGATATCAACGTTCAGAACGGCGTGATTGACTGTGTCCAGATAAGAACCCACGCCCGCCACCGCCACGACCGCTCCGTCATGATAGACCGGGCTGGCACAGACAATACAGTCCCCACCTTCATGGATATCCCTGATCACATCTGTATATACGATCTGCCCCGGTTCACTTTCACTGGCACGCATATACCACTGTCTTGCCGCCGCCTCATACAAGAGCGGTGGTTCCTGATCCGCCTCCGCTTCTGTCGCCGGATATTTGCTGTATGCAAGATAATCCGCCTGAATCATCCAGCCGCTCTGTGTCGCCACGTAAGTGGACGACACCATATCATTATGCGCGTTGTACTGCACCAGCAGGTCCTGGATATTTCCCAGCTTTAGAATTTCTTCCGTGAGAGGCGGTGCTACACCGTCTCCCTGCTTTCCTTCCGCCAGTTCTTCCGACCACAATAACTGCGCCGCCAGTCGGTCGGAATCGCGCACCGGCAGCGCCACCCGCCGGTCAGGGTAGCTTTCCGGTCCAGCGTAGATCTCCTGTGCCTGCGCGGCGATGCCGAGTACATACGCCTCCACTGCCGCAAACTTCTCCTCGATATACGCCGCCTTCTCCACCGCTATGCCCAGCAGATGATCCACCGCCATCCTCTCCAGCGCCGCCTCTGCGTCCTCCGCAGCGGTCTGCCCCAGTTCTGTACCGTTTTCCATTGCAATATGTTTCATGGAATAGAGACTGTAT
This sequence comes from uncultured Lachnospiraceae bacterium, assembly GCA_910578555.1. Lineage (GTDB taxonomy): Bacteria > Bacillota > Clostridia > Lachnospirales > Lachnospiraceae > UBA3282. The sequence continues at coordinate 20,740 of CAJTPS010000008.1, forward strand.
ACGCTGATCATGCCGGAGACCATTACCGCCGCCGACACCATCGCTAACAGCAGCCGGTTAAGTTTCTGACCAATCCTCTTCTTTTTACGCGCCTTATGCTTTCTTTTTGCCATATTAATAACCGTGCCTTTCCATAAGCAATTCAAAATTAATAATTTTTAGCCTGTTTTTTGTTTCTTTGCCGCCGGCATTCTTTATAGCACGCCTCCACATACCGGATCAGGTTCGCGAACTCGCCGCTCACCCAGTAATCTTCAAAGTAGATTTCCACCTCGCCCTCATGGTGCAGCACCATATATTCCCGCTCGCTGCACAGGGGTTTTAATCCGGTAAAGAAATACCCCATGTTTTGCAAGGTTTCATACGCCCACACCGCGCCCGGATCATTGCAGTTCAAGAATATGACCACTGTCTGCTTCCCCTTAAACGGATATCGGGTGTGCAGTTTGGTGATCCGTTTGACCAGATCTCTTCCTGCGCGTCTGATATCCACCGTCAGGCTGTGCTGCAGATTATCATTGGCATACTCCATCTCCGTATAGACCGGAAGCCGTTCTGCCGGGTCTTTTGCTTCCCCGCGTTCCGCACCCTCCGGCTGCCTATGGATCTGTGCATCTGCAAGCGTATATTCCGCCCCGAGCGAACCGTATATATCCCGGCAGAATGCACGATGCTCATCCGGAAGATACAGCGTTCCCGCGTCCCGCTTACCGACCGCACGAATCTGTATGCCCTGAGAGTGTTTACGATTCCTGCCGTTATTGTAGGAATGCATGATGTGATCCATGTCAAACACATTCATTACCAGACCTGTTGCCCGCAGTCCCAGCCGGTACAATAACCGCTGCGTCACATCATGGAACAGTACCGGCAGACAGAATGCCGCCGAGTAACCGCGTGACAGGAGCAATCCCATACCATATTCAAAAAAAGGCATTGCCAGACCGTAGCCTCTGTATTTTTTGCGAAAAATCTGGGACGCAATCTCACACATGGATTCCTTCGGATAAAATTCCTTGAGGATCATCATGCCGATGATCCCGTCCTCCTCCGTCTCGGCGATCAGGAAGGTAATGATCCCCTCCTCCGCCTCTTTACGCAGATATTCCGGATCATAGAATCCTGTCTTAAAGTAGGTATCTCCGTATTCATCGCTGATACAAGCTATCATCCCTGTCTCGTCTCCCGCCCGGAACTTCCGGAGGTGCACGGTGATTGACCGTTTCTCCCTGTTTTCCAATATAAGTGTCTGTTCTGTTTTTACGTCTGTTTCCACATCCGTTTTTGTGACTGCTTCCATGTTTTCTCCTCCCTCCGCACATTAACGGACGGTATTACACCCCTTTCTTTACGTTCAAGATATCCAGGAATCCTGTGATATGCAGTACTTCCATTACTTCATCATTAACGCCCCGTATCGTAAGGCCGCCGTTCTGTCTGCGCATAATCTTATGGGTCGCCAGCAGGACGCGCAGCCCCGCCGATGATATGTACTCCAGTTCGGAGAAATCCAGAATCAGCTCGGCCAGTCCCGCCGTCTTTCCCGCCAGTATTTCCTCCAGCTGCGGCGCCGTCGTCGTATCCAGCCGCCCCTTGACATATAAAATCAGTTTATCTTTCTCTATCTTCTCATCAACTATCATAGTCATCCTCCATTTTCGTCTTCCATCCACACGGGCTTTCTCGCGAATCCCACGTGATAGGTGATCTTCTCCATTGTCAGTTCATGCTCTCCGAGCTGATAACGCCCTACGGCGATATCTTTGCCGATAATCATCCCTTTCGGATAATCGCTCAGGCAGCGGTTTAAGAGTTCGGCCTGCGCTTCCTTACTCTCCTCCGACAGCGGGTTATTCGGGTTTACGCTGCCAATGGGTACCAGCTTGACATAGTGAACGTCCGTCAACGCCGCTTTCTCTCTCTTGTCCATTTACCGATTTCCTTTCATGCAGGTTTCCGCCCTGCCGCATCGAATCTACTATTATGTCACAGATTTCATTTTCCCATAGCATAATAGCGGGGCAGCCCGCAAGGAGCCGCCCCTGTGAGTCTGTTACTTAGCCTTTACCACCCCTACTGCCGCCTGAGCTGCTTGTACCTGCGTTACTTGTACCTGACCCGCTTGTGCCTGAGCCACCGCTCTTCGCCGTAATTGCCGGCGCCTTGCCTGCGATCGCATCGCTGTACTCTGCTTTCTTGCCAATCAGTTCATCCTCCAGCCTGCTGACATTCCTCTGACCGTCTACCGCACTCTTCTGCGCCGCCGTCATCGCACTGTACTGCGACTCGCCGGATGCGTAGGGCATCGCTTTCAGTTCACCGTTTAAGGCTTTAAGTCCGAAGATATCCGATACACCGTCGGTCACATTCTCGCTGTCGGCAATCAGCTTCACCAGATCCCCGGCCTGGCTCTGGAAGTTATTCCATGTCTGGCCAACCTCCGCCATGGCGTCGCTGTATTCCGCCTCCTGTTTCTCTTCCGCCGCTTTCTTCTCCTCTAACTCCGTCACCTTCTGGGTCTCTCCCTTTTCTCTGGCCGCGCTGATTTCCTTGTCATAGTTGACCGCGCCGAAGCTGTTCATCTTTCTGGTCATCGCTTCCTTATAGGTATTAAGCTGCACAGCCGCCACTTTCTTAAGCTGTGTCAGATTCACGGACAGCCCTTCCTTCGCCGCAGCCAGGCGATTCTCGATCTGACTGATCTCCTGACGCAGCGCTTTTAAGCGCTCCGCCTTGACCCTTGCCTGTTCGGACAAGTCCTGCCCGTTGCCGTCCTTTAAGGTACTGCTTACCAGCGCCGGCGCCACATTGGCCGCCATCATGTCCAGCACCCTCGCCAGCCCTTCCGGGATACCGTGATTCGTGGCACGGACGTCCACATGGTACTTTGCGGAATTATCCGACGACCTCGTGTTGGACTGGTGCGAGCTGACACTGCCGGTAACGTTGATCTTAACCGGCCATATTTTGACAGACGCGTCCAGACTGGCGCTCATATCCCTGGACGATTCCTCACGCTCGCTCTGTTTTACCTCCATATCAAACAGGATATTGACCTCGTCCACCTGCAGATTGGGAATCGGCACGATGGCAAGGATCGGTACCGCCACCTTCAGTTCGTCCAGATTGCTGGTGCCGTCCTCGTTGGCAGTGCGTTTCTGGTATCCAAACATCACATTACGCACATTGCCCTTATTATCAAATCCGATATTGTTGATAAAATCCGCCGTGGAGTTCGCCAGATGTGCGTTGGCATCCGCCGCCGCCCGCAGCGGCCCGCCGATCAGCTGATCCATCTGTAATCCTGCAAATTGTTCTGCTATTCTCATATGCTATTCCTCCATTCCGGAGCATTTATGCGACGGGCGACGCCCTCCATTCCGGAGGGGTTTCCTGCGCTCCTGCCCCGGTTTCAATATGTTTCTGACATTTTTTCCGATTCCCGCCAGGGAACGGCTTCTCTTCTTCTGTTCCGGATAGCGCACGTCCGTGACAATAATGCTCTCCACATAGAGCACATCGCCCGTGTGGTAACGTCCCCGCCGTAAACCCGCCGGTTCGATGTCCTGCTGTGCAAGCAGACGCAGATTAATGTCCTGTGCCAACTCTTCCGTGTATTCCAGAATCAGCCGTTCCAGTTCTTTTTTCCTGCCCTGACGATCCATTTCCTGTCCGGCCGCCTCCTGCTGTTCTCCGGTCGTCTGCTTTTCTCTGTTTGTTTTCCGTTTACTCATAATCTTTCTCCAATCCGTATTCGATCTCCCGGTTCATGATCTTCTCCTGATACTCCATGATCCGATTGGCAATATTGGACTGTGCCATCAGATATTTATCCCTGTCGAACTCTCTCGCCGTATCCGCGAAGACGCTTTTGCCGATTTCTTCCATACGCTCCTGCTCCGCAATCATATCCGCGATCTTCTGATAGAGCCGCTTCAGCCGTTTGATCTTCGCCTTCAGCTTCGTCGTCTCCTGCCAGATGCCTTTCTGTTCGTCACTGCCCAGATTACCGTCCACCGCCACAGGCGTGGTATCGATCTTCTTGGCGATCTGATTCGAGCTAAACTGATCGGTCAGACGCATGACGCCCTCCGTGGCCGGCAGCGAGCTGACGCGCATCCGATAAGAAACACGGGGCAGAAAATCACTTTCCCGCTGTTCCGGCGAGCAGATTCTCGCATTGATCGTATACTGCCCCTGCTCTCCTTTCTCCGCTCTGACCTCCGTGTCGAAATCAATCTCGGCTTTATCCACATTCAGATTTGTAATCGGAATAATGGATATGAGCGGCACCTGCATCTGGAGATTATCCACGTTGTACCCCTCGTCTCCCTCCGGTCTGATCTGTTCGTAAGCTATGTTCATGTTGCTTAACTGTACGGTCTCTTCCTTGCCGTTCTGGCGTAGTGTCCCCATATTCTTAATGGTCTCGACCACCCGCGCACGAAGCTGCTCATTCGAGCGCGCCAGCGCGTGAAGCGGGGCATAGACGAGATCGTCCAGAGGAATAAATTCACTGTAATCGTATCTTTCGTCAGCCAATGGCTATGTCTCCTTTCATCAATGTCTGAACCGGAAGTTCCGCGTTATGAGGCCGTGTGCCCCGTTTCTGTCACGGAACGCTCTTCTCTATGACAGAAACAGCTCCCGCTCTTCTTCTCTTCTGCGCGCAAGTCCCGGAAGGACCTTGCCGCCGCCTTTGTTATAGAGCAGCAATTTATCCGCCACCGTCTGCGCATCCCTGTCGGTAACGAGTTTCTGCAGATTGCCGTTGCCACAGTTATAGCAGAAGCTGGTCAATGCATCGAACATGTTTTGTGTCAGGGAAAAGCCAATCAGTCCTTTCTTCACACACGCGTTGACATAGCCGCCGTATTTACCGAGATCCTCTTTCAGAAGTTCCTTGGCCGCGTCCTCCGAAGCGAGCCTGTCCCCTTCCTTTACGCCTGCAGTATGACCGTAACCGATCGTCCATACCCCCGCCGGGCACTTATAAGCTTCCAAACGGCAGCCCTCATACTTAGCAATTAGCGCCACACCTCTGTCGGATACCTGCATCTCCCCCGGCTCTCCTGTGGTCTGCGGTCTTGCTATTTCCTGCGGCTGCGCTGTCTCCTGTGCAGTCTTTACAGCAGACCGTGCCTGTGCCGCCTCCTGTACCGCCCCATCTGCCGCATGTTCCGGCTGCTGCAAATGTCCCATAGCGTCTTTGACATCTCTGCGGAAAGCATCCATCGTATAGCCGCTCTGCAGACCGTTCCAGAGATGATTCGGATCACCGTGACCGGATGCAATGCCTCTCTCATGACCTTCTTTATGGCTGATCACAACGCCATCCGCCAGCGGGTCCAGGTGATACTCCCGACACAGGTATGCGAACAACTCCACCGCCGCATCATAGGTGCGCTTCACAACTTCCATTGCCGCTGCCCAATCCGTACATGTAAAAGTTGCGCCTCCCGTATACTGAATGCAGGACGGTTCACACATTTCCACACCAATGTGTGTATTGTTGGCACCGCCGCCGGCATGCCATGCCCGGTGATCCCACGGAAGCGTCTGATACGTCTTGCCTGTATTACCGTCTATAAAAGCGTGTACGCAGGCTCTCTTCTGTTCCGGATTATTCCAGTTCCGGATAAAAACCTCTGCCGAAGGCTGCGGACAGCCTACGCTATGCAGCATCAGACCTTTCACCGCAATCTTCTTCCCTGCCTTATAGCAAGGATTGTTTGTCATAATACTCTGCACAATTTCCATGCATTTGCCTCCTTCTTCGGAAAACCTTAATATTTGCTTGTTGCAGGCAGGTTTCACCCTTTCTGCTGCGCCTGTTTTCCTCTGTGGAAACATAATACGATATTGTGTTAACCGTCTCAGGCTCCGAACATGCCATATTTACGGGCTTTATGGCATATTGCCATGCAGCGCGTTCATTTTCTTTTCTTAGGATGTCTTATATCTTACATTTGTCGTATTTTGTGGGGATTTGTCGGCATTTATTTTTTGAAAAGAAAGCTTGACACAGGCAACAAAATATCGTATTTTGTTAACCTCTCATTTTCTCTGTTAAGATCGTGTTACGATCTCGCTCAACTTACGCTAAGAAACGTTCTTTTCTATTTCCACCTCATCACGTAATCCTTATAATGGCGTATGACAACGTTATGGAATCCGGCAGCACTGCAGTCCGGCTATAATGCAAAAGCAAAGAAAGTGAGGCAGCATCCTATGAATATTGGAATGATGATTATATGTGCGGTCGGTGGTCTGACCGGTGTACTCAGTGCAGCATATCTGTTAATCAGTATGCCTGTTGTGATTGTATGGAAGCTCTACCGCAAGATCAGATTCGGCTATGCGATGTACCAGTAAAAACAGTAAATTCCTTCGGAATTAACTGTGCGAGTTTGCTGCGCAAACTCGAATAAGCAGAAAAGCTTTTCCCTTCGGAATTAACTGTGCGAGTTTGCTGCGCAAACTCGAATAAACAGAAAAGCTTTTCCCTTCGGAATTAACTGTCCGGCATCATTTCTATGCATAAAGAGACCGGCGTTTTGGAGATTTGCTCCGCAGCGCCGGCCTTTTTGTTTTCATATATTTAATTCCTTTTACACCCTCATGTGCGGTTATGTACCGCCGTATTTTTACCTGCTGCCCTTATTGCTGAGCACGGAATATACCAGACATCCGCCCAGTGCAACAAACACCAGCCCTAAAATAATAATTTCCACAATACCCATTTCTCACCCTCCATTTCACACCGCATCTTTTACTTATGTTCGTACCAGATTCCACCAAAAAACCCGACCGCAACAAGTATAATTGAAACAACAGACCAGGCATCCATCTGCATTTTGATTTCCTCCTCACGTGATTTGTTATCTGCAATACTAACATATCAGACTGCTCTACAGTAGTTTATCTGCATTTTTTGAACACATTTTTAGCGTTTTCTTGATACTTCCTTATCTCTTTCTTAGCGCCTTTTTAACACTATTTTCTATTCAGCTTTTACTGCAAAAACGGTATAATAAACGCAGACACCGGAATCTGCGCCATAGGGATTACCACATATTTTCAAATCGAAAAGGAGCACATATATTATGCCTTTCGCATCTGCTTCAAAAAAAACACAAACAAGGCTCTTTCTTAAAAATGTCATGATTCCGCTGACCGGTCTGACCATTGCGAGTGCTTTTGCATTCCTGTTTTTTTATCATGTACCGGAAAACTCCGCCAACATTACACCGATCTACATCCTCGCGCTGATCGTCATTGTCCGCTATACGGACGGCTACCTGCCGGGGCTGGTTTCTTCCGTGGTAGCCGTAGTCTGCGTTAATTTTCTCTTTACTTATCCTTACTTCGAGTTAAACTTTACACTCTCCGGGTATCCGATCACTTTTCTGGAGATGCTCGGTGTAACGCTGCTCACCTGCACCATGACCACCAGTATGAAACAGCAGGCACGCATGATTGCCGAGAAGGACAAGCTGCTCTCCGAGACGGAGAAAGAGAAAATGCGCGCCAATCTGCTGCGCGCCGTGTCGCACGACTTACGAACTCCCCTGACGGGCATTATCGGCGCAAGTTCCTCTTATCTGGACAGCCGTGAACTGCTGGACGAATCGGAGAAAACCGCAATTGTAACACACATACACGAAGATGCCAACTGGCTTCTCAATATGGTTGAGAACCTTCTGTCCGTAACGCGTATCCACGACCAGTCATCTGCCGTCAAGAAAACTGACGAATCGGTGGAGGAGATCGTCTCCGCCGCCATCAACCGCCTGAAGAAAAGGATACCGGAGGCTTCCGTCAGCGTATCGGTCCCCGATGATCTTCTCATCCTGCCGATGGATGCGATTCTGATCGAGCAGGTACTGATCAACCTGCTGGAAAACGCAATTATTCATTCGCAGAGCAGGCAGCCGATTCAGTGCTATGTGGACGATGATGACAAAAATGTGACCTTCCATGTAAAAGATTACGGGATTGGCATAGATCCGGAACGGTTGAATAATATCTTCGACGGCAACTCTTATATCGGCAACAGCGAATCCGACTCAAACAAAGGCATGGGCATTGGTCTGTCGATCTGCAAAACGATTATTACGGCTCACCACGGCACCATTAATGCCCGTAATCACACACAGGGTACCGAGTTCTACTTTACATTGCCGAAGGGGGAATGAAGAGAAAGAAACCTGCACCAAAGTCAAACAGAAACGGGAGATTCTCAACATGAATGTGAAGCATGAAATCTTACTGATTGAAGACGAGAAAAATATTTGTAATTTTATAGCCACCACTCTGCGAACGCAGGACTATAAAGTAAACTTTGCGGAAAATGCCGGAAGCGGTCTGTCTCTGGCCGCCTCCGGCTGCCCCGATCTGATCCTTCTGGATCTCGGGCTGCCCGACATGGACGGCATCGACGTCATACGAGATATCAGGCGGTGGAGCAACATACCGATCATTGTTATCTCCGCCAGAACACAGGAAAGGGAAAAAGTGGAAGCACTGGACGCAGGCGCCGACGATTATATCACCAAGCCTTTCGGCACCTCCGAACTGATGGCCAGAATACGCACGGCGCTTCGGCGTTCTGCCCTGGCCGGCAGCCCTGTCGGCTCCGCCCAAAGCAGATATCAGGCAAAAGACCTGGTGATAGACTACGAGAAACATATTATTACCGTGAATGGAAATATCATTCATTTTACGCAGATCGAGTATAAAATCCTGACGTTTCTTTCGCGCAACGCGGGCAAGGTCATCACCTATGACACGCTGATCACGCACGTATGGGGTCCTTACGCAGACAGTAACAATCGTATCTTACGTGTCAACATGGCCAATATCCGCAGAAAACTGGAGCAGAATCCCGCTGATCCGCAATATATTTTTACAGAGATCGGCATCGGATACCGCATGATCGACAACGAGAATCTGTGATGACCGTTGACAAATGTACAAAAAGACAGTATACTAATAAAACCGTGCAGCCGGGGCGTTAGCGGTGCCCTGTACCCACAATCCGCTCTAGTGGGGGTGATGCTTTATCGAGGGCGTACGCTTGTGCGGCTGCCCTTTATAAGTGGCGTTGAAGTTTGGGTCTTACGCAATGGGAATCCATGAACCGTGTCAGGGTGGGAACACAGCAGCACTAAGTGGAATCTCTCATGTGCCGTGAGGGTGCCTGGCGGAGTTAACTGTAAAGGTAACGCGTATGAGTTAAGTTCGACATAAAGCGCACGGTTTTATGATTCTTGCCCATGCCTGCCTGTTCCACCCGGTATGGTTCATATATCTTTATGCGCTGAATCCCGCTGCAATCTTCCCATCATGTTCTGTTTGCGTATCATCTCCAAAGCATTATCCAGATTCAGAATAAAGTTCTGGTAGAATGTTCCCTCGATTGCCTGCCGATAATTGCCTGCCACACAGTAACCGAAACAATGTTCCTGAAAATGCAGGGGCATAACAATGCCATATGCTTTCGTCTTTCTGATCCGGCATTCCGGCGGCAGAAGTTCACCCCGCTCAAATTTCCCGTAGCTGTTGATCTCCCCCTTTTCGTATGCAAAAGGAATCCAGATGGAATCGCTGTACACGCTTGACCCGTCGCTCGCCGGGTCCTGCTCAGACAACACCTCTCTCCCGCTGCGGTCATTGATATCGCCGCACAAACACAGATAGAAGTACTCCAGTCCCATATCGTGTATATACTGTTCCAGACATTCCAGTAAACCTTCGAAATCCTGCTGACTGGTAAACTCTGCGGAAGAATTCCGGAGAGTCTCCATATCATGGTAAGCCCTGACATGTTCGGCAATATACATATCTTTCATGGCGGCCGCACTGTAAACATCCCGCGCGCTGCACCCGCAGGAATCTGCAAACACAGCACTGCCCTGTATCACCGTCCGCTGCTCGACTTCATCACCACGATATGCGGCGGCAATCTTATCATAGGCCATCTGTCCCGCCTCATACTCGCCTCTTCTCACCGTAGTCAGTCTCGGATGGCTGTATGCCGCAATAATGCTGTCATCGTACCCCGTAACTATCACGTCCTCCGGCACGCGGTATCTCGCCTCTTTCAGCGCAAGAATAGCCCCTACTGCCATCTCGTCATTGGATGCAACAATGGCATCCGGCGCTCCACAGCCTGCGCTCAGGAATCTCTCAGCCGCATGTCTGCCGCTCTCAAAACTGTAATCTCCGTAATAGATATTCTCCTCGTGCCATTCCCTGTAATTCGCTGTCATGGTATCCTTGTACGCCTGCAGCCTGACGCACGCATCATGGCTGTACGTCGGACCTGATATAAAACAGATTTTGTTGGCATTATGCTGTACGATCAGGTGACGGATAATCTCTTCTGTCCCGGCTCTGTTTTCCATTTCCACCTGCATGAAAATTGATTTCAGCCCGTTTAGTTCCACGCAGGGGACATCCGCCTCTGCAATTCGCCGTATGATCCCTTCCGTAACTGCCACATCATGGATTGTATCACTGCTCAGGATCACGCCGTCATATTGTGCAAAATCCGGCAGTGTATATATGCTGTACTCTCCTTCCTCATATTTGGACGGCAGTTCATATTTCCAGCCTCCGCAGGTAAATATGTATACACTCGTTCCATCCAAAAGCGCTCTGTCCAGAATACCGCTGAGCGTCCGTCTCTGGGAATCATATCCCACTCCACCAAGTAATACCGCAATTCTCATACTGTTTCCCCTTACTTTCGTACTTTGCTTCCCGCCATACAGCACCTGTGATCCATGTCATGGTACTGCACATCATCTACATGTACAGTATACCACGTCTGTCCGTTTCTGACCAACCGGTTAGATAGAATTATACCTGAATTTACAACTCAACCTTTCTAAGATAGTATCCGAACTCTCCGGCACGCACATTGCCTCCCGGACATTCAAATGCTTCGAATCCGAACATCAGCGCAACCATCTTCTCCCGCTCATAGAACACTCCCGGTACGCCCAGATAATAATCCTGTTCTTTACCCAGAATCAAATACCGGTAATTATAGAATCCGTGCAGCAGGAAACTGTTATTGACAAGATGCTGATAATTTGACTGCAAAATCACGAAATCCTTCGGCTCCAGCTTCACATAGACTCTCTCGTCGCCATATGGATGAATCTGCTCGTATGTGTCCAGAATCTGCTCCCACTTGTCCTCTTTTAAAGGATAAGCTGCGGCGTTCTCCGGCATGGGATATGCTTCCCGCAGCGGGCGGCACGGCAATTCTTCCGTCACGATGACCACCGGCGTCTTTGCAGTTCGTTGCGGCTCGTCTGCACACATCGCTGCTTTAGCATCCTGCCGGACAGCAGTCGTGCTCCGGTCCGCCGTATCGACCGGCATGGCAGAACGCGTCCGCATACTTTCCGTTCTAACGGCTTCGCTGCTCGTTTCCGCCTCCTCCGGCAGAGCCACTTGACCGCTTACTTTCAACTCCTCCGGCATAATCGTGCCACCGCGTGCCATTGTATTTTGCTGTACCGGATCTTCGCTGCGCACTTCCGTTTCTATCGGCATAACGACCTCACTGCGCCTCTGTGCTGCT
>CAJTPS010000008.1:32437-153198 GCA_910578555.1 uncultured Lachnospiraceae bacterium
TCCCGGCATAGAGTCCTCACTGCGCCTCTGTGCTGCTCCCGGCATAGAGTCCTCACTGCGCCTCTGTGCTGCTCCCGGCATAGAGTCCTCATTGCGGATCTGCGGATCATCCGTCATGATGGTTTCGCGATATGTTTCCGCCTGCTCCTGTATATCAGACTCGCGCTGTGTCTCCATGCTCTGCCGTGATTCTACCGCCGATTTACTCCTGCCTTCCAGCAGATAGCCGCCGGGCAGCATGACCTGCAGCATCGCATGATTTGCCCTGCCAGCAAGCTCATCCTCCCACATTCCCACGCCGTCTTGTATAGTGATGCCGTTTATCTCCTTCCAATCATTCCCATTATAGAAGCGAATTGGAAATCTGCCGTTAATATTATGGGGAATGTTCTGCGTCTTCAGATACAATCTGCTGTTCTGCTCGCGGCTCTCCACCTTGACAAAACCGGCGCTTCCTATTCTGGTTCCGTTCTTATACAGCCCCATATATATGATTTCCTTCTGATACATACCCTCTTCCTCTCTCCCATAGTCTCTCGTTGTACTGATATGTCGGTTTCTGCGGTAAATGTGCTTTCTCCATCCCGCATTCCGGTACACTGTCGGGCGAAGCTTATTGCTTCACACAGAGCATACTGAACGGGCAACATATCTGTACATTATGTATATATGCACATGCCGGATAAAAAATGCCGGATAAACATCCCATGGATGCCATCCGGCACAAAAAAGGCCTTTTCCGCCTCTCTGTCAATATTCTAAAGAATCCAGATACTTCATATAATTAACGACCATCAGCGCAATCTTAAAGGTCAGCGCATCCTCGAAGGTTCTGATGTCCAGCCCTGTGCTCGCCTCCAGCTTCTCAATCCGGTATACAAGCGTATTACGGTGCACAAAAAGCTGTCTGGAAGTTTCAGACACGTTCAGATTGTTCTCGAAGAACTTGTTAATGGTTGTCAATGTCTCATCATCCAGTTCACTTGGTACGTTCGAGCCGAAAATCTCATCAATAAAGATACGACAGAGATTAATTGGCAGTTGATAAATCAGGCGGCCGATTCCAAGTGTATTGTATGCTGTCACTTTCTTCTCCGCATAGAAGATCTTGCCTACGTCAAGCGCCATCTTCGCCTCTTTGTATGATTTAGAGACCTCTTTAAGTTCATTCACAATCGTGCCGTATGCCACGCGCGCATTCGTCATCGCCTCCATACTCATCATATCCACAATGGTATTGGCGATCTGGTCAAGCCTTCCGTATTCCTCCTCCGGCTCTAACTCTTTAATCAATATTACATTGCTCTCATCCACTGCCGTAATGTAATCACCGATCTGCGCGGAAAACATCCCGTTTAGCAGTTCCGTCGCCGCATAATCCTTCTCCCTGTCTTTTTCTTTATCCGTCTCGATCAGAAATACGGCCCGTCGAACGGAAGCCTCTATATGCAGCTTCTTGGCTCTGTTGTAAATATCAACAAGAAGCATATTATCCAATAACAGATTTTGAAAGAAATTATTGCGGTCATATCTTTCTTTATACGCAATAATCAGATGCTGCAGCTGGCTGACTGCAATTTTGCCCAACATATAAGCATCCTCACCGCTGCCTCTGGCGTCAAGAATATACAGCAGTTCATCCTCATCCAGTACTTTCATCAAATGATGTGCACCTATTACCTGACTGTCTGCAGGAGAATCCGCAAATCCGCTGACCAGTACAGGCGTAATTTCCTCGGACTCAAAAGTGGCGGCAACCACCTTACCTTCCAGATCCCAAACGCTCAGATCAATCTTGGAAATAGTTTTCAGTTCTTCTATACTACTTCTAATCACTTGACTTGAAATCATATAGTAACCTCTCTTCTTCGTTTTCTGTTTCCTGCGCGGTTAAAAATGCTTAGTAGACAGATAAGGGGGATGCCTGGGCATCCCCCTTGAAATCATTCTAATTAGTTGGTGATTGTCTGCTCTGTCTCTTTGTCAAATACGTGAATCTTCTCAACGTCGAAAGCAAACTTAACAGTATCACCGGGTCTTGCTGTTGTGCGGGAATCTACTCTGGCTGTAATCGGGAACTCAGCAAGATCAAAGTATAAGTACACTTCTGCACCAAGTAGTTCATAAACCTTGATGGTGGACTCAAATACACATTTCGCATTTGCAATGAACATCTCGGAATCATATACATCCTCGGGACGGATACCGAATGTTACAGTCTTTCCTGCATAGCCGCCATCAATCAGCTTCTTGGACTTAGCAGCCGGCAGCGGAATCGTCTGTCCTGCTACTTTCAGGTTTGCAATGTCACCGGTCACCTCAACAACAGCGTCGAGGAAGTTCATCTGCGGAGATCCCATGAATCCTGCAACGAACAGGTTCTGAGGCTTCTGATATAAGTTCTGAGGTGTATCAACCTGCTGAACCACACCATCTTTCATAACTACGATTCTTGTACCAAGTGTCATAGCCTCTGTCTGGTCATGTGTAACGTAGATGATCGTGGTGCCTAATCTCTGGTGTAATTTGGAAATCTCAACACGCATCTGCACACGAAGTTTTGCATCCAGGTTGGACAGCGGCTCATCCATCAGGAATACCTTAGGATTACGAACGATTGCACGACCCATAGCCACACGCTGTCTCTGACCACCGGACAGAGCCTTCGGCTTACGATCAAGAAGAGCTGTCAGATCAAGGATCTTCGCTGCCTCTTTAACCATCTTATCGATCTCGTCCTTCGGAACTTTTCTTAACTTAAGACCGAATGCCATATTGTCATATACGGACATATGAGGATACAGAGCGTAGTTCTGGAATACCATTGCGATATCTCTATCTTTAGGTTCTACATCGTTTACTACTCTGTCACCGATCTTCAGCTCACCTGAAGAAATATCTTCCAGACCTGCGATCATACGAAGTGTTGTAGATTTACCACAACCTGAAGGACCTACGAAAATAATGAATTCCTGATCTGCGATTTCAAGATTGAAATCTTTTACTGCCTCAAAGCCGTTAGGATAAACTTTGCAGACATTTTTTAAAGATAAACTTGCCATGATTGCCTCCTAATTTTGTTTTTTTATATCAATGAACACTCATTGAATATTGATTCTGAACTTAGTATAACGAACTTTTATCATGTTTGCTATGCCATTATTTCACAAATATTTTACGTTCCATTGTAGAAATTGCTTACTTTAGGCGTCATTTTTCGCTTTACTAGACAAGTTGACTAAGAAATTAAACTTTTACTATGCATATTTAACAAAACACGTAAAACCGCATACAGGGCATCCCTCTTCTCACATGCCGCATGCCGTAATAATAAAGTTAAATCAAAGGATCGCGAACCGGAACCGTCTTGCATGACAATACTTTATAGCCGCTCTCCGTCACTGCATCGATCAGCATCTGATCTGAAACCGTCTCTTCGGCTGTCAGAACCGCCTGATTTTCCTCCAGACTGACAGATACCTGCGTCACGCCTTCTATCCCTTCCAGCGCCTTCTGTACATGTGCCTGACAGTGTGCACACATCATTCCTTCAATATCCAGTGTTTTTATCATTTTATTTTCCTCCTTTTCTTTCCTTTCAGTCGTTTGGTCTTTCTCCCTGTTCTTCATGTTCCCACCGTTTTTCCCATCTCTTCCGCACGCCGCAGCTTCCCCGTCTTTCCGCCGTTCTTCTACTCCTGTAACATTGCTGATAAAATCCGGCAGCGGAATTTCGGTTTTCCTTCTGTCCTTCCGGTCCGATTGTACAGCATAAAGATTTAACCGTAAAGCATTCGTCACCACACAGAAACTTGACAGACTCATTGCCGCAGCAGCAAACATCGGATTCAGACTCAGTCCCGCCACCGGTACAAGAATACCTGCCGCCAGCGGTATTCCGACGCAATTATAGAAGAACGCCCAGAACAGATTCTCATGAATATTCTTAAGTACCTGTCTGGAAAGCCGGATCGCAGCAGAAACATCAGTCAGTTTCGATTTCATCAGCACAATATCCGCAGCATCCAGCGCCACATCCGCACCGGCGCCTATAGCAATTCCAACATCTGCCCTGGTGAGCGCCGGCGCATCATTAATACCGTCCCCGACCATAGCCACGCGTCCGTACTCCGACAGTTTCCTGACTACAGCCTCCTTATCATTCGGTAAAACATCCGAGACAATTGCCGTGAGTCCTACCTGTCGTCCGATCGCCTGCGCTGTCCGCCTGTTATCGCCGGTCAGCATGATTACCTGTATTCCCATGTTCCGCAATTCACGGACCGCCTGTCTGCTGTCCTGCTTGACGACATCGGCGACGGCAATCATGCCAAGCAGCCTTCCGTCTGCCGTAAAATAAAGCGGCGTCTTCCCTTCTTCCGCCATGCGCTCTCCTGCGATGCGCATAGACTCCGTAAGCAGCTTCCGCTCGGAAATGAGTGCTGCCTTCCCGCCGATTGCTTCTTTCCCTGCAAGCCTGCCTTCCACGCCCCATCCCGGCAGTGCACGGAAACTCTCAACCGGCATAATGGAAATCCTTTGTTCTCCGGCGTATTCACAAATTGCTTTCGCGAGCGGATGCTCGCTCTTGGCTTCTAACGCCGCGGCGGTCTGCAGGAGTTCCTGCTCAGATACGCCCTCTGCCGGATGCACATCCGTGACCTTCGGTTTCCCCTCTGTAACCGTGCCTGTCTTATCCAGCACAACGAAATCCGTTCTGCCTGCGTGTTCCAGTGCCGTTGCATTTTTAAATAATATACCATGTCTCGCGCCCATACCGTTACCGACCATGATTGCCACCGGAGTAGCAAGCCCCAGAGAGCACGGGCAGCTGATGACCAGCACGCTGATGGCATAGGACAGTGCTTTCCCGAATCCTGCACCCGTTGCCAGCCAGACCATACCCGTTATGACAGCCAGCGCGATCACCACTGGTACAAATATCCCCGAAACTCTGTCTGCAATCTGGGCAATGGGCGCTTTGGTTGCCACTGCATTTTCAACCATATCTATGATCTGCTGCAACGTGGTATCTTTACCTACCCGCAGTGCCCTGCAGGTCAACGCACCGTTTTGATTGATCGTCGCAGCGCTCACCCGCGCACCCGCATGTTTATCCACCGGAAGGCTTTCACCTGTCAGCGCTGACTCGTCTACCGCGCTTTCACCTTCCAGTACCTCACCATCCACCGGAAGGCTTTCGCCCGGCCTGACAATAAATGTCTCACCCTCCATAACCTCCTGGGCCGGAACGGTCACCTCCACGCCGTCCCGTATCACATGCGCTGTCTTAGGCGCCAGATCCATCAGGCTCTTGATGGCATTCGTTGTTTTGCCCTTACTGTATGCCTCCAGCATCTTCCCGACAGTGATCAATGTCAGGATCATTGCCGCGGACTCAAAATACATGTCGTGGAGACAATGCAGCGCCATCTCCCGGTCGCCCGCATAAGAACCCATGCGGAACATGACCGCCGTGCTGTATACAAACGCCGCACCACTCCCCAGCGCCACCAGTGTATCCATATTAGGAGCTCTGTGCAGCAGTCCCTGAAAGCCGCTGATGAAAAACTTCTGGTTGATCACCATAACCAGGCCGGTCAGTAACAGTTGGTAGAGCGCAATCGCCCACGGGTCGGCGGCAAATACAGCCGGAGCCGGCCACCCCCACATCAAATGCCCCATGGACACGTACATAAGCGGCAGCAAAAGGCATAATGAAGCAATCAGGCGCCGCCGTATTCCGGGTGTTTCCCGATCCTCCAGCGCTGTCCTGTCCGCCGCCATACTGCCGGCCTGTGTATTCGTTCTTCCGGCCGCCAAAGAAGCGCCGTACCCGGCTGATGTTACTGCAGCACAGATGTCTTCTGCCGTCGCCGGTTCATCGTATTTCACCACCATACTGTTCATCAGCAGGTTGACACTGACCTCGTTGACACCCGGCACACTTGCTGCCGCCTTCTCCACATGCGCACTGCATGCTGCGCAGGTCATGCCGGACACTTGAAATTTATCCGTCTTCATGTTTTGTCATTACCTTTCCTACTTCAACTTTTTCATCAGCTCCACGGCTTCCGCCATGATCTGCGTATTGCCCTTCCCGATCTCTTCCACCACACATGTCTGCATATGATCTTCCAGAATGACATATCCCAGACTCTGGAGCGCACTTTCCACTGCTCCGATCTGAATCAGAATATCCCCACAGTACCTGTTATCATCAATCATATTCTTGATTCCGTTAAGCTGTCCGATAATACGATTAATACGATTCTGCAGCTGTTTCTGCTCCTTCACATCGCGCGGCGTGTTCTTGTGCTGACAGCACGCGCATATATTCTCCGTCTTATCCATAGTTTTCCCTCCTCGCAAGTTCCTATTACATTACAGCTTACCCTTTGTATTAATATAGTATACCCCTGTATAGTATATTGTCAAGTAGGTTTTAACAGTACAAATTTCATAAGGATCAGTTTCCTGTATAGCCAAAGAAGACGGCAGATTGTCTGCCGTCTTCTAAAATACCCTGTATTATATCTCTTAATTCTGCTCGCTCTTAGGCTCCATCCACTCTTCGCGATAGAAAGCCAGCTGATTCTTACCACGCTTTTTGGCCTTGTAAACGCCTTGGTCTGCCGCCTTATACAGCGTCTCAAAGTCAGCACCCTCCTGCGGGAAGACTGCAACACCGATACTTGCTGTAGCCGCATATTTTACATACTCGCCCGCCTGGAAGTTATGGAAGAAATGTTCAACCTTCTTGGCTTCCTTACGCACAGAATCGGGGTCGTTTACTCCTTTCAGGAAAATCATAAATTCATCACCGCCGACACGTCCGATAATATCCGTCGCCCGGAAAAGTGCTCCGATCTGCTGTCCCAGTGAGCGCAATACTTCATCGCCGAACGCATGCCCCATCGTATCATTGATCTTCTTAAAGTTATCAATATCCACCATAAACATCATGGACTGGGAATTCGGATTCTGCGCCATAAATTCTTTGATCTTACGCTCGGTAGCCAGCTTATTTGTCAAACCGGTGAGCAGATCCGTATCCGCCTTATCCTCTAACTCTTTCTTCTTGTTATTATTGCGGATCTTACCAATAATATTGATTATCACAACCATACAGATGAATACAAAGATCGCAATCACCAGGTACAGCAGCATATCCTTTGTATTCTTCCACTGCAGTCCGACCTGTTTATCCACATAATTCTGGCTGACACCCAGAATCACTTCCCACTGGTTTACACCGAGCGGCACATACGCTAACATACAGCTTTCTCCGCCAACTGTCACAGCGGTCGTTCCACGCGACCCGTTGTCCAGACGATTTCTGATTGTACGCGATGCATCGGCATTCTCCGGTTTGATCGTCTCCAGAATATTATCGTTCTGCACCAGTTTACTGTTTTTGGCGCCTGCTACTCCCAGAATCCTGCCTTCCGCATCCACAACTGTCAGGAAAGAACTGGAATCAAAATCCGACTTCGACATCAGATTTGCAAACTTCTCCATAGGATAGAACAACAGCAGATAGCTTGTGTCGCCTTCTCTTGTAATCCGCTCTACTACCACGATCTGCGCATGTGTCAGGCTATCCGCTTCCTGATCTTCATAATACATGTAGGATATACCGTCACTCTGCAGCACATTCTCAAAGTATACTTCGTCTCCGATCGAGACCTCCACACCTGTCTGATCGATTCCGTTTCCCTCGTTATCACAGAGAATGATCCTGCTGGATTCCGTACATAAAGCTAAAATCTGCGCCATATTCGCGGCGCGATCCACATCCCACGCATCCTCCTGTTCTAAAAGAATCTTGACAGGACGGGCAACTTTAGCAAGCGTCTCTATCTCATGCGTAAAATTTTCCCCGTAACTCTGCGCTGATTTGATTAAATTTCTCGATACTGCATCCGCTGCTTCCGCGCTGCTCTTTGTCGTAAAGTTAAAAAGCATAACGATAACAACAATCATCAAAAATGCTGACGGAACAACCCACGAAGCTATTGCTGACCTATTCTGACTTTCCATTACTTTCCTCTTCTCCCCATTCTACATTTACCGTAAAATCCATATCCGAAGCCTGCTCCGGCTCAGGTTCGAACTTCTTAAAAATATTGCTGTACAACCACGCCGCGCCATAAGCGGGAAGTGAAATACCGAACATGAAAATAAATATATAGGAATATGTCGAAAAATACCCTATGATGAAAGGCAAAACATAAAATAACGCCATCAGCAGAGTCTTCGGTAAATTGGCAAATGCCAGAAGCGCCGCATTTTTGATCGTATTCCTGATCGTGTTGTCGAATCTGGCAAGCAGCGGAAACACATAAACCGATATCATGAACAGAATCGCTCCCACAGCCACCACCGCGATCACCAGCGGTTTCGGAAACGTAATTCCGGAATAACTGAAAATCAGCGAATCTCCGACATATACCGCTATTACCAAAAGCATCATAAGCCAGATCAGCGTAGCCTGTTTAAAGTTCCGAGCAAACGACTTAAAAAATCCTTTGATCAAATATCCTTCCTCGCCTCTGACCATCTTTAGTATCACATAATGCATTGCCGTAAACGCAGCTCCCGCCGTAATGACCGGTATGCAACAGATGATCATCAGTATGTTCAGGATCAGCAGATCTGCCAGCCGATTTAGGAATCGCATGACAGGACTGTCAAGATCAAAAAACTTTCCCATTACAGTCTCACTCCTATATACATGTTCTATTATATTACAAAAGCATACAAAAAAGCTACATAATTTGCAAAAAATATTCACAAATTTTCATCAAGCGCATAAAATCATATTTTATACTTCTTGCTAATCAGTTCATATTGCAGGTTCAGCGTCTCATACATTCTAAGAATCTCGGCGGTTTTTTCCCTGACAGTCCTCATTGTCTGGTCATAAGACTTCACAAAAGTAACGACTGCCTGCCTTTTCAGCCGGTTCTTGGCCGCCTCCTCGCTCAAAATGCTGATTACCTCTTCCTTAGACAGATCCTTTCGGTATCCCCGCTTGTTTACAAGTGCCGTAACGACGTCCGCCACCTGCAGAATTTTCTGAGGCAGGTTCATCTGAAGGTCTTTCAGCCGGAGCGGATAACCGCTGCCGTCCCCCCGCTCATGATGTGCCAGCGCAATACTGACAACTTCGTTCTTCATCCTGTTACCCAGTGCCTTGCCCGCAACTTCCACGTGCGTTCTGACCTGTCGCATTTCCTCTTTCTCCAGCTTGCGGGGTGCCTCCAGAATCTCCCGCGGAATCGCAAGCATACCGATGTCATGAACCAGCGTGGCATAATAGAGTATCTCCCGCTCAACCGGCGGAAGCATCATCTCCTCCGCTATGTCATCGCAGATACAGACCGTAGTAATATTGTCCACTACCATGCTCTTACTTCTGAATCCGAGACAGTACATCAGCATCTCTAAGAATTTCTTCTTGTCTTCATTGGAAAAAATCATATATTCAACGATATCATCCAGTTCCTTCTTGTATTCTCCGCTGCTGATCTTCTCGAAAATCCCGTACTTCTCCTGACATTGATAAAAGTGATGCAGTCCTTCCGAGGACATCTTTGTACCCGCCTGCTTCTGGAACATATACATGTCAAACTGGCTTCCCATGGAACTATAATAAATATCCATCTTTTCCGCAATGTTGACATACGCGGCAATCTCTTTAAACTCATAATCCACTTTTTGAAGCTGCTCATAGTCCATGTGATGGTACATGATCACCTTTGCAAGCTTCGGTACGGGAGACAGATATTTAAAAAACAGATATCCGTAGATACAGTGCGCCATGCTGTCTCTGGTTTCATAGCGCAGCATGTCATTGATCCTGCCCTGTTCCGTCTTATAAGCACCGATATCGTGCAGTGCGGCAGTCATAACAATATCCGCAAGTTCAAATTCCTCGTACTTTCCCCCATCCTTCAACATCATGTATACTATGTACGCCACTCTGGAGCCGTGCTCCATGAGTCTTGGGTGAATAAATTTTAATACATCACGCATCAGCAGAAATATATCTTTACTCTTAATATACTCCATACAAAACCTCACGTCTTACAAAATAAATTCCATCGGTGTGTAGATAATGCCGTCTTTCATCTCCTCGGGACGAATGTCCCGAAACCCCATCTTATGATAGAACCCGACCCCATAAGGCGACGAGTTGACCGTCATGCGCCAGGCTCCCACCTCCGTCCGCAGATAGTCAGCCAGATACCCGATCAGCCCGCGTCCGATCCCCTGTCTGTGATATGCTTCATCCACAAACAGCAGCGAAATGTGCGACAACTCTCGAAGCGTAATCATTCCTACGATCTCACTGCCCTTTACGGCTACGAACATCTGATACACTCCCATGACAAACATACGGTGCAATGTCGAATCCGTAATAAAATTCTCAAAATTCTTTACGCCCTGCGGCGAATAGACGTCTGCCTCAAAGCGCAGAAATGTTTTCCACGCCAGAGCCATAGCGTCCTGCCACTCACCTCGATATGCACTTCTGATCTGATATGCTGTCTCCAACGCTGTCACAGCTCCTTTATATTATCATTTTCATTTTAACGTATCTTAAGACAATATTCAAGAACTGCCAGACAAGAAAAGGAACCGCCTGCGCAACTATGCAGCCCGGGACTTTGCATTTACCCGCTGCTACTTCACCGCCTCGGCGCCCACTCTGTTCACCAGCGGGAGACCGTTTTCCAGCGCATATGCATTCTCAAGCGTCACACGTGCAATTGACTGCATCGCCTCTTTCGTAAAAAATCCCATGTGCGAAGTAATCAGTACATTCGGAAAAGTCATCAGTCTGGCCAGATTCTCGTCCCGCATAATCTCTCCTGACTTATCCTCATAGAAGATTCCCTCTTCCTCCTCATAAACATCCAGTCCTACACCGCCGAACTTGCCTGCCACCAGTCCATCGATCAAAGCGTCTGTATCAATCAGCGCACCTCTCGACGTATTCACCAGATACACGCCCTGTTTCATGCGCTCGATCGTCTTCCGGTTAACAATGTGTTTCGTCTCCGATGTGAGCGGACAGTGCAGCGAGATGAGATCAGCACTTGACATTAATTCCTCCAGAGATACATACTCTACGTCCAGTTTTGGATTCGGATACACATCATATGCCAGCACGTGCATCCCGAAACCGTTGCAGATCCGGATCATCGCCTGACCGATCTTACCCGTACCGATGATCCCCGCCGTCTTCTGGTACAGATCCACCCCCATCAGTCCATTCAGACTCATATTAAATTCTCTCGTTCTGTTATAAGCCTTATGCGTGTAACGGTTCACCGTCAGGATCATACCCATGGCAAACTCAGCCACCGCTTCCGGCGAATAGCTGGGCACGCGCAGGATCACGATCTTATCTTCCGCCGCTTTCACATCCACATGATTGAATCCTGCGCTGCGCAGCAGAATCGCTTTGACCTTCATCTCATACAGCTGCTGTATCATCTGTTCATTTACATAATCATTGACAAAAATACAGACAGCATCGTATCCCCGCGCCAGCGTGATCGTCTCCTCCTGAAAAGGGACTTCATAGAATCTGATTTCAAAGCCATACTCTTTTCCCATCGGCTCAAACCAGATCTTGTCATAGGGTTTAGTACTAAAAAAAGCTATTTTCATGCGAATCGCCTCCTCTTCCATATTAACTATAGTATGGTCAAAGCAGGCAAAAACATTTATGAAATCGTCAGATTTCGAAAAAAATCCTGTATTGACTGTGTAATACTCTCAAAAAAATTTTGCGCCGCACTCTCCACCGCGCCCTCTACCGCTTTATTAATCGTCTCGTTCGCTTCCTCTACGATCTCACCGCTGTACTTCCGGTACATCTGCCATGCCTGATCCATGAAACCCTCAGCGCCTGTCTCAATAGAATCCAGCGTTGTCATAAAACCGGTTATACGGTCACGATTCTGCTGCGTCAGTGTAATTCCGCATTGCGCTTCGCCTTCACTGATAGCGCTTCTGATTTCCTCCTCATCCGACAGATCCACCTCTCCCGAGACGACCATGTCGATCATCCATCCGATGATCGTTTCCTCACCCTCATCCCCGGCTGTCCCCCTGCTTCTGCTGCCAAATGCCAGAACCGTCATAACTGCGGTGCAGACTATACATAATAAAAGCAGTGTGCCCAGTCTTCTGATCCATCCATGTCTCCTCATAGCGCGCTCCGTTCGTATTCCGCTCAGATTCTCTGCAGAACCCAGCGATAAATATCCGCATAGATGTCCTCACGGTCTGTCTCATTCAGAATCTCATGTCTGTCCTGCGGATACAACTTCATCTGCACGTTTTCCATTCCCAGTTCCTGAAACGACCTGTATACTTTCTCCACACTTTTACCGTAATCGCCCACCGGATCGTCCTCACCTGCCAGAAAGAAAACCGGCAGACTATGCGGCATCTGCTTTAATTTATCCTCATCATGAAGATTACGGATCAATCGGAACAGTGTCTGAAAACCGTTAGCCGTAAATATGAAACCGCACATCGGATCGTCAATGTATCTGCGCACATTGTCTTTATTTCTGGACAGCCAGTCATATGACGTCTCCGGTGAAGCAATTTTTTTATTATATACGCCAAATGCTGCTTTATCCACGATTTTACTCACGTGATCCGCGCCAAACAGCGCGCCGTCGATTCCCGCCAGAATACGCGCACAGAGCAGCAATGGCTTTGACTGCATGCCCGTTCCTACAATAATCGCCCCGTCGATTCCCGTACCGTATCGCAGAAGGTAGTTACGCGTGATAAAGGAACCCATACTGTGCCCCAGAATAATATAAGGCACCCCCGCATACTGTTCCTGTGTTATTTTCTTAAGTCTGTGTTCGTCCCGCACGAGAACCGTAGGCGCATCCTCCTTGCAGAAATAGCCGTACGGCTCTCCCGGCTTCACAGATTTGCCATGCCCGAGGTGATCATCACCTACTACCAGAATCCCTCTATTCGCCATGTATTCTGCAAATTCATGGTATCTGTCTATATGTTCGGACATCCCGTGGACGATCTGCATAATACATACCGGCCGCTCCACCTCCGGAATCCATCTGATCGCATGTATCCTGTGTTCACCGTCTCTGGAATCAAAGTAAAACTCTTCTTTCTGTATCATGCATTTATCCCTTCCTGCCCAAAAAGCTCTTCACAGCACCCGGTCATCTCCAGACGCTCTGCGCTGCCCATCTCCGGTCCGAACTGTCCGCTCCCGTCAGCAGATCTCCGCTCCCGCCGGCATAGTGCGCTCCGGCACCATCAGCGCAAGTCCGCCTTCCGCATCCTCCGCGCACAGTAGCATTCCTTCGGACATCATTCCGGCAATCTCTCTAGGCTGCAGATTGACCAGCACCATAACCTTCTTGCCGACCATCTCCTCCGCGCTGTAGTGCTGCTTGATACCGGATAATATCTGTTTCACCTCTGAGCCGATGCGCACTTTGGAGCAAAGCAGTTTCTTAGACTTCGGCACTTCCTTACACTCTATAATTTCACCCACCTGGAACTGGCACCGGTCAAAAACGTCATAGGTGATCGTTTCTTTTGCATCTATATCAATCACATCTGCAGGCATCTCTCCTGCCGTTGTCTCTTCTGTAGCCGCTGTCCCGCCTGATGCCGCTTTGCGTGCGGCAAACATGGCCTCCACTTTCTCCGTGATCTCTTTTAAATCCTGTCTCGCAAAGAGAATCTGCGGTGTATCCGTCACTTTATTCCCGGAAGGGTATAAAGATGCCGCCCTCGCAGTATCCTGGTTCTTCGCGCACGCTTCCAGAACCGCGAAATCAACCAGATCCGCCTGAATCTGCGCCGCAATCTTCTCTGCTGTCTCAGGCATATATGGCTCCAGCAGCGATGCGCCCACCAGAATCCCGTTGAGCAGATTATACAGTACGGTTGCCAGTCTGTCCTGCTTCGACTCCTCCTTCGCCAATGCCCACGGCATCGTCTCGTCAATATACTTGTTGCAGCGCTTAAACAGCGCAAAAATCTCCGTGATCGCGTCTGCCACCCGCAGATCGTCCATCTTTTTTGACACCTTATTATAGGTATCCGTCACCACACCAAACAGATCCGCATCCACATCTTCCGCACCGGCCTCCACGCCGATCCGCTTATTCTCCGCCACACCGCCGAAATACTTATTGCTCATGGAAATCGTCCTGTTCACCAGATTACCCAGCGTGTTGGCCAGATCGGAGTTCATGCGCTCCACCATCAGATCCCATGTGATCATTCCGTCATTCTCAAAAGGCATCTCATGCAGCACGAAATAGCGCACCGCATCCACCCCGAAGAAATCAATCAGATCATCGGCATAGATCACATTTCCCTTGGATTTACTCATCTTACCGTCACCCTGCAGAAGCCATGGATGTCCGAATATCTGCTTCGGCAGCGGCTCTCCCAGCGCCATCAGGAATATCGGCCAGTAGATCGTATGAAAACGGATAATATCCTTACCGATCAGGTGCAGATCCGCCGGCCACAACGTTTTATACTGGTCGGTGCTTGCCCCCTCCGCGTCATATCCGATTCCTGTAATATAGTTGGTCAGCGCGTCCAGCCACACATAGACCACATGCTTGCTGTCAAAGTCTACAGGAACACCCCACTTAAAAGATGTTCTGGACACACACAGATCCTGCAGCCCCGGCAGGAGAAAATTATTCATCATCTCGTTCTTGCGTGACACAGGCTGAATAAACTCCGGGTGGGTATTAATGTGTTCGATCAATTTGTCTGCATACTTGCTCATCTTAAAGAAATATGCTTCTTCCTTCGCCGGCTTAACTTCTCTGCCACAGTCGGGACACTTCCCGTCCACAAGCTGCGACTCCGTCCAGAAAGACTCGCACGGGGTGCAGTAAAGGCCCTCATAGGAGCCCTTATAAATATCCCCCTGCTCATAAAGTTTCTTAAAAATCTTCTGTACCTGCTTTTCATGATACCCGTCCGTAGTACGAATAAATTTATCATAAGAAGTATTCAGCGCATCACAGATTCTGCATATCTCACCCGCCACATTATCTACAAATTGTTTCGGCGTTACGCCGGCCTCCTGCGCTTTCAGTTCAATCTTCTGTCCGTGCTCGTCAGTTCCTGTCTGGAAGAAAACATCATAACCGTCCTTTCTCTTAAAACGTGCAATACTGTCCGCCAGCACGATCTCGTAACTATTTCCGATATGCGGCGTACCGGATGTGTAGACGATCGCCGTTGTGATATAATATTTCCCTTTGCTCATGACAAGCTCCTTTCTCACATATAATGCCTCTATCATGCAGAACAAAAGTGCGCTTCGCACACTCCCGCGTCCAACTTCTCTGGCAAGCGCAGCTTTTGTTCCGCGTGCGAAGCTGCGCATCCCTTTTATTTCATAGGACGCACTTTCCTATGAAATAAAATATGTTCCTGCAAAAATAACTTTTATCGTAAGCCTAACACAAAAGGAATTGCTCGTCAATTACCACGCACGACTAATCCTGTTTTCCTGACAGTAACGCTGACCTCGCTTTGATCGGCGTCCGCATTCGCAATGTTGAGATGGCAGCGATAGGCACCGGCCTCACGTGCAGTATATTCAGGCCCGGTTCCGACTACACTGCCTCCGGCATCCGTCCACACAAACCTGTCGCCCTCCTGCCATGACAGATTACCATACCCTTCGCCTTCCTCAAGCGTCGCTGTCAGCACGATTGCACGATCGTAGTAATCCGTGTCTGTTCCCCGGACTGTCAGCACGGCATAAAGGCAGTCTTCAAATCCGCAGACCACTTCATGCTTCCACACCGTAACCGGCTGCCTGTCCTGATAAGTACAAGTTCCGGGCGCATGATATATTCCGCCGTGATACGAACAGGTATATTCTCCTCCGTGCCACGATCCGCCATCCGGCTCCTCCGGATTGGGATACCATGCAGGATCGGTTTTCACCAGCTGCGCACCGCAAATGCTAACCGTCTCTCTGATAATATGAGAATTCTTATAGCAACCTGAGATGCCGTCCCTGTTCTCCGGCTTTCCCACATGTACATGTCTGACTTCCACAGACGACTCATCCGCCGCAAATATCGGATAGAAATTTTCCGGCACATCGCCGTTGCTGCCGTCTTCCGTTCCTTTGCGGTACGCCCTGTCATTGTCCGCACCGTTGCCGAGCAGAAGTCTGCCATCCGCCCAGGCCGCCTTCCCGCGCGATATATTATCCTCTATCGCCGTCTCATAATGTTCCGTACGTTCTTCCACTCCCTCTATATGCATGACCGCTTCCGGATTCAGCACCGGCAGACCGGTCGGAACCGTCTGGGACTCTGCCGCCGCGCGCACAAGCATTGCCCATTCAAACTGTCCCATATCAATTTCCTCCTGACAGACATCGGGATTCCGGTCATAAACATATCCCTCCGGCTGCTGCCGGAACCTTGTGCCGAGCCGGATCAGCGCCTCCGCCGCTGCACGCTTCTGTTCATCTATGTGCGTACAGACCGTTCTCAGATCAGCGCTGTCAAAAACCGCCTGTCCGCACTGCACCCTTCCCGTACTGTGTATGCATCCTACGGTCCCGCCCTGCGCCGCCAGCGCTGCCGCCCCGCCTGTTCCTATCCAGCCCGCCGCCGTTACTGCCAGAAGGAAAAAAATTCTGTTGCGTATATAGTGTCCTTTTCCGTTATGATTTCTCACGATATCCGATCCACCTTCCTTCCTCATCGTATACTGCTTCATAATCCGTGCATCCGTTTCCCTCTATCCAGCCTCTGATATAATGCTCAATCAGGTCATGATTATTCCCGCGCAGCAGGCTGCCGTCCGCCCACGCAGATCTGCCAAGCGTCAGATTATCGGAGTCTGCCAGCGTGTACGCCTCCTCATATCCTGCCGGAAGTGTCTGGGAATCGGTCAGCGCACGAATCAGCAGATCATACCCGATCGCACGCATCTCATCCGCCTTCTGCACCCTTCCGATTGCCGCTTCCTGTCCGGGATTTCTTGTATATCCATATTCTTCCCCATTTCTGATCAGCTTCGTTCCCACGCCGCCAAGTGCTTCGGACAATCCCGCTTTGCCCTCAGCGGCATATTGAAAAAGCATGTCAAAGTCTCCGGCATCCAGAATAATTTCCTGTCCGCCCGTATCCCGATAACGTATACTTCCTCTGCTGTGAAAATGTCCGGCATCTCCTTGCGCCAAAACCGTATTGCCCGCAAGCAGGAGTCCGGCGCAGACCATTCCGGCGCACAGGCCGATAACTGTTTTCTTATTTCTGTATAGTTTCTTCATAGTAATAAGTCCTCCCTTTTCATTGCCTTCCTACTCACTGTACGGTTCCAGATAGAGCGTATTCTCCTGCGCATCATACCGGTACCGCAGTGTCTCCACCGTCAGCTTTCCGATCCTGTTCTCCACTGTCTTTAGCTGGTTCACCAGTACGTCCAGCTGATCCAGCATCACATCAAACTGATTATTCACCTCCGTGATGTTCTGGTTAATCGCTTTTTCTAATGTCTTTTCCATGGCGCCTATGCTTGCCCAGAGTCTGGCATCTTCCTGTTCCAGCGCCGCAATCCTGGCATACAGACCCGATATATCCGTATGTACACGGTCCATATCGGTACGGATTTCTAACAGTTGTTTCTGAATCATGGGAATCGTCTCCCGGTTCATAACCTGAACGAGATCAGTCAGATCATACAGCTTCGTCTGTGTCTCCTTCAGCCTCTCTATCACCCCGGAAACCTCCGTGTAAAGCGTATCCACACGCTCCCGAAGTGCGCTGTCCTCCTGCTGATATTGTTCGATCGTCTGCTGCAGAGTCTCTTCCACCTGCGTCATGGTATTGTAGAGTTCCTCGATCTTGGTATTCAGATACTCTATGCTCTTAAGATACTCCTGTCTCAGCTCCTCCTGCCCGTCATTAGGCGCCATATATTCGACAGCCTCCTCTTCATGTGTCGTCTGCACCAGTTCCGCTTTCTCAGTCAGCCGCGCTGCCTGCTCAGCCTCTTTGCGTTTGCGCTCTTCTGCAGTATGTCCCCACAGGAGCAGAAGCAGCAGTACGATGACAATCACCGCCGCCACGCCCACGATCACAGCCGCAAGATGATCCTCCTGCCTTTCGGGGTCGTTTCTCCTTTCATTCCAATAATCTGACACTTTCGTCATAAATTCTTTCATAAAATACCTTCCTTTCCTCTTTAATACGGTTGTATCCAGCCATCATATGCCGCTTCAAAATTTGGAAATCCGTGGCGATCCGCCATAGAACCGTGCCGTACGATACACGGAATAAAGTATACTTAAAGATGTATCCAAAGATTGTACTAATAAGATATCAGACTCTATTTTGAATTACAATATCGGAATGTTGCACAAAATTTCAGATATAAAAAAGTCAGCGCACTCTCTCAAGTCTGATGTGCGTTGACTTTTTACCCTACAAACGAAATATCGTTCCCTGTTTCTTTTGTAAAAGCATACGGCCCGGCAGCCGGTCTGCCCAGCCGGCTCACAAACCACCGGCGGACACCTTCTAATACGTCAGAATCTCATAGCCGTCTTCCGTCACCGCCAGCGTTACCTCCCACTGTGCCGACGGCTTCCCGTCATCGGTATAAACCGTCCAGCCGTCATCATCATCGATGTAAATGTCCGCACGCCCCATATTCACCATCGGTTCTATGGTAAACACCATACCCGGCACCATCAGCATCTCGGTCCCCTTAGGTGTCACATAGCTGACAAAAGGTTCTTCATGGAACTCCAGTCCCACGCCGTGGCCGCCGATCTCCCGCACAATGGAGTATCCGTTCTTCTTAGCGTGATCGTTGATCGCCTGTGCCATATCACCGAGAAAGTTCCACGGCTTCACCTGCGCAAGTCCGACATCGATGCATTCTCTCGCCACGCGCACCAGCTTCTGTGTCTCCGGCGCTACATCGCCCAGCATGAACATGCGGGAGGAATCGGAAAAATATCCCTGATAGATCGTAGACACATCCACATTGACGATATCTCCGTCCTTCAGAAGTCGTTCCTCGCACGGTATCCCGTGACATACCACCTCGTTGATGGACGTGCACACGCTCTTGGGAAACCCCTCATATCCTAAAGTCGCCGGTATGCCGCCCATCTCCTTTGTCATATCGTACACCAGACGATCGATCTCTTCCGTGCTCATGCCGATATGGATCTGCCTCTCAATCTCATCCAGAATGGCAATATTCAGTCTGCTGCTCTGTCTGATACCCTCGATCTGCTCCGGTGTCTTTATGATATCATGGTCCGGCACGATATGTCCCTGCAGCGCGTAATGCTCGATCTTTTCATCCATGGCCATATGGCACGCCTTGTATTTTCTGCCGCTGCCGCACCAGCAGGAATCGTTTCTTCCTAATTTCTTCATCTCCGTTCCGCCCCTCAGTTCCTTGTCGCACGCATCCTAGCGTTAATATATGCCGTCACAAAAATCGCCGGCGTATTCCAGTAGATCGTAATCTCATTCAGAGAATAGCATGCCGCATGATCCAGATAGCATTTCATCGGCGGCGTTCCCTCCGGGATCTGTTCCCGGCCGACCTCATCACACGGCGTCTTAAAAGGACCGCCGCTGACCCAGCCGGGCATCGGCAGTTCTATGCCGTCACACTCTGTAGGACGATTGTGCGGATGCCGGTATGCGTGCTCGCCGTACCCTGTCACATAACTGTAATCCACCGCATTCATGCCGAGCAGATAATCCATCTGCGCCAGCGCGGTTTGTTCGTACACCCGCCTCCTGTCTTCCTGCCCGGCAAGAAGCGCCGCAAGCACCAGCAGTATACCCCGGTTCAGTACTACCATATTACTGCCCCAGATATAATCCTCCGGTTCCATCGCCACACCATAGCCGGACTGCGCCGCTACTGCCGCCAGCCGGTCTGCCTCCGCAAGCACTGCCTCCTTCAAAACCGCCTCGCTCTCAGCAGATGCTTTATGCGACTCATCCGTCAGAATTGCCAATGCGGCGAAACCGGACACATCCGTCCAGCCAAAATCGGTCTTCGTAAGTTCTCCCCGCAGCAGCCTGTCCACCTGCTCCTGATACTTCTGCTCTCCTGTCGTGACAAGCATTTCCGCCGCCGCCCACAGTCTCTCGTCCAGATCGCAGACATCGTCATATTCCCCCGTGTTGCAGCTATCCGGATTCCGGAATCCCACATATTCCGGATGGCAGTCCAGCCACCCGTATGCCTTCACAGCCGCCTCGTACAGTCTGTCCGCAAAGCCGCTGTCATATGCCCGGTACACTCTGGAGGCAAGCGCCATGGAAGCGGCATAGTCCGCAGTTGCCATAGAGGAAACCGGAAACAGATAAAACTGTGCATGATCCTCCTCAGGCATGATGAAATCCGCGTGGCGCTCCGACGTCAGCTTATGATAGGCGCCGCCTTCCTCATCCTGCATCTTGAGCATCCACTCCAGTTCGTAGCGGCACTCGTTCAGGGCATCCGGCATACCGTTGCCGGACTCCGGTATGTTCAGGCTGTCTCCAAAGCTTTCCGGGAACAGCAGATACGCATAGAGCAGATGCCCCACCGCAACCGCTGCCGGCGAAATATATCTGCCGTAATCACCCGCATCGTGCCAGCCGCCCCGCACTTCTTTCTCGGCATTGCGGTCGGTCCAGAGCACCGCCGTCTGCATGTGACATTCCGGGTGTGTGTATACGCCCGCATGTGCCTCCTGCAGCGCGCAGCCGCAGCGCTGGTAATACAGTGCCTTCGTCAAGTCCTTCTGGAGCGCCAGATACACATCCTGTCCGATCCGGAAGCAGTGAGACCTCTCTCCCAGTTCATTCTGTACATAATAGGTGCCTTCCTGCGTTAGCGCGCTGAAGTCCGCCACGCGCACATGATCTCCCGATGCGGCATCTGTTCCGGCATCCTGCGCCGTTCCTTCCATAACAGTCTGTGGCTGCGCACCGGCGCCCTCCCGCGCAGCACTGTCCGCCCCGGCCTCCATCCTTATGACCGAAAAGTGTTCTCCCGCAGTCAATACCGCCGTTTTCCTGCACTGTGGCAGATACCCCGCCTGATTACATAAAATTGCCATCCCGTCACCCTCTCTTATGAAAAATAATCTATCGGACTAACTTCCTGCGATACAAATAAATCTGCATTCATCTTACTCCTTGCAGAGCGCCTTTTCAAGTAATATCCGCCTGATTTATTTTTTCAAGTAAACACACCATATTGAATAATTAACATGTCGTTAAATATTCTTATGCGACAAGCATAATTTTATTTGTATTGTTTAATCCCGTTCCTTTTATCGTGAAATTGTCCTAGAATCATAGGGAGATGCACCCGGTGAACCGCAACGCAATATACTGTCAGATAACTACATACACAAACACAGTTTATGTATCGGAGAACAATATGGAACTTGGTAAATTATTGGCAAAATTACGCAAAGAACGAGGGATATTACAAAAAGAAGTAGCGACCTATCTGAATGTGACTGTGGCAACCGTCTCCAATTATGAGAAATGTGTCCACCTTCCCGATCTGCAGACATTATCCATGCTGGCAGATTTCTTTGATGTCTCTACGGATTATCTCCTGCAGAGAACAGACTATAAAGCCGGAATCGACACGCTGAATCATCCCCTCTCCGCCGATTACACTGTCGGTGACCTGATGAACACGCTCGTGGAACTGGATCCCCGGAGCACGCAGCTCCTGCTGGATTACTATGAGTTGCTAATGCTGCGCAACTCCATCAAGCGGGTCAAATAGGGCGTACCGGATCGGACGTGCCGCATTTGCCGGAAGCGTTAATTAAATAGCGATTGTGCCCCCGAAAGAAAGCGTATTAGAGGCCTTTATCACTGGAATACGGCAAGTATGGTTATGATACCGGCGAATAATAGGCTCTCCTGATTATCTTCAAAAACAGGCTGCCCATTTATTACTGATCGCAAAACCGTTGCTCAAAAAACAGCGGCATATGAAAACGGCAGCGACGCGTATGATCACGCATCAGCTGCCGTCTGTTCCCTCTATTATCAAATTCTTACTCGGTCTCTTCCTCTGTCGCCGAATGTCTGATCAATGTGACCTCGGTCTGCAGTTCCCGCTCTTCGTCCGTGTTCATCACATAGCAATAATGTCTGCCGTCCATCACGATTCGAAACTTCTGTGCTGTCATATCCGATCCCATCACATACCACATGACGTCGTCCGGGTCCTTGATCCCCATCTCGTACTCAATATCATCCGGCGTACCAAGCACTGTAAGCGTTACCGAGTCCCCCTCTTCCTGTCGGAAACCGGTGGATACATAGAGCTTCCCTGCCGGAATCTTCCATATCGTAGTATAGAACGGACTGTGCAGCTCGATGCCATCGTCCTCCGCCATGATCACATCCTCGGGATCGACATCATACTTCTTGCAGAGTACCTCCACAATCGCCTCGTCTGCACTGTCCGCTGCATCTTCCATACCATCCGCCGCCAGCCCCATGACCTCTGTTGTCACAGTGGCCGCTGCCTGATCCGTCGTCTCCTCTTGCATAACCGCTGTCAGATCACTGCCTGCCCGGCACATAACCACATTCTCCGCAGTGTCCTCCGATACATCTACTGTATACGCATGCCGTACCCTTGACCGCTCCGCCACTTCCTCATAGAGCGCCATCACGCCATTGCCCGCTGCCAGTGACGTGGTACTGCTGCCCACTATAAAACACACGGCTAACGTGACTGCCGTCTTTCTTTTCAAACCTCCATGCTTCTGATATTCCAACATATATTCTACTCTCCTCTCACAATCAGATTTCCCGTCCGCCAGCATAAACAGCTGATAACGATCCCACTTACCGTCCTCGGAGGATAAATCCAGGATAACCTGGAAATACCCCGAGTCGGTAAATATATCTTCGCCCTTTTTACATGCTACCCTGTCACAATACTTTTCGCAGTCCACCTTCATTTGTCTGAACAGAAAATGTGCCACGGGGTTAAAGACATGCAACAGAGTAACAATACTGCCAATCGTTTTGAAGAAAAGATCCCCGTTACGGAAATGACATAGTTCATGGTAGAAAATAACTCTCGCGTCCTCTTCCGTATACTGCCATAACGGCATAACCACGGTATATCCGTGATCATAGGTAATGCACGGCATACTCACGGAGTCGTTCATACAAATAGATATCTGTTCTCTGATCCCCAGTTCAGTACAGACATCCTGAAGCACCCTGAAAACCATCTCATCTTCCACCGGAATATTGCCTCTGCAGATCCATCTCCATCGGATAAGTCTCGCCATTCTGTACGATAGAAGCATAAGAAACAATGCGACCCATATATACCCGCATACTGCATTTAGCGTTCGGGTAAGCGGTGTGTTATAGAACAGATTGATCGTATCTTCTGCGCCTTTCGTGCTGAACCACCTGCCCATGTACAACACGAAATAGACAAGCGGCACCAGATACGCGCACAGCGACGTCATCGTCAGGAAACGCTGAAATCCGGCATCCAGTTTGGTTCTTTTCCGTAATAGCAGCTCCGCCATATAGAATATGATCCCTGTGATATCAGTCAGCAGCAATGCAAGAAATAAATTATTTACCCAATCCATCGATCATCTTTTGTATCCTTTCGATCTCATCCTTTCGTATGGGTCTCCCCTGTGCCAGCGCGCAGAGGAATTCGTCTGCATTGTCATGGTTCCAGAAGTTGACATAGTCGTTCGTCAACTGACCCTTATACTCCTCAAGCGGAATCAGGATCTGATAGAAGAATACACGTCCCTGACGGTAATGCCTTAAATATCCTTTCCTTACAAGGCGTGCTAGGAATGTAGATACTGTCTGAGGCTTCCATTCCTTATGGTATTTATCATTCACTCTCTGCATGATCTCCATAAGGCTGAGCTCTTCATCGGCATCCCATACCGTCTTCATTACCAACTGTTCACAATCTGTTAAGTTCTCAAGTGTCATAATCTGCCTCCGTAATCTCTACAATCTACAATTAGCATTGTAGTCATGATATAAGAAATAATCTCTTATTTCAATACTATTTTATTATTCGTAGAATATCAAGCAAAAAATGACCGCAAAGCTCCCGAAAATAAACGGTACGTGTAGTTATGGCGACAGAATTTAACATTTTTTAAAAGCAAATATGACAAATTTATACTTTTTTCACATATTACTAAAATAATAAACGATCTATTTCCATAAGTCAATCACAATGTAAATATATATGTGTCAAAATACGATTATTTATATCGTAGTTTCATTGTATATCACACTTTATTTTGTTGTACTATGTTATATATTTAACGCACACTATATGCGCAACATTATAAGCGGCTTATCATCCCACAGAGAAAATGGCACAGTCTAAAACTGCGCCATCAGTCTCTTAATATTCTCCGTGATATTTCCCTTAAAGACCGCAGAGCCCGCCACAATCACATTCGCTCCGGCATCAAGGACCTCCTGCACATTATCCTGCGTGATACCGCCGTCCACCTGAATATCCAATTCTGTCCCGAGTTCGTCGGCCATCTGCCGGACCTGTCTGATCCGCTCCGTGGATTCCGGTATATACTGCTGACCGCCGAAACCCGGCTCCACCGTCATCACCAAAAGCATATCCAGTTTCTCCAGATATTTCCTGACTGTTTCCACAGGTGTCTGCGGCTTGATCGACATACCGGCCCTACACCCCAGCGCATGAATCTGATCGATCAGCTCCTCGGCATCCTCAGCTGCTTCCAGATGAAAAGTAATGCTGTCCGCCCCGCACTGTGCAAACTCCTTCACATAGCGTTCCGGTCCCACGATCATCAGATGCACGTCAAATATGCTGTTCATAATCCTACGCAGCGATCTCACGACAGGTATCCCGAAGGATATCGAAGGCACGAACACGCCGTCCATCACATCGATATGCAGATATTCCGCACCCGCTTTCGCAGCCTCCGTAACCTGCTCTCCCAGTCTGGCGAAATCCGCCGCCAGTATAGAGGGAGACAAGATCCTCTTTCTTTTCATTTGCTCAGACATATATACGTCCATGCCTTTCTATTTAACGAAATTCTTCACAGAGCCGTAGATTCCCTTACCGTCTAATCCGTACTTCTCCACCAGCGCATTCGCAGGACCGGACTCACCGAACACATCCTGCATGCCGATCTTAAGAACCTGTGTCGGACATTTCGCGGACAGACAGTCGCATACCGCACTGCCAAGACCACCGATCACAGAATGTTCCTCCGCCGTCACGACCTTACCCGTCTTTTTCGCAGAAGCCAGTATCAGTTCTTCGTCCAGAGGCTTGATCGTATGAATGTTGATCACTTCCGCACTGATCCCGTCCGCCGCCAGCATGTCTGCCGCTTCCAGCGCAGAGGCCACCGTGATACCGCTCGCCACGATCGTCACGTCCTTGCCCTCGCGCAGCAGCACACCTTTGCCGATTTCGAACTGATAATCCGGTCTCTCATTGATCACCGGCACCGCCGCACGGCCGAAACGCAGATACACAGGACCCTCGAACGCAATCGCTGCACGCACGGCCGCCTTCGCTTCCACATCATCGGAGGGCACGATTACAGTCATGCCCGGAATCGTCCGCATCAGCGCCACGTCCTCATTACACTGGTGGGTCGCGCCGTCCTCTCCCACCGTAATACCGGCATGGGTTGCACCGATCTTGACATTCAGATGCGGATATCCGATCGAGTTACGAACCTGTTCGAAGTTACGTCCTGCCGCAAACATCGCGAAGGAACTGATAAAAGGTACTTTGCCGCAGGTCGCCATACCAGCCGCGATGCCTGTCATGTTACATTCCGCAATGCCGCAGTCAATATGACGATCCGGATATGCCTTCTTAAATACGCCTGTCTTCGTCGCCCCCGCAAGGTCGGCATCCAGAACGACCAGATTCGGGAAATCAGCGCCACACTCGGCAAGTGCATTGCCATAACTTTCACGGGTAGCAATTTTCTTAACGTCTGCCATT
Organism: uncultured Lachnospiraceae bacterium; assembly: GCA_910578555.1. Taxonomy (GTDB): domain Bacteria; phylum Bacillota; class Clostridia; order Lachnospirales; family Lachnospiraceae; genus UBA3282. Next base: position 58,532 of record CAJTPS010000008.1, read on the forward strand.
AGTTCGCACCTCCTAATTCTGCACCGATCTTCTCCAGATCCGCCATTGCCGTCTCATACTCTTCATCATTAGGCGCTTTGCCGTGCCAGCCGGCATTATTCTCCATAAAGGACACGCCTTTACCTTTCACGGTCTTACAGATAATTGCCGTGGGCATATCTTTTGTTGCCTTGGCCTCTCCAAACGCCGCATCGATCTGATCGAAGTCGTTGCCGTCAATGTTGATCACATGGAAGTTAAAAGCTTCAAACTTCTTATCAATAGGATAAGGCGAACACACATCGTCGATCTTACCGTCGATCTGCAGTCCGTTATTGTCCACGATCACTACCAGATTATCCAGCTTACGGTGTCCGGCGAACATAGCCGCCTCCCATACCTGCCCTTCCTGGATCTCTCCGTCGCCGAGCAGCGTATAAGTTCTGTAATCCTTACCGTCCATCTTCGCCGCCAGCGCCATGCCGACTGCCGCCGAGATCCCCTGTCCCAGAGAACCGGAAGACATATCCACACCGGGCGTCTCCTGCATACAGGGATGTCCCTGCAGATAGGAACCCAGATGCCGCAGTGTCTTTAAGTCCTCCACCGGGAAATACCCTCTGTTGGCAAGCGCCGAGTACAATCCCGGAGCCGTGTGTCCCTTAGATAACACGAACCGGTCCCTGTCCGCCTTCTTCGGGTCCTTCGGATCAATATTCATTTCCTCAAAATAAAGATATGTAAAAATGTCTGCCGCAGACAATGAGCCGCCCGGATGTCCCGCCTTCGCGCCGTGCACTGCGGTTATGATCCCTTTACGGACTTCATTCGCTGCTCTTTGTAACTCTGATTTATTCATCGCCAACCTCCGCATTCATAATATTGTATTGCCACATATTCCATTTGCCATACTTTCTGTTATACGTCCTCAATCATAGCACAATCTACACAAATCTGCCAACCGGAATTTGTGAAGTCATGATCTTTACTTTCCCTGCCCGTAATAAGCGTTTGCACCGTGTTTCCTGTAATAGTGCTTATCCTGCAGTTCCTGCGGCGCAGGCTGAATCCGCGCATTGATCGTCTCGGCGCGGTAAGCCATCTTCGCAACCTCCTCCAGCACCACCGCATTATGTACTGCTTCATGAGCATCCCTGCCCCAGGCGAAAGGTCCGTGGTTCTTACAGAGTACTGCCGGAACCGCCGCCGGATCTTTCCCCATTCTCTTAAATTCACTGACGATCAGGAGTCCTGTGTTCTTCTCATAGGCATCCGCGATCTCATCCGCGTTTAAGCATCTTAAACAGGGAATCTCTCCGTAGAAATAATCCGCGTGGGTCGTTCCGTAGCACGGAATGCTCCTGCCCGCCTGCGCCCAGCTGGTCGCATAAGATGAATGTGTGTGTACCACACCGCCGATCTCCGGATAAGCCTTATATAATTCCACATGGGTAGCCGTATCGGAAGAAGGATTGTATTTCCCTTCCACCCTATTTCCTTCCAGGTCCACCAGTACCATGTCGTCAGGCGTCAGTTTATCGTAGTCCACACCGCTGGGCTTGATCGCGAATATTCCGCTCTCCGCGTCGATTTCGCTGACATTGCCCCATGTAAAAGTAACCAATCCGTACTTCGGCAGAAGCATATTCGCTTCATAGACACATTTCTTTAATTCCTCTAACATATTCCCAGTTCCTTTCATTATCATTTCACACAACCCGGAAGAATGCGTTTTTGCATTCTTCCTGACATGACTTAGTTGTACTTAGGCTGTGTCCTTTACAGCCTTAGTATAACTTCATGTCATATTTTCGACCGCCGCTCTCTCGACCGCAAGTCCCGCACTGTACAGCTTCATAAACGCATTAAAGCCCTGTACGTCGGACGCCTTCGGCTCCATCTTCTCGCCTTTCTGCCCGGCAAATACTTTGCTGTCAAGGAACGCCGCCAGACTCTCGTCAGCGCCTTTGTTGATCATATAGGAGGCCAGAAGCGCAATCCCCCATGCGCCGCCCTCGCCGGCTGTCTCCATAACACTTACCGGCGCGTTCATGGCCGCCGCCAGGATGCCCTGCCCGACGCCTTTGGTCTTGAATAAGCCGCCGTGCCCCAGGATCTCGTCCACCTGCACTTTCTCCTCCCGGAACAGAATGTCGAAGCCGGTCTTCAATGCGCCGAGCGAAGTAAACAGGTGCACTCTCATAAAGTTCGCCAGGCTGAACTTCGCATCCGGTGTGCGGACAAACAGCGGTCTTCCTTCGTTGAATCCCGTCACATGCTCACCTGAGAAATAATTGTATGCCAGCAGACCGCCGCAGTCATCGTCGCCCTCTAACGCTTTGCGGTAGAGATTGCCGTACAGTTCGTTCATATCCACTTTCATGCCCATCAGTTCCGAATACTCTTTGAACAGGTTCACCCACGCATTCAGATCGGACGTACAGTTATTGCAGTGCACCATTGCTACCAGACTGCCGTCAGGCGTCGTCACAAGGTCAATGGCGTCATATACCTTCGAGAGTTCTTTCTCCAGCACGATCATGCCGAACACGCTCGTTCCGGCAGATACGTTACCGGTACGTTTCGCCACACTGTTGGTCGCCGCCATGCCTGTTCCGGCATCGCCTTCCGGCGGGCAGAAAGGTACGCCTGCCTGCAGTGTACCCGTAGGGTCTAACAGTTTCGCGCCCTCTTCGGTCAAAGAGCCCGCCTGCTGTCCGGCTGTATATACAGCGGGAAGCACGTCGCGCAGTTTCCAGTCATATCCTTTATCTGCCACAGCCGCGTCAAACTGGTCAAGCATTCTCTCATAGAACTGCCCCGTTGCAATGTCAATCGGGAACATACCCGAAGCCTCGCCCACACCGACAATCTTCTCGCCGGTCAGCTTCCACTGAATGTAACCGGCCAGCGTGATGACAAATCTTAAATCCGCCACATGCTCCTCGCCGTTCAAAACCGCCTGGTAGAGATGCGCGATCGTCCATCTCTGCGGAATATGGTAATTGAATAACTCCGTCAGCTTATTGGACGCCTCCTCGGTAATTGTATTTCTCCATGTGCGGAAGGGCACCATCAATTCATCTTTCTCATTAAAAGCCATATAACCATGCATCATGGCGCTGAATCCGATCGCGCCGAGCTTCGTCAGCTTCTCACCGTACTGCGCCTGTACGTCCTGCGTCAGCTTCTGATAGCAGTCCTGCAGTCCCGTCCAGATATCGTCCAGACTGTATGTCCAGATCCCGTTCTCCAGTCTGTTCTCCCAGTCATGCGCGCCCGACGCGATGGGCTGATTATTCTCATCCACCAGCACCGCCTTGATTCTTGTCGAGCCAAACTCAATGCCCAACACCGCCTTGCCGCTTGCAATACATTCTTTTGCTCCCATATATATTCCTCCTTTTAGCGGAACGCAACATCATTCCATCTCAGCTCGTTCTTAAAGTTACGGATCGTCGTGTCCTGATCAATGACAACACTCTCGATTCCCATTGCTGCCGCCCAGTCAACCATCTGGTCTACCGTCAGATCATAAGAGAATGCCGTATGATGCGCGCCGCCCGCAAGAATCCATGCCGTCGCACCAATCTCCAGATTCGGCTGCGGTGTCCAGAATGCCGTACCTACCGGCAGTTTCGGCATAGGCTTCTCCACCTTCTTGCAGTCAACCGCATTGATGAGCAGTCTGAATCTCGTGCCGAGGTCAACGAGCGAACATGCCACTGCCGGACCTGTCTTCGATGTAAATACAAGACGCGCAGGGTCTTCTCTGTTACCCATGGACAGCGGACATACTCTGATACCGATCTCGCCGTCCGCCACGGAAGGACATACTTCCAGCATATGCGCCTGCAGGATACCCTCTTTGCCCGGAACGAGATTATAAGTGTAATCTTCCATCATGGAAGTTCCTTTGGCATCCTTGATATCCGCTGTCATCAGTTTCATCATACGCACCATGGCGGCAACTTTCCAGTCTCCTTCCGCGCCGAAGCCATAGCCCTTCTCCATCAGTCTCTGGATCGCGAGACCCGGAAGCTGTTTTAAACCGCCCAGCATGCCGAAATGCGTCACGACCGCATGATAATCGTTGTCTGTCAGGAATTTCTCGATGCCGATCTCCTGCCTGGCCTGTACCGCAACATGCCGTCTGAACTCGTCCGCGTCGCGACCGTCATCGATAATCTTGTATTTGCCGTAGTATTCCTCTACGAGTGCATCCACATCACCCTGCGAGACCGCCTCGACATAGTCTACCAGGTCGTTGACACAGTAATGGTCGATCTCCCAGCCGAATTTGATCTGCGCTTCCACTTTATCGCCTTCGGTTACCGCCACGTTATTCATGTTGTCGCCAAAACGGCATACACGGATATGAGAACATTCTATCACGCCCAGTGCGGTCCGCATCCAGCTTCCGAGTTGTTCCTGCACGCCCGGATTCGCCCAGTGTCCGACGATGATCTTGCGCTCGATCCCCATACGGCTCACGATATGACCGTACTCTCTGTCGCCATGCGCAGACTGGTTCTCATTCATGAAATCCATATCAATCGTATCATAGGGAAGCTCTTCGTTAAACTGCGTATGCAGATGGCAGAGCGGCTTCTTAAATTCTTTTAATCCCAGAATCCACATCTTCGCCGGTGAAAAGGTATGCATCCATGTGATGACACCCGCACAGTCGGGATCATTATTCGCATCGTTAAAGGTCTGTCTGATCGATGCCTGACTGATCAGCGTCGGCCGAAGCACCACTTCAAAAGGCAGTCTGCCGGATGCGTTCAGTCCCTCCACAATTTTAGCGGAGTGATCCGCCACTTTCCTGAGACATTCGTCTCCGTATAAATCCTGTGAACCCGTACAAAACCAGAACTTGTAATTTTTTACTGCTTTCATTTTAAAACCCCCGTTTCAGCACTGTTATTATTTTCCATAATTAAATATTATCACTTGCAGATGCCATTATACAAGCAATACATTTTCGTTTTGTTAAAATATTTTACATTTGTATATAATATATGTTTTCCGTCATGCAAACAAGAGACGCGCATGTTATGCGCATCTGCACACGATATGCACGTCTCTCATATGTATTAAAGCGCCTGTGTTATGCCTTTTTACTCTCTTTCACCTTAGCCAGAATCGCCTGCAATACGATAAAGAAGCACAGCAGAATCGCCGTTACGATATTCGCCCAGGAGCTGACCAGTTTACCGTGCGATTTCACCAGTGTGGAAATCGTGCCGTTGATCAGTACGCCGACCAGAGAGCCGCCCACATTACCGACGCCGCCTGTTAAGAGCGTACCGCCGATGACAGCGGAAGAGATCGCATCCATCTCCAGACCGGAAGCCTGCGTGGTCGTACCGCACATCGTGTTCAGACAGTAACAGATGCCGCCGATAGAAGCCAGGAAACTTGCCAGCACATAAGTCTTCATCTTCGTCTTGCGCACATCCAGTCCCATCAGGGTTGCAGACTGGCTGTTACCGCCCACCGCGTAGATGCTTCTTCCGAACTTCGTATATTTCAGCATTAAGAAAATCAGTAATACAACCAGCAGCGCAATCACTACCGTGATTCTCACATAAGGTATCTGCAGAATGCCCTTTTTGTTCTCATATGCGCCGATATGGAAAGGGATGTTCAGCTTCATGGTAGACAGCTTGACAAACAGCTCATCCGACACAATGCTGACCTGATCCGTACAAATCACCGCCGTCATACCTCTCGCAAAGAACATACCCGCCATCGTCACAATAAACGGCTGGATATCCAGATATGCAATGCAGTATCCCTGCACGATACCAAACACGATGCCGATCAGCAGCACTAACAGGATCAGCACCGGACTCTTCATGCCCCAATTCTCCATGCCTACCGCCAGAAACATACAGTCCATAGCTACTACGGAGCCTACGGAAATATCAATACCGCCCGTCAGCATAACGCATGTCATGCCCGCCGTGATACAGATCAGACCCGCGTTGTTGATCAGGATATTCAGGAATGTCTGCAGATGCGTAAATCCTTTATTTGCGTACACGATACAGCCCGCTGCATACATCACAACAAACAGGATGACGGTGATAAGTAATAAGATACTGTTGCCGTTCAACTTCTTCTTCATACTTGTTACGCCTCCTTTGCAGCGGCTTTTTTAGCCGACAGTTTTTTAAAGAACTCTCTTACGGGTTCCGCCTGAATTACGACGATCAGGATAACCACAACCGCCTTGAATACCGGAGCCTGTGCGGAAGATACACCGAGCGCATACAGTGTCGTCGTAATCGCCTGAATCGTGTAGGCGCCGATGATGGAACCGGCCAGATTAAACTTGCCGCCGCCCAGGCTGTTACCGCCGAGCGCTACCGCCAGGATCGCATCCAGTTCCATATTCAAACCGATATTGTTCGTGTCCGCGGAATAAATACGTGATGTTGCCGTGATACCTGCAATGCCTGCGCACAGTCCGCAGATTGCATAACACATCAGGATGATCTTCGAGGAATTGAATCCTGATATTCTCGCCGCTTTCTTATTAATACCAACGCTCTGTACAAACGTGCCGAGCGCCGTGAATTTCAGTAATAATGCCATGATCAGGACACAGACTGCCGCGATCAGGATCGGTGTCGGAAGGAAACCCACATAAGATCCGAACACCTGGAAGGAAGGCACACGTACGTACACAATCGCGCTGTTGCACAACAGCAGTCCGATCGCACGGCCGGCCGACCATAGAATCAGCGTCGCAACCATCGGCTGGATGTTCAGGTACGCCACCAGAAATCCGTTAAACAGACCACAAACCACTGCAATCAGGATGCCTGCACCAATGCCGACCCAGAGAGGACTTGCATACTCGGATACATTGGTTACGCCGTATCCTGCCAGAAGCATACAGCACATACCGCCGGACAGACTCATAACCGAACCGACCGAGATATCCGTTCCTGCGGAAGCCGATACGACAAGCGTCATACCGATTGCCAGAATGGCAACTTCACTGCCTCGATTCAGTATATCGATCAGACGTCCGTACAGGATCGTGTTGCCGGAGGAAGTAACCTGCGTGCTGATGGAGAAGAATCCAAACGGCGCATTGCCGCTCGCAAGATCATAGATTACATTTACCAGCATAACAAGCAGCATGCTGAATATGGGCAGAAACAACTGCATTTTTGTAATTTTCTTTAATTTACTCATGTGCTGCACCTCCTGCAATCGCGTGCATTACGCCTTCCTGTGTCATCTCATCGCCGCCGATCTCGCCGACCTTGGCGCCGTCACGAAGAACCGCCATCCTGTTACAGGTACGCAGCATCTCTTCGATCTCGGACGAGATAAAGATCAGGCTCTTGCCCTCCTGCGCGAGTTTGATCACCAGCTTCTGAATTTCCGTCTTGGTACCGATATCAATACCACGAGTAGGTTCATCCAGAATCAGGAAATCCGGATTGGTGGCAAGCCATCTTGCCAGAATCACCTTCTGCTGGTTACCGCCTGACAGTCGCTTGATCAGTGTCTCTCTGCTCGCTGTCTTGATCTGCAGCATTTCTATGTATTTATCAGCGATCTCGATCTGTTTTGCCATCGGGATCTTCTTGAAGATTCCGGCTTTTGCCTGCATTGCGAGAATGATATTCTCACGCACCGACAGATCACCGATGATACCTTCCGCTTTTCTGTCATCGGGAAGCAGTCCCATACCGAGATTCATGGCATCGATCGGACTCTTCACTTTTACTTCCTGTCCTGCAACCTTAAGTGTACCGGTCTGCGCTCTGTCCGCACCGTAGATTGCACGCGCCAGTTCGCTTCGTCCGCTTCCGAGCAGTCCGGCAAGACCTACCACCTCGCCCTTATGGATCTCCAGATCAAACGGCTTGATCGTTCCGGAATGGCTTAATCCCTTCGCTTCAATCTCAAGCGGTGCATTGGTAAAGTCCATGGTACCTTCCGGTTTAATCGATGCAAGATCGTCAAAATCTTTACCCATCATCGCAGCAACCAGCTTGACTCTCGGCAGTTCCTCCACGGTATACTCGCCTACCAGCGTACCGTTACGCAGTACCGTAATACCGTCGCACACTGCGTACACCTGCTCCAGGAAATGCGTTACAAATATGATGCCGACGCCCTGATCCCGCAGCCGATTCATCATGCCGAACAGCTTCTCTACTTCATTATCATCCAGAGAGGATGTAGGCTCGTCAAGGATCAGAACCTTACTCTCCATATCTACAGCACGGGCAATTGCAATCATCTGCTGCAGCGCCAGTGAATATTCTTCCAGATTCTTCGTTACTTCAATATCCAGATCCAGATCGCTCATCAGCTGTGCCGCCATCTGATTCATCTTACGGCGGTTGACCGTGCCGATCTTCGTGAGCGGCTCACGCCCGATGTAAAGGTTCTCTGCAACCGAAAGATTCGGGCACAGATTTACCTCCTGATAAACTGTCGAGATTCCTTTGTGTTGCGCATCCATCGTGTCTTTATTGACGATCGGACCCTCAATGCCGTCTACATGAATCTCACCGGCTTCAAACTTGTTGACACCCGTCAGACATTTGATCAGCGTGGATTTTCCTGCACCGTTCTCACCCATCAGTGCACGAATCTCACCTTTCTTCAAGGTAAAATCCACATTGTCAAGCGCCTTCACCCCCGGGAATGTCATACAGATGCCTCGCATTGTCAAAGCAATATTGCTATCCATACTTATCCTCCATTCTTGCTCAGCCCGCAACTGATACCTTCCGCTGTCGCACATTCCGCACTTCTTGCCGGAAATTATCCGACAATTGTTATGTATTTCCATAATTATACACCAAATTCAGGGGAAGAAAAAGGGAGAGAAATGTAATTTCTCTCCCTATTCTATTCTCGATATTCGGTTCAGATATGAATCTTAGTAAGCACGGCCGTCAAGCACTTCCTGTGTCATTGTTACTGCATACTGAGATGTGATACCAGGAGCTACGAAAGCTTCATCTTTAACGATGGTCTGAGCGTCTACAGCCTCGCCTGCCTCTAACTTCTTTATAACTTCTGCTGCAAATCCGGCCTGCAGAGGGTTACACTCTACGTTACAATTGATCTTGCCGTCTAATGTATACTGTAAGCCGTCGTGTGTAGCGTCAAAGGAGATGATGATAACATCGCCGTCTACACCATATGTGATACCTGCTGCATCCATTGCGTCCATTGCACCGTATGCTTCGTTATCGTTCTGACATACTACTACGTTGAAATCGCTGTAGGATTTGATGAAGGACTCCATAACTTCCTGTCCGCCTGCCTGTGTGAAGTCACCGGACTGAGAATCCAGGATCTCCCACTCGCTGTGGCCTGCTGCGATGTTGTTGAAGCCTTCTGTACGTCCCAGTGTTGCGGATGCACCAACGGAACCTTCGATTACAAGGATCTTAGCTTCTTCACCGTTTAAGTACTCAGCCAGCCAGTTACCTGCTGTCTCACCTTCTGCTACCATGTCGCATCCAAGCTGTGTGGTGTATAAAGAAGGATCAGCGTCTACGGAACGGTCAACGATCAGTACCGGAATACCTGCGTCCTGTGCCTCCTGAAGAACTGTGTCCCAGCCTGCCGTCTCGATCGGAGCGATACAGATATAATCCATTTCCTGCTGGATAAAGGTACGAACTGCCTCTAACTGAACTGCGTTGTCATTGTCGGCATCCACGAAGGATAACTCATAACCGTTAGCCTCTGAGAAGGTATCCTGATAATTCTGTGTGTTAGCTGCACGCCAGTCGGACTCATGTCCTACCTGTGCGAAACCAACGCTGATCGTGCCGCCTGCTGCGGGTGCCTCTGCTGCGTCGTCTGCAGGTGCTTCTGCCTCCGGCTCTGCCTCGGGTTCTGCTTCCGGCTCTGCCTCTGCTGCGGGCTCTGCTGCCGGAGCGTCATTTGTTGTCGTTGCAGCTGCGTCATTACCGCCGCATCCTGCAAGACTTGCCATTACCATTGCGCCTGCTAATAAAACTGCCAATTTCTTTTTCATTATAAATTCCTCCTAAATTATAATGTATTTGTTTGAAACCCTGAAACAGGAGCGCCAATACCTCGCTGTTTCTGATATTACTGTAACAAATCATCTTCCGCCTATCAATACAGGAATCTTTCCGGTTTTGTAATTTAGATGACTTGTACAATACAAATTATATGCTATACTATCTGTATTCAATACAAATTTTTATTTTTTGTAATTATTTTATGATTTTAAGTCTGTCTGGTAGAAAATTTTAATATTCTTTCAACAAACAGGTATTTTTTCCCTGTACGGACATCTTGCATTCACGATACTTTCTTGTTATAAAGTTAAAATTTTACTTTAAAGTCGGAATATTTATGAATAAATATTGTATATATTATGAACAAATTGTGAATAAATGGGGATTTTTCTTTGAAATGATATAGAAAATCCAACAAGAACAGGCAGCATCCTGATCAGAAACAGAGAAAGGACCTAAGCAGAGGTAAAGATGACAAAATATGAAGCATTGGCAAACACGCTCACCGAACGGATCAGACGCAATCTGCAAAGCGGCATCTCCAGGCTGCCTACCGAGTCACAACTGTGCGCTGAATACCATGTCAGCCGCCAGACCGTGCGCGCCGCACTGGCACTGCTCCATAAACAGGGTATTATCACCAGCAGACAGGGCAGCGGCTCTTACGCCACCGGTGTGTCCACAGACAACGGGGGCGGTGTCATTCCGATCCTCATTGCCAGCAGCCAGGAATACATCTATCCCCAGCTGTTATCCGATATACAGGCTGCGCTCTTGGAACACAAATATCAGCTCCGGATCTATCCTACCGGTAACGACACATCCGTCGAGCGTTCGCACCTTAAGACACTGCTTTTGCAGCCTCCATGCGGCATGATCGCGGAAGGCTGCAAAAGCACTCTCCCCAGCCCTAATCTGGATCTTTATGAGCGTCTGCGGGAGCGCGGCACCTTTATTCTGTTCCTTCACAACTATTATCCGGCCTTTCCGGACAGTGTCTATGTTAAGGACGACAACTATTACGGCGGATGTCTGCTGGCGGAACATCTTGTTTCACTGGGGCACACCCGGATAGCCGGTCTTTTTAAAATGGACGACGCACAGGGACCGGAGCGTTACCATGGTGTGGCATCCCGTCTGCGCGACCTGGGTCATCCGCTTCAGGACGCTCATGTCGGGTGGTATACCTCTCCGGATATTGACGCGCTGGAGGCGAAGCAGGACACACGCTTTGTCACAAATTTCATACAGGAACGCCTGTCCGGCTGTTCCGCCGTTGTCTGTTATAACGATGAGGTCGCTTACTGGCTGATCAAGGAATTATCCTATGCAGGCATCCACGTACCGCATGAAATATCCGTGGTATGCTTTGACAACAGCTACTTAAGCGAAGTGAGCAGCGTGCGCATCACCACCCTGACGCACGCGCCGCATGAGATCGGCGAATGTGCCGCCGGCTGCATCCTCGAACAGCTCCGCGGCATACCCGCAGTCTCCCACACGATTCCATGGTAGCTTGTCCGCAGGGAGAGCGATGCACCCCTCCATTCCGGTCTATAGCGGATGTTCTATTCTTTCGCCGACATACGATATTCCCGCGGTGTGCACCCCTGGGTCTTCTTGAATACAAAACTGAAATAGTGCGGGTCTTTATACCCGACCTCAAGTGCAATATCGCCGGAATGCTTCTCCGTCTGGCGCAGCAGTTTTCTGGCCTTCTCCATACGTTTCTGCGTCACGTACTCCACAAAGGTCACATCCATCGCCTGACTGAAGATCGCGCTGAAATAGTTCGCACTGACGCCAACTTCGCCGGCCACCGTATTGAGCGACAGTGTCTCCTGCGTATAGTTCTCTTCTATATATTCGAGCGCTCTTTTGAGCGCCTTCCTGCCCTGATTGTCGGATTCACGATCGCGCAGTTCCATTGCCTTCTCTAAAATATTGCAAATGTATGCGGAAAGCTCTTCAATCCCCAGATTCACCTCCTGTATCTGTTCTTCCCCGAGCAACTCCAGAAACTGCTTCTTGTCATATCCGATGGACTCCACATATGCCATGGTGACAAAATGAATATGAAATACCAGATAGTTCTGGAACAGTCTGGATTTAAGCGCCTCTTGAATACTGAGCATCCAGCCCTCCACAAACTCAGCGATCTCATCATGACTGCCCTGCTGCAGAAAATCCTTGATCAGTTCGGGCTCTATCTTGGAATAGTCAATGTCCCCGATCTTGCCGCTCGCCTCAAGCGGCATATAATTGTCTGTCACTTCACTTGTAAAGATATGCACCGACGGCATCAGAAAGCGGTAGGCAAACAGATGATTGACTTTACCATAGCACTCTGCCAGCATACTCAGACGTTCCACCGGCTCTCCCACCGCCGCGTACCAGTCAAGATCCCCTTCCGCCGGTTTACAGATCCGTTCGAGATTCTCCAGATTCCTCGCCGTCAGTTCTTTCATCTGCTCCGGATTACCCTTGATCAGTACCCCGTACGTGTTGACATTCCACCGGAAAACAAGGTGCTCCGGATATCGCACGAAATAGCGCAGCATCTCTTCTCTTGTTCTTGCAAAAGTCTCCGACTCAAATCCGCTGTTCTCACCGCCGCGCTTTTCCGTCAGGGTAAACATTAACAGATTATAGCAGGGCGCATTGATCTTTAACGACAGCTTCGCCGCCTCCTCATAAATATCCTGAACGGGCATTCTACCCTCGAACACTTTCACAAAGAAGTTCGTTCTGGAGAACTGCTCATATGCTCTCGTCTCATTCTGGTACTTCTCCTGATAGTTCCTCTGCTCACGTTCCGTCTCGATCTTCGTCTTTAACTCCGCCAGCACTTTCTGGAGATTCGCTCTCGTAATCGGCTTGAGCAGATACTGTTCCACGCCCACGGCAATCGCCTGCCTGGCATATTCAAAATCATCGTAGCCGCTGATAATGATGATTTTCATATCCGGAAATTCCTGATGCACAATACGGCTTAAAGACAGCCCGTCCATAAACGGCATCTTGATATCCGTAAACAATACATCCGGTTTCAGCTTCTGAATCAACGGCAGCGCCATCTCTCCGTCGCTCGCCTCCCCGACGAACTGATATCCCCACTGCTGCCACGGGATGTTATCCCGCAGTCCCTCTCTGACAATACTCTCATCCTCCACAAGAAATACTTTCAGCATTCTTATAATCTGCTCCTTTCTCAACGTGCGGATTTATGCGTTCAGGCACAAATTTGCATACCGCCGTGTCTGTCGTTCTTTAGCCTGTAATATCTGTTTACATCGTACAGTCCTGTCCCTAATATATTCTTGTATCCAATACCTCCTGCGTCACATTCTCCATCGTAAAGATGTCTTCCTCCACATAATATCTCTTCTCAACTTCCTCCCCGTTCTCAAGCATACGGATTACCTCGGAAATGTACTCCCCCTGCTCGGGATTACATTCAATGTCCACATTGATCGTTCCCTCTGCCACCATCTCGAGTGCATCATGAACCGCATCAAAAGAAATAATTGTAATATCGCCGCCCACTCCCACTGTTCTGCCGGATTCACGGATCGCCTCAATCGCACCGAATGTCATATCATCATTTTGCGATACCACCACATCTATATTTTCATATTTATTCAGAAACCGTGCCATCACTTCTTTCCCTTTGTATATCGTAAAATCTGCGTATTCCTGTTCCAGTATATGCCAGTTGTCATGCTCCCCGGCTATCATGGAGAATCCCGCTGTACGCCCGATCTGTGCCGATGCGCCCTCCGTCCCTTTCAATACGACTATGTTAATGTCTTCATCCGCTTTTTTCTGTCTGATCAGATGCTCCTCCAGCCATCTCCCTGCCTTCTGACCCTCTTCAACAGAGTTTGTACCTACACACGTAACATACAGGCTTTCATCCTCCACTTTCACACTTCTGTCCATTATGATCACCGGAATCCCCGCGTCCTTTGCCTCCTGCAGTACAGTATCCCAGCCGCTCTCCACCACCGGCGCCAGCACGATATAGTCTACCCGTTGGGAGATAAAGTTGCGAATCGCTTTAATCTGGTTTTCCTGCTTCTGTCTTGCATTACTGAAAATCATAAAATAGCCGTTCTGTCTTGTAAAAGCCCTCTGCACGGATTCTGTATTGGCAGTTCTCCATCCCGATTCGCTGCCAAGCTGCGACACGCCTACCACGATGCTGTCTGAGGCTTCATTCGTATCTGTTTCTTCGTCTATATTAGTAAACAGCCCCATGCCCCAGCCGAGCATAAACATGAGAAGGACAACCGCCGGCAGCATTACCAGCGCTATTCTGCTTATATGTGTATTCATTCTGTTTTCTCTCACTTCACATTACTCCTCAAACCCTGTATCTGTATGCTGCCCTGTCTTTCCGGCCGGCAGCTCCGGCACTGACGCCATGTCTCCCTGCCCCGGGTTCTGATCCGGCTGCTCATAAGGCACCGCCGGAATCACGATCTCCACGCGTGTTCCCTGTCCCCGCACCGAGTCAATCGTCATACCGTATTCGGCTCCGAAATTCATGCGGATACGCTCATTGACATTGGCAAGCCCGAATCCCTTGCCCGTATCCTTGCACGGCTTCACGATCTCCCCCCGCAGATTGGCAAGCTCCTGTGCCTCCATTCCGACACCGTCATCCTCCACCAGAAGACGTATCTTCCCCCCGGACATGGCGCCCGTAACCTTGATACTGCCTTTCGCGCGCTTATACTTTATGCCGTGATACAGAGAATTTTCCACCAGCGGCTGCAGTGTCAGCTTCAGTATCGTATATTGATACAGTTCCGGATCAATATGGATATCATAATCCATAATATCCCTGTACCGCACCTGCTGGATCTCCAGATAACTTTTGATGTGCATTTCCTCTTCCTGTATCGTAATATACTCTCTGCCTTTACTGAGTACCAGCCGGAAGAACTCCGACAACGACATAACCATATTCACCGCTTTGTCAGGATCGTTCCCCTCGATCAGCCATACGATCGTGTCCAGCGTATTATACAGGAAATGCGGGTTGATCTGCTCCTGTAAAAGCCGCAGATCCGCGCGGCGCATCTTGCGCTCGTCCTCTTTGATCTTGCGGACAAACCGCTCTATGCTCTCCGTCATGATATTGACGCCGTCCGCCAGCACCGCTACCTCGTCATTTGTCTCCACCTGTACGCGAACAGAGAAATCACCCCTGGATATCTTCTCCGTCGCCTGAGACAGTTCTCTGATCGGTCTGATGATTCCGGTCACGATCATAGCCGTCAGCACCACGACAATCAGCAGGATAACCCCAAGCAGAATCGCGCAGAATACCGTAAACGTATTGACTCTCTCGTTTAACTGCTCCGTCAGATGTCCCATGCTCTGGGTCTGATAATAAATATAATACTGAATATTGTCCTGGATCAGTTCCGTCATAATATAGATGTTATTATCCAGCATCTCTATATTGGTGTCGTAACTGTCCTCCATCCCCAGATTCCCGCTGATATCCCCCACTTTGTCTTCCAGCGTGTCTATATTGCGCAGCAGAATCTGCAGCCACGTACGGCTTTCTCCGTCTGTCGTAATGCGCATCAGCTTTTCAAAATCCTCCCGCAGTTCACCGATCAGCACATACGGGTCCTCCAGGCTGTCGTCATCTTTAATTGTCTCAAACGTGGCCGCGCCGACTACCAGCTTATACAGGCTCTCATCCATCTCCTCTTTAAAGTTCAGATTATAATTATTCGCGACTGTCATATTGCTTACGATCGTATCATACGCCGCACTGTAATTGCGCAGGGCATAGATCAGATAAACCACCATGATCAGAAACGGAACCGCCACCACGGCTGACAGCATAATCAGTTTATTTTTGATAGGATATTTTACTTGTCCCAGGCGCATCGCAGGCTCCTTTTTTGAATTGCGTAATTGCATTAATTCTATAGATGATGTATGATGACTATAATCTCATTATAAATAATTTGTATTAAATCGCAATCTGAGATTACATATTTACATTAATATTTTGATAAATCGCTTACCCACTGTAAAGGACCGGCCGCCATAATGAAAGAAACGAATGTTTTACATAACCTTTATCAAAAGATCTGTAAAGATACCGGCGAGCGGAATGAATCCCCGAAGCTTATCGTGGTCGTTCGTCTGCTGATCCTTACCATGATCGTCTACTCGCTGGTCAACAGCGGACTGTTCCTGTTCTTTTCCAATATAAGCGGCATGGGCATCTGTCTCCTCTCCACGGCGCTGTTTGTGGCTATTTTCATTCTGTCCTATCGCCGCGGCACTTTTGTCTCATTCTGTATCCTGAACGTATCGGTTCTCGTCTGGATCTTATTCAATAATGTTATGTTCGGCTGGAATATCGGTGTACAGCACTTTATTATTGTGCTGCTTGTCTCCTGCTTCTTTGCCAAATACCGACACGAGGCGGCAAAAGTAGTTTATGTGTTTGCCCTCTGCGCACTGCGTCTGTCGCTGTTTTTCTATTGTCGTGCCAACGCTCCGGAAGTTGTTCTCGCCGATGAGCTTAATAATACTTTACAGTTGGTTAATACTGTCGCGATCTTCTGGTCGCTCTCGATGATTGCCTATATCTTCAGCACGGATACACAGGCACTGGAAGGCAAACTGATCGAATATAATGAACAGTTGCAGAGACAGGCAAGCATCGATCCATTGACCGGGCTGTATAACAGACGGCGGACAATGGAGTATCTGGATAAACTCTTAAAAGCTCCCGAATATCAGATCAGTTTCTGTATCTGTGATATTGATTTCTTTAAACGTGTCAATGACACATACGGGCACGATATCGGAGACGTGGTACTCAAGAAGATCGCGGAAACATTCCGGAAAGAACTTCCCCCGGACACGTTTGTCTCCAGATGGGGCGGTGAAGAATTTCTGCTGATCTTCCCGAAACTCAACGGTGATGAAGCAAATATGGCTCTGGAAACCCTCCGCCGCAAGATCAAGGCGATCGTCTTTGACGGCGGCAGCGCGGCCTTCTCCGTATCTTTAACGTTCGGGCTGGTAGAATATGATTTCAGCAGCGATATGGATACCCTGATAAAACAGGCGGATGAAAAACTATATCTCGGTAAAGAAAGCGGACGTGACCGGATCATTTTCTGATCCGGTCTTTTCTCGCCTTCTTCTCATGATTTGCTGGAACGGTTCATATATTAATACAAATCTATCCGGCAGGTGCTTACTTGAAACGTATCTTATCTCCAAAGCAGTGGGCCGCCGCCCTGATTCTTTTTACAGGCTTTAGTCTTGCTACCCTCTTCGGGTATGTACAAAATCACGCCGATGCAGAATTTGAATCCTTTACAGAGACTTTTTTTCTGAATGAACTGCAGACAAATCCGATCCATTTCCACTACTCTGTGGATAATCCGGACGCTTACCATATTGATGAATCACTTCTCAAAATGCCCGTCTATCATGAAGGCGAAGCGGCAAATGACGTCTATGCGCTATCCCTTCTGGACAAACAGCTGGAAAAGTTTGAGAACAAGAAACTTTCGGCCAGCAATCGCTATCTCTATCATTTGCTGGAGTCTTACATAGACGCGCTAAGCGGCACCGCCGCATACCCTTATTTCTCCGATCCACTCTCCCCATCATCGGGCGCGCCCGCGGAACTGCCGGTTCTACTGGCGGAATATCGCTTTGATAGCGCGGAAGATGTGGAACTGTATCTGTCCATCCTGACACAGATTCCGGATTACTTCGACGGTCTGATGGTATATGAACGCGAGAAGGCCGTCGCCGGACTTTTTATGTCCGATCTGACTGTCGATAAGGTGATCCGCCAGTGTACTTCCCTCATGAATCCCGAACAGTTGAATAATAATACACATTTTCTGGAAGTGACTTTCAATTCTCGCTTACAGGCACTGGTAGACCGGGGTGTACTGACCGGGGAAGAAGCCGCTTCCTATCAGTCAGAAAACAACCGCCTCCTGACAACCGTTGTCGCGCCCGCATACGACCGTCTCGCCGATGAGCTTACACTGCTGCGCGGAAGCGGCGATGAGATCTGCGGCCTGGCTCACCGTCCCGGCGGACGGGAATATTACGAGGCACTTCTGCATCTGCAGACCGGTTCCTCCCGCAATATCGATGAGATCAAGCAGCTCCTTTATAACGATCTGTCATCCAATTATGCCGCTCTGGGACACTTGCTTAAGAGCGACGAGTCTGTTCGTGACAAATTAGCGGAAAATGCCGCTCTGCTTCCGGAAATGTCACCGGAAGACATCCTTGCCAGTCTGAAATGTGCCATACAGCAGGACTATCCGCCGATCCCTGCGGATGAGGGCGCCAGTACCATTGACTGTACTGTCAAATACGTGGACGACAGTCTGGAGGCGTATACCGCACCCGCCTTCTATATGACGCCGCCCATCGACAATGTACTGAACAACACGATCTATATCAACGAACTGGACACCTCCGATGAGCTTTCCCTTTTCACAACGCTGGCTCACGAAGGCTATCCCGGACATCTTTATCAGACGGTATACAGCCAGCGGTTCCGGAGCAGTTCCGGCACGACGCCGCTGCGCAGCGTACTCTACTACGGAGGATACGTGGAGGGCTGGGCGGTGTATGCCGAGATGTCTTCCTACGACTATGCCGCCCTGCTTGCTTCAGATTCACATCCGGATGCGGCAGGATACTACCGTGCGTGCCGTCTGGACCGGCAGATACAGCTCTGTCTGTACTCTCTGCTGGATATTGCCATTCACTATGACGGCGCATCTTTTGAAGATATACGGAAGATCTTCGCTTCCTTCGGTTCTCTTGATGATGAAACCGTCGCAGCAATCTACACCTATATCGCCGAGGAGCCGTGTAATTATCCGAAATATTATCTTGGTTATCTGGAGATCCTGGAATTAAAAAAGCAGGCTGCCGTAGTCTGGTACAATACGCGTCAGACCGACGGTGCCCGCCAGGAGGCAGACGGTTCCGTGATGAAAAATCACGAATTCCTATACTACTTCCACAGCTTCCTGTTAGAAAACGGACCTGCGGATTTCGGAACGCTGTCGGACTTATTAACCGGCAGCAGCAACCCGCAGACAGTCAATTGACCCGAAAGAAATGATTCAGCTTCACGAGTGCTTTCTCCAGAACCCGCTGCTCCTCCTCTGTCAATTCCGCCACAACGGAATCGATCATCTGCTCGTGGAATCTGCGGTGATGGAGATATGCACGCCTGCCCTTATCGGACAGAGAGACCAGCACCACTCTTCTGTCTTCCTCACTCCTCACTCTGTCCACATAGCCCTTCTTAACCAGACTGTTGACAGCAATCGTGAGCGTTCCTGTTGTGACTTCCAGGGAACGCGCCACGCTGGTCATGTTCCTCGCCCCTTCCATGCCGATCGCCTCGATCACATGCATGTCGTTGGTCGTCACGTCTTTATATTCCTCCGTGCGGATCGCCCGTTCCTCTATCACATTGACATTGCGGAACAGCCTGACCAGCACATCATTCAGCGTACTGTTAATATCCATAATCTTTTCCATTCTGAAACGTCTGCATACTGTCACAGCGTTCTTACATCAACCGGTCCATGCCTGTCGGCATCATTCTTCGGCTGTTTCATTTTAACAAATAATAGTTTGAGAGTCAAATTAAAACTTCCGGTATTACAGCTTTGATATGCAAGTTCTATTTATAAAATTTATTTTATAAATTCTTTCTTTTTTCTTTCGATATTTGACACATCCCATTCACAATTAGCATTTATAGTATTAACTGTAGTTGGGGAATACATAACAAATGATTCTAATCTACAATTTACAGGAGCCGCCGGTGCTGCTTCGGTGCTGACCGGCTTCGACTAACCATAACAGACATGTCCTTAACCGGCATTCTGTTGACATATATCGAGTTTACACATTTCTATCCTTCTCACACACAAGAAACGGCACTCCTTACGGATGTGCCGTTTCTTGTGTGCCATATACTTTACTCCCATTATGTCCGTTTTGTCATATTCTTCCCACACGATCCGCCATGTCAGAACAGTTTGCTGCAATGATACACGCCGGAAATGTTAAATTTCCGGCTGCGGATCAAAAGACTGACAACTCTGACATCAGCCCGGCAGGAAAAACCATATCGCTTTATATAATGCCCGCCAGCACGATACTGGCAATTACTCCCGCCATCGTGGCAAGAATTGCGCCTGTCAGCGTATAGCGTGTCTTTGTGACCTTCGCCGCCAGAAAGTAGACAGACATTGTATAGAAAATCGTCTCCGTACAGCTCATCATAATCGACGTAGTCAGTCCGATTAGCGAATCCGGACCATGGTTCTTAAAGATATCCAGCACCAGTCCAGTCGCCGCGGAGGAGGAGAACATCTTAACCAGAATCAGCGGTATGAGCTCCGGCGAAAATCCCATTCTGGAGGTGACCCCCGCAAACAGTCCGCCCACAAAATCCAGAAATCCGGATGCGCGAAGCACCCCCACTGCCACCATCAGTCCGATCAACGTAGGCATGATCCGGATCACCGTATGAAAACCATCCTCCGCGCCTTTGATAAAGTCTTCATACACATTACTTTTGGCGGCTATGCCGTATGCAACGATATAGAAGATAATAACCGGAATAATGATATTCGATATATTGGACAAGACTGCAACCATGGTTGATTCCCCATTGCAATACGGGCATCCTTTATACATCTGAAAGATAAAGGACTGCACAATTATTAATATAATTTATGCAGTCCCTTTATATTGTATGTCTGTATCTTGTCTTATGTGCTGCCGGCCGCCAGATTATATCGCCGCAGTAGCTGTAATGCTCCATACAGATTATTCTGTTGCAGCTGCAGCGATATTCCTTGCCACATACACACCGCTTGCGGACGCGTGAGACAGTGAGTGCGTCACACCGCTTCCGTCACCAATAATATACAGCCCCTTATATTTCGTCTCAAGATGTTCGTCGATCTCCACTTCCATATTGTAGAATTTCACTTCCACACCGTACAGCAGTGTATCGTCATTGGCCGTGCCGGGCGCGATCTTGTCGAGCGCATAGATCATCTCGATGATGCCGTCCAGTATACGCTTCGGCAGTACAAGGCTTAAGTCCCCCGGCGTCGCCGCCAGCGTAGGTTCCACCAATCCTTCCTCTATGCGCTTCGCATTGCTGCGTCTTCCTCTGACCAGATCCCCGAACCGCTGTACGATCACACCACCGCCCAGCATATTAGACAGCCTGGCAATGCTTTCTCCGTATCCGTTGCTGTCTTTAAACGGCTCGGAAAAATGCTTGGCCACAAGCAGCGCAAAGTTCGTGTTTTTCGTCTGTTTGTCCACACCCTCGTAGCTGTGCCCGTTTACCGTCACAATGCCGTTTGTGTTCTCGTTGACCACGATGCCGTGCGGATTCATGCAGAAAGTTCTCACCCGGTCCTCGAACTTCTCCGTGCGGTATACGATTTTACTTTCATACAATTCATCCGTCAGGTGCGAGAAGATCACCGCCGGCAGTTCCACCCTCACACCGATATCCACACGATTGGATTTCGTCTCGATCTGAAGTTCTTCGCAGACCCGCTCCATCCATTTGCTTCCGCTTCGCCCCACAGATATAACGCACCGGTCACATTCGTAAGATCCCTGTTCACAGACGACGCGATATTGCCCTTCCACATTCTCCACTGTCCGAACCGGCGTATCGAAGTAGAAATCCACTTTATCTTTCAGTACCGCGTACAGATTTTCCAGTACAACATAATTGATATCTGTCCCCAGATGACGCACGGAAGCATCCAGCAGGTTCAATTTGTTCTGCAGGCACAGTTTTTTGAAATGACTTCCGGAGGTCGTATACAGTTTCGTACCCTCCCCGCCGTATTTCATGTTAATGGCATCCACATATTTCATCAGATCAATGGCCTGTTTCTTGCCGACATGCTCATACAGCGTACCGCCGAAATCATTCGTGATGTTATATTTGCCGTCAGAGAATGCGCCCGCGCCGCCGAAACCGCTCATAATGGAACAGCTCTTACAGTGTATACAGCTTTTCACCTTGTCGCCATCGATCGGACAATGTCTCTGATCCAGCGCATGTCCTGATTCAAACACAGCAATCTTCAGATGATTCTCCTGCTGTATCAGTTCATATGCGGTAAAAATGCCTCCCGGTCCCGCACCGATGATGATTACGTCATATTTCATAGCATGCCCTCCCCTGATCGGCTCTGATGTGCCGTGTATAATTTCCTTTTCTGTTATTGTATCATGGAAAGCAGATACTGTCATTATGGCACCGCCAAAGATCAAGCACCGGTTGTCATTGCGAAACCAGGCCTTTGCCCGCCAGAAATTCCTGTGCGACTTCCCGATCCTCTCTGCCGTTCACTTCCACTTCATAGTTCATCTGCTGCATTTCATCCTCAGAGATCAACCCGTTCATCTTCTCCAAAACGCCCTGTAGTTCAGGATACTTCTCAAGCGCATCCTTGCGGACTACTGTTCCGGCATCAAAGGTTTCAAAGAAAATATGATCGTCGGTGAGCAGCACCAGATCATTTGCCGCCAGCTGGGCGTCCGTGGTAAAGGCATTGATTACATCTACCTCATTATTGTTCAGCGCCTCATATTTCAAAGCGATCTCCATCTGCACCGTGTCTTTAAACTGCATGCCGTACTCCCCGCAGAGTCTTGGATAGCCCGTCTCCAGTTCAATATAATCCGGATTGCCGCCGAAGATCAGTTCGCCCGATGCCGCCGCCAGATCAGAATAAGTATCCAGCCCGTAATGCTCCGCCGTATCCTTCCTAACCGCCAGTCCATAGGTATTGGAAAACCCGTACAGTCCCGTCCATGTCAGTCCGAGCGTATCATATTCTGACAGAAGCTGTTCATACAGCTTATTATCATCCTTTTCCATTTCTTCCTTCTTCAGAACATTCAGCCAGGCCGTTCTGGTATACTCCGGATACAGGTCAAAGTCACCCTTGACCAGCGCAGGATGAATATTTGTGGTTCCGCCGCCCACGCCCTTGGTGATTTCCACCTCATAATCCGTCTCCGCCTCTATGAGCTGCGCAATAATCTCCGTTAAGATATATTGCTCCGTCATCGGCTTAGAAGCGATCTTGACCGGTTCCTTCTTCCCGCAGGCGCTCAGCGCGCATACCATACATGTTAATAGTAAAACCGAAACTGCTTTTTTCATAATTTTCCCCACTTCTGCGCTGCTTTCTGTGCATGAACGAGTTTGTGGCAAGCAACGCGCAGACACAAATCTCGCGATTGAAAATTTTAATTTTCAATCTTTTCTCCTCCGTTTTGTATTGTTCCTGTTTCTGCAGCCAAAGGAACTCCTGTCTGAAAGAATGCTGCCTGCAGCAAGTCCGCTCTGCGGACGATTCTTCCGCGTAAATTTTTTATTCACGCTGTTCCCCCGAGCAGCCGGCGCACAAATTCATCCCGCGGCGCACGCAGCAGCTCCTCCTTCGTTCCCTGCTGCCAGATACAGCCGTCTTTCATGATCAGTATCCTGCTTCCCAGTTTGAAAGCCTCCCCGATATCATGGGTGATAAACACAACTGTGATTCCGGTTTCACGCTGTAAATCAGAGAGTTCTTCCTGCAATGCTCTGCGTGTAATCTCATCAACCGCGCCAAAAGGCTCGTCCATCAGAAGAATATCCGGATTCGATGTCATTGCTCTCGCAATGCCTACCCGCTGCTTCTGTCCGCCGGACAGCTGCCCTGGAAATCGCGTGGATAATTCCGCCGGGAGCTTCACCATCTCTAACATTGCGGCGGCTGTTTCCTCCTTCTCCGCTTTCGTGAGTTTCCTGTCCAGAGAAGGTACATAGCATATGTTGTCTGCCACCGTCATATGCGGAAAAAGTTTTGCACCCTGTACCGCATAGCCGATCCGCCGGCGCAAAGACACCAGATCACACTCCGCCAGCCGCTTACCGTCTACCAGTACTTCCCCCCGCGTAGGCTTTACAAGCCCATTGATCATCTTAAGGAGCGTCGTCTTACCGCATCCCGAAGGTCCGATCATTATGAGAAACTCACCCTTTTCCACCGTCAGCGACACACTGCGCAGCACTTCATTGTCTCCGTAGGCAGCCGAGCAGTCCCGTATATCTATCACTTTATCCAATACCGTACCTCCTGTTCACCGCCTTCTCTGCCCGGGCTAACAGCCAGTCGCTGATAAAAGCCAAAAGTGCAATCAGCACGGAGCCTGCCGCCGTCAACGCCATATTGTAAGTAGTGATTCCCCGATAGATGGCCGCGCCGAGTCCGCCTGCCCCGATAAAAGAGGCAATGCCGCCCATCGCTATAATCATTACTACCATATTGCGAAAACCGCTGATGATCACCGGAAGTGCCAGTGGAAATCTGATCCGCAGCAGCATCTGCCTTCCGTCCGTGCCCAGACCTTCCGCCACTTCCAATATGCTTGCATCCACGTTGGTCAGTCCTGTATAAGTGTTCCTGACAATGGGAAGAAGCCCGTACACCGTCAGCGCAATGACCGCCGTCTTATTTCCGATGCCGGTAAAAGGAATCAGAAATCCCAGCAGTGAAATAGACGGAATGGTGTAAATCACATTGATGATGCCCAGTACGATCCCGGCCGCTTTCCTGTACCTGCTGATCAGGACGCCCGCCATGATTCCAAGCACACCTGCGCAGATCACCGCCGTCATAGATATTCTGATATGCTCCACGAGACAAGTCAGAAAAAAGTCCCGCCTGTCCCAGAGAATCTGTAGAAGCTGCATGTCTATACCCCGTTTTCCTCACTATCCGCAGCCGGACTGTGCACCGTCACCGTCTGATAAGGTATCTCGATGCCGCTCTTCCTGAACTCCTCAATCAACGCAATCCTTATGTCACTGCACGCCTTGAAACTGTCATCCAGGTTCTCCGTCCAGATCGTTGTCTTCAGAATAACCCCGTTCTGCGTGTATCCGCTTGCGGAAACCACATTCTCCTCCGTGTTCAGGGTCAGTGCATGCTCCACGCACACTCTGCGCATAATGCGGATGGCTTCCTCGATATCCGTATCATAAGCGATCTCTATCTCTACAAAATTCCCTACATTGGCCGTATAGTTTGTATTGATGATGACGGACGAGTCCATAACGGAATTAGGTACGATACAACTCTCCCCGTTAAACTGGCTGATCACCGTATGCCGGATCATGACATCCTTCACGATTCCTTCCGCAATAACCGTTCCGCCCTGAATCACCCGGATCTTTTCATCCACGTTATACGGTCTCGACGCGGATATGGAAAGTCCGCTGATCACATTTGCCAGCGCCTGCTGTGCCGCAAAAGTCGCGATCGCAATCATGAGCGAACCGCTCTGCAGCAGAACTTTACTGATGTCCTTAGTGATCTCAAACTGCTGCGCCAGACTGTAGATAATGATAATATCAATGATTACGTTTACCACGCTTTTCGTAAAGCGCAGATGGATTGCCTTTGTCTTCCTCGCCAGAAATTTAAAGACCAGATTTACAGCATAGTTGAGTGCCAAAGCAACTGCAATAAAAATTGCTATTTTCATCAAAGACCCCATATTTTATCATCTCTTTCTCATATCCATTTTATGCTTCTGCGGCTGCCGTTATTTATTATACATTATCTTCCATATTTTTACAATCGTTTTTAGAACAGATGTTCGCAGATCCCGTTTTGCGATATTTTATCCACAAAAAAACAGGTCGGAAATACGTCCATTCCCGCCTGTCTTTCTTTTAAAATGCAAATTCGGCATGCTCTACTTAATATTCAGCTTTGCAAACAGATCCCCCAGACTGGTTCCAACGCTTTCGCTGGAGCCGTACTGTTTCACATCGATCTTCTCTATTTCCTCCGCCTGCTGTTCCTCCAACGCTTTCATACTCAGTGAAATCTTCCCGTCATTGGTGTTTAAGACTTTTACCTTAACCTTATCGCCGACCTTAAGCACCTCCGAAGGCTTCTTGATTCTCCTCTGACAGATCTGGGAAATGTGCACCAGACCGCTTAAACCGTCCTTCAGATCCACAAACGCGCCATATGTCTGCAGGCTCTCTACCGTACCTTCCAGAACCGTGCCGGGTACGATCATCGCCACTTTATGATCATGCTCTTCCTTCTTCTTTTCCCTTAAGATTTCTCTTGCGGACAGTACCAGCTTCTCTTTCTCCCGATCCACCGTTATGACTCTTACCTCCAGCGTTTTTCCTTTATACTCTTCGAGATTCTCCACATAGGAAATGTCAAGATGCGATGCCGGTATAAAACCTCTAATTCCTTCCAGATATGCCACAACGCCCGCGTTTACCACATCGCTTACCTTCACGCTGATATTTTTCTTTTCCTCCATGTAACCCGCAAGTACGTCCCAGGCAAGCACATCGTTCGCCTCTTTTCGGGACAACAGAATATTCCCCTGGCCGTCATCTGTTTTTACTACGGTTGCCTCAAGCACATCGCCCTCATGCACATCCGCCATCAGAGAGAAATGCGGATCGTTACTCATGTCTTCCGCCTTGATAATTCCCTGCGTGTAATACTTGAGATCCAAAATCACTTCCTCTTCATTCACAGCAAGCACAGTGCCCTTGATGACATCGCCCTCGTTAATCGTGCGAAAAGATGCTTCCAGTTCTTTCTCATAGTCTTTCATTGTCTCTTCCATAAGTTCGTCACCCCATTCTGAATCATTTTCATCAATCACCCGCCGCCGGTTCACTCCCGAAGGCTATAGGATTATTGACCGGTTACAGTATAACATAATTTCTGAAACAGGGCTATAGTGTACGCAAATATCATTGGTGTGAAGGCTCGGCTGCTGAAGATCCACGATAGAAGTCTGTAAAATTTGCAACACCCGTATAAGCTATGTTATAATAATTAACCGAAACCGGCGCCGGAATACGGAATACGAAGTGAAAGCCGGATAGAAATTTTATATGATTTTGTGTGTATCAATTGCGACAAACAACCAGGAGCACAGGCTGATGAATGAGAATGTAATAGAACTGAAAAATGTCCGTAAAGAATTTGTATCTACAAAGCACTATCCCGGATGGAAGGGTGCTGTGAAGGGACTGTTCACAAAGGAAAAAGAGCGGAAAATCGCCGTCAATGATGTTTCACTCTCCATAAAAGCCGGCGAAATCGTCGGATATATCGGCAGCAACGGTGCCGGCAAATCTACTACCATTAAGATCATGTCCGGAATCCTGACCCCGACAGCCGGTATCTGTCTGGTAAATGGTCTGGAACCATATCGCAGCCGGAAGACAAATGCCAAAAATATCGGTGTCGTATTCGGACAGCGTACCCAGCTCTGGTGGGATCTGCCCCTCAGTGAAACCTATACCGTATTAAAAGAGGTCTATGAAGTCAATGACCGCGACTTCGAGGAACGTATGGCTTTCTTCCATGAGGTTTTGGATTTGCAGGGATTTATACATAACACCGTCAGAACTTTATCACTGGGTCAGCGAATGCGGGCGGACTTAGCGGCGGCACTGCTCCACAATCCGAAAGTGCTCTATCTTGACGAGCCGACGATCGGACTCGACGTCGTAGTAAAAGACAAGATACGGCAGGCAATCCGGGAAATCAATGAGAAATACAATACCACCGTGATTCTGACGACACACGACCTGAACGATATTGAAGAACTGTGCCAGAGAATCATCATCATAGATGAGGGCCGGAAAATCTATGATTCTACTTTAAACCAGCTGAAAAAAAATTACGGCTGCCGTTGCAGTATCCTTTTTGAGTGGAAAGAAGCGCCAGACGAAGCGCAGCTCACCGCCCTTCATACTATGGGAGAAAATGTAGAATTTACCCGTCAGGACAATGGCGTGAGAATCAGCTTCAGCAAAAATGAAACGGCTGTTGCAGACGTGATCGCAAAGGTAATGGGAACAATCGAGGTCAAAGATATTCAAATAAAAGAAACAGAACTTACGGACATTGTCAAGAATATCTACCAGAACGGAACAGGGCAGGGCACTTGACTCATTGCCCGCGGAAATCAAACCGACAGCACGGGAGATCAATATGGCGCACTTTTTAAAAATTTACTGGACATTCGCGTTAAACCAGATAAAGTCAAATTTTGTATACCGATGGGGATTTTATCTGCATATTCTTCGTAAATTCCTCGGTATGTTCATCTACTATTATCTGTGGATGGCGATCTATGCAAGCTCCTCCACGGGGCAGCTTGGCGGTTTTGACCGGAATGAAATGATTCTGTATGTGTTTATGTCCTATACGATTTCAGATATTGTTATGATCGGCATTTCTTCCGAAATCGGATATGACGTGCTGGACGGCAGCGTGGCAATGAATCTGATTAAACCGATCAACTACCGCTGGTATCTGACCTTTCGGGCGCTGGGTACCATGATCTAC
Organism: uncultured Lachnospiraceae bacterium; assembly: GCA_910578555.1. GTDB lineage: Bacteria > Bacillota > Clostridia > Lachnospirales > Lachnospiraceae > UBA3282. The sequence goes on from CAJTPS010000008.1 coordinate 87,045, forward strand.
CGAATCATAGTGCCGTCCCTGTTTATCTGGATCGGTCTGGAAATTTACAAGGTATTCGGTCTGGGAATGCCGGTCAGCAATCCGCTCACTATAGTTTTATCGTTAACGAGTATTGTTCTCAGTTTTTTCATATACGCTTTTTTTGATTATTGCTTCGGCATGCTGGCGTTTGTCACCACTTATATTTTCGGCATGACGATTATTAAAAATGCGGCACTGAATTTACTGACAGGAAAGCTGATTCCAATTTCCTTTTTCCCGTTGTTTCTACAGAAAGTTTTTGCATTCCTTCCCTTCACTGCCATGACATACGTTCCTGTTATGATTTATTTAGGAAAATATTCTGAAGCGGAAGCGTTCATGCAGATCGGGAAACAGGCATTATGGGTTGTCATTCTATATCTTGCGGGAAGTTTGTTATGGAAACGGATTGAAAAACGAATTGTAATTTTGGGCGGCTGACATCGATCCCGCACAGGAAGCTGTCCGTCATTGCCCGATGGGCTTCTACTGCATAGGACGCACTTTGCATGAAATAGAAAATGCATCCTGCGGCGCCAAATGCGACAAGGCATGAGAAAGGCATGGTTACTATCATGAATAAATTTGCCAGATATATCAGGCTGTATCGAATATTTGCGGTACAGTATATGAAAACAGTCCTGCAGTCTAAGGTAGACTTTTTTGTTGGTTTAGGCGGTTTCCTGATTTCTCAGGCGGCCGGTCTGGCTTTTCTGTATCTCGTTTTTGAGCAGATTCCGTCTATACAGGACTGGACTTTGGAGCAGATGCTTTTCATCTACGGATTTGCGCAGATCCCGAGAGGGCTGGATCATCTGCTGACCGATAACTTATGGATGGTCGGATGGCAGATGGTAATCAAAGGGACTTTTGATAAATATATCCTGCGCCCGATGAATATCTTTTTTCAGATTATATGTGAAAAAGTACAATTTGATGCAACCGGCGAGCTCCTGATTGGTCTGTTCTTTGTCGGGCGTGCGGTCGTAAACGGAACCGTACACCTGACGTTACCCAGGGTCGTATTTTTTATTATTTCAGTCATCGCGGGAAGTATCATTTATACTTCCATTAAACTGGTTTTAGCCTCTATTGCATTTTGGATTAAAAACAGTTCGCCGCTGATGACCACGCTGTATGACACGGCGGATTTCGCTAAATACCCGATTGAAATCTATGCACGCCCCATTCAGATCGTGCTGATGACGGTTCTGCCATTTGCTTTTGTGGCTTATATACCGTCTACCTTTTTCCTGATTAATGCAAATATATGGAAGACAATCGGCGCGGAGTGTATCATTGCGCTGGTGTTCTGGCTGTTTGCATACGGCGTGTTTAAGAAAGGGCTTACGGTTTATGAGAGTGCGGGGAGTTAATTAATAAAAAACCTTATCCGCCAGGATTGCTTCGATCAGATGTACGCTGGTCGCTGTCCCATTCGACTTTCTGTTCATCGCAATGTCCTGGATAATGTCATCTGGGTACTGTGGTATATCCTGCTGTAAAAAGAAGCGCCGAGACAATCAATCCGTTAAGGATTCACTGTTTCGGCGCTGGACTCTACGTTTACCAGTATTTCTTTTTTACATCGCTTACAGTATGCAGAATATTTGATGATCACCGTGTCCGGCAGGATTTTGATGAAATGTTCGGTACCGCGTACGGGATATCTGTACCATTGGAACGTCATGTCTTCTTTAGAAAAAAGAATATTTTGGCGGGTGTGCCCCTTCCCGCATTTCTTTTGACCCATAGGGTGCGTAGCAGCACAATCTCTACTTCAAAATATTCTCATCTCTAATTCTAGTTACATTTTACAATATTTATTCCTTCTTGAATTGCTAAACCGAATAATTAACCGGCAGGCGTAGCCCTCTCCTGCATCTCTCGGGTTTCCCCTGTCAATACCATCGGCGTGTGGTCGCTACGGAATTTACCACCTCGATTAACTATTCGGGTAAAGCCATATTAATATATGCATATTATAAATCTCTTATTCTTTTTTTGTAAAGAGGCTTGTTATTCCTGAGCCGCTGGGGGACTTGATAAATCTATTTTAATTGCGGCGGTACGAATTAATTAATCCCCGTAATCCCCGGCTTCCCGTCTACAGATTGGAAGATAATATTAGGCGTGGCATCTCCCATAATAAAGCCTGCCTTCGTTTCCTCCAGTGTTGAAACGTCTACCGCCGCAATTACCGCACATCTCTCCTCCGTAAAAATAACATCAATGCCCAATTCCATAAAAGCTTCTCTGCTTTCAACAACCTCACCGTTTACTGCAAGCGGGTAAGTGCACAGATCCGCAAGCGCTTCCAGATCCCGATCGGCCATCGCCGCCTGAATCTGTTCTGCAAATGCTGCTTCGCCCTCGGCTCCTTTTTCCTCCGCATCAGCATTCGAATCGTTCGTCTCTTCCGTTTCACCCTCTGACGGTTCGTTTTCTGCCTCTGCCTCCACTGCCGGATCATCCTGCACCGGCAAGACATTTCCTGTTGTCTGTGTTCCGCATCCTGCACAGGCAAGTGCCATGATTCCTGCCGCCAAAATTAACTTCCATTTTTTCATAAATTTTCCTCCTGATATTATGTTTTTTCACTTGCTGAGTCTGCACCCATTTTATCCCGTCGGTATTTTAGCGTCAATTTCACTTTTTCGCATTTTACGGCCGATTCTTCACAATCAGGCGTGAACTTCATGGTTGAATCGGTTGATAAACCTATTTAACCTAGGTATAATTTTTAGTGATACTCTGAGAGGATAAGCATATATGAAAATAACGATTTGTGACGACAGCATCAAAGATCTGCTTAAAGTAGAAAAAATACTATTAAAATATAAAACACTATATCCGGACAAAAACTTTGAACTTGAGAAGTTCTCTGATCCGTCCAGACTGTACCATAAGATATCGGAAGGAAAGCTGGCGGATATCTATATATTAGACATGCTGATGCCGGGGCGGACAGGTATTGATCTCGGCAACCTGATCAGAGAAGCCGGCGGCGAAAGCATTATCATCTATATTACTGCATCAGACGACTATGCTCTGGAGGCTTACGGGGTACATGCAGTAAGGTATCTTCTAAAGCCGATCAATGAAAATAAATTGTTTGAGGCGCTTGATTATGCCCTGTCTTACACAAAAGTAAAAACGGAACCCCTGTATCTGATCAAGACGAAAGACGGCTTAATTCAGCGGCCCTATTCCGGAATAGAATATATTGAAAACGCCAGCCGGAGACTGGAAGTGCATCTGTCCGGCGGGGAGGTCTTTAAAACACTTTTTATCCGCAAATCTTTTGAAGAAGAGATCCGGGAAATTGCAGAGAAACCTAATTTTCAACAGATCCATAAGTCTTTTCTGATTAATTTCGACTATGTAAAGCAGTTGACGCAGGACAGCGCGGTTATGGAATCCGGCAGACGGCTTCCGGTCAGTAAGTCGAGAGCCGCAGAAGTCAAACGGGAATATCTGCTCTTTGTTTCCGGAAAATACAGGTAGGTGAACGGCATGATTTATGTTAAAGATATCTCATATATGTTAAGCCATGTATTCTTCATGGTGTTTATCTATCTGTTCTCGATACATCGTTATTCCAAAGGGAAAACGATCGGCATCTGTCTCGCTGCCAGTCTGGTGATGAATGTGCTGGACTACTTTAAGCTGAACCTGTTCGCCGACAGCCCTCTGTTTTACTTCTTTTCAACGATCGCACAGATTGCCGTGGCACAGTTTACAGGATTGTTTATCTCCAAAAAAAGAGACAGTAAAATGCTCTTCATCAGTCTCAGCGCCTCCAATTATGTAATTGTAGGCAGTATAACGGCCTCCATCCTATATATCCTTACCGGCAGTGTCTTTGCGGCAATTGCCGGAAACCTCGCCATGCATCTTGTAATCCTGCTGGTGCTTTTCTGTAAAATAGGCAATATTTTTCATCAATTTTGCGAGCGGGACCTGGCGAAAAGCTGGTGGGGATTGTGTCTGATTCCCATATTTTTCTTTTGCAGTTTCTCCTGCATCGCCTTTTTTCCCTACACGCTTTATGAACATCCGGAAAACATTCTTGTCAGTATCTTTTTAATGATTACAATGCTGGTTTCCTATGTCGCGGTATTACGCTATCTGGACAGCGAGACAAGACAGGCAGAAGAATATTGGAAAAATGTGATGTTTGAATCCTACATCAAAGGACTGGAGAGTCAGAACTATCTGGTGGAGCAGTCGGAACAGAATCTCAAAATATTGCGGCATGATATGAGACACTATTCCATGATGATCAGTTCCCTGTTAGATCAGGCGGAATATGATGAAATCAGAAATATAGCCGGGCACATCAGTGAAGTGATAGACGAAAACAAAGTCAACCGATATTGTGAAAATCTGATTGTCAATTCGATTCTCATGAAAATGGCGCAACAGGCGCAGTTCCTTCATATTGATTTACATTTAGATGTCCTGATACCAAAGCAAATCCCGGTCAATGAATATGAACTTGCCATGGTCATCGCCAATCTGTTAGAAAACGCATTATTCGGTCTGGAAAATATCGCGCGGCCAAAGCAATATGTAGATGCGAAAATACATTGTACACAGGAATATCTGTTGATCGATATAGAAAATGAATGTGAAGCGGAAATTCATTTTGATTCTCTGACCGGGCTTCCCAAAAGCCGGAGAGGAAAGGGACACGGGCTTGGAATGCAGAGCGTGCAGGCTTTCTCCGATAAACTGGGCGGAAACATTGACTGTTCCTGCGAGAATAACCGCTTCCGAATCATACTGTTTGCGAAGTTTACACCACATACTGCATAAAAGAGCAGATCCTATGATCCGCTCTTTCTCAGTACATTCTCTATGCGCTCGTGCAGGTCCTGTGTTTTAAAAGGTTTGAGAATATAATTATCCGCCCCCAGCATAAAACTTTCCAGAACCGTATTCTTATCGTTCTGCGACGTAAGCATGATCACAGGAATATCCTTGCATTCCTCCATTTCCCGAATCTCGCGCAGCGTCTCCACACCATCCTTGGATGCCATCCGGACATCCAGCAGAATCAAATCGGGTCGATTTTTCTTCAAATACTGCAGCGCACGTACACCCGAATTTAAAGGTGTAACCTCATATTTATCCTTCAGTGCCTGCTCAATTGTCGCCAGGCTGATGCTGTTATCGTCCACAGCCAGTATTCTACGTTTGATACCCATTTGTTTTTCCTCCTATCCTATTTCTTCTATCAACTCACGCAGCAGCTGCTCCGCCGCGTCATCTTCATATAATTTGAGCTGTTCCTTTACCTTCCGGAGCGCCGCTTCCGTTTCGGTTTCGAGCCTGCATTCCAGAATCTCTTCTACTTTGTGCGCGCACTCTTTCGCCTGGAAATCCTCCAGACTGGCTAACGCCGACTCGATTTCCCGTAACAACTCTGTCTTTTCGATCTCTTTCTTTTCGCTGATCGTTTCTTCCTCTTTCCGGTTTTCATCCAAATACGCCTGTATGTACTCCAGTTGTTCCTCATATTCGGCCAGAAGCCTCGGGACACGGCCGTCAACAAATTCCAGATCCCCTCTGTTCACCGCTTTTTCCTGCTCCTTGGCTCTGCTGGAAAGCCGCATTGCACCCACATTTGCAGAGGCGCTCTTTAAGGCATGAACCTCGATTCCATAGCCTTCGTAATCCCGCTCTTCCCACAGTTCCTGCAGAACGTTCAGCTTACGTCTTCCGTCCAGACAGTACAGTTTCAGAAGCTCGTTGTACTCCTCAAGACTTCCGGCATAATGTCCGGCCACTTCATCCGTATCGATGCCTTCAATTATTATTTTCTGCAGTATGTCGTTATTTACCTGCAGATTATCAATCCACGATCCGCCTGCCATCCGCCTATCTTCCGGTATCCATTTCAGAAGTACCATATGCATGGCTCTTCTGTCAATCGGCTTCGTGATAAAATCCTGAAATCCATTGGCAAGAAAATTCTCCCGCACGCCTTCCATGGCATTGGCCGTCAGCGCAATCACCACCGGCAGTCTGCCGTTATCACCACAGTCATTCCGAATCCTCTGCACCGCTTCGATCCCGTCCATCATGGGCATCATGTGATCCATAAAAATAATGTCAAACTGCGTCCTGTGCACAAGCTCTATTGCTTCCATGCCGCTTTCGGCCTCTGTAATTTCGATCCCGTAGGTCTGTAAAAAAGACCTTGCAACTTTCCTGTTGATCAGATTATCGTCTACCACCATCACCTTGTAGTCTTTCACGGTAAACGGTTCCAGCGGCACCTCCGGCCTGGCCTCCGGTTCCGGAACCTCTGATAAGGGTCTTGCATCTACGATCTTTTGCGGAATCTCCACAGTAAATGTAGAGCCTTCGCCGTATACGCTCTCCACCTTGACCGTGCCCTGCATCAGTTCGGCCAGATGCCTCGTAATGGAAAGCCCCAGTCCCGTTCCTTCGGCGCTCCTATTGCGCTTAGAGTCAAGCTGCTTAAAGTTCTCAAATATTCTCTCAAGATCTTCCTCCCGAATACCGCACCCGGTATCCATCACCCGGAAGATCAGGCGCTCCGTATCTTCTGTCTCTCCCTGTACGCCCGAAACAGAAATCTTGACATATCCCTTCTTGGTAAACTTCAAAGCATTGTTAACCAGATTAACCAGAATCTGCTTGATTCTGCTCTCATCCCCTAAATAGCAGCAGGGAATCGTCATGTCAAACTCACTTTCCACCATAAGTCCGTGCTGTGAGGCGACAATATCCATCATATTCAGCACTTCTTTCACCAGCGCTTTCACATGATATTCCGCGGATACCAGTTCCATTTTCCCCGCTTCTACTTTAGACAAATCAAGAATATCATTAATAAGCGCCAGAAGATTATTCGCGGAAGCCTTAATGTCACAAGTGTATCCATATACCCTGCGCCCCTTGCTCTCTTCCATGATGATATCGCTCAGACCGATAATCGCATTCATCGGCGTCCTGATCTCATGCGACATATTGGCAAGGAAAGCACTCTTGGCAATGTTTGCCTGCTCTGCCTGCTCGCGTACACGCATGATTTCTTCTATGTAGTTGCGTGTTTCCGTCATATCGAGAAGCAGGATAACATACCCCTTTTTTTCTCCGTATTTATCTAGAATCTCTTTCACATGTCCCTGATAGAACCTGTCATGCAGAGAAAAATCCTCTCTCACGTCTTTACCCAGCATATTCCGTGGAAAGCCATCCACTTCCCCGATATATTTTCCTACTGCCGAGGCATTCAAATCCTGAAAGATGGCCGCTGCTGCAGGATTATAGCTGACGATGCACTCATGTTTATCGACCGCGATCACGCCGTCGCTCATGCTGTCAAGCAGTATCCCCGATGCCAGACTGCTGAAGTCGTATACCTTCCTGCTCCACACCAGAATAACCACCCCCGAGAGAACAAGTCCCAGTGCAAAAGGTGTAGGGTCATATACAAGCGTCAGCTTCATGACATATGAACACAGTACCACTACCGGCAGAAAAGACAGAACGAGTATCAGCTTATACTGTCTGTCCGCCGCGTAATCAGGTTTTCTGATACACGCGCGGATCAAAGCATACAACGTGAGCACATAAGGTATGATCGTACCGCACAGCATGAAGATCCAGTAACCCGGACCATATTCCAGACTCAGATAGCCATGGCCTTCCGACGTGTACAGCCAGTCTATCCGGCGGTAATATAGCGTATGTAATTCGCAGGTAAAAACAAGACCGAAAACAAAGATATCTACTGCCTTCAGAAACTTTAAAATTCTGGCAGGCGCTTTCTCATAGCAGTAACTGAACATAAAATAACAGTAACTGATCGGAATCGTCAGCGACCCCATATACTGCATCTTGACCGCCACCATGGCAGCTTCTACAGTAGGCGCCGTCAGTTCCAGCAAGTATCCTGCATTCTGTATCAAAGCGCCCATCAGAAAATACTGCATTAACTTCTGCTCTCTGGAGCCATCTCCTCTGAGCAAAAGAAATAATGCAAATACGATCACACCGATCCCGAATACCCCGAGTCCTAAAAATACAAGATTCATAACGCCGCATCCCATAAAGTTTCATATTTTTGTCTTTATAAACATAAACCCAAACACATGATATCAGCTTACTTTCTATATGTCTACTGAAAATTTATCTGAATGATCTCTCTCTGAAAACTGACACTTTTCGCTATATCTCGACATATATTATAATAAAAACCATAGGCTGTTTCCCGCCCAGTCAAGGAGCGTCATGTCCAAAGAAGCTGAATGGAACAATCATTTCAATATCGGAGTTGATTCCATCGACAATGCACACCGAAAGCTCTTTTCAATTGTACGCAAACTGATCCACCTGAACAAAGATGAAAACAACGGACAGTGGGCATGTGCCGAGGGCATCAAATACTTCAAAAATTACGCTATAGACCATTTTGCAGATGAGGAAGCCTATATGCAGTCAATCGGCTACGAGGGCTATGAAGTACACAAGCGTCTGCATGATGACATGCGGTATAAAACCCTTCCCGCACTGGAAAAAGATCTGACCGAATCAAATTATTCCCAGGAATCTATCCACCACTTTCTCGGAAGCTGCCTCGGATGGCTCACCGCACACATCATGATAGAGGATCGTGCCATCACAGGCAGAGTTCCAAATAAATGGAAAAAGGACAATGCCGGGGCAGACCGGGACGCTTTGAAAGATGCACTGTCCGCCACCATTCGGGAGATTTTCCGATTACAGCCGCAAGTCGTCAGTGAACATTACAGCGGCGATGATTTCGGGACCAGCTTGATCATCCGGCTGACCTATCATTCAAAAGACAGAAAAAGAGTTAAGATTTATATGCTGCTGGAAGAAAGTCTGGTACTGCGGACCGTCAGCGCCATGCTGAACATACCCCTGAACAAAATGGATAAGCTGGTCATGAACGCTGGCAGGGAACTTGCACTGCAGATCGCAGAACAACTCGGCATGCACTGCGGTCTGTCTTCACAGTATCAGTTGGAGAGCAGCCATTTCATGACGGCGGAACAGTTCAGAAAAACCTTCTATCTGGAAGTCTTCGACTACAGTTTACTGTTCAATACAGGGTGCGGCTATTTTGCCTTTTCTGTTACGGTTTCTGAATCTGAAAAGTATCCGCAAGCAGCAGCCAGTTCGGACGGAAAAACCGCATGATCTGCCAATATCCCATTCCACGCAGGCCATAGGCCGGCAAAAGTGAGAACTTTTCGCGGTAACTTCTCACATCCTCAAACCATACCTCGTGCTCCTGTCCATCCTTTTCATACCGGAAGAAGGGCGACATGGCCACCTCGTCAAACTGAATGGGTACACCGGCCTCTATGGCGATGCGCACGGCCTCCTGATTGCTGACCGTAGTCGCCCGGGAAGAGCCCTGAACAAAAGGCAGCGTCCAGTCATAGCCATAGTTTGGAATGCCCAGATCAATTTTGGAGGGCGTGATACGTGTGACGGCATACTCTACCACCTGCCGGACCTTGTTTACAGGCGCAACGGCCATGGGCGGTCCGTAGGTATATCCCCACTCATACGTCATAAGCAGCACACTGTCCGCCGCTTCTCCCAGAAGTCTGTAATCTTTTCCCTCATAGAGAAGTCCGGCCTGCATGTCGGAAGTTTTGGGCGCCAATGCCACCGATACATGATAGCCATATGGAGAAAGGAAGTTCCTGACATCCGCCACAAAATCAGCAAACGGAATCCGATCCTCCGGCCGGATGTATTCGAAGTCAATATCCACCCCCTGAAAATCTTTGGCCTGAACGGTCGCAAGCAAATTGCTTAAAAGGTTGCCTTTGGCGGCCTCATCATTTACCACCGCCGTGATCAGCGCGTTATTGAAGTTCCCGTCAGGTCCCAGCGGTGTCAGAGTGAGCACCGGGCGCACGCCCGCCGTATGGGCGGCATCGATCATAAAAGTATCGTCCACCGTCGGCGGGATCAATTCCCCGTCCGTCGTAAAGCCATAGGAAAAGACAGAGAGCGAAGACAGGTAAGGTAAAGTCTCATTCAGGACGTCCTGATGAATAAAAGGATACGCATAACCGTTTACCCATGCCGGATAAACGGGCGTGGGAGATTCCCCCGAAGATAAGAGAAGCGCCTGCCCGACGGCCAGCGGATAGGGATAGACCAGCTGATTGTTATAGATAATGGAAGATACCGAAACTCCATGGCTCCCGGCGATAGAGTCCACAGTATCCCCTGCTTTTACCACATATATTTCCATAGATGATCCCCGCAGAGTTTTACTCTATTCTATGCGGGAATCTGTTTCTTGACATTTCTCATACGGGGACGCCGGGTGCGATCTGCGGACGCCGGGCGGCGTTTTCACCTCCGCCCCACAATGCGCAGCACCTCCGAAAGATACCCCCTTCCGAACATATTCAGATGATTTAAGAGATGATAAAGATTATAGATGTCACGCCGGCGCTCATACCCTGGCTGTAAAGGCGCCGCTTTCCGATAGGCCGCATAAAACCCCTTCGGAAATCCCCCGAACAGTTCTGTCATCGCAATATCCGCCTCGGCATGTCCCACATAAACCGCCGGATCGATCAGCCATGCCCTGCCGTCATTCCCCGTAATCACATTTCCCGACCACAAATCACCATGTAACAGCGACGGATATTCGGGTTCCACCAGAATCTCATCAAGACGGTCAAGAAACCTGCCGATCCGTTTCCTGTCCTCTCCGTCAAAATATCGGGCCGCCGCCTGAAACTGCGGCTCCAGGCGGCACTCCCGGAAAAAGCTGATCCAGCTGTCATGTCCGGTATTGACCTGCCTGCGTCTGCCAATATAGTTGTCACTGTCAAATCCGTATTTTCCATCCGGAACCATTCCAGCCGTCGGCACCCGGTGCATTGCCGCCAGCTGTCCGGCAAAATCCTCCCAGTAATTTCTGCTGCGGTTTTGACCGGAGATAAACTCCAGCAGCAGAAAGGAACATCCGCCCCTTTCCCGATCTGTCCCGACGCCGAGTATGCGCGGCGTCCCAATGGCCTTCGTCCGGGCAATGGCAGTCAGCCCCGCAGCTTCCGCAATAAAAAAAGAGAGATTTTCTTTTGCGTTGGACTTCACGAAAATACGCCGGCCGCCTGTCAGCGTCAGTTCGTACGCCTCATTAATATCCCCGCCGGACATCGGACTTGTTCTTTCAATTCGTGTTCCTTCTCCAAAAAGCGAATGTATGGCACTCTCCAACGAGGTGAAATGCAATGTAGTCATACTGTTCTCCCTATATACGGAACAAACTGGTCAGCATACACAGTACTTCAAGAATCACCTTTCCCATAAGTATATCCCCAAACATTCTATTTCTCAATACTCTTCTAATACTCTTGGATTCAGCGAATTATGACATTCCATAAGTTTTTCCTATATCAGTGAAATATATTATAAATTATTTTAATTTTGTGCCAATGTAAAAATAGAGTATACTTTTTATCAACGGAGGACAAATTATGAGCATTGAACCCAATAACTGGAGACCATATGGTAAGATAATTTACCAGAAACAAAATTTCATAGTCAAGCAGGTAGCCATGCTGCCTGAAAAAGCAGCTGAATATGACAGTGCCCCCGGTTACACCTGCTGTCCGATTCAATCCTGGCAGCATACGGACTTACATAAGTTATTTGATGACTGGCGCAAACAATTTGCCAAAGCGTCGGGGAATGGCATCTGCAAACGCATACCCTGTATCTGTTATCCTGACGCTATAACCTTCAGAACAGCTTATTTAGCCGGCCTAAAACACAGCACATTTATGAAATCCATGGAAGATAACATCTTTCGCGGATGGGAAAGCGCAAGGCTAGCTGCACATGATACCGTAACGAAGGCAACGAAGTCAAAAGAGTTGAAAGAGATCTGCAAAGTTATAGGATATCCGCCATTTATAATAGCAGCACTCGGCAAAGCGCTTCTCAAGTTTGAAGACGGAGATGCAATGCCGCTTATTGCCAGATTTTATGAGGAGCTGATCACAGGCATTCTCTGTATTCCTGTAGACAAGCTTGACGAACTGGCATTTAAGATTTCTGATAAAACATGGGAAGTCATTGATTCCACTGAATTTAACTACTAAGATACCACTTTCCAATTATATATTCAGCCGGGAAGCGGTACCATAATCACCCTTGTCGCAATATCTTGTTATAAAAGCGGAGCGCCTTTATGCCCTCCGCTTTCTCAAATCCCTCACCTTACAATACACCACCGCCGTCAGCGTACTGATAAATGTCGCCACGATCGCAGGCGCAATGATCCCCGCCGGATTTACGCTGCCGTACTGCTGCCTGTATGCGATCATATTCACCGGAATCAGCTGTAAAGAAGAAATGTTTAATATTAAGAAAGTACACATTTCATTACTTGCAACGCGTTCCTTCACATCACCTTTTCCCGTTTCATCCCGGTCTCCATGACATCGCCGGCATTCTGCAGGGTCATCCCGCCTACGCCTCTTCCGGTCGTCATATTCCCGCTCATTATCTCCTGTCCCTTCTGCCTGCGTCGTCCGCCGCCTGCCGGGACATATCCCGGCGTCCCCCGCTCTTCCTCCAGCTTCGCCAGTTCCTCCATTGCCTTAAGCCTGCCTTGTGTCAAGTTAGTGACACGAACTTTATGAAAGAATTTTTGAAACAGAAAATTTTGTGTTGTTGTCTGCCATTTCCCTAAACTTATTTTATAGCTTTACAAAACTTCAAATCTATAAAGCGTGCTTCGTATGCCTTTTTAATATCCTTATTGCCACTTTTTCTAAAACGAGGAGAAAATACAAACTTTTGCACTCACCTAAATTTACTTTCCCTCAATAATCTTCTCCTCAACCATATACCCGTCACAGGCAAACATATAGTTCTTACAATAATGCCAACTTATCTATACAAATACATTTTCTTAGCGCATTTCCCATAAAAATCAATTTCCCGCTTGCAGTTATCAGCAATTGGGAAATTATTTATGTTCTCATTTGTTATCATATCAAGGCTTGTACATATATCCTATCCCAACCAGTTATATCTCTCCCCATTCTTTAGAAAGAGAAAATTGGTATGCCATATCAAAAGCAGAAACCGCCGCTCTATTAACATCGCAAATTTCCGTAAAATCCCTATCCTGCCCTCTAATGCCCCTATCTTTTAATCCAGATAATAACTGTTCTGCAGTTCCTAACATTGCTAAATAGGCATCCTTCGTTTCCTCATATGTTTCTCTAACGCTACTTTGACATTGCTTTCTCAAACAATAAAGATAATGTCTGAACGCCTCTTTCTCACTAAAACCTGTAGACGTTGGCAAGCTATCACCGAAAAGCATATCACTATATGGATTCTTCATTATTTCCGGCGGTTCCATCCTGTTTAATAAATTCATTCGATTAGCAATATCCAAAAAGGGAATCTTATACTCTGATAATGCTTGGGGACAATAATACCATACTGCCCGACGGCTAGGTTGCTTTTCTTCTATTGTTTCAAAATGCTCTGGTTTAAACCAGCGAAGATTTAAATAATTTCCTGATGCCACAGCATCACATTTTGCTAATGCCATACATAATAATTGATGGCTGGCATATCCTACAATAACTTTCTTGTGCTGTCTCTTAATTCCTGCTACCAATGACATGATATTAGAAACCCACAGAGGTTTATCAACCAAATAATAATTCTGTGGATGTTCACAAACAATATATACTCCTGTTATATCCCACTCCTCCACAAAAGCTACTACTTGTTCAATTTGATTTTCGTCATTGGTTACGTCGCTGGATAGTGCAATTGTATGTATATATTCCATATTTGGCGCATATTTCATCGCACTCTCTATAATCATCTTCTGAACTTTATTCCACAAGCCATCTATCCGTTTTGCTGTATTTGTCGGCAAAAGAAATGCCTCAGAATCAATGTCTTTATTTAGCTCCGCCAATCCCAACACCACTTTATCAAACTGTCCCGCCTCTAAGGCTGTAATATCTTCATTTGGCCAATAGCTATATTCTGATAATTTTTTGTGAAATTTTCTTGGGTAATAGAGTTGTGGATCAATAAGAACTCTACCGTTCTTTTTATGTACTTTATCTGAATAATTTCTTATATTTTTAGGGACAATATTCATTGGACTTAAAACGACCGTCCCATTCCCAAAATCTTCTAAATGCTCTATTGCAAGTTTTCCGGTATTATGCCCCATTTGTATATATAATTCCATATTGATTCTCCCTTAATTATAAATAAATGTAGGCTTCGCCGCATTCAGCCAGCCTAATGCTTGTTCAGCCGTCTTGGGTCTTCTGGATGGATACTTACCCATCATTGTACTTAGCAAAGCCATAAACTGACTTTGGCTGTCCCCCTTAATCACATACTGCACTGGCGTAATAGTTTCTGTCTTTTGTAAAACTTCAAGTGCACTAGCAGAGCCTTCCCTAAACGGATTAGTTCCTGTAATGCATTCATATGTTACTACTCCTAGAGAAAAAATATCTGCTCTGGAATCAATCTCCTTTTTCAAGTTATTGAATTGTTCCGGTGCAGAATACCCAGGTGTATGTGGGCCCATAAGTGCTCCCGTTTTTGTCAATGAATCTGCTCCTATTATTCTCGCAATTCCAAAATCAAGGAAATACACCTTTCCCGCTTTTGTACGAATAATGTTTTCTGGCTTTATATCTCTATGTACAATTTTTCTCTTTTCTAAATTTACAATAAAATTTAAACCTTGCTCCAAAAAATACACTGCATCTTCCAATGAAAATCTCATTCCTCGATTAAGAGACTGTCTTAATTCTGTTCCCAAAATTTTTTCTTCTATAATGTATAAAGTCTCTGAGCCCTCATATTCAACAGTTCCCTTATCATATATTTGCGGAATCATCGGCAAATCCAATGTTTTCTCAATCTCTATTTCTCGCAAAGCTCTTGGATCATTTAATTGAAAATATAATTTAACCACACTTTCCCCATAAACTTTATGACTCCCTTCAAAAACAACTTTTTGGCCACCACGCTTTAATAGATTCACATTATCAAATTCTTCTGTGCAGATATCTTGAAATGTTTTCATAAGTGAATTACCTTCCTGCTACTGACATACTGCCATTTTGCCTATCCATTCATTGAATTGTAAAGATAAATAACTTGATGGCAATTTAAATTTCTGTGCCTCTACTACTTTCTTAAATCCCTTACGTTTACAATATAACCCCGTGCCCTGTTTTTCGAAACTTTTTATTGTATTATTTTGTGGATTCGCAGTATTAACTAATGCATACGATTGAGAAGCAAACCATGTATTAACCAAAGACTGTTCTGCAACTCTTTTCATATCTGATATTTTCGCTTCCACAGATACTAATTTCTTTATATGATATATATTCTTCACATCTACAGGCTGCCACATTCCCAACGCACGGCGTATCATCTTCGCATCCAACAATTTCTCAATCGCTTCCAAAACAACCTTCTCAGGCAACTTGAGCCTTGCCAATAAATTTACTCCAGTACATCCTCCCGACATCATTAGATATGACAACACTTTCAAATCATTTGTATCTAGTTTTTCCCTTTCATCTGACCAATCGTCAATTATTTTAGCCGAATATGATGCAAATACAATATCAGGGAAACCTGATGCAATTTGTGGTTCTATGAATACAGCCAAATTATTCATTTTATTATTTTTCAAAAAGTTATGAACATAATAATCAATAAATTCTTTTACTAACTCTAACTCTTCACCTTCTGTCACAGACCTTGTATATAATCCTATATTCTTTACATCATGATCCAACATCATTACTTTTTCCATATCATACCCCGTTTTGTCCTCTGAATAGGTGTTCCTTATTTTCCATCTTTTCTTTGTACAATTATATCAATAGAATCTTTAAAAAGCAATTGATATATTGGCAAATTCACCTATACCCCTTTCTATTCTTCATCTTACAATACACCACCGCCACCCCCGTACTTACCGCCGTCGCCACAATCGCCGGCGCAATGATCCCCGCCGGGTTCACGCTCCCATACTGACTCCTATAGGCAATCATATTTACAGGTATCAACTGCAGGGAAGAAATATTCAAAATCAAAAACGTACACATCTCATTGCTGGCAATCCGTTCTCGCTTTCCAACTATACCCTTGCCATCATCCAAGTATGCCGGATTCCCCCGTTCCACCTCCAGTTTCGCCAATTCCTCCATTGCCTTAAGCCCCGCCGGTGTACATGCCCAGCCAAGCCCCAGCACATTCGCGATGAGATTCGTTGATATATACTCCCTTGCCGGATGCCCCTTCGGAATCCGCGGAAACAGGAAACTGATAAACGGCTGTATTCCCCGCGTCAGTTTCGCAATCAGACCGGATTTCTGCGCGATCTCCATGAGTCCGACCCAGAGCGCCATCACACCGATCATCGTAATGCACAGGGAAACCGCATCCCCCGCGGAATCCAGCGCCGCATTCGTGACGTCCGCCATCCTTCCGGTTATAGCGCCGTATATTACTCCGATTAAAATCATCCCAGCCCAGATATAGTTCAACATAGGCAAAAGCAGGCATGCCTATAGAAATTATACGCATGCCTTATCCTTCTTTTTTACTATATAATTATGCCTGCCCGCACAGCAGTATGCACTTTCTTCTGTCGGTACATACCACTTTTTATCACGTCATTACACTCGCCTTTCAGCTTCTACCCTTTCACCGCACCGGACGTCATCCCGTTAACAAAGAATTTCATCAGGCAGAAATAGAGAATAACAATCGGCACGGCTATGAATACTGATCCCGCCGCAAACCGCGCGAACTCCGTATCCCCCAGATTCATCAGTCCTACCGCTACCGTATAGAGATCCTTTTCCTTCAATAAGAGCTTCGGCAGGATAAAGTCGCTCCACGGAAACACGAAACTGGTCAACGCCGTATACACAATGATCGGCAGCGAAAGCGGCAGGTTGATCTTATAGAACACCTGGAAGTTGGTCGCACCGTCGATCCGTGCAGCCTCGTCTATGGAGATCGGTATCGTGTCGAAGAAGCCCTTCTGCGTCAGATACCCCATCGGCGCGTTGGCGCTGTAGATCAGGATCAGCCCCCACATTTTATTGATCAGTCCGAACTGCGTCATAATAATATAGACCGCGATCATACCCATGAAAGAAGGAAACATTCCCAGCACCAGGGTCGTCTTCATAATCATCTTTCTGCCGCTAAACTGAAATCGTGACATCGTGTACGCCGTCAGAATGACCAGGAAGCTTCCGATCAGACAACTCATCACGGCAATGAACAGCGTGTTGCGAAACCACTGCGGATAGTTATACATTTCCGTATCCGTAAACAGATTACGGAAAGTATCCAGACTGTATTCCTGCGGGAAGAACCCCTTAAAGGAATAGATAGAACCGGACTTACTGAAGGAAGCCAGTATCAGCCACAGACACGGAAACAGGAATATAAAGCAGACCGCAATCAATATGATATGGGTCAGCGCCGTATCGATCATACGCACCGTTTTTCTCTTCATCGGAAGGTATCCTCCTCTCTGTAGGATGTGCTGTTCGTGTAGATCAGCAGGGAAATCAACGACGTAATAATGAAAATAACCAGACTGATCGTCGCGCCCACATTATAATAATTATTGTTGATCGACAGGTTATACAGCCAGTTGATCAGGAGGTCGGTATCACTTGCGAGGAAGTAACCGTCTATGTACAGCCCGCCGCGCAGGAAGAAAAAGATTCCGAAATTGTTAAAGTTCCCGATAAACTGTGAAATCAGAACCGGCGTCGTGGAGAACAGGACAAACGGCAGCGTGATATGCCTGAACTGTTGAAAAGCATTGGCGCCGTCAATTCTCGCCGATTCCATCTGGCTGGCATCCCTGTTGGAAAGAATGCCGGTTGCCAGTAACATAATGGACGGTACGCTGATCCATGCATTGATCGTAAATCCGATGATTCTTGCCATCCACTTCGCATCGATATCCAGGAATCCCACCGCGCGGTGTCCCATGCCTGTAATAATCTGGTTCACGGGACCGCCGTAGGAAAACATGAACTTAAAGCCAAGCAGCGTGATAAATCCCGGCACCGCATATGCAAGCATGGGAAAAGCTCTCCAGAATGCCTTGCCCTTAACGCAGTCTTTATTGAGTAACAGCGCCAGCCCGAGTCCCGCGAAATAATTGACTGCCGTGGAAACCACTGCCCACATCAGGTTCCACACTAATATTCTGGTAAAAGTCGGCGCAAACTGCGACAGCGTTGCCACCTGCACAAAATTATCCACACCCACCCAGTCTACCAGCTTAGGCGGCACCGTACTGCCTCCGTAATTGGTGAACGCAATCAGAATCATAAAGACAATAGGTAATATATTAAAGACACATACCCCGACGATCGGCAGAACCAAAACTGTCTTATAAAACTTCCGGTCCAGAAACTGCTTCAACTCTTCCCGGAATCCCGCCGGTCTGCCGCCTCTTTCACATAACTTCTGCGTCTCGTAGGCGTCCTTGATATTAGACAGATAGCAGTACACAAGAAAAAGCATCGCGATAACAGACAGGATTCCCATCAGCAGCATGACTACGGAATTATCTCCCTCGATACCGAGCCACGTATCCGCTTCCTGCGTCCCAAGCGTAAATAATCCGATCAGGTCGCGGATGCCCCGGCGCACGAAATATGCAACAGCCATTGCCAGCACTGCGAGGTAACACAGCCCTTTGCCGACCTGCCCGTACAGCATCTGTCCGAGCCCCATCACGCACATACTCAGTTTTACATTCCTGCCGGCTGTTTTTATCAAATTCTGCACTGTATTTTTTCTATCACCTATTTTCATAGTAACCTCCCTGATTTCGCTCAAAATTACGGGAAGAATGCTGCCTGCAGCAAGTCCGCTCTGCGGACGGTTCTTCTGTGTAAACAGCATTTTCGTTTGCACTGTGATTGGTACTTTCATTCACGCTTGCTGCCCGCGAGCGTATGAATCGCATCATAGATCTGTTGATCGACCGACTCCAGTCCTTCCTTGATCAAGTCAAGCGACGTGTATTTCTTATCCGTTGTACGGAAGGCGTCTTTCGCCAGATCCTGGAAAAAGGTCTGTGCCGGTGTCCATACCTGCTCAATTTCCCGAATCGACGGCATGATCACAACATCTCCCTGATCCAGGTTGCGGTATATGATCTCCGAAATACCACCTGCTGCCTCAGCCGCATCGCTGCGTGCCGGCACTACGCCCAGATACTCATGTCTCTTCATGATCATTTCATAGTCCGTGGCAAATTCCACAAAAGCGAGGCAGGCATTAGGCGCCTTTGTATAAGCGCTGATGGCATAGCCGTTTACGCCGCCCATCGTCTTAAGCGGGATGAGTTCCGGATCTTCTTCCGTCAGATCGCCGCTTGCGGGAAGCTTCGGCACCTGCGTAACCACAAGATTCTCTTCCGCCTTCGTTTTTGCCTCCTCCGCGCTTAAGCCTTCCTTCTCATAGACATTTGCTAATTCCCGCAAGAACAGGGACGTGACGTCAGGCGTGGTCATGGTTGCAAAATAAGTACCGTCCGCCAGCTTGCTGTAAGCGCTCACCGTGACGGAATCATCGATACAGTCCTCATTCATCAGCTCAGCCTGCTGCAAGATCACATTAGCACCGATCGCCGCATCAGCCGCCGCAAATCCGATATCCGTCGCATCCGTATTGTTGTCTCCAAATACGTATCCGCCATAGGAAAAGAGAAATCCCGACGAGAAATAAACGTCATACAGGGACCGCATATACCCGAATTTTCCTTCGCCCCGGTCTACGATCTCTTTGGAATATTTGTACATGTCATTCCAGTTCTCAGCCATATCCGGAATCTGATTGCCGTTCTTGTCCCATTCCGTCTCCCAGTTATCCGGAAGCATATCTTTTCTGTAAAAGAGCATGGACGACTGTATATTGACGGGCACGCCCATAATATACTCCGTACCGTCCACGTCTGCTCTGTAGGCGTCCCACGCCGCCTGCGGAATCTTATCGTAGCATGCCATGCTCTGCACCGGAACCGGATAGATATGTTTGCCCTCCACGTATTTCATCAGAATATCATTCGCCTGATAGAGTACATCCGGGCCGTAACCGTAAGGGCCGTCGTCCGCCAGGTTGCTGTACTGATCCATGTTGGCATCCACCGCCACGATTCCATACTCCGCATATTTCTCATTAAAAGCATCGATCAATTCCTGAAAATAGCCCTCGGAAATCGCCGTATCATTTTCCAGTACGCGGATCGTCACATCCCGCTCCAGTTCCCCGTTGTAGATTCCTTGCAGTTGCACCGCCCCGCCGCCTTCTGCTTCTGTGGAACCATCTGCCGTTTCCGGCGCGATCTGCCCGGTATCCACCCCGGTTTCTCCGCATCCTGCCAGCAGCCCTGCAGTCATCACTGCCGCCAGCATCACACTTCCAATCTTTCTCATAATCCGCACCCGCCTTTCTTCCCTCTGATAATCACAAACCCGTCTTTTTCCAGACTGCCGGAGATCCTGCCCCGCTCTGACTGCTCTCCTGTCTGTAATAAATTTGCCGCCAGGATCTCTCCTGTCAAATCTATTTGCAGCGCCTCGTCCGACTCATTTGTCATAAGCAGCAGTTCTTCTTCTCCCAGCCATCTGCTTAAGCAAAACAGTTCTCCGCGGGAGGTAATCCTGATCTCACCCCGCTGCACGGTTTCCTGTCTGCGAATCGCTAACAGCTGCTTTGTCATCTCCAGAAAACCTTCATCCCGGTTATCCGTGTTCCAGTCAAAACACCGTCTGTTATCCGGATCATATCCTCCCTCTAACAGGATTTCCGTTCCGTAGTAGATACAGGGCGCGCCCGTGAACATGCACATCACCGCCATCGCCGAAAGCACCCTGTCCTTATTGCAGTGTACACTCGTATAGAAGCGGTCCGTATCATGCGAATCCAGCAGATTCATCATCATGGCGTTGACCTGCTTCGTGTTGCGCATCAGTAATTCGTTCAGCTTCCACGCAAAGTCCTGCGCCCCGAAGTCCTCAAAAGCATAATAGTCCAGACAGGCTTTGGTAAACGCGTAATTCATAATACTGTCATACTGATCCCCGCGCAGAAAGCTGTTGGCATCATGCCAGTTCTCGCCGATAATCACACAGTCTTTCTTAACCTCCTTGACCCGCTTCCTGAATGTTCTCCAGAAATCATGGGATATCTCATCAGAAACGTCCAGTCTCCATCCGTCTATATCATATTTCCTGATCCACGAAATCGCAATATCCAGCAGATATTCCTGCACCCTGGGATTGGATGTGTTGAATTTCGGCATATAGGCACAGAAGGAAAATACCTCATAATTCAGATGATCCTGATCCGGCTTGTCACCGTCTATAATAAACCAGTCAAAATACGGCGATTCTTTACCTCTTCTGAGTACATCCTGAAACTGCGGCAGAAATTCGCTGCAGTGATTAAACACCGCATCTAAAACAACCTTCATACCCCGTCTGTGCGCCTCCTGCACCATTCTTCCGAAGTCCTCGTTGGTTCCGAAATGCTCGTCTACCGTGTGATAATCGGAGATGTCATACTTATGATTGGATACCGCCCGAAAAATCGGTGTGAGATACAGCGCGTTTACGCCCAGTTCCCTGATATAATCCAGTTTCATTGTAATGCCCGGGATATCACCCCCTGCAAAACTCTTGGGTGTCGGTCTGCCGCCCCACTCCATATTGATATAGCTTTTGTCTTTATTATGCCCTCCGATGCAGAACCGGTCTACGAAGATCTCGTAAAATACAGCCTCCGGCAGCCAGTCCACTTCCTCGTGAATATCCGCTTTATTGATATAGGGAAGCTGGAAGAAATTAAAGTACCCAAGCGTAAAATCGTAGTTCTCGCTCAATCCGTCCTCGGAAAAGTAATACCCTTTTCCGTCTTCCCATATACGGAACACATATGCAAGTCTTACATCCGACAGCGGAAGCTGCGTCTCGTAATAAGCAAAAAGTTTATCCTCATAACGCCGCTCCATGCATACGCATTTCTGTTTTTCATGTATTTCATATTTGCACTCATAGACCAGTTCCACCTTCTCTATGGCATCCCTTCTGTCCAGCCTGAGCCTGATTGCCAGACTGTGCTCCTCCAGCGGGAAACAATATTTGGAATCAGGTACATGCATTATTCCCTGTTCGTTCATGGTGTTCCTCCTTTTATACGGAAAATGCACGTATTTCAGGGCATTCTCCAGAACATCGCTTATTTCTTAGCTGCCCTAGAATTGTATCATGTTCAAGTATGACATTGACAAAAAATGACACTGAGTATATAAATAAGCTATGAGCAAAAAATATACCATTCGTGACATTGCCAGACAGGCCGGTGTGTCCGTAGCGACCGTATCCTATGTAATCAATAACCGTGATGACCAGAGAATCAGCGAAGAGACGAAGAAAAAGGTGCGTCAGATCATCAATCTGTACGATTATAAACCCAATTCTTCCGCAAAGTCGCTGGCAACGAATAAGACTTATACTGCCGCGCTATATCTCTCCCGCGAGAATTCTCTGTATAAACGTTCCGAACAACTCCATGTAGCGGAAACGCTTTCTGCTGTCCTGAAACAGCACGGTTATCATCTGCTGCTGCAGGATGTGACTGACATAAACCAGATTGATTACACCGATGCGATTCTCTGCTATGATACCACCACCGAACTGTTTTGTGAGATCGGTGATAAAAATCTGATTCCGCTGATCGCCATCGATATTCTTGTCGATGCACCGCAGCTCTTCTTTCAGGTGTGCACAGACTACCGTAAACACAAAGAGCAGGCAGATGCGCATTTCGGTACAGACAACTATTGTTACTGCTGTCTTACCCCTAACAATGCCGCGATAAAAGATCTGATCCGTGATACATTCCGTTCAGTCAGCTTTATAGATAGCCCGCAGGATATTCCTTCCGGAAATATTGTGTACAGCCAGTCCTCCATACGCACGCTGCTTCCTGCCGAGTCCCTGTGTCTCTCCTGCGATGCACACGCCAAGATGGAGCAGGTCTTCGACTGTATGGAACTTGCCATGAGCCGTGTCCCCGACTGTACACATTTGCGCTTTCTCTGAAGTAATCTGCTCCAGTTAATTCCTTACTCCTGGAAGTCCACCTTCAGTTCCTGTGTCGCCGGATCATAGTTAAAAGTATATGTTCCTGTTTTCTTCGCGATCATATTATAATTCTCCGCACCATCCACATAAGACAGAGACGTCTCGTCGGTGACATTGCTGTAGCGCACATATTCGTTACCGACGCTGGAATTGCCGTCCACCGTGATCAACGACGTCAGCAGGAATTCATCGCCTTCCTCCAGATCGATTGTCAGACTGTGCACGCCGTCCTTCTCCACAAGTCCGTACTGCGCGTCATAGTTGTCTTCCCATCCTGTGATAATCGCACCCTTGATATAATATGACATTTCCGCATCCGCCATCTCCGTCGAAGCTTCCCCGTTGTATGTCCACTCAATCGTGTCATACGGATTAGAGTTATAATTTTCTTTTGTATCTTCGGTGTAATAGCTGTTCTCCGTGTCATACACATCCGCTCCGGGATAAGTCTTTAAGGTAAAAGTATAATTGCCTTCCTTCACACACTTGATATTGGATTTCTGGGAACTTTCGGATAAGCCTCCGGACACTGCAAAATAATCCGTTCCGTCAATGTCCGTATTTAACATATATCCGCCGCCCCGCTGGTTGTTCCACGAAGTGTCAATGGCGAACTGGAACTCGTCTCCCTCACACAGATCTACCGTGATCGTATAGGTATTTTCCCCATCCTTCTTCGTCATATAGTGCTCATCGTTGATCGTCTTACCCCAGTTGGAAACCGCCATCAGCGGGCTTGTGCCGCTTCCCAGAATGGCAAATGTCCTCGTGTCCTCCACGTTCTCCATAAAGCCGGCGAACACATCCGTGTCCTGCGTGACCGCCCGCGTGAAATCAAACTCATGCGCCAGCGTCGGCGTCGCAAACCATCCCATAAACACCTGATTCTCTTTCTCCGGTGTATACTCCGTAACCGTGTCACCGCTCTTCACCTCTTCCGTAGACAATACGGTAGTACCGTCCGTGTCATAAAAGGTGACCGTGTAGACCTGTTCCTCCTCCGGTGTTTCCTCACCCGCCTGCGGCTGCTCCTGCGTATCTGTCTGCGCGTCAGAAGATACATTCGCAGAATCCGTTCCCGCCGGCGTATTCTGGCATCCGGCTAAAGTCAATGCGCCGAGCATCACAACTGCAATCCCAATACTGATTTTACTTTTTTTCATATGCTTTCCTCCCTTACATCCTGCAAAGTTCGTTTACTTAACCAGTTAAGCACAATGGTAAAAAATTGTGCTTCGCTCATAAGCGGAGCAATTTGGCACTTGCACAACTTGCATAAATCAGAACGTATGCAAAAATGTGTAAAGTTAAGATTTTTCTAATGCTTAACCAGTTAAGCACATTGTAATATTTAAGTCCGCCTTTGTCAATTTCTGTATTAGACAAAAGCGGACTCTTAAATTTGTTGACATTTAACAAAATTTATTGACAATACCACTGTTGTTCCCTATATTGTCTTAAACGTTTCTTCTGTCACCACTCGATTACCGCGGATGCCCATGTCAGCCCGCCGCCAAATCCGGATAACGCAACTTTCATTCCCGGTTTCAGCAGACCCTTGCGGTTCATCTCATCTAACAGAATGGGCACACTCGCCGCGGATATATTACCGCAGTGATCTAAGCTGATGGGGAATTTATCTTCCGTGACCTTCAAGCGCTTTGCAACCGACTGCAGGATTCGTATGTTCGCCTGATGAAGCGCAAAGTAATCGATCTCATCCACAGTCAGGCCTGCCGCCTCTATGACTTTATGCAGCGAAGCCGGCACCGCAGTCACCGCAAACTTATACACTTCCTGCCCGTCCATATGTACATATTCCAGTTCCTTAGATGTCTCCACCAGCGGATTATTATTAGAACGGTTGGCGCATGCCAGCACCCCGCCCCGCACACCGTCCGACCCCTGGTCATAAGCCAGCAGTCCTTCTCTCTCGTCCGCACGCACAATCGCGGCACCTGCCCCGTCGCCGAATAGCACACAAGTGCTTCTGTCACTCCAGTCCATGATCTTCGACAGCGTCTCCGCGCCGATAATCAATGCCGTCATATAACGTCCGGTCTGCAGATACGCATGTGCTATGTTCAGGGCAAACATAAAACCGGAGCACGCCGCATTGATATCAAACGCCACCGCATTCCCGGCACCGATCGCCGCCTGCACTTCACAAGCGCAGGCAGGCGTCACATGATCCGCAGAAACCGTGCCCACAATGATCAGATCAATATCCTGTGCCGTCACGCCGGCATTCTTCATGGCGCGCCGTGCCGCCTCCGCAGACATACCCGCCGTCGTCTCCTCTTTAGCCAGGTGACGCTCCCTGATGCCGGTACGGCTGCTGATCCACTCGTCTGAGGTATCCATGATCCGTGCCAGATCGTCATTTGTCACCACCGTTTCCGGCAGATAGCTTCCTGTTCCTATGATTCTTGTTCCCATCTCTTCCCTCACTCTGAAAATCACCACCCCTGTTACGGGCGAAATTCATCCATAATATCCTTTACGCGCTCCAGCTTCGTCGCACGATAAGCATTCGCTCCACAGAACAGAAGGCCGTCGTCAATGTTTCCCTTCACCGCATTCACAAGCGCGTCCGTGATGCAATACGGCGTCGCATCAGGTTTACAGGTACTGACGCACAGATGACATCTGCCATGAGGGATCTGCCCCTCTTTCGCCTTTTTCATAAAAGGATTCAGAATGGCTCTGCCGGGCATGCCGACCGGACTCTGCACGATCACGATGTCTTCCTGCTTCGCATCGATATAGCTCTGTTTATATGCCGCATCCGCATCGCACTCATAGGTCGTTACAAAGCGGGTTGCCACCTGTACCCCGGAAGCGCCCATATCAAGATAATGCTCCATGTCATCGCGGGTATATACACCGCCCGCCATGACAACCGGAATGTTCGTCTCATGCTCCGCCGCCGTCTCATCTACTTTCTCTATGATTGCCCTGACTTCATCATCATACCGCAGCCCGTCTATATCTTCCAGCTGTTCTTTATGAAAGCCAAGGTGTCCTCCTGCCAGCGGTCCTTCTATGACTACCGCATCCGGCAGTCTGCTGTACTTCTTCCACCAGTAGCGCATAATCACCTGTGCCGACTTGACACTCGATACGATCGGCGCCAGTTTTGTCTTCGCGGCGCCGACTAGCTTCGGCAGTTCCATCGGCAGACCGGCTCCTGAAATAATCATGTCAATGCCTGCCTCCACGGCCGCCTTCACGTATTCCTCATATTTCCTGGTGGCTACCATAATATTCACGCCCAGGATGCCGCCCTTTGCGAGCTCCCGCGCCTTCCGGATCTCTGTCTTAATGGCCCGCAGATTCGCGCCGATCGGATCATCATCAAAATCCGGTTCCCGATATCCGATCTGCGCCGTAGAGATCACACCGATTCCGCCCTCGGCCGCCACGGCACCCGCCAGAGAACTGAGACTCACGCCTACGCCCATGCCGCCTTGTATCACCGGCACTCCTGCCGTCAGATCCCCTATCACAAGAGACTTCACTTTTCCCATTTATTTCCCCTTTTGCTTTCCATAAATCTATGCCGTCATACACAAGCTGCCGCCACACACAACCGTCTCCTGTGTCGCCGCCTGCTGCCGGTCTCCTGCCCTACGCCTCGCCGATTGCAAAAGTAAGCTCCGCCTGCGTCACCAGTTTACCGTCCACATAAGCCTTCGCAGCGCCTACACCGATGGGTCCTTTGATCTTAATGATCTCCGTCTCAAGCGTCAGCACATCGCCGGGTACCACCTTGCCCTTAAACTTCGCATGATTGATCGCTGCGAAGTAGGCCGTCTTACCCCTGAACTCCGGCTGGCTTAAGATCGCTACCGCACCTGTCTGTGCCAGTGCTTCCACGATCAGCACACCGGGCATTACCGGCTCCTGCGGAAAGTGCCCCGCAAAGAAAGGCTCATTGTAGGAAACACATTTCTTCGCTACGACTCTTTTGCCCTCCTCTAGTTCCTCGATCGTATCAATCAGCATAAAAGGCTGCCTGTGCGGAATGATTTCCATAATTTCTTTCGCTGTCATGAGTGACATATCCGTACCTCCTTCTGCTATACAATAAGTCAATTATACTGGCATCACTACTCGTGATACTTCTTCACGAGCAGGCTCGCATTATGTCCGCCGAACCCGAGCGAGTTAGACAGCGCATACTCAAATGCCTCCTCATAAGGCTCTTTGCAGTAGTTCAGATCACACTCCTCGTCCGGCACCTGGTAACCTACGGTGCGGTGAATATATCCTTCCTCCAGTTCCTTAACGCAGGTCACGAACTCAACCGCGCCTGCCGCGCCCAGAAGGTGGCCCACCATGGATTTGGTGGAGTTGATCTTAATATCCTTCGCGTGATCACCGAACAGGAGCTTGATCGCCCTCGTCTCGAAAAGATCATTGTGATGCGTTGCCGTACCATGCGCATTGATGTATGTGACGTCTTCTTTGCTGATCCCTGCATCCGCGATCGCATACTCCATCGCTTTCGCCGCACCCGCGCCGTCTTCCGCCGGAGAAGTAATGTGATAAGCGTCGGAACTGCACCCGTAGCCCGCCACTTCCGCATAGATTTTCGCACCTCTCGCTTTCGCGTGCTCCAGTTCTTCCAGCACGACTACCGCGGCGCCTTCGCCCATGACGAACCCGCTTCTCTCCTTATCAAAAGGAATCGAGCACCTTGTGGGATCTTCACTCGTAGACAACGCCGTCAGCGCAGAGAAACCGCCGATCCCGATCGGGCACACACTTCCCTCTGTTCCGCCTGCTACCATCACTTCCGCGTCGCCGTACTGAATTGCACGGAATGCTTCACCGATTGAGTTCGTGCCTGTCGCACATGCCGTCACTACATTGATGCTCTTACCCTTCAGTCCAAACTGGATCGACACATTACCCGCCGCCATATTGGAGATTGTAAGCGGCACGAACAGCGGCTCGATTCTGGACGGTCCCTTCTCCACCAGTCTGGTGTGGGAACGCTCCATCGCCTGCAGGGAGCCGGTGCCGGAACCTACCGCGACACCTACCCGGTAAGGGTCCTCCTGCTCCATATCAAGTCCCGCATCCTCCAGCGCTTCCTTCGTCGCCGCCACCGCATACTGCGAGAAGAGCTCCATTCTCTTCGCCGCCTTAAAGTCCATATAATTCTTACCGTCGAATCCTTTGACTTCCGCCGCCAGCTTACATTTGAAATCTGTGGTATCAAATCTCGTGATCCGGTCAAAACCGATCCTGCCTTCTTTGATTCCATCCCAAAATTCATCTACACTCAACCCGATCGGCGTGATCGCGCCCATGCCCGTTACTACTACTCTTCTGCTCATATTCCTGCCTCCGTTTATATTTTCTGTATTTTCTTGTCTCAAATGCCGTGATCTGGTTACCTTTCACACCGGGCGTCCGGACTGCCATCTTACATCGCCATGCCGCCGTCCACGGAGATCACCTGTCCCGTAATATAGGAGGCTTTGTCACTGGCCAGAAACGCCACTGTCTCCGCAATATCCTTCGGCGTACCCACACGCTTTAACGGAATCTGCGCCAGTGTCGCCTCTTTGGCCGTATCTGTCATCGCCTGTGTCATATCCGTGTCAATAAATCCAGGAGCCACCGCATTAACCGTAATATTTCTGCTTGCCAGTTCTCTCGCCATAGATTTCGTCAGACCGATCACGCCCGATTTGGATGCCGAATAGTTGGCCTGTCCCGCATTACCCAGCACACCGGACACGGAAGACAGATTAATGATTCTGCCCGCTTTCTGTTTCATAAACGGACGGTACATATGTTTCATCGTATTAAAAGTACCCTTCAGATTCGTGTCGATTACGGCATCAAAGTCTTCTTCCGTCATCTTGATCACCAGATTATCCCGCGTGATACCCGCATTATTTACCAGAATATCAATATGTCCGAAAGCAGCCAGCATGTCTGTGATCATCTTACCGCATGCCTCATAATCCGCTACGCTGCACTGCACCGCAGCCGCTTTTCGTCCTATTGCTTCAATCTCTGCAGCAACCGCTTCCGCCTTCTCTTTAGAACCGTTATAATTCACGATCACATCTGCACCGTATCCGGCCAGTGTCAGCGCGATTTCCCGTCCGATTCCGCGCCCCGCACCCGTAACAAGCGCAACTTTTCCTGTTAGCATAGTCTCCTCCAATCCTTTTTACATCAGTTGATTTATTGTACCGTTCAGATATTATCCTGTCCCTGTGCAATCACCTTCCATAAGCTATGAACAGTAACCGTCAAGTTTCTCCAGATCTTCCACTTTTTCTATATTAATGACCTTCATATCCTTATTGATCTTTCTCATAAATCCGGACAGTGTCTTCCCCGGACCGATTTCCACAAAAGTGTCTACGCCGTCGGCAATCATCCGCTCTATCGTCTGCTGCCACTTCACGGAAGAAGACACCTGTTTCTCCAGAAGCGGTTTGACCTGTGCCTGATCCGTCACATAATCCGCTGTCACATTTGCGATATAGGGGATCTGAATATCCCGGATCTCCACATGCGACAGTTCCTGTGCCAGCTTCTCTCCTGCACCAGCAAGCATCGGAGAGTGGAACGGTCCACTGACCTTAAGCGGCACACAACGCTTCGCACCCGCCGCCGTCAGTTTCTCTACCGCTGCCTGCGCCGCGCCTTCTTCTCCGGTAATCACGATCTGCCCCGGACAGTTATAATTTGCAATCGTCACACACCCCTCTGCCTCTTCACAGACCTGCTCGATCACCGCCGTATCCAGACCAAGCACAGCCACCATAGCGCCGCCGTTCGGCACAGCCTCCTGCATATAGATGCCGCGCTTGCGCACGATCTTAAAGACATCTTCCGGACTCATTACGCCGCTTGCCACCAGGGCACCGTACTCGCCCAGGCTCAAGCCGCCCGTCACATCCGGCTTTAACCCTTTTTCCTCTATCGCTTTTAACATTGCCACTTCAACTGCCAGCATGGCAATCTGTGTATACTCTGTAATATTGATCTGTTCATTCTCCTCGAAGCAGAGCGCCGCTACATCTAAACCGCTCGCTTTACCCGCCAGTTCAAACATCTCCCGGCAGACTGGAATCTGCTCATAGAAATCCTTTCCCATGCCTACATACTGCGCTCCCTGTCCCAGGAACATAAATGCTATCTTACCCATAGTCTCCTCTCCTTCTTAGACAATACTTTGAAATTCAAAGTATTTGTATCATAAAAAGCGCAAGCCCGTGAGCTTGCGCCCAAAACTAAATCTTCAACAACTTTTCCGCCTGTGTCATGATTTCCTGTATCATCTCTGCACAGGTCATCTCTTCCCTGATCATACCTGCGATCTGCCCCGCCATCAGCGTGCCGTTCACAGTATCACCGTCCACAACAGCCTTACGCAGCGCGCCAAGCGTCAGATGTTCCAACTCTTCGAAAGGCGCTCCGGCTTTCTCCAGCTTCAGGTATTCTCTTGTCATATTATTGCGGATCTGACGCACAGGATGTCCGTGTGTCGTTCCCGTCACTTCCGAATCAATGTCCTTTGCCGCCAGAATTTTTTTCTTATAATTTTCATGTACAATGGATTCTTTCGCCACCACGAATCTGGTGCCCATCTGCACTGCTTCCGCGCCCAGCATCATCGCAGCCGCAAAGCCTCTGCCATCCGCGATGCCGCCTGCGGCGATTACCGGAATGTTCACCGCGTCCACCACCTGCGGAACAAGTGTCATCGTAGTCGCAGCCCCGATATGGCCGCCCGACTCCGTCCCCTCTGCGATCACTGCATCCACTCCGGCACGTTCCATCATCTTGGCAAGCGCCACGCTTGCGACAACCGGTGCCACTTTAATACCCGCTTCCTTCCATGAAGCCAGATATTTGCCCGGGTTACCGGCTCCGGTAGTCACTACCTGCACGCCTTCTTCCACGATCACTTTCGCAATCTCATCCGCCTCCGGATTCATCAGCATCACATTGACACCGAACGGTTTGTTCGTAAGCTCTTTCGTCTTCTGAATCTGTTCCCTGACAAAAGATGCCGGCGCACCGCCCGCACCGATGATACCGAGACCGCCCGCCTCGGAAACCGCAGCTGCCAGATGATACTCGGCAACCCATGCCATACCGCCCTGAATGATAGGATAATCAATTCCGAACAGTTCTGTAATTATTGTCTTCATTCTATAACCTCTACTCACTACGGCACAAGTGCTTATGCGTCTACGCCTTTGCTCTTCATGTACTCAACAACAGCGCCTACTGTCGTAATCTGCTCTAAATCCTCGGAAGGGATCTCTACGCCGTACTCTTCCTCGAAAGCCATAACCAGCTCAAATAAATCTAAGGAGTCCGCACCCAAATCATCCTTGAAAGAAGATTCTTCCGTGATATCTACTCCGTCCAAGTTCAACTGCTCCTGAATAATCTCGATAACTCTCTCTAACATCGTTCTGCTCTCCTTTTCACCCTTAGATAAAATAGTTTGATAGTCAAAGTATATTATCTGGCTTTATATTTGTCAATCTTAATTTTACGGTTTTTCTGCGTTTTGTCAATTCACTTTAATAATAAATATTGATAAATCTCTCTTTTCGGCACCCCGCGGTCTTTGGCCACCTGTTTCATGGCGCTTTTCTCATCCATTCCCTCCTCCTCATAATATGCCATATGTTTTTCGATGCTCATGCTCTGCCATGCTGCCTGCCGCGCCTCTTTCTTCTGCTGCAGGCTCTTGCCCTCCACGACCAGCACATATTCCCCCCGGGGTTCTTCGTGCTCATACATGGCAAGCGCATCCTCGATCGTCGTGGGAATTACAGTCTCGAATCTCTTAGTCAGTTCCCTGCACAATGTCAGACGGCGGTTTCCCAGAGCCTGATGCAACTCCCCAAGCGTGCGGACCAGATGATGGGGCGCCTCATAGAGAATGATCGTACGAGATTCCTCCTGCAGTTCCGCCAGAATCTCAGCCTTTTCTTTTTTATCCGCAGGCAGAAAAGCCTCGAAGCAAAACCGTCTGGTGCTCAGCCCGGAAAGTGTGAGCGCTGTAATACACGCCGCCGCACCGGGAAGCGATGTCACCGTAATGCCGGCTTCATGACACCTGGCTACCAGCACTTCGCCCGGATCCGAGACCGCCGGCGTTCCGGCGTCCGTAATCAACGCCACATCTCTGCCCTGTTGCAGCTGAGACACAAGATAATCCGCTTTTTCCACTTTATTATATTCATGATAACTGGTCATAGAAGTCCTGATCTCAAAATGATTGAGCAGCTTCACACTGTTACGCGTATCCTCTGCGGCAATCAGGTCAACGCTTCGCAGCGTCTCGACCACGCGTGGCGTCATATCTCCCAGATTCCCGATCGGCGTAGCGCATAAATATAAGATCCCCGCCATATCTGTCCTCGATTCTTCCAATTTGTACTGTATATCCCGCCGCATCTTCTGTTAGAAGGCAGCACGCTTTTCAATTTCACATTCATCCGGTCTCATCTAATCCTGCAGTGTCTTCTCCGTCCCCGTGGTTTCTGTCACAGTCGGCAGTTCGTCACCCGTCTGTGTCTGCCCTGTTTCTGTCGTCCCCGGCCCTTCGGGTGCTTCCTCTGTCGCCTCTTCTCTTCGTATTTGCTCTTCTTCCTGCTGCCGCCGTTCTGCCTCCGCCTGTAGCGCCTCCCATCGAAGCCGCTCTTCCTCAGCCTGTGCATCCGTAAGCAGCGCTTCCGGCTGATAGTTTACCCCCGCATTCCAGAGAATCCATTCCTCATAACCCGCGTCATAGGCGCCTTTAATCTGCTCCCGTATCTGCTGCGGTCCGTAACTGATATGTCCGGAAACCCACTTCGCAGTAAAGCTCTGCAGCCATACACGCACACATGCCCGCTTTTCTTCCGGTACCGCTGCAAGTTCCTGCGCGGAGGAAGACGCCGCCGCATAGATCGTCTCATAAGGCTCCGCATCCGGCACTTTGATCCCGTATGCACCGTTGTGGTAGTGGGACGGATACACCATCGGGCATATATAGTCCAAATGCGCCGCCATTTTCACATAATCCTGACCCACGATCTTCTGATCAGTCTCGTTATCAATCACCGTGCCGAACACATCCGCGGCCACATATACGCCCTGCGGCGCCAGTGCATCGTACAGATACTCCGCAAATTCCGTAATAATCCCGACTTTATCAGTCTTCTCTGCTTCCGGACCGTAATCCACGTCTTCCTCTCCGATATCCGTGGAAAAGCGAATATAATCGAATTGTACCTCATTGAACCCGTCCGCACCCGCCTGGGAAGCAATCTCCACCAGATAATCCCACATTTCCCGCTGATAGGGATTGACCCATGCCAGCCCCTGCTTATCCCGGAAAATCTTTCCGTCCTTCGTATGTACCGCCCATTCCGGTTTCTTTTCTGCCAGATAAGGATCACGAAACGCCACGATTCTGGCAATCAAGTAGATGTCTTTCTCTTTACACTTTTCTACAAGCTCCTTGATGTCAGGGATATATCTGATTCCGGTCTCATACTCCAATACCTGTTCAGACTGCATCTTATAAGTTACTCTGCCTTCATCATTCTTAACGTCAATTACCATGGCGTTTAACTCGGTCTGATCCACCAGATCAATCAAGTCGTCCATCTTCGCTGTCCCCGCCACCGGACCGCTGACGTAGATGCCCTTCACCTTGACCGGCTCCGGGCGGATATTCCCGGTTCCGCCGCCTGTTTCAGCACCGGTGCCCGTATCATCGTTTCCGGATACGGCTCCTCTGCCTACCGCATCATTCCCTGAAACAGTTTCACCGTGCGCCGTATCATTCCCGGACACAGTTTCACCGCCCGCTGTCTCATTCCCCGACACAGCTTCACCACCCGCCGTATCATTTCCTGATAAATCAGCCGCTGTTTCTTCCGCCGCGATCGTGTCGCTGCTCACAGAATCCGCCATAGTCTCTACGCTGTTCCCGCTGCACGCACAGATCCAGACGATCACCGGCAGCACCACACAGACAGCATATATTCTATTTTTCCCAATGCGCCGCAACACCATAATCCCGTTCCTCACACACCAACCGCCATGATTCCGCTTCGCGGAATCTCAAATCAATGCGGAGAATGCCGTATTTTAGGCATTCTCCTGTGTGAGATGAAGTTGCAATGCAACTTCTAGTACTTCTTGACGAAATGCCCTCTGGCATGAGTCTTAGAAGTACTTCTCACACTAATACCCGTAAATCTCATATATTTCAGGCATATACACACCGGCTTCCCGATAAACGATCAATGGCTTCTCCACCGTCATCCGCGGTCTGCCTCCCCGGTTCGCCTCGATCAGCACCATATTCGGCTCTTTATCCACGTAAGGATACACCAGCTGCATCCTCTTCGGTTCCAGTTTATAGTCATGCAGCAGCACCAGAATCTCCGAGAGCCGGAACGGGCGGTGTACCATATAGAAATTCCCGCCCGGCTTTAACAGCCTGGCCGTCTGTGCAATCACATCTTCCAGTGTACACAAGATCTCATGCCGCGCAATCGCTTTCGCGTCGCTCGGGTTCGTGAGTCCGTGATTATGCGTCATATAAGGCGGATTACATGTGATAACGTCAAAAGAAGCAGCGTCGAACAGACTCCCTGCCTCTTTAATATCTCCCGTTACAATATCTATCCTGTCCTCCAGCCCGTTCAGCTTCACACTGCGTCCGGCCATATCCGCGCTTTCCCCCTGGATCTCCAGTCCGGTCAGATGCACCGCACCCGTCTTCGCGGCGAGCAGGATCGGAATGATTCCCGTACCGGTACCCAGATCCAGTACCCGTGCACCGTCCTTCACTCTTGCAAATCCGGATAAGAGCACCGCGTCCATGCCGAAACAGAAGCGCCCGGTATCCTGTATAATACGGTACCCGTTGCGCTCCAAATCGTCAATTCTTTCATTCTCTTTTAAAGGAATATTATTTTCCGCCGTCATATACGACCCTTCATGCATTAATTCTCGTCCAGCTTAGACTTGTTGGAATCCTGCTTCTCCATCTTCTCCAGTTCTTTTAACTCGGCCTCGCTGACGTCCATCTTGCGGTTCTTATTGTGTTTACGCTTAAAGCGAAGCTGTTCAACCTTATATTCCTGTATCTCTTTCTCATCGTCCACGTCCACGATCACCTTTACCAGCTGACGCAGTACATTGACGCTGTGCACCTCACCTTTAAGCCCGTCATCCGTCGTTACAAAATCACCCACGTTCGGCAGTCTCCGGTTCAATTCCTCATAAGTCTCTTCCTCATTCTTCAGACAGCACATCAGTCTGCCGCATACACCTGATATTTTCGTCGGGTTCAGAGACAGATTCTGCTCTTTCGCCATCTTGATCGAGACCGGCGCAAACTCTGATAAATGCGTATGACAGCACAGCGGTCTGCCGCAGATCCCGATCCCTCCTAAGATCTTCGTCTCATCCCTGACACCGATCTGCCGAAGTTCGATTCTGGTCTTGAAGACAGACGCCAGATCTTTCACCAGTTCGCGGAAATCAATACGCCCGTCTGCTGTGAAGTAGAATAAAACCTTATTATTGTCAAATGTATACTCCGCGTCGATCAGCTTCATCTGCAGATCATGTTTTCTGATCTTCTCCAGGCAGATTTTAAATGCCTCTTTCTCCCGCTGTTTGTTCGATGCCTCCTGCTCGTCATCCTTGGGTGTCGCCACACGAAGCACTGCCTTAAGCGGCTGAACTACCTTATCGTCCTCCTCTTCTTTCGGATCGCCCACTACCGTACCGTACTCGATCCCCCTCGCTGTCTCCACGATCACATGATCGTTTTTCTTGATATCCAGCTTCCCCGGATCGAAATAATATACTTTACCGGCAGTACGAAACCGTACTCCTATCACTCGTATCATAATCTATCAACCTCCATATTTCTCATATTCTTTTCAGACGGCCCATTTTATCCGTCCCGACACGATTAAGGGCAACTCAGTTCTCCTTAATCGTCAATAATAAAAGTTCCATCGTCAGATCAAAATTGACATTTGCTTCCAGCCTTCTCTTCGCCTGCTGCAGCGCATTCACGATCGTCTCTATTCCCTCATAGGTACTTCTGTCCGACACTCTCATGATCTGCTGTATCTCTTCTTTGAAAATCAGACTGTTCACATCTTTTGTCGCCTTAAACAACAGCACGTCCCGATACCATGCGGACAGGATGTCCAGATAATCATTGACATCGAACTTGTATTCCGTAATCTTCTTGATCGCCTTAACGATCTCATTGACCTCCATGTCGTTAATATATTTTACCAGCGTAATCGCCTCGTCCCTGACCTTCTCGAACTCCTCACTGCTGGCAAGCAGTTTCGCCTTGCCGATATTGCCTCTTGCAAAAGCGACACAGATATTCGCCTTATAATCCGGCACCGCCAGTTCTTCCATCAGATATTTCTTCACAAGCGCATCCGATACCGGCTTCATGTTAAGCACCACGCAACGGCTTAAGACCGTCGGAAGAAGCGCCTCCACGTGCGTTGTGAGAATCAGGATCACAGCATACTCCGGCGGCTCCTCCAGTGTCTTTAGCAGCGCATTCTGCGCCTGCACCGTCATCTTCTCACCCTCATTCATGATATAGATCTTACGCGGACTGCTGTAGGGCTTAATTGCAATATCCCCGTTGATCTGCGCCCGGATGTCCTCCACGCCGATCGTATTCGGTTTTTCATGGCTGACATACACTATATCAGGCTGATTGTTGCTGAGCGCCTGTTTACAGGAATGACACTCCCCGCACGGCTCGATCTCTCCCCTCTCGCACTGCAGCGCCATCGCAAAGATACGTGCAATAAATTCCTTGCCGGAACTCCTCTCTCCGTTAATAATATACGCATGCGACACTTTCTTCGTGGCAATCGCGTTCTGTAAATGTTCTTTTAACTGCTCTTGTCCTATAATGTCCGTAAACTTCGCCATCTATAACCCCACCCATTCTCACGTCTGTTTCTGACTGTATTTATGCTGCAGCTCAGCTTTTGGCTTTCCTGTTCCTGTCTGCCCCGCTTTCCTTCTTTGCGCATTTTCTTTGTTCTTTTTTATTCAGAAGATGCTGTTTGGCCTTACAAACCGTCTCTATCAACATTTGATTCGCTATCAGCCCCATGACCCGCTTTCTCCTTTGCTCTGTCTCTTATTCCAAACTGTATCCGCCTGTCCGTTATGTGAATATATCCAGCAGCAGCCCTCTGATCTCCCCGATCTTACTGAGAATCGCCAGATTATCCTGCTCATCCTTGACAAGTTCCTGTGCAAGCTGATCCAGATTCTCATCAATCAGGCGGATAATCCCATATACTCTGTGCCGTCCCTTCCGGTCCAGAAAATTTTCTCTGGAAAAAGCATGGGACCGGTTGACTACTTCGTTTAAGAAATCTTTGATCAGCGCGCGGTACCGCTTCATATCCTTGATATCACGGTGTTTGGAAAGCTTATCACCCTGTCTGGTGATCTCCTCCATCATATTCGCCAGCGCATTCTGCAGATCCTGTTCCTCGATCCTGCTGACAAGAGTGAACTTAAATGTACCGTCCGTCTCCTGCGCCTGCTGCGTCTGTTCCACCGGCATCGCCTGCTGTATTTGATTTACTTTAATATCCATCTCCCGTCACCTCCCCGTCATACGCATTCCGTAAGTTTCATACGCTCCGGATCTGCACGGCACCCTACACCGCCTGTGCAGCCACTGCGCTTCCTGCCGCACGAACTACGATCATATTATATATCGTCTCTATCTCAATTTTCTTGTAGATATAGCAGAATCTCTTCCAGACACCGTCCCAGTTTATCATTATAAAAAGTCCGGCTGATCCCTGCTTTCTTAAGCTTCTCCTCCGAAAAATCTTCGGCGTCCGCCAGGAACCGTCTGCACATCTCTTCATATTTCGGATGATCCTGCGCTTTCTCCCGATCCAGCGCCCGCTGCAGCCGCACACCGTCATCCAGCTCGATCATCACCGGAAGTACCTTGTCTTCTCCGTAAAAACGCCGGATCTGTTCATAGGATTCCAGCGTCCCGATCATCACGTAAGAGCCGCTCTCTGTATCGATTCCCTCATCCGCAACCGTAAAATACCGCCACATGCCCAGACGGGTATGATACACCCTGTCTTCTATCACTCTGCCCTGCGCCAGAAGCCTCTGAAAGCCTTCCTCGTCCGTAAAATGATATTCCACGCCGTCTCTCTCTCCTACCCGGATCGGTCTGGTCGTGTAGGGGACGATCGGCTGCAGGATCACCTGATCCTGTCCCAGAAGTTCTTTATAAATTGTATCTTTTCCCGACGAGCTTCTTCCCATCAGGCACACGATTTTTCCCATATTGATAAATACCTTTTATCGATAACTGTGCACTATATTAATAATGCCATATTTTGGAAAGAATTTCAAATATTTCATAAAAGTACGGACACCGCGCCCTCATCAACCCCCTGAACACGCAGCCCCATACGTATACTTTCCCGTATCTGCACAAGCAGCGATTCACTTATGACTTCTCCCGGTACCAGAAGCGGAATACCCGGCGGGTACAGATTAATAAAATCAGCGGCAATTCTGCCCGCTGCAGCCGTAAGCGGCACTTTCTCGCGGGGCCACTCGCATGCCTGCGCCGGGCACATCCTCACCTCAGGCATGCCACAGCTGCTATCCCCCCCGTCAATGTCTTCCGGCACTCCGGGGACACCTGCGCGGCTGCCACGCGCTGCAGTTATCTGCCCTGCCGCACACGGCTCTGTCTCGCACAGCCGCCTCTTCTCATCCGCAGTTCGTACCGCTTCCCTCTCTATCCTATCATCAATCTGCACTAATGCATCAGCCAATCTCTGCCAGCCTTCTTCTGTGTCCATGATCGTCATAACCGCCAGTACATAATTACCTGCCGCCATCTCCATCTGCAGATGATATTCTTCCCGCAGAACGTCATACAGCTTCTGTCCATTCCACGCGTCATTACGTATCAATATCACCAGTTTGCCGATGTCCCATCCTGCCATACGGCACTGCGTGGTGTTTAGCATGCCGCCGCCATCGGATGTGCCCGTGAAAAGTTTAGTATGCTTTTCTCCACAATGCCCGTCGTTTTGCGACACATCTGTCATTTTTCCAATGATTATATGTTTACATGTCTCCGTTTTTTTACAAAAAAGCGCATGCTGGCACCGCATCTGTGTAAATCCTGCCGTGCCTTGCGTTTCCATGTATCGGACACAGCAGTCCATACTTGCCATCATCACATACGATGGGCTGCTCGTCTGAAGCATCCGCAGATATCTGCGCAGCCTGTCGCGGTCAACCCGTTCTCCCTGCACATGCACAAGCGCCGTCTGCGTCATTGCCGGAAGCGTTTTGTGCAGACTGTGTATCACCAGGTCTGCGCCCGCCGCAACCGCACCTGCCGGCATCTGCGGATCTAAACCCAGATGCGCACCGTGTGCTTCGTCAACAATCAATATCTTATCCCGTGCATGTACCACCGCAGCAATCGCTTCTATATCAGACAATATTCCCTCATACGTCGGCGATGTAATGACTACAGCCTTGCATGCGGGATATTGTTCCAGCAGACAACCGATCTCCTCCGCCCCGATCCCGTCATAGATTCCGTAATTCTCCAGTACCGCCGGGCGGCAGTAATGCAGCTGCAGTTCCTGCAGAATCGCCGCATGGTAGACGGATTTATGACAGTTCCGCGCAATCAGAATTTCTGTGCCGCGCGCCGCTGCCGTCATGATCGAAGCCAGTATACCGCAGGTACTGCCGCCTACCAGATAATAGGTTTCCTCCGCGCCATACAGCCGGTTCGCCCGCTCCTGTGCTTCCCGCAGGATTCCCTCGGCATGGTGCAGGTCATCAAAACCGTCGATCTCCGTAATATCAATGTCAAAGTACCCCGCCATCTCGCCCGCCTGCCGGCTTCGCTTATGCCCCGGCATATGATACGGATAATAATCACTTTCCCCATATTCGGACAGTGCGGCATACAAACTCTTTGTCTCCTGATTTTGTTTAGACGCCATTTACAGTCTTCCCTTCTTTGCCGCTCTGTTTGTCTTACTGCTGATTCGCATTCACCATGTGATAACAGGCGCAAGGCGCATTCCGGCTCTCTGGTCCAAAACTGCTTTCGGGTTCCGCCTCCGGATCTGTCTGAATGTCAACATCATATCCGGATCAGTTGTTACTCCGGTCTGCCTTCAGGATGCTTTCTTCGCTCCATGCCCTTTATGAAGCTTTACCGTCTCCATGAGGGAACAGTATTTATCCGCCGCGGTTACTACCCATGCCTCCCTGCACGTCGGCGGCACTACCGTGAGCGGCCACATATGTTTGTGAATGATCTCTCTCTGGGTATCGTTTAACTCATATTCCTGCTCTGCGTTTTTCAGCGCGATGCTCGGGTGCCAGAACCCGTGCAGACGCTTGCGCTCTGACAAATAATCTTTATCATGCCAGTCATAAAGGAAATAATCGTGCAGCAGCGCGCCGCGGATCAGATCGTGCTTGTCGCAGTGAAGACCAAGCTTTTTATTAATCAGCAGACTGTATCTCGCCACGTCAACGCAATGATTATAAACCGTCATTGTTCCGTGTTGAATATGCTTTCTGGTTCCTTTAAAATTCTCCGAGTTTAAGATGTCATAGGCATGTTTCCTAAGCAGCGCATGAATCCGCTTATGTCGTTCATATAACTTTTCCATTCGTTCCCTGTGTTTTTGTCTGCGATTCTTTAAGAAATCCATATCCAAACCCATTCCTTTCTTTCAGCCTGATTATCCTGTACACCCTTACTCTCATTTTTATTCAAACAGCATATAGAGCTTTCCTGTTGTATAGTCCCGCCACATCCGCCGGATTCTTACAGCGTCGAGTCCGCTTTCCCATATATTCATCCCTGGTTCTTCCTTCTCCGCTCGTCTCACATATCCTGCCTTCGCTCAATCAGTTCGTGCAGCTGTGCCGCTCTGTGTGACCAGGTATGTCCGCTTTTCGCCAGTGTATACCCCTCGTCGGCGATCCGCTGCATACGGTCAGGATCAGCGAGCAGTCCCGCCGCAATCTCCGGCAGCCGCTCCATCTGCCCTAGCGTATAAATGCTGCTGTCTGTCCCGTCATGCAGAATCCCGTCCAGATATACGCTTGAGTCCGTCAGGCAGACCGCGCCGTTCAGCATACTGTTAAATATTCTGTCATGCGCCCCGTCCTTAAACCACGGCATCACATTGAGCGAAATCTTCGCCTGACAAAGTTTCTTCAGACAACCCACCGAGTCCAGATTATTCATCAGAATCAGATTCTCCTCATGCTTACAATTCAGAGAATCCCATCCGTCCCCGAAGATATGCACTTTAATCCCGGCATCCGCAAGCACCTGTACGGCCCTTCCACGCACCGTATAACGCACATATAAATCAATAAAGGTGAGCGCTGCCATCGTTTTCTTCAATTCCTCTTCCGGCACCTCCCCCAGTTCTTCCCGCAGATGTGCCTCCGCCACCGCTTCCACCGTCTTCCACGGATTCGCCAGCAAATCATCGATCATGCCGTAATAAAACGCCGTAT
Organism: uncultured Lachnospiraceae bacterium; assembly: GCA_910578555.1. Classification (GTDB taxonomy): domain Bacteria; phylum Bacillota; class Clostridia; order Lachnospirales; family Lachnospiraceae; genus UBA3282. The sequence goes on from CAJTPS010000008.1 coordinate 128,945, forward strand.
ACTCATCATCGATCCGTGTAATGTATTTCTCAAACGTCTGCGGTACACAATAATTGCCTACCATCAGCACATCATACTTACGGTATGCAATCGGTACATTTGACTTATTCTCATACAACTCTGTCCCCGCAAGCGGCAGAAACGGCGCGCATGTAATCTCCGGGAAAAAACGCTGCATGTACTTCTCATGATTCCTGTCTATACTGATGTGGTGATATTTTCGTGGAACTTTATCCAGAAAATGATGATAATACATAGGGTGATCCACCACAATATTATAGCTTGGTATATCCAGTGCATCCCACATCATCGTACCGTTTTCGTCAAGGAAATATTCCTCTCCGCTCATGCCGTGAAAATTGAAGTTAATCAGCACCGTATTCCCTTTTTCAAAAAATTGAAAGAAACGCTCCGTACTGTTCCACGCCCGGCCAAGGTCATAAATAAAAGTCTCATGCCCAAGCTGTTTCATAGCCTCCGCGATCTGAAGCGAGAAATAACCCTGTGTCTCTATATCCCCCACAAAAAACATGATCTTTTTCATCTGTACTGTTCATTCCTTTCCTGTCAATTTGCCAGTCTCTCCATCAGGATAACGGTGTCTGCCTTGTGTTGCTGTCCTCACTGCATGCACACTTTCGGCACCGCTTTGCAATACCCTAAGTCCGTACCCGCTCCATGCCCGCCTCCAGCTCTTTATCCCGATAAATCAGCATAGTGATCATAAAACTCGCCACAAAGGATACCGCCGCCACGACAATAGCTTTCAGCAGATTATTCGCCTCATTTGCACTATAGAACATCAGGACAGACGGAATACTCGGAAACGTGAAAATATAGCAATGAACCGTCAGAATACCCTGCACGATCCCCGCAATCATGCATCCCAGAATATTACCCAGCATTGGCGTCTTCTCCTTGAAACACACTCCGAAGATAGAAGGCTCCGCAATACCCGGAATCAGAACTGTGATCATAGCGCTCATTGCCATCGCCCTCTTTGCAGATGTTCTCGACCGCACAAACACCCCCAGGTCACATCCCGCCAGAGATACGTTTGCGATAAAAAAAGCTACCATAATACCATAGTCTATACCTGTCAAACCGATCTGTGTAATTGCCAGCGAAATGAATATCCAATGCATGCCCGTGGAAACCAGAAAGAGCGTCAGCGCCGCAAAAATCCCCCATGCCAGCACCGGCACAGTCGTCTGCATGGCATCCAGTCCGTCCGCCAGCAGATTACTGATCAGACTGACAACGGGTTCTATAATCAGAATCCCCATAAGCGCTGTAAGCAATATGGCACATGCTGCAAGAAAGTAAGGCTGTAAACTCTCCTTAATCACTTTCTTTAAAAAACGCACAATATGAGACATACAATATATCAACAGAATAATCGGAATTACACTGTAAGCGTAAGTTGCCGACACCACCGGAATACCGATAAATGTAACTTTCTCTCCGCTTTCCATTAATGCCGCAAAATCCGGAAGCAGCATAGTACACACACTGATAATCGCTATAAGCGGATCTGTCTTAAACTGTTTTGCCGCGGAATATGCCACCATGACCGGAAGAAAATAAAAGGGTGTGGTTGCAATAGCCGATAAAATGGCTTCTGTGCTTCCGGACAAAATATGGATCGTCGTCAAAAGCAATACTACCATTTTGAAAATGCCGCCTGCCAGCACAATCGGTATAATCGGCGCCATGCACTCACTGATCTGTTCAAATGCCGTCGCAAATCCCTTCTTTATCTTATTCACATCCATCCTCCATGCCAAAGCAGTTTACTGTAATTTCCCCGGTTCTTCTTTTCCGCAAATACGCAGACAAACTTTTGCCTATTCATCGTACCACAATCTGTTCCAAATTCCTACTTCCTATTATTAAAATTCGTTTACATTTTTTGTTACAAACATTACAAACATTTTACTGCCTTTTAAAAGCAAAAAAGCCGGCATACAGCCAACTCTTCCATAAAACTTCTATATAACAAACCATCTGGGATATCGCCTTGGGGTTCGAATCCCCATATCCACTCGATGACTTCTTTTAGTGAACCACTGGGGATATCGCTCTGGGGTTCGAATCCCCATATCCACTCGATGACCTCTTTTAGTGAACCACTGGGGATTCGAACCCCAGACAACTTGATTAAAAGTCAAGTAATAAACATCGTATTTATGCAGGTTTTCAGATTCTTTTGCTATAATAATGCTATAATTTAGTTTGTAAAATACAATTCTATAAATTGGCTAACATGCTGTAGTATACATTATTTTCCTTTTATTTGCAATTAGTAAAAGTCACATCTGTAGCATTTTCCACGTCTTTCTTCCGACGATGCCGTCCACAACCAGACCGTTCACTCTCTGGATTGCCTTGACTGCTGCCAGTGTCTCATCCCCGAAGATCCCGTCACAAGCAACTTTATACCCCAGGCTGCAGAGGATCTGCTGTAACTTCTTTACATACTCACCCCTACAGCCTTTTTTCAGCGTAGGGTACTGCATCACGTTATTATTTACTGCCTCGCTACCAGCAGTAACATTTCCAGCAGCCTTCCGCATAAACAGTTCCCGTTCCTCCTTCCGGCGCCGCGTCAGCCCCGGAAGCACTTTCCCGGCCGCCTTATTATACAGCAGCATTTTCTCGGCTATGATTTCTCTGCTCCTTGTGCCGCCGGCGGTAAGCTGGTCTATACTGCCAAGGTTATATGCAAAGGATACCAGCGCGTCAAACTCATTCTGCGTCCATCTGTACCTGTCATAATAAGCGTTTACTTTCTTTTCAAACTTCGCCAGATCCGCGATCAGGATCGCGTCCGCCTGCGCCTGTGTAATCCTCTGGCCGGGCTTTACGTCTCCCGTGTGCCCGTATCCGATCGTCCATACACCGGCCGGACACTTATATGCGTCCAGCCTGCAGCCCTCGTATTTTTTGATCAGGTTAATGCCTGCCTGTCCTGTCTTCATACTGTTTCTCCTCCGGTTGCACTTTCCACCGCACTGAGTTCAATGCGCTTATCCTGTTTCATGGCGTATACTGCCGCTTCGATTAAGCTGTTAAGCTGTTCGTCGGATATGCTAATATTCTTCTTTATCAGCATATCTTTTAATAATTTGGTTACAATCGCTTTCTTCTCTGCACTGCTGCCGTCCCCGAAAATGGTCTGCTCTGCAGATTTCACGGCGATCTCCGCCCACTGTACGATCCATGCGTACTGCGATTCTTCGACTTTCAGGCGCAGGTACGGTACCGCGTACCTCACCACAATCACTACTGCCAATACAATCACTGCCCTTAATACTTCAAATAATAATTCATTCATAATAGTCCTCACTTTCCGGTTGCACCGGTGCAACCACGTCATTCTCTCTAAAGTATTGCTCCTGTAGCCTCATGCGCTGTTCTTCCTTCGTCTCAAAAAAGGACTTCGCGCAGTAGACCAAAAATACGCCTATGATCTCCGTCACGATCAGACCGCCCATCGTCTCGGCGATCTGCTCCCGCCCTAGCAGGGCGAGAATGAATGGAAACTGCATGTCGGCCAGCGCCACAGTGATGATCCTGGTCATCATCTTTTTGGTGTATGTATGATACCGCCGTGGACGCTCATTCATCATTATTAGCCTCCCTCCCCAGTTCATTAAGCCCTGCTGCGGTGAGTAACATTCCTGCAACAAAGATTGCCGATATTATGATTGCCGTAGCCACTATTGCTATTTTCACTTTTCATCCTCCTCCCTCGGCTCCTCCGGCATATTTAACAGCGTATGGTATAACTTTGTCGCCACATCATTGCCTCCAAGCGTGTGATACGCCTCATACACTTTTTTTACAGATTCCTTTGCGTAGATCGGGCAGCATTCCCGGTCCTGGTACTTGTTATAGTTCGCAACAATACTTTCCCGCAAAAGGCTCTGTACACCAAGCATGATTGCGTCATTCTTTCTTTTTTCCTCGTTGAGTTGCTTCGCGACGCGATTTTGTACGAAGCCGAGTGCAGCTATCGCTGCGGCAAACAGCCATTCTATCCAGTGTGCCTGTATATATGCCAATATCATCGTTTTCTTTCCTTTCCCGTAATGTAAAAGCCGCTGCACTTTTGCAACGGCTTCCAGTTCGCTTCATTTAATTGTCTTTCTTTCCGATCTCTGCTACCAATTCCATGTACTGTTCTTCTGCCAGTCGGCCGGCAGCGTAATACACATCTGCCATATTCAGCAGATCATCTTTGCTCCGCAATCCGTTCTGGATTAGGTTCATCATAATCTTGTACGGCATACCTACTCACCTCCTGTCATGCCGAGTTGTGCAAGGCTCATCTCATACATTAAGTCTGCTACGCACTCTGTTAATTCTTCATTCGACAATGGCGAAATATGCTCCATTATTTTTTCTGTCTGGTCATTGTTTACAATCAACTCAGAATCGGTACTTCCGTCATTAGATAATATAAAACCATTATCTATCTGAGAGTGGACATTGTACTTTGTCGTAAATGTGGAGCAGTCTTTTATTACCATCCCGTTTTTGTCGTAGATAACCAACCCGCTCATATTCTCCGGAAAATCACCTATAATCGTCAATAATCGACCCTCAAATATATTATATGAGTATACATTATATAACATATTACTATCATTAAATCTTAATTTCATATCCATTTTGTCACTCCTTAATTGGTGTATTTAAAACTGCAAATTTCATACATTTTATGTGTAGCTGTATGATTTGATCCTACAATAAAATGTAATTCCCTTATCCCATATACGCCATAAGAGCCCATCTGAACTTTTGCGGAAAAATTAGAGGTAATGCCAATCATCGTACTATTTACTACATATCCTAAATAAAAACATGCATTACTGCTATTTTCTTCTGCATTGCTGCCAGTCTCATAATCGACTATGTATATAAGATATATACCTTTATACGAGGTTCCTGTTTTTGGAATAAGCACAACCTTTGAATAACCGTTAGTTACTCCTTCGGAAATGATTTTAATACCATTCCTGTCATATGTATCTGCAATCACATTCCCTTGCCCATCCTTTGTTGCTTTGATATCAGTCGCTGCGTTGATCTTGCCCTTTATATACGCCCATAATGAAGATAACGGTCTACGGTGATAAGTAGTAGTCGTGGTTCCACCATTTACATACTGCGAAATGAAATAATCGGCATCTGCCGGTGTAGCTGTGCCAATTGTTAAATTATTTAGCAAAAAGTTTATTGCATTAAATGCCGTGGTCTTACCCGTCCCGCCTTTGCTGACCGGAACTGTATCATCCGGTAATGCACCTACATTTGCAGCCGTTATATTGACAAGACCGGACCGGTACTGTGTTTCTGCGGCGCCCTTTACACCGGTCACGTCACCGAGCGCACCGGCGCTCTCTGCTGCCTGCTTTGCCTTGTCCGCCTCTGCCTTCGCTCTGTCTGCTTCTGTTTTTGCCCGATCCGCCTCTGTCTGGGCCGCTCCTGCAGATCTGTCCGCCGCCTGTGCCTGCACCTTGATATCGGCCAGATAGGACGGCTGCAGGTGCTTATCCTTTATGCTGCCCTCTTTGACAAAAAAGCTGTGCGTCTTATTGATGCCCGCGCCCTCCACCGTCACGTTGATCGTATCAGATGCTTTGAATGTCAGCACTGGAATCATGCTGCCGATGTCTGCCGTAAACTTAGTACCGTCATCTGTGGTCATTGTCAGGATTCCTGCCGAAGACAGCGTGAAGTTTACCGGTATCTTCTCGATGTTCAGGTCGAACATGATCTTTTCACCATTTTTCTTCGTGACGGTTATGATCCCGGTCTCTTCGTCGATCGCCCACTCCTTTACCATCTGCAGCACTTCGCTCTCCTCCGCCTTCAGGATATCCAGCGCCGCGATCCGGCTGTCAGTTTCGTCCAGCGTGTAATCCATCCTGTTAAGCAGTGTTGCTCCGAGCGCTGTCGTCATGGACTCCGATCTATTCCTCCAGTTGATCCGCGTGTATATCTTTGTAAATAGTTCCCTTGTCAATGTTAGATATCCTCCTGTTCTATTACTGTCGCAGAATCGTCCGCATCTGTTTTGTTTAGTTCATCGCCCCTTGCTTCCACGCTGTCCGTCATAAAATTAATGCCCTTTAATGTCCTCCGAAATACAAACACCTCAATACCGCCTGTCTTGGTCAGCACAGACAGCACATCGCCCGCTTCCATGTACGGCAGCCCCACCATCTCCAGTTCTGCCGGAATATACCTGATCCCTTTGAGGTTTGGTATAAACCACGTGTCCAGCACATCCCTGATCTCCGACGGTTTCCAGCCGCCTGTTTTAAAGATAAAGTTATCTTTCATCTTATAAACATTCTTGTTCGCGCGGTTAAACCTGTATACCAGTACCTCTTCATTTCCGCCCATATTTTTGTAGCCAACAATCACGGTGCCAAACGGCTGCACTTCATAATCTTCGTACCACAGCGACCTGTACTCACTGGTTGTCAGTAATCCGCCATTGTTCTCGTTTGGATACAGATCTTCCGACGGAAAAAGCGTTTCCTCCGGATACAGCCCGAAATGATCGGATATTCCCACAAACCGGAGTACGCCGTACCGGTCCATATGTACAAACTTCGCCTGAATCTCCGCTATGGCGCCGACCGCGGTCTGCAGGTTCTTTTCTGCGTCTGTGCAACGGAAATAGCCGTCATCGCCTTCCGTTCTTTCAAACTGGACGAGTGGCAGCGGAGTCATATGCGCCGGACTAGCCACGGTAGGCTCATCTACCGGCAGCGTGTAACGTATATCCATTCTGCCGTAGCCGATCAGCGTCTCTTTCCTGCCTGATACGATAAACCGATTAAACACGGTTTCTGACGGCTGGTCATCGATCTGTTTCTCAATCCTGACATCGATACTCCTAGGACACATAAATGTAAGTGTGCCATCCGCCACAGTATCGTCCGTCACAACGTTTCCAGAAATAGTTCCACGCGCATTCAATACGTCAAGCAATGTGCTGGATACATACCTACTCCGCTTAGTGCCGTCCCCCATATCGTCCATTGTGATTTTTACTTCTTTCTGGCTTCGCAGCTTCTTTTTATTACATGTCTGCAGTACATCCATTCGTACAGAACACCCGGTCATATATGCTTCGCACTTCTGCAAAAAAACATCCAGTTCCTTTCTTGCGTCTGCAGTCTGGTATATCACTATGCTTCGCAGCATATCCAAGTATCCGTTAATTTCCACAATCCCCGTATCCCACTCCGCCGCTTTGCTGGAGTCCGTGATCTCTGACCGGATATCATACCATTTTTCACCAAGCGTCTCTATACGCGGATTTGCCTCCGTCATGTCCACCGTCTTGTAGGCGTATGTTATATCGCAGTATATGTTATACGCTTCCCCGTCGCTTCCGATATAAAACGCCGACAGCAGCATATTGTCAAAATCAACCCCTTGTGTACTGCAGGTAAACTCCTTATGACTGATCTGCCCGGAAGACGTAAATCTGTCCCGCTGCCTGTCGCCTGTTCCGGTCAGTTCCTCGATGTCCACCCTGTACGAATATGTGTTAAGTGACGGCAGCGACAGCTTGGCCATTGTGAGCGGGCTGACCTCCAGTCTGGTGCCGCTGTAGGCTACCACTTTCCTGCGGCGCATGTCACTCTGTTTTTGGCAGGAATCCACCACAAACCTTCCATATGGGATAGATACTGTTTCGCCTGTGTCCGGATCAGTAATTTCACAGCTCGCCTCTATGGTGCTGCCTTTTATGTTTTCCACGTCTACCGTGTCAAACTTTATGACCGATTTTTCCGCTATTCCAAACCGGATATTGCTCTGGCTGCACAGCGATTCCGTAAATGCAAAGGACGAGCCGTCCCCGTATATATCCTTTTTCGTCAGGTCGGCGCGTTCCCCGCCCGTAAAGTGTATTCTGATGTCCCGCGGCAGATACCTACCCCGGAATAACCCTTTATGTTTTTCCGGTATATCCAGCATATCAGCACTCCTTAAATGTAAAATCCGCATCGTTGTAATAGACTTGGTCCGCTATGTACCAGACTGTCATATCCGGCATATCCGCGATTGCGCAGATCGTTTTGTAATCGTTTAGCACAGGGACAAAAACGGTCATTATGATCAGCATGTCCTCAGGGTCCGGATACACCTTCGCGCGATTGTATGCCTGCATAAAATCGTTAAGCTCTGCCTGCGACAATGCATTTAGCGTAAAATGCCCCTCGATCTTGCGGGCGTATGCCTCGCCATGGTTTCCCCCGGCGGCATCTTCCCACTGGTTTTCTTTCGCTGCCAGGAAACAGTTGTAGGATCCCGGGAGTATATATCTGTTGTCATCAATTTCTGCATCCCCTAATTTAACAAGATAATCTATCATGTGTGGTCAAACCGCCCCTTTCCGGTAGATTTGTAAAATATCTCTTCTTCCGCCGAAACTGCCTTAAAGATATCCGCCGCATCTCCCGACAGTTTTACTGTCACATTGACCGGCTGCCTTGATGTGGCACCGTTTGCATATACCGCATTCTGCATGTTGGCGGCTGCTCTGGCAATCGCTTTCTGCGCCTGCGCCGTTTCCTGATCCGCTGATGCCTTGCCCGCCTTCCCGCCGCCCTTCGCCCCTTTTTCGATCTCTGCATAACTTTCTTCCGCCATCCGCGATAATTCCCCGGCCTTAAAGTCCAGCTCCTCCATCGCTGCTTCCACTACGCCGCTGATCACACTGTTGATCGCGGATATCACATTCCCTTTACCGTCAAGGATCCCGGCCGCCATGTCGTCCATGATCCCCCGGCCGATATCTGTAAATACCGGCGCTTTGAGTTCGTCCTTTGCGGTTATGATGATCTGCGACATTAAGCCCTGTACACTCTGTAACACATCGCCTTTCTTGCCCTCAAAGCCCTGTATAAGCCCTATGTCGGCATTTTCCGCTATCTCCTGTGTCTTTTTGGACGGGCTGTGTTCATCAAGGGTCTCCTTCATTCCGTCAAGTACTTCTTTCGCAAGGTCAATTCCTGATTCCGTGACATCTTCTGCTCCCTCCTCGATCCCGCCTTGGAACCCTTCCGCCGCATCGGTCCCGGCTTTCATCCAGTCCTGCATGATCGCGTCCGTTGTCTCCGCCTTAAGCGTCAGGGATTCCAAAAATAAATCATTCGCCTTCGCCAGTTCGTCATCTGTCATCTCCACAAACGCGGCAACGTAAGAAGAGCCTTCCGGCCCCATCTGTGCCAGCTTCTGCAGCAGCCCCTGTTCTATCCCCCTGTTTCCCAGTGCCTCCATGTTTTCCGCCCAGTTGGTCACGCCGTCGATCTGGCTCTGCATGTTTGCAAGCAGTTCGTCTTTTGATACTGCCGTCTGCTCCTCAAACTTTGCAAACAGGTTCATCTGCGCATCCAGCGTATCCGACACGCTTTCGTACATGTCCTCATAGGCTTTTTGCATCTCTTCGGACATTTCTATGACCTGCGCGCCTGCTGCCGCCGAAGCGTTTCCCAGCTCCTGCGTAGATTCCGCGGCGTTATCGATCGCCTCTGTGTCAGAAATATATTCCAGCGTCTCTGCATACTCCTGCGTAAAGCCGTCAATCGTCTCCTGTGTAGCCTTGATTTCCGCATCCAGCTCCCCGTATGCCGCTTTCGTATTCCTGATCGCTTCGGACTCTGCAACGCCCATGTTGCCGTATAGCTCAGAGTTTTCGCCGTACAGTTCCTTGGCTTCCTGCATCCGCTCGTTATATTCACTCTGCGCTTTCTCCACCTGCTCAAGCTGCGCGGCTCTCTGCTCTTCCAGTTTTGCAAGCTGCTTCTGTGCCTCATACTGCTCTTCTGCAATTCTGGTAAGGTCTTCCTGCGCCGCCCGTATCTTCCCTTGCCGCATTAAAGCGTCTATGTTGTCTTCCAACGCTTCTGTGGACATATTCAATTTACCGGTCTGCTCGTCAATACTTAGATTCAACTCTGGCATTGCCTGATTCAGCTGAGCGACAATCGCCTTCTGCCTCGCCTGCTCTGCTGACGTCAGGCTTGTCTTGTACCGCAGTCCTTCCAGTTCCGCAACCAGATTTCGGCAGGTAGCCGCTTCGATGTCCATCTCACCCCTTGCCGTGCTACGCTCCGCCGCAGAACTTGCGTATGACTCATTCAGTGCCCGCGTCTCTTCGATCAGGTCTCTGGTCTTCTGCGTCGTCTCGTCCATGGTGGTAAGATTGTCTTTATTCATCAGCAGATAAGCGCCTACTGCAACGGTAAGACCCGTGATCGCCGTAATAAGGATTCCTGCCGGATTCGCATTCATCGCCGCATTCAAGAGCCACTGCGACACAGTTGCCCCGTCGTTCGCTGTTTTGTATGCACTCCACGCTGCCGAAACTGCTTCCACTGCCGGCACTACGGTACCCATCGTCACATTAGCTGCCACGATACCTGCCACGCCGGACGCTACCAGATCAGCGTTATCTAACAGCCATGTAAACCCGTCAATCAGTACAGGCAATGCATCCTCACCCACGTCGATTGCATTATCCAAAAACTTGCCGAGCGCATCCGACATCCTGCGGAGCGATACGCCCATGTTGCCGGATTCGATCGACCTCTGTAATCTCCCCACTGCGTTGGTGGCGGAGTCCACAGAAGTTTTTAAGTTATCATCAAAAATCTCATAGGCAGATATGCCGAGCCCTTCCAGCGCAGACTGCAGGATCGTCACCTTGCCCTTAAGGTTATCGTTCAGGGTCTCCGCCATGGCTGCGGCTGCCCCTTGGCTGCTTTCTATCTCAGCTTTCAGGCTGTCAAACTCGTCGCCCGTCCCTTTGAGTAGTGCGTTAATAGCTGCGATATCCGTTAATTTAAATATCTTGCTGATCACGCCAGTCCTCTCTTCGGACGACATTTCTGCCGTAAGACTATTCAGGTCGATCAGGATATCATTAAGGTCGCGCATATTCCCGGAACTGTCATAAACCTGCAGCCCCAAGGCATCAATCGCATCTGCCGCCTTGTCCACCGGCGCCGACAGCGACAGCAGGATATTTCTTAAGTGGGTACCGCCTTCGGCTCCTTTAATACCGTTATTGGCCAGCACGCCCAGCTCCGCGTTCATTGTTTCTAAATTTTGCTTTGTCATGGATACCGCACCGGCACATACCAGTGTTGCCTCACCCAACTGTGCTACACTGGTATTTGATTTTTGCGACGTCCGCGCCATCTCGTCTATGTACGTGTCTAACTGTGACGCCTCCATGCCGAGCGCCGCCATGCTGTCCGTGACAAGGTCGGAAGCATAAGCAAGGTCAAGCCCGCCTGCTGCCGCCAGATCCAGCACCTTCGGCAGCGTCTCCGCAGACTTCTGTGCGTCATACCCTGCCAGTGCAAGGTAATTCAGTGCTTCTCCCGCCTGCGATGCTGAGAACATCGTTGCCTTGCCGCATTCTTTTGCCGCATCGGAAAGCAGTGTATACTCTTTGCTGCCATTTTTTACCTCTTCCGCGGTCATGCCCATAGTGGCAGCTACCTGCGACATGGATGCCTCAAAAGAAGAGCCTGCATCCACTGCACTCACGGCTATTTCCTTAATTCCATCGGCTAGTTTCTTGACGCCCGCAATGATTGCGCCTGACATCAGATTCGCCTTGAGCACATCGCCAAATATAGAAGTCTGCTCTGACGCCTGATTGACTTCTTTTCCGTATCTATCTATAGAGGTTGCACATTTGTCTGTGCTCTGCTCCGCTTCCCGCATATGGGATTCCGCGTTGTCCAGCTCTGACTCCATATCTTTAAGTGTCGCGCTGGCCAGATTTAACGATGTCTGATAGGATTCTGTTTTTCTGACCGCCTTGTCATATCCCTCTTCCGCCAGCTTTAGCTTGCCTTTTAGTTCGTCCACAGCTTTCTGCTGGTCAGCCATAGCCTCCGCGGTACTGTCCGAACACTTCTCCATATCGGACATTTCTTTTTCCGCGCTGCTTAACGCCTCCCGCAGACTATCGACCTTCCGGGCATATTCCTCTTCCTTTTTTACCGAATCAGATACCGCCTTTTGCAGTACTTCTACCTTGTCTCTCTGTAAATCAACCTGTTTGGACAGAATTTCATGTTTCTTCCGCAATGCTTCCAGAGAGTTCTGGTTATCCTTAAAACTCGCATCTGCCAGCTTCATTTCTGACCGGAGCTCTGTATGCGCGGATTTGATATCCTTGAGTGCCTGCTTATACGCCTTGTCTCCTTCTAAGACGATCGAACCGCCTATTTTATGTTTCGCCATCGTCGCCTCCTACAATTCGTCAAGAGAACTGATTTTTTCTTCTTTTTCTTCCAGCTTGTACAGCATTCTTTTTACTTCGAAATTGTATTGCTGCTTATACGCTTCAAACAAATCCAGCCATTCCCCGAAATTCAAATGTCCAGTCTGTCTACAGGTAAAGCCTAATCTGTTCATGCCGATATACCGCAGCCGGGGGAAATCTACCGGCTTTGCTTCTCCCCTTTCCCCCGGCACGCTTTTTTTACAGCAAAACATCTGTTAAACTCTTCCCGGATCACTGCTGCCAACTCCGTGTAATCTATCTCGCACTCACTGATGATCTGCAGATCCGGCATCTCGTCCCAAGGTTTCCCCTGCAGTTCCGCCCGGACCGCGATCCCTTCGTTGACCATGGCCGGAAGTACGGTTCTGATCGCCTTTATAGACGGCTCCGTCCGGTACAGCACTGGCGATCCTTTCTCATCATAAATACGGTTGCCGTCTTTATCCTTGCTGTAATGCCAGCCTTTCAGATCCATTTCCCACTCGCCGATGGAACCGTATGTCTCCTGTATGTATTCCAATACGTTCAAATCTATCTTGACCGGATAGTACGCATCCCCTATCCTGATTTCTTTCATTTTCTCCATGACAGCCCCCTAGTGACCGGACGTAATGCCCGGCCACGGTTGTTTAATATGTTTCATCTTCTGTCTGATCGTCTGACTGCTGATCCGGATTCTCATCCTGTCCGGTACCGCCGGAATTATCTGTCGATGGCTCTTCTGTGCTACCCTCTTCGACGTCGAGTTTTTTCTTGATCCAGTTTTCGGTTGCGTCTTCTGTGTCAAAATACGGAGATTTAATGCACCAGTCGCCATTATCTAAGGATAATGCGCTCCCGCTGATCGTAGGCGTCTTAAATGTGACATTTTCGCCCTGCGTCTCATAATCAACCTGCCCCTCGTTAAATTTTGCTTTGCAAATGATGCAGGCGCGGTATTTTCTCGCCCCGGACTCCATTTCCTGCGTAATAAATGCGTATCCGACGTAATTACCATCATCGCCTATATTCTGCACCTCCGAACCGTCTTCCAGCAGATTATGCCCGAACATAATAGTTGCTGCTTTGACCGGAATCCTCGTTACGCCAAGGGTAATATCCGCCGTCTTAAACAGTCGAATTTCCTCCACTTTCCTGTTATCTCCATGGAGAGATGCTGTATTATACTGCGGATTGATACTTGTGTTTACCAGTTCCCCACACTTAAATGCATCCTTATACTTTTTCATTTCTTCATCCCATTTTGCAATCCACGGTTTGGATGCGCCAAAATTCGCCATAATTACGATCTCCTTCCTTGTGTATATTCCGTATGGAATATCGTCTGTCTCACTTTCTCTGTCCCTGTAATCGCGGACCCGAGAAAGCTTCTGGTTGATGTTACAATAAATCCCGCCCCTTCGAGCAGATTCCTGATCTGCTCTTTGAGCGGGAAATAATCAATGTTTTTGGGTGTAACGAGCTGGATCTGCATATACGCCGTATCTGCAAGCACCCTGTTATCCCCATGTGCCGCCGGAGTCTCATCTTCATAGACAAAAATGATATATTTTTTGCTATGCCCGGCGTATTCGTCCTGCTCGACAGGCAGCCCTGACTGCCCTAACAGTTCTTTCAGTATTCCATTCAGGTTCATCCGCCCACCATCCTGTTATATACTTCCTGCATTTTCTCCACTACTGCCTTTTCTGCCGCATTGGTCGCCGCCTGTATAAAAGGCTTCGGTGCCTGCTGCCCCGGGATCCCATACTCCTTCCAGATCGCTTTCAGCGCATTGGATACCGGATAGGTGCGCCTTTTCTTCTTCCCGTCCCGATGGTACACTTTTGTCTGGCTGTACCCAGTCGGCTTTGCTGTCGCGATCCATGCATCTGTTTTGGTCTTTGTTGGCTCTCCTGATTTGATAGATTTTACCAGTTCGGAATCCCCTTCATGGCGAACGGCTTCCGCGCAGTGCTTTTTCATGGATTTCTCCAACTCCGGAACCGCTTCCTTCAACGCCGCTTCTGCAATCTCATCAAAATCCGTATTTAACAGATCGGCCATAAAGTCCTCCGTAAATTCAATTTCAAAGCCGCCCATCATTCCACCTCCCTGCATGTGATTTCCAGCATTCCGAGGTTATTGCGGTATGTCCGGCCGATCAGGTATGTCGTGCCGTCATAGATAATTCTGGTTGCACTAATTTTCTTCTGCTCGCCGTCCACTTCGATCATGCGCTCCGACAGGCGGAAATCGTCCATATCTACCAGAAATATGATCTTTGCCTCTATACCGCTGCGTAGCGCCTCATAATATTCCGTGCGGCCGACCGACTTGATCCCCGCGAAGATTTCCGTGTTCACGGTTTCCTCGCCGGTCTTAAAGCCATTATTGTCACTGGTTGTCCCCAGCACGGTAACCAGTTGGATCAGTTCGTTATTCATGATATTCACCGCTTAAACTCAGAGCGTCCCGCAGTTTTTCGTAGGACGACTCAAGTTTATCCCCCCTCCCCATATAGTTAGCCTGCGCTTTGCAGTAGAGCTCTGCCGCTTTCCTGATCAAAGGGTCTTTTTTCAGCTTGCTTTTACCGACATTGGCGTAAGGCTGCACGCCGACCCTGTACATGTCGGCGGCAGCAGCCATAATATCATCTCTGATGTCTTCATCCAGCGCAGTGTGTCTGATCCTCATGGAATCTTTGATTGCCTGAATCAACTCGTCCATTCTGCGTCCTTTCCGCTACGGTCAGGCTTTACCCTCTGCCGTATTCTGCGTCTGGCTTCCACTCCCCGCTTCCGCGCCCTCTTCCACCAGCAACGCATGCGCCTTATCCGTAACAATATTGCCGTCCATGATCGCGTATCCGCAGTAGTCCGTCATACGCTCCTTCGCGTGGTCTTCCGTGTTCATGGTCATTTCTTTGTTGATGTTCATGTGATATCCGTCTGCCGGGTTTGAAAACAGGATTTCCCCGTCCTTCATGGAGTCGTCTTCTTTTACAACCATACCAAGGATCCTGATCTGCCCGTTACCGGTCGGATCGCCCAAGAAGATCGGCCGCTTATTCGTATCCACAATACTCGCGAGCTTCGTCCAGATCGTATTGCTGTTTGCATAAATCTTAAGCCCGCCGCTGTAGCCGGAATTAATCTTTGCCCGTGTTTCAAGGATATTCTGGTAAGTAGGCACCGTGCCTTTTTTGTATGTGACTACCTGCGGCGTACCTTCTTGCTGCAGGAGCGCCGTTACGGTACCGATAGGCTCCGGCTTGTTCTTATTCTCCGTGCCTTTACCGTGCGTCACTCCATAGCCTGCTGCCTCGCCCATCTTACGGGCCATTCTCCGCTGGATATAAGGGATAAAGTCCTCGATGGCCATCTCCTTGAGTTTCCACGACACTGTGATCGCCCTAGCCAGCTCGCAGCCGGACAGTTTGAATTCCTTAAAGGTTTCCTTGCCGTCCTCTGTCTTCTTGCTCTCTTCATACCATGCAGCGCCCGAAGATGTTTCTTCCTGGATCATGGTCAGTACGCCATTGACGTATGTCTTGGTCACGTCTGCAAAGTAAGGGAACATCTTCGCAGCCATTTCCCAGATCCCTTTTGTCACCGTCTTCGGGATCATAATGCTGGTGTTATCGGTGTTATGGGTAAACGCCTCGTTTACCATGCTGTAGGTCTTCTGTTCATCTGCCGTGAGTTGCTTGCCCATGAGGGTCTTTGCCCATGCGGTCTTATACTCGTCTGAAGACCACACCCTTGTAAGGTCGTTCTCCGGATCCTTCCCGCCGTCGGTGGAATCCTCCATATGATCCGGTGTCATAACTTCCGGCTCATTGTTGAGCGCATTAAAGTTCGCCTGCGCCTGCGCGATAGCGTCCCACTTCTCATCCAGCGCAGCCACTTCCTTCATTTTTTCTTCCGCTTTCGCCGCCTTACCGGCGTCGATCATCGCCTGCGTCTCATCCATGAGTTTCTTTCTCATTGCGAGATACTGCTTTTTGTTCATACTCTTTCTCCTCTCATTTTCAAAAGATTAAATTGTGCCTGTATTAAAAAAGCGGAGTCCTTATTCTCACCTTCGGGCTCTGCCTCTTCTAACATACTTCTCACCTTATCCAACTGATCCTTGCCCGGAAGAGCAAACAACGGTCCTGCTACAAACGGCGTGTCGGTGTCATTCTCTTCAAACATAACGGCATCGATCAGCCCGTGTTCCTTCGCCTGTTCAGCTGTCAGCCATGTCTCATGCTCCATCATCGCAAGTGCATCCGCCTCCGACATGCCGGATTTTTCCGTGTACGCCGTGCAGAGTGCCTGATCTGCTGTCCGCAGCATTTCCGCCGTATGCTCCATCTCGCTGTGGTTGCCTGCTGCCCTTGTTGATACACAGTGCACCATCATAAGCGCCGTCGGCGCCATCTCACAGTGCCCGGCCATTGCAACAATAGACGCTGCACTGCACGCTTCCCCGGTAATATAAATTTTAATATTCTCCCGGTTGCCCCGCAGTAGCGTATAAATCTCGGATCCCACGTCAATGACCCCGCCGGGTGAATTGATATAGACTTCGATTTCGTCACCGTCCAGAAATGCATCCATTACCTTCTGCACATCTGCCGGACAGGTGGAATCTTCGCCGAAATAGTCATAATACCACTTGTAATCATTCGGGATCAGCACGCCCCTGATATTGATTCTGTGTTTCGCCATCCTTTTCCCTTTCTGCAGCTTTCAAAAGCTGCGTGATCATTCCTGCCATTACAAGGCAGTTCTCGCTGTTCATTTTCACCAGCATGTCCTCGACCAGATTGACGACCTGCGTATCCAGCCTCCTGATCGGCTTATCGCCGCCCTCGATCGGCGCCATGTTGAGTGTCGCGCGCCATTCGTTCGGCGTCATCGCTCCCCTGTCCACCATGGCCAGCAGTTCCAGCTTTGAGCGCAGGCTCGCACACTGCAGGTTGCTGGCTTCAAATACAATCCGGTTACCGCATCCCCGTTCTTTCCGTGTAAACAATTTGACGGAATACACCTGTCCGAACTGGATCGCGACCGGCTCAATCTCCGCCTCATAATATGCGTTCCACTGGTCTTCTGTCCATTTCGACTGTATGATCGCCTCGTTTGTGTTAAAAAACGAATAAATCCGGTTAATCGTTTCCTTTGTCTGCAGTGCGTTCGGCACGTAGTCTTTTGGTTCGATTCTTGTTGCGGTAACCTTCGAATCTACGCCGGCAGCTCCCCATGTCTCGGAATCAACGCTTAAATAATTATCCACAAACTCCTTGACGTATGCCTTGATGTCCTCTTTCCGCATAGACTGGTTAAACGTGAGCAGCCAGCGGATCAGCCCGCTGTTTTTGATCGCCTTAATAATGCCCTGATCAATTGTGCTGACCACTTCCATCATGCCCTTCAGCGCTTCCGCCGGGCTGGACCCGAATATTTCGTGATCGTTATAGTCCTGCCGCAGGTGTATGATATCCGTATACGGGAATACCCTGATCGTCCCGTTTCGGTACTGGAAACGCAGATACAATTCATCATTCTTGTACACGGTTTCGCAGAAATCGCACGGAACCGGGTAGAGCTGCATCGGCTTGCCGTTCCCGTCACGTATGATCAGGATAAAAGCGTTATTGTTCAGGCATAACTGGTTGGCTACTTTTTCCTGAAACTGCTGCCCCGTCATATGCGGGTTTGGTTCTGACAGTAAAAAGCGGATATTTGCCTCCGGATTGACCTTTACACCATCGGTAGAATCCCGGATATGCTTGCCGACCAGTTTCCCGACCGCTTTTACTTTCGGCCGCAGGCATGACCTTACAATATCGCTATTGTATAGCTTGCCGTCCCACCTGTAATACTGCTCGCCCCACATATTCACCATCTTAATAACCTCGTGGTGCGCCTTTTCATTTTTTGTTGGTTCCCTTTTGCGGAATAATCCCATCGCTGCCTCCTTTAAAATTAAAAACGACAGTTCCAATTTCCCGCAGAACTGCCGTTTTCAAAGTATTTATTGTTGTCCGTTATTCCTTATCCTTCCCCAAAACTATATTGATACGAATAGGTAATTCATACTGTTGATTTACTGCTATCTCTTTTTTTGGTGGTTCGATAGCCTTTAATCCGTCTATAATCATATCATAGGTAGATTGTTCCAGTTTAAGCCTTTTGTCTTCTCTGCAAATCTGTAAAACCTTTCTAATACCGCTAGGATAAAGATAATACATGCACTTTTCATTTCCATACTCGAATCCGTATTCTTTCAGAAATTCTTCTTTGTTTATTACCGTGTACCAACCAAACCCGTTGTAATACAGAGGACACCTGCTATTCATTATGTCGGCATGTGCTTTCCAAAATGGCTGACTATGATGCAAACTTATTCCCGTAACGGTTTCAAAGTCACGAAACAGCATGATGTATTGTCCTCTGAACCTACGGATAAACCACGGCAATTCCGATTCAACTTCTTTCTTTGAAAGAATATCCTCCATTTCGTGAAAACGGTTGATGTACCTTGCTGTAAAAATAGTTCCTTTTATCCCCGTCAATTTGTGGGCGATAAATTCACAGCCTTTCTTTGTAACCTTGTAACAAGGGAGCGTCCTTCCTATGCTGTCTTTATACTCTGAATTTCGGAAAAAATCATTGAATCCAATTTTGGCTTCAATAAATTGTTCCTCATATCTGCGCAAATCTCTCAGCAGCTTGCTATGCTCTTTTTCTATCATTTCGGCTACTTCTCGGCTGTCTAATGTCTGTTCTATCGTCTGCATATCATCACGCCTCTCTACTTGAATTTTCCGAAAGAGAATGATATGATAGATTTATCATTTCCCCTTTCGGAAGTGATGGGTATAGAGGTTGCAATCATTGGAAGTGGGCGCAACCTCTATTTTTCTTTTTTCAAAAGAAGATGAACCCCTTTTCTGATAGCCTCTCCTTTTGTGATTCCATGCTCTATACAGTATTGGTTCAGCTTATTATCAGTTTCTTTGTCAAGCCGAACACTTGTCCGTATATTAATAGGGTTATCTACTTTTGGTCTGCCTGTGCGTGGACTCAATTTTCATCACCTCACTTTTAAGCACACATAAAGTATATTAAATGCACGCTCGAAAGTCAATAGGAGAACTAATATTTTTTTCGCACAAACCTTTAACTTAACAAAATAATTAACTAAATGATATTTTTGTAATCTTCCAGATTGTTTTCCAGGCAGACATAGGCGTCTAAAAGCCCCGCCATTCCGTCGATCCTTCTCGTGCCCAGATTGCCCTTGCATGGCTGTATATTGTCATTCTTATCCACATCAACCGATGTATTTGTAAGGCACCATTTCAGGATCGGGTGGTTGTTATATACGATCAGTTTCTTGGACAAGTCCGCACCCAGCGACTTCATCGGGCTGGACAGGGTCTTTTTACCCTGAATCACCGGCTCCATGACTGTCTTGCCAAACGTATTAGTCATTTCCTCCACGAAATAAGTTGCCGACCAACTGTCATAACCGCACTTATACAGATAAATGTCCAGATCGTTCTGTACTTCTAGGAACCATTCGACCACATACTTGTAATGTATCTTGTTCCCGGGGCACGTCCGGAGCAACCCCTTATCACGCCAGTAATCATACGGTATCTTGTCTTCCCGCACTCTCTGCTCTAACAGGTCCTCCGGCAGCCAATACATCTGCAGCGTGTATATGTGCTCATCATACGGAACCATAAAAATAACCGTGGCATTTGTCAGGTCGGTTGTGCTGGATAAATCCACCCCTCCGATCCCGTACCGCGGTTTCAGTGCTTTCAGGTCAAAAGTTTCCCTGTTATCTATCTGTTCAAATGTCAGCCACGCCTCACTTGACGTCTCCCTGATGTTAAATTCTTTGCAGACAAGGTTTTTTACCATCGACGGGTCATTCTGCGCCTTCGCCACCTTTATGCGCAGCGCCTCTATGTTCTTGATCGTTCCCAGCCCCGGGTTTGCTTTCTTCCAGAAGCGCTCTTCTGTCCACTCCTTCCTGCTGTCCAATTCATATATAAAAGCGATGGTATGCTCATCGTGGTACCCATCCGGATCGAAATATCCGTTAATGATCCGTTCCGCCTCTTCGTACTTGTTGTCGTAGATGTCCTCCCGGATCGTCCCCGCCGTCGATGTCATAAAGATCAGCGGCTGCAGTCTTGCCGTAACGCCGTCCGCTATGATGTCGTACAGCTTCCGCCCATTCTTCCACTGGTGGAACTCGTCCATCAGCCCACAGTGCACGTTTAAGCCGTCCAAGGTGTCTGAATCGCTGGCCAGCGGTTTGAACGTGCCGTCGTTAAACGCATCGCTGGACAATTCCCCGACAAGGGTCTTGATCCTGCGCCGCAGCTCCGGAGATTTGCGCACCATCCGCTTCGCTTCCATCCAGATGATCTTCGCCTGATCCCGTTTCGTTGCCACCGCATACACTTCCGGACCGCTTTCACCGTCCGCTATGAGCATGTAGTTGCCAACGCCGGAAGCTAAGAGTGATTTACCGTTCTTTTTACCGACAATCAGGATTGCCTCCCGGTACTTACGCAGCCCGCGGCGATCAACAAACCCAAATACGGTTGCAAGCAGCGCCTTTTCCCATAGCTCCAGCCGGACGTTCGTGCTGCCGTCACTGCACTTCGACGGCGCGCAGTAGTTTTCAAAGAACTCTATGATATGATTTGCCCGCTTGTAGCTGTAAAAATACTCGCCTGTGTTCTCCATGTCATAGACGATCTTTTTGTATGTACGGTAAATCTTATCGCATACGACCTCGTCCCCAGACTGCATCTTTTCATAATACTCCCGGATCGGGTTATAGTCGTTTGGGTAAATCACCTTCCTCATGTCCCGCGCCCTCCTACAAAATCCTTAAAATCATCCTCCTGCTTCACAGGCTCTTTCTGTGCCTTTGGCATACAGTCCACAAGGATCTTCATAGCCTGCGTCTGTTTCTGGCTCATCTGCAGATACATCTGTGCTGCCGGGCTCTGCTTGGTGCCGTACTGGTTCGCGCCGTTCTTATACTCACAGGTGGTGCCTTCCCGTACGATCGTCTCCCGCAAATCCTGCATGGTAATGGTCATGAATGCGACATCGTCGATCGTTGCAAACACTAACTTTTTCTTGTTCTCGTCAATATCCTTAAAAAGACGCTTAAGTCTCCTTACTTCCTTCTCGATCCGCTTCGTTTTCTCCAGATATTCCGTCGCACTGTCTACTTTTTCCTCACGTTCTACCTCTTTCAGAACGTCGTCGTAGTCCACCATATACCACACCCCCTATACGCGCGACCTGTGTGTTAAATCATTCTGGGCTGTCGGTCTGGAAAGAATCAGGCACCGCCTTCTCGACAGGGGGGAGTGTCACGATATCCCTAAACTTCGCATCTAACGCTACCACCTTCCTGCCCAGCTTCCGCTGCAACATCTTTTCGATTTCTTCCACGTCTTTCTCGTGCATGCTTCGTGTAAGAAATACTACAACGTTGCCCTGCAGTAACTCCTTCGCCCGTTCAATCTCATATAGCCTTCCATTATCGTCTTTCATGTACAATTGCATTTTCTGTCTACCTCCCTCAGTGAAATTGGTTGTCCATCTGCATCAAAAATACACAACGGCTTGACCTTACTGTGCCCGACTCCATGCCCTTCGTATTGGTCATGGCAATCCTTGCATACATACTTCATCATCTCATGATTTAGTGAGATATCAGCGTTGTTGATATTGTCGGGCGTCAGTGCGACTGTGTGGTGTACGATATAGCCCTGCTGCCGCCCGCACTCTTCACACACACCGCCGTCAACTGATATCCTGTGCGCTATGTAAGAATCCCTGCACTTCTGCCAGCGCTTACTGTTATAAAAAGATTTTGCCCATTCTTTCGCCATCCTGCTGCCCTCATGGCATAACAAAAGCACCAGATTACTCTGGTGCTCCTGCCTTATCTGCTGTTGCTTTATTATATCATGCTACTATAATAGCACACTTGCGCATGAAAAATCCGGCCATCTTTTTAAAAAATCTTATGTTTTTCTCTTGACTAGCACGTTATAACGTGCTATAATGTAATTACAATAAAACGAAGGGAGGTGTTACACCGATGTCGCATAAGAAAAAGCGAAAGCAAAGAGAGCGAATCGCAAAGCTGGTCATACAACTGCTAGTCGCAATAGCAAGTGTAATCTCTTCAATAGCCGCTTTGATACTCGCCCTCAAGTAACTCAAGAACAGGGGGAGGAAACTTCCCCTACTTCTTAAAATCATCTTATCACATTGGTGTATGAATGTAAAATGAAAAAAACAATTGTATGTGCCACATTACTTGTCGTCATGATCATTACAGCGTTTAGTTTTAATTGGGTGCGTCCTGCTGCAGTCGCGGTATTGGTCACCGCTATTGCTTCGCTGGTAATCATCATTCCAGAGATAAGGAGTACACTCTATGAGATTAAAAGAAATAAGGACTGAACAGGGGCTTTCCGTTCCCCGTCTGGCTGAACTTAGCGGCGTTCCCAGACGTACCATTCAGGATATCGAAAAGCGTGGAGACTGTATGGTTTCCACACTGGTGAAACTAACTGCCGCGCTTGGAGTGTCTTTAGACGAGGTGTGCGGCGAATAAGCCGCATACCTTTTAAATCTATATTGTTCATTGTATTTCACCAATATATTTCCCTACCTGCTTAATGATTTTATATATAATCCGCCTCATTTGCCGCTCCGAGTAGCTTACGCCTTTTATCTCTAAATACGGGATATTACGCCTTCTATCCGTCCAGTACCTGATCTGCATCAGTTTCTGCTCTTCCGGTTTGAGGTTATTATATACAAGTTCTACTGCTTCGATCTCTTTTTTTAACCTGTCGGCATACTTTGAGTGCATCTTCATAGCTTTCGCCTCGGTCACAGACTGGGGCTTGCTGTAGTCAACAGATTCGTCCGCCTTGATGGCTGCTGTCGGCGAAGACGCCATGATCTCGGATATGTACTGTTCATATTCTTTCTTTTTGTCCGGATGCCTGCGTATGACAAATTCTATTATTTTCCATGATTCTCTTTCGATCACTGTAATACCTCCGTTTTTGTTTTAAATGCAGCTCACATCTTTAATTCCGACTCGGCGAATTTGCCTAGTCGGAATTATTCCGTAGGAGAATAACATTATTCTGTACGGAATATTCTTTCGACATTATAAGTTTGAACTCTATACATCCGTGTATGAAAGAAATACCTTCCGTATAAGCTCATGCTTTAATGCCTGCTCTACTGTGATACCCTGTGCGATACAGTATTTATCTACATATGCACGGAATTTACTGTTATGTCTGTACTCGTTCTTTATCATCTGATCCTCCTTTCTGGCAAGGACTGCTGCCCGCTGGGCTAAATCTGCCCTTGCCTGTTTACCGTGATATATCTTAACAAATACTAGGGTTGATGGTTACCGTCTCCTGATAAGTCGATCTGTACCTTGGCAAGCTCTGCTGCTGCCCTGTATACCTGGGCGTGCTTATTGTCACCGTGGGTATCCGATACCTTGGTGAGAAAAGCATCGATCGTGCCGAGGAAACAGCCGCATTTTACTATAATCTCTCTGTCCTTGCCCCGGAAAAACGTCGTAAAACCATTACGGCTTCCGCACGGGCCGATCGCAAGCAGGTGGTCTATCCTGTATACCCGTGCGTCGCCGTATACCCGCGCGTTGCCGTATACCTGTGCGTTGCCGTATACCTGTGCGTCGCCGGATACCCGTGCGTTGCCGTATACCTGTGCGTCGCCGGATACCCGTGCGTTGCTGGATACCTGTGCGTTGCTGGATACCCATGCGTTGCCGGATACCCGTGCGTTGCCGTATACCTGTGCGTCGCCGGATACCCGTGCGTTGCTGGATACCC
>CAJTPS010000008.1:153295-170815 GCA_910578555.1 uncultured Lachnospiraceae bacterium
CGTTGCCGGATACCCATGCGTTGCCGGATACCCATGCGTTGCCGGATACCCATGCGTTGCCATCATGAGACAGGTTTTCTTCCTTTTCGATGTATCCGCCTAATTCCCCATCCGAAACGCTGTCAAACGATATTGTTGCCCTGATACGGTGCAGGGTATGGCCGTTTTTTACTATTGTCTCTTCTGTCAGTTCGTACTTTTTCATTTGGTTACCTCCGATTTCACTTTTTCAAATGCTTTCTTTCGCTCCGCATACTTTTCTTTTTCTTCGCTTTTCCAGCGCTTAAGTTCTTTGATTTTTGTATAGCTTACGTGCCTATAAACAACATCTAACGCATGATACACCGTCTGTATGGATAACCCTGTCTCCGGATCGATGATATAGCACATGGGGTAGTCTACGTCTGCCTGGTATGCGTAGATCGTGATTCCGCATTTGGTAAATTCTATGCCCTCTTTTTCTTCCGCGACAGGTTTGGACTGGTATTTGTTGATCATCGCGTAAAAAGATTTCTTTCTGACCGCACGTTTCTCCATGCGGGTCTCTATTTCCTGCTTGGTCTCCATTGTTTTTCCGCAGGGGCACGTTTTCAGCATTTTTAATTCTTCCGGATCTGCATCGTCCGGTATATGTACGCTTATCCTAAAATCACAATAGGGGCATTTTAAGTCCGTCATAAGTCCTCCTTTATTAACTTTCTGATCCGGGCGGTTTCCTTGACCCGCAATTCTCTTGCCGTCATCAGTGACCGCAGGAACTCATCTGCATTGCCATGATGCCAGAACTCCACAAACTCCTTCGCCTGCTGCCCTCTATATTCTTCCAACGGAACTAATGTCTGGTAGAAGAATACACGACCTTTCCGGTAATACTGTAAATATCCTTTCCGTACCAGGCGGGCAAGGAATGTCGATACTGTCTGTGGTTTCCATTCCTTATGGTACTTTTCGTTTACTCTCTGCATGATCTCCGTAAGACTTAGCTCTTCGCTTGCGTCCCATATAGTCTTCATGACTAATTCTTCACATGTTGTCAGTTTTTCCATTGGTGTCTCCTTTCAAAAGTTCCGTATTATCGAAAATGTTGCCGATAACTTCATCACATTCCGACTTTTTACTATTTTCGTCTTTTCCTATCGGATAACAAATGCTTTTGCATTTTAAATAAAAGCCGCAAACTCCAGTATCGAGCCATACTACTTCTCCGATAACAAAACTGTTCAAAAGTTCTCGTTTTACAATATCCCCCTCAAAAATTTTCCTGCCGTTTTTATCCGGCGATCCGGTGTACTGGCAGGCGGTTTCTGGGTCTACTTCATAAGCAAAGAATTTCAGGCATCCCTCTTCTTGTGTCTTATCACTCTCATTTACACTGTTTCCATTGGCGTGGATAAAATATTTTCCCGATACATAATCAATCAGCAGACAGCCCGCTACCCACTTTCCATTAATCTTTTTCCCCCTAAATAAAACCTCTCTCTTCCTTATCTGATCCATAACCTTATCCACGTCATAGGCGGTAGGCTGTTCATCAATCATCTTTGTAATAGATTTCTTTGTTTCTTCCATAACTGCGATTGCCATAGAATTGGCTGAGCCCGTAATTCTCATAGAAAAGCTATTTAATTCTTCTGAAAGTAAATCCGCATCAATCAATCTCATTTTCCCTTACCTCCTCCAATTCTTTCAATGCGGTTTCAGCTTCTTCTTTGGTGAGAAAAACGCTTTTACCTATATCTTCTGAATAAAAATATCTCTTATCGCCAGCTTTAAAAGTATGTGCAACAATCTTTCTTCTATATGTATGAACAAATGTCCTGTCTTTCTTTGTTGCCATTTCGCACATGACATGAGGATTTCCATTATTATCAACAACACAACTTGTAATTCGTCTGAATAGAACGGGCACTATTTCATCTCCCCATATCCAATATAGGGTTTTACCTTTTTTTATCTGGGGAACTCTCAGAATCAGTCCTTGTTCCTCCAAATTCCGATATTCTTTAAGTTTTTCAAGTTCCGCCCATATCTGTGCCAGTTCCAGCCCGGACAAATAACTTCTCTGCAGTTCTGTCAACTCCTTACATTTTTCTGCATATAGCCTGTCTACCTCTATGAGTTGTTCTGGTGTAAGTCCTAGATCCTCATATTCCGCAAGACGGTCGGTCGGGCTGCCGTTCCCCAGATCAGGCAGACTCCATTGTAGATCTCCACACCTTTCGCATTGATACGGCTGCTTTAAGACTCCGATCCCTTCGCTGTTTCTTACTGTTAATCTCTCCATATACACCTCCGCTAAAGCTTAAATTTGCACATTTTCTACAAATTTTTCAAACAGATTTTTTGAAACTCCATATCTTTTTTCGTACTCTGGCGTCCCCGGAATATGCGCGGGACCTAAGAATTGTACCGGGTTCGCTTTGATTCCATTCCAGTAAGTAGATGATATTCCTCCTTTTGCTGACGATGTTTTAGCGTCTGAATACTCAATCTTCTTTGTCATCTCTGCTACTATTCCTCCCTCCAGCAAATTTTTCACATCTTGCTGATATTTGAAAAGAAGAAACGACTGTACCAAACTCGCCATCTTTAACTCTTCATACGGTACTTTTTTCCCGTCTTTTACATCCGCAATAATTTCACACGTCGATCTCATGCCTGCTGCCTCCTCTATATTTATCTTGGTCTACTGGTCAATATCACTGACCTATCGTACAAATTTCACCGCTGCTCATCCGGCTTCTCACATCGTTCAAACTCTATCACCCATACCCACGGGTTTGCGTCCCAGCTGTAATGCTTCAGGTCGGGTTTCCTAACCGTAGAGTCCCAGAGTTCTACAAACTCACTTCTGGCCTGTAGATGTGCGTTGTCCGGATCATTAAATGCCGTTGGTCTGATCATGATACCTTCCCGTAAAAAATCGTCAAGTGTCATATCGTTGATCCGCTCCACTCGCACACCCGTAACCTTTAGCCAGATACGCGCTGCCTCTTTTGGCATATGTATTGATGGTGTCCATCTCACCCTTTCCGGCCGTGGATGGCTTGCCTTATAAACAAAGCAGCCTTCCGACTCACAGTCACCGTCATCATATACGACAGGATTTACAGTGCATGATGGTCCTTCATCCATGCATTCTACGCATGGCAGGAATGACCATGTTTCCCGCACGTACAGGATATCTCCCGTCTGGTATGGCGGCTTGCATAACTTCCCAATCAATACATTGTCCGGCGTCCCAGAATCCCGGTTTCGGTATGGGCTGTTTAATATACCGTCCACATTTCCCTTTACTACCCGTCTGGTTACTGTCTTCCGGCTGTCTAGTATCGCACGTACCATTTCCGTGTTAAACAAGATTGGTAATACTCTGCTCATATTGGTTTACTCCTCTCCTATACTCTGTACGGCTTTCCGCAGCGCTTCTATGTGCCTGTAAATCTGATCAGCTGTTTCTTCATCCAGATCATTGCGGACGGAAGAAAACTCACTGTATAGTCTCTCTACCGCTCCGCCCAACCCGTCATATTTCTTTAATACGATCTCCCTGTCATGGGTAAATATTTCGATCGGATCACCGGCCTTTATTCCGAGTGTTTTTCTGATTTCCCTCGGGATTACGATCCTGCCGACGTCATCAATCCTGCGGGATATGCCTGTTGTTTTCATAAACTTGTACCTCTTTTCGCTTTTGCTATAGTATCTGCACTGGCGTCCGGATCAATACTCACTTCCTGCCGGTATTCTTTAATGTGTTCCGTGCCGATACTTTCATGTAGATCGGCTCGCCGTCTTCTCTCTTCGGTGCCCGGATCCTGCCCATGCTGCGCAGCGTTTCCTGCCGCTGTACCTCGGCATAGGTATGTCCTGCATGTCTGGCTGTAATGTTAAATTCCTCAAGTGTGTCTTTTTTCTTTCCCCGTTTCATCGTCGTCTCCTTCCTGTACTGCTGCCGCATTCCTCTTTTAAAAATCGTATTTCCGGTATACGAGTTTATCCTTGTCCCACTCCGGGTAAAATGATCTCAGGTATGCCTCAAACCGTCCCAGCATTTCCGGCCGGAGCCCTTTATTGCCATTGTCTAAAAGTTCGTGATGCTCAAGGCATCCAAGGGCGCCGTTTTCTTCGATCCCAAGGCCCATCTGTGACCTTGGGACGAAGTGCATGATTTCTTTTCCCGGGATGCGGCCGGATATGTATTCCATGTGATAGCCCATGGCGCAGAAGATGCATTCTCCGTGGTCACGGTCCTTGATCCGTTCCCGAGTTTTTTGGCTAAACTCCAGTCTTCTTGTGGTTTTATGTGACTTAGCCATTATCCGCCTCCGATATATCCCTAATCTTATGGATTGTGCCCTTGACGGCCTCCAGCCATTTCTCCGCATTCTGGTACTCTCCCCGCTCCGTCAGTATATAAACCTTGTCCAGGTTATCCCTTAAAGCGGTAAGGAAAATGCCGACGGTGGCTTGTCTCTGGTTTGCTGCTGTATTATCAGGCGCGATTCCCGTGTAATCCGCAATCTCTATCTGCCCCTCAGCATTTTCCTTCATGCCTGCTGCCGGTGGCTCTTTTTTAAGACTTGTATCATCTTCCGCATCTCCCGACCGGCTTCCGTCTCCTGTACCGGCCGCAGGTGCATCGTCTGCGGGTCCAGCGTCATCTCCGTCTGCACCAGATGGTGCAGTATCTTCGCTGTTTTCTGCCTGCTGCGCCGGGATATCCGGTTGCACCGGTGCAACCACAGTATTTTCATCATTGGCTCTTTCCTCTTCTTTCTGATCTTCCGTTACGGTTTTGCTGGGTTCTGTTACATTTTCCTCTGCCGGCTTATTTGCAAGACGCTTGTCTTCCCCGGTTGTTTTAGGCTTCTGCGGCTTTGATACGATCACGCGGCCAGGCTTTTTTTGTTCCTGTTTCTCCCCTCTTTCCGGTTGCACCGGTGCAACCTCCGGTTTTTTCCCCGGAAAGTCTTCCCCGTATAGTATCTTCCAGTTTTCCGCCGGGTCTTTTGCTGCTTTATACAGGCCGAGGACGCTCCTGATCATCCCGTCCCATGTCCCCTCTGTCTTTTCCGCAGTCCGCAGATTTATGATTACAGGATTAATGCCGCACCCCTTTATATTGAGAGACAGCTTGCCCTCC
This sequence comes from uncultured Lachnospiraceae bacterium, assembly GCA_910578555.1. Lineage (GTDB taxonomy): Bacteria > Bacillota > Clostridia > Lachnospirales > Lachnospiraceae > UBA3282. Next base: position 158,442 of record CAJTPS010000008.1, read on the forward strand.
CCCGCGATCCTGACGATCCGTATACCTTCGCCCGCCGGCGCCAGTATATCTGCAAGCACATCCGCCATCTGGTCATAGCTGCCGTCAGTATCTTTCAGGCGTGCAGCCCCGTATATCTGCATATACAGTTCCGGATCATCGTGCCCCAGCTGATAAAGGACTTTCCCAAAAAGATCATACGCCTGCTGCCTGCTGTCCTTTTCTTCCAGCATGACCTCTATGTCCGTCCGCTGCTTTTCCTCATCGATTTCCGCCTTAAGCGTCAGAATCTCCTGTTTACTGTAATCCGAGGTCAGCTCCTTGTTGACTGTTGCCGGCAGGGTGAGCATGATCGCCAGTTTTGTATATCCAAAATTTTTATACCGCTCCTGTAGCCTGTCAGAATACCCGCCTTCTGAAAACTGGTCGTTAATTCCTATGTATCTGGATACCTGCGATTTATCCAACCCGTACTCTGCTGCTGCAAACTCATTGTAGTCCTTATATCCTGACTCCTTTAAAACGTCTGTATCCCTCGCCCGTTTAATCAGGTATCCTGTCAGTACAAACGCCTCTGCCTGCATGTTCAGGCTGCCGTCAAATTTCTCTTTAAATTCTCTGTACGTTTTAAATTCGTTTTTGATATCTATTACCTCTCCCGTTAATATTTCCATATAGTTTCCTTTCTACCTTATAGGTCTGCTGCCATGAAATCAGCTTCCAGCACATCCGCAAGTAACTGGCCCGCCAGTCTGCCACGCCATACCTTGTTGCCGTCCTCCCGCAGTTTTGCATATTCCGCAATCCTTGCCTCATCTGCTTTCTTCCCGAGTTCTTTTTCTTCCGCCGTCATCCGTTTTACAAATACCTTCTGCCACTTTTTCAGGAACTTTACCGCCTCCTCAAAGTCACTGTTCTGGTTATCTCCGGTTGTACGCTTCTGCCGGATATTGCCGTTTGGCTCTACTTCCAGCGTGTACCACGGTACATTCGGGTGCTCCGCCCTGCGCAGGAAGAACAAATAAGACTCATCCCGTCCAATCCTGTCAAAATAAAAATCGCAGGTATGCACGCAGTGCTGCAGCACCCTTCCTTCCCGGACAATATCGAGGATACTTTCCGGCGCGACAATCACAAATTTTCCATCCGAATACTCAAACTTCTTCAGCCTCGGCAGATTTCCGTTTACCTTCGGCCATTTCTTTTCCAGTTTTCCTGCTTCTTTCTCCATCTCACCTTTCTGCAGGATCATAACTACCTCGTGATGCGCCGCCGTCAGATCCTTTGGTTTCCATATTCTTTCACTGTGCACGTCCATCTTTGCCTTTTCTGCCATGTTGATGTAATCCATCCATGTACTTTTCATTTCATGCATGGGTTTCTCCGCTATCGCGCACTGCTTTCGCAGGTAGTTCCTGATTTTTACCGGGCTCGTATAGGAGAATGTGGGAAACGGCAGAAAATTAAATGCCGCCGTATGGAATCCACTTTCTGCGAAATCTCCGATCACATCATCCGGCCATATGGTATCTGCCAGCTTTTCAAACCGATACCACTCAAGATGTATGATTCCCCCGTCTACTGCCCTGAGCCTTTTCAGCCTCGCCCTGTCTATCCCCAGTATCTTCGGCAGTTCCGTTTCATTGTTCTTCAAGCCGTTCAGTTTACCTGCATTACCCAGCAGATCCCTTGCCAGCCGGAACATCCCGATCCTTGCAAGCTTTTCGATTATGGGATATTTCTTTTCCATTGACAGGTATCTTTCCGTCGATACCGGAAGGTTCTCCCACAGATCTACGGCACTGTTTTTAAGTATCGTCTTCCTGAGTGTTGCAAAATTCCTTGTGTACAGTTTTGTCATCATTCTCTCGTATGTGTTCCCACTATATTTGTCCCACATCCAGCCCTCCGGTGCCGGCATAAACCTGTGATATTTATTTTTATATGACTGCCATGTATATCTCTTCACGCTGCCATTATCCATGACCAGCGTGCGCGATTCCTCATGCATATTAATAACCGGATCCCTATACTCTCCCTTCCGGTACGCTTTCCTCTGCTCGAAAGTTCTTATAACAATCCCGCCGCTGATCCGCTGTATGACCTGTCCTCTATACCACCTCGTCCATATTCTGCCTGCCTTCCCGATCGCTTTATATATGACCTTCCTGCCGCACCTCCTGCAGGCTCCTTCTTTATTGTGCCGGGGCTCTGTGACCGGCACCATCCTGCTGCAGTATGTACAGTACCCCTCTTTGGTTCCGTTCCTGTCGTACTGGTAGAAGATATAGTGCTCCTTGTCCGCTTCTTTCGCCATCCATCCGGCAAATGACGGGAAGATCTCCGGTACCAGCGCCATATCCGCATCCCACGGTGCCTGCTGCCGTTTCTCCGCTTCCTCTGTTTTCTTTTTCTTCACCTTACGCTGCCACTCCACCAGCCCCCAGATGCCTCTTTCCTGTGTTCCCAGGAACCGCTTTATGGTATCCATCCCTTCCGGGTTCTGCCATATCCGTTTTTCTACCCCTTCATACCATCTTCTTTTGTACAATGGCTCCGACACCCGGTAAAGGTTATCCGTCATGGCAGAACTCCATCTTTCCTCTTTCCCCGCAAGCACTCTGGTAATGTATTCATCCCCTTCCGGATTACAATAGATCTCATAAGCAGGCACCTTCTCGCCCTTTGCAATATCATCCGGAAAAAACAGGCATACCATCAGATACGGTCCTCTTGTCTGGCACCGCACGAACACATCATACAGCCCGCACATATTTATTTCCCTATCCCAGTTGTGTTTTGCCCTATATGTCACCTGTTGTTTATTCTCTTTTGCCATTCTGACCATTTTGGGTGTCGCGTAGATCCGCTTTAAGTTTCTCAGTCTCTCTTTTTGCATATCTTCCCTCCCCGGATCCCGTACCATGTATCTGCTTTATATTCCTCTTCATCGATAAACACCGGGCATACCGCCTCTATCCTCCCTGATCCTTTCGCCTCTTTCACCAGGAAGAGCCACGACCCTTTCACGCCTGCTGCCCATGGGCTCCTCCCGCGGACGATCACAAAATCCCCCTCTTCACAGCACCTGCCATTATCCCTCTTCACGTAACGGTGATTTTCTATGTCCCGCTCCGGATATGTCTGCATATATATGCATGCGTGCACGGCCAGTCTGATTCTGTCGATTTCTTTCAGCAGCGTCAGCTTTGTGCAGGAAATCCTCGATCCGATGCCGTCCTGATTGATGTCGCCTGCTGCCTCTACGATAAAAAAGCGCGAACTCATGCCGCTATAATAGCTCAGCGCGCAGAGCGGATTTTCTGCGCAGTGAAATCCGTTCCGTGCACACTTACACCCTGACTCCTCATAGGTCTCCCCCGGCTTGAACTGAAAAATACCTCTTCCCATGACCGCCTGCAGCTTACTGTTGAATCCCTTGTATGCCATCATGTCCTGCGCCTCCTTACCTCGTATAGTAGTCCCGGATGATCTGCTTTGCCCTGGCATTGGTGAGCCCGTCCAGATACAGCGGTCCCCGCAGCGGCTCCAGTTCCCCGTTACGCTTTATCTTTGTCACCTTGACGATCTTATCACTGACCCTTGTTTTTGTTTCAAACGAGTTGCTGATCATAGCACTTATGCATGCGCAGAGGTTCTTCCCTCTCTTTCTGACAGCAGCGCAGATCTGACTGTCATTCATGCACAATTCCAGGATCATGTTCTTCCAGTCAATCAGTTTTCCTTCCAGTTTCAAGTCTACTGCCTCCACCTCCAGTTTGCCTTCCGCTGCCATTATCGTCGTTGCCAGGCATGATTCTTTCCCTGTGATATATGTTTCCGCATCTTCCGCGTCAATGCCGTTCTCTGCTGCAAGTGCTCGGATACCCTCTGTATCATCTGCTTTCAGCAGCGCTTCCGCTTTCTGGTTGATCTCCTCGGCGGAATCAAATTCTCCAAATCTATCAAACATGGTTTTCCCTCTCCTTCCTTCTTCTTGGCGTGTTCCATTCCTTTACTACGATCTCCATGTAATCCGCAGCGTGGTCAAGCTCCAGCTCCGCCTTGATCCGGCGCTGCATTTCCAGCCGGTAAGTGTGCCACTGGTCTGTCCATTCTGTCATATGGTTGTCAAACAGGTTTGCACAGCGGTTCCACGCTTCGGCGTTCCGGATCAGTCTGCCCTTAGCATTGATCCAGCCGTTTTTCCGCCACTGCGTAAGCCAGTGGTTCTGCATGGTCCTCAAAACGTGTCCGCAACTAGTAAATACTACGACGCAGCAGGTTTTTGTAAGGATCGAAAAAGCCTTCTCGACAAGACGCAAGACCAGGTCATTTTCACCTATCCAGTCAGCGTAGATCAGCCCGCCCCGTGTGTTCGGTTCTCCGTCTGATGTGATACACTCCACGATCCACGCACCCACTGCCCGCCGCAGTGATGGACCTTTAAATGATGTCTCTATGTAGATATTCACGTTCATCCGCAACCCTCCCCTTAAGCCAGATATTTCTTATGGCTCGACTTTACGGTCTCCTGTGCGCTCACTGCATAGATCGTGGTTGTTTCTATGCTGGAATGTCCCAGCATGATCTGCACCTGGTCAATCGGCATCCCCCTGTTGAGCGCCATGGTCGCAGCCGTCCTTCGGAAGCGGTGTGGGTGCGCATCCGTCACGCCTGCTGCCGCCCCGAGGTCCCTGATATCTTTTCCCATGCTTGCTATCTCCAGCCTGCTATGCGGTTTATCCATTGTTACAAACAGCGCCGGCGAATCATCATCCCGGCTTTTGATATACGCCTCCAGCGCTATGCGTGCCCGTGCGTTAAGGTACACGATCCGCTCCTTTTTTCCTTTCCCTTTTACGACGATCTCGTCCCCGTCTATGTCATTTACATCCATGCCCCTCACTTCACTAATCCTGCATCCGGTTGACAAAAGCACTTCGATCAGCGCCGTCAGCCTGACGTTTTCTTTTGCCGCCTGCCTGAGTTTTTCGACCTCCATGTCCTTGAAAGCCTTCTTGACATACCGCTCGGTCCTTACTTTCTTCACGCGCAGCATTGGGTTCTTTTCGATATACTCCTCTTCCTGCAGCCATGAAAAGAAGGAACTCAGTACCCGGCGGATATTGTCAATGCTCCGGTCGGAATTTTTATCCCGTTCCTTTTTTACTGCAAGGTAGTACCGTATATCGTTTGTGGTGATGAGCTTAAACGGTTTGTTCTGCACAAACTCAACGAATGCCCTGATGGTCTGCTTATAATATTCGATCGTCCTAGGCGTGCAGCCCTGTATATTCTTTGCGATGAAAAACATCCTGACCGCTTCTTCGTTCGCACCCTCTTCATACACCGCCACATCCGTATTTCCTATCCTTGTCAGGGAATAATCATACAGTTCCATGTACAACAGGTTTTTCAGCCTCCGCGCCGTCTCGTCGTCCGGATTTAGTTTCGTGACGATGTTGTTGACAAACTGCTCCTTTACATCCTGCATCTTCTCCTCTCCTTTCATGGCAGCATGCCGGCCAGCGCCGGCGTAATGAATATTCTCTCCGGCGGGTATCCTTCCATGTCTGCCAGTGTGTTGCCCTGCATGACTCTCGCACGGATCCCGAGAAGGCTTAACTGCACATAGGTCATGTACACGCCTTTCCAGTCAAGGTCCTGCGCCGTTACCTCCATACACCGCTGATAATTGACTCCCCTGTCCTTCAAAACTTTTGCCGCGGCGATGATCATGCCGCCTCCGCCGGAGCTTGGTTCATTGATGATATACGGCCTTTCTTCATCAACTGTCTTTGGCATCCCCATTTCCGCCGTCAGTAACGACAGGTGGAACGGCGTGAAAAACTGCCCCGTGGTCTTACTGCCGCACCCGGACTCCATATAGATTTCGCCGAGGATATCCGTCATTCCTTCCTCAAATGCTTCCGCCAGCAGCCCTGTCATCCTGCACAGCTTTGCAACCTCTTCCGGTGTATGCTTCCGCGCCAGATCGAGATAATGCTTCTCTCTTTTCTGCCATACCACATCGTGGTTCAGCTTCGTGCTGTTTGCAATCGCGATCGCGGTCATTGCCACCCAGTCGGAAAAAACTTCATAGGCAGAATATCTTCCTGACATTTCCTGTATCATCTTCACGATTTCTTTCTTCGTCTGTCCGTCCATTACCCACTGTCTCCTTTCCCGCCCTGCCCGGTAGTTATCAGCTTTTTCAGGGTGTAGTGCTGTACCGGATAGCCGGTCACGGGGTTCGTGCCGTTCCAGATGGATTCCTTTACTACGTACCAGCCCTTGGGTGCCACGGGCGGGTCGCGCCAGCGCCGGTGATGTATGGTCTCCACCTTTGGTTTCGGGTTGATCAGGTTGCGGCTTCTGGAGTAGGTACACCAGCCGCACTCTTCCTTAGTTTCCGACTTGACGATATATTCCGCCAGGTCTTCATACTCGCCGTCTTCGTACAATGACGAGAAGAAATGCCCGCCGTATGTCCAGAATTTTTTCACCAGCTTCTGGGTGTTGATCCCCTTCTGGTCAATGTCCTCGATAATCAGATGATGGTGCAGTACTTTCCCTCTTTTGCCTCGCTCCGTCACCGCGATCCACTTAAACGGAATCCCCGCCTTTTTGTATGCCATCCGCATGGCATTTACAAAATCCTGCCTCTGTTTTACTGCCTCCTTATAGTCCTCCGGTGCCCTGCCCCTTGCATACTTTAGGATCAGGTGCCAGTCACCGGTGCGGAAGTTGTAGAGGATCAGGATCTGCACCTTCCGGCAGCGGTTCCTGTAATTCTGTTTTTTGATATCTTCCGGTGTCCGTTTTTTCTTTTCACCCCTCTTCTCCCCCGGGGCTCCATAGTTCCCCGTATAACACTTTTCTATGATCCGTATGACACCTATGTCATATGTCTTTTTCCGATAAATTGATACCACCTTCTTATACTTGTAATATTTCGCTAACTTTAATATCTTTAATTTCACGCAAAACCGCAGAAAATCACGGTTTTTTCTTGACTTCTGCGGTCCCTGATGGTATCATATTTTTAGACGATATGGTTCTCAGGGACCGGAAATTGCTCTGCTATGCAGGGCTTTTTTCTTGCGCTTTTTTACGTGCTGTTTTAAGCTGTATTTCGATCGTTGGACCTTTTCCGCGCCTTGGCATCGGTCCCGCGGTATGCACTTCACGGCTCTGGAGTTCTTCCGGGATCTTCTGGCTCATGCCGCAGTACAGCTCTTTATACCCTCCCGGAACGGGCTCATACAGCGTCACGTTTCCGCATAATACACTCTGTAGGTCTTTTACTGTCATATGGTGTCTCCTTCCTGTTGCACCGGTGCAACTTATGCTCCATTCCCGTAGATTTCATACGGTGAATACGCCGCGGCTGATCCTTCCAGGCTTGCCCATATGTCATCTTCCGGTGTAGTATCCGGATAGGGCTCTGGCTGGCTCTCGCTGTCCTTTTGGTAATGCTTTAGGTCATCGATCGCCCTCCTGTAGCAGTCGATGTCGTTTTCTTCCCTCGCGATCGAGATACATCTTTTCTGTTTCTCGCCTTCGTACTCCCATATCTCGATCAGACCGTCATTTTGCAGATCGAAATGCATGTGGTAACGCAGGTTGTGCTCTTTCTGCAGCGGCCTGTACAGTGCGTAAAACTCCCTGACAACTTCTGTGTATTCCTCTTCCATGCGCCACCCTCTATACGATTTTCATGCAACTGTCCGAATACCACATATTTGTTACTGTCCCTATAAAGCCATAAGCGCCCTTGCCCAGCATGATCTCCTTACGTATTGCTTCACAGCTATTTGCTGTCACGTCGATCAAATATTTTTCTTTGGTCAGGACAAACTCATCTCCTGTACCGGCATAAAACCTTATCCCCGCTTCTTCCTCGATCTGGAATGCAAGCATATTGTTTTTTGCCCTGTCCATGCGGAAGTAGTCACACCCCAGTTCCGCAGCAACCGCTGCCTTTTTCATGTATTCATTTCCCATACTGCTCTCCTTTCCCGGCAGGCTTGTCCACTCAGTCACCGCCGTCCTCTTCCTGCCCTTCTTTGCGCACGGCTATCTCCATGGCTATGACCCCGCCAATGTGGATCAGCGCCGCCGCCATGGCTCCGATCTGGTTTCCCGCCTCGATCCCGCCGACAACTCCCGCTGCGCCAAACAGGATCGCTATAAATGATATGTATGCCATGGTTTACCTCACATAAAGCTTTTCCTGTGCACGTTCAAATTTCTCCGTGTCCCAATAGATATCTCTGCCGCCCGGCAGCTTTTTGGCGTAACGCTGGCCTGGAATGTGTGCCATCTGCATGAGATATTCCCTTGTATAGCCGCATTCCCTGACCAGCTCTGATGTTTTCATTATCTTTCTTGGATATTGCATACTTCCCGCATTCTCCTTTTTTCTGGATTTATTCCCTTCGGAATAGTGATATTCCGATATTGCATATCTCCCTTCTGATTCTTGTGGTACAATCTACCTACAGGCTGTTGCAGCAGCCGAGTACGGAAGAAAGGAGTAACTATATGAACAACATTGATACGGACGTAATTATCCACGACATAGTCTTTGGTAAATTCCTCAACCGTTTGCTAACTCAATACAGCGATACGGAATTATCAGATGCCCAACTTTGTACCTTGTACAGAGAATGTGATACCTCTGTGGATATTGCCGGCATTCTCGATCATGGTTTGCTTGAGGAATTGCCATGATCTACTGTTTTGTGTCTGGGGTGTCCACCCCAGACATCCCAATAACTACGCCCCAGCAGTCTCTGATCTCCGAACTAATTACCGCTCGCTGTTTTCTCATATCCTTATCGATAATCATTTTAGCCCGCTCCAAAACCGCAAATGAATCTTCATACGAAATGTCCTCAAGCGCTACAGCTTGCTGTGCTACCGAATGAGCCAGCGTGCAAATCTTTTTTTCTCTTTCATATCGCTGTTTTTTTTTCAGCTCCAGTTGCTCTTTTTCCTTGTCAGTCATTCCCCTCACCTCCCCCTTGTTTCCACCAGACACTCCTGATGTGTATCCTTGTCCATGTCCTGACGTGCTGCTAATAACTTCGCCCCGCTGTTAATCAGTAACAGGCTTTTTCTGTCCAACTGCCTTAAAATCTTGGTTGTATCCGCAATAACATTACTTTCTTCTGCGTTCATTTTTCCTCTCCTTTCTAACTCTCTATGCGAGTATAATATATCTCATTGCAAGTTTTGTCAATAGCAAATATTGACTTTGCGAGTTTTTTGTGTTAGCTTTATAAAAAAAGGAGGACTATTCATGAAGGACAGAATTAAGCAAATAAGAAAAGAAAACAAGCTAACGCAGGTTGAATTTGGAGAAAGGATAGGGGTAAAAGGAAATACAGTTACTGGATATGAAACGGGTTTACGAAATCCTACAGACGCAGTTCTACATTCCATATGTCGGGAATTTTTCATTAATGAAAATTGGCTTCGCACTGGTAACGGGGAAATGTACGATATACCTGAAGACGAAGTCGCCTCTATCGTGTCTGATCTGCTGGAAGAAAATAATCCATGTTATGATCTTATCGTCGAAATCATGAAGACATATCGAAAATTAGATAGTAAATCGCAGATTGTATTGCAAAATCTATGTCGAGAATTGTTAAGCAACATAAGAAAAAGAGAGGATGATTAGTCTTCTCTTTTCCTGTTTCAAATATTATTCGTCCATACCTTGCTCCAGAGCCTGTGATTTCTCAACATGCTTCCTTAGCACTATATAAATTCGTCTCAAAAACTTTTCATCATCTTCACTGATTTCTTTCAATTTAATAATTATTAATCTTTTGTAATCCATATTTGTAGCCCTCTCAATCTTTTGTATTTATCTTCCAGCAAAATTCCCGCGTCCCCGGAAGAATAATTTTATATCCCCTTATACCATTCTTCAACATGATATGTCGTAGATAGTACGTTTTCTTTGTACACATTATAAACTACATTTAATGATTTTTAATTGGTAATTTTTGGAAATTTTTAATAGATTTTATTGTAGTATGACTATTTTTGTATTATATTGTATTTATCAACTAATGCATGCAAATTTTATAACAACTTATGGTGAAATCAAAATGACCTTTATACGGAAATTGATAGATATGCTTAATATGAATAATTGAAAAAGTAATCAAGATGAGATGTGGATTGAAAATAATAATTTAATGTTATAAATAAGGCTTTCATCCACGCGATAACCTACACTTCATATTGTTGTGCAGATATGCTATAGTAAACATCGTAAAAAGGGAATGCGTTCCGACCGTGGAATGCGCATAGAAAGAAACTGCAGAAATTGTCTTTTGCGGTTTCTTTTTTACTACATGTATAAAGTTTATTGACGTACTCGCTAATACGTTTTATGATATCCATAACAAACCAAAATAAAAGAGCCGTCTCTGCGCCATCAGAAACGACTCCGCATATCCCGAAAGATATACAAATGAAAACATATATATTGTATCATCTTCGGGAGCAGCCTGCAAGCATACTATGCATTTTTATATAGTTTTTCGGCTGTTATTTTTATACCTTTGAGGAGGATGATACCATGGGAAGATACAAAAAGAGAAAAGACGGCCGCTACGCAACTACGGTCATGATCGGTTACAAAGCTGACGGCAGGGCAAACAATGTTTTTCTGTCTGCCAAAACGGAAAAAGAACTTCGGGATAAAGTCGCTGAACTGAAATCTAAAATGAAAACCGGCGAGCTGATCAAAGAATCCGACATGCTGTTATGCGATTACATTACCAGCTGGATTGATACTTACAAGACGTCTGTCAGTATCAACACCAGAGCCATGTACGAAAATGCTGTAAACAAACATATCAAACCGGAACTTGGTCACCTGCCGATCAATAAGATCGTGCGTTCCGACGTCCAGCGTCTCATCAATGATAATACTGACCACCCGCGTACCTGTGAAATCATTAAGATGACCCTCGTCCAGATTCTTAATAGCGCCGTAGACGACAAGCTGGTTTATGAAAATGTTGCTAAGAAGGTCACTCTTCCCAAACGTCAGAAATCAGAGAAAAGAACCCTGACGGATTTAGAAAAGGATGCAATTAAAAAGGCTGATTTTACCCTACAGGAGCGCGCTCTGGTTATGTTTTTATTTTACTTTGGACTGCGGCGTGGCGAAGTCCTTGCGCTGACCAAATCCGACGTTGACCTGAAGAAAAAAGTCCTTACCGTCAATAAGGCTGTTGTCTTTGATGTCAACACGCCTGTTGTGAAGAAAGGTGCAAAGAGCGACGCGGGCAACCGCACAATCCCCGTCCCAGAACACGCTGTGGCTTTCCTACGGGACTTTTTGAAGTCGGTTGATACATTTTACCTTTTCCCCGGAAAGAACGCTGAAACACTCTCCAAGACGCAGTACGTCAAGATGTGGGACCGTATTGTTAAGAAGATGAACGACGCGGTTACTTCTGAACAGGAGAAAACAATTGGATCGCAGCCGATCAATGGGCTCACCGCACACATCTTCCGGCACAACTACTGCACTATGCTCTACTACTCCGGAATCAGCCAGAAGAAAGCAGTGGAGCTCATGGGGCATTCAGATATCAAAATGATCATGGAAGTGTACGCCCATCTGGACGAAGAAAAGGAAGCCGTACAGGATAAACTCGACAGGGCAATCGCGCTATAGGATGCTATAATTCTGCTATAGCAACCCCGTTTTGCTATAGAAATGCTATAATAAATCACCTGTATTTCATATCATTCACGGCAATAAAGAAAACCTCTGAAAGTACCGTAAAATCAATACTTTTCAGAGGTTTTGTACCGTGAACCACTGGGGATTCGAACCCCAGACAACTTGATTAAAAGTCAAGTGCTCTACCACCTGAGCTAGTGGTCCATAGAAAAATGCCCAGAACCGGAATCGAACCAGTGACACGAGGATTTTCAGTCCTCTGCTCTACCAACTGAGCTATCTGGGCATTGAGTAGCGGGGACAGGATTTGAACCTGTGACCTTCGGGTTATGAGCCCGACGAGCTTCCAGACTGCTCCACCCCGCGTTATTAAATTGTGTTGCTAAATGGATGGAGGTGGATTCGAACCACCGAAGCAATTTGCAGCAGATTTACAGTCTGTCCCCTTTGGCCACTCGGGAATCCATCCATATGATGTTATTATCATCACAAGCCGATAAACGGACTCGAACCGTTAACCTGCTGATTACAAATCAGCTGCTCTGCCAATTGAGCCATATCGGCAAACTAACATTTGCTGGAGTAAATCCCTGACGGGATTAACTCCGTTTATCGAATGGGGCCTATAGGGCTCGAACCTATGACCCTCTGCTTGTAAGGCAGATGCTCT
>CAJTPS010000009.1 GCA_910578555.1 uncultured Lachnospiraceae bacterium
TTTTATTGGATTTTCAAGGTGCATAGGCGCTTATTCAAGTGCGAAGTTTGAGTAAATAACTTTTATAATAAGTATCGGTGGAAACAGAATGAGTTCGATGCGCTGGTGTCCTTTGCGTTTAATATTGGAAGTATAGACCAGCTCACTGCCGGAGGCACGAGGAGCAGGGAAGTTATCGCAGAAAAGATGTTGTTGTATAATAAGGCAGCAGGCAAGGTTCTTTCTGGGTTGACAAGGCGCCGGAAAGAAGAGCAGGCGCTGTTTTTACGGAAGAACGCAGAAATTACTGCAGGCAGCAGTACAGTAGGCAATAACGTGGAGCAGTATCCGACCCTGAAAAAAGGCTGCAAGGGAGAGTCTGTAAAGAAATTACAGCAGATACTCTGCAGTCTGGGGTATACGCTTGTTTGTGACAGGGTATTCGGGGATAAGACGCTGGCAGCAGTCAAGGCATTCCAGAAAGCGAACGGGCTGGTTGTAGACGGAATTGTCGGAGCTAAGACGTGGACGGCGCTCTTACAGTAATTTTATTAATAAAATACGTGGTATACTAACTAAGGAGTACCCAACGGTGCGAAATACACAGCCGATGCCCTGGAATCGGTGATCACCGGGCTGCAGGATAAAGGATATGAACTGGTACCCATTTCGCAGCTGATCTATAAGGATAAGTACCATATGAAAGCCGACGGGACGCAGGTGTCAGGCGAATAGGAAAGTGTATGTACCCGGCAGGTCTGCAGGAAACTGTGACCTGCCGGATTGCTATACAAAATGTCCATAATTATTTGGGTTTTGCTAAAATATTTTCATAATTTTTACAATTTTTCTATAAATTTTATTATAAATGTTGTATAATTTGTTTCATAAGAAAAACAGGAGGACTCGTATTATGGCAAAAGAAATGATTGCAATGCTTCTTGCCGGCGGACAAGGCTCACGACTTTATGCGCTTACAGAGAAGCTCGCGAAACCGGCAGTTCCTTTTGGCGGCAAGTATCGTATCATTGATTTCCCGCTTTCCAACTGCGTTAATTCAGGCATTGATACCGTTGGTATTCTGACGCAGTATCAACCGTTGGAGTTGAATGAGTATATCGGCAACGGGCAGCCGTGGGATCTGGATCGTCTATACGGCGGTGTGCATGTACTGCCGCCTTATCAGAAGGCGCACGGATCGGACTGGTATAAGGGCACGGCGAACGCGATTTACCAGAATATCTCGTTTATTGAGCGGTATGACCCCAAGTATGTTATCATCCTTTCCGGCGACCAGATCTGTAAACAGGATTACAGCGATTTCCTTGAATTTCACAAAGCGAAAAATGCGGAATTCAGCGTTGCCGTTATGGAAGTTCCGTGGGAGGAGGCGCCGCGCTTCGGTCTGATGGTTGCCGATGAGAATGACAAGATTACTGAATTTCAGGAGAAACCGAAAAATCCCAAGTCTAATCTGGCTTCCATGGGAATCTACATATTTAACTGGGATATCCTGAAGAAGTATCTGGAGGAGGACGAGGCTGATCCGGATTCAGAGAACGACTTCGGCAACAATATCATCCCTAATCTGCTTCGTGATCAGCGGCAGATGTATGCGTATCGTTTTAAAGGCTACTGGAAGGATGTGGGAACCATTTCTTCTCTGTGGGAGGCGAATATGGAGGTCCTGGACCCTGAACACAGCGGTATCAATCTTTTTGATGAGGGCTGGAAGATCTACAGCCGTAATGCAGGCAGAACGGGCCATAAGATCAGTGCGGGAGCAGTTGTGGAGAATGCGCTGGTCACGGATGGATGCCGGATCAGGGGTACGGTAAAGCATTCTGTTCTGTTTGGCGGTGTAAAGGTAGAGGCCGGCGCGGTTGTGGAGGATGCTGTCGTAATGGGCGGCACGACAATCAAGACCGGTGCGGTTGTGAGACACTGCATTGTGGCGGAGAATGTGACGATCTGTGAGAATGCCGTGGTCGGCGCAATGCCCGACGGAGAGGCAAACGGTGTAGCGACCATAGGATCGGGCGTAACGATAGGGGAGAACGTTGTGATAGGTCCCGACGCCATGATCAATAATAATGTGGAAGGCGGTGAAGCAGAATGATAAAATCAAGCACAAATGTAATCGGTATTATATTTCCAAACAGTTATGATGCGCTGGTTCCGGAACTGGTCGGTGTGCGTTTGATGGCGTCTATTCCTTTTGCCAGCCGTTATCGTATCATTGATTTTGTCCTGTCGAGTATGACGCATTCCGGTATTGACAATATTTCTGTTGTAGTCAACAAGAATTATCATTCCCTGATGGATCATCTGGGTTCCGGCCGTGAATGGGATCTGGTCCGGAAGAACGGAGGACTGCACATTTTCCCGCCTTTTGCGGAGAAGGAAGCAGGCGCTCCATATGTGGGACGTGCCGGCGCGCTGGCGAACATTCTGGATTTCCTGAAGTCCCAGAAAGAGGAATATGTGGTCATGGCAGATACGAATATCGTGGTCAATTTTGATTTCAATGCCATGCTGCAGGCACATATGGACAGCGGTGCGGACATTACCATCGCATACAACGAGCAGGAGCTGCCCAGGGAACTGCTGGATTATCCGACCAATGACAGAATCTTCTATTATACTTTTGACGTGGAACAGGGACGTATCCGTAAGGTATATATTAACCCGAAGACGGATGGCGTACAGAACACTTCCATGAATGTTTTTGTCATTTCACGCGAACTGCTGATCGAACTTGTCAGTACGGCGTACATACAGGGACGTTCCTTCTTTATGCGTGATGTTATCATGCCACAGCTTGGCAAGCTGAACGTACAGGCTTACAAGTATACGGACTATGTGGCGCGTATCTGCGGCATGAAGAGTTATTTTGAAGAGAACATGAAGCTTCTGGACGATTATAATCTGGATGCGCTGTTCGCTGCTGCTCCGATTTACACGAAGATCAGGGGAGATAATCCGACCCATTACAAGGACGGCGCGAAGGTGCAGAACGTGATGATGGCGGACGGCTGTGTGATCGAGGGTGAGGTAGAGAACAGCGTGATCTTCCGCGGCGTGCAGGTGGGCAAAGGTGCCAAGATCCGGAATTGTATTTTAATGCAGGATACTGTGGTGGAAGCAGGCGCGAATGTGGAATATCTGATCGCCGATAAGAATGTTACGATCACGGCGGGCAAGGAACTGAAGGGAACGGATACCTTCCCGGTTTATATTGAGAAATATAAGACTGTGTAGGCGGGATGGGCTGCACCATAACTGCAAGGATTAGCTATGATAATGCTTTTCTTGTGGAAAAGTGTTATCATAGCTGGGTGCTCATGGATAAGTTTATACGAATATCTGCAATATGCGGCGGCTCCTGACATATACAGGTCAGCGTTACTATAAGATAGAACAAAGACGGAGGGTTTCTGCCTCACGTTGTCTGAAGCCGAAAAAGATACTTTGAAAGGAAGGATGACTTAAATGAAAGCATCTTTTTCAAAAGAAGACACATTGATCACAAAAGGAATTTTGATTATTATGCTGCTTATCCATCATGTATTTAATGCTGCGGATGCCATGCCGTATGGTATTGATACCGTGATTGGGGATACGGAGTTGTTTTATGATATAACCTCATATTGTAGAATATGTATTGCCGGATTCGCTTTTCTAACTGCATATGGGATGACACAAAAATTTAAAAGGATGGATTCTGATGATTCGGCTTCCTGCTTTGTGTTGACGATAAAACGGCTGGTAAAGCTGGAGTTGTCAATTTATATAGTGTATGTATTGGCGGTATTGTACAAGCGGTTTATAGTAGGGCAATCGCTGCAAAGCCTGTATCGGAATGAGGGAGAGAGCGTTGCCGCTATGCTGTTGCACATGTTTATAGATATGACAGGCATGTCCTGTTACACAGAGACGGCGCGAATAAATATTACATGGTGGTATTTATCATACGCAATCCTGTTGATCATTGCGATGCCCTTTGTATATTTTGCTTATAAGAAATTCAGATGGCTGCTGATACCGGCAGGGTGTCTGCTCCCGCATGCGATTTTGAACTCCAAAGTATCTTTTGCGTTGCTGCTCCCGGCGGTTGTATTGGGAACCGCTTTTAGCTATGAGGAGTGGTTTGATCAAATGAAATGCAGGAATATAAGACAGATGATTGTTAGGGGGATTATAAGTGTTGTCCTTCTTTATATTGCGTATTTGTGTTATATAACAACAAATACTGTTTTTAGCTACACATTAGCGGTCACGATTCCTTATATTGCGTTTCAGTATATTTCCGGTATACCCGGATTAAACATTCTGTTAAAATATATCGGTAAACATGCAACTAACATATTCATGACTCACACGTTTATATATTATTATTTTTATCCGGATTTTATTTATTCATTCCATTCGTTTCCGTATATTCTTTTGGCGCTGGCGGGAACCAGCCTGTGTGTTTCGATTGTAATTGAATTAATAAAAAAAATAACAGGATATAATCGGTTATCAGACAGAATATTGAAATACGTAGATGACAAAGCAAAGTTATTATTTAGTAAAGAAAATCTACATTGTTAAAATAATTTTTTTTTTGTATACTTATTGTTGAGCATAGAAATCAATCAAGGTAGTTTAGAAATTATACTGTGATTTAAATAAGAATGGAGGACATGTATGCCACGCAGAACAGATATTCATAAGGTGCTGATCATCGGTTCAGGCCCGATCATCATCGGACAGGCCTGTGAGTTTGACTATTCGGGAACCCAGGCGTGTAAGGCGCTTCGCAAGCTGGGGTATGAGATCGTGCTGGTTAATTCCAATCCGGCGACGATCATGACAGATCCGGAAACGGCGGATGTGACCTATATTGAGCCGCTCAATGTAGAACGGCTGGAACAGATCATCGCAAAGGAACGCCCCGACGCGCTGCTTCCGAATCTGGGAGGGCAGTCCGGGCTTAATTTGTGTGCGGAGTTAAATAAGGCGGGCATTCTGGACAAATATAACGTCAAGGTCATCGGCGTGCAGGTGGATGCCATCGAGCGTGGAGAGGACCGTATCGAGTTTAAGAAGACAATGAATGCGCTGGGGATCGAGATGGCCCGCAGTGAAGTGGCCTATTCCGTGGAGGAAGCGCTTTCGATTGCCGAGAAGCTGGGCTATCCGGTGGTTCTGCGCCCGGCTTATACCATGGGCGGCGCCGGCGGCGGTCTGGTATATAACAGGGAAGAACTGCAGGTGGTATGCGCCAGAGGACTGCAGGCCAGTCTGGTGGGTCAGGTTCTGGTGGAAGAATCGATTCTGGGCTGGGAAGAACTGGAACTGGAAGTGGTACGTGACGCGGACAATAACATCATCACCGTATGCTTTATCGAGAATATTGATCCTTTAGGGGTCCATACGGGGGACTCGTTCTGTTCCGCGCCTATGCTGACGATCTCGGAGGAATGTCAGAAACGTCTGCAGGAGCAGGCATACAAAATCGTGGAATCGGTGCAGGTGATCGGCGGTACGAACGTGCAGTTCGCCCATGACCCGGTGTCGGACCGGATCATCGTCATCGAGATCAATCCCCGTACATCCCGGTCTTCCGCGCTGGCAAGCAAAGCTACGGGATTCCCGATCGCACTGGTGTCCTCCATGCTTGCGGCAGGACTTACACTGAAGGACATCCCCTGCGGAAAATACGGAACGCTGGACAAGTACGTACCGGACGGCGATTATGTGGTGATCAAGTTTGCCCGCTGGGCTTTCGAGAAGTTCAAAGGGGTGGAGGACAAGCTGGGAACGCAGATGCGTGCCGTGGGCGAGGTCATGAGTATTGGTAAGACCTACAAAGAAGCATTTCAGAAAGCCATCCGTTCGCTGGAAACCGGCCGTTACGGTCTGGGACATGCGAAGGACTTTGATACTTTATCGAAAGAAGAACTGTTAAAAAGACTCATCACACCTTCCAGTGAGCGTCATTTCCTCATGTATGAAGCGCTCCGGAAAGGCGCCACCGTGGAGGAAATTTTCGAGATTACCAAAGTGAAAGCCTATTTTATCGAGCAGATGAAAGAATTGGTGGAGGAAGAGGAAGCGATTCTGAAATATAGTGGCAAAGATATTTCGCAAGACAAAGGATGCGCTCATGCGAACGACAGTTCTACGGACGGCGGGAATGCAGGTATGCTGCCGCTGCCGGATGACATGCTGATCACCGCCAAAAAGGATGGCTTTTCTGACAAATATCTGAGCCTGCTTCTGGAGATTCCGGAGGCGGATATTCGAAACCGCCGTCTGGCTTTGGGCGTGGAAGAGGCATGGGAAGGCGTCCATGTCAGCGGAACGGAAAACAGCGCGTATTTCTACTCTACTTATAATGCGCCGGACAAAAATCCGGTGAACGAGGATAAGCTCAAGATCATGATTCTGGGCGGTGGCCCCAACCGGATCGGACAGGGCATCGAGTTCGACTACTGCTGCGTTCATGCGGCCATGGCGCTGAAGAAGCTGGGCTTTGAGACGATCATCGTGAACTGTAATCCGGAGACGGTGTCTACCGATTACGATACTTCCGATAAGCTGTATTTCGAGCCGCTTACACTGGAAGATGTACTGAGCATTTATAACAAAGAAAAACCGCTTGGCGTGATTGCGCAGTTCGGCGGGCAGACGCCGTTAAATCTGGCTTCTGAATTAGAGAAGAATGGCGTAAAGATTCTGGGAACGTCTCCTTCTGTCATTGATCTGGCGGAGGACCGGGATCAGTTCCGCGCCATGATGGAAAAACTGGAAATCCCCATGCCGGAGTCGGGCATGGCGACCACGGTAGACGAGGCGCTGGCCATTGCGGCAAGGATCGGTTATCCGGTGATGGTACGTCCCTCTTATGTGCTGGGCGGCAGAGGCATGGAAGTGGTGTATGACGACGAGAGCATGACGGAATATATGAATGCGGCGGTAGGCGTGACGCCTGACCGGCCGATTCTGATCGACCGTTTCCTGAACCACGCATTGGAGTGTGAGGCGGATGCCATCAGCGACGGTTTCCATGCTTTTGTACCTGCGGTGATGGAGCACATCGAGCTTGCCGGTATCCATTCGGGGGATTCGGCGTGTATCATCCCGTCTGTGCACATTCCGGAGGAGAGTGTGGAGACGATCAAAGAGTATACGAGAAAGATTGCGGAGGAAATGCATGTAAAAGGACTGATGAACATGCAGTACGCCATCGAGGACGGCAAGGTTTTCGTGCTGGAAGCCAATCCACGCGCGTCCCGTACCGTGCCGCTTGTATCCAAGGTCTGCAATATCCGTATGGTGCCGATCGCGACAGAAATCATTACTGCGGAACTTACCGGACGTCCGTCGCCGATTCCGGAATTAAAAGAGCAGGTAATTCCGAATTACGGCGTAAAAGAGGCAGTGTTCCCCTTCAATATGTTCCCGGAGGTAGATCCGGTTCTCGGACCGGAAATGCGTTCTACCGGAGAAGTGCTGGGATTGTCCCGGTCTTACGGTGAAGCATTTTTCAAGGCGCAGGAGGCGGTGCAGTCGAAGCTGCCGCTTGAAGGAACGGTGCTGATTTCCGTGAATAAGAAGGATAAGGACGAAGTTGTGGAAGTGGCCAGGAGCCTGGCGGAAGACGGTTTTAAGATCGTGGCTACGGAGGGAACCTATAATCTGATCACGGCGGCGGGCGTTCCTGCGACGAAAGCGAAAAAGCTTTATGAAGGGCGGCCGAATGTGGGAGATATGATCACCAACGGCGATTTTGATCTGATCATCAATTCCCCTGTGGGTAAAGACAGCGTGCATGACGACAGTTATCTGCGCAAGGCGGCGATCAAGGCGAAAGCGCCTTATATCACTACGGTGGCCGCGGCGAAGGTGACTGCGGAGGGAATCCATTATCTGAAAACACATGCAGGCAGTGAAGTAAAGTCGCTGCAGGAACTGCATGGGGAGATTCATGAGAAGGAGCAGTGTGAGTAAAATAAAGTCATACTTTATTTTACTCGATTACAGTTTAAAAATATGTTTTTACAAAATCCACCCCGTCACTCGGCCAAAGTTGAGGGGTGGTTTTTCTATGTTGTTTTACTTACAAATTGGATTTGATTACTATGATTGAAATTTATTACAAGGTTGCTTGACAGCTAAAGGAGATTGTGGTAAATTATCTAAAAATTTGAAACGAGGACAAAGAGTTGAGAGAAAAGAATTTTTATCAGGAACGATTTATTATGTTTATTCTGGAGCAGCAGATTTTTCAGACTACGGTCACAGCCTGAGTCGGTAATAAGACAACAGCGCGCATGGCCGTAAGATGGAAAGTCTTATTTGGCTATGCGGCGATCAGGATAGATTATATGAGAACCGCATGGGATATACACGGAGGTGTATGTAACAGGCGGTTTTTTTGCGCGAACGAGAAAGACGAAGTCTTTCGAGTCTGCTCATTCGTGGACGAAAAGTCAGAAGGCTTACGGAGCAGGCACCATGCTCGCATGAGAGGGGAGGAAACAACAATGTATGCAATTGAAGCAGAGGACTTATCGAAGACGTTCCGGGTGAGGGTCAAGGAAAAGGGAATGCGGGGGAGCATCCGGGCGATTCTTCGTCCGCAGGTGGAGAAGATCACGGCGGTGGACCGGGTTTCTTTTACTGTGGAAGAAGGGGAAATGCTGGCGTTTATCGGTCCGAACGGCGCGGGGAAGAGCACGACGATCAAGATGCTGACGGGCATTCTCTGCCCGGACGGCGGAAGTGTGAGGGTGCTCGGACTTGATCCTGTGAAGCGCAGGAAACAGCTTGCCTATCAGATCGGGACAGTGTTTGGACAGAAGGAGCAACTCTGGACGCATTTGACGCCTTACGACAATTTCCGGTTTTTCGGGGCGATTTATGATATCCCGGACAGGGAGACAGAGGAGCGGATCGGGGAACTGGCGGAGCGCTTTGCACTGGAGGCGTTCATCAATACGCCGGTGCGGAATCTTTCGCTGGGACAGCGTATCCGTTGTGAGATCGTGGCGTCGCTGATCCATAAACCGGGCGTTCTTTTCCTGGATGAACCGACGATCGGGCTTGACCCGGTAGTGAAAGAGAACATCCGCGGGCTGATCCGGCAGATGAACCGGGAATACCACACGACGATCTTACTGACCAGTCATGACGTAGGGGACATTGAGAAGCTCTGCCGGCGTATTATTATCATGAATGCGGGACAGATTGTGCTGGACGATTCCATGGAGCACCTGAAGCAGCATTATTTGAGTGGAGAGGATGCAGAAAGCGTTAATTCGCCTTCTATGTCACTGGAAGACATCATCATGGAAATCTATCGGGCGGAGGGGAGGACGGAGAAGGTATGAGAAAATATGTAAAAAAGACTTCTGTGCACGAAACGCAAAGGTACGTCTGCGGGGGCTTACGGAGAAGACCGGGACGTAAATACAGGGTAATCTATCAGTCCGTTCTGCTGGAAAATCTGCAGTACGCCGCCAATCTCGCCATGGGGTTTTTCAGCTATTTTGTATTTATCTATATTTTTATCAGGCTCTGGAATTATATGTATCAGGCGCCGGGGGAGTTGATCGCGGGATACGCAAAGGAGCAGATGATCTGGTATGTCATGATGACGGAAATGATCTGGTTCGGCTCTGATTCGGGAGCGCTTACCAGGCAGGTGATTACGGATATCCGGGGAGGCAATATCGCTTACATGATGAATAAGCCATACCACTATACGTTGTATATTCTGACAAAATATACCGGAGAATGGAGTATTAGACTGCCGATGTATGCACTGCTTGCCACAGTGATCGGCACATGCATGGTGGGAGCGATTCCGGGTTTCCGGATTGCGGCGCTTCCGGTGATGATACTCTGCGTTGTGCTGGGCATTACGATCAATGCGGTTTTCAAGATATGCATCAGTCTGTTTTCTTTTCGGATCGAGGACGCGACGCCGTTTCTGTGGCTGTACGATAAGCTGCTTCTGGTGGTGGGTACGGTATTTCCGATTGAAATTTTTCCGGTTGCGCTGCAGCCGTTCTTTAAGCTGACGCCGATCTATACGGTATGCTACGGGCCGGCAAAGCTGGTCGTGGATTTTTCAGCCGGAAAATGTATTGAGATTCTGTCGGCGCAGATCCTGTATCTGGCTGCCGGCTGCGGACTGATGTTCTGGATCTATGGAAAGGGGGTAAGGAAACTGTATGTCAACGGCGGTTAAGAATCAGGTGCGGGTGTGTCTGCTGTCTGTCAAATATAATATTATGCGTGAGATGGTAAATCCGGTCACGTTTGTAACAAATATTCTGTTTATGATGCTCAATAACGCGACGATTCTTGTACAGTGGTTCATCCTGTTCCGGCTGCGGGGAGAGATCGGAGGATATACGATGAAGGATGTCATGCTGCTGTGGGGACTGACGGCGTCTTCTTTCGGCTTGTCAAAGGTCCTGTTTGCGAGGGCGTTTTCTCTGCCGGAGCTGATCATCAGCGGGAAGCTGGATTCTTATCTGGTACAGCCGAAGAATGTCTGCCTGAGCATGCTGACTTCCGCAACGAGTACAGCGTCGATCGGCGATTTTCTGTACGGGCTGGTACTGATGGCTTTTTCGGGATTCAGCATGGGCAGGCTGGTGTTGTTCCTGTTATTTACAGTGACGGGAGCGGTAATTTTCGTGGCATTTACGCTGCTTCTGGGGAGTCTGTCCTTCTGGTTTGTGCGGGCGGAGATGGCGGGAGGTCAGATAGTGTCAGGCATGATCAGTTTTATGACTTACCCGGACGGAATCTTTCAGGGTGTTTCCAGGTATCTGTTGTATTTTCTGATTCCCGTGGGAATGGCGGTCTGGAAGCCGGTGCATATCATGACGGCATTTAGTGGAAACGCGGATAATGGGATGAGTGTCGGGGCGGCCGGGCAGAGTCTGCAGTCGGGGCTGGCTGCGCTGTTGACAGTGGCAGGTTATGCAATTGCGCTTATGTCAATTGCAGTGTTCATATTCTACAGAGGGCTGCGGCGGTATTCTTCGAGCAGTCTGATGGAGGCGAGGATGTAGGAGCGTGACGGATTTTTGTGAGGTGTATGAATAGCCATAGATATCTTAATACTATCTTAAATAAATTAGTACTTGACAATGTATAGTAGTGGGTTTAATCTGATACTAGTGTGAGAAGTACTTCTAAAACTCAGCATCAGAGGCTGCTTCGCTAAGAAGTACTAGAAGTTGCTTTGCAACTTCATCTCACACAAGACCAACAGGGACGCCGCCTGAGCGCGTATGTGCCCCGGAACGGAGTATTATGAATCCGCAATTTAAAAAAGGTGTATTGGAGCTTATCGTCTTGGAGTCCGTGCGGCAGAGAGATATGTACGGATACGAACTTGTGGAGGAAGTCTCGCAGGTGATCGATGTGAATGAGGGAACGATTTATCCGCTCTTAAAGCGTCTTACCAATGAGCACTATTTCGAGACTTATCTGCGGGAATCTTCAGAAGGGCCGCCCAGAAAGTACTACCATCTGACGGCAGCGGGGATATTGTACCGCGACAGGCTGACCGCAGAGTGGGACGAATTTCAGACAAGAGTCAATGAATTTTTGAAGGGGAGGGACGGACGTGAATAAAGATAGATTTTTGACAGAACTGCGGGAATATCTGAGCGTGTTGGAAAGCCGCGAGCAGGACGACATTTGCGCGGAATATGCACAGCATATCGATATGAAAATGCAGAAAGGCCTGAGCGAGGAGGAAGCGATCCGGGACTTTGGCTCGGTGGAGCAGCTTGCCGCGGAGATTCTGGAGGCATATCATGTAAATCCCGAATTTCGCAGACAGGGTTTTTCATTGAAACTGCCGAAGCTAAAAAACGGTACTTCCCGCAGTCTGATACCGCCAAGGGCAAATTCGGCCGCCGGACTTGCCGGGAATAAAGATGGCAGCGCACAGGAGACGGAGAGCGACATAAAGCATACAGGCAGTCGCTTCAGGGAGAGCATGATAAGAGCAGCTCATAGTGTCCGCAAAGGTTTTCAATGGATTGGCACAAAATGCCGCGCTTTCGGGAGATGGATCAGGAAGCCTTTCCGGGGCAGGCGGAACAGCTTCGAGGGGGAGGCGCAGGGGCGCACAGCAGGGGCGGAAAGGACAAAAGAGATGGGTGGATACGCAGGACGGCTTTTCGGAACGGTTGGCAGAGGTATTGTAAGATCGTGGAAATGGCTGGCGCGATTCTGTATCTTCTGGCTGAAATTCATGTGGAACGCGGCATGGCTGATCTTTGCACTGATATGTGCAGGCATGGCGATGATCATTTTAGCGGGAGCAGGGGCGACCGTAGTTTTCTTAGTGCAGGGATATCCGTTGATCGGCGTATTTCTGATGAGTCTGGGAGGGCTACTCTGCTTTGGCGCACTGGCTTACGGGGCATTCGGCATGCTGATCAGAAGAAAGAAGAGCGGCGGCGATGATGTGGAAGATGATAGCAGCAGAGGGGAAGCCATAGAGGGTCATGGTAACGGCAGGAAAGAGGACGAAGTGACGGTGATTGGCAATAACGGGAGAGAGGAAGTGGCAGTATATGAGCAGACAACATAAAATAGCAATTGCTATATTTTGCGTGGGCGTGTTACTTTGCGGAATCGGCGCGGGTGTAGCGTTCACGGAATTTGGCGCGCTTGCCTATGGCGGCAGGCAGATTCTGGGCGAGACAGATATGCGGACGACGGAGATTGACGTGGCGTTTGTGCCGAAGAAGGACGAAAAGACGCTTATTGTAGGAGCCAGGGCGGCTTACGCGGCCGGAATCGGTCAGGTCTGCACGGATGCGTCGGTTCCGCCCGGCACTGTGCGGTTTCAGGTGACGTATAACGGCAAACGGGTAGAGCCTTTTGCGGACTATGAGGAAGCTTCCGATGGGGATACTTTTGACAGAATTGAGTTCTCGTGGTACTGGCGGGGTGCTGAAGATGAGACGGCATTGATGATGGCGGCGAAGGATATCGTTCTGCAGAATCTGAAAGAGGGAAAGATTGTCTCGCTGGATACGGTGGATGTGGAAAAAGTGACTGTATTGGTCAATCCCAAAAACGAGGACGATGTAAGGATCGTTTATTAAATGGATTCCTAAACGCCAGGCGGCAGAATGTGTTATATTTTTACAGGGGCTGTTCAGTTCATGGACAGCCCCTGATGCACTATCTGGAAATTCTCTGGTATATTTCGTGAAATTCAATTACGGATCAGCGTGTATGCTTCAATTCGTCTGACCGGGCGGCAGAGTATTATACCAAGCACAATTGTTACTGTTGTCAGGATCACTGCCGTGCCAAGCAGCACATACAGCGGTATTTCAAAGTTGTTCTTAACCGCGCCGATTACGCCAAAAATACCATTATACATGACAGGCAGATACAAGATACCTGATATTGCGGAAACCAGAGCGCCAAGGAAGATACACGGCGTAATACTGCCGACGGTCTGTACCATGAGCTGGCTGCTGGTAAAACCCATGGCCTTGTATATGCCGAAGTCTGTTTTCAGGCTGATGATCATGGAATGCAGTACACAATAGAGGATCAGCAGTATGATCAGCAGCGCTATGAGAACGAGGAAGGCGGCAACGATGGTAATGAGGGACGAATACATTGACTGCATACTCCTTGACTCTCTGGCAGCATTATTGACAGATGTTATATAAGCGCCGTATTCCCCGTTCAGCTTATCAACGAACAGAGAGACATCCGCATCGTCCGGCAGATATAGATTAAGGGAACATAGCGGGGAACCGGCAATCTTCTCGTATCCTGTGTCGGTCAGCTCTGCGATCAGACCATTGTTGTTCACACTCTGAATAAAACCTGTGATAGTGTATTCATATTGTTGATTATGCAGGGACAGTCTGAACCGGTCACCTATCACATAATCACCTGCAAGCGCACTTCCGATTGCTATTTCGTCTGCGGTCTGCGGGTGTCTGCCGCTGTATGCAATATCATTTTCAAGGAGTGCATAGTCTTCACAGACAATTGCGGGAAGGCTGCCGTCCGTGTATTCTGCCATGACCGTTCCATAATGCACGGCGTTTACATTTTCTTTCTGAAGCATTTCCCGCAGAGCAGCATATTGCCCCTCTTTGGCCTGTACGCGGATATCTGGCAGTTCTTCTGATAACGTGGTAAGGAAATTATCAGGATGAAAATTGACATTGTAGAGCAGGATGACCGTAAAAGCCAGCAGGATCATCATGATATAGGCAACGGCAAACAGGAGAATATTCCGACCGGCCGACACAGTGGTCTGTTTGAAGAGCAGGTTTAACCTGACAGAACCTCTGGAACTGTCAAGCGGAAAATGATTTCGGACAGCAGACCTGAAGGGGTCTGTGCCCCGGATTGCATTGACCGGTTCGAGTTTTTTGATTTTTCCGGAAGCCTGAAGTGTAAAAACAAAGACGATAACCAGTATGGATACCACCGTAATCAAAGCGGCTGGGACGTCAAATACGGGCGTATAGGAGAAGCCCGACTGGACGGCAAGGGTATGCGCGATTACAGGAACAGGGACGTAAGACAATGCCACCCCGCAGGCAAGGCTTGCACCACACACAAGCAGGTATGGGAGGACCTGACTGTATTTCAGCATTCTGCTTGTATAGCCGATTCCTTTCAGGACGCCCATTTCACTGATTTCCTCCGCAATGGTATTCCTGATCCGGAAGCGGCTTAAAGCGATGCTGACCAGAAGCACAAGCGTGGCAAATGCCGCAAGGAACAGCACGATGGTGTTTGAGACCATGGTTCTGCTGTCTTTCGTAGTCCGACGGTCAAGAACCGACAGGGCGGATATGTTTTTTTCTTTGAAAAGTGTTACGACAGTGTTTTTGACGGATGCCAGATCCGCGTGCGCCTCTGTCCTGATGAGATATTCGCGGACAGGCGTAAAAGCTTCGTCAGTGCGCAGCCTGTCATAGGCTTCATCGGTAAGAAAAAGACCGATAAACCCGGTACCGTAGTTGCCGTACTGCATTTCGTTTACGATCCCCTTCACGGTAAACGCGTACTCCGTGCCGTCAATCACGTATCTGATCTGTTCTCCTGTCCGGTACCCGCCAAGTTCGGAAAGATAGAGAGGAATATATACGCTCATCTCATCGGTGGTCTCTGTCTGTCCGGCGACAGTGTGCCGCGTCAGCTTACGCGTGCCGTTTAAGCGATAAAAATACGTATTCATCGTAAACGCGGCATTCTGAAAGTCCTGTAAGGTACTCTGTGCAAAAAGCGCTTCGCCGACGTCCGTATCCAGCACGCCGTCCAGCGCTGCGATGTCATGAAGCAGCGCATCGCCGGATAATGCCGCGGGCGCCGCAACACTTATGTCGGCGGTATTCAGTTCATCAAACAGCGAGTCATAGGCAGCGGAAGTCTGGAACAGAAGTACAAGCGCGCAGTTTAAAATAACGGCTGTAATCATCATGACAACACCGAAGGACAGGAACTGCCCTCTTGCTTTATTCAGATTGTGCAGGATTAGATTTTTCATAGCTGGTCTCCATTCCGGGATGTTCCTACCACCCCATTTTCGCAAGAAAGTTTTCGAGCTTCCCGGTACGCTCCGTATCCTCCGCGGTATAAGCGCCGAGATCGCAGTCGCCGTAGATCGTGCCGTCTTTGATGTATACGACCCGACTGCCCCGTAGAGCGGACTTCTTATCATGCGTTACCATGACGATACTCTGGCCTGTGGCACTCAGCATGGAAAAGACGTCCAATACGGCATCGGAATTGTGAGAGTTGAGCGCGCCTGTCGGCTCATCGGCGAAAATTGCCGTCGGGGAATTGACGGCCGCCCTTACGATGCCGGCCCGCTGCGCCTCGCCGCCGGAAATCTGTGACGGCAGTTTCCGTCTTGTAGCCGGGGATATGTGCACCAGATCAAACAGTTCGTTTGCACGGCGAGCAATCTCCGTCTTGTTCTGGCAGGTCAGACTGCCGGCAGCCATCACATTATCCAGCAGGCTCATCTTGTCGATCAGATAGATCTGCTGGAAGACAAATCCGCAGTTTTTGCGTCGGAATACCGCGAGTTCATCGCTGTTCATGCCCGTGATTTCCGTACCGGAGAAATGAATCGTTCCCGCATTGGGTTTATCCATCCCTGACAGAGCGTACAGCAGTGTGGATTTCCCGGCTCCCGAAGCGCCCATGATCACGGTAAAGTCACCTTTATAGATGTCAATATTGAAATCCTGATAAATGACCTGTGTGCTCTCGCCGGAGCCGAAAACCTTCTTCAAATGTCTGGCTGATACAATAACTTCTTTTTCCATAATAGCTATAGCCTCCTCCTTAAAAAGTGCAGATAACAAGCTCACTTTTGATCCCGTTCAGTTCGATCACATTGTCCGCATTTGGCATATCAAACGGCGTGACCGGCTTTTTGTCCTTCTCATAAGTAATACTTGTTCCGATTCCTTTCGTCCTGGCTGTAAAAGCGGTTCCGTCCGGGATACGGATTCTGGAGGAAGCCGATACCTGATTCATGTTGATTTCTCCGTTCAGGGAAGTGCAGACTATGTCCATATCGAGATTGCAGTTTATTTCCACCGTCCCGGTTACGTTCTCCAGTCTGACATTTTCGGTCTTGATATCCAGTTCGATGCTGTCACATTCCAGAGAGTGTAGTTCGATGGTTTTTGCATGGACAGACAGTTCGACTTTTCCGATATAGGGCGACGGTATCTGCACGAAGACAGACAGGCCCTCTTTGGCGGCGGCTTCGGTTACTCCGTTTTTGCGGTTGACGTCCACATCGATCCGTTTCTTGATATCGTCTATTTTAACCTTGAAATCGCTCTGAAGCGTCGGCATGGTATCAGACGCAAGCCGGATGCGTATTTTCTCACCGTCGTAACCGGAGAAAACAAGTTTTTTGGCACCGCCGAGTTTGATGTCATAGCGCTTCGGCTCGTCAATGTCGTATTCCGTAATACTTTCATATAAATATCCGGAAGGTTTCTTTGTTTCCTTTTTTCCCAGAAGTTCGTCTATGGAAATCTGAAACAGATCGGAAATCGTCCGGAGGTTTCCGATGTCGGGGATTCCGGCATCGGTTTCCCACTTTGTGACGGCCTGTCTTGATACGCCGAGCTTCTCCGCCAGTTTTTCCTGTGACATACCCGCCTGTTTGCGGATTGTTCTTAAATTTTGTGCAAATTCCATGTAACGTCTCCTTATATTTATAATGTTTAGCTTCCGTAAAGCTCCTGCCTGCGGAACTTTTGCGGAGAATGCCGTTTTCGGGGCAGTCTCCTGTATAACTGGTAATTTTCAGGCGGTGTTCTTTGATGTTGCAGCATTTCTGAACGTTCTTTTCACAGTAAGTATAGTAAACGATGGCAGGCGCTGCAAGCATGTGGGGGTGGCATTTGTTATTTGAGCGCTACGATGCGTGGCATTTCTTAAATTATAGTGAAGATGATTGCTTTTTGGGCGAATATTTGTTTAAAATATAAACAGATTACGGCATCCGGAACATTTGCGGGAATCAGCGGTTTCGGGCGGCAGGAGACTGTGAGGCGCCGTATGGGAAAGGATAAGGGGAATCGGAGAATGAAAAGAAGAGGAATTGCGTTATTTTTGAGTGTTGCGCTGACAGCGGCCGCACTCACCGGCTGCGGCGGGCAGCATTCGGGAAGCGGCGGGGACGAGGCCTGGACAGAAAGCGAAGCGGATGAGCCGGAGGCCGTGCCCGTGGAGGGGCAGGAAGCCGGAAAAGAGCAGGCGGAGGACGAGCCGACAGAGCTTGACGGTGGCAGCAAAACGGAGGAGCAGGCTTCTTCGGGGCAAGAAGAGACCGGGGAGGAGGCAATATTCTTTCCCACGTATACGGGTTCGTTTTCCGCAAAAAATGCGGCGGCAAATGAGGACATCGGCGTGACGCCCTGTGTGGCGCCGTACACGATCGAGCCGGACTTAGGCAATATCGACAATCTGTATCAGTTCTATCTGGATGACGACCAGCGGGAGAAGCTGGCGCAGAACGGGTTTGTTGTATTCGGTGATGCGGGCAGGGAGTTTTTCGAGATTTATGAGATGAACAGGTATGAGCCGAAGGCGAATTTCGTGACGGTGGATTCGCTTATGCACACGTACCATTTATATTTTGCATATCTTCTGAAAAAGGTGGAAAAGGGATATCTGACGGACTGTCTGCAGCAGCTTGGCAAGAGGATGCTGGAGAACAGTCTGACGGCGTATGACAATCTGAAGGGCAGCGAGTGGGAAGAGGCGGCGAAACGCAATGTCGCATTTTTCACGGTGGGCGCGAAGCTGCTGGAGGATCAGACGCAGGTAAACGGCGATGTGAAGGAGATCGTGGAATATGAGCTGGAAAAAATAAATGCGGCCGAAGGGGTTGACGAATCCATGATCTACGACGGTCTGACGGACAAGATGGAGGACTACAGCCAGTATAAAGCGCGCGGCTATTATGAGGGCGATGAAGAACTGGAGCGGTATTTCCGTGCCATGATGTGGTACGGGCGAATCCATTTCAGACAGGAGAGCGAGGAGATGGACCGGAGCGCGCTTCTGATGGCGTATATGCTCTCGGAGGACAAGACGGCCTATGACCTGTGGGGGTCGATCTATGAGGTGACTTCCTTCTTCTCGGGGGCAAGCGACGATGCCGGGGTGTACGAGTATATTCCGCTTATGCAGGAAGTGTATGGAGAACAGATTACTCCGGAGGATTTGAAGAGCAACAGCGAGGCTTTTGACCGTTTTCATACCATGTCGGCCGGTCTGCGCACGCCCTTTGTCAATTCGCTGGTAATCGGGGACGGTGAGGATAATGTGGTGCCGGGCTTCCGGTTTATGGGGCAGCGGTTCACAATCGATGCGGCGGTCATGCAGCGGCTGGTGTACAGCAGTGTCAAGGCGGCAGCCGATGGTGATAAGCGTATGCTGCCGGATGTGCTGGACGTACCGGCGGCACTGGGAAGCGATACGGCGCTTGGCATTCTGGAAGAGGAAGGCGCGACGGTCTATCCTGGCTACACGGAACATATGGAACAACTCAGAACTGCTCTGGCCGCGGAGAATAAGGAAATGTGGTCGGCAAGCCTGTATTCCGGCTGGCTGAACACGCTTCGTCCGCTGCTTACGGTGAAGGGCGAGGGCTATCCGGTGTTCATGCAGAGTGAGGAGTGGCGGAAGAAGGGACTGGAATGTTTTGCGGGAAGTTTTACGGAACTGAAGCACGATACGGTTCTGTATACCAAGCAGGTGATGGCGGAGATGGGAGACGCATATGACGAAAATGCGGACGACAGAGGATATGTGGAGCCGGAACCGCTGGTCTGGCTGCGGTTTAAGAATCTGTCCGACCTGACGGCGCAGGGACTGAAAAATTACGGTATGTTAAATGCCGCAGAGGAGAAGAACCTGTCCCGTCTGTCTGAAATTGCGGACCGTCTGCTGGAGATATCGAAGAAGGAACTAAAGGACGAGACGCTGACGGACGATGAATACGAGTTTATCAGAAGCTATGGAGGGAATATAGAACATTTCTG
Source organism: uncultured Lachnospiraceae bacterium (assembly GCA_910578555.1). Taxonomy (GTDB): domain Bacteria; phylum Bacillota; class Clostridia; order Lachnospirales; family Lachnospiraceae; genus UBA3282. Next base: position 19,575 of record CAJTPS010000009.1, read on the forward strand.
GATGGAATCCGTCAAGGATGCAACCGGTGGTGAAGGAGCGTACACGCAGGAGGCGCCGGCGGCACTGGTGGTCGATATCGCGACGAACCCGAATGGTGAAGTGCTGGAAGCGGGTACGGGAGATCCTTCCATTATATATGTGGTAGTGAAGGTGGATGGTAAGGTGAAGATTGCCAGCGGAAGCGTATATTCTTTCTACCAGTTTAGGTGGCCGATAGAGGATCGGCTGACGGATACGAAGTGGCGGCAGCTGATGGGAATCCAGCAGAAAGAGGATGGAACATGGGAGAGCAATCCGCCGGCCGGACATCCGGAGTGGACGAAGAGCTACCGGGTGGTCTATGACTGGGAGTAGTGTGAAGCGTATGAAGAGATTTTCTAAGGCATCTGAAGAACGCTGCCTAAGAAAATCTAAAGCTTCATACCAGAGAAATGCAAAAAGCATGCATTTCTCCGCGTGACATAGCCATGCGGGATGGTGCATAATGCCCGGGAGGCGGGCATTCTCCGCACGGATTTGTGCTTGAACGATTGGGAAATATATCATGAGTATGAGGCGAAAACTTAGGAAAATCATATATGGCATTATGGCGCTGGCGGGTACCGGCGCCGTTTTGTATATGTTGTGGCGGGGCGGCGCATTTCTGCCGGGGTGGATTACGTGGGAGAACGAAACGCTGCAGGATGCGGATCAGCAGTATGAGATCGTCCTTGCGCATAGAAAAGTGCAGGTATGGCAGAATGATCATGTGATCTGGACTTCCCCGAAGAGGCTTAAGGTTCAGCAGGCGCAGGTAAACGATATCGACAATGACGGGCAGGACGAACTGATCCTGCTGTGTTGGCGGATCGGGAAGTATGGCAGGAGCAGACCGTTCTGGGTGGAGCACAACGAACAAAGGTGGTCGCAGCATATCGCCGTCTATGAATGCAATGGGGAAAAGGTGAAGACAAAATGGATGGCCTCTGATATCGGGTTTGAGGTATGTGAGATTTGGGCAGGGGAAAGAGCGGAGTATGTAAGAAAGGCTGTCAGGAAAAAGGAAGATAAACCGGCATATGCAGGAGTACCGGAGGAGACAGCAGCGATGCAGGAGTCAGCAGGCAGCATAGAAGAGGCGGGGAAGACAGAAGATCCAGAAACAGAGAATAAGGAAACGGAACGTGCAGTGGAACAAAAAGAGTACAGAGTGCGCCCGAACAACAGACTGCTTCTGACAGACCGGAACGGACACATCACCTGCTGGTTCTGGGATTCCTGGGGATTTACGCGTGAAGCGACGGAAGTGTCATTTTGCGCGTTTGGAGATAATCTAATACACGAACCAATCTATCAATATGGTTTACATAATGATGAAAATTTTTCTTTTTTATATGAAAATGTAAAAGATATGATTGCAAAAAGCGACATATCTGTCATCAATCAGGAGACACCGCTCACGGATGACCCGGCGAGGTACGGCGGTTATCCGCAGTTCGGCACGCCGGTGCAGGTGGGGGAGTCCATATCGGATGCCGGATTTGATGTGGTCACATGTGCGACGAACCATGCGCTGGATCAGGGCATGACAGGTGTTGATTTCACGAAGCGCTTTTTTAATGACACAGGCGTCATATGTCTGGGGATACAGGGTGCTGACGAGATAGAATACCGTCCATATGACATTATCGTCAGGAATGGGATCAGAACAGCGATGCTTAACTATACCTACGGCACGAACGGAATACAGATTCCGGCGCAGAACCCGAACGCGGTACATCTGCTGGAGGACGAGGAGCAGATCCGGACGGACATCAGCATGGCAAAAGAGGAAAGTGATATCGTGGCGGTTTTTGTCCATTGGGGGACGGAGTACGCGGAGGAACCGGATACGCTTCAGAAGAAATGGACACAGATTTTTCTGGAATGCGGGGTGGATGTGACGGTCGGCACGCATCCGCATGTACTGCAGCCCTGTGAACTGCTTCGGGATGACAGCGGCCATGAGATGCTGGTATATTATTCCATCGGTAACTATATCAGCGCGCAGGCGGAGAAATCCTGTGTCAGGGGCGGCATGGCGGAGTTTACCGTCGCCCTGACAGCCGAAGGGTACCGGATCAGGGAGTACGGGCTGCGGCCGCTTGTGATTACATGGCAGGGGAAGAAGTGCACGGTTGATCCGGGGAGTCTTCCCAATATAACGAAGGATTGAAATGCGGGCTTTGGCAATTATTATGCTGTGTTTTTGCGGACAGGCTGCATGGGCGCTGCGGTTATTGTATCTTTTGATGAAATATGCTAAAATCAATACGGTTTTGACAGCGGCAATATGCTTATACTGTCGTTTGAAACCTGAAGTACGGTATCTATCGTACAGACAAGAACATATACATTAAATTACCGGAGGCAGAAAAGGTGAAGAAGATATTTTGGAAACAGGGAGCCTGTGCCGTCGCTGCTGTTGCGATTTTGACCGGCTGCTCCACTACAGCGACAAATGGACAGACGCAGAGCGTCAATACGCAGGAACCGGAGGCGGCGCAGACCGGCCCGGTAACTTTGACGGTCTGGGCGGAGGAAAGCGATTTTGACATGTTGAACGGGATGATCACTTCTTTCAGGGAACACTATGCCGACCAGGCGGATTTCGAAATCAGTCTGGTGCCGCAGCCGGATTCCGGCACGAGCGATGTGATTCTGGGTGACATTCACAGTGCCGGGGATGTGTTTTCTTTTCCCGACGATCAGTTTTCAAGGCTGATGGCAGCCGGGGTTCTGGCGCCTGTAGACAATGCGGAGGCGGTTTCGGCCGCGAATGTGGCGGAGTCGATTGCCGCCGCGTCCTATCAGGGGACTCTCTATGCATTTCCCTATACGGCGGACAACGGCTATTTCCTTTATTATGATAAAAATTATTTTACACCGGAGGATGTGAAGACTCTGGACGGCATTCTTGCCGTGGCAGAGAGCGCGGGTAAGCAGATTTCCATGGAACTCACTTCCGGCTGGTATCTGTATGCTTTTTTCGGACAGACGGGACTGGAGCTTGGCATCAATGAGGACGGCATGACCAATTACTGTAATTGGAATAATGCGGAGGGTGCGGTAAAAGGGGTGGACGTTGCACAGTCTATTCTGAATTTTACCGCCAGTCCGGCTTTTTCCTGTAATGCGGACGGAGAGTTTATTGCCAAGGCACAGGAGGGCAGTGTGATTGCCGGGGTCAGCGGTACCTGGAACGCCACCCAGATCAAAGAGGTATGGGGCGAGGACTACGGCGCGGTGAAACTCCCTACGTTTACCTGTGCCGGACAGCAGATTCAGATGTCCTCTTTCACGGGCTATAAGATGATGGGGGTAAACGCTTATTCTGCGCATAAGGACTGGGCAATGAAACTGGCGGACTGGCTGACGAACGAGGAGAATCAGACACTGCGTTTCGTACAGAAGAATCAGGTGCCGGCCAATAGTAAAGCGGCGGCTTCGGAGGAGGCTTCCCGGATTCCGGCCGTACAGGCGATTCTGGATCAGTCCCATCACGGGAATTTGCAGCGTGTGGGTAACAAGTACTGGAATGCCTGCACAGAGTTTGCAGATACGATGATTGCCGGCAATCCGAATGATATGGATCTGCAGGAATTGATGGATAATCTGACAGCAGGTATCACGGCTTCTACGGCGGAATAGGAATTACGCATCGCGTGTCATCGCAGTAAACTGCGACGGCATGGATGATCAGTATGAGGGAAGGATGGATGAGCATGGCAAATATAGAGAATCAAACAGTAAAAATGAAACCGCGTATCAGTATTAAAGTTCTGACACTTATTCCGATCTTTGTGCTGAGCTTTGTCTGTATTTCTTCTAATATTATAGCGGTTCGCAACATACAGAATGTAAACAGCACGGCTTCTAAGATCGCGGATGATTATATGACCGGTATTTCCGATCTGAGCAATATACAAAGGGAAATGCAGAAGCTGCATTCGCTGGCACTGTCCCATATCATAGCGACGGATCTGGATACGATGATCTCACTGGTGGATTCTGTCCGCACGGAGGAGGCGCTGCTGGATGATATGCTTGGAGCGTACGGTCGTACCGTCTCCGCGGAGGAAGCAGCAGACTATGAGATGATCGTATCGGAGTATGAAAACTTGAAATACGCTATCGTGACTTTGTTCGGTTACAGCGCTGCCGGTAATAATAAGGCGGCTTTCGAACTGGCGAACGGAGAGATTGCGCAGTATTCGAATCACATTCAGCAGGCTGTTTCTGATTTGAATGAGAATGCAAGAAGCGGTTCCGAAGTGGCCAGAGCGGATCTGCGCAGGGATTATTACAGTGCGGTTCTCATCAACGGTATCATTGCGGTGATCAGTATTTTTGCCCTGATGATTGCGCTGCGTATGGTGCTCAGGCGCGTGGTCAGACCCGTGGCCGGCGCCAAGAGCGAGATCAGTGCCATCATTGCCGGACTGGATCAGGGAAAAGGAGATCTTACGCAGCGCATCACGATCAAAACAAATGATGAGATCGCCGATCTGGGACGCGGGATCAATACTTTTATAGGCAAGCTGCAGGAAATTCTGAAGATGATCATCGTGAATACACGCCGGATGGAAGACGTTGTCATGGGTGTGCAGGAGAGTGTGAAGAATTCCAATGACAGCGCGGCTGATCTGTCTGCGGTGACGGAGGAACTGGCAGCTACCATGAATGAGGTGGGTGTTTCCGCAGGCGTCATTAACCAGAATGCAGAGGCGGTTCGGACAGAGGTAGAGGAAATTGCTTCAAAATCAACCAACATCAATGATTATACGAAACAGATGCGTGCAAATGCGGCGCAGATGGAATCCCGTGCAAGGACTTATATGGAGGAGAGCGGCGCCCGCATATCAGAGATTCTGTCGGTTCTGAATGAGGCGATTGAAGACAGCAAGAATGTAGATCAGGTTGACAGTCTTACCAATGATATTCTCAGCATTTCCGGTAAGACTAATCTGCTGGCCCTGAATGCATCCATTGAGGCGGCGAGAGCCGGAGAAGCAGGCAGGGGCTTCGGCGTTGTGGCGGAGGAAATCCGCCAGCTGGCGGAATCCAGCAAGGAAGCTGCCAACAGGATTCAGGATACCAACGTGATTGTGACAGGTGCGGTATATAATCTGGCGGACAACGCAAATAACCTGATCGCGTTTCTGAAAGAGTCCATTCTTCCAGAATTAGAGGCTTTTGTGCAAAGCGGGGCGCAATATCGGGAGAGCGCTTCTTACATAGAAGGTGTAATGAACGAATTTACGGATAAGACAGACGACTTAAAACAGACCATGGATGAGATTGCAGCGTCTATTGGTTCCATAACACTTGCTATTGGCGAGGGCGCCAAGGGTGTCAACGGCGCGGCATCCAGCACGCAGGGGCTGGTGCGCGATATGGAGACGATCAGCAGACAAATGCAGGAGAATCAGAGAATCGCAGAGACACTGCAGACAGGAATCTCTATTTTCGAGACCTTTTAACGAAACGGTCATATGCAATAAACATACATGGCTTGCCAAAAATACGAAAGTGTAGTATATATAAAAAGACCGTAGTGCAACAGAATAACAGGGGCGCTGGACGCAAGTCCGGCTGAGATGCAGAGGCGTAGTGCCGTCTCCGGTCCCTAGAACCTGATCCGGGTAATGCCGGCGTAGGAAGAATATTCGATGTCACAGTTCGACCGTGAGCCGGACTGTGGCCGTGTGCCTGATATTATAGGTGTCGTTTTTTCTCGTACCGCGTTATGCCTGAATGCATGCGGTACATTTTTTATGGAGGAAATGACTATGACACAAAAAAACAACAAAATCCGCGCTTTGACAGAGGGCGCCATCATGATTGCAGCAGCGACCGTGCTGGGATATTTCCGGATATTCCGCTTTCCGTCAGGAGGTTCCATCGATCTGGCTCTGGTGCCGATTCTGGTATACTGTCTGCGCTGGGGACCTGGGTATTCACTGGTTTGCTGCTTTGTCAATGGTATGCTGCAGTATTTCCTGGGCGGCGGCATTGCGATTTCATGGCAGTCCATGCTGCTTGACTATGTGGTGGCTTATACGCTCGTCTTCCTGTGCGGCTTCGGTTCCGGCAGGAAACTCGGCTGGCTGTGGGGGACCGTACTGGGCTCCTTCGGAAGATGGGTGTCGCTGACGCTGTCCGGCGGACTGATCTGGTACATGTATATGCCGGAGACGTTTCTGGGAATGCCAATGGTGAATCCATGGATCTATTCCATGCTGCTTAACGGCGTGCTGGTACTGGCTGTCATGGCGGTGGATCTGGCGGTGCTCGGCGTTATGCAGAGGATTCCTGCGCTGCGGCGGCAGGTGTTTGCCAGCCAGAGGATCGGGGAGCCGGCACAGACAGCGGACCGGCAGAAAGAATGACGTCTCTCATACAGGCATCGGGCGCCTGTCTCGCGGTGTCGGCGGCAGGCGTTACAGAACGGAGAGTTTATAATGTTCAAGAAATATAAAGACGCAGACTTTTTATCCGGAGATATTTTTATGCCGATGATACGGTTTGCGATTCCGATGTTTTTCTCTACCTTATTTCAACAGTTGTATAATACGATCGACACGCTGATCGTCGGGCGTACTTTAGGAGAAACGGCGCTCGCGGCAATCGGTGCGGCATCGCCGATCTATGATCTGCTGATCGGGTTCGCACTGGGGTTCGGCAGCGGGCTTGCCATTGTGGCGGCGCGCTGTTTCGGCTCCCGTGACGGGAAACTGTTGAAGGATTCCGCCGCGGCCTCCGTGCTGATCGGTGCGGTTGTGGTGGCGATGATTACTTTGATGTCGCAGGTGATTCTGCGGCCGTTGCTGCTGCTTTTGCATACACCGCCGGAGATCATGGAGGAGGCATACGAATATATTCTCATTATCACGCGGTTTACGGTGGTGATGTTTGCCTATAATCTCTGCGCCGGACTGCTGCGGGCGATCGGCAACAGTCTTATGCCGCTTGTCTTTCTGATCTTGTCATCCGTATCCAACATTGTGCTGGACTATGTATTTATCGTGAATCTGGACAGAGGACTTGGCGGTGCCGCGGAGGCGACAGTGATCGCGCAGGCCGTTTCTGTGCTGCTGTGTCTGGCGTATATTGCGAAATCGGTTCCGGCGCTGATACCTCGAAAGGAGAATTTCAAGTTTGATATGCCCTTGTATCAGGAAATGACGGCGCAGGGACTGTCGTCGGCTTTCATGATGTGCTTTGTTTCCACCGGCAGCGTGATCCTGCAATCGGGCATTAACGGACTGGGATATCTTACCATTGCCGCGCATACGGCGGCGCGGAAACTGTATTCTTTCTGCATGATGCCGTTTATGGCGATGTCGCAGACTGTCAATACCTTTGTGTCCCAGAACTACGGGGCCGGGCAGCCTGAGCGCATCCGTAAGGGCATGAAATATTCTTACCGGTATGCTGCTGTTGTGACGATCATGATCACGGTGATTCTCTGGCTGTCTGCGCCGGCTATGATCCGGTGGATCTCCGGTTCCGACGAGGCGGAGCTTCTGCGTAACGGCACGTGGTATCTGCGGGTGGTGGCGCCTTTCTATTTTGTACTCGGGATACTGAATAATACAAGAAGAGCGCTGCAGGCGATTGGACAGAAGATACTGCCTGTGCTGTCCAGCGTGATCGAACTGGTCGGTAAAATACTGTTCACGGCTTTTTTTATTCCAAGAATGCATTATACGGCTGTCATCATATGCGAGCCCGTGATCTGGTGCTTTATGGTGGCGGAACTGCTGGTGGTGTTCTGGCGGGACCCGTTTATCAGGGGCGGGAAAGCTGCGTGAGATGAGATTGGCTGTTTCGTACGGAACGGGTGGAAGGTTTGATGGAGAATTTCAGAACAAGGTATTATCCTGAATGGGAGACAGTTAAACTAATATGCGACACCTGGATGCTCATGCCTGAACGGAAGGAAATGCTAGGGAAAGAATCAAATATAATTGCGTTTCAGAACCTGTTTGAGATTGATACTGTCGATTATGAGGCAACATGGTACATGGGATGGATTTTTCCCGGTATTGAAAAGGTTGATGCACGGCTGCCTGAAAGAACAACTCTTCAGCGTAAAATGAAAAAATACTTGCTGGACGGGAAGAAGTTTGGAATTGCAAAAGGACATATAAATATGTGACAGTTCAACCTTACACAATTTTGTCTCTTATGCTATACTTAGACTGTTTATAATTATGGATACGGAGGGACGAGAAGTGGAAAGAGAAAAATTGGGATCGCGGATGGGCTTTATCTTGCTATCCGCAGGATGTGCGATCGGAATCGGAAACGTGTGGAGGTTTCCTTATATTACGGGACTGTATGGGGGAGGCGTATTCGTGCTCTTCTATCTGTTCTTTCTGGTTGCCACGGGCATACCGGTGATGACGATGGAGTTCGCGGTCGGGCGTGCCAGCAGGAAAAGTATTATCAAGAGCTATACGGAACTGGAGAAACCGGGTCAGAAGTGGCATTGGCATGGGTATCTGGGCATGGCAGGCAACTACCTGCTGATGATGTTCTACACCACCGTAGCGGGCTGGATGCTGTATTATTTCTATCAAATGCTGACAGGTAAATTTACCGGTAAGGATTCCGCGCAGGTAGGCGGCATGTTTCAGGAAATGCTGGACAGTCCTGCGGTGCTTATGACGGTAATGATCATCATTGTTGCGGCAGGCATACTGATCTGTTCTATGGGATTACAAAAAGGTGTGGAGCGGATTACGAAGGTCATGATGAGTCTGCTGCTGATCATTATCGTTGTTCTGGCGGTGCACAGCCTGACGCTGGAGGGAGGCATGGAGGGGTTAAAATTCTATCTGCTTCCTGACTTCGAGAGAATGGCGCAAGTGGGAATCTGGGATACAATAACAGCAGCTATGAATCAGGCGTTCTTTACGCTAAGCCTCGGAATCGGTGCTATGGCGATCTTCGGCAGTTATATTGATAAACACCGTACACTGCTCGGAGAGTCGGTAAATATAGCGATTCTGGACACTTTTGTGGCGATTGTGTCAGGGCTTATTATTTTTCCGAGTTGTTTCGCTTTCGGAATCAATCCGGACATGGGACCGAGTCTGATTTTTATCACGCTGCCGAATGTATTTAACAGTATGCCGGGCGGACGTGTCTGGGGAACATTATTCTTTGTATTTATGACTTTTGCGGCATTTTCGACGATTCTGGCGGTATTTGAAAATATTATTTCCTGCTGTATGGATCTGTTTCACTGGAGCCGGAAGAAAGCCTGTCTGTTTAATCTGGCTGCGCTGATCCTGCTGTCTACGCCGTGTGCCCTCGGATACAATGTGTGGTCCGCATTTCAACCGCTGGGAGAAGGAAGTACGGTGCTGGATTTAGAGGACTTTGCAGTCAGTAATGTGATTCTGCCGATCGGATCGCTCTGTTATCTGCTGTTCTGCGTGACGCGGTTCGGCTGGGGCTTTGACAAGTATCGGGAGGAAGCCAATATCGGTGAAGGAATGAAGATTCCGAAGGGAATCAGGATCTATGTGACATATATTCTGCCGATTCTGCTGATATTCTTAATCATAAAAGGGCTGATCCGGTAACCGTGTACGGGAAACCGCGGATCAGCGCATGTTACGATTTACATTCACGCCGGATTTCGCATTCTTTGCATGCTGCCTTGCGAAATTTTTACTACAAGGAATGCTTTCGATATGGTAGAATAAGGATAGAAAACAAGATACGGGGCATACTGCATCTGCTGTCCGGCAGTGCAGGAGTCATTGCGGATACCTTATAACGGATCAGGAGGGCGAGGCATATGGAGAATTATGTGATTACGATTGCAAGAGGATTCGGAAGCGGCGGTAAGGCAATAGGCAGTCAGCTTGCGGAGGAACTGGGAATCCCGTGCTATTCGAAACAGTTAATCGATATGGCATCGGAGTACAGTGGCATCAATAAGCAGTTGTTTGCAGAGGTAGACGAGAAGCTGCGCGGCAGTTATGCCATGAAACATCTGATGAAGATTCCTTATACTTATGTGGTAGAACCCAGCGATAAGGAGTTCACATCCGATATCAACCTGTTCAACATTCAGTCGGAAATCATACGGGAACTGGCGAAGACGGAATCTTTCGTGGTGATCGGCAAGTGTGCGGATTATGTCTTGCGGGACAGACCGAATGTAATCAGCGTCTATGTGGAAGCGCCGGAGAGCGACTGCATATCGACTGTTATGGATAGAATGCAGGTGTCGGAGAGCAGAGCCAAAGAACTGGTGCATAAGACAGATAAGTATCGGGCGGATTATTATAAGTATTATACACGAGGAAAGAACTGGAGAGATCCATTAAATTATGATTTAACGTTTAACAGCTCTAAAACCGGCTGGGATAATTGCGTGAAGCTGATCAAAGAGTATGTGAAGATGAAACAAAATGAGCATGGCGAATGATCGTAGTGTGAGGAACACAAAACGATCTGCAGGCATGGCACGAGAGACAAAATCCCTTGGAATTTATATTTCAAGGGATTTGATATCATAAGGAACATATGTGGAAAACGGCTGAAATACGCGAAAAGAAGAACTGTGCAATGGGAATAACACCAGCAATTAAAGGAAATCCCGGTGATTTGGAAAAAATATATTTTGAGTGTTATATTCGAGGCGGCGGGTGATGGTTTCATTGCGAATCAGTTGCGGCAGGAGAATGGGGGAGTAAATAGAACGAGTGTTATTATATGGGAGGCAATATTGAACGGAACAAGAGAAATAAGCAAAATGAAAAGAGTAAATCGTGATTTAATAAAGTGTGTACAGGTAAAATATGGAAGATGGAAAAATATCAGCTGATATAAAAACGGACGGTTTTTAACAAGCTTTGAGAAGACAGATGCTATAGGACATAGAAAACATATAATAAATCCGAACAGACGGACAGTTTATTTTACATTTATATATTATAGAAATTATAGAAAGGAATTATCATACATGGAGGACAAGAGATTTGCAATACTGATCGACACGGATAATATTTCGGCGAAGTATATCTCTGCGATTATGGACGAGATGACGAAGCACGGGATCGTGACTTACAGAAGAGCATACGGCGACTGGACAAGCACCCAGGCGAAGGGATGGAAGAATAAACTGATGGAAAATTCGATCACACCGATGCAGCAGTTTTGTAACACGGTGGGGAAGAATGCCACGGATTCCACGCTGATCATAGACGCGATGGATATTCTCTATACCGGCAATGTGGACGGGTTCTGTATTGTTTCCAGTGACGGTGATTTCACTCGTCTCGCGAGCAGACTGCGGGAGTCCGGTATGCTGGTGGTAGGCATGGGTGAGGAGAAGACGCCCCGGTCTTTCCGTACGGCCTGCTCTCAGTTCACGGTGTTAGAGAATCTGATTGACGAGGACGATCTGCAGGACGAACAGGAGTCTTCGAAGGGAGCGTCGCAGGGAGCAGCCGCGTCGTCCGGCAAGAGCGGCAAGAACAAAAAGGCAGCGGCGAAAGCAGAGGCGAAGGAATCCACGTCGATCAGCAAGGAAGTCATCGAGAGCGCCATTATCAATATTATTACAGAGAATGAAAACAAGGATAAAGAAACCGGACTTGGAGAGATTGGCAGCAGACTGCTCAATAAATATCCTGATTTTGACGTGAGAAATTACGGGTATAGCCTGTTATCCCGTTTCCTGGAAGAGATTCCGAGCCTGAAACTGGTGAAGAATAACACCAGAGTCAACGTGGAGATCAGAGAAAACAGGGAGAGTGAGGAGGAGATCACGGATTATATCAGAGCCTCAGTGAAGAAAGCAGGCAGTAAAGGGATGCGCGTGAGTGAACTGAGTAATGTCGTACATGGTAAATACAAGCGTTTTAAGCCGAAGAACTACGGTTATTCACAGTTTACCAAGTTCCTGCAGGCGATACCGGAACTGGAACTCTATGGGGATATCAATGCGCGAAAGGTAAGAATTTCTGAGAAAAAGAAAAGTACAGTGGAGAAGCAGGAGGATGCGGCGGAGAGACCGGAAAGCGCCGTGGAAAAACAGGAAGATATGTGCGGAGAGGGCGACAGAGATTGGAAGTACGAAACAGGAAACACAATATACTTGTGATAGATGATGACACGGATATCGGTAATATGCTCGAAGAACTGCTGACGCGAGAGGGTTACGGCGTTATGCGCGCTTATTCCGGGACAGAGGCGGTTCTGCTGATAGAGAGTATCAGACGGCACGACGGTGACCTGCAGTGGACGGTAACACAGCGGCTGCCGGCAACAGACAGCCGGGTGGAGGGGCAGCATTTTGCGGCGGCAGACAGCGGGACGGCAGACGCGGCGCTGCCGGATCTGATTCTGCTGGATCTGATGCTGCCCGGCATAACGGGAGAAGAACTGCTTGCGAAGCTGTCGGGGATACCGGTGATCGTAGTCAGCGCCAAAGCCGGGATAGACGATAAAGTGCAGCTTCTCATGGACGGCGCCGCGGACTATATTACGAAGCCTTTCGAGGGCAGGGAACTTCTTGCGCGGATCGCGGTGCAGCTCCGGGATAATAAAAATAACGATTATTATCGCACAAACGAAAAACCGGCGGGACTGCAGGAAAGAGGAAAACAGGACGGTAGAAGAAGCAGCAATGACGTATGCTTTGCAGAGGACATACTGCAGTACGGGGATATCCGGCTGTCACTGACCATGCACACTGTTACGATCGGTGAACAGACCGTCCGGCTGACGAAGACGGAATACGCCATTTTAAAGACACTGATGTTAAATCCGACGCAGGTCATCACCAAGTCGGCGCTTTTAGAGCGGATCAGCATGGACACGCCCGACTGCATGGAGAGTTCGCTGAAGGTACATGTCAGCAATCTGCGCAAAAAGCTGCGGGAAGCAGGAGACAGCGAAGGGGAATATATAGAGGCTGTCTGGGGCATCGGGTTTAAGATGAAATCTTAACGTTTTTCTTAACCGTTTTCTTAACTTTTCCCTGCTATGCTTATGAAAACGGCATGGTTCACGCTCCGGGGAGTACAGGGCGGCGGGACTGTGCAATCAGAAAAGCAGGAGGAAAAGTTATGGAATATTGTCTGACGACGAAGGCGCTGTGTAAGCGGTATAAGCACGATATGGCGCTGGATCATCTGTCCATGCACGTCCCCAGAGGCTCGATATACGGTTTTGTAGGGAAAAACGGTGCGGGAAAGACGACTTTGATTCGACTGATCTGCGGATTGCAGAAGCAGACTTCGGGGGAATATACGCTGTACGGAGTCAGGGATACGGATAAGGCGATTGGGAAAGTACGGCGGAGAATGGGCGCGATCGTGGAGGTGCCCGCCATATATCCGGACATGACGGCGGTGGAGAACCTGAAAATACAGTACCGGATGTTAGGGCTGCCGTCTTATGAGGGGATCGGTGAACTGCTGGAACTGGTCGGTCTTGCAGACACAGGGAAGAAGAAGGCGAAACACTTTTCTCTGGGAATGCGGCAGAGGCTTGGCATCGCCGTTGCACTGGCGGGCAGCCCGGATTTCCTGATCCTGGATGAACCGATCAACGGGCTGGACCCGCAGGGGATCATAGAGATCAGGGAACTGATTCTGAAGCTGAACAGGGAGCGCCAGATCACGATACTGATTTCCAGCCATATTCTGGACGAACTTTCCAGACTGGCAACGCACTATGGCTTTATTGACAAGGGGCGTATCGTTCGGGAAATCAGCGCGCAGGAGCTGGAGGCGGCGTGCAGGAAATGTGTCCGCATCGAAGTGGATCGTGCGGGGGTGCTTGCCCGTGTGCTGCACGAGAGAAAGCTTGCATACCAGATGCTCTCGGAGACGGAGGCGGAGATCTACGCAGATATGAGCGTGACGGAACTGGTGTTAATGCTGGCGCAGGAACACTGTGAAGTGCTTTCTTACAGGGAGCAGGATGAGAGTCTGGAAAGCTATTATGTCAAGCTGGTGGGAGGTGCGGTATATGAATAGATTACTTTCCGCCAATTTTGCGAGACTGTGGAGGAGTAAAATTTTCTACGGATCAGCACTTTTTATGATCGGCTACAGTATTTTCTTCTACAGGGACGTGTACATTACGATTTATGTGAAGCATAAGGCATACACGAACTGGAATCTTGGCCTTTTCGGCGGGCTTTTGCCGATTGGTATCGTATTGGCGATTTTTGTTTCCTTTTACATCGGAACAGAGTATGCCGGCGGTACCATCAGAAATAAGATAGCCGCAGGACATTCGCGGTTTCATATCTATGTGGCGAATCTGCTGGTGTGCTATGCGGCGGCGGTCATCATGATGGCGGTTTACTGCACAATGTCTATGGTAACGGGTATTATTCTGGTTGGCAGAGAGACGATAAGCGGGATCTGGAAGCCCGGCTGGGGCGTTGTCATGTCACTGTTTATTCTGATAGCGTATACGGCGATTCTGGTGTTTGTCGTCATGGTGGATATGAATACGGCACGGACGGGAATCGTCAGCATGGTACTCGCCATGCTGATTCTGGCAGCAGGAATCGTGGTTGTGCAATATCTTGAGATGCCGGAATATGCGGTGCGTCTCGAGGAGGTGCAGGATGCGTCCGGAGAGATGGTAACCGTAGAGACAATCGTTTATAATTCGAGATATCTGTCCGGAGAAAAGCGGGAACTGTATGAGCGGGCGAAATTGATCCTGCCTTCCTGTCAGGTGATGGAGGTCATGAACAGAGATGTGGAATACTCTGTGAAACAGCCGGCCGGTATGGCGGGAATAGCGCTTGTCTTTACCGCTGCGGGGATTTGGATATTCAAGGAAAAAGATATCAGGTAACGTTTTGAGAAAACGAGTGCTACTAATATAAACAGGCGTGCTGGTTTAAAAATATAAGGAGGAGGCAGGAAAGTGTGGCTTGAGATGATATGCGGCGTGCTGGTTGTGCTCCTCCTTCTGCTGTTATGGAAAATAATGACAATGCGCAGGGCGGCGCGGGAGATCCGGCAAGGCATCACAGAAAAACTTGAGACGGAAACGAATACGCTGCTTGCAATCGACAGCCGTGACAGGGAAATGTGTGCACTGGCGGACGCGGTCAATGCGGATCTGCGGCGTCTGCGTGCAAGAAGGCAGAAGTATGAACAGGGTACGCTTGCTTTGCAGGAGAATATCACCAATGTTTCTCACGACATCAGGACGCCGCTGACTGCCGTCTGCGGTTATCTGGAACTGCTTGAGGGGGAGGAAATGTCAGAGGCGGCACAGCGGTATCTGGAGGTTATTAAAGAGCGGACGCAAAGTCTGAAACGCCTGACGGAAGAACTGCTCGTGTATGCCGTGGCGCTTCCGGCTGAAGGTATGGAAAATACAAAAAATATGACAAATATGTCATGTGACAGGCGGCAGAATAAACCATATGAAGAAACGATATTAAACCGCGTTCTGGAGGAGAGCATCTCCGCATATTACGGAGCGCTTAAGTCGCGGGGGATCACGCCGCAGATTACCATGCCGGAGACGGAAGTGATCCGCAGTGTGATCCCCGGGGCGCTTTCGCGTATTCTGGAAAATATACTCGGCAACGCGGTGAAGTACAGCGACGGGGACCTGTGCATCTGTCTGCATGAGAACGGTGAGATCACGTTCGCCAATCACGCGGCAGCACTCGACGAGGTCCGGGTCGGAAAGTTGTTCAACAGGTTCTATACCGTGGAAAATGCCGCGCAGTCTACCGGGCTCGGGCTTGCTATTGCAAGGCTTCTGACGGAGCAGATGGGCGGGCGGATCACGGCGCAGTATGCGGAGGGCGTATTTACGGTCTGTGTGATGTTTCCGGAGGAACGGCAGGTAGGCAACAGGCATAGTTCTGGAAAGCTCTGAGAGTTTCAACGCGTGACAATACAGTAGGCTGCTTTGGCATAAGGAATGAGAAAGAGGAAGGAGAGTAACGCAGGAAAAGAAATCATATCAGTATATGGTCTCTACATGCACAATCTCGTTATCCTCGACCTCGAACCGCCATACGCTGTGCCCTGGCAGACGGTGCTCTGTTAAATAGTATGCGTTATCTAATTCTGTGATGTAGTAAGGTGTACCGCCGCCGATAAAATGGCTGTAGATATCTTCATAACCGCCGTCGGCCAGAGACGATAAGTCCTGTGTGCGGATGATGGTGGCATAATCCTGACTGCCTGTGATGTCCGTGGAGACGGTGATGTAGTAATAATCCTGTATGCGGGTCAACTGGATCATGCCTGCCAGGGTATCGGGAACAGGGTAGGTTTCCAGAATCTCGAAGCTCTCAAGATCGGCACGGATAATGGCAGAATTTCCCGAGACAAAACAGATCTCGTCACCGATGATCGTGAAGGAGCGGACATAGACATTATCGAGGGATTCTATGCGGCGGATCTCGGTCAGATACATGCGGGTATCATCAGGATTATGGCGAAACAGATACATTTCCCCGCTCATGGAACTCCACGCGTAGAAGGTGTCCGTGGGCGCGTCGTATACGATATAGTGCGGGCGGTTTCCGATCCCGTCGAAGGTCTGCGTATGAACAAACAGGCCGTCTTTTTCCTCAAAAATAAGGATGCGGTGCCGTTCCGTATCGTCAATCAGGTATATGGTGCCGTCGCTGGCAAGGGTGTGGCCCCTGTCGATGTCACTTGTCATGACATGCCACTGCGTGAGCGGATCGGACAGGTTATCGTGATAGATTACCTGATTGTGGTAGCAGTCCACCAGAAAATAAGTGTCGTCCACTTTGGTCAGGTAAGTGGGGACGCTTAAGTCGGCAAACGGGTTTCCGGGAACGTCCACGGAAGAAGTGACAGGCGTGTCGGAATCTGCCGCGAGTTCGGAGGCACGGAGATACTCCGTGACGGGACCGGGGGTTCCTGCGCTGTGGTCTGCAATGCCGGTGCTATTGGCGGCTGTACTGTTTGTGCCGGTGGACGACATAAGGCACTGCCGGAGGATCAGGAAGAGCACGACGAGAAGAAGCGCCGCAAGAGCCGCGCAACAGATCTTTCTTTTCAGGTTTCTGCGTCTGTTTTCGTGTTTGTTTTCTGTATGTTTTCTCTGTATACTTTTCATTTGTTTTCCTGTATGATAATAACGTTGAGAGCATTTTGTGTATCAGACGTGACAGTGAGGTCATAGGATGAACTGTTACGGTCTATGGAATTATCATAGCATGATCGGCGCGGCATGAGAAGCGCATATTCATACGGAAGCTGGGTTATAGATAACAGTCCCGCCTTATGCGTATTCTGCGGGAGAGGCAGGAATGTATTATGCGGCCGCCCGGCATGGGACGGCGCGGCCGTAAACGGGGGATCAGTATGACACAGACCAGAGAGTACAACACGACATTCGGTATCCTGTCGGCACTGACGATCATTATGGTGGTGGCGGGACATTGCGGGTATCATATCATGACGGTGGGGGAACTGTTCCCGTACTATTCTTTTCATGTCCCCCTTTTCATGTTTATTTCCGGCTGCTTTTATAAGGACTCCGAGGAGACAGCGCCCCTTACCTATGTGAAAAAGAAAGTGCGCAGACTGCTGGTGCCTTATTTTATCTGGAATGTAATCTACGGACTGACTGCGTGGGGGATGCGCGGCGCCGGGTTTGCCATGGGTGAGGGAATCAGCCTGCGGACGCTGTTTGTGCAGCCTTTTTTGCACGGTTATCAGTTTATCTATAATTACGCGGCATGGTTCGTACCGGTTCTGTTTATCGTAGAGATGATGAATCTGCCGGCGAGAATGATTCTGCGAAAGGTAGTTCGCGGGGTGCGCAGTCTGTGCGGTAAGGCGTCGGATCAGACAACCGGCAGGACGGAGAAAGACGGCGTCGCTTCCTCTAAGGCATTGGAAGACAACATCGTGGAGTGGGTGATGCTTACAGGCAGTCTGTTTGTGGGAATCACGGTGGTATGGCTTGCGATCGGCGGACATGTATGGGGGAATTATAAGGCGCCGGGCAGGATTCTGTTTCTGTTTCCGTGCTTCCAGATGGGGCAGTTTTATCGAAAGAAGCTGGAAAAGCATGACACTGCTGGCAATGTGGCGTACTTTGCGGTGCTGATCGGGTTGCAGGTGATTCTGAGCGTGGGGTTAGGCGGGCTGGCATTCAGCAGTGTGTGGTGCACGGGCTTCGCTAACGGACCGGTCATACCATATGTGACAATTGTGTCGGGAATTGCGTTCTGGCTGCGCGTTGCCAGAATCCTGACACCGGTGTTCGGACAGAGCCGCAGTGTGCAGTATCTCGGGCGGAATACGTATGCGGTGATGATGCACCATGTGATGGCATTTATGCTCGTGAAGATCGTGATTGCGGCTGTGGCGGCATATACCGGCATGTGTGCGGACTTTGATTTCGGGCAGTTTTATGCAAATATCGACTATTATTATTTTGTGCGCGGCGCGGAACAGTTCGGCATGGTCTATCTGGCGGCAGGAATTGTGCTGCCGCTGGGACTGCAGTACGGGCTGGACCGGATGCGGCAGTACAGGACAGCGCGGCGGGCAGTTTGACTTGGGATTACGGGGAATGCTATAATGAGCGCAGGCAGAGAGAAAGGTTTGAAAATATGATACTGACATGTGTATGGCAAATCAATATGATGGAGTTGACAGGCGAAGCAGGGCGCTATGTCCTGCCGGGGTTGTGTATTCTGGCGGTTCTGCTGTCAGTGGCGGCGTATGAGATCCATTATCGCACTGTGCGCATATATAACTGGAACGGCCGCAGATACTGTTATCTCGGACGGGCCGGTCTGCGGACAGGCGGGGACGGGTATCTGGTGTGTCTCGGAGAGAGGATGGCGGATTTGTCGTATACGACGCTGTATCAGCTCTGTCCGGCGAAACGATTCGTGAACAGGAACCGCTATAAGGATATGATCCTCTGCGCGGGCCGGGAGCAGCGTGTGCTGCATGTGGACGACTGTATGCGGCAGTCGGTGTATTACAAGCGGTAATAAAGTGAAAAGAACTTCTAAAGTTCAGCAGCAGAGGCTGCTTCACAAAGTCAGCATAGCTGACTTAGAAGTTCCAGAAGCTGCTTCGAAACTTCATTTCACGCAGGAGAATGCCTGAGATACGGCATTCTCCCAGACAAGCTTGCTTGTCTTTGGATTTTGAGATTCCGCAGAGCGGAATTATGGGGGTTAGCGTTATGATCACAGTCAGTTTATGTATGATCGTGAAAAATGAAGAGAAAATTCTTGCCAGATGTCTCGACAGCATCGCGGATCTGATGGATGAGATCATCATCGTCGATACCGGGTCTACGGACGATACAAAGCGGATCGCGGCGCGGTATACGGATCGGATCTATGATTTTACGTGGATCGGGGACTTTTCCGCTGCGCGCAATTTTGCTTTTTCCAAAGCGGGCATGGAATATATTTATTCGGCCGATGCCGACGAGGTTTTAGATGAAAAGAACCGGGAAGCATTTCGCGGGCTAAAAGCGACACTTCTGTCGGAAATAGACATTGTGCAGATGTATTATACGAACCAGCTTGCCCATGGAACGATCTATAATTTTGACAGAGAACTTCGGCCGAAGCTTTTTAAGCGGCTGCGCACGTTTCAGTGGCAGGGGGCGATTCACGAGCAGGTGGGTCTGGAGCCGGTCATCTACGACAGCGGGATCGAGATCCGGCATATGCCCGAGAATAATCATAAAGACAGGGATCTGGCGGCTTTTGTGCGGCGGACGAAGACCGGAGACAGGCTGGATAAGAGACTGCATAATATTTATGCAAAGGAGCTTTTTATCTCCGGTGAGGATCGGGATTTTATCGCGGCGCGGGAATTTTTCCGACAGTCGTGTCATGATATGGAGCGGAGTGAAGACGAGATCAAGGAGGCTGCCTGTGTGGCGGCGAGAGCCGCGCGCATCTGTGGAGATGCGGAGGATTTCCTGAAATATGCCCTGAAAGTGGTGGCTTGTGAGGGCTGTGCGGAGATCTGCTGTGAACTGGGAGAGTTCTATCTGCAGAAAGAAGATATAGACGAAGCGATTCTTTGGTTCTATAATGGAGCCTATGAGACGGAGAGTATACTGAATATTCACAGCGGAGGCGATCTGCCCCTGTACGGGCTCGCAAAGTGCTACCGTCTGGCGGGTGACGAGGCGCAGGCGGCGGAGTATGAGCGTCTGGCGGGAGAGTGGAAAACGCCGGAGTGACCGGAACAGCTTGGGCTGTCGTAAGTGCGATATACATAAAATATGCGGAGAAATGGAAACAATGATGAAATGGGAAGAAAATGTGCGCCGGGTCGTTCCCTACACACCGGGCGAGCAGCCGGATCGGGCCAATGTGATTAAATTGAATACGAATGAGAATCCGTATCCGCCGGCACCGGGGGTAGTAAAGAGTATTGCCGCGCTGGAGCAGGATAAGATGCGCCTCTATCCGGCGTTTCCGGAACAGACGCATCTGGCGGAGGCGTTAGCTTCTTACTATCAGATCGACAGGGATCAGATTTTTATCGGCGTCGGATCGGACGATGTGCTCTCGCTGGCGTTTATGACTTTTTTCCAGTCGGACAGACCGATCCTGTTTCCGGACATCACCTACTCCTTCTACGATGTGTGGGCGGATCTGTATAAGATACCGTATGAGACGAAGGCGCTTAATGAGCATTTCGGTATCAGGACAGAGGATTACAGACAGCCAAACGGCGGCGTGGTATTTCCGAATCCCAACGCACCGACGGGCATCCTGCTGGACACGGGGCAGGTGGAGGAGATCATCGCGGCGAACCGGGATGTGGTGGTGATCGTGGATGAGGCATATATTGATTTCGGCGGGGCAAGCTGCCTGCCTCTGATCCGTAAATATGATAATCTGCTGGTGGTACAGACTTTCTCGAAGTCACGGTCGATGGCGGGAATGCGGATCGGTTATGCCATGGGTAACCCGAAGCTGATCAGGTATCTCAATGATGTGAAATACTCGGTCAATTCCTATACGCTGAATTACGCGTCGCTGCAGCTTGGCGTGGAAGCGGTACTGGATGCGGCTTATTTTGAGGAAACCTGCGGGAAGATTGTGCGGACCCGTGAGCGTGCCAAAGAGGAACTCGGCCGGCTGGGATTTGTTTTTCCGGATTCTTATGGCAATTTTATCTTTGCAAGCCATAAACGGATTCCGGCGCAGGAAATTTTTGAGCGTCTGAAAGAAAATGACATATATGTCAGATGGTGGAATAAGGAACGGATCAGGAATTACCTGCGCATCACGATCGGGACGGATGCGCAGATGGAAGCGCTGTATCGGAGGCTTCGGGAGATTGTAGGAGATTGATTGTAACAGTAAAGATACAGGCTGAGCTGTTATCACTGATTTGCAGGAAGAAATCAAGTTTTCCGGCAAGAGGACATATATATTATTATAGAGGAAGCATAACGTTATTTGCACGAATCCTGTCGGCGAGGCAGCGGATTTGTCAACAAAACAGAAAGGGTTACAGGTAGTAAGAGCGTATGGAGAAACTGGCTGCCGCGTTTGCGGTCACACTGGGTAAATATGTATCAAAGGAAATCGTCGTGTTCATCATATCAATGATTCCGATTCTGGAACTGCGGGGCGGACTGATCGTGTCACAGCTTTTACAGATTCCGATCACGAAAGCGATTCCGATCTGTATTATCGGCAATATCATTCCGATTCCGTTTATACTTCTTTTTATCAAACAGATTTTTAAATGGATGAAGAAGATCAAACTGTTCCGCGGATTGATTGAGAAGCTGGAAAACCGCGCTATGAGCAAGAGTGATAATATTAAAAAGTATGAGTTCTGGGGTCTGGTGCTGTTCGTGGGCATTCCGCTGCCGGGTACGGGTGCATGGACCGGTTCGCTGATTGCGGCACTTCTGGATGTGGATTTTAAGAAAGCGGTGCTGGCGGAGTTATTGGGAATCGCGATCGCGACGGTGATCATGTCGTTCTTATCATATGGACTGCTGGGTGCGCTGGTAGGGTAAAACAGCAGGTATCAGCTGCAGTACGCGGAAGAAATGCGGGGCGTGGAAGTGGCTGCCGCATGGAAATCGGGTCAGTATTATGGATCAGAAGAAAAAGAGATATGTCATTATAATCTGCGCATGTGTATTTGCGGTGGTTACCGCCCTGGGTGTGGCGCTTTTGTATGACTGCGGGGATCACGGTGCGAATCTGGCGCGTAAGAAGGGCGTCATCGCGACCAGCGACAGCACGGAGAACGAGGAACTGTCGGCATATAAAGCAATCGACGGGAATGCGGAGGACCGGTCTTCGCGCTGGTCGAGCGAAAATGACAGGGAAGATGCATCCCACTATATAGAACTGGAATTTCCGGAAGAAATTTCAGTTTCTTTTGTTGTCCTCAAATGGGAACGCCGCAATGTGATCTCCTATGCGCTGGAAGGTTCCGTGGACGGCGCTGCATGGGAGACACTTGCTTCTTTTGACACGGCGCCCGAGCGGAAGGATCAGGAGATCGCGCTGCCAGAAGCCGTGCAGGTGAGGTTCCTGCGGCTCAGCACATACGACGTTTCCCGCAGTGCGGAGGACTATTCGGATATATACCAGAACGTGTCACTTTATGAGTTTGAAGTCTATGCGGACAAGCCGGCGGTCTACCGGCTGGGAGAGGCGTCGGTCGGATACGGTGCGGACGGAAGCAGATTTCTGGTGATGCCCGAGGCGCCGGAAGGATATGAGGTTGCTTACCTGGGTGCGGATTATGAGCAGATCATCGGCGCGGAAGGCATGATCTATGATACCATTCAGGATAAAGAGGTGACGGTCGGATTCCGGCTGACCGGTCTGGATGATTCTTCCGATACGCAGGAGGTTTCCCGCAAGCTGATGGTTCCGGCACATGACGGCATGGAGGATGCTGCCGGGGAGGTACGGAAAGCGGAGGAACAGGAGCGGCGTGTGAATGACTGTCCGGAGGTGATTCCGGCGCTGGCGGAGTGGCGCGGCGGCCAGGGAAGATTCGAGCCGGGCGGCAGCTTCCGTATCGTTGTGGAGAAAGGTTCTACGCTGCGGAGTGTCGCGGAACTGTTTCAGGATCAATACAGGGAGATGTGTCGGTGTATCGTGGAAGTGACGGAGGGCAGTCCGGCGGATGCGAAGCCGGGAGATTTTTATCTGGGATATGCGGATGCATCCTGCGGTCTGGGAAAAGAAGGATACACCTGTGATATAAGCGACATATGTGTCATAAATGCGGAGACGGATACCGGTGTGCGGTGGGGAACGGTGACGGTTCTGCAGATTCTGGCACGGGAGGGTTCTCTGCCCAGGGGACAGATCAGAGACTATCCGCTCTATGAGGTGCGGGGATTTGGCATCGACGTGGCGCGCAAGGCGGTGTCCATGGACATGCTGTATGCCATGATGGAGAAGATGTCTTATTATAAAATGAATGATCTGGGGATTCATCTAAATGACAATACAATCTTAAGCACCAGCGGACTGACGGAATCGACGGAACAGGCTATGACGGCGGACAGTGCGTTCCGGCTGGAATCCGATCTTGTAAACGATGCGGGGGACCGGCTTACGTCGGATGAATATGCCTACACGAAAGAGGAGTTTGCAAGATTCATTGATACGGCGAAGACCTGCGGCGTGACCGTAGTTCCTGAGATTGACACGCCGGCTCATTCGCTGTCGATTACCAGGCTGTATCCGGAGTATGCATTGACCACGCGCCCGGAATCCGTAGACCAGATTGATTTAAGTAAAGAGGAAGCGGTTGCACTGGTGCAGTCCGTCTGGCGGGAAGCGCTTACGGGAGAGAATGCTGCTTTTCAAAATGCTGAGATCGTCAATATCGGCATGGATGAGTATTACGGGGACGGGGAGCAGTACAGAGTATATGCCGCGGACATGGCGGACATGGTACGCGGGGAGGGTAAAACCGTGCGCATGTGGGGCAGTCTGAGCCATATGGGCGGCAAGACGGTGCCTGATCCCGCGAATTTGCAGATGAATCTGTGGAGTACACTCTGGGCCGATCCGGAGCAGATGTACGAGGCGGGGTATGCACTGATCAACATGCAGAATAATCACCTGTATATCATTCCGGGCGGCGGCTATGATTATCTGGACGGTGAGGAACTGTATACACAGTGGGAGCCGTATAAGTTCTATGACCATGACGCGATGGAGGTTCTGCCGCAGTATTCGCAGCAGGTGCTGGGTGCGGCTTACATGATCTGGAATGACATGAGCGGTAATCTGGATCTGGGCATCAGCGAGTATGATCTGTATGTACGGTTTACGGAGCCGCTGCCGGTGCTCAGCGCGAAGCTGTGGGGCATGAACAATTCCGGCTGCGATCGAAGCGGCACGGAAGCAGGAGAGAAAAAGCCGGGCGCAGACGTGCAGACAGAGAGTTATGAGGATTTCTGTGAGCGCGCACGGATGACCGAGCGGCAGATGTATGGCATAGAAGGAGAAACGAACCGGATCTATGATGAGGCGGTCGGTATAGAGCCGTCCTATGAGATCGAGATGCGCGTGTATCTGGAAGAGAAGGATGTGCGGACAGGGACGCAGGTGATCGCGGAGGGTGATCATGCATATGGAGCATGGGCATTCTACGCCGTAGAGCCGGAGACGGGACGGGTCGGCTTTGCCAGAGAGGGCAGAACCTATACATGGGATTATGTGCTGCCCCGGGGACAGTGGGTCACATTGCGCGTAGCCGGTGAACCCGGGCAGACTACGTTGTACGCGGATGGTGTCAAGGTGGGAACCCTTGGTAATGCGGAACCCTTTGAAGAATATGCGACATTTGTCTTTCCGGTACAGAGGATCGGAGAGGAGACGGGGGCGTTCCGGGGAGAGGCAGAGATGGTGCGCAAGCGGTAAGCAGGCTTGCGACTTGCATGGAGGTATAGTGTGAAAACGAGAGAAGAGGCGCTGGCATACGGTCTGTCGTTTGCGAATACTTATCAGGATGCGCCGTTTCATGATGACAACTGGCAGCTTGTGAGAGTACAGGGAAGCCGCAGGGCTTTTCTCTGGACTTATGAAAGAAACGGGTATGTGAATCTGAATGTGAAGGTTGATCCGCAGTGGCGGGACTTCTGGCGCAGTGCGTATTCGTCGGTGACGGCGGGGTATCATCAGAACAAGGAGCACTGGAATACGATCATACTGGACGGGACGATCCCGGAGGAGGATGTCAGGCGGATGATCGGAGAGAGCTATGATCTGGTGACGGGAAACGGTGGGAAGCGCGGGAAACGATAGTGAAAGAGGACATGCGATGGAAGCATATACAGGATTTGCACAGGTATATGATACGTTTATGGACGACACACCTTATGAAGTGTGGTGCGCGTATCTGGCGGAACTGTTGGAGAAGTACAGGGAAACAGAACAGGATGAGGCGGCGGAGCGCGCCGGAAGCGGGGACAGACTTGTATCCGGCGACGATACAGATATACCGGAGAACCGGAATGATCAGGAGCGCAATACGATCCTCGACCTCGGCTGCGGTACGGGTACGCTGACGGAACTGCTGGCAAGGCGGGGGTACGACATGATCGGTATTGACAACGCGGCGGACATGCTGGAAATCGCCATGGAGAAGCGGGTAAAGTCCGGTCTGGATATCTTATATCTGCTGCAGGATATGAGAAATTTTGAACTGTACGGTACGGTAGGGGCAGTGGTCAGTGTCTGCGATTCTGTCAATTATCTGCTGGAAGAGGAAGATGTGGTCGAAACGTTTCGGCTGGTCAATAATTACCTTTACCCCGGCGGGCTTTTTATTTTTGATTTCAATACGGTTTACAAGTATGAAATTGTGATCGGGGATACGACGATTGCGGAGAACCGGGAACGGTGCAGCTTTATATGGGACAATTTTTACCATGAGGAAGAGGAGATCAATGAGTATGATCTGACCATTTTCGTACAGGAGGATGAGAAGCCGGATCTATACAGAAAATTTCAGGAAACCCACTATCAGCGCGGATACCGGCTGGAACAGATGAAGGATTATCTGGGGCAGGCGGGACTGGTCTTTGTGGAGGCCGTGGACGCGGATACTCACGGAGCGGCCACTGAAGTAAGCGAGCGGATCTATGTGGTGGCAAGGGAATGTGGTAAAAGGAAAACAGATTGAAAAAAGGAGCGCCGCGGGTCGCGTGAACGCTCCGGAATAGAGGTAAACATGACAGACTATCTTGTAAGAGCAACAGCGGCGAACGCGCAGATACGGGCTTTCGCCGTGACATCGAGAGAACTGGTGGAATATGCCAGAAACGCCCATGATTTAAGTCCGGTGGTGACGGCGGCGCTGGGGCGGCTGATGACGGGCGGCGTGATGATGGGCAGTATGTTAAAAGGGGAACAGGATCTTCTGACTCTGCAGATAAACGGCGCCGGTCCGGTACACGGACTGACGGTGACGGCGGATTCCAAAGGGAACGTCAAAGGATACGCGGACAACCCGCAGGCGATGATGCCGCCGAACCGTGCGGGAAAGCTGGATGTGGGCGGTGTGATCGGACTGGGTGTACTGACGGTGATGAAGGATATGGGTTTAAAGGAGCCTTATTCTTCTACGATCGAACTGAAAACGGGGGAGATCGGAGACGATCTGACCTATTATTTTGCCGCCTCCGAGCAGGTGCCGTCCAGCGTGGCGTTAGGCGTTCTTATGGAGAAAAACAACACGGTGAAGCAGGCGGGTGGTTTTATCATACAGCTTATGCCTTTTACGGAGGAGGAAGTGATCGCTAAACTGGAACAGAAGCTGTCTGCGCTTCCCCCGGTGACCACCCTGTTGGAACAGGGCAGCACGCCGGAACAGATCCTGGAAACCGTGCTGGGCGGTCTGGGCGTGGAGATCACCGATACTATGCCGGTGCGGTTTCACTGTAACTGCAATAAAGAGCGGGTGGAGAAGGTATTGATCAGTCTGGGGAAAAAGGAGCTGCAGGAGCTCATCGACGAGGGCAAGGATGTGGAGCTGAACTGCCATTTCTGCAATACGGATTATGTGTTTACGGTGGAGGAACTGAAGAAAATTCACAGAGAGCACCAGAACGGAAAGCAGCATGTGTCCTGTACGTGATTTATTTTATCAGGCAATGAACCGGATGGATCAGAATGAATATATGGCGATTGCCGTGAGTGTCAAATACGCCGGGATTTTGTAATGGTACGGGTTTTGGTCTTTTGTCTGTTATTTATGGAGAGGTATTTGATTGCTATGGGGACATAACAAGCCGAATGAGGCGGATATGGGGAAGGACAACATGTGTAAAGAGAAGGAAAGCTGCGAAAAAAACGACAGGGAAAGTGTCTTAAGTCTGTTTACGGAAGAGACCGGGGCGTGGTTTGCACACGCTCTGGGTGAGCCGACGCCTGTACAGTGCGAGGCGTGGCCCATCATTGCGGAAGGGAAACATGCGCTCATATCTGCGCCTACGGGAACGGGTAAGACGCTGTCGGCGTTCCTGATCTTTCTGGATCAGATGAAGCGGCAGGCGCAGGAGGGTACGCTGCGGCAGGAGCTGCAGCTTATTTATGTGTCTCCGCTCAAGTCCCTGGCGGCGGATATCCGGGAGAACCTGCGGCGGCCGCTGAACGGGATCGGGGCTGTGACAGAGATCAGCGTGGGCATCCGGACCGGGGATACGCCCCAGAGAGAGCGGCAGCAGATGGTTAAGAAGCCGCCCCATATTCTGATCATCACACCGGAATCGTTATACTTGATGTTGACCAGCAAGACGGGACAGACGGTGCTTGCGACGGCGAAAGCGGTCATTATCGATGAGCTTCATGCGCTGATCGACACGAAACGGGGGGCTCACCTCATGCTGTCCCTTGCCAGGCTGGATCATCTGTGCGGCCGGCCGCTGCAGCGGATCGGGCTGTCGGCCACCATCGAGCCGCTTGCAGCGGCGGCGGCCTATCTGGCGCCGGAGGAAGTCCGCATTGCCGCGCCGGTGATGAAGAAGCAGGTGCGGCTGGAAATCTTAAGTCCTTATGCGGACGCGGTCAAGGGTCCGAGAAAAGATCCGGTATGGGAGGAACTGGGGAAACTGGTATTCCAGTATTGCCAGAACAGCCGCAGTGTGATTGCCTTCGTGGAAGGGCGGCGTTATGCGGAAAAGTTGGCGTATTATGTAAACCTGCTGGGCGGCGAGGGGTTTGCCAGAGTGCACCACGGGAGTCTTTCCAAAGAGCAGAGGGCGGAGACGGAACTGAATCTGCGGGACGGAAAATTACGGCTTTTATGCGCTACTTCTTCCATGGAGCTGGGCATTGATGTGGGGGAGATCGATCAGGTGCTGCAGGTGGGCTGCCCGCGTACAATTTCGGGAACCATGCAGCGTCTGGGCCGGGCAGGGCACAACCCGGGCCGGGTCAGCGTGATGTATCTTTTTCCCAGAACGGCGGCGGAATGCGTGTCCTGCGGGATGACGGCGCAGCTGGCCAGGCTGGGCGGGGTGGAGCATGTGAAACCGCCGCAGCAGTGTCTGGATGTGCTGGCCCAGCATCTGGTCTCTATGGCGGCTTTTAAAGGATACGAGCTTTCCGAGGTGATGGAGATTCTTCCCCGGGCATGGCCTTTCCGGCATATCACCAGAGAAGACGTGAAGGCGGTGCTGTCCATGTTGGCGGGGGACTATGAACATGAGAAGGATATCCCGGCGCGGCCCAGAGTCCTGTACGACCGGATACACGAAAAGGTGGAAGGGGACGGCTACAGCAGAATGCTGGCGGTCTCCGCGGGCGGCACGATCCCCGATAAGGGACTGTATACCGTGAAGACCCAGGAGGGTGTGAAGCTGGGAGAGGTGGATGAGGAGTTTGTCTATGAATCCCAGAAGGGCGACCGCTTTATCCTCGGCTCTTTTGCGTGGAGGGTGGTCAATATCAGCCGCGATACCGTGACGGTGACGCAGGCACAGATGGAAGGCGCCAGGCTTCCTTTCTGGCACGGGGAGATCAAAGGAAGAGATAAGCGGACGGGAGAGGCTTTCGGCAGAATGTTTTACACCCTGCAGCAAGCTTATGAAGACGGCAAGCTGAAAGAGGCGCTGGGAGACCTGGGGCTGGACGATTCTGCCGCCAATCTGGCGTCAGGCTATCTGGAGCGGCAGATTCGGGCGGCGGGAAGCCTGCCGGATCATCAGACGCTCATCGTGGAGCATTTCAAGGACGCGGCGGGCAACAGTCAGGTGATGGTGCACTCGGTGTTTGGCAGACGGATCAACGCGCCCCTTTCGCTTCTGGCGGCGCAGACACTCAGGGAGCTGACGGACGCAGAGATCGGCAGCGTGGACGAAGAGGACGGATTTCTGCTGTATTCATACGGAAGACAGAGCCTGCCGGAGAAGATTCTGGAGCGGATCGATGCGGACGGCTGTGTGCGGAAGCTGGAGATTCTGCTGCCGGCGACGCCTCTTTTCAATATGGCCTTCCGGTATAACAGCGGTCGTGCCCTGATGATGGGCGTGCGCCGAAACGGCCGGCAGCCCCTCTGGATGCAGCGTTTAAGAAGCGCGGAAATGCTGGAGCAGGTGGTGCGGGAGCAGGAACACCCGCTGATCCGGGAGACGAGACGGGAATGTATCGAGGAACTCTGGGATGTGAAAGGAGTGCAGGAGCTTCTGTACGATATCCGCAGCGGTGCGGTAAGGGTCAGGGAAATCTACACGGAGACACCTTCACCCATGTCGCTGCCTCTTCAGTGGAGTCAGGAAGCAGCGGTAATGTACGATTATGCGCCCACGCCGCGGGGCATTCACGGAGCGGTGGAAGAGGCGTTAAAGAAAGAAAAGGATCTGGTGCGTCCCGGCAGCCTGGAACTGCAGGAGGTGCAGGAACGCAGCAGACTGCCGCAGGATGAGAAGCAGCTGCATTCCCTTTTGATGACGGAAGGGGACCTGGCGGCGGGCGAACTGGATATTCCGGTGGAATGGCTGGACAGTCTTGCGAGGGAGAGCCGGGTTCTGTATCTGGAACAGGGACTCTGGATCGCTGCGGAGCAGGAGGAGGAATATGCTGCGGCGCTGACCGGAATGGAAGAGGGGGCGCCAGAGCAGCCCGATATAGAAGGCGGGCAGCAGGATTCCTCTCGGCTCCACATCGTCAGACGTATGCTCCGCTACCGGGGCGCTGCGGATGCGGCCCGGACGGCAGAACGGTACGGCTGGACCAAACAGGCGGCAGAGGCGGTTTTGGAGACATTGTGCCGGCTGGGGGAAGCGGCGGAGCAGGACGGCATATATTATCACGGGAAATTATACAGCCGCGCCAGAGTCCGTACCCTGAAAAACAGAAGGGAAGAGGTACAGACCTGTCCGCCGGAAAACTATGCGGCGCTCATGCTTTCCGGGCTTGCATCGGGTGCACCGGCGGCGGAATGTCTGGAAAATACCCTGCGGCAGTATGCGGGCATGACCTTTCAGGCAGACTATTGGGAGAAGATCATTCTGCCCGGACGGGTGAGGAATTACCGGGAATCCATGCTGGACAGCTTCCTTGCCACGGGCGGGCTTTTCTGGCATATGGAAGAAAAGGGCAGCCTGCGTTTTGACGCGCAGGCTGAGATCGACTGGGAAGCAGATGTGAAGGACTCATCGACTCTTACGGAGAAGGAGCAGATCGTATATGAAGCGATCTTAAAGCGCGGCGCCTGTTTCATGCAGGCTCTGAACAATCTGCTGCCCGGTGAATCACCCTACGATACGCTTTTATCCCTTCTGGAAAAAGGACTGGTCTATGCGGACAGTTTCCTGCCGATGCGGCAGTGGATCGACCGCGAGAAGACGAAGAAGGCGGTCGCAAGACAGCGTGTGAATATGCGGGTCAAAGCATTGCAGACGGGAAGATGGGATGTGGTCAGGCCGGTTCGGGAGAAAACCGTCGAAGAGAAGCTGGAAGCCTGTTTTGACTACAGCCCGGTTCTGTGTAAGGAGACTGTCATGGCATGCGGTTTTTCCTGGCAGGAGGCGTTGTCGGTGCTGCGGATCTGGGAGTATACCGGGCAGGCAAGGCGGGGCTATTTCGTGAAGGACCTGTCGGGTGCACAGTTCATCCGGGGAAAAGATTACGAGAGCGTAATCCGCAGGCTCCGGAATCCGGAACGGAAAACAATCTGGGTGAATGCCGTCGATCCGGCGCAGTGCCGGGGTAAAATACTGCCCCATCAGGAAGGCAAAAGTTTCGTGTGCGTGCCCGGCACGGCGGTGGCGTGTATAGGCGGCAATCCCGTCATGGTGATGGAGCGGCAGGGAAAAAAGCTTCGGATTCTGGAACCTGATCTGTCCGCGGAAGCAGTGGCAGAATGTGTGCGGTTTTTTGCGGCGGACTTTAAGCGGGGCGGTCTCTTACCGGCGGTAAAACGGATCGTTGTAAAGGAGTATCCGGATGCTGTCGGCACAGCTCTGGAGCAGGCGGGGTTTATGAAGGAGATGCAGGATTATGTGTTGTACCGGTAGGGGAAAGAATTGACAGATTTGTCATAAATGACTAAAATAAAATCAGACTTTAGATCAGCCGAAGGAGGGCGACGTGTGTCATATATAGAACGGGCAGTCACACCGATATTAAAAAACAGAGTTTCAAACAGCAAGTGTACTCTTATCACAGGAGCCAGAGAGGTTGGAAAGTCAACGCTCGTAAAGCATGAATTTTCACAGTATCACAGGGCCAATTTCGACGATCGGCTGACGAGGCTGCAGGCGAAAGAAGAGCCGGGGCTTTTTTTCCTGAACAATCCATGCCCACTGTTTATTGATGAGATTCAGAAAGAAAGCAGTATTCTGGAAGAGATTAAGCAGATCGTTGATGAAACTGATGAACGAGGTATGTTTCTTTTGTCGGGTTTTCAGAAACCGGAGCTGATGAAAGGGATGAGTGAATCCCTTGCCGGAAGAGTCTCGATCACAGGGCTGGCAGGATTACTATTCTTCCTATGTATCTACTTATCTTGAGCGTGATATTAACGAGTTGATTTCAGCGGACAGCATTACCTTTACAAAGTTTCTGACGGCTGTTGCCGCAAGAACAGGCGAACTGTTAAATTACGCAAATATTGCAGGCGAAATCGGCGTAAGCGAGCCGACGGTCAAGATGTGGATATCGATTCTGGAACGGACAGGGATTGTGTTTCTGTTACAGCCATACAGCGCGGCCGCACTGCACAGAGCAATTAAAACGCCAAAGCTCTATTTCAGGGATACGGGACTGGCCTGTTACCTGACAAGATGGCTGACACCGGATGCGCTGAAGTGTTCGGCAGTAGCAGGCAGCATGTTTGAGACTTTCATGGTATCGGAAATCCTCAAATCCTATTCCAATGAAGGCATGGACTATAAGTTCCATATTTTCTATTACCGGGGAAAGGATAAAAATGCCGCCGGAGAAAATGAGATAGACCTCGTCATAGAAGAAAACGGAGTTTTATATCCCGTTGAAATTAAAATGTCCGGCAACCCTAAAGCCGATATGGGTGCGGCCAATCCGGTGCTTGATAAGGTGCAGGAGAAGTCGAGAGGGATGGGTGTGATTCTTTGCCTGATCGGTAAAAAAACGTATCTGCGAGAGAATTTGGTTGCGCTTCCGATTACGTATATTTATTTCCTCAGCGGAGGATGGTTTGGATTGGAACAGGACAGGTTTTAGGAGAGAGGAGGTGGCGGATATGATAAAGCATATCTGGACAGACGGAACGCATGAAGATTTTCAAAGATTTTACCGGATTACGGAAGACTACTACAGCAGTATTGTGGGCGGTGCGGACCGCAGAAAATCTTTTATGCCTTATACACAAAGCTTGGCTATCATCAGATTCCAAACTATCCGCCTTATGATAAACTGGAAGGGGCGGTCTGTTTTGCCAGAGATATTTTGGAGAAAAAATAAAAATGTACTTATACCACTATTATGATGCTTCCATGAAGCCATTCCAGAACTTGTCAGATGTTTCTATGGAAGATGCAAAGAAAATATTAGAAGATATTGCTTCAGAAAAGCCTGATACCCAATGCGCCAAAAGAACAACAGGGTATATGGAATTAAGGCATCATTATGAAGAGATTCTGAGACGTGAATTTGTGAAAAAAGGCGGCAATATGCAAAGACGGTCGCCGCATTACATGGTGGTTGAACATAGCCTGTGGCTGGCTTCCTGGTTTGAAAACAGCGCTTTTATTAAAATTGATATCAATGAATTTGATAAAAGCACGATTTCTTTCACATATGGAGATTCCCACCCGACTTTCAGCCCAAAAGTAAATGACGGTAAGGAATATCGCAAAAAACTTTATACATATGATGAGATACTGGGAATTATAGCGAAATACGGGTACCCACAGGATTGGAACAATGATGGGAAATATGGACCGGAACGGTATATAGAGGCTCATATCTGGAGTGATGACGTGATAAAAAGGTATATTAATACATAAATACAAGTGGACGCTCAAAAAGCGTTAGCGTCGCTATAGTGACACTACATGCAAGGACTATGGCAATATAGTGCCTGTAATATTTTATTAGGAGAAAATGTATGAAGATTGTACCCACATTAAATTTTGGCGGAAACTGCCGTGAGGCGCTGCAGATGTACGAAAAGGCTTTTGCCGCAAAAATTACCTGCATCATTACATATGGTGAAGCGGATGACCCGCAGTATAATTCTTTGTTAGAGCCGGGGCAAGGGGACTACATTTATCATTCGGAGCTCCTGATCGGTGGGCAGAGGATTATCATGAGTGATCATGTGGATCTGGAATTTCAGACCTGCTATTCAAATTTTCTTACGGTTATGTGCGACACGAAAGAAGACGTAGAGCGGACATATGAGACGATGAAAGACGGAAGTAAAACGATTTATCCGATGGAAGCTACACCATATAGCGCCTGCAGAGTTGTTTTCGTGGACAGGTTTCGAATCCGATGGGGGATTATGACAGAGCAGGTTGGACAATGATTAAGGACCTTACGAAATTCATGATTATCAGGGAAAATATGTTTACAATTCCGTCAAGCGTGTGCTATAGTAATGAAAAGCATATTTTCTATTAACACAGATCAGTGGTTTCTATTTATATTCTAAGTTTCAGAAAATCCATGCTTTGATTCCAACGAACAAATACAGAAGCGGGAGGATCTGGAACGGTTCTCCTGCATCGAATGGACGTTTCCGAGCCATGTTTCGGAAAACGGTCTGCCGGACAACAGGGAGGACATCAGATGAAAAATGAGATTAATGCAAAACAAAATGTACAACGCAACTATAAGGACACCATATTCCGTATGTTGTTTAAAGAGAAGGAAAACCTTTTGAGCCTGTATAACGCTCTGAATGGGACTTGCTATGCAGATGTGGATTGTCTGGAGATCACAACGCTGGAAAATGCAGTCTATATGAACTATAAGAATGACGTTTCCTTTGTAATCGCCCATGAGTTGCTGCTCTATGAGCATCAGTCAACCGTTAATCCGAACATGCCGTTACGGGATCTGTTTTATGTAAGCAGCGTGCTGCAGGGCAGGGTCAGAGATGAGGATTTATACGGCAGGCGGATGATCAGGATTCCGGCTCCCAAATTTGTGGTGTTTTACAATGGTATGGATTTGCAGCCGGAACGAAGGGTACTCCGGTTGTCGGACGCTTTTGAAAAGCAGCTGGAACAGCCGGAACTGGAACTGACCGTGTCTGTTTACAATGTTAATCTCGGACATAATGTGGAACTTTTAGAGGCGTGCCGCCTGTTAGAAGAGTATGCGCAGTATGTAGAACAGGTCAGGGCGTTTGCCAGAATAATGCCTTTTCCGGAGGCTGTGGAGCAGGCGGTAAACTATTGTATCGGGAACGGAATCCTTGCGGGTTTTTTGTGTAAGAATCGTGCGGAGGCGATAGCGGTGAGTATTTTTGAATACGATGAAGAGAAGCATATCAAGAATGAGCGGGAAGAAGGAAGAGAGGAAGGAAGAGAAGAAGGCCGTGAAGATCTGGCCCGAATACTTAAAGAACTTATGGATGACGGAAGAACCGATGAACTGAAGCGTGCGCTTTCCGATCGTGCATATCGCGAAGAATTGTATCATATGAAAACAAAACTTGACAGGTGAACAAATGACAGGACTCGGAACGGTAATAAACAGCGCCGGTATTATTGCGGGCGGTCTGGTCGGACATTTTACAGGAAAATTATTTAAAGAAGAACAACAGGAAGCGTTAAATAAGGCTTGCGGAATCAGTGTTTTGTTCATTGCGATTGCCGGCGCCATGGAAGGCATGCTCAGGATAGAGGGTGATACGATCACCAGCGGAAAGTCCATGCTGGTGGTGCTTTGTCTTGCGGCCGGGACCGTGATCGGGGAACTGGCCGGTATTGAGAACGGGTTCGAACGGTTCGGCGAGTGGTTGAAGCATAAGACAGGGAACAGCGGCGATTCCGGGTTCGTGAATGCTTTTGTGACATCGTCTCTAACCGTCTGTATCGGGGCAATGGCGATTGTGGGAGCCATACAGGATGGTATGTTAAACGATTATTCCACGCTCATGGTAAAAACGGTTCTGGATTTTATCATCATAGCGGTCATGACCAAGACGGCGGTTTCCTACCTGTCCCTGATCGGCTCTGTCCTGATTTTCTGTGTGGGCGTGAATCTGGTCTGGGGTAAAAAGGTGCGCGTTGCGAATATGCTGCCGGCTGTTGTGCTGGCGATTCTGGCGGCGTATTTGCCGTGGCACTTCTAGTATTGTATCGGGAATATGGATTGTAGAAAAGTATGAAGGAAAGCACTAAGCGCGAAAGAACCTTGCTAAGTGTTTTCAAGCTTCATACAAGAGAATGCCAAAGAACAGCATTCTCTGCATGGATTGTTTGTGCCAGCTATGCTGGCATGGCGGAAGTGTAAAAAACCGGAGGCTGACAGGAGGAACAAAGAAGTGATACGGCAGGCGGCAGTTGAGGATGCATCAAGAATAGCAGAAATTCTGGTATTCACTAAACGCGTGAACTATAGAAGGATATTCAGTAATGACCGCGTATCTTTCGGTGAAATACAAGTCTATCCGCTGGCGAAAAGATATATTGAAAACCCGAAGGAACTGGAAAATATCTGGGTTTATGAAGATGAGTTTGTCAAAGGGTGTCTTACATATTGAAGGAGAAAGGATTACAGAATTATATGTAGATTCTTTTTTTGAAAATCAAGGTATTGGAGGCAGATTGATTCAGTTTGCCATAAAACAGAAGAAATGCAGTTATCTATGGGTGTTTGAAAAAAATACAAGTGCTGTTCGTTTTTATGAAAGATATGGATTTGCGGTTACAGGGGCAAAAAAATTAGAAGAGGGCACGACGGAGTATATCGTTGAAATGAGATGCCGGTCTGCAGCTGGAGGGTCTGCTGTTCCGGAAATTACATGAAAATGTATCATCTGCATATAAATCACAAATACACAGATAATGACTGTAGAGACAGCCTGCGAACGGACAGGGCATTTGCCGCGCTGTTCCGCTGTGGTGCTGACAGAAAGATGGAAATAGTGTGAAAAATCACACTGATGTGCTGATTTTTCACACGCAAATTTGTGCCGGAGCGTCACAAATTTGTTTGATGGCAGACGCAAATTTGAAATTTGCGTCGCCCCGTCGCGTAAACGCTCCGGAATGGAGATTAACATGAGACACGGGTTTATCAAAGCGGCGGCTATGACGCCGAAGATCAGGGTGGCTGATCCGGCATACAATGCGAAGGAAATCAGCAAAGGAATTGAGGAGGCATGCGTGAAGGGTGCGAAGATCATCGTTTTTCCGGAGCTGTGTCTGACCGGTTATACTTGCGGTGATCTTTTCTTACAGGAACTGCTGCTGGCGCAGGCAAAAGAGGCGCTGCGCACGGTGACGGACGCCACACAGGGCAGCGACGCGCTGGTGTTTGTGGGGCTTCCTCTGGAAAAGGACAGTAAACTTTACAATGTGGCGGCAGTGCTGCAGGACGGCGAAGTGCTTGCTTTTATTCCGAAAAAATATATTCCGTCCTATGCGGAATTTTATGAGACGAGACACTTTACGGCTGGCAATGAAACGCCGGAGAGCTGTTTCTACGAGGGAGAAGAAATTCCGTTTGGCACAAACATCCTGTTTGAGGCGGATGCGATCAGCGGGCTGACGGTAGGATGTGAGCTCTGTGAGGATCTTTGGGCGCCGCTGCCGCCGGGGACGCTGCACACGCTGGCAGGGGCAACTGTGCTGGTGAACCTGTCGGCCTCCAACGAGACGGTGGGCAAGGATGTATACCGGGAAATGCTGGTGAAGTCATCCAGTGCCAGACAGATTGCGGGATACGTCTATGCCTCCGCGGGCGAAGGAGAATCTACCCAGGATCTGGTGTTCGGCGGACACAATATGATTGCGGAGAACGGTACGATTCTGGCGCAGGCGAAGCGTTTTACACCGGAAAATATTTATGCGGAGCTTGATATTCACAGGCTGCGGCACGAGCGGAGAAGGATGTCCACTTTTGTGCCGCAGAGGCCGGAACAGTATCTGATTCTTCCGGTTCATATGGAAGAGGAGGAGACAACGCTTACGCGCACGTTCGGCGCTAAGCCTTTTGTACCGTCCGATCAGGAGGAGCGTGAGAAGCGCTGTGAGGAGATTCTTTCGATCCAGTCTTACGGGCTTAAGAAACGATATGAGCATACCGGCTGTCAGTCTGCGGTGATCGGCGTCTCCGGCGGGCTGGATTCTACGCTGGCGCTTCTGGTGACGGTGCGGGCTTTTGATATGCTGGGACTGCAAAGAGAACAGATCACGGCGGTGACCATGCCTTGCTTCGGCACCACGGACAGAACTTATGACAATGCCTGCAAACTGGCGAAGACGCTGGGGGCAACACTCAGTGAGGTGGATATCAGAGAGGCGGTGACTGTGCATTTCAGGGATATCGGGCAGAACATAGACGATCATGACGTGACTTATGAGAACGGACAGGCCAGAGAGCGTACCCAGATCCTGATGGATATTGCCAACCGCACGGGCGGTATGGTCATCGGAACCGGAGACATGTCGGAACTGGCGCTGGGCTGGGCGACCTACAACGGCGACCACATGTCCATGTACGGCGTAAATGCGGGAGTACCCAAGACACTGGTGCGCCATCTGGTGCAGTATTATGCGGATACCTGTGGTGATGAGGAATTGAAAAAGACACTTCTGGATGTACTTGACACGCCTGTCAGTCCGGAGCTGCTGCCGCCGGTGGACGGTGTCATCTCACAGAGGACGGAGGATCTTGTGGGACCCTATGAATTACATGATTTTTTCCTGTATTACATGCTGCGCTGCGGTTTTGAG
Organism: uncultured Lachnospiraceae bacterium; assembly: GCA_910578555.1. Classification (GTDB taxonomy): domain Bacteria; phylum Bacillota; class Clostridia; order Lachnospirales; family Lachnospiraceae; genus UBA3282. The sequence goes on from CAJTPS010000009.1 coordinate 57,991, forward strand.
CCGGCTAAGATATACAGGATCGCCTGCGAATCTTTTCGGAATATATATGACAAAGATGTCATATTGAAATGGCTCAAAACCTTTTACAAGCGGTTTTTTGCGCAGCAGTTTAAGCGTTCGTGTCTGCCGGACGGACCCAAAGTCGGCAGTGTGGCGGTGTCACCGCGGGGCGACCTGCGTATGCCTTCCGACGCCTGTGCGGATATCTGGCTGAAGCAGGTGGAGGAACTGTAGGAACGCGGTGTTTACTCTGCCTCGATTTCATCCCCCTCATTTTCCAGCGCCTTTTCCAGCGAAGCGGTGATGGCGTCTAAGAGGATCATGGAGGTGTATTTGCTGTCATCCGGATAGGTGACGCCCTCTAAGCTCTGGTTGACAATGATCTGGTTTGCCAGATCTTCGAAGGAAGGCTGGATCAGAGGATACATGGTCGCTACGGCTTCGTCCAGATTGATGAGCCGTATGGAGTTGATGTTTTTCTCGTCCACAGTCACTTCGATTTCCACGACATTGTCATTCAGGATCAAAGACGTTGTATATACACCGGGTATGTAGGTGTTGGAGGTGGTCTGCGTCACGGTGGACATGGTTTCCCTTTTCTCCTCTTTCGGCAGGAACATGATGATGAGCAGGACGATGAAGAGGATACCGAGCACGGCAAAGATTCCGGTATATATTAACTCTTTTACATGAAGCACAACGATTTTGGTTTTGGAACTCATACAATATCCCCATAGAAATTCTTTTTTATCAGTTTATGTGGGGGCATTGCGGTTTATGCAAGGTTATCTTGTTTTATAGGAACACACTAACCTCCATGATTCCACGCTGCGGAATCTTAAATTTGTGCGGAGAATGCCGTATTTCAGGCATTCTCCTGTGTGAGATGAAGTTGCAAAGCAACTTCATCTCACACTAGTACATTGCGTTTTAAGCCGGTGTACGCCGACAGGATATAAACCGCGTAGACCGCGGCAAACAGCCCCAGCGTAACGGCCAGGATCATAAGCGCCCCGCCGGTGCCCGTCATGATCTCCGGTTCCACGATGTTTTCAAAGTTCAGGATAAAAGGAACGGTGATAAACAGCGGCGGAACGGCAGGCATGGCATAATAGACGGCGAACTGGGCGCGCAGCGCTTTTACCATTTCCCGCGGCTCCATGCCGAACTTGCGAAGCAGCGTAAACTGTTGCCTGTAGCGGCTCATTTCACTGAGCTGGTGGATGGTGAGAATCGTCACGGTAGTCATCGTAAGGATCAGAGCCAGATAGTAGAGCGGGAAGACGAACATTGCCACTTCGGAAGCCTCGGCTCTTTTCTTTTGTGATCTGGCTTCAATTGTACCATAGTTTTCCACGTCGAAGATTCCTGTATGGCTGGTTCCTGTCCGGTAAAAAATTTCCCGCAGATCATAGTATTGTTCTTCCTGTATCTCCTCATCGGTCATGACTGCATAGCATATACTGTGCATGGCATACTTTCCGGCGACGTCATCCGGCAGTATCAGTATAAAATTGTAGCCGTTGCCGCCCCATAAGTATTGATTGAAGATTTCTGTATAGACATTTCCCTGAGCAAGCTTTTCTTTTGTATATATGACAGAAGTGTCATATTCTGCCGACAGCGAATATTTCTCGATTGCATTTTTCAGCCAGGGCATGCAGTGCACAAGGTACTGTCCGGGTTCCATGACTGCCTGCGGGTAGCCCAGCATTGCCCGAAGGGCGGCATAGTCGCTGTATTTCATTACCATATCGGCAGCATAGAACGAAGAATAGCGTGTGTTTGCTTCCAGATAATCCGTTAAAACGCCGTCTTCGGACAGATAAAGGGGGTATTGTAATTCATCGGCGACGGACAGATTCGTGTGAAGATAGTCAGCGTATTCCCGAAATTTTCCGGCAGCAGTTATGTCTGTATTTGCGTCTGTGCAGTCAATTCTCTGCTCAAAGCTGTCCGTTTCTGCAAAGCCGACACCTATGTCAGTATCGGAGACAAACAAGTCAAAACAGCATTGCTCTGCCCGGAAATGGAACATACGGCTGAAGAGCATGCCCAGACCAAGGCTGATCAGCACGGCGGTGAACAGTAAAGAGATGGTGGCCATGACGATACCCATGGAGGCGAGTTTTGCGGAGAGCGTCCGGAAGACGAGCAGCGTCTGGCGTCTGTATTTCTTTTCCGGGCGGCTTTCAAACCAGGCCGGAACACCGGAGGAAAAGCTGATAAAAAATCCGTAGAGAAATACGATAATACAGGCTGCGCCTGCAAAAGAGGGAATGGTGCTCCCGACCATGAGAAGCAGTGTTCCCATAATACCAAATACGATGGAGATCACAAAGATCCTGCGGCGACGGCTGCTTTTCTGTATGACTTCATCTTCATTTATTTTTTCATAATAAATGAGATCGTGGATTTTCATGGAACGGATGCGCTTCCTGCATTTTAACTGGGCAAAAAGGTAAATCAGCACAAAATAGACAAGCGTCAGCCCACCTGCCTTCGGAGAGAAGGACAGCCGGAAATGATAGGAAATGCCGAACAGTGTCAGAAGTATTGCGCGCAGAGCCTGAAAAAGAAGACTGCCCATGAGTGTTCCAGGCACGAAGGCGGCTATGCCGATAATCAGGTTTTCCTTCATAAAAAGGCCGGTTACCTGCTTCGGTTCCAGACCGATCAGCATGTAGGTTCCGAGTTCACGGCTTCGTCTGGACAGCATGAACCCGGTGGTGTAGTTGACCAGCCAGCCGATGATACATACCACTACGACGCTGGCGAACACGATCATGGCGGGCAGGTATGCCATACGCACGGACAGTTCCAGCAGTTCTTTTGAAAAAACCAGACCGTTGAAGGAATAAATCAGTGCGGCAGCCATGACGATGGTGACAAAATAGACCAGATAATCCTTCGCCTGTCTTCTGGCGTTTCTAAAGGATATTTTAAGGGACAGAGAATTTTTCTGCCGATCCGGATTGGCGGTGCGGATTGCGCAATCGGGCGTGTTTGGTTTAGATAACATCACTGAGATCACCTCCCAACAGCGCGAGAACATTCAGGATCTCGCGGTAGAATACCGGTCTGCTGCGCTTACCGCGGAGCAGTTCGTTGAAGATTTTTCCGTCTTTTAAGAAAAGCACTCTGGAAGCATAGCCGGCGCTGTAGGCGTCGTGGGTGACCATAAGAATGGTCGCGCCCATGTCCTGATTCATCTGTGTCATGATTTCCAGAAGATTCTTGGAGGCGGTGGAGTCCAGAGCGCCGGTGGGCTCATCGGCAAGCAGCAGGGACTGCCCCGCGACCATGGCTCTGGCACAGGCGGCGCGCTGCTTCTGGCCGCCGGAGACCTGATAGGGAAATTTGCCCAGAATATCTGTGATACCGAGCTTTTCGCATACTTCTGTGACCTGTTTTTGCACTACGCGGGGATCAGAATGATTCAGCATAAGGGCAAGACCGATATTTTCCTCGATGGTCAGGGTATCTAACAGGTTAAAATCCTGAAAGACGAAGCCAAGACGTTCCCGCCTGAAACGGGCGAGTTCACGCTCGGCAAGTTCCGAGATTTCCGTTCCTTCAAGGACAATGCTTCCGGCGCTCACCGCATCGATCGTGGATATGCAGTTGAGCAGGGTGGTCTTGCCGCTGCCGGAAGCCCCCATAATAGCGATAAACTCACCTTTTTCCACATCAAAACTGACGCGGTCTAAGGCTTTGGTGACGTGATTTTTACTGCCGTAATATTTTTCGATGTTCTTGACTTGCAGCATAATGTACTCCTTTCCGAAGCGTTCCGCGCAGAGTTTTCCGAAGGAATACTCTTAGGTACGCGACCCAAACACAAGTCCGGTTCTGCGGCCGGGGAATATTCGGGAATCTGACCCGCATTTCCGGCTGCCTCCGGCAGACCTGATGATACTGTCAGCATACAACAACAGCAGAACGGATGGTATCGAAGTGATATGGATTTGCCTTACATTTTTGTAAGAATTTCCGGTTTTGTATATTTTAAGCTTTGGCGGGAAAAGAGAGCGTTACACAGGTACCTTCATGCTCAGTGGAAGCGATTTGTATGTTGATCGAAAGAAATCCACATAGTCTGCGGCACAGATACAGCCCCATGCCGGTGCTGCCGCCCTTCACGCGCCCGTTGCTGCCCGTAAATCCCCGGTCAAAGACGCGGGGCAGTTCATGGGCGGGAATGCCGATCCCGTTATCCGATACTTTGAGTATAAGTTCCTGTCTGTCAGAAAGTTCTGCGGATATGATAATGACAGATGTGTCATTTTTGCCTGCGGAAACAGGTTCAGCTTTATGGATTTGCAAGGGTGCGCCGCAGTCCGGGGCAGCGCCTGAGGGGGTGCCGGTTTTTTTATAACGGGCGGCGTTTTGCAGAAGCTGTCCGAGGATAAAACCGGTCCATTTGCTGTCCGTGTAGACTTGATGATCCAGATTTTCGGTTTCAATGCACATATTGTTCTGCAGGAGCAGTGTGCGGTAAGTGTCGATGGTTTCCGATATGATTTGCGCAAGACTGCATTCCCGGATTATGCAATCCCGTTCCGGGTTTTGTGCTCTGGCATAGAAAAGGGCGCGCTCCACATGCGCCTCGATCTGCGCAAGTTCCGGTGCAAGCCGGCGTGCGTGAACCGGGTCGAGGCTGTGACAGATCAGCCTGGCGGCGGTGATGGGTGATTTGACCTCGTGCACCCAGCTTTCCACATATTCCCGATACGACCGGCCTGCGGCCTGCGCGTCAGAGACTGCCCCGGTCATAGACTGACAGGAGCGTCGTATGAGAGCAAAAAGCCGGCGCTCAAAGGCGGTTTTCGGCGGCGGTGCACATTCCGCAAACAAGTATTTCTGATCCAGACCATCCATAATACTTTGCAGTTCTTCCAGACGGGAACGGCATTTGATAAAGTCGATGGCGAACACAGTCGTGCGAATCAGACACGAGAATATGAGCAGAAGAATAATGATATCGGGCGTTGTTCCGGTGGCAAGAAGAAAACCGGACATTGCCCCCAGGATGAGTATTTCCAATAAGATTTTACCCGCCCGGTCGGATAGAAATTCTTGAAAAGTCATATTTTCCCTCATTTCTGCGCTGTTTTTAAGCGCATGTCAGAGCAGTTTTCGTGATGAAAAGCGCCGGAAATATCAAAGCTGATATCCGAGTCCGCGCCGTGTCTTAATATAGTCAGGAAGCCCCAGTTCGTCCAGCTTGCCTCGCAGGCGCGTGATGTTGACACTGAGGGTGTTGTCATCAATGTAGATTTTGTTGTTCCACAAGGCTTCGATCAGATCTGCGCGGGAAACGATCTCTCCGGCGTGACTCATTAAGTGAGCCAGAATTTGAATCTCATTGCGCGTCAGTTCAGCGATTTGATTATTTGCCATGGCGGTACCCCTGGCAGGATTTAACTGCAATCCGCCGTATGCCGGGCAAGCCGTGTCCCCCTTCGGGCTGCTTCGGCGCAGTACGACTTTGATCCGGGTAAGCAGCAGCGGGATATTGTAAGGTTTGGTAATGTAATCGTCGCCGCCCATATTGAGTGCCGACAGCTCGTCCGCCGTAGAGTTCCGGCTGGTGACAAAAATGACAGGCGTATTACTGCTTTGGCGCAGATCGGCACATAGAGACAGGCCGTCCTGCTCCGGAAGTCCTAAGTCCAGTAGAATCAGATCGGGTATTTCCGTGGCGGCCTGCTGTGCAATATTGTGAAAGACGGTGACAGGGATTGGATGGTAGCCCTCATTTTTCAGTAGAAGGGACAATTCCTCCCGCACTGCGGGATCGTCCTCGATGATCATGATTTTTTGCATGGTAATCCTCCGTATCAGAGTGATTTCTTTGCTCCGCATAATATTCCGGGCAGCGCAAATAAAGTTGCACAACACAATATGTGGCAATTGGTCTCTAATATAGCCTATAGTATACACTACATATGGAAGAAATGACAATGGTAACGATATAACGACCATATTTTTTCTATAGATGGGATGATAAATTATAATTGTAAGATAACTATCGGAGCAAGATGAGTCAATCGCGGGATATGAAAGAGAACTGTCGGAGCGAGATGAGTCAATCACGAGTTACGCAAAGGAATTATCAAATCGTGATCAGATTATCTCGGAAAAAGAGGCACAGATTCAGCAGCTTCTTGCAGAAAACGAGAAACTGAGGGCAGGGAACAGTCTGTAAAATTTGCTGCATGTACAGGGGAGTCAGACTGTGGTCTGCAGTCACAATTCCCGTCTTGACAAAGGCACAGAACAACTGATATGATATTACGGAACAAGGGCGTTCTTATGACAGGATAAGAATGCCCTTGTGTGCGTGTGCGGGACTGAATGACCAACTAATAAGAAGTATACATTTAACAAGTAATTGATAGAAAAGGAAAGAGGAGGCAGCACATGAGAAAGAATTACACGAAGGAAGATATTATAAAACTGGTTGAAGAAGAGGATGTGGAATTTATCCGTCTGCAGTTTACGGATATATTCGGCAATCTGAAAAACGTGGCGATCACCGCCAGCCAGCTTGAGAAAGCACTGGACAACGAGTGCATGTTCGACGGTTCTTCGATCGAGGGGTTTGCCAGAATCGAGGAATCCGATATGTACCTGTATCCGGATTTCAGTACGCTGGAAATATTCCCGTGGAGACCGCAGCAGGGCAAGGTGGCAAGGATGATCTGCGACGTGTACAGACCAAGCGGACAGCCCTTCGAGGGAGATCCGCGCTATATTCTGAAACGTGCGATCAAAGAGGCGGAGAAACTGGGCTATACCTTCGAGGTAGGACCGGAGTGTGAATTTTTCCTGTTTAATACGGACGAAAATGCGATGCCAACCACGATTACCCATGAGAAAGCCGGGTATTTTGATTTAGGACCGATGGATTTCGGGGAAAATGCCAGACGGGATATGGTACTGACGCTGGAGGATATGGGATTTGTCATTGAGGCTTCCCACCATGAGGTTGCCCCGGCGCAGCATGAGATCGATTTCCGGTATGACGAGGCGCTTGCCACGGCGGACAATATTATGACATTCAAGCTGGCGGTGAAGACCATCGCCCGCAGGCATGGACTGCACGCTACATTTATGCCGAAGCCGAAGTTCGGCGTGAACGGGTCAGGTATGCACATTAATATGTCCCTGTCCAAAGATGGAAAAAATATTTTTGCGGACGAGAGTGATGCGTTGGGATTGAGCCGGGAAGCATATTATTTTATCGGCGGTATCATGAAGCATATGAAAGGGATGACGGCCATTACCAATCCGCTGGTCAACTCTTACAAGAGACTTGTGCCGGGGTATGAGGCGCCGGTCTACATCGCATGGAGTGCAACCAACAGAAGCCCGCTGATCCGCATTCCGGCGGCGCGTGGTAAGGGGACGAGAATTGAACTCCGCTGTCCCGATCCATCGGCCAACCCCTATCTGGCACTGGCTGTCTGTCTGCGTGCCGGTCTGGACGGCATCGTGAACAGGATTATGCCGCCGGACAGTGTGGACTGCAATATTTTCCGCATGACGGATGAGGAAAAGGAAGCCAGCGGAATCGAGGAAATTCCGGGTACGCTGATTGAAGCGGTCTACAACATGGAGGCGGATGATTTTATTAAGGATGTGCTTGGCGAGCATGCCTACCGTAAGTATATCAAGGCTAAAAAGGAAGAATGGTTCCGCTACCGTATGCAGGTGACCGACTGGGAGGTTAATGAATACCTGAATAATATTTAATTTTCACGTCAGACATAGATTACAGGACGGGAGGTGAGCGTGTGATCAATATTATCGTGGTTCTGCCGAAAATAGAGGACGCCCGGGGTATTCGCGGCGTATTGATGAAAAACGGTTTTCAGGTAACGGCGGTTTGTTCCACGGGCGCGCAGTGCCTGAGTCAGCTTCACGATTTAAATGACGGTATTGTCATATGTGGATATAGGATGACGGACATGATATATACAGAGCTGCACGACTGCCTTCCGGAAGGATTTGATATGCTTTTTATGGCTTCGCAGGCGGTATTAAACGAATATCGCCGCGATGATATTGTATCGCTCGCCATGCCGCTTAAGGTGCACGATCTGATCAATACCGTGGATATGATGAGCCAGACGATCATGCGCAGGAGGCGGAGGGCAAAGGCGAGACCTAAGGAGCGTAATGCCGGGGAGGAAGCACTGGTCAGGGAAGCCAAGGAGGTCCTGATAAGCCGGAATCACATGACGGAGGAGGAAGCTCATAGATACATCCAGAAATGCAGTATGGACAGCGGTACGAACATGGTGGAGACAGCGCAGATGATACTGGCGATGATGAGAGGTTAATATAAAAATTTTTAAATTTCGGATGCGGTGTAACGGATGTGTTGCACCGTTTTTGATTTTAAGATATTACTCCTTTTGCTGCTTTGGTTTTCGGGTTATTCATGTTCTGGAATGGTTTGAAAAAAAATTGCGGATAGTATATGATAAATTATAAATGAAAAAGCTTGGTTCTGCGGCGTAGAGAAGGATTTAGGGAGCAATTGGGAATCTGTCTGTCCACAGACGAAAAAAGCCGGGAAATGACGGGGGTATCATGAGTCTGTATCGTATTATGCTGGTAGATGATGAAGAAGAGGTCCGCAAGGCGATCATCCGCAATATGGATTGGGAGAAACTGGGATTTACGGTAGTGGGTGATGCGGAAAACGGTGAGGATGCACTGGAGAAACTGGAACAATGGGAGCCGGATGTGGTTATCACAGATATCCGTATGCCTTATATGGACGGGCTGACGCTGACAGCCCGGATTCGAGAAAAATATCCGTCCATGAAGATTCTGATCTTTTCCGGATATGATGATTTTGAATACGCGAAACAGGCGATTAAGCTGAATGTGACAGAATATATCCTGAAACCGGTCAACAGCGAAGAGCTTTCGGTGATTTTAAAGAGGATACGGGTCAGTCTGGACGAAGAGATCGAACAGAGACGAAATATTGATTCTCTGCGCAGCAGCTATCTCGGAAGCCTGCCGATTCTCAGAGAGTTGTTCTTAAATAATCTGGTACACGGAACCGTAGATATGGAGACGGCGGCAGTGCGGTTTGAGGAGTATGGCATTTCCATTCTGGATGCGCGCAAATGGCTGGCGGCAGTCATTCATGTGGGGCAGGTGGAACAGATCGAGACGAAGGAACTATCCATGCATCAGGAACTGATTCCGATCTCTGTGCGCGGACTGGTGGAGGACTGTCTGCAGACATACTGCCGCTGCACAATTTTTACCTCTCCGGAGGGAATCACGGTAATTGCCGCGATTGATGAGAACAATACACAGACGGGGCTGATTAACCTGTTTCATGATATCTGTAAGGAAAGCAGACGTGTTCTGGAAGTGGGTATTACCATTGGCGTGGGACACAGCTGCGACAGGCTGCAGGACATCGGGGAAGCTTACCGGTCAGCCGTGGATGCGCTCGGATACCGCGCTATTGTTGGTGAGGGCAAGACCATCTACATTAATGATGTGGAGCCTGTGAGCCGGGGGAAGCTGCGGCTTGACGCGAAGGATGAGGAGGAATTGACGGCGGCCATTAAGTTTGGATCCGCGCAGACCATTGACGGTATACTGCGGCGGCTATCCGTCTGTATGGAAGATGTTAAAGTCCACGCCAGACAATATCAGCTCTACATGCTGTCGATCGCAAACTGCCTGTTCCGGCTGATGCAGCAGTATGATCTGGATATGAATGAAATGTTTGATTCGAAGGAACAGTATGAGGACATGCTGGCGGGAATCTGTAAGCGGGAGGAGTTTGCAGACCGGATCATTCCCGTGGCGTGCCGTATGAACGAGGCCATGAACCGGGAGCGGGACAACACAACGCGCCGGGCCATGGATCAGGCGAAGGAATATATCAGGGAGCATTATGCTAAGCCGGAACTGTCTGTGGAAATGCTCTGCCGCTACCTGCATATGAGTCCGGCGTATTTTTCGACGGTATTCAAGAAAGAAACGGGGCAGTCTTATGTCAATTATCTGACGGAAGTGCGGCTTAAGAAAGCAGCTGAACTGCTGAACGAGACAGATGACAAGACTTATATGATTGCGCAGAAAGTGGGGTATCAGGAGCAGAATTATTTCAGCTATGTATTCAAGAAGAAATATGGCGTGTCGCCTACGAAATATCGCGGCGGCGGACAAGAGAGCGTAAAGTAGCAGAGCGGAATCATGGAGGTTAGATTGAAAAATAAGTCTGATGACCTTATTTTCAATCGGCAGTTTGCGTCAGAGCCTCAAATGTGCCATGATCGCAGATGAGAAATTGCCTTCGCGAATTTCTCATCGCGTGTCATCGCAGCAAGCTGCTCTGACATGGAGGTAAGTATGGGACAGAATATGCCGACGGGGCGGGGCAGGAAGAACAGTATCCGATATATGATATTTATTTATTTTACAGTCAGTGCACTGGCTGTGATCCTGTTGACCGGTGTGGTGCTCTATCTGCAGATGTCCCGGCAGCTTACGCTGGCCGTGCAGGATGAGAACCAGGCGGTTCTCGGGCAGATCAACCGCTCGGTGGATTCCTATCTGCGCACGATTATGAAACTGTCCGACAGCGTTTATTACGGCGTGATCAAGAATGCGGATCTAAGTGCGGAGCCGGTGAACAGTCAACTCACACTGCTGTATGATAACAATAAAGACAGTATAGCCAATATTGCGCTTTTATCGAAAGAGGGCGAGCTTTTGGAAGCGGTGCCGGCGGCGCGCTTAAAGACGGGGCTGGACGTGACGCAGGAAGAGTGGTTTGACAATACGCTGCGAAGAACGGATAATCTGCATTTTACGACGCCTCATGTGCAATACATTTTTGACAGTAATGAGAATCAGTACCGGTGGGTCATCACACTGACCCGGGCGGTAGAGATCACGCATGGCACATCAACGGAACAGGGAATCCTGCTGATCGATATCCGTTACGGCAGTCTGGAACAGATACTGGAGAACATTACGCTGGGCAATCAGGGATACCTTTATATGATCAGCAATGACGGGGAACTGATCTACCATCCCAAGATGCAGTTGATTGAGACGGGGCAGATGGAGGAGAATATTGCTACAGCAGTGGGCTACCGGGACGGCAGTTATCAGGAAAGGTACGGCGGGGAGCGGCGGGAGGTCAGCGTAAAGTCCGTGGGATACACGGGCTGGAAGCTGTTAAGCGTCACACCGGAGAAAGGCCTGCCGCTGAATAACCTGAAAATGCGTCTGTTTGTAGTGTTTGTGGTGGCGGCATTTCTTTTGGTTCTGGTACTCACCAACACATTTATTTCTTCCAGAATCACAATACCGATTCAGAAGCTGGAGAAGTCGGTCAATGCGATCGAGGCGGGTGATCTGGATACGGAAGTATATATGGGCGGGTCTTATGAGATCAGGCATCTGGGCCGTTCCATTGGTGACATGGCAGGGAGGATCAAGACACTGATGGAAGATATCGTAACAGAGCATGAGTCCAAGCGTAAAAGTGAGTTTGACACGCTGCAGTCTCAGATTAATCCGCATTTTCTCTATAACACGCTGGATATTATTGTGTGGATGATCGAGAATGAACAGAAACAGGAAGCGGTTAAAATCGTGACGGCACTGGCACGGTTTTTCCGTATTAGTCTGAGTAAGGGCAAAAGCATCATCACGGTGCGGGATGAACTGGAGCATGTGCGCAACTATCTGACGATTCAGCAGATGCGGTTTAAGAATAAATTTACCTATACGATTGAGGCCGGGGAGGACGTAATGGAGCTGGTCAGTCTGAAGCTTATGCTGCAGCCGCTGGTGGAAAATGCCATTTATCACGGCATGGAATTTATGGACGGTGACGGTGAAATCTGTGTGGAAGTACACCGGGAGGATGACGAACTGTGGTTCCGGATCAGTGATAACGGGCTGGGGATGACGGCGGAGCAGGCTGCGGGGCTTCTGGGTGAAAAGCACCATGTGTCGTCCAAACGCGGCTCGGGGATCGGGGTTAAGAATGTAAACGAGAGGATAAAGTTATATTTTGGTGAAGATTACGGTTTACAGATTCAGTCAGAGCCGGATGAAGGCACAGTGGTCAGGATTCACCTTCCGGCAAAACTCTACACGGAAACAGAGCAGAAGGAGCGGATATGATAAGTAAAGGCGGGAGATGGCTGGTTATTTCGTATGTGGCGTTTCTGGTGATTCTTTTCCTTATGTGCTCCACAGATCTGATTATCCGGGAGCCTGAGAGGGAAATTTATCAGATCGCTGTTATTATAGAAGATGACCGAAGCGATAACTACAGTAATTTTCGTAAGGGTATGGATCAGGCGGCGATGGAGTTCAACGTGGACGTCCACTTTATTACTTTATATGAAAAAGCGGATGCTGACCAGCAGGTTGAGCTGATGGAACGGGAACAGCAGGACGGGGTCGAGGCCATGATCGTGGTTCCGGCGGATACGGAACAGGTATACGGCGTGCAGACGAATGTTCCGGTGATCTTTTTAAGACCGGATACGGCAACGGCGGCGGGTTCAGGCAGTATTGCCATTGCTTATGATGAGATGGGCAGCCGGCTTGCGCATGAGATGCTGGACGAGATTCCTGCAGACTGCCCGGTGGTGATCCTGACGGATCCGGGGAAACAGAGTTCTCAGGAGCGGCTGTTTCTCGAAGGCGCCCGGAAGGTTCTTGCGGACAACGGACGGAAGACAGAAGAGGTCACGCGGGATGAAAAGAATGATTCCGGAGTGGTGCCGGAAGCGGCCGGATTACAGGAGAAGGTGGCGCTTCTGGCGGGAAATCCTGAGATATTGACTGAGACTGCAGGGCTGCTGGGTGATTATGCCGAAGCGGCGGCGGGCGTTTGCGGATTATATGGCAGAGGCGCTACCGTGCCGATTCTGAATGCGCTGGACCGAGGCTATATTTCAGGCATCTGTGTGACGGATGATTACAGCATAGGATATATCAGTGTACGGGAAGCGGTGAGAGTACTGGAAGGGACGGAAAGCTCGCCCGTCACAGTCGAATCCTATTACATTGAAAAGGAAGACTTACGGAAGCCGGCTTTCGAGAAGCTGTTGTTTCCTATTGAGTAATCCGGGAGGTGGAAGATGCGTAGGAAGAAATGCAGATGGAAACAGATGCTTGTATATATGATTATGGCAGGCGTGCTGCTGACGGCCTGTCAGGGTGTCGGTAAAGAGGAACAGAAGAGTTCCCTGCGGATCGGTGTCAGCCTGTATCGGGCGGATGATACATTTATTAACAATCTTCGCAGCATGATGGAAGAGAAAGCAAAGGAGTATGAGCGTGAGAAGGGGATCAAGGTAACACTTGACATTCAGGATGCGAAGGGAAACCAGAATACGCAGAACAGTCAGGTGGAACGATTTATTGCACTGGAATGTGACGTGCTGTGCATCAATCCCGTAGACCGTATGGAGGCTTCCGGAATGATCGATAATGCCATGACCGCAGGAGTGCCGGTGGTATTTTTCAACCGTCAGCCTGTGGAGGAGGATATGAACCGCTGGGATCAGCTCTACTATGTGGGAGTTGATGCCAGAGAGACGGCCATACTTCAGGGCGAAATGGTGGTGGATCTGTACGCAAAACAGCCAGAAGCGGTTGATTTAAACGGCGACGGGGTAGTCAGCTATGTGATGCTGGAGGGAGAGACCAGTCATCAGGATTCTCTGATCCGGACGGAATGGTCTGTGCAGACGCTGAAAGACGGCGGGGTGCCGATTGAGAAGATCACAGGCGGGATCGCCAACTGGGAGCGAAGTCAGGCATCGGCGCTGATGGAGCAGTGGCTCGCGGAGTATCCGGATACGATAGATCTGGTCATCAGCAACAATGACGATATGGCGCTGGGTGCGATAGACGCGATGGAACGCGCGCAGGTCACGGGAGTCAACGTGATCGGTATCGATGGTACGACGCAGGGGCTGGAGGCACTTAAAAACGGCAGTCTGTTGGGAACAGTCTCTGCCAACAAGGAACTTTATGCCAGCGCCATCGTGGAACTGGCGGCAAGCTGTGCGTTGAAAGAAGTGCCGCCGGAGGAATATCCGCTGACCGATCAGAAGTATTTCTGGACACCGCAGGAAATATTAATTCATAATTTCGAAGAAAATCCATAAATTTTCGAAGAATTTTTTATAGAGTTTGCGAATAAAATCGGTTACAATGACTTCGTCAGCAGTCAATATGTGCAAAATAAATTGTACAATATGGCAAAAAGTGACAAAAACGCCCAAAGGGCAGAATAAGGGAGGATTTGTAACTATGAGATTAAAGAAAGTGATCGCGGTAGCATTGGCATCCATGATGGTATTATCCATGACAGCGTGCGGCAATGATTCTTCCGCACCGGCAAGTTCCACACCTGAGGCAGAAGCGCCTGCAGCAGAACCTGAGGCAGAAGCGCCTGCAGCAGAACCTGAGGCAGAGGCACCTGCGGCGGACACGGCAGAAGATGCAGCGGCTGATACTGCGGATGCAGCAGCAGAGACAGCAGGAGCAGGCGGCAACATCGGTGTCTGCATTTACAAATTTGATGACGCATTCATGACAACTTACCGTAATGCACTGCAGGAGATTCTGGAAGGCAAAGGCTACACCGTAACATTTATGGATGGTAAGAACGATCAGGCTGAGCAGAACAACCAGATCAACAACTTCATCGCACAGGGCGTTGATGCACTGATCATCAACCCGGTTATGACTTCCGCGGCAGATCAGATCATTGCAACCGTTAAGGACGCAGGTGTGCCGACGGTTCTGATCAACCGTGAGCCTACGGCAGAGCAGATGAGCGCATATGACAAGCTTGTGTATGTGGGATGTGACGCGCGTCAGTCCGGCACCATGCAGGGAGAGTTGATTCTGGATACACCGAACAAAGGTGATATCAATGGCGACGGCAAAGTTTCCTATATCATGATCCAGGGTGATCCGGAGAACGTTGACGCACAGTATCGTACAGAGTTTTCTGTCAAGGCACTGACAGACGCCGGAATCGAAGTGGAAGAACTTGACTTACAGCGTGGTGACTGGGATCGTAACAAAGGTCAGGAGATCGCGCAGAACGATCTGGCCAAGTTTGGCGATGACATCGAAGTAGTATTCTGTAACAATGACGATATGGCAATCGGCGCACTGCAGGCGATTCAGGCAGCAGGCCGTACAGTTAACGAGGACATCTATCTGGTAGGTGTTGACGCACTTGACGCGGCGCTGAACGAAGTTGCATCCGGCAACATGACAGGTACGGTTTTAAATGACGCACAGGGTCAGGCAGCAGGAGCTGTTCAGGCTATGGAAGATCTGTTAGGCGGCAAGACTTATGCGGCAGGTGAGCAGTCCATCTACGTTGACTATGTAAAAGTTACTCCGGATAACGTAGCTGATTTCCAGTAATTTCGGAAGTAAAACAATCAGGCGGTACTGCCAAAGGGGCAGACGCAGGATGATACGGAAATATGAATCATTGAGAAGTGCGTGTGCATTGGCGCACGCACTTCTTTGTTATCTTAATCGTAACGAAGGGGGTTATCAAATTGTCAGAGTATCGTTTGGAAATGCATGATGTCGTGAAAACATTTCCGGGAGTCAGAGCGCTTGGCGGCGCCCAGCTGAATCTGCGTCCGGGTACGGTTCACGCCCTGATGGGTGAGAACGGTGCCGGGAAATCCACCTTGATGAAATGTATGTTCGGGATTTATCACATGGATGAAGGTGAAGTGATATACGAGGGCGAAAAGGTTGAGATCAAAGGTCCGCTGGACGCTTTGAACCGCGGAATCGCCATGGTACATCAGGAGCTGCAGCCGATTCCGGAAAGGAGTATCGGTGAAAACATTTATGTAGGACGTTATCCCATGAAGAGGGTTGGCCCGATTTCGGTGGTAGATCATGACAAGATGTATGAGGATGCTGCCAGAGTGCTGGAAGAAGTTCATTTGAATTTCGACCCGAAAGCCAGACTGGGTAGTCTTTCTGTGTCCCAGATGCAGCTTGTGGAGATTGCAAAAGCCGTTTCGGCAGACTGTAAGGTGCTGATCCTGGATGAGCCTACCTCATCCCTGACGGCGGCAGAGGTGGAAGCGCTGTTTACGATCATCAACGAACTGCGCAGCAAAGGTGTTTCCATTGTCTACATAAGTCATAAAATGGACGAGATCCTGCGCATCAGTGATGAAGTAACCATCATGAGAGACGGTCAGTATATCGGAACCTGGTCTGCGAAAGAGCTGACCACGGATTTCATCATCACGAAGATGGTTGGACGCGAATTGTCCGAACTGTATCCTGCACGTGAGAATGTGCCGGGTGATGTGGTTTTTGAGGTAGAAGATTTCACTTCTATTAATCCCAAGAGCTTCCGCAATGTTTCTTTCCAGCTGCGTAAAGGTGAGATACTGGGTGTGGCAGGACTGGTGGGCGCGCAGCGTACAGAACTGATGGAAGGTCTTTTCGGACTGCGGGGTCATACGGCCGGTAAGATCATTTATAAAGGGCAGGAGATCAAGATCACGCAGCCCAAGGATGCCATTAACAACGGCATTGCGATGCTGACCGAGGACCGGCGTGCTACGGGTATTCTGGGTGTGCTGTCCATTGCGGATAACGTCTCAATCGCATCCTTAAATCAGTATTTGATCGGCGGATTTATGCTGGATGATGCCAAGATCGAGAACCTGGTACAGGAGAACGTGGCCAAGCTCTCCATCAAGACGCCGTCTTCCAAGACACAGATACAGTCGCTCTCCGGCGGTAACCAGCAGAAGGTGCTGATCAGCCGATGGCTGGCTAACAGCCCGGATGTCTTTATCATGGACGAACCGACCCGTGGAATTGACGTGGGAGCCAAATATGAGATCTATTGTATTATTGCTGAGATGGCAAAACAGGGTAAGAGTGTCATCATGATATCTTCCGAGATGAGCGAACTGATCGGTATGTCAGACCGCATTATGATCATGTGCGACGGCCGTGTGACCGGATTTATTGACGGCAGCGAGGCGAATCAGGAAAATATTATGGCGCTTGCGACTCAGTTTGAATAAGGAGGGAGATCACTATCATGCAAAAATCATTTAATTTCAAAAAATTTGTATCCAATAACGCGATCATCATCCTGATCGCGCTGCTGGCTATTCTGACGGGATTTACGACAAAGAACTTTTTTACTGTTTACAATTTTAAAAATCTGGTTGTAAACGTATCTCCCAGATTTATTATCGCCTGTGGTGTGTCGGGTTGTCTGATCACCAAAGGTACGGATCTTTCCGCAGGACGTGCGGTAGGTCTGGCGGCCTGTCTCTCGGCTATGCTGCTGCAGAGTGTGGATTATTCCGCACGTATGCTCCCGTGGATGCCGGATATTCCGTGGCCGGTGGCTCTTGTTATCGTTATGGTCATCATGGGCGTTTTTGGCGGCATTAACGGTGTGGTAGTTTCCATGTTGAAGGTTCCGCCCTTCATCGCCACGCTGGGTATGCAGACGATTATCTATGGCCTTTGTTCTCTGATTACCAACAATCAGCCTATGGGCGGTTATAAGACCAGCTACCTGACGGTAGCCAGTGGTTCTCTGGGACCGATTCCTTACCTGATGATCTTTGCCGTAGTGGTAGGTGCATATTTCTGGTTCCTGTATAACAAGACGCGTCACGGTAAGTATATGTACGCCATCGGCGGCAATGAGAATGCGGCGCAGGTCGCAGGCGTGAACGTACAGGGGTCTTTGATTCGTATTTATATTCTGGCAGGCTGTATGTATGCGCTGGCAGGTTTCTTGGTAGGTGCGAAAGCCGGCGGTGCTTCCACAGCGACAGGTAACGGTTATGAGCTGGAGGCTATCGCAGCGTGTACCATCGGCGGCGTATCCGCTAACGGTGGTGTGGGCCGGGTAGGCGGTATCCTGATCGGCGTACTGGTATTTGAGATCCTGAAGATCTGTCTGCAGTTCCTCGGTGTGGATCCGGCGTATACATATATCGCACAGGGTCTTGTCATCGTGATCGCAGTTGCACTTGACTTAAGGAAATATCTGCAGAAGAAGTAAGAAGAATATCCGCGCTTTCTCAGAAGAGCGATTCTTCGATAAACGGAAACAGAAAAAGGATGGCCGTTATGGAAAAAGATCGAAAGACAGAGCCGGAAACAATGCCGGCAGAGGCGCAAGCCGAAGGAATGCCGGAGCAGCCGGCGGAAGAACAGCCGGCGAGGCAGTCCGGCGGTAGTGCGTTTGAAGGAATATATGATCAATTGCCGGATATCTCTGTCCGGTCTGTGGATCGGTTCATTATGATCTGCCTGATCGCACTGGCGGCGGTTATTGTGATCGGGGTCCTGAAAGCGAATCATGTATTTTAAAGCTGGTATGGGACAGCCGGCAGCCGGTTGACCGGTGCCAACACAACATGAATACAGTGTGACGGAAAGCGGAAACGGCGGTGTGTAAGAAGCTGTTTCCGCTTTTTCCTTTGCAAAGACCCGCATAATAAAGCTTGCTCCTGATATGGCACTTTTTGCGTAACAGTTCAGCCTGGCACTATTCCGCGAGTAAAATCGCTCTGTATGCGATTTTGCGAGTTGTGCAGGCGCCAAAATGCGACTTTGGAGCATTTTGTGTGCATCAGACGTGACAGTGGAGCCGAAGGCTGAACTGTTACCTTTTTGCAGAGTATAATGTAAGAAATGTGTACGTTCTGTTACCAGATGTGATATGATATGAAAAAGTGCCATTGCAGAAAATGCTTTCACGGCAGTATAAATCAAATGACATGGCAAGAAAGCGTGTGAAAGATTCTTTCACACAGTTATGGAAAGGCAGGGCGATTATCATGAAATTCACGAAAATGCACGGGTGCGGTAATGACTATATTTATATCAATGGATTTACAGAAAGGATTTCCCGGGAGGAAAAGCCGGAACTGGTGCGGTGCCTGAGCGACAGACACTTCGGCATCGGCGGTGACGGCGTAATCTTTATCAACCCCTCCGGGGAGGCGGATTTCGAGATGGAGATGTATAATGCAGACGGAAGCCGCGCGGAGATGTGCGGCAACGGGATTCGCTGTGTGGCAAAATACGTGTATGATAAAGGACTGACGGATAAAACCGACATAAGCGTCATAAGTTGCGGACAGACGAAGTATCTGCAGCTTTTTCTGAAAGAGGGAAAGGTGGATTCCGTAAGAGTGAATATGGGCGCGCCGGAATTGGCGGCGGAGAAAATTCCGGTGATCGTGGAGAGCATGTCTGATGTGTGCGCGGAGAAAGATGGGGAAGTAATGCGGGAGACGGCGCACAGAACGGGAAGTGATAATTATGTCATAAATACTCCCATTATTGTACAGGGAAAAGAATATAAAATGACATGCGTGTCAATGGGGAATCCGCATGCGGTTGTGTTTATAGATGATGTGACGAATCTGGAGATTGACAGGATTGGTCCGTATTTTGAAAATCATGAGAGATTTCCGAAAAGGATCAATACGGAATTTGTCAGGATTCTGGACAGACAGACCGTACAGATGCGCGTCTGGGAGCGGGGCACGGGAGAGACGCTTGCCTGCGGCACGGGCTGCTGTGCGACTGTCGTTGCCTGTATACTAAATGGTTTGACGGATAACGAGGTTACTGTTAAACTATTAGGTGGTGAGATCGGAATCACATGGGACCGGGAGGCGAATCTGGTCTATATGACGGGACCGGCTACTACGGTGTTTGAAGGCGAAATCTAAAATTTTCAACTGCGGGATATGTGCCTGCGGGAACAATTTGAGCCAAAAGCGGCGCGGAAATGAGGTTAAATTATGGTTAAAGTTAATGACAATTATTTGAAATTACCCGGCAGCTACCTTTTTTCGACGATTGCAAAAAAGGTCAATGCCTATACGGCGGCGAATCCGGATAAGAAGATCATCAGACTGGGGATCGGCGATGTGACACAGCCGCTTTCTCCTGCGGTGATCGGCGCACTGCACGGTGCGGTAGATGAGATGGCGGATGCCGCTTCGTTCCGGGGCTATGCGCCGGATCTGGGATATGAATTTTTGCGCAGTGCGATTGCGGATAACGATTACAAGGCGAGAGGATGTCAGATCGAGGCGGATGAGATCTTCGTATCAGACGGCGCGAAGTGCGATTCCGGCAATATCCAGGAGATTTTCGCACTGGATAATAAGATCGCGGTATGCGATCCGGTATATCCTGTCTATGTGGATACGAATGTAATGGCCGGCAGAACAGGTACATACGATGCGGCGACAGAGCGGTGGAGCGATGTGATCTATATGCCGTGTACGGCGGAGAACGATTTTGCACCCGAACTGCCCAAGGAAGTGCCGGATCTGATCTATCTGTGTTTTCCGAACAATCCGACAGGCTCTACCATCAACAAGGCACAGCTGCAGACGTGGGTGGATTATGCCAACCGGAACGGTTCCGTGATTATCTACGATGCGGCGTATGAGGCATATATTTCGGAAGCAGATGTGCCGCATACGATCTATGAGTGCGAGGGAGCGAGAACCTGTGCGATCGAACTTCGTTCTTTCTCCAAGAATGCCGGATTTACCGGTGTGCGTCTGGGCTTTACAGTGATTCCGAAAGAGTTAAAAGCTGGTGATGTATCCTTACATGCTTTGTGGGCGAGACGTCACGGTACCAAATATAACGGTGCGCCCTATATTGTGCAGAGAGCCGGTGAGGCGGTGTACAGTGAGGCCGGCAGGCGCGAGACCAGAGAACTGGTTGCCTATTATATGAAGAATGCGGCATATATTTTAGAGGGCTTAAAGGCAGCGGGATACAGCGTATCCGGTGGTGTGAACGCGCCATATATCTGGCTGAAAGCGCCGAATCAGATGACAAGCTGGGAATTTTTCGATTACTTATTAGAGAATGCCAATGTGGTCGGTACACCGGGTTCAGGCTTCGGTCCAAGCGGCGAGACCTACTTCCGTCTGACGGCATTCGGCAGTTACGAGAACACAGTGGAGGCGGTTGACAGAATCAAAAAGCTGCCGGTTTAGACGACAGGAGATTAAATATGCGTGATGAAGCAACAATGTATCGGCTTTTCACAGACATAGCAAATGCAGACGACAGGATACTTGCGGTGTATATGAACGGTTCGAGGACGAACCCCAATGTGCCGAAAGATATATTTCAGGATTATGATATCGTGTTCGTGGTGGAGGACACAAAACCTTTTATAGAAGACAAAGCGTGGATCGGCAGGTTTGGAAATATCCTGTACATGCAGTATCCGGACGAGCATCCGGATTATCCGAGTGCTCCGGAGAACTCGTACGGCTGGCTGATGCAGTTTGACGACGGCGTCAGGATCGACCTTACGGCGCAGACTGTCTCATATGCGAGAGAACATATACACGATGATACTCTATGCAGGATTTTGCTGGATAAGGAAAATATTCTGCCTGAAGTGCCGGAAGCTACGGATGAGAGCCATTGGGTGAAGAAACCGTCCCAGGAGCAGTTTCGCGCGTGTGTGAATGAGTTCTGGTGGTGCAGCAATAACATTGCCAAGGGTTTATGGCGAAGGGAGATGTCTTATGTGCAGGACATGACGAATTTTGTCGTGCGCAAACAGCTCGAAAAAATGCTGACCTGGAAAGCGGGTATTATTACGGATTTTCGTGTGAGTGTCGGGAAGTCTGCGAAATATATACACAGATGGATCGGAGAGGAAGAGTATCAGCGGTATCTGGACACTTATTTCGGCAAGGATATAGAGGAAGCCTGGTCCGCCGTGTTTGTTATGTGCGAATTGTTCGACAGTGCAACGGGGTATGTTGCAAAAGGGCTTGGCTATACTTACGACGCGGAGGAAGGTAGAGCGGCAGCGGCATTTCTTCGGCATGTCTATGCATAAAATGTCCGCGCCTTTCCGTCAATACAGAAAGGCGCGGACGCAAAGATCAGGGTACAACGACAACGCTGCTTTTTATATATGATCAGTCGAAAAATGCCTGATTTCCTGTTCCAGTGCATTGCTTACTCCACGGCACACATCTACAGCACTCTGGACTTCACTCATTTTGTCCACCAGACTGACTGCATTCTGAGCGGAAAGGTTGACAGCCTCAGAACCTTCGCTCATGGCGTTGGTAATGGAGCCGACAGAGTGAATGATATTCCCCATGCTGTCATTTAATCCCTTCGAACTGTTGGAAAAGTCCAGCAGGATCGTATGGAATGCTTCCATATTGTCTACATATTCATCCATCGCATCCACAAACTGATCATAGTCTTTGAGCACGTTGCTGTTGACATATTCCAGAACCTCAGAAGTATTGTCGGCTAATTCCTGGACTGCCCTGATGACTTCCTGATTGATATGCTGGATGTCCTGTGCCGTTTTTTCACTGTTGTCAGCGAGGGAATTGATCTCGCCGGCTACCACGGCAAAACCACGGCCTGCTTCTCCTGCCCTGGCAGCCTCAATGGAAGCATTCAGTGACAAAAGAGTAGTCTGGTTGGCGATATCCATGATTGTTTCTGACAGCGTATTGATTTTGTTTACTTTTTCGCTGTCTTGTATGGAACGGTTCAGCAGTTCGGTAATCTCACGGATTTTGTTTTCCGTAAGGCGTTTGACTTTAGTGATATGTTCCTTCATTTCTCTGGCGGCATTGGATATCTGGACGGCTCGTTGAGAGCCGCTGTTTGCTTCATTCCAGAGAATGTCTACCTGATTCTTGACATCCCCGATGGTACCTTGAATACCGTCAGAAGTATTGGAGACCATTTCCATGTTAGCGGCGAGTTCCTCTAAAGCAGCAGAGGATTCCGTAATATTTGTGTTGGCAGTATTAACCATGGTGACGATCTGGCTGTTGGACTCTGCCAGCGCCCTGGTACTGTCAGACACTTTGGTGATAATATCCTGCAGCGTATCCAGAAAGTTATTCATTCCGCCGATCAGTATGGAAAGCTCGCTCCGGGTACGGGTGGTAAGGCGGCCGTTCATGTCAGCTCTGTTCTCATTGATATCATCGACCATCTGCTGCAGTTCACGAGAAGACCTTTTGATCGGTCGTATTACATTATTCTGGAACAGAATCTGATTGATGCCGATGATCACAAAGATGGCAATGGCCCCCAGAATACTTGTCTTGATCGTGCGGTTATACATATCCTGCTGTTCCTGACGCAAG
The DNA here is from genome assembly GCA_910578555.1 of uncultured Lachnospiraceae bacterium. Taxonomy (GTDB): domain Bacteria; phylum Bacillota; class Clostridia; order Lachnospirales; family Lachnospiraceae; genus UBA3282. The sequence continues at coordinate 81,237 of CAJTPS010000009.1, forward strand.
TCTATAATGGACTGTTCAAAGAATGCATTGGCAAGTTCCAGATTGCTGTCAAATTTTTCATCTTCCGCTTCCAGAGCATCGATTTCTTCTACAACGGTTTCCGTACTCTTTCCTTCCGACGAAAGCAAAGCGCTTTTGGCGTTTTCCGTATAGGCCTGCAGACCGGATTTCATTTCTTCGATATTTACATCTGTATTTCCTTCCAGATAGTCCTTAAGCTGTTCAATGGCATCATTCAGCCCGTTATACCGCTTATCTATATTTTCCAGCAGATGTTCCTTTTCAGCGGCTTCGGAAGTGGCCAGATACGCATAAATATATCGCTGTATCTTTTCATAATCTTTCTTCATATCGCCTCTGAGTACCATTGCGGAAAGATATGTATCACTGATTTTGTTACATTGTCCAATTGTATTTTGGAAATTAGTGATGCTGCTCCCGAAGTAAATGCCAAAAACAACCATTAGTACAAGATTCATCAAAACTAATTGTGTTGTGATGCGGCTCCAGAATGAGACCTTAGGTACGTTTTTCTCCATGTTAAAAATTCCTCCAATATAACTTTAATTTTGCCTTACTGCCTTATTGCCTGATGTGTAATCATCAAAGTCATAAAAATGAAATTTTTGTCATGCCTGATGTCCGAACAGACAAAGAAACAGGGCATATGATTAAGAATGATCGTCAAATTTTGACGTGTATTATATTATATAGTATGTTATGTTCAGTATCAATCAGTTGTACGCTTGTATGCAAAAAGATACAATCTGTAAAAAAACGAGCATAGCTCGTTTACGAGATTCGCTTCGCGAACTCGGGATAAGCGTAGAAATTTCCTATACCAAAAGTAATTTGCTTCGCAAATAACTTTACGAGATTCGCTTCGCGAACTCGAATAAGCGTAGAAATTTCCTATACCATAAAAAGTGTGCATTACTGTCAGTGATCATAAGAAGAACCGGCAGGGAGAGCAGATGCATAGTACTGTGCAGATTTTTTTGATACTACTTGAATGTGTGCGCTGTAGATGTTAAGCTGATTTATAGTTCGTTTATCTGTTTTGCTTATATTCAGTTCCTGTTCCGGCAGGAAGGATATTAGCGTGAGAAGAACTTCTAGAGCTCACAGCAAAGGCTGTTTCGCTAAGAAGTTCTAAGTCTGCTTTGCAGACTTTTCTCACGCAGGAGAATGCCTGAAATACAGCATTCTCCCAGACAAGTGTACTTGTCTATGGATTATGAGATTCCGCAGAGCGGAATCATGGAGGATAGCGTGAACAGAGGCGGTGACCGTGTAAGGAGAAGGAACTGCGGGACAGAGCGCATGTTACGGAATAAACAGTGAGGATAATTTACAAAACAAAAGAAAGGTATGAAATCAGCATGGCGGGAAATGAAAAGACTACTTCATCACATACAGGAAAGAAGCGAAGCACTTTCTCAGGAAAGCTGGGATACGTGCTGGCTGTGGCTGGTTCGGCGGTGGGGCTTGGCAATATCTGGCGGTTTCCTTATCTGGCGGCGAAATACGGCGGCGGCATTTTTCTTTTGACCTATCTGATTCTGATGCTGACCTTCGGCTATGCGCTGATCGTGTCGGAGACGGCTCTGGGGCGTATGACGAAAAAAAGCCCGGTAGGCGCGTTTCAGGCTTTTTCGGAGAAGCTTCCCTTTAAGCTGGGCGGCTGGATCAACGCGGTGATTCCGATGCTGATCGTGCCCTATTACAGCGTGATCGGCGGCTGGGTGATAAAATATCTCTTTGAGTATCTGCGGGGCGGCACGCAGGTTCTGGCACAGGACGATTATTTTACAGGCTTTATCTCGGACGGGATCAGTGCGGAGGTCTGGTTTCTGCTGTTTAGCCTGGTATTGATCGTGGTTTTGTTTGCCGGCGTGAAGCACGGAGTGGAGCGGGTTTCCAAGGTGATGATGCCGTTACTTGTGATACTGGCTGTATTTGTGGCAGGATATTCCATGACGAGACCGGGGGCTTTAGAAGGCGTGAAATATTTCCTGATTCCGAATTTTGAGAATTTTTCCTGGATGACGGTGGTTGCGGCCATGGGGCAGATGTTTTACTCACTGTCCATTGCCATGGGAATTTTGTACACTTACGGTTGCTTCAGTGTACAAAGGATTACAATAAAAATGGACTGCCAACCTACAACTTCTACCGCTCTTCCAAAGAGCGGTATTTCATTTTTCTGAAATGTAATGATTACATGCTCCAGCTTCGAGCCAAGTTGGCCCGAAGGTTGATAAGCTGAATATGACACTGGCGTATTTGAATTACCAACCAAATATTTTTTCCCAGCTGGTAAAAATGATTAAAAAGGGAGTATGGATGTTACGATTTGGCCGTATAGAAGCCGTTTAGTTTCAAGCATTATCTGCGCTGTTTCCAAAGGCTGAGTACTTTTATGCCTTTGCCTCTTGTTTTATGGAGTATTTCGTAACACTAAGGTATTAAAATTTAAACTGAGCTGGCATAACATATTTTCAAAATGGAAAAATATATCTTCATCATGAGCATATTCCATGATATAATTATCCAAACAAACTATCGGAACGAGGGAAATGTATGGACGATTTAGCATTAAACTATCAAAGTGATTTTAATGCCATTCTGCAAATGATAGCAGATGGCCGCCGGAAAGCTTCCTATCAAGTGAATGCCACAATGATTGACCTTTATTGGGGAATTGGAGAATTTGTTTCCAATAAGGCCGTGCAGGATGGCTGGGGACGTTCTACCGTAAAAGCACTTTCTGAATACATTCTGACGCAGGAACCAGGGATTAGAGGCTATTCCCCACAGAATATCTGGCGCATGAAGCAGTTCTTTGAAACTTATTGTGACAAGCCAGAGTTAGGAACTCTGCTAAGAGAAAACACATGGTCAAATAATTTGCATATCATGTCAAAGACAAAATCGGATGCAGAGAGATTATTCTATTTGAAGCTGGCCTCTCGGGAAAAGTATAAAGCAAAAGAACTGGAACGGCAGATTGACAGCGGATATTATGAGCGTTTAATGCTATCAGCCGGTAAAGCGCCTTCCGCCATATCCCAAGCTGCACATGCGAACATAATCAGGGACATGTATATGTTGGAGTTTTTAGACTTGCCCGAGCCTTATAGGGAATATGATTTGAAAAAGGCCATTTTGAAGAACATGAAAAAGTTTTTACTGGAAATTGGCAGGGATTTTATTTTTATGGGAGAAGAATATCATCTTCAAGTAGGAAAGAACGACTATTATACGGATTTAATCTTTTTTCATAGGGAGCTACAATGCCTTGTTGCAATTGAGTTGAAAATTGATGATTTCAAACCGGAATACTTGGGAAAAATGCAGTTTTATCTTGAAGCGTTAGACCGGGATGTAAAGAAGCCCCACGAAAATCCCAGCGTTGGCATTATTCTTTGCAAGAGTAAGGACGAGGACGTTGTTGAATATGCCCTGAGCCGGAACATGAGTCCAACCATGATTTCCGAATATAGGACGAAACTAATCAGCAAGGAAATCTTACAAAAGAAACTTGAGGAATTAACGGAAATGGTGGATGAGGATAAAAACTCTCAATGACGTTGAGAGTTTTTCAAAAAATCAATTTATTATGTTAGTACAATAATAGCAGGGGATTATAATGATCCTTTGCTATTTTTATAACCTCAAGCTAATATAAGGAGCAAAGCGACGCTGACATTTCGGGCCAAGTTGGCCCGAAGCCGGGTTTGGGGAGGCTCCCCAACAAGCAGATTTTTGCGTTCTGGCCGGAAGGCCGGAACGTCAAAAATAGCAACTGTGGCTACAGTTGCCCTGCTTGCCATTTAGCGACACCCCCGAAAATGGCGCAAAAAAACAGAGGCTCTTACTCTTGAACCTCCGTTTCTCTGGCTTTCTTGAGCCCTTCGGCTGTAGCCTCCATGACAACAAGCTCTTTTTCGTTCATGGAGTCTAAAAGTACATCAATGTGTTTCCGGCAACTGTTCCCGCCACGGTTGCCCTCCGTATAGAAAAACTGGTCTACGGATATATCGAACAGTGTGACGAGCTTAAAAAACAGGTTGAAGCTGGGGTGTTGGCCTTTGTTCTCAATATTCATAATGGTGCGGTCTGTCTTGCCGACCAGCTCCGCCACATAGGCTTGCGTCCAGCCCTTTTCCTCTCTGGCCTGTTTCAGTGCCAGACAGAGCCCATGAAAGTCAAACCTTCTTTCATCTTGGTTCATTCTCATATCACCCTATATCATTGTACATTTCGGGTTGAATTATGAGAATGTAATGCAATTTGATGTTATGGGCTATTTTATTTCATCGTTTGTGCGTATAGCGCAAAGAATATAAGTTTATATGGCTCTTGCTATTCAGAGACTTATGTGTTATACTGTTATACATAAAACCATAACAGTTGAAACGGGAGGGGTGAGGAAGGATTGAAGCTAATTATTTCAAATGTATCGGGTGTACCCATTTACGAGCAAATTAAACGGCAGGTCAAAGCCGCTATCTTGTCGGGAGAACTAAAAGAGGAAGAAGCCTTGCCTTCTCTCCGAACTCTGGCAAAGGACTTAAAAATCAGTGTTCTGACAGTTACAAGGGCCTATACGGAACTGGAACAGGAAGGGTTTGTCAAGAATGTTCAGGGCCGCGGTTGTTTTGTACTTGGTAGCGGTTCCGAACTTATGAAGGAACAACTAATTTGCAAAGTGGAAAATGGCTTAACAGAAGCTATAAAAGCAGCAAAAATTGCTAACCTATCTAATGAGGAACTACATCATCTTTTAGATATTTTATTGGAGGCGAATACAGATGACTAATTATTTGGAAGTAAAAAATCTGTCAAAATCTTTCGACAGTTTTCGGCTTCACAACATTACTTTTACGCTCCCCAAAGGATATATCATGGGGCTGATCGGGCCGAACGGTTCCGGCAAAACAACTACAATTAAACTCATTCTGAATATGCTCAAACGCAACGGCGGAGAAATCAAAATCATGGGGTTGGACAATATCGCTGACGAACAGAAGGCAAAAGCAGAACTTGGCGTTGTGTTTGATACCAACTATTTCAGTGATGATTGGAAAGTTTCTGAGGTAGAAAAATCCATCTCTGTTTTCTATCCCAACTGGAACTCGGAGCGTTTTAGTGAAATGCTACGGAAATTTCATATCGCTCCGACCAAAAAGGTCAAAGAACTTTCAAAGGGGATGCAGATGAAGTTGATGCTGGCTTGTGCGTTCTCCTATGACGCAAAGCTGCTGATTTTGGATGAACCTACCAGCGGCCTTGATCCAGTTTCCAGAGATGAATTGCTTCAGATCCTCTCGGAATACATTGAGGACGGAGAACACAGCGTTTTATTTTCCACCCATATTACTGGCGATTTGGAACGAGCTGCTGATTATATCACATACATCAGCTATGGGGAACTTTTTTTCACCGGCAGCAAGGATGAATTTGTTGATATGTTCCGCATTGTTAAGGGTGGTATAGATGAACTTTCCGCTGATCTACAAGCGAAGGCGGTTGGCGTTCGTACTTTCCCGACTGGCTTTGAAGCTCTGGTAAAAACCGAGGAAATTGGCTCATTTACAGCATTGGACATTGAACCGGCTACCATTGACGAAATCGTTGTGTTTACAAGCAAGAAAGGTGAGGATTATGAGTAATATATTGAAAGCTACAAGACTGGATTTTTCCCTTGTAAAACCGTATGTCAAAGTGATTGGGTTTACTATGCTTCTCCCCATCGCTTTTGCAGCAATCAACCGCTCTATATTGACAGGAGTTTCTTTCGCCATGTGCTTTATCGCCATGACAACCGGCTATACCTTCTCCGTCACAGAAAAAAATAGCATGGAACGCCTGTATGGTATTTTGCCTGTAAAGAAAAGTGAAATGGTAATGGGACGGTATCTTTTTGTTATTGTGCTTGGAGTTATCGCTTTGGTGGTGTCCCTTATCACACAGCCGATTGTATTACAGGCATTGGGAGAAACCGTTGAACCGTTTGGCATTATCAGCGCGGCCATTGGCGGCCTGTTCTTGTTTGCCCTTTACACGGTATTTCAAATTCCCGGATATTACAAATTTGGCTCTATCAAAGGCCGGGTGTTTATGTATATTCCGGTTGCAGGATTTTTAGTGACTTTGTTTCTTCTTCCTAAACTGCCTGCTGATAACCCCATTATCAACGCGATTGCCAGTTCACCTGTGCTGCTTCTCACTCTTGCGATTGCGCTGGTGGTTGTTATGTATGCTGTGTCGATCTGGTTCTCTGTCCAGATTATGAAAAATAAAGAAATGTGAGGTGATAGTATGGATTTCACGATTTTAGCAGTAGTGCTTCTGATTGGTGTCGGCGTTCCTGTTCGGAATAAACTTATTCGTAAATATCGAGAGGAAAAAAAGAAACAGGATAAAAACCGGGATGAAAAATGATGGGTGTGGAGAAAACAGAGTTTATCCGTTGCCCGATCTGTGGGAATAAAACGCGCGACAAAGTTAGAGAAGATACTATTCTGAAAAATTTTCCTCTCTTTTGTCCAAAATGTAAAAGCGAATGTCTAATTGATGTTGAACAATTCCATATATTCGTTATCAAAGCGCCAGACGCACAGCCGCAGAGCCGATAACACACAAGGTCTAATTCCTTGTGGTTATCGGCTCTTTTGAATGGGGGTGCCGCTATCAAGCTATTAAAAATGATGAAGGAGGTCTGCCTATATGAGTGAAGTTTTGAAACTGGAACATATCCAAAAATATTACGGCAGTAAAGGTAATGTCACAAAAGCAATTCAGGATATTAGCTTTTCTGTTCAGGAAGGGGAATTTGTGGGGATTATGGGGGCATCCGGTTCTGGCAAGACCACTCTGCTCAACTGCATTTCCACCATTGATATGGTTAGCGCAGGGCATATCTATCTGAATGGAACCGATGTGACTGAAATCACTGAAAAGCAGATTGCCCAGTTTCGCCGGGAGAACCTTGGATTTGTGTTTCAGGACTTTAACCTGCTGGATACTCTGACCATTAGCGAGAATATTGCTTTGGCATTGACAATCAATAGGGTTCCCGCAGGTGAGATTGATGGTAGGGTACGAGAAATGGCCGGAAATCTGAACATCACGGATATTCTTGACAAATATCCCTATCAGGTGTCTGGCGGTCAGAAGCAACGATGTGCTTGCGCCAGGGCAATCATCAATCAACCCAAACTGATTTTGGCAGATGAACCTACGGGCGCTCTGGACAGCCATTCATCCCAAATGCTACTTTCTGCTATCCAAAGCATCAATGAAACGCTTGGAGCGACAATTTTAATGGTAACACACGATGCTTTTTCCGCAAGTTACGCAAACCGTATTCTTTTTTTGCGTGACGGTACAATTTTTACGGAGATTTTCAAAGGCAACAATTCCCGCAGGACTTTCTTTGAAAAAATTCTGGATGTCCTCACCATGACGGGAGGGGGCGTGAGTGATGTATGCTAAACTTGCATTTCGGAATATTCGCAGGAGCCTTCGGGATTATATCATCTACTTTGTGACGCTTACGCTGACTGCGGCATTGATGTATTCTTTCTTGGCGCTGGGACTTTCCCCGGACATTCTTGCCATGACAGAAAATATGTCAATGCTTACCACTGGCATTTTGATACTGTCGGTACTAATTGCCTTTATGTCCTCGTTTGTCATTGGATATGCTGTTCGCTTCATGCTGGGCCAGCGCAAAAAGGAATTTGCTGCCTATGAGCTGATGGGCATGGAAGTGAAAACTATTCGCAATCTGTTTTTGGTGGAAAACGGCATAATTGGCGGGGGTGCTTTTTTGCTGGGCGCTTTGGTCGGAACCGGCTTATCCGGGTTATTGAACCAGGTTATCCAGAATATTTTCGAGGTTCCGCACACTTATCGAGTTTTGTTTTCTTTCCGCGCATGGGGAATGACACTTTTCTTTTTCACCCTGATGTATGGATTTGGAATGTTTCGTGCAGCAAGTGTTATCCGGCGGCAAAAAGTGATTGATTTGCTTTACGATAACCAAAAAAATGAGGAAATCGGTTTTCAATCTTTGCTTCGGAGTGTTCTAACTGGCTTACTCTCGATTGCCGTTATGGTAGCAGGTGTAATTCTGCTGGAAAAAGGACTTCACATCCAGACTAATGAAGCATTGTTGTATTGTGGCGGGGCCTGTCTGCTAATTCTTGTAGCTGTTTATGAGTTACACCGAAAAATCCCGGTTTTGCTGTACCTGCTTGCCAAACGAAACCCTCAACGAAAATATCGAGAGGAAAATCTGTTTTTCTTGGGGCAGATTGGCAGTCGTATTCAATCTTCCGGGCGTACTATGGCTGTTGTGACAATCTTGTTGACGATTTCTCTTACAACGATGTTTATAGGATTGACAATGGGCGCAGGCTATAAGGCCAATATGGAGGCGTATTATCCCTATGACGCCGGTGTAGCCATTGACGCGCCCTTGACAAAAAATAGTATGGATACTGTTCGTTCCTTTGTGGAGAAACGCTGCAAGGTGGAGGACAGTGCAACCTATTACTTATATACAGTTCCCGGTAAATCCATTGAAGCCTTATCTTTGTCAGACTATAATCACCTGCGAGATATTTTAGGTTTTTCGTCTGTTTCCATAAGCAATAACGAATTTTTAGTTCACTGTGATACATGGAATTATGTGGATGACATTCAGCAGAGATTGGAACAACAATCTAAAATCACATTGAATGGTCAGACCTTGACCGCAGCGGAAACGCCGATCCTGACTGAACCAATGGAGCAGTATCAAATGGCAGGAACAAATGGATATGTGCTTGTCCTGCCGGATAAAGTAGCTTCACAGCTACCCGGGGAGAAAATTCGCTTGGTGATGAAACTGGCGGATGGTGGATACCCGGAACTTAGAAGCGAACTAAGACAGTTTTTGAACAGTGGAGAATGGTTGCCAGACATCCAACCCGGACAGGAACTACCGGAGAAAATGACAATGGGGATAACAGTAAAAGCGTGGGGTGTTGCCAATTCACTGACCGGATTTACAACTCTCTCCTTCTGCGGGCTGTATTTGAGTATTATTTTTATCATTCTTTCCTGCTCGGTTCTGGCTTTTGAACAGCTTTCTTCTATAGACAAAAACCGGAAAAATTATGCGGTGATTGATCGGCTGGGCGTATCAAGTCAGAAACAGGTTGCCTTGATACGCAAGGAACTTTCCACTGTGTTTTTTATCCCCTTGCTATTCCCCATCATACTTACCGTTTTCCTGATTGCAGGAACACAGCTCCTTTTCGGGAAATCGTTTTTGCAGGAAGGACTTGTGTTGTTCTATGGCATGGTGACAATTCTGTTATTCTGTGCTATTTACCTAACCTATTTTGGAGCAACAATGTTCCTGTTCAAAAAGGTAATTCTCCGGCCCAAAATAAGATAGAGATTGTTGAAAGGAACGGTATTGTATGAGCTGGGATATTGATGTTAGCGAAAAATTGTATCAACGCCTTGCAAATGAGATTTTCTTTCGCATTTTACACGGCAAATATAGAACAGGAGATAAAATGCCTTCTTACACCGAGCTGGCAAAAGAAGCTGGAAGTAGCCCGGAAACTGTTAGGAAAGCATTTCGAGAACTACAACATTATGGCGTGATTGAAAAAATGCGGCGAGGTTATTTTGTAACTGCGGATGAAGCGGTTGTAATGGCTTATCGTCAACAATATCTTCCTATATGAAAAAGGAAGTTGACATCGAGCAGTCTACGGCGCAGGTGGAGATCTTTGATACGGGTATTGCCATGCTGGCAGGACTTATGATCATTCCGGCTGTCTTTGCTTTCTCCGGCGGTGATCCGGATACGCTGCAGGCGGGGCCTTCGCTGATGTTTATCACCCTTCCGAAAGTGTTTGCGAGTATGGGCTTCGGAACGGGGGCAGGTATTATGTTCTTCCTGCTGGTGCTGCTGGCGGCACTGACCAGCGCCATTTCTCTGGCGGAGTCCGGCGTTTCTACTTTTGAGGACCAGCTTGGGCTGAGCCGGCATAAGGCCACTGTTCTTATGGGTGTTGTCATGGTTTTGCTCGGTTCTGCGTCGGCGCTTGGGTTCGGGGTGCTTGATTTTGTCAAGGTGATTGGCATGTCGATTCTTGACTCTTTCGATTTCCTGACAAATTCGCTTATGATGCCAGTGGCGGCGCTGGCTACCTGCCTGCTGGTCACCCGTGTGGCCGGGCTCGATCAGGTGATACAGGAAGTGGAGCAGTCATCCAGGTTTAAGCGTAAGAAAATGTACTGCTTTTTCATGAAATATCTGGCACCGGTCTGTATTGTGATCATTCTGCTCAGTTCTATTGCGAATGTGTTCGGGTGGATCACGATGTAGCCTGAAATCGTTGTGTATTTCAACGGGCGGAGGTTTCGTATCAGTATAGGATTTTTATAAAAATGGATAATATCATCTCCTGGCAGCAGGGGGTGATATTTTTTTTTGTTGTATTAGGAAATTCCACTGCTGTATTGACAAATGATTTTGGAGCGCACATAATAAAACGTGCGATTTAAAACACATGTTTTAGAAAGGGATACATTATGCCGCCAAAAGCAAAATTTACCAGGGAGGAAATCATTGAAGGGGCCTTTCAGATTGCAAGGACAGAAGGCTTCGATAAGATTACAGCCAGAGAATTAGGTAAAAGGCTGCAAAGTTCCGCCCGGCCCATTTTTACGGTTTTTGAAAGTATGGAAGAGGTCAAAACGGAAGTGATCGCCCGGGCGAAGGAAGTTTACGGACAGTATGTTGCCGAAGGATTAAAGCAGGAACTGGCATTTAAAGGAGTGGGCATGGCATACATTAAGTTCTCGATGGAGGAGCCGATGCTGTTTCAACTTCTTTTCATGAGCGCTGTGTCAGGAAAATACGGCGTGGAGAGTATTCTGCCGCAGATAGATGCCAGTTATGAAGAGATTCTGCAATCGGTACAGAAATATATGGACACCAGAGAAGCCGCGGATATGATTTACCAGCATTTGTGGACATACACCCATGGTATCGCGGCAATGTGTGCCACCGGATTGTGCAGCTACACGGTGGAACAGATCGGGGACAGAATGACGCAGATTTTTACCGGACTAATGATGCTGGTAAGAGAAAGCGTCAAATGAGTGAAGCATAAAAAAGCGCAGACACTTGTCTATATGGTGTCTTAATCATCGGGGAAACAGAGGTGCAGAAACGGAGGAAATCATGATAAAGATCGAAAACTTACATAAGTCATACGGGACAGGAGACAGCCGAAACGAGGTACTTAAAGGGGTGTCGCTCACGGTGGAGGACGGGGAGTTTGTTGTCATACTGGGCACATCCGGCTCCGGCAAATCCACTCTGCTCAATGTGATTTCAGGACTGGAACCGGCGGATGAAGGAACGGTCTGTTATGACGGGCAGGACATATCTTCCATGAATGACAGGGAATTGACAAAATTTAGAAAAGACTGTATCGGCTATATTTTTCAGCAGTATTTTCTGCTTCCGAATCTGAATGTGGATAAAAATGTGAAAATGGGTGCTGACCTTGCGGGCAACAAAGAATACCGTGAGACGATCAAGGCCGTGGGACTGGAAGAAAAGCGCATGAAATACCCCCATGAATTAAGCGGCGGTGAACAGCAGAGAGTTTCTGTGGCCAGGGCTCTTGCCAAGAAACCGAAGGTTCTTTATCTGGACGAGCCTACGGGGGCACTGGATGAAGCTACGGGAAGACAGGTTCTGGATTATATCTGCAGACTGAAAAAAGAGCTTGGTTTTACGATGGTCATGGTCACGCATAATCAGAATATCGCGCAGATGGCGGATACAGTAATCCGTATGAACAGCGGAAAGATCGTGGAGACCTGCCGCAATGCGGAACAGAAGACAGCATATGAGATTGCATGGTAGGGCATTGGAGGATTAGAGATTCCGGAAAGCAGAATCAGGGAGGATTCAGATGATAATCAGTTTAAAAGATATCTTTAAGATGATCGGTATTTTGATCGTAAGTTTCTGCGCCGTGCTGGTGTGTACGCTTTTTCTGAACTATTACATGGATATCACGGCAATCGAGGAGCAGATCACGGGGGAAATGGCAAAGATTCTGTACGAGGCGATGCGAAGCACAGCGAAGATGGTCAGTGCATTGAGCGGCGGATGTCTGCTGTTGACCAGTGTGGTGCTGTTGTGCTTCTATATCGGTCACTATGTGGATACCCACAAGAAGCAGCTGGGGATTCTGAAAGCGCTGGGGTATTCACGGTTTGCCGTGGCAAAAGGTTTTGCCGTGTTCGGCGTGAGCGTGTTTGCAGGTACGGCGGCAGGATATCTGGGTGCACATCTGCTTATGCCCAAATTTTATGAGCTGCAGAATGGGGAGGGGTATTTTCCGGCGTTTGACGCAGCATTTCATCCGGGGCTGTTTGTGGCGCTGGTAGGCTTCCCCACTGTCTTTTTCGCACTGCTGGCGGTTTTATACAGCTTTCACAGGTTGAAAGTTCCGGCTCTTTCTCTGATGAGGGAGGCGGTGAATTATAAAGTGGTCAAAGCGAAAAAGGAAACGGATCTGCCCTTTTTGACGGAACTTAGAAAGAGCAGTGTCAGACAGCGGAAATCTTTGGTGTTTTTTATTACCTTTGCGGTATTTTGTTTTTCTTCCATGATGCAGATGTCGCTTGGTATAGATGAACTTGCAAGCATCATGATGTCGGTGATGATTATGGGAATCGGTATGACGCTGGCGTGTGTGACACTTTTGATCGCCACCACTTCTGTGATGAAGGCAAACGCCAAAACCATTACTATGCTGAAGGTGTTTGGCTACGAGGCAGGAGAGTGTGCGAAAGCGGTGCTGGGAGGCTACAGACCCTGGGCTTATATGGGGTTTGCGGTGGGAACGGTCTATCAGTACGGGCTTTTAAAGATTGCGGTGGAGATTGTTTTTGCGGATATGGAAGGGGTGCCGGAATACGGGTTCGATGTTCTGGCGCTGGTCATTACGCTGGCGGTGTTTGTCCTGCTCTATGAAGGAATTATGCGGGTGTATGCGAAGAAAATGGAGAAGCTTTCCGTGAAAGAGATCATGCTGGATTAAATAATAGGAAGAGATTTTCTAAGACATCTGAAAAACGTTTTTTAAAAATCTCACTTCCTATCATGGATCAGGAGATTCCATGAAAAATATTATATTTGAATGTAAGTGCATGGGGTGGTATGATAAGGCAGTAAGTTTACTGCAGGAGAAAGCGCCATGCCATACAAGATGAAATTGAAAAGTGCATTTCAGGCTGCCTTCCCGCATACGATTCCGATCTTTGCGGGATTCTGGTTTCTTGGGATGACATACGGGATTTACATGAATGTGTCGGGATTTGGCTTCTGGTATCCGATGCTGATGAGTCTGACAATCTTTGCAGGCTCCGTGGAGTTCGTGACAGTTAACCTGCTTCTGGGTGCGTTTGATCCGCTGCAGGCGTTGGCCATGACGCTGATGATCAATGCGAGGCATCTGTTTTACGGGATTTCCATGCTGGACAAGTATCGTGGGCACGGTCTGAAAGATCTGTATCTGATCTTCGGGATGTGTGACGAGAGCTTCTCCATCAATTATACGGCAGATATTCCGGAAGGGGTTGACCGGGGCTGGTTTATGTTCTTTGTCACGCTCCTGAATCATTTCTACTGGTTTTTCGGTGCCACGCTGGGCGGTATTTTTGGCTCGCTGATTCATTTTAATACGGAAGGTATTGAATTTGTTATGACGGCGATGTTTGTCGTGATCTTCATGGAACAGTGGATGAAGGAGAAAAATCATGTCAGTGCGCTGGTCGGAGTCGGTATTTCACTACTGTGCCTGACCGCGTTCGGTGCGGATGATTTCATAATACCGGCTATGGCCGGGATTCTGGGGGTGCTGACACTGCTTAAGGAGCCGTTGAAGAAGAGATGGAAAGAGTGAAAAAGTCTGATAATCTATTTTAGTCGTAAATTTGTGCTGTTTCGAAGCGGGGTATATTATGACAATAACACAACAGATCATTACGATCGGCATGGTGATCGTCGGGACAATGATTACGCGGTTTGTTCCGTTTCTTGTCTTCCCGGCAGGGAAACCGACACCTAAATATATACAGTATCTCGGCAGGGTTCTTCCGGCGGCGGTGTTCGGGCTGCTGGTGGTTTACTGTCTGAAAAATGTCAGTTTGTTTACGGGCAGCCGCGGGATACCGGAACTGATCGGTATTGTGGCGGTGTTCGGGCTGCACCTCTGGAGGAGACAGATGCTGCTATCGATAGCGGGTGGCACGATCTGCTATATGCTGCTGGTGCAGATGGTATTTTGACGAAAAGCTTTTATATTGTAAATATGACATACTGATGTCAGATTATGCCTGTTATAATGCAGGAAAATGTGACGGTGCACGAGACGTCATTCGAGAAAGGCATCAGAGTGCGCAGGCATCACACGCGTGTAAGACAGTAAATCGTCATACGGAATGAAAAGGAGAGAATCACTATGGGGAGACCTTCAACAAAGACAGATTTATTAAGTGCGGCAGTGGCAGGCTATGAGGAGATGAATCAGTTTATCGCATCTATGACGGAGCAGGAACTGGCAACGCCGTTTGCATTTGACGATACGAGGAAAGAGGCGCACTGGAAACGGGACAAAAACCTGCGGGATGTGCTGATACACCTTTATGAGTGGCATCAGCTCACGATCCATTGGATTGCGGCGAACTTAAACGGAGAGGAGCAGCCTTTTCTCCCGAAGCCGTATACCTGGAAGACTTATGGCATGATGAATGAGTTTTTCTGGAAAAAACATCAGAATACCACGCCGGAGGAGGCAAAAGGAATGCTGGCAGACTCCCATAAACAGGTTATGAAGCTGGCGGAAGGCTTTACGAATGAGGAACTGTTCACGAAGGGAGTCTATAAATGGGTCGGCGGCAGTACGCTTGGTTCCTATTTTGTTTCCAATACGTCGAGTCACTATAATTGGGCGGTCAAGAAACTGAAAGCGCACAGGAAGAACTGTAAGGCGGCGTTTCACGTATAGATCCCGGGAATGACAGAAGGGAAGTGCAGAAGCTCTGCCGGTATTGTTCTAAGAGGAAAATGGATGGAAATGAAAAATATAATGCTTTTACCTGAAAAGATACGCAGTCTGATAGCAGACGAAACTTTCCGGACAGACGAGATCGGCATGTCTGAATCTTCCGTTTATATTTTTAAGGATAAGATACTAAAGATCGAAGAGCAGAATCCGGAATCGGAGAATGCGTACCGCATGATGACATATCTGGGCGGAAAGCTTCCGGTTCCGACAGTATATGCCTATGAAGTATCGGATGGCAGATCCTGTCTTTTGATGAGCAAATGTGCAGGGCGGATGGCGTGTGACGAGGTGTATATGCTGGCACCGGACATGCAGTGTAAAATGCTGGCCGACGGGCTTAAGAAGCTGTGGAGCATCGACGTTTCAGAATGTCCTTCCGACCAGAGGCTGTTACGCAAACTGAAACAGGCGGAATATAATGTTGAAAATGGCCTGGTTGATCTGGACAATGTGGAGCCGGATACTTTCGGTGAAGCCGGTTTCAGGGATCCTGCAGATCTTCTAAAGTGGCTGTACCAGAATATGCCGGAGGAAGAACCTGTCCTGTCCCACGGCGATTACTGCCTTCCGAATGTGTTCGGAACCGGTGGTGCGGTGAGTGGATATATTGATCTTGGCAGAGCGGGGATAGGAGATCGATGGTGCGACATTGCACTGTGCTACCGCAGTCTGTCCCATAATTACAGCGGACGATATCACGGCAGAACGTATGCGGGATCTGACGACCGGCTTTTGTTCCGGGAACTCGGGATAGAGCCTGACTGGATGAAAATAAAGTATTATATTTTACTGGACGAACTGTTCTGACGTGAATACGGCTAAATATGTTAAATAAAATTCAGTTTATTGTTGTATTAAAAAACGGATTGTGTTATAATCTTTTCAAGCAAAGAAATAATCTAAGATTCTTATGATATCTTAACGGATTTTCATATAATCCGTGTCTATGCAGAGCAGTCTCTGCGAGAACTCCTTGCTTACAATTAAATAACTGCAGGGAGGAAATCGGAACGGTCATAAGTTAATTTCTTCTCTGCCGTCAGGAAAGAAAGGATTTACTTATGGGAAACAAAACAGAAAAGCAGGTACAGTCAGTATATGCAGAAAAACCTGATGTGACAGGTACGGGGCGGGAAACACCGCTCAGAGAAACAGGTATCAGTGAAGGCATGGCGGAGAAGCCGGTTGACAACGGACAGACTAATTTAAGCGATTTCGCATTATTTTTGTCGGTTTTGAAAGTAAAGGACGCTTATGAAGACGTGCTGCGTATCATACTGGATGAACCTGACTTAGAACTTAAAGAAGTCAAAGTAGAACAGGTTATTTTGAACCAATCCGGCAAGCGGGCCATACGTCTGGATGCATGGGCATCAGATCTGCGGGAGCGGCAGTTTGATATGGAGATGCAAAATGATACGAAAAGTGATGATGTCCGTAAACGATCAAGATTTTATCAGGGAATGCTGGACACGCCGGTTTTAAAATCAGGCAAAGAAACCCGTTACAAGAATCTGCCTTCGACGGTGATTATATTCATTACGCAGGAGGACATTTTCGGAAGAGACCGGGCAATGTATACTTTCAGCGAACGGTGTGAGGAAGTGCCGGATTTACCACTGGGTGATGGTACGAGTAAAATTTTTTTAAATATGATGAGTACAAACGGACGTCCCGAACTGGTCAGTTTGCTGCAATATATGAAATGTACAACACTGAGTAACGTGAACGTTACGGTGAAGGATGAGCGGATTCTGGATCTGGACAGAATTGTGGAAGAGGTAAGGCAATCCGAAGAATGGGAGGCTGTAAGGATGAATATTCTTGAGATTGGATTTGAGCAGGGCAAAGAAATGGGGATTAAAGCGGGCCTCGAAGAAGGAAGAGAGAAAGGAAAAAAGGAGGGAATCGAAGAAGGCATTAAAGAGGGCATTAAAGAAGGCATTAAAGAAGGCATTAAAGAGGGCATTAAAGAAGGAATAAAACGCGGGACCCAAAAGGGCAGTAGGGAAATGCTGGTCAGGAATGTAGAGGCGGCAATGAAGAATTTCGGCGTTGATCTGCACAAAGCCTGTGAAGGACTTGGTGTGTCCGTAGAGGAATATGAAGAGGCAAAGCAGCAGCGTGCGCAATAGAGAATAAACTCCCGAAGTATGACCGCACTTGTCTGCAAAGGCACGTTCGGCGCTTTTCTGTTATATTAGAAGATAACGGAAAATTGTATTTTTTTTCGTACAAAGGTTGTGCTTTGATTATTTTTGTGATATATACAAAATATATTTGAAAATGCGGTGAAGGAGACTCACCTTGCGGGAAGCGACAGGAATACGGCGTCACCGACTGAGAGCGCTGTTTGTGAAAGGCAGGGAACGGGAACACTCCGGAGCAGGTTATCTGAATTGTATTTTCTCAGGCTGTGCGAAGCAAAGAGGTATATGCGGCACAAATGATAAAAGTACACTAGGGTGATCCGTTTGCACGCGTTAAGTGCTGAGAGTGGGTAAGGCGAAGAAGTACCTTGGTGGAGGTGCCGGCTTATCAATGCGGGTGGTACCGCGGATAATTATAACTATCCGTCCCGGAATGCAGAAATGTGTTCCGGGACTTTTTTGCGCGATTAAGCAGAGTCAGAAGACTTACGGAACAGGCGCCATGCTTGCATGAGCGCATGAGGAGAAAGTCTTATGACGAGCAAGGCGAACTGCTTAATTGCAAAGAGTCCCGGCGGCACAGTCAAAAGTAACATGCGAAGGGAGACCAGAATTATGACAATCAAAAACATCTACAGAGACGTAACTTTACAACAGATCAGTGAGGGCGATATCGGCAAAGAGATCCGCGTGGCGGGCTGGATCGAGAACATCAGAGATCACGGCGGCGTGTCTTTCGTGGACTTGCGTGATATGTACGGCGTGCTGCAGGTCGTTATGCGGGACACCACGCTGCTGGACGGGCTTTCCAGAGAGATGAGCGTGTCCATCGAAGGGCTGATCGAGCACAGGGATGAGGAGACTTACAATCCCAGGATTCCCACCGGTACCATTGAATTGGAAGCGCACAAGGTTGAGGTGCTGGGCAGAGTCTACAAACAGCTTCCTTTTGAAATTATGACATCTAAGGAGACGAGGGAAGACGTTCGTTTAAAATATCGTTATCTGGACCTGCGAAACCAGAAAGTGAAAGACAACATCGTGTTTCGTTCCAGGGTCATTGCCTATCTGCGGGAAAAAATGACGGAGATGGGATTTTTGGAGATTCAGACGCCGATTCTGTGCGCTTCTTCCCCGGAAGGCGCCAGAGATTATATTGTGCCGTCCAGAAAATATAAGGGTAAATTCTATGCGCTGCCGCAGGCGCCGCAACAGTATAAACAGCTTCTGATGGTGTCAGGCTTTGATAAATATTTTCAGATTGCTCCATGCTTCAGGGATGAAGACGCCAGAGCGGACCGTTCGCCGGGGGAATTTTATCAGCTTGATTTTGAGATGAGCTTCGCCACACAGGAGGATGTGTTCCGCACAGGGGAGGAAGTGCTTTCCGCCACGTTTGAGAAATTTGCGCCGGAAGGGTATGCGGTTACGAAAGCGCCTTATCCGGTGATCAGCTACAAGCAGGCGATGCTGGAGTTTGGCACGGATAAACCGGATCTGCGTAACCCGCTGCGGATCATTGATCTGACGGAATTTTTCCAGGCATGTTCTTTTAAACCCTTCCATGGCAGGACAGTTCGTGCCATCAAAGTGCACGCAGACATGTCTAAAGGATTTCATGAGAAACTGTTGAAATTTGCCACCGATATGGGCATGGGTGGTCTTGGCTATCTGGAAGTGGCGGAAGATATGAGCTACAAAGGACCGATCGACAAGTTTATACCGGAGGAAAAGAAAAGTGAACTGGCGGAGCTTGCAGGACTGGCGGCGGGAGATACGATTTTCTTCATTGCTGACAGAGAGGAGCGGGCGGCATATTATGCGGGACAGATCCGCACGGAATTAGGGCAGAAGCTTGAACTGGTAGAGAAAAATGCCTACCGTTTCTGCTATATCAATGATTTTCCGATGTTTGAGCTTGACCCGGATACGAAACAGATCGGTTTTACCCACAACCCTTTTTCCATGCCGCAGGGCGGTCTGGAGGCGCTTACCACCATGGACCCGCTGGAGATTCTGGCGTATCAGTACGATATCGTGTGTAACGGCGTGGAGTTATCTTCCGGGGCGGTACGCAATCATGATATGGACATTATGGTAAAAGCATTTGAGATTGCGGGCTATGATGAAGAAACTCTGAAAAGAAAATTCGGCGCACTCTACAATGCGTTTCAGTTCGGGGCACCGCCCCATGCGGGCATGGCACCGGGGGTAGACCGGATGATCATGCTGCTTAGGAATGAGGAGAACATCAGGGAGGTCATTGCTTTCCCGATGAGCGGGTCGGCACAGGACCTGATGTGCGGCGCGCCGAATGATGTGACGGAACAGCAGCTCCGGGAAGTGCATATTAAGATCAGAAGTTAGAGAGGGCGGGGATCATGGCAAATATCATCAGTGACGAGACAATTGAATATGTGGGCATTCTGGCGAAGCTGGAATTGTCCGGCGAGGAAAAGGAACAGGCAAAGTCGGATATGGGTCGTATGCTGGACTATATCGACAAGCTGGGGGAACTGGATACCACGGATGTGGAACCGATGTCTCATGTATTTCCGGTGCAGAATGTGTTCAGAGAAGATGTTGTGAAAAACGGCGACACTCGTGAGGAACTGTTAGCCAATGCGCCGGAACAGAAGGACGGGATGTTTATGGTGCCGCGGACGTTTGAATAACGTGAGACGGAGTTGTTTCGCAACTCCGTTTCACGTCAGAGAATGCCCGGAATACGAGCATTCTCCGCACTGTTTTTAGATTTTGCAGTTTGACAATACGTTCCCGGAATATAAGAAAGGAGACTGACTCCCTATGAATATTACAGAAATGACAGCGACAGAACTCTCTGCCGCGATCAGGGCGGGAAAGACCACTGCCGTGGAGGCGGCTGAGGCCATGCTTGCCCGCATAGAAGAACAGGACCGGATTTACAACTGTTATGTAACCGTGGACAGGGAAGGCGCGCTGAGACAGGCGGAAGCGGTGCAGGCGAAGATCGAATCGGGGGAACTGACAGGTCCGTTAGCCGGCGTGCCGGCGGCGGTCAAAGATAATATGTGTACGGCTGGTCTGCTCACCACATGCGCTTCCAGAATACTCGGCAATTTTGTGCCCGCCTATACGGCGGAGGCAGTGTTGAATCTGCAGAAAGCGGGTGCGGTGATTCTGGGCAAGACCAACATGGATGAGTTTGCCATGGGTTCCACGACGGAAACATCCGCCTGCGGTGTGACCAGAAATCCCTGGAACACAGAGCATGTGCCGGGCGGGTCTTCCGGCGGCTCCGCGGCTACAGTGGCCGCGGGAGAGTGTATTTATGCGCTTGGCTCCGACACCGGCGGTTCCATCAGACAGCCGGCCTCCTACTGCGGAACGGTGGGGATGAAGCCGACCTACGGCACGGTGTCCCGCTACGGGCTGATTGCTTACGGTTCTTCTCTGGATCAGATCGGACCGCTGACGAAGGACGTGACGGACTGCGCTGCGGTGCTTGAGGCGATTGCTTCTCACGATGAGAAGGATTCAACTTCCGTGGCAAGAGCAGATACGGATTTTACTTCCGCACTGGTGGATGATGTGAAGGGTATGCGCATTGGGATTCCCAATGATTACTTTGGAGACGGACTGGATGAGGAAGTGAAGGCGGCGGTACTGCGGGCGGCGGAAGAACTGGAGAAAAAGGGTGCGGTGACAGAGCATTTTGACTTGAGTCTTGTGGAATATGCGATTCCGACCTATTATACCATTGCAGCCGCGGAGGCCAGTTCGAATCTGGAAAGGTTTGACGGCATTAAATACGGTTACCGCGCCGAAGACTATAACGGACTTCATAACATGTATAAGAAATCCCGTTCCGAGGGCTTCGGGGAGGAAGTCAAACGGCGTATTATGCTGGGCTCTTTCGTGCTAAGTTCCGGCTATTATGACGCTTATTATCTGAAAGCGCTTCGGGTGAAGGCGCTGATCAAGAAGGCTTTTGATCAGGCTTTTGCCAAATATGATGTGATTCTGGGACCGGTGGCGCCCACAACGGCTCCGAAGCTTGGGGCGAGCCTGTCTGATCCGATCAAAATGTATCTGGGCGACATCTACACCATAGCTGTGAATCTGGCGGGGCTGCCGGGAATCAGCCTGCCCTGCGGCAAAGATAAGAACGGGCTTCCCATCGGACTGCATCTGATCGGAGACTGTTTTCAGGAAAAGAAACTGATTCAGACGGCATACACTTATGAGAAGATCAGGGGTCCGTTCCGAATGAACCGGGAGCCGGCAGGAGCGGATCATACCGGACAGGGCGAAACAGGAATGTGCCGGACAGGACAGGAGGGACAATGTCATGAGTAGTAAACAGTACGAAACGGTCATCGGTCTGGAAGTGCACGTGGAGCTTGCCACAAAGACCAAAATATTCTGCGGCTGTTCCACGGCCTTCGGCGCGGAGCCGAACACCCAGACCTGCCCGGTCTGCACGGGGATGCCCGGTTCCCTTCCGGTGCTGAATAAACAGGTGCTGGAATATGCCATTGCGGTAGGACTGGCGACGAACTGTGAGATCACCCGGTACGCCAGATTTGACAGGAAAAATTATTTCTATCCCGATAACCCGCAGAACTATCAGATATCCCAGCTGTATCTGCCCATCTGCAGAAACGGCGGCGTGGAGATCGAGACGGAAGCGGGCGGCAGGAAGACCGTGGGTATTCATGAGATTCATATGGAGGAGGATGCCGGCAAGCTGATCCATGATGAGTGGGAGGACTGTTCGCTGGTGGACTACAACCGTTCCGGCGTGCCGCTGATTGAGATCGTGTCCGAGCCGGATATGCGCAGTGCGGAGGAAGTAATTGCCTATCTGGAGAAACTGCGGCTGATTATCCAGTATCTGGGCGCCTCGGACTGCAAGCTGCAGGAAGGTTCCATGCGCGCCGATGTGAACCTGTCTGTGAGGGAAGCAGGCGCTGCGGCGTTCGGAACCAGAACCGAGATGAAGAACCTTAATTCTTTTAAGGCGATTTCCAGAGCCATTGCCGGTGAGACGGAGCGGCAGATCGACTTGATCGAGTCCGGTGAGAAGGTGGTGCAGGAGACGAGGAGATGGGATGATACGAAGGGAGAGTCCTATGCCATGCGAAGCAAGGAGGATGCGCAGGATTACCGCTATTTCCCGGACCCGGACCTGGTGCCGATCGCCGTGAGCGATGAGATGCTGGCACAGATCAGAGAGAAACAGCCGGAGTTTCGCACCGAGAAGATGATACGCTACAAGGAAGCGTTTGACATTCCTGACTATGATATCGAGATCATCACCGGCGACAAACATCTGGCGGATCTTTTTGAGGCGGCGACAGCAATCTGCAATCAGCCCAAGAAGGTTTCCAACTGGCTTATGGGCGAGACGCTGCGTCTGATGAAAGAGAAGGAGACGGACGCGTCCGATCTGCGCTTTTCACCGGAGAACCTTGCGAAGCTGATCTCACTTACGGATGCTAAAGCAATCAACAGTTCCGTGGCGAAGGAAGTGTTCGAAGTGATGTTTGAGGAAAATATAGATCCCGAACAGTATGTGGAGGAAAAGGGATTAAAGACAGTCAATGACGAGGGTGCACTGCGCAAAACCGTTGAGGAGGTCATAGCCGCAAATCCGCAGTCCGTGGAGGATTATCATAACGGCAAGGAGAAAGCCATAGGATTCCTGGTGGGGCAGACCATGAAGGCTATGAAAGGCAAGGCCGATCCCGGCATGGTGAATCAAATGCTGAAGGAGTTACTGCTCTCCTAATTTCAAGAATTCTAAGAAGCGGATCGCAAGTTCCGGTTCCTTACATGATACCGGAATCCCCAGCACCGCCTCCGAGGGATATCCCTGATAGTCGTATTCACTGTCTGCCAGATAGGCGTAATATCCTGCATCTGCGAGCCTGTTGTCCGCAGTGAGGATGATGCCTGCGGCGACGGGCTGCTCCATGCCGGAAGGACTGCGGTGGTCGATCGTCAGTGCGCCGGGATCTTTTCGCATAGCAGCGTCGTAGTAGGTATCGTCGTCGCCGGTATCGAAAGTGGCGGCGTCAGTATAGTAGAAATAAGGGCGGTATTTCTCAATTTGTTCCGGGGTCAGGATACTTTCCAGGTTATAGAAGTATTCAAACTGGGCGTATTTCTCAAAAGTTTCTGTTTCAGCGACAATAGTGTTGATGGCGCCGACCTGTACCATGGCAAACATTTTCTCTTCATTGGAGATAGAGTACTGGGTGCTCGTGTCCTGGGAGAGCACAACGGAAGTATCGATGTAAACCTGATATTCTTCGGGATCGATGCCGGCATATTCCTGAAACTGTGTCGTCCACTCTGCGGACAGATCATGATTCTGATCGGTGATCATGGCGTTGACGAGCGTGGCATAGAAGCCGTAATCTTTGTTGGTGATATATTGATAGATAAAAGTGGCGGCCATCGCAATGATGACGACAGACACAAGGACGTGTACCTTGTAATAATCCCAGAAATATGCGAATTTTTCCTTTGTGCTCATGGTACTGAGCGCCTTGCGCTGTTCTTCTCTGATCTCTTCTGCAACTGACATAATATGATCCCTGCCTTTGTTTTTTAACCGTTTCCTTTTTCATCAGATCCGGGTGTCATAAGATGTTCCGTATATTTTTTGCAATACACCTTTTGACATCTATTTTTAATCTTAAAGCGTTTAAAAAGCAATGTCAATGCGGTGCCATACAGGATTGTATGAATTTTTTATGAAAAAAGATAAAACGCGGGAACCGGATGACAAAAGATTTGGGGGTGTTTTACACACGAAGAATGTTTATTGTATTTTGCCCCGCACGGTGATAGAATGTAAAAAATAAAACGGGTTTAAAGCGTTTCAGGATGGAGGAAATAACAAAAATATGATGCAGTCGAGAACACACACATGTAACGAGCTTAGATTATCCGATGCGGGGAGTAAGGTCACGCTGGTCGGATGGTACGAGAATATCAGACAGGTCAGCAGAAATCTGGGCTTTTTGCTGCTGCGCGATTTTTACGGCGTCACACAGATCGTATTTGAGACCCAGGAGATGCTGGACAGGCTGGAAGGTGTGAACAAGGAATCTACATTATTAATAGAAGGCACGGTGCGGGAGCGTTCCAATAAAACGGATACCATTCCTACCGGAGAGATCGAGGTGGTGCCGGAGAGAGTGGAAGTGCTCGGCAAATGTTCTAATAACGTGCTTCCTTTTGAAATCAGACAGTCGAAAAACGCTGACGAGAATATCCGGTTAAAATACCGTTATCTGGATCTGAGAAATCCGGAAGTGAAAGACAAAATCCTGCTTCGGAGCAGTATTGTTACGGAGCTCAGACAGAGAATGAACGATCTGGATTTTGTGGAGATCACCACACCGATCCTGACCTGTTCTTCGCCGGAGGGGGCAAGAGATTATCTGGTGCCTGCCAGAAACCATCCGGGCAAGTTCTATGCGCTGCCCCAGGCGCCCCAGCAGTTTAAGCAGATTCTGATGGCATCGGGGTTTGACCGGTATTTTCAGATCGCGCCCTGTTTCCGTGATGAGGATGCCAGAGCAGACCGGTCTCCGGGGGAGTTTTATCAGCTTGATATGGAGATGGCCTTTGCCTCGCAGGAAGATGTCTTCTCCGTGATCGAGCAGGTGCTGCCGCCGGTGTTTGAGAAGTACGGCGTGTATGATCAGGCATCCGCGGCGCCTTTTGTACGCATTCCTTATCTGGAAGCGCTTGAGAAATACGGTACGGACAAGCCCGACTTAAGAATTGACCTGACGGTCAGGGACGTTACGGAACTGTTTGGGCAGTTTGAGTTTGCGCCTTTTAAGGATCATGTGATCAAGGCTGTAGTGACGGATGGCTATGCTGCTACGAGAAAAGAGATCGATAAATTATGTGCGGATGTGGAAGTGGAGACCGGGAATAAAGCGTACTGGTTCCGGGTGGATGAAAACGGCGGTTACGTGGGCGGTATCTCCAAGTTCCTGACGGACAGAAAGGAAGACGTAGACAGCCTGCTGGGCTTAAAGCCGGGTGATTTTGTAGGTGTGGCCGCGGGAGAGAAAAATGCGGCGGTGAAAACGGCAGGAGTACTCAGAAGGATGCTTGGCATGAAAGCGGAAGGACATTTCAGACAGGAATGTTATGAGTTCTGCTGGATTGTTGATTTCCCGATGTACGAGATCGGGGAGGAATCCGGCGAAATAGAATTCTGCCATAATCCTTTTTCCATGCCGCAGGGCGGCAGACAGGCTCTTGAGGAGAAGGAGCCTCTTGCTATTCTGGCGTATCAGTACGATCTCGTATGTAATGGTGTGGAATTGTCTTCCGGTGCGGTCCGCAACCACGATCCGGAGATCATGGTAAAGGCATTCCAGATTGTGGGGCTGGGTGAGGAAGATGTGAAAGCAAAATTCCCGGCCATGTACAATGCGTTCTGCTACGGTGCGCCGCCTCATGCGGGTATTGCTCCGGGTGTGGACAGAATGGTCATGCTGCTGGCGGGAGAGGACAGTATCAGAGAGGTAATACCGTTCCCTATGAACAAACAGGCACAGGATATCATGATGGGCGCACCGGCAGAAGTGGATGCAAGACAGCTGAGGGACGTGCATATTGAAATCAGGATGCCGAAAGAAGAGAAACAGCCGTGAAAATAGACAAACCTATTGCTTGAAACTTTTCGGGATTTGTTATATGATAATTTTATATTTTCGTGAGGGGCTGTCTGGGGGCATATGATGATGTGCCGGACAGAGTGAGTCATAAAACCTATGAGGCGACGGACGTAAGACCGTCGATTTTGGAACGGAGGAAATATGAGCGAAACGTATGTGGAATGTCTGGTGGCAAGGAAATCTTCACCGGTCATGAGTTTTTTGAAAATGCTTTTGATTATGCTGACGGTGGTCTTCGGTGTACTCGGCGTGATGTTTATTCCGGGACTGCTGATTGCGGTTGCTACCGGTATAGCGGCATACTTTGTGACGATGAACGCGAATCTTGAGTATGAGTATCTGTATCTGGACAGAGAGATCAGTGTGGATAAAGTCATGGCGAAAAGCAGGAGAAAGAAGATCGGCACTTATGGCATCGATCAGATGGAAATATTGGCGCCTCTCAATTCTCACAGACTGGATTCCTACAAAAACCGTGAACTTAAAACGGTGGATTACAGTTCGCGCGTCGCTGCACAGCCGGAGCGCAGATATATGATGGTCTGGAACGGAGACACGAAGATCATTCTGGAGCCGAATGAAGAAATGATCAAGGCTGTTCAAAGCATTGCGCCGCGTAAGGTATTTACAGATTAAAGAATAGTAATGCGTAAAGGAAATACTGTCAGTTATTATGCTGGCAGTATTCTTTACATAAAGTAAGGAACTGAACGGTCCTTAACAACTACGAATCAACATTCACAACACAGGAGGAAAAAAGATGGGTCAGATTATTGGAGAAGGGATCACTTTTGACGATGTACTGCTGGTGCCGAGCTATTCGAAGGTGATACCGAATCAGGTGGATTTAACCACATGGCTAACAAAGAAGATCAAACTGAATATTCCGATGATGAGTGCGGGTATGGATACCGTGACCGAACACCGAATGGCGATCGCAATGGCGAGGCAGGGCGGTATCGGCATTATTCATAAGAATATGTCCATAGAAGCGCAGGCGGAAGAAGTTGATAAGGTCAAACGTTCAGAAAACGGCGTCATAACAGATCCATTTTCATTGACTCCGGATCATACATTAGCCGATGCGGATGCACTCATGGCTAAATTCAGGATTTCCGGCGTGCCGATCACGGAGGGCAGGAAGTTAGTCGGTATCATAACCAATCGTGACTTAAAATTCGAAACTGATTTCACAAAGAAAATTAAAGAATCCATGACATCAGAAGGCCTGATCACCGCGAAAGTGGGAATTACGCTGGAGGAGGCGAAGCAGATTCTCGCGAAGGCAAGAAAAGAGAAACTTCCGATTGTGGATGATGATTATAATCTGGCCGGTCTGATCACCATTAAAGATATTGAAAAGACCATCAAGTATCCGTTATCTGCCAAGGACAGTCAGGGTAGACTGCTGTGCGGCGCGGGCGTGGGCATTACGGCAAACGTGCTGGAGAGAGTCGAGGCGCTTGTGAATGCCAAGGTGGACGTGATCGTTCTGGACAGCGCCCATGGACATTCCGAGAATGTGCTGCACTGTCTGCGGATGATCAAGGAGAAATTCCCGGATCTGCAGGTGATTGCCGGAAATGTGGCTACCGGAGAAGGTACCAGAGCACTGATCGAGGCCGGCGCGGATGCGGTAAAGGTCGGTATCGGTCCCGGTTCCATCTGTACCACGCGTGTGGTGGCGGGCATCGGTGTGCCCCAGATCAGCGCGATCATGGATGCTTATTCCGTGGCGAAAGAGTATGGCATTCCGATCATTGCGGACGGCGGCATCAAGTATTCCGGCGATATGACCAAGGCGATCGCGGCGGGCGGTAATGTGTGTATGATGGGCAGCATGTTTGCGGGCTGTGAAGAGAGTCCCGGCACATACGAACTTTATCAGGGAAGAAAATATAAGGTATACCGTGGCATGGGTTCTATTGCGGCTATGGAGAACGGCAGTAAGGACCGCTATTTCCAGTCTGATGCCAAGAAACTGGTGCCGGAAGGCGTAGAAGGACGGGTTGCGTATAAGGGTTCGGTGGAGGATACGGTATTTCAGCTGATGGGCGGTTTAAGATCCGGTATGGGTTACTGCGGTACTTCCACGATCGAGGAGTTGAAGCAGAACGGCAGATTTGTTAAAATCTCCGCGGCATCTCTCAAAGAGAGCCATCCGCATGACATCCATATCACCAAAGAAGCGCCGAACTATTCCGTGGATGAGTAACGAGGCAGCAGGCGGTGGATTACGTATGCTGAGACGGCAGAAAGCGTATGCGGCTATCACAGACGGGGAGACAAGGGGAGTTCCAAATGGACGGTTTATATCACACAATCTTAGACCGCAGAGAATTACAGAAAATACAGAACGAATTTTGCGCAGCGACAGGGGTTTATGCATTCTGTGTGGATCGTGACGGCACGGAACTGACAACGGTGTCAGGAAATGAGCAGGACAGGGAGAAACTGACCAGACAGATACCGAAGGACAAACTGCTCTCGCTTTTACACAGGGTATCGGAAAGCAGTCTGGAGGATCAGGCGATCGAGGAGACAGAGAGTGATGCGTTAGTCTATGCGGTTGTGTGTGTGAAGGAAGAGCGGAAGACGGTTCTGGCGTGGCTTGTATACGGCGTTCTGTCTGATGCACAGTCACCGGAAGGGCGTGCGTTTGCACAGGGATTCGGCTATCAGACGACGGAGCGGCGGTTCAGTCTTGCGCTGGATTTGCTGCGTGAGTTTAGCAGACATATGGTGGGCGATAAGCTGTTGGCGGAAGAGGCGAAGGCAGAGAGCCGGAGGAGTCAGTATTCCAGGCAGGAAATGGAGGATGTGCTCAAACGGACGGCTGCTACGACGCAGATTGTGCAGATGCTGGACAGTGATGCGCCCATCGAAGGAATTATGAACGATATTCTTGCGATTATCGGCAGATTTCTCGGAATAGACAGTGCGTATTTATGTTCTTTGCATGAGGCGGGTGTGGATCGCATGGACGTGATTGCGGAGTGGTGTGCCGAAGGTGTGTTGTCCGGGTTTGACCAGACGAGAAATCAGCCCCGGCCGTCATATTTATATCGGGAGAAACCGCTGGTGCTCTCCGCGGGTGCGGGGACGGAGAATTACAGCGCGGATCTGCGCAAGGCCGGAATCAGTGCATTTGCGGCTATGCCGATTATTTTAAAGGATCGCATCAGCATGTATGCGTGCTTCGAGGTCAGACAGCGTCCGCATAGCTGGGATGTGGGGGAGATTAAGTTCCTGAGCGATTCCGCCAAAGTGCTGCAGAGTATTCTGACCAAGCGGCTGCAGAAGAACTCTCTGGCGGGTTCCTATGCGGCGCTTGAGGAAGTTCTTAATAACGTAGGCAGTTCCATTTATGTCAGGGACCGGGAGAGCGGCAGGATTCTTTTTGTAAACAGAGGGCTCAGGAACCATTTTCAGGAAGAAATAGAGAACAACACGCTGGCCGGGATTTTTGAATCCGGAATACCGCAGGGAAGAGAAGAGGGCAGCGTGGAGGTCTGCATGGATGAAAAGGGTAACTGGTACGATCTTTTCTATAAAATTATTACATGGGTGGACGGCAGACAGGTACTCATGTGTTCGATCTATGATGTGACCGAGAAGAAAATGTATCAGAAAAAGATTGAGCGGCAGGCGTACACGGATTTCCTGACCGGGCTGTTTAACAGGGCGTGCTGTGAGCGTGATCTGGCAAAATATGTGGATGCGGCGAAGAACATGGACAGGGAAGGCGCCGTGCTGTATCTGGATCTGGATGATTTCAAACATATCAATGATAGTCTGGGACATCAGTATGGTGACGTTTTGCTGAAATCTATTGCGCATGGTATGCGGAATGTGCAGGGGATTCAAAACTCCTGCTACCGCATGGGCGGAGACGAGTTTGTCATTATTGTGCCGCCCGAACAGTATGGTATGCTCGATCAGATCGTGGAGGGTGTCAAAGCGATCTTCGGAAGACCATGGTTTCTCAAGAATGCCGATTACTATTGCACCATGAGCATGGGAATCGTACATTTTCCCACGGAGGGAGAGGGTGTACAGGAACTGATCCGGAAAGCCGATATTGCCATGTATGAGGCCAAGAGATCCGGGAAGAACCGGGTGGCGGTCTATGATAACACGATTAAGAGTGATTCCGATAAACGTCTGGACATGGAGAAAAACATGCGTGACGCCGCGACCGACGGTTGCAAGGAATTTGAGGTGTACTATCAGCCGATTATTGATATTCAGGAAAATAATATCTGCACGGGAGCGGAAGCATTGATTCGCTGGAACAGTGTGGAGATGGGATTTATGTCACCGGCGGATTTCATACCGCTTGCGGAGTATCTGGGGCTGATCAATCCGATCGGCAGTCATGTGCTGGCGGAAGCCTGCAGGGCATGCAGGAACTGGAATGATAACGGACATCCGGGTTATAAAGTCAATGTCAATCTCTCCGTCGTGCAGCTCCTGCAGCCGGATATTGTTAAAACCGTTTCGGATATCGTACATGAGACGGGGATTAATCCGCATAATCTGACGCTGGAGGTGACGGAAGGGCTTGCCATCAACGATCTGGAACGTATGAAGGAGATACTGGCGCAGATCAAGGAACTGGGCGTACGGATCGCACTGGACGATTTCGGGACGGGTTATTCTTCGCTCAGCCATATCCGGGAACTGCCCTTTGACGTGATCAAGGTGGATCAGAGCTTTGTCAGGGATCTGGCGGAGGATACCTACTCAAAATCGTTTATTAAGATGGTGTCGGATCTGGCGGATGCCATTGACGTTTCGATCTGTGTGGAGGGCATCGAGACCGAGCAGCAGTATAAAGTGCTGGAGGGCATGAAGGTCAGGATGATACAGGGCTATTATTTTGGCAAACCGATGCCGCGGTCGGCGTTTGAGGAGAAGTATGTGGAAGACGATAAGCGTCATGGAAATACCACGGGTCATCAGCCGCGTAAAAACGGGAAACGGAGAACCGGTAACCGCAAAAAATAAGAGCAAATCGCATGGTAATGCGTAGAAATGAGGAGAGCATGGAAAAGAAATCATTGGCACAGGAGCTTGCGGGAAACGCTTATCCCGGCAGAGGTATTGTGATCGGTAAGTCTCCGGACGGCAAATATGCGGTGACGGCATATTTTATCATGGGCAGAAGCTCCAACAGCAGAAACCGTATCTTTGTGGAGGACGGAGAGGGAATCCGCACGCAGGCGTTTGATCCTTCCAAACTGGAAGATCCCAGCCTGATCATCTATGCGCCGGTCAGAGTGCTCGGCAATAAGACGATCGTGACCAACGGTGACCAGACGGATACGATCTATGAACTGATGGATCAGCAGCAGACCTTTGAACAGTCGCTTCGCACCAGAGAATTTGAGCCTGACGGGCCTAACTATACGCCCCGCATTTCCGGAATCATGCATCTGGAAAACGGCGGTTACAATTATGCCATGTCTATTCTGAAAAGCAATAACGGAGATCCTTCTTCCTGCAACAGATATACGTTTGCGTATGAGAATCCGGCGGCAGGCGAAGGACATTTTATCCATACTTATATGGGGGACGGGAATCCCCTTCCCAGCTTCGAAGGAGAGCCCACGCTGGTGGGGATCGAGGGGGATATCGATACATTCACGAATATGATCTGGGAGAATCTGAATGAGGAGAATAAGGTGTCGCTTTTCGTGCGCTTTATTGAGATCGGGAGCGGGAAGTACGAGACGCGTATCATCAACAAAAATACATGAAGTAGTACTAAGACTGCAAAACACGCAGTCTAAGAACAACTAAATTATGTATGGAAGAATGCAAAATGCGCATTCTTCCCGCAGCAAATTAATGAGGAGAGAAAAGTATGAATGAATTAGAATTAAAATATGGCTGTAACCCGAATCAGAAGCCGTCGCGTATTTTTATGGCGGACGGGAGTGAACTGCCGATCAGGGTGCTGAACGGGAAGCCGGGATATATTAATTTTCTGGATGCTTTTAACGGATGGCAGCTGGTAAAGGAATTGAAGAAAGCGACCGGGCTTCCGGCGGCTACGTCTTTTAAGCATGTATCTCCCGCGGGGGCGGCAGTGGGGCTGCCGCTTACGGATGTGGAGAAGAAAATCTACTGGGTGGATGATCTGGATATGGAATTCACACCTCTGGCAAATGCTTATGCGAGAGCGAGAGGTGCAGACAGAATGAGTTCTTTCGGCGATTTTATATCACTTTCTGATGTCTGTGATGCGGCGACCGCTAAGATCATTAAGAGAGAAGTGTCCGACGGTGTGATCGCGCCGGGGTATGAGCCGGAGGCGCTGGAGATTCTGAAAGCGAAGAAAAAGGGCGGCTATAATGTCATTGAGATCGATGAGAATTATGTGCCGGAAGCGCTTGAGGTAAAGCAGGTATATGGGATCAGCTTTGAACAGGGCAGAAATGAGCTTAAGATTGATGATGCTTTTTTTAATAACATTGTGACGGAATCGAAGGACATGCCGGAACAGGCCAGGATCGATCTGGCGATTGCCATGATCACTTTGAAGTATACACAGTCCAATTCCGTATGCTATGTCAAAGGCGGACAGGCAATCGGCATCGGTGCGGGGCAGCAGTCCAGGATCCACTGCACCAGACTGGCGGGCTCCAAGGCGGATAACTGGTTTCTGAGGCAGTCTCCCAAAGTGCTCGGTCTGCAGTTCGTAGACGGTATCGGGCGCGCGGATCGGGACAATTCTATCGATTTATACATCGGGGAAGATTATATGGACGTGCTGGCGGAAGGCGCATGGCAGAAGATCTTTAAGGTGAAACCGGAAGTGTTTACGAGAGAAGAGAAGCGGGCATGGCTGGATCAGATGAGTGATGTTGCGCTGGGTTCCGATGCTTTCTTCCCCTTCGGCGACAATATCGAGCGCGCGCATAAGAGCGGTGTAAAATATGTGGCCCAGCCGGGCGGCTCCGTGCGTGATGACAATGTGATAGAGACCTGCAACAAATATGGAATGACGATGTGCTTTACGGGTATTCGTCTCTTCCATCATTAGAAGGATTTTTTGTGACGGCTGCTGCATGGAATGAACGAATGCGGCAGCCTGATTAATTTACGAAACACATCCCATACAAATTGATTTTTCCTTTTGATAGTGTTATTATTTTAACGATGGGATTATCACAGCGAAAATTAGACAAAGGAGTGGAATGGTGAGATGAGTAAGAGTTTTGATGATCTGTTATCTAAAGTATCCGAGTGCAGCATCAAGAAAGTTGCGGTTGCAGTTGCACAGGACAGTGCGGTGCTGGAAGCGGTGGTCGCGGCGAAAGAGCGCAACATTGCAGAGGCGATTCTGGTCGGTGATGAGGATAAGATTAAAGAGGTAGCCGCGGCTGACAATGTTGACATCAGCGGTTTTGAGATCATTGACGAGAAGGATGATTACACGGCGGCTCTTAAGGCGGTAGAGCTGGTTCATCAGGGGAAGGCCGACATGTACATGAAAGGCCTGATCGACACGAAATCATTCTTAAAGAGCGTACTGGATAAAGAAGTAGGTTTGAGAACCGGTAAGGCGTTATCCCATGTGTGCGTTTTTGAGGTAGAAGGGATCGATCATCTATTGTTCCTGACAGACGTTGCGTTTATGACATATCCGTCGCTTGAAGACAAGGTACATATTATTGAGAATACGGTAGATGTCTGCCATGCGTGCGGCATTCCGAATCCGAAGGTGGCGCCCCTTGCGGCGGTAGAAGTTGTTAATCCGAAGATGCCTGTAACCGTAGATGCAGAAGAACTTACGAAAATGTGTGCGGAAGGTAAGATCACAGGTTGTGTTGTAGACGGGCCGCTCTCTTTAGACCTCGCGATTGATCCGGAAGCGGCAAAACATAAAGGCGCAGAAGGCAGAAAGATCGTCGGCGATGCCGATGTGCTTCTTTTCCCTGACATTCATGCGGGTAATCTGGTGTACAAGTGTCTGGTACATACGGCTAAGGTTAAGAACGGTAATATCCTGACCGGCACGAAGGCTCCGGTCATTTTGACATCCCGTTCCGATGATTTTGAGACGAAGGTAAATTCTCTGGCGCTTGGTGCGGTTATGGCAGGTGCAATGGCTAAGATGAATTAGGAGGTAAGTGATATGGCAGTCAAAAGTTTAATTATTAATCCGGGTTCTACCTCTACAAAGATCGGGGTGTTTGAGGATGAAACTCTACTCTTTGAGGAGACTTTAAGACATTCTACGGAAGAGATTGCACAGTATGCGTCTATCGTAGACCAGAAAGATTTTCGCAAGAACATTATTATCAATCTTTTAAAGGAAAAAGACTTTGATATCAATTCCCTGAACATGGTTGTGGGACGCGGCGGTATGCTCAAACCCATTCCCGGCGGTACATACGCGGTCAGCGATGATCTTCTGGAGGATTTGAAAATAGGAAAGCAGGGACAGCATGCCTCTAATCTGGGCGGTATCCTGGCGAGAGAAATCGGTGATTCCATCGGAGCACCCTCATATATTGTGGATCCGGTTGTGGTGGATGAGTTAGAGCCCGTTTCACGTTATTCAGGCGTACCGGAACTTCCGAGAACGAGTGTGTTTCATGCATTGAATCAGAAAGCGGTAGCAAAACGTTATGCCAAGGAGCAGGGAAAAGATTATACGGCCTTGAATCTGATCGTAGTGCATATGGGAGGCGGCGTATCCGTAGGCGCTCATAAGGCAGGCAAGGTCATTGATGTATTTAATGCATTAGACGGCGACGGCGCTTTTTCTCCTGAGAGAGCAGGCGCGGTTCCCAGCGGTGCGCTGATTAAGATGTGCTTCTCCGGACAGTACAGTGAGAAGGAAGTATACAAGAAGATTGTGGGCGGAGGCGGTTTCAACGCATACTGCGGCACCAACGATATGCGTGATGTCGATAAGATGGTGGACGGCGGCGACACCAAGGCCAAAGAAATCCGCGATGCGTTTATCAGACAGGTGTCCAAAGATATCGGTTCCATGGCATGTGTGCTGGAAGGCAAGGTTGACCAGATCGTGGTGACCGGCGGGATCGCGTACGATAAAGCTGTAGTGGAAGGTCTTAAGGAGCAGGCGGGCTGGATCGCACCCATGACGGTATATCCGGGTGAGGATGAGCTGCTGGCGCTTGTGCAGGGCGGACTGCGTGTACTAAGCGGCGAAGAGAAGGCTATGGTGTATTAGTGTGAGGAAGAACTTTCAATAAATAAGAATATCCGGCAGAGAGAGCGTGCTCTGCCGGATATTTTGCTGTCTAGTTCTTTAGCGGTCGAAGGTACCTTCTCAATGGCGGGCTGGATTATGAAGCGGCAGAGACTCTTTATCGTATGAATGCAGATGAGCAGATCCGGAAAAACAGAGGTGAAAACCCGTCTCTGCCGGGACGGCTGACTTTAACAGTTGAATTTACCTTGTAAATCTGGTAAAATATACGTTGGTGTTTTGTAGCCGCATAACAAAAGCATTTGCGGATATTCCTATAGGATGGATTTGACGACTGCAGCAATGAACATCGATACAAAGTGAAACAGATTTACAGATCATGGAAAGTGAAAGTAGGCAAGTTGCGTATTTGATACGGCATGTATTTGATACACGGAAGCGAGGCAGTATATGGGTGTAGTACAGAAAATATTTGGCACACACAGTGAAAGGGAAATTAAGCGTATCGAGGGTCTGGTCAATAAGATCGAATCCCTCCGTCCGGCTATGATGGATCTGACGGATGATCAGCTGCGTGACAAGACAAAAGAATATAAGAAAAGACTGACGGAAGGGGAGACTTTGGATGACTTACTGCCGGAAGCATATGCTACGGTACGTGAGGCGGCGAGAAGGATTCTCAATACAGAACATTACAGAGTACAGTTGATCGGCGGCATTATTCTGCATCAGGGGCGGATTGCCGAGATGCGTACCGGTGAAGGTAAGACACAGACCTGTCTGCTTCCGGCTTATCTGAATGCATTGGAAGGGAAAGGCGTGCATGTTGTTACGGTCAATGATTATCTGGCGAAGCGTGATGCGGAGTGGATGGGACAGGTACACGAATTTCTGGGATTAAAAGTCGGAGTCGTACTCAATGACATGAAATCCGAGGAACGCAGAGAGGCATATAACTGCGATATCACGTACGTGACCAACAACGAACTGGGATTTGATTATCTGCGTGATAACATGGTTATTTATAAAGAACAGCTTGTGCTCCGGGACTTGCACTATGCTATTATCGATGAGGTGGATTCGGTGCTGATCGATGAGGCGCGTACACCGCTTATCATTTCCGGGCAGAGCGGCAAGTCTACGAAACTGTATGAGGCATGTGATATTCTGGCCAGACAGCTTACCCGCGGCGAAGATATGGAAGAACTCTCCAAGATGGATGCCATTATGGGCGTGGAACGAGAAGAGACGGGAGACTTTATCGTCAATGAGAAGGATAAAGTTGTGAATCTGACGGCACAGGGTGTGGCAAAAGTGGAGCGTTTCTTCCAGATCGAGAATCTGGCTGATCCGGAGAATCTGGAGATTCAGCACAATATTATTCTTGCGCTCAGAGCGCACAACCTGATGTTCCGCGATCAGGATTACGTGGTGAAGGACGATCAGGTACTGATCGTCGATGAATTTACCGGACGTATTATGCCGGGACGCCGTTATTCGGACGGTCTGCATCAGGCGATCGAGGCGAAGGAACATGTGAAGGTAAAGCGTGAGAGCAAGACGCTGGCGACCATCACCTTCCAGAATTTCTTTAATAAATTTGAAAAAAAAGCCGGTATGACAGGTACGGCGCTTACCGAAGAAAAAGAGTTTCGCGATATTTACGGTATGGATGTCGTGGAGATTCCAACAAACAAACCGGTTGCCCGATTAGATCATCAGGACAGCGTCTATAAGACGAGAAGGGAGAAGCTGGGTGCCATTGTGGAAGCAGTGAAGGAGGCGCATGCGAAGGGACAGCCGATTCTGGTGGGTACCATCAATATTGACGCTTCCGAGGAGTTAAGTACGCTTCTTAAGAAAAACGGTATTGAACACAAGGTATTGAACGCGAAATTCCATGAGATGGAAGCGGAGATTGTAGCGGATGCCGGTATACATGGGGCGGTGACCATCGCTACCAACATGGCGGGTCGTGGTACGGATATTAAGCTGGACGAAGAGGCGAGAGCGGCCGGAGGACTGATGATTATCGGTACAGAGCGGCATGAGTCCAGACGTATTGACAACCAGCTGCGCGGCCGAAGCGGACGTCAGGGCGATCCGGGCGAATCCAGATTCTATATTTCGCTGGAAGACGATCTTATGAGGCTATTCGGTTCTGACAGAATGATTACAATGTTTAATGCGCTCGGTATTCCGGACGGGCAGGAGATTGAGCATAAGGCATTGACAAAAGCGATTGAGTCGGCACAGAAGAAGATTGAGAATAACAACTTTGGCATCAGAAAGAGTCTGCTTGAGTATGATCAGGTCATGAATGAACAGAGAGAGATCATATACGAGGAGAGAAGACGCGTCTTAAACGGCGAGAGTATGCGTGATGCCATCTACAAGATGATTACGGATATTACGGAAGACTGCGTGGATATCTGCATCGGTGATGATACGGATTTTGACGAGTGGGATTTTAATGAGTTAAATACGCTGCTTCTGCCGACGGTGCCAGTTAAGCCGCTTCACGCGAACCGCGTGCTGAAACCGAAGAAAAACAGTCTGAAGCAGCAGTTGAAAGAGGAAGCAGTCAAGCTGTATGAGAGCAAAGAGGCAGAGTTTCCCGAACCGGAGGCAATCCGTGAAATTGAGCGCGTGATTCTGCTCAAGGTGATCGACAGGAAGTGGATGGATCATATAGACGATATGGAACAGCTCCGGCAGGGCGCAGGCTTACAGGCGTACGGACAGAAGGACCCTCTTGTGGAATATAAGCTGAACGGCTATGAGATGTTCGATGAAATGACGCAGAATATCAAAGAGGAAACCGTTCGTCTGCTCTTTAACGTTCGCATCGAGCAGAAGGTGGAGCGGGAGCAGGTCGCGAAGGTGACAGGAACCAATAAAGACGATACGCTGCAGAAAGGTCCCGTGAAACGTATGGAGGCCAAGGTATATCCGAATGACCCGTGTCCCTGCGGTTCCGGCAAGAAGTACAAGCAGTGCTGCGGAAGAAAATAATAAAACATGAAGTTATACTGAGACTGCAAAAAACGCAGTCCAAGTATAACTAAATCATGTTTGAGAGAATGCGAAAAGCATGCATTCTCTGAATACAATCAAATTACATGAAAAGGTGGTGACGTTAAGTGGTAGAACTGGATAACATGAAATCCGAACTCTTGAGTTATGAAAGTCCCTTAGCGGAAGTGAGGGATTCACTTTGACTTAGAAAACAAGTCGAAGCGGATTGAAGAATTAGAGATGGAAATGCAGGCGCCGGACTTCTGGAACGATCCGGAGAAATCCAATCAGAAGATGCGGGAGTCCAAGGGCCTGAAAGATATCGTGGATACGATGAACGCGCTCAGTGGTCAGTATGACGATATTCTGATGCTGATCGAGATGGGATACGAGGATAATGATCCCGCGGTCATACCGGATATTGAGGAGGAACTTAAGGAATTTAAAGAAACCTTTGAGAATATTCGTATCAGCACGCTGCTTTCGGGCGAGTATGACCGGAATAACGCAATCCTGAAGCTGAATGCGGGAGCGGGCGGCACGGAAAGCTGTGACTGGTGCAGTATGCTCTACCGTATGTATACGAGATGGGCGGAGCGCAAAGGATATGCCCTTGAGGTGCTGGATTATCTGGATGGTGACGAGGCCGGTATTAAATCGGTCACATTCCAGATCAATGGTGAAAATGCCTACGGTTATCTGAAATCGGAGAAGGGCGTTCACAGACTGGTGCGAATCTCGCCCTTCAACGCGCAGGGTAAGAGACAGACATCCTTTGTGTCGCTGGACGTTATGCCGGATATTGAGGAAGACGTGGACGTGGAGATCAAGGATGAGGATATCCGAATTGATACCTACAGGAGCAGCGGTGCCGGGGGTCAGCATATTAATAAGACGTCTTCGGCGATCAGAATCACGCATTTCCCTACGGGAATCGTGGTGACCTGCCAGAATGAGCGTTCACAGTTCCAGAATAAAGATAAGGCGATGCAGATGCTGAAGGCAAAGCTTTATATGCTCAGGCAGGAGGAAAACGCGGAGAAGCTGTCCGACATACGCGGAGACGTGAAAGAGATCGGATGGGGCAATCAGATCCGCTCTTATGTTCTGCAGCCCTACACCATGGTGAAGGATCACAGGACGGAAGAGGAATCGGGCAATGTGAACGCAGTGCTTGACGGCGGGATAGATCCTTTTATTAACGCATATCTGCGGTGGATCAACGCAGTGTAGCAGGCAGTGACATGTGCAAAAGTGTAAATGACGGGGAAATGGCTATCGCTTTTCTCTGACAAGATCCAGATAAAACTCTGCCAGTGTCGCATTCATGTAGGGAAGGACCCACAGCATGGCGATGCCGCAGGAGAGGATGCACGGAATCAGATAAGGCAGGAAACTGATATAGATGTACAACAGCTTAAGCCGGTGCCCTGCCGTCAGCCGCCGGCTTGCAGCGAGCAGTTCCCGTGGCGTATACTGCGGGAAATCATGCAACAGGAAAAACGCCTGTCCGTAGAACAGATTGATGATGAGCGGAATTACCAGAGAGAGCAGGGCGGCTGCAGTATAGAGCAGCAGTTCCTGTGTCCCGGGCGGGTTGGGCAGCCGCGAGGCTGTGATGAATCTTGGAAGATCGAAAATGTATGTGAACAGGGCGATCCATGCCTGCACAAGGAGCGCTCTGTCCGGATAAAATCGAAAACCGTAGAAAGCATCGCTTACGGTCACATGCTGGCCGCAGGCGATTTTTAAGTAAAAATATGCGTTGCCGGAAGAAAATACTCCGGTCAAAACGGAGAGTGCGAAAGAAACTGCAATGTAAATGCATAATCCGGCAATCGTGGTGGTATCCTCCACAAAGGACAATGCGGCAAGAGAGAAAAACATGGTGCTGACCGTTACGAGCAGCCATGCGCCGATAGCAGTTCCGTAGTGCCCGAACATATGCTCTTTTGCGGAAGCCTTCAGCTCCGCGGAAGATCGAAAAGAATTCATTTCAAAGACTCCAATCTGTATGTACCGCTATCAGAACGCGGCATCTAAATTCATGCCTCTGTATTTGCCGGCGGCATCGGAAGATTTCATTTCCTTCTGGTAAGGATTATCCTCATTATAATATTTGATCTGTGTTTTGGTAGTGCCTC
The DNA here is from genome assembly GCA_910578555.1 of uncultured Lachnospiraceae bacterium. Lineage (GTDB taxonomy): Bacteria > Bacillota > Clostridia > Lachnospirales > Lachnospiraceae > UBA3282. Next base: position 121,608 of record CAJTPS010000009.1, read on the forward strand.
CGGATACATAGGTGCGCCCGCATTCCGGACAGACGGAAGTGCGCAGTGATACATTGCAGGATACGACTTTGCCATTATCCTCAGAAGCTTTTTTGTAGGCATTATTCACATGCTCCTGCTCGTGGCTGCGCACACGGGAGGCGGCGGCGGAAGGATCGATATGGGAGGGCGCCTTAAAGGAAACATCTTCATCGGAACCGTCCTGATATTTGCGCTCGCTGCAGGTTTTACACTCTGCAGGCGAAGATTCCTTGCCGGCCTGTTTCTCGGTGGACTCACCGGGATTGCGAACGATCACGCGTCCGCCTGTGGAACCGGCATCTGTCCCCGTACTGACAGCTGCTTCATGAGCGGGAGAGTCTGCACCTGTGCCCGCATTCGTATAGGAAACAGGATTACCGTAAGTGTTCAGGATTCCATTGATCATATTGCACCATCCTCTCATTATTATACAGAAATTTACCGATAAAAGCTTTGGGGATAAGGTATTTCCTCCCCGTTTAAAATTGCGTTGATGATTTCTTCATAAGTCATGCCGTACTGTTCTTTAATCAGTTCGTTTGCCTTCTCTAAGACCTGCGGGTCTGTTCTGACTGCATGGTAAGTTGAGCCGATGAGGAGACAGTTAAACATGATGCCCGCCGCCGCACAGATCATGCCGATCCTGGCTTTGGCAGAAGCATGTGCGGCTGTTCCTCTGGATAACAGCGCCAGTACAACGCTGATGCTGCCGAGGATAAAGGCCGGGTAAAGTGTAAATGTTGCGCACATAACGATGGCAAGAATGCCTAAAACCATTGCCGCAGTTGCCAGAGTATCTCCGTTCGGTCTTGATGGCGGCGGGCAGGGTCTGTTTGTATAGGGATTGTATGGTTGTGATTCCATGAGATCTCCTTTGGGTGTGGCAGTTTTGCCATATTTCGCAGCAGTGTGTTTATTGCTTTATGGACAGTATAGCATAGGGGTGGGGAAAAAACCAGCGGCAGAATGCCCGCAGACGAGCTTTGCTCGTTTTTTGGTATAGGAAATTCCTCGGCTTCTTTCGAGTTTGCGAAGCAAATCTCGCAAAGTTAATTTGCGGAGCAAATTTACTTTTTTACTTTAGAAGTTACGTTGTAACAATATTGACCAAATTATGGATTATGTGTAATATAGAAGCAGGAATAAACGGGTTATGCGTGGCTCTGACAGCAAATAATTGCAGTTTGGAAGATAAGAATGCGGTTCAGAGTGAACGATAGTATAAACGGGCGTGAGAATGATCGGGGATGAGGCTATGAGAAAAAGATGGAAAAGTATTACGGCGATGTGTCTGTCGGCAATGATCGGATGTGCTCTGCCTGTCGGTACGATGATGGCGGCGGAAGAGTCGGAAGCAGCAGAGCATGTACAGGAGAGTGAGACTTCTGAACCGGTGGAGGAAGTGCTGCAGGATGCGGAATCGAAAGACCCGGCGGAGGAAGCGGAGACAGGTGATCCGGCGGAGGAAACAGATCAGGAGCCGGAGACAGGAGAGCAGGCGGAGGAAGCAGATCAGGAAGCGGGGACAGGTGATCCGGTGGAAGAAACAGACCAGGCGCCGGAATCGGGAGAGCAGCAGGAAACGGATACTGTTGATCCTGCAGCAGAATTGATTGAAATCATTCCGCAGACAGTGGAAACAACCGCGCAGACGGACGTGCAGGAGAAGCCCGGGGAAACAGAGCCGGTGATCGTGATCCGGCTGCAGGGAACAGACCGGGCACAGGCGCTTGGCGGCAAGATTGCATATAGCACTTATATCCGCAATCATGACCAGCGGTTCAATGTTTCAGTGGAGCAGGGCAGAGTTGCAGCGCTTTATTATTATCTGGACACGGCGGCAGATGATTCTGGCGAGAGTAAGAGCGAGGAACAGCTGGCGGATCTGTGGCAATCGGCAGAGCAGGGGAACTGGCAGGAGATTATTCTCGGACAGGACGGCAGATATGTGCTGTATGTCAAAGCGGAAGCGGCGGACGGGCAGTCGGTCTGTGCCAGAACAGATGGTGTTGTGATCGATGCGACAGCGCCGGTCATTACAGGTATTGATGACGGCGGTACATATCCGGTCGGCACGAACTTCGGGGTGACGGATGATAATCTGGACATTGTTTTGATAAATGAACAGCCGGCAGTTCCTTCTTCGACAGCCGGAATGTATCAGGTTGCAACAGGCATTAATGCGACTTCCTGTGTGATCAGGGCAAAAGATAAAGCGGGAAACGAAACGGTTTGCAGTATCACGGTGGAAGGTGAAGAACCGGACATACGCTATATATGGGTAAGCGGCTCTTATATGTTAAAAGCTGGCAGAGACTATCACTTAGGCGTCGGTAACTGGACGCTGGATGGTGACAGTACGGTCTACTGCGGCGGCAGTACGTTTTATGTGAAAGAGGACGGCAGCTATCAGTTTCAGAAGCTTAAATAGTGTATACGGTAATATGTGAACTGCCGTATAGGCTTGTGTGCGTGTGGAATGTAACAGGAAAAGGGGTGTGGATACTCTATGCAGAGGCAGATGTCATCTAAGAAGATCGTAATAGCCGCATGTGCGGCGGCAGCTGTGGTCGTTGTGGCGGCGGTGATCATTCTATTAAACAGGAAGGAAGAGGCTTTCCGGTCCATCATGGTCTATGAACTGGAGGGAAGCGCCGTGATCGAGCGGGCGGATATCGGTACCGTCGATGCGGTGGAGAATTTATATCTGGAATCAGGCGATCGTGTGTGTGTGCAGCAGGACAGTACGATGCGCATGAAACTGGACGATGATAAGTACATAACGGCGGAAGCCGATACGATTTTTACACTGGAAGCGGAAGGGAACGGTCAGGATTCCAGAACGAGAATCCGCCTGGAGCAGGGAGCGGTTACCAATGAGATACAGAAACCTCTGAGCGGTGAATCGGTGTATGAGACATCTACGCCGAACTCTGTCATGGCGGTCAGAGGCACAATATACCGGGCACAGCTTGCTGACGACGGCGCGGGCGGACAGGATGTGAGACTGTGCTGCTTTGATGGAACGGTGGCGACGAAGCCGATTCTTCCTGACGGGACATTCGGCGAGGAGGTTCTGGTGCATGCCGGCAGTGAACTGACGATATACAGTGACGGAACAGTGGACGGTCCGACAGACATTGATTATACAAGTCTGCCGGAGCAGGCATGGCGGATTCTGGAGGATATGCTGGAAAACGGGGCAGACATTACGGGTATCACGCAGGAAGCGCTTGCGCAGATCAGACAGGAAGCTGAACAGGCAGATCCGTTGTATGATGAAGCGGCAGGTGATGCGCAGACACCTGCAGAGACAGAAGAACAGAATGTACAGGATCAGGATACAGAGGAGCAGGATGTGCGGGAACCGCAGGAAGAAGTGACGGTGCCGAAAGACAGTACGGCAGATTCTGCACGGAAACCGGCAAAACCGCAGACACGGCAGAATGAAGGGCAGAGTGATAAGAAACCGGGAGCCGAAGCGGCGCGGGAGCCGTCGAAACCGAGGGATACACCGCCTGCACAGGGCGGCACACCAGATCCTTCCGACAGCGGAAGTTCTGACGGCGGCAGCGGCCAGCAGCCGGACGGTGGTGACGACGGTGAGAAACCGGATGATAACCGGGGCGATACACCTCCGAAACCACCGAAGCCTCCGAAACCGCCTAAACCGGAGGAAGAAATAAACTATACGGTTACCTATCAGTATCAGGGTTCCGTGTTCGCTACCCAGACAGTAAAGAGCGGTGATAAGACCACAGCGCCTGTGCTTGCTCCGGCGGCAGAAGGTGCATGGGATTTTGATTTCAATACGAAGATCAAAGCGGATACAACGATCGAGTGGAAATCCGGGAACTGACCGGAGAAGGTTAAGGTATGAAGTATCAAAACGGAATGAAAGCGGCGGCGGTTACAGCCGCCGTTATTCTGACATCTTACCTGTTTCTGTTTTTTGGTGCAGCCGGTATGATCGACCAGGGCATATCCGACAGGCTGAATCAGCGGGAGAGTGTCACTAATAAGAAAATATATATCATAGGAATCGATGATAAGACGTTAGAACAGTACGGCTCCGTCAACACATGGAGCCGTGAGATTCCGGCGAAACTGGTATCGACCCTGAACCATGCACAAGGCGGCGGGCCGGCCGTGATCGGGTTCGATGTGATCTACAGTGAACAGGCGGATGAGCAGGCAGATGATTACTTTGCCGAAGTCTGCGGGGAATCCGGGAACGTGGTTGCCGCCATGAGCTTTTCTTTCAAGGAACAGCCGGAACAGGGCGAGGACGGCAGGATCGTTTATAACCCGTATTACGTGGATCATGTGATAGAGCCTTATGACAGCCTGCGGGATCAGGTTATGTGCGGTTTTGCCAATACTTTCGTGGACGGCGACGGCTATGTGCGTCAGGCGATGGCTTATCTGGACTATGAGGGGGAGAGGGTGTACAGTCTTTCCTCACGCATTTATGCCGTTTATCAGCAAAACCGGGGAGAGGAAGTGGTTTTTCCTGACACTTACGGGAGAAATAACCGGTTCTATTTCTCATATTCCGGCAAGGCGGGCGGTTACAGCGTGGTGTCCATGGCGGATGTTCTGGATGGAACGGTGGATGCCGCCATCTTTCGGGATGCGGTGGTGCTGGTGGGTGCATATGCTGTCGGGATGCAGGATTCTTACATGCCGGCGATTGCCCATAACAGCCAGATGTATGGGGTGGAGATTCATGCGAATATCATTGAGGCGCTGTTAGAAGGGCGGACACAGCTTCCGGCCGCAGCCTGGGTCTATGCGGCAGCAGGAGCGCTTCTGTGCGCGTTGTTCTACGGCTGTACGCGTAAGCTGAGACTTCTGTACTCTACGGTGCTGCTGGGTGTGTTGACGGCGTTTGATCTGTTTGTGGCAAGAAGCATATACCTGCACGGACGGATCGTGCCTGCGGTATTGATACCGATCTGTCTGCTTATGATCTATCTGCTGCAGGTAATCAGAGGATATGTGACGGAGATTCTGCGCAGGCGGCGTGTTCTCAATGTGTTTAAGCAGTATGTAGCGCCCCAGATCGTGGATAAGATCAGCAAGGATAAGGACTTCGAACTTGTGCTGGGCGGTGAGAACCGGCATGTGGCGGTTTTGTTTGTAGATATTCGCGGGTTTACAACGATGTCCGAAAGTCTGCAGCCGGAAGAGGTCGTGGAGATTCTGAATGAATACTTAAGCCTTACGACGCGGGCGATTTTTGACCATGGCGGTACGCTGGATAAATTTGTGGGTGATGCCACAATGGCAGTATTTAATGCGCCTTTTGACCTGGACGACTATATTTTCCGGGCGGTCTGCACAGCGTGGGATATGCAGGCAGGTGCGGCTGCGATTGCCGAGAAATTCAGCAGGCGTTATGGCAAGAGCGTATCTTTCGGGATCGGGGTCAACTGCGGTAATGCCGTAGTAGGCAATATCGGCTGTGATTTCCGGATGGATTATACGGCGATCGGCGATACGGTCAATACTGCTGCCAGATTGGAGAGCAGTGCGAAACCGGGGCAGATCCTTATCAGCAGCGACGTATATGAGGCGGTGAAGGACCGGGTGGAGGCGGCGCCGATCGGAGAGATTGCACTGAAGGGCAAGAGCAAAGGCGTATTTGTATATCAGATAAACGGGCTGAAGGTGTAAGGGACTGCACAGGACGGGAAATCAGAGACCGACACTGTTTTGCAGATAAATGCAGAGAGGACAAGCGTGGAATGAGTAAACTTTACCTGGTTCCGGACAGGAAGGACATGGAACGGATGTGCAGGCTGGCGGAGGCTTATGACTGCGCGTTTGAATATAATGATTTCTATATGCCGGAGGTCATGGACGATATCGACAGGCAGGAGCAGATCATTGCAGACTACGGGCGGTATCGGGACAGCTTTACACAGGATACGATGCACGGGGCGTTTCTGGATGTGACGATACACAGCAGTGATCCGCTGATCCGGGATGCTTCCATGCTGCGGGTACGGCAGACGATGGATATTGCGCGGCGTATGGGATTGAAGGGCATTGTGTTTCATACGGGACGGCTGGCGGGATTTCGCACGGCAGGTTACCTGGCGGACTGGCGGAAAAGGAACGCAGAGTTTTTTACACAGATCGCCATGGAATACCCGGAGCAGCAGATCTATATGGAGAATATGTTTGACGAGGCGCCGGATATTCTTGCCGGGCTGGCGGAACAGATGCGCAGTGTGAAGAACTTCGGTGTCTGTCTGGATTATGCGCATGCGATGCTGACGGGATGTTCGGGGCAGGAATGGATCGGGACGCTGGCGCCTTACATCCGGCATATGCACATCAATGATAATGATCTGGTCAATGACCTGCATCTGCCGGTAGGCGGCGGGCGTGTGGACTTTCAGGAGTTCGACCGCCTGATCTACCAGTACCGGATAGAAGCTCCGGTACTGGTAGAAGTGAAGGGATATGAGGCACAGCAAAGATCACTGGAATATATGAAACAACACGGGATCTACCCGATGAATGCAAAGGAGAATGACAGTGCACTTACAAAGTGAAGATTTTGAGAAGATTATTAATATCGGAATCAGCCTTTCCACGGAAAAAGACAGGAACCGGCTGCTTATGGCGATTCTGGATAACGGTATGGAAATCACAAACTGTGATGCCAGCACGCTGTACCTGTACGAGGATGACAAGCTGGTCTTCAAATTTATGAAGACGCTTTCCAAAGGAATCGATCGGGGGAGGGAAGAACCTATTGACGATCTTCCGCCGGTGCCGATGAAAGAGGAAAATGTGTGTTCCTACGCGGCAATTCACAGGGAAGTGGTGAATATTCCGGATGTCTATGCGAGCAGCAGGTTTGATTTCTCCGGACCGAGGCAGTATGACAGCCTGACCGGATACCGGACGAAGTCGCAGCTTGTAGTGCCTCTGGAAAATAATGAGAATGAGCTGATCGGTGTACTGCAGTTGATTAATGCTGCGGACGAGGCAGGGAACGTGATTGCTTTTGACGAGCAGTATGAGCTTATCATCAGATCGCTGGGCGCCATGGCGGCAATTGAGCTTACCAACTTGTCTTACGTGGATGCGTTGAAAACGCAGATTTATTCTTTTGTGGAAGCGCTGACCACGGCACTGGAGGAGCGGACACCGTACAATGCGCTGCATACGAGGAACGTGGAGCGGTATGCCAGCCTGCTTGCCGACTACATTAACGAATTACACCGACAGGGAAAGTGTGAGGAGCATTTTGAATCCGCACGCAAAGAGCAGTTGATGCTGGCGGCGCTGATTCATGATATCGGTAAAATGGTTATCCCGCTTAATATCATGAATAAGGCTACCAGGCTGGATCAGGAGATCAGCAGAGTAGACGACCGGTTTAAACTGCTGCATGCGCTTTATGAAGTTGATCTGTTACGCGGCAGGATCACCCAGGAGGAGTATGACCGGAAGGCGTCGGAGTTGCAGGAGGATCTGGCGTTTATCCATGAGACCGACACCGCCGGCTATGTGGATGACGAGGCTTATGCACATATTCAGCAGCTTGCCGGAAAACAGCATGTCAGTGCAGACGGGACGGTTCTGCCGTATCTGACGGAGCGGGACGTCTCCTGTCTGGGCATTCGAAGCGGGACGCTTACGATGGAAGAGCGTAAGGAGATGGAGAATCATGTAGTGATGACATCCAAGATATTGGATAAAGTTAAGTTCTATCCGGGATTTTCCATGGTGCCGAAGTGGGTCGGCGCACATCATGAATATCTGGACGGAAGCGGTTATCCGAATCATCTTGCAGGTGAGGAACTTGACTTCGAGACGAGGCTTTTGACGGTGGTGGACATCTATGACGCGCTGGCGGCCACGGATCGGCCCTATAAGCAGCCGATTCCGAGACCACAAGCTATCGAAATTTTAAAGGATATGGCGGAAAAGGGCAAAGTGGATCTGCGTCTGGTGGAATGGCTGAATGAGGCGCTTGTGATAGAGGAAGGAATGCACTAAGGGATGTGAGCCGCAATAGGAATACCGGGGTGAAAGAGAGTACGCAGGCTGTCAGAAACCCTTGAAAAAGAGCGAAGCATTGTAAACATATAACTAAAACGGAGGAAAACATGGACATTATAGCGAAGCTGAAAGAAGAGTTGAATGTGGAAAAATGGCAGGTGGAGGCTGCCGTGAAACTGATAGATGAGGGAAATACGATCCCTTTTATCTCCAGATACAGAAAGGAAGCTACCGGTTCCTTAAACGATGAAATACTCAGAAATCTGGACGAACGCCTGACTTATCTGCGCAATCTGGAAGAAAAGAAAGAACAGGTATTAAAGAGCATCGAGGAGCAGGGGAAGCTGACAGACGAGCTGCGCGAACGTATCGTCGCGGCGGAGACGATGGTGGTAGTAGAGGATCTGTACCGTCCCTATCGTCCGAAGCGGAAGACCAGAGCGAGCGTGGCAAAGGAGAAGGGATTAGACGGTCTGGCTCAGTTTATACTGGCACAGGAGACGACGGAACCGATCGAGGCAGAAGCGCAGAAGTATGTCCATGAGGATGAAGAAGACGGGGCAAAATCCGTGAAGACGGCAGCGGAGGCGATTCAGGGCGCGAAGGATATCATCGCCGAGATGATTTCCGACGAGGCAGATTATCGGATCTACATCCGTAACATTACCACGGAGGAGGGTAAACTGACCAGTACGGCAAAGGACGAGAAGGCGGAGAGCGTCTACGAGATGTATTACCAGTATGAGGAACCCATTAAAAAGGTTGCCGGACACAGGACACTGGCTTTGAACCGGGGTGAGAACGAGAAGTTCCTTGTAGTCAAAGTGGAAGCGCCAGTGGAGCGTATCCTGCAGTATCTGCGCACGAAGACGATCATAAATGACAATCCTGTCACATCTCCGATTCTGGAGGAAGTGATCGCTGACAGTTATGACAGGCTGATTGCGCCCGCCATCGAGAGAGAGATTCGTAATGACCTGACGGAAAAGGCGGAAGACGGCGCGATCTCCGTATTCGGCAAGAACTTAGAGCAGCTCCTCTTACAGCCGCCCATCGCTGGTAAGGTGGTACTGGGCTGGGACCCTGCGTTTCGTACCGGCTGTAAGCTGGCTGTGGTGGACGAGACAGGTAAGGTGTTAGACACGAAGGTAATCTATCCGACCGCACCGCAGAATAAAGTGGCGGAAGCCAAGGCGGAACTGAAGAGACTGATTAAAAAATATAATGTATCCCTGATCTCTGTGGGCAACGGAACTGCATCCCGTGAGTCCGAGCAGGTGATTGTGGAACTGCTGAAGGAGTTGGATACGCCTGTGCAGTATGTCATCGTCAATGAGGCGGGCGCTTCGGTGTATTCCGCCAGCAAACTGGCTACGGAGGAGTTCCCGAATTTTGATGTGGGACAAAGAAGCGCGGCGTCTATTGCCAGAAGACTGCAGGATCCTCTGGCGGAGTTGGTGAAGATCGATCCGAAATCCATCGGTGTGGGACAGTACCAGCATGATATGAATCAGAAGAAACTGAGCGAAGCCCTGGGCGGCGTCGTGGAAGACAGTGTGAATAAGGTGGGCGTGGACTTGAACACCGCCTCCGCCTCCCTCTTAGAGTATGTCTCCGGCGTGACCAAGGTGATCGCCAGGAATATTGTAGAATATCGTGAGACGAACGGCAGGTTTTCCAACAGGGCGCAGCTCCTTAAGGTGGCGAAGCTGGGACCGAAAGCTTATGAGCAGTGCGCCGGTTTCATGCGCATTACGGACGGTGACAATCCCCTGGACGCGACAAGCGTACATCCCGAATCTTATGAGGCGGCGATGAAACTGCTGGATAAGATGGGACTGACCATGGAAGATGTGAAGGAGGCCCAGAGGAAAGCTGCCGCACAAAAAGCAGCGGGCAGGAAAGCGGCTCCTGCCAAAGAGAAGAAAAAACCGCAGCCCAGGGTAGTGATCCGCAATACCAGCACGGCTATGGGTAAGGCGCTGGCGGCAGCGATGGGCGGTATGGTGCTTGATAATGATAGTGACACGAATGTCAATTCCGGAAAGGGAGCAGGAAAAGAAGGCGGCAGCGGGGATAAGACCGACATCACCGTCAGCAGCCTGGAAAAGAAAATTAAGGATAAGAAAAAACTGGCGGAGGAACTGGGAATCGGCGAGATCACGCTGACAGATATCCTGAAAGAACTGGAGAAGCCGGCCAGAGATCCCCGTGACGATATGCCGGCGCCGATTCTTCGAAGCGACGTGCTGGATATGAAAGACTTAAAACCGGGCATGATTCTTAAGGGAACCGTGCGAAATGTCATTGATTTCGGCGTGTTCGTGGATATCGGCGTGCATCAGGACGGCCTGGTGCATATCTCGCAGATCACGAACAGATTTATCAAACACCCGCTCGAGGCGGTCAGCGTGGGCGATGTGGTGGATGTGCAGGTACTGACCGTAGATGTGGCGAAGAAGCGGATCGGGTTGACGATGAAGATTAAACAGAACGCGTGAGCGGAGGTTGTTCATGGCTACAATAAAGCAAATTGCAGAAATCGTGGGGGTATCCAGCGCCGCTGTGTCGAGAGTGCTCAATTATGACGAGGGCATTTCGGTCAGCCCGGAGACGCGGGCGGCGATCTTTGCCGCCGCGGAGCAGGTCGGTTATAAGAAGCGTGTTATCTACCCGAAAATCGATCATGTCGCACTTCTGTACTTTACGGAAGAGGAAGATGAACTGGAGGATATTTTCTATCAGAGTATCAGAGACGAGTTGTCTGATCAGGCGGAGAAAATGAATATTCAACTCAGTGTATATACCAGACAGAACGGTATGGAGACAATTCCGAAAGACTTGAATGCATTTGTGGCGATCGGCTGGCTGGACAGACAGGAGATCAATCGTTTGTACCAGATCTGCAGGCGCGGCGTTTTTATCGGGACATCGCCGGACGAGAAACTGTTTGATGCCGTCAGACCCAATATGGATTCTTTTGTGACGCAGATCGTTGATTATTTTGCCATGAGGGGTCATAAATCCATCGGTTTTATCGGGGGACCGGACAGGAATATCGACACGAGAGAGAAGTCCATGGATATCCGGGAATGGTCTTTTAGACAGAGCGCGCAGTATTATAAATGTCTCAGGGAAGATTTTATCCTGATCTCCGATAAATTTACCGTGAAGGAAGGGTACCGGCTGGGTCAGGAACTAATTCGTAAGAAGGAACTGCCCACGGCGCTGTGCGTGGCGAGTGATACGCTTGCGGTAGGGGTATTACAGGCTTTGCATGAGGCGGGTATACAGATTCCGGAACAGGTCGCGGTGTTCAGTATCAATGATGTGAATATCGCCAAGTATGTATCTCCGCCGCTTACCACGATACACATTGACATTCCCAGTATTTGCGAAACCGCGCTGGAACTGCTCCGCAACAGGGTGTTAAACGGAGGGGAGATTACGAAATCCGTGTTTGTAAACGGGATTCCGGTCTATCGGAAGAGCTGCTGAAATCCGGAATGAAATTTTGTTTTTGAAAAAGGTGCAGTCTAACGGACTGTGCTTTTTTGATGCGGAAAATAAGATGTCAAAAGATGTCATTAAAAATGCAATATACCACCACAGAATTGTCGAAATGCTTTTCAGACCTATGGCTGCATGTCAAAAACATAATTGACAAAACGCAAGCATTGTGCTATATTTCAAGTAGTAACTAATTTATTAAATAAATAATAAATTAGTTACTAAAAGAGATACAGGAAAAAGGCATGAAGAGAAATGATTTCATGGATCAGTCATGTCGGAAGAAAGCGAGAGGAATGGGTGAGGTTATGAGAAGGAAGTTATGTGCGGCGGTACTTATGGTGTGTATGCTTGCGGGAATGGCGGGCTGTGGCAATACGGGAGGCGGTTCGGACAAGGGCGGTCAGACGGCGGAAGATTCTGCACAGGCAGCCGACAGTGCGGCAGCAGGTTCGTCTGTGGCGGCGGTAGCGGATGAAAAGGGAAATTATCTGGTGAACGGAAGTTTTGAGGAATCGGATTTTACGGGATGGAATGTGACGAATGTTGATAATGTCACGGAGGAACTGGACATTTACACGCGGGATACGGATTGCTGTGAAGGCGTGCAGTCATTGCATTTTTACTCGGGGAGCAGCGATGTGAATTTCACGGCGGAGCAGACGGTTTCCGGTCTGGAAGCGGGCTCTTATAAACTGACGGCGCATATCCAGGGAGAGGCTGCGGGGGATGAGAATGCTTCCGTATATTTCTATGCGATAGTCGGCGGCGAGACGATTCAGGCGGATGCGGACCTGAACGGATATCTGAACTGGTATACGGCAGAACTTCCGGGACTGGATGTGCAGGACGGAGAGGTTACGGTGGGCGTCAGCGTCAAGACAGCGCCCGGCGGATGGGGAACTATCGATGACATTACATTAGTAAAGGAGTAGTCCATGGAGTTGATTAAAGGAGTGGATGTGTCCATGATCAAAGAACTGGAAGGTCACGGAGCAGCCTATTATCTGGACGGCAGGAAGGGCGATCTGTTCGAGATCCTGAGCCGATGCGGTGTCGATACGGTCCGGCTCAGAATCTGGCAGGACCCGTACGATGATAAGGGAAACCCCTACGGCGGCGGGGGCAATAACCTGCAGACGACAATCGAACTTGCACGGCGTACGCTTGATAACGGAATGTCCTATTTGCTGGATTTTCATTATAGTGATTTCTGGGCGGACCCGGGGAAGCAGATCAAGCCCAAGGCATGGCGCGGCTTACGCGGAGAAAGCCTGGAAACAGCAGTGTATTTACATACTGTCGATACGTTGAAAGCGTTAAAAAATGAGGGTCTTGTGCCGGCGATGGTGCAGGTGGGAAACGAGATCACGAACGGCCTGCTCTGGCCGGACGGCCATATTGACGAAGCACAGACGATGTCTGCACTGCTGCAGGCAGGAATGAAAGGTGTCCGGGAAATCTGTCCTGACAGCAGGATTGTGCTGCACCTTGACTTCGGAACTGACAATGCCATGTACCGGAATTGGTTTGACAAGACCATGCCTTATCATTTAGATTTTGATGTGATCGGTATGTCCTATTATCCGCATTGGAATGGAAGTATGCAGCTTCTTCTTGATAATATGAATGATGTGAGCAAAAGATATCATAAGGATGTGATGATCGCGGAGACGTCCATCGGCTATACGACGGACGCGCTTGGGTGCAGAGGCATTGTTTTTTCCAAGGAACTGGAAAAGGCGACAGGTTATCCGGCTACCATGGAGGGGCAGGAGACTTTCTTGAGAGATTTGTACCGCACGGTCAGAAGTGTGGAGCATAATCGCGGGATCGGTGTCTTCTACTGGGAACCTGCGTGGCTGCCGATTCCCGATTGCAAGTGGGCGAATCCGAGCGGCTGCGATTACATGAACGATCAGGCGGAGGCGGGTAATACGATGGCGAATCAGGCGCTCTTCGATGCGGCGGGCAATGCCAACAGTGCGCTGGTGCATTTAAGGGAGATGTAGATCAGGAGTAAACGAAGATAAGTTTGGGAGGTTATGGCGATGACGAGGAAAACAGTTATGAAAATGGCGGCAGTCTGTCTGACGCTCGTGGCGCTTACGGGCTGCGGCGCTGGACAGGGGGCGGATACAAAGCTGACCGTGTGGACGAACATGGGTGTGGAAGTCGAGACAATTCAGAAATATGCCGATGAATGGGGCGCGGCTAACGGATATGAGGTCGAAGTAATCAAGCAGTCGCCCGCGGTGCAGCAGTTTGCGCAGGCGGTCAACAGCCCTGACGGTCCGGATGCTGTGGTCGGTATTCCGAATGATCAGCTGGCGGACTATGTCAATGCCGGACTGGCGGCAGAGGTACCCGCTGATCTTTATCAGGATGCGGATTTTTCAGAGGCAGCCATTCAGGCGTGTTATGTGGGTGGCACCAGATATGCCGCGCCGCTTTCCGTGGAGACGACAGCGCTTTTCTATAACACCGATATGGTGGCGCAGGTTCCGGCAACGTGGGAGGAACTGGTGGGGCATGCTGCAGAGCAGGGCGGCGTGTCTTTTGACGCCACCAGCATATACTATGATCTTGGATTTGTGAGAGCCTGCGGCGGATACATTTTTAAATATGAAAACGGCGCTTATGATGTTGCCGATATCGGGCTGGCAAACGAAGGCGCGGTGCAGGCGTATGAATTTATCAATGCCTTGTGCAATGAGTACGGTCTGCTTTCCGCAGACGTTACGGCGGATATTGCGAGGAGTAATTTCCAGAACGCTCAGACTGCCTACTTTATCGGCGGACCATGGGATATCGACGGATTTGCATCCGCGGGAACAAACTTCGGGGTTGCCGAGATGCCGACTTTTAACGGACAGCCGTTTGTCACGCCGGTGGGAACGCAGGTAAGCTTCGTGAGCAGCAAGAGCGACAGTCAGGATAAGGCGTGGGAGATGATTATGTATCTGATTGATCATGGCGCAATGGAGATGTACGAATGCGGCGACAGAATCCCAGCGAAGCTGGCAGATCAAGCGAATGATGCAATACAGAACAATGAGTATTCCAAGGCATTTATCGCGCAGATCAACAACGGAGAGCCCATGCCTACGGTTTCTGAAATGGGGCAGCTCTGGGGGATTCATACCAATAATATCCGGTCTATGTGGACCGGTGAACTGACACCGCAGGAGGCGGCGGAAAATATGGTGAAGCAGCTGGAGGAGGCGGTTTCGCTCATGAACTCAGGTAAATAATGTGGAGGTCAGTATGAGAAAAAAGAACAATGCAAAGGCATACGGGTATCTTGCGCCGGCGCTGCTATCCATTCTGGTAGTTACATGCCTGCCGATTGTATATACGATTGTTATTTCGTTCACAAACTATAATATGTACCATCTGGGAGACTTCTCTTTTGTAGGGTGGGAAAATTATCTGACGGTTTTTTCCGGCAGTATCAGGTCGGTGTTTTTTCCGGTGCTTGGCTGGACCATATGTTTCGCCCTGATCAGTACGGCCGGTTCGTATGCCATGGGACTTATGCTGGCGATCCTGTTGAATAATCCCCGCATGAAGGAATCGAAGGTTTACAGATCTGTGCTGATTGTGCCGTGGGCGCTGCCGTCCACTATCGCGATTCTTGCGTGGCAGGGACTGTTAAATGAACAGTACGGCGGCATCAATAATCTGCTTCATGCGATCGGGATTGCGGGCAATATTCCGTGGCTGACGAACCCTTTCTGGACACGCACGGGCATCATCATCGTCAATGTCTGGCTGGGTTTTCCTTACATGATGAATGTCTGTCTGGGCGGACTGCAGGCGATCTCCAACGACTATTATGAGGCGGCGAGGATAGACGGCGCTACAAAATTCCAATGTTTTAAGAGTATAACGCTGCCGATGGTGACAAAGCTTTCCGTGCCGCTCGTGATATCAACTTTTGCCTCTAACTTCAATAATTTCGGCAACATCTATATGATCACACAGGGCGGTCCCGCGAGAGTGGATAATCAGTTTGCCGGTTATACGGATATTCTGGCGAGTACGACGTACAAAATGACTACATGGTCGAACCGGTACGAACTGTCGGCGACTTTCAGTGTGCTGATCTTTATCATCGTCGGGACCTTTACGCTGATTAACATGCACCTGTCAGGGTCATTTAAGGAAGTGAATTAGTATGCCAAAAAGACGGCATTCTCCGCGCTGGCCAGAAATCCGCAAAGCGAACTTGCTGCAGGCGGCATTTTTCCATAGAATTAGAGATTTAGTGTAACGGAAACGGAGGTTCCTATGAGCTATCAAATACAAAAACACGAGAGTCAGCAGATCAGGTATGGCGAGAGGATGTCACCCTCAGAGCGCAGAAGCCTGTGGGTGAGCAGGGTGTTCATCTGGATCACGATGATCGTGGTGATTTTTCCGGCATTGTGGATCGTCATGTCATCTTTTTCGGCAGGAGACAGTTTCTTTCTGGCTTCTCTTTTCCCGAAGAAACTGAGTGCGGAACACTATGTCGATCTTTTTCGGGAGACTAATTTCGTGCAGTGGGTGTGGAATTCCCTGAAATTGTGTCTGATCGTGGCGGTCATTCAGCTTATTCTCACTTCGCTGGCGGCATATGCTTTTGCAAGAATGCGTTTTACCGGCAGGAAGTACGGACTGATGTCGCTGCTTGTGCTGCAGGTGTTCCCGAACAGCATGGCGGTGGCGGGCTATTATATTCTGATCTACAAATTCGGGCTTGTGGACAGCAGTCTGGCGCTGATCTTCGTGCTGGCAGGCGGAAGCGCTTTCAATATCTGGCTGTTGAAATCCTACATTGACGGCATCCCTGTGGAACTGGACGAGGCGGCGCTTGTAGATGGAGCCAACCGGTTTCAGGTTTTTTATAAGGTGGTTCTGCCGCTGGCCATGCCGCAGCTGGCAGTGCTTTTCCTGTTTTCCTTTATCGCGACGTACAGTGAGTACGTGATCACCTCCATTTTCCTGCAGACGCCGGGCAAGATGACGCTGGCGCTCGGACTGCAGTCCTTTATCAGCGATCAGTTTGCCGCACACTGGACGATGTTCTCGGCGGCAGCAGTCATCTCCTCTCTGCCGATCATGGTGGTCTTCATGTGCCTGCAGAGATTTATTCAGAACGGTCTGGTGGCGGGCGGCGTAAAGGGATAGTCTGCGGTATCATTATGATAAACGGCTATATGGATCAGCCTCTTACGTACAGGAGAAAGTTTTCGGAAAAACCTTGACTGTTTTTGTGAATATGGATATGATGATGATAGAAGGAAGAGTTTGCCAACAGGTTTACAGAGTGGCAGATTTTAGAACATGATATCAATATTAAGCTGCATGAATTTGCAGTAATTTAATATTCGCAGGAAAGGAGGCGTGGTTATGAGTGCGATGACAATCAGCGGAAGCGGTAACGATATCTTCAAATCTTATTCACAGCTTGCAAGCGGTAAGAAAATCAATTCTGCGGCAGATGATGCGGCAGGACTCGCGATTGCGAAGAAAATGCAGAGAGAAGAGACCGGTTTAAGTGTCGGCGCACAGAATGCGCAGGCAGGTATCGGTGCGTTGAACGTAGCGGACGGCGCGCTCGGCGGTATGACGGACTATTTACAGAGAATCCGTGATCTTGCACTGCGGTCTATGAATGGGCTGAATACGGCGGAAGATAAGCAGATTTATCAGGATGAGATCAATCAGTTAAAGCAGGGCATTCAGTCATTGGCGAAGGATACCTCGCTGAATGAGCAGAAGCTGTTGGACGGCAGTATGGCGGATATGGGGATCGCGACCAATCCGAACGGCGGCGGCATGAAGATTCAGATGGAAAATTCCACACTCGAAGCGCTGGGAATCGCGGATCTGGATGTTACGTCCGACGAATTTGATCTGAAAGCCATTGACAAGGCGCTTGATATGGTGTCTTCCAGAAGAAGCAGTATAGGTGCGGCTACCAACCGTCTGGAACATACCTATAACTACAATACAAGGGCGTCTTTAGAGCAGCTTGGCGCGAGAAGCAGACTGGAAGATCTGGACTTCCCGAAGGCAATATCCGAGAAGCAGCAGAAGGAAGTTCTGGGGCAGTACCGGATGATGATGCTGCGTCAGCAGATGAACCAGAAGAGCATGATTACAGGAATGTTCTTCTAGGAGCGTTTATTTCAGAGTGTAAATCAGGGAGGGTCTGTACACGGGAGAACGGTGTGCAGACTCTTTTTTTGTATTATGGGGTTAGGGTGTCAAAAGGTGCATTTCGTCAAAAGGATGCAGGCAGTTAATTAGAAAATTCCCTTGCAATCGGAAATGATCTGGTGTATACTCTAACAGAAAAAGTTCTTCGGGGTTGGGTGTAATTCCCTACCGGCGGTATAGTCCGCGACCCGTGGCGGCATAAGCTTCGTTTCTTTCGGTGTTGACGATCAGATCAATGGCGGAAGCGGCTGGCAGGATGTTGTAACGGCTGATTTGGTGCAATTCCAAAACCGACAGTAAAGTCTGGATGAGAGAAGAAATGACAGGATGACACGCGGCGTTGCCGTGTGGATAATTGTTTGCTCTGCTTTATTACCCCCGAGACATATGTTTCGGGGTTTTTTGATGCGCACGCCCGCATGAGGAATAATGTTGCTGAAGCAACATGCGGGCGGCGCCGCGAACAGGGAAAAGTTTCCCTGCTCGATTGCGCGAGAACTTTTTCCGACAAAATTATGGACAGAAGCGATATGCTTCGGAATGGAGGAAAAAATGGGTAACGGATTATTACAAAGTATTGCAGACAATGCGACATTCGTGTTGGTCTGCGCAGGTGTGGCAGTGGGATTGTTTGCGATCGCATATGCGGCGGAAAAGTATGTGTATAAGCGGGACGGCATCAAGGAGAGGATCTTGAGTACAAGAAAGATCACGATGATCGGACTTTTTTCCGCGCTTGCCGTAATTCTACATATATTTGATTTTCCGATTCCGTTTCTGGCACCCGGATTCTATAAACTGGATTTCAGTGAGATTCCGGCACTGGTAGGTACCTTCGCGTTTGGACCGGTGGCAGGCGTGATGATTGAACTCTGCAAGATTCTGCTTAAACTGGTGATCAAGGGAACCAGTACCGCATTCGTGGGTGATCTTGCTAATTTTGTGATCGGATGCAGTCTGATTCTGCCGGCATCGATCATCTACATGTTTAAGAAGACGAGGAAAAGAGCATTCCTGTCCTGTATAGCCGGTTCCGTGATCATGACGGTATTTGGAACGGCATTTAACGGGATATATCTGCTTCCTGCATTTTCCGCATTGTTCGGAATGCCCATGGAGGCGATTATTGCGGCAGGTGCGGAGATCAATGGCAATATTCATAATGTTACGTCTTTCGTATGCTTTGCGGTGGCGCCGATCAATATCATTAAGAGTGTGGCGGCCTCCGGTGTGACATTGCTGATTTATAAGCCGCTCAGCCCGATCCTGAAGAACGCGCATGTTCATACGCAGAGTAAGGATAAGATGGCTGTGGAGAGATAGTATTCATTGTTCATAGGATTGTATTATGCGAAAGGGAAAATGTAAGCGGATTTTATGGCTTGCATTTTTCTTTTTGTCTGTGACACAAAAAGAAACGACGGCTTTTTTCTTTTGCCGTCGTGCGGCAGATTAAAAATTGAATGGTGAGTATTCTATCATTACAACTCTGCCTTATTGAAAATTACAGAACCAGCCAAAAGTAAAATAAACATTATAAATATCGAAATAATGATTGTACTTGTATAATCATAAGCAGAAATAGCTTCATCATTCCTTTGGTTGTGGATTTGTTACGCGATAGAACGCCATTTTGCCGGGGCTGGGTATAAATCCCTGTCCCCGGCAGAAACGCGCCCTCAAAGCCGCATATAGCAAGGCTTTTTTGAGATAATCAACCATTTTAGCTAAAAAACACTAATTTTTTTTATTGTTTAATAGAATACTGACTTTTCAAAGCAGAAAAAAGTTATATAATAGAGAGAAATTTGAATTAAGATAAGCTTAAGGTTTCATGATCATGATTTTAAGAAACGGCTGTTAAGATACTTCCGTAAACAGAGGAGTAGGATTGAAGAAAAATGCAGGGCAGAGTCGTTGTATATATGAGAAAGATTATTTTAGACGAAATAAGACGGACATTTTCGTGATAATCTTGCAGTAAAATATTTTAGATACAGGAGAAATGTGAAAGAAAACGCAAGTTGGTGCCCGCGCGCTGCCGGCACAAACCCATAGTGCGCAGACTCGGTAAACTGCGTTAAAGGCGGCGCAGAAATGGAGATCATTATGGAGGCATTGGTTGAGATTCGGGATATGTGTAAGACATACAATCCCGGTGAGAATGAAGTAAAGGCGCTGGATCACGTGAGCCTGACGATTCATGAGAAGGAGTTTGTGGCGATCATCGGACATTCCGGTTCCGGTAAATCTACCCTGATGAATATGCTGGGATGTCTGGATGTGCCTACCAGCGGCAGCTACTATCTGCATGGACATGATGTGGCAGGCATGACGGACGATGAGCTTTCGGACATTCGCAATCAGGAGATTGGCTTTATTTTTCAGGGATTTAACCTGATTCCGAGCCTGACGGCGCTTGAGAATGTGGAACTGCCTTTAATTTATCGCGGCGTTGGCAAGCGGGAGCGGACGGAACTGTCTGACCGGGCACTGAATAAGGTGGGATTGGAGAACCGTAAAGATCATAAACCTTCGGAAATGTCCGGCGGACAACAGCAGAGAGTGGCCATTGCCAGAGCCATCGCGCAGGCGCCGCCGATTATTCTGGCAGATGAGCCTACAGGAAATCTGGATTCCAATTCCACAAGGGAGATTATGGGGATTCTTAAGGGACTGCACGAGGAAGGCAGAACCGTTATCCTGATCACACATGATAATGAGATTGCGTCGCAGGCGCGGCGTGTGATAAAGATCATGGACGGAAAGATCGTGGAAGATTATGAGAATGAAATACAGATGGCCGTATGAGCACGGAATCATTGTGAATGAAAAAAACATTTTGTAACAAAAACATGAGCAGGAATGAAGAGTAGATTGAGTCAGAGCCGGGGATATGCCTTGATCGCAGTAAACTGTTCTGATATGGAGGTAGACATGAAAGAAGAATTGAAAACAGCAGACTCCGTGAAAAGCAATGAGAATACTGCAGGCGTTGCGGAGACGGGAAGTCAGGCAGAAAAAGAAAGTAAGAAGCATAAGGCAAAAAAGGAGAAAGCATCCGGAACATCCATGGATAAGAAGAAAAGGAAGAAGATCGTAAGACGCTGTGTGATCGGCGGTGTGGCGGCAGTGATCGTTATTTTCATGGTCGGCAATTCCATCGCGGCGAAGAACGCGGGAACAGTGGTCTCCACGACGACGGCCACAGTGCAGGATATTGAGCAGATACTGAATACCAGCGGCACGGTCAGGAGTGAGGAGACGAAGACCTATTTTGCACCGGTAGCAGTGCAGATCGGTACAGTGGATGTGGCGGCAGGAGACAGCGTGAAAAAGGGTGACAGTCTGCTCAACTACGATGCCGATGCCCTGAAAGAGGCGAAACAGATCGCGGAGCTTAAGCTGCAGGCCAGCGAAGGCGGCTATGAAAGCTCTATCCATAAGGATAACAAGTACATAGCCGAACTGGGTGAGGCGAATGTGAATCTTGCGGTGCTGGAACAGCAGATTGCAGACAGTGAGAATTATGTAAAAGAACTGCAGCAGAAGATTAACGATAAAAAGACATGGCTTGCGCATGAAGGCACATTGCTCCAGGTATCTCTTCTGGACTGGTCGGACAGACCTGATTCGGACGAATACCTGAATCTGCAGAAGCTGATACAGTTTAATACATACGAGCAGCAGAATAATAAAGATATTCTGGCATGGCAGAAGGAAGTGGATCTCTATCAGGAGAAAATAGCGGCTTATAAAGAGTACCGTTCTGAGATGAAATCACAGAAGAACAGCTCCGAGGGAGGCTCCATGGACAAGGGCGGCAGAAGTCAGTTGGAGGCCAATACACAGATGGAGCGGATAAGCGGACAGGAGACACTGGACAACATTCATGAGGTGGAAAACGGAATACTGGCAGAGTTTGACGGCGTTGTCACGGAGATGGAGGCTGTTGAGGGTTCTGTGCCGCAGGAGGGAACGAAGCTGGTTACCGTGGAGAGCACGGAGAAGGTTAAGGTGGAGATTAATGTCTCCAAATATGATCTGGAGAAAATTCAGGTGGGGCAGGCAGTCGATATTGATATTGCCGGTAAGAAATATGAAGGCAGCGTGACGAAGATCGACCGTATGGCAACGACGAATCAGAGCGGCGCGGCCGTGGTAGGAGCGGAGATCGGGATCGAGAATCCGGATACGGACATCTACCTTGGAGTAGAAGCGAGAGTGGAGATTCATACGGCGTCCGCCGCAGGCGTGGTGACGATTCCGCTGGAGGTTATCAATACGGATATGGATGGAGATTTTGTGTTTGTGGCAGAGAACGGCGTGGCGGTGAAGAGGCGGATCACCACAGGCATTGCTTCCGACAGCTTCAGTGAAGTAACGGAAGGTCTGGCAGAAGGCGAAACGGTCATTGTGACGACGGGGCAGAATCTGGAGGAAGGCATGCCCGTAACGGCTATCCCGCAGCAGTAGAAGACGATGAATATTTGTCAAACCGTACAGATGCCGGCCGGAAAATCATGCGGCGGCAGGAAAGGGATAGGTTGTTACAATGGCGCAGATATGGGAATATATTAAGATTGCTTTGATGAATATCAAGAGCAATAAAGGGCGTTCCATTCTCACGATGTTAGGTATTATTATCGGTATTGCCTCGGTGATTCTGATCATCTCCATCGGTAACGGCATGAGAAGCCAGATCAACGGAGAACTGGACAGCATGGCGGGTGGACAGGTGGCGCTCTATGCGAATGATTCCGTGGAAGGAAATGACGTGACTTTCACGGATGAGGATTTTGAGCTGATTGAAGAAAAGGTAGAGCACGTCAAAGGCGTTACGCCGCAGCATCAGATGTGGGCGAATGCGGAAGGACGTAAAGGTAATTTTGAAGCGCTGGTGTACGCAGGTAATGAAGCCTTGCAATACTGTGTGGCAAAAGAGCCGATGGTGAGAGGGAGATATTTTACGGAAGGCGATTATCTGGCAGGTAATAAAGTATGCGTCATCAACGAGACGAGCGCCAGAATGCTTTTCGGCACGACGGACGTGGTGGGCATGAATTTCGACGTGACAATTTATAATGTGACGCAGGAGATGACCATCGTGGGAATAAGACAGGACAGTACATCTACGATGCTTTCTGCATTGAACGGCAGCGGTTATCTGCAGGTGGAGATGCCGATTTCTATGCTGGGATCAGGCTATGGATTTTGGGTGGAGGATTTCCAGCAGTTCTATATTGTGGGAGAGAGTGCGGAGTATTCTTCGCAGGTGGCGGGGGATTCGCTGCGGCTGATGGAGAGCAAACACAATGTGCGCGGAGAGAATAAGATCATGATGGAGAGTTTCGCGGATGCGCAGTCGCAGATTGACAGTATCTTAAGCGTGATCACAGTCTTTATCTCCTTCGTGGCGGCCATCTCGCTTCTGGTAGGCGGTATCGGCGTTATGAACATTATGCTCGTGTCCGTGACGGAGCGCACGAGAGAGATCGGTATCCGTAAGTCGCTGGGCGCAAGGACGAATTCCATTCTGCTGCAGTTTCTGGCGGAGGCGGGTATCATAACCCTGATCGGCGGCCTGATCGGGATCGGTCTTGGGAGCCTGGGTGCGGTGGGCGTTTGCGGCATGCTGGGATTTCAGGCGCAGGTCAAGGTCACAACGGTGTTATTTGCGGCGATCTTTTCCTCGGCAGTAGGTATCTTCTTCGGAATCTATCCGGCGAAGAAGGCGGCGAAGCTGAGTCCGATTGAAGCACTTAGACATGAGTAATACAGGAGCAGCCATGATTTTATAATAAAAGAGGGAAGCCTGACAAGAGAAATCTTTTGTGCGGGCTTCCCGTTTTATTATTTTATGGTATTAGGGATTTCCTTAGGTTATCCGAGTTTGCTGCGGGATTCTTGCAATAACTGTTTAGAGTCGGCCTTATTGCCAAATCTTGCATCAGATCTTGTCTTCACCACTCTTGACAATGACATTCACATCGTCCAATCCCGTCACATTCACGTTGCGATTGACTTTCGCGTCGTAGGTATCGGCCTTGATGATTTCGGACAGGTCAATGCCGGTAGCTTCCTTCATACTTTCAAAAAGTTTTGCCATAACAACGGGCACATTGCCGGCAACCTGATTGACACCGTTACTGTCGCCGTCTCCGCCGCCGATGATCGTGATCTTGTCGATCTGGCCGAGCGGTTCTGCAATCTTCGCCGCGATATCGGGCAGTACCTTGATCATCATTTCGGCTACGGCGGCCTTGTTGTATTTCGCGTAAGCCTCCGCCTTGCGTTCCATTGCTTCTGCTTCTGCAATACCTTTCGCCTGAATGGCTGAGGCTTCCGCCTCACCGACTGCACGGATACCTGCGGCTTCCTGCTCTTTGGAGAAACGGTCTGCCTCCGCCTGAGCCTTTCTTGCCTCCGCTTCACGCTGGGCTTCGAACTGCTTTGCCTCAGCGTCCTTCTGCCTCTGGTAAAGGGCGGCGTCCGCTTTCTGCTGGGCGGCGTATTTGTCTGCTTCCGCCTGCTTCTTGACCTCCGCTTCCAGAGCACGTTCTTTAACCGCAACCTGTTTCTGTTTTAACTCGATCTCGCGTTCCTGCTTGGCGATATCCGCGTTGGCAGTCGTTACCTCGATGGTCTTACGCTGTTCCTCTTTCTGGATCTCGTAAGCGGCATCCGCCATAGCCTTCTTGGTGTCGGCTTCCTGCTGTAACTCGGATTTCTTGATAGCCAGTTCATTCTGTTTCTTGGCGATCTCGGTCTGTGCGGCAACAGCGGCGTCGTTGGATTCCTTGTCCGCGGCGGCCTGCGCCACTTTGATATCCCTCTCGCTCTCAGCCCGTGCGATGGCGGCGGTCTTCTTGATCTTTACGATGTTATCAATACCCAGATTCTCGATGACGTCGTTGCCGTCCACGAAGTTCTGTACGTTGAAGCTGACGATATCCAGACCCATGGCAGCAAGGTCAGGCTCGGCGTTTTCTTTCACCAGATTGGCGAATTTCTGCCTGTCAGAAACCATTTCTTCCAGCCGCATTTTGCCTACGATCTCACGGACGTTGCCTTCCAGTACCTCTCTGGCAACACCGGCTATGTACTCGGTGTTTTTGTTTAAGAAGTTCTCTGCCGCGAGACGGAGCCTGTCGGCTTCGCTGCTGATCTTGATGTTGACGGTGGCGTCTACATTGATGTTGATATAGTCCGCCGTGGGCACTGCGTTGCTGGTCTTGACGTCGATGGGGATCAGCCGCAGGTTCAGCTTATCCATACGCTCGAAGAATGGAATGCGGATACTCGCCTTACCAATAACAATCTTGGATTTCTTCTTGAAACCGGAGATAATGTACGCCATATCCGGCGGAGCTTTGACGTAGCCGATGGCCATGAAGAAGATGAACAGAACCACCAGAATGATAATGATCAGTGCCGGTAAACCAATTGTTTTCATTGTAATTCCCCTCCTGTATTTTGTATTGCTGATATGAAAGATACTAAGTACACCATGATACATGCCGGTATGACAGCCGGAAGTTCTATGGGTGGTGTACGGGAATGCTGTATCCTACAGAGAAGTGTACGAGATACAGTATTCTGATTACAGTATATCTTATTCCGGCGTGAAATGATATAGAAATCCGCAGAAAATTTGACAAAAAAAGACAGGAGGCTGTTTATCATACTGTGGCCATCTACTTGCGCCATAGTGTCTGAACCTGCGCTTTTACAACACCACCGTAAAGCAGCTTCCGCCTCCCTCTGCATCACTTACTTGAATTTTTCCCCCGTGCGCTTTTACAATTTCATAGGCGATGGACAGCCCCAGTCCGAAGTGATCCTTCGTACTGCGGGATTTTTCCACCCGGTAGAAGCGGTCAAAGATACGCTTTTTGTCTTCATCCGAGATACCGATGCCATTGTCCGTGACGGACAGGTGGAATTTATCCTTCTGCCATGTAAGCGACAGGCGGATCTTACCGTGTTCGGGCGTATAGCTGATGGCATTGTGCAGCAGAATGGAGAGCACCTGGCTGATCCGCGCAGGGTCTGCTGTGCACGGCGGAAGGGCACCTTCGGGAATCCGGATGGACAGGGCAATGTCTTTTTCCTGTGCCAGCGGTTCGAAGGCCTCGTAGGTGTTCATGAGCAGCGTATCCAGTTCCGTAGGTTCCATGCGGACAGGAAAACGGTGGTTGTCCGACTGCGACAGGGTGAGCATGTCACTGACCAGAGAAGAGACGCGCAAACCCTCCTGCCAGATTGTTTTCAGAAAACCTTCCTGCCGCTCCGGCGGCGCGGTGCGGCAGCATTCCGCAGCAGACAGAATAACGGACAGAGGCGTGCGCAGCTCATGGGAGGCGGAGGCGATGAAGAGCGCCTGCTTTTCTTGATTTTCTATGACAGGTCTGAGCAGTCTGCCGGTAAAGAACCAGGAAAAAATGCCGAGCAGCATGACTGCGGCAAGGTCTATCAGCAGAAAGCGGAAACGCTGTTCATAGATTTGCTGCTCCAGTTTTTGCAAAGAAGAGAGAACCGTGATCTCCAGGACAGAGTTGGACGTGCCCATGGTGATATAACTCCCGTAATATTTGCTCTGCATGGACGGGGAGAAGAAATCATATTCCATATGGGCAAGCGGGCTGTAGGCATTCGCTTTGACAGCGACTTCCGCCGGAAACTGCGCGGTGTAGGCTTCTTGGCTTTCCTGTAAAAGTAAATCTCTCGCGGCATTTTCATCAGGATCGTTTAACTGGTTGAAGAGAAAGGGCGTGCCGTTATCCAGAACAAAGAACAGATAGCTGCCCTGCGCTTCCATCTTGGACAGCCATTCCATGGAGATCACGGTCTGCTGTTCCAGATTGGTGGAAATGGTGTTAATATCGTTTTTAAATGCCTGAAACTGGTTGCGGTACAGTCCCGTCTCCGATACGTACAGGTAACAGAGAGACATGACGATCATGATGACGGCGGTGATTCCCGTGCACAGCAGAGTCAGGCGCAGATGTACTTTTTGAAACATGCGGGTGTTCTCCTTATAAACAGTTCAGCCTTCGGCTTCCCTGTTATAGAATCTGTCTATTTCAGATGTCTGCGTTCCGCTTCGGTCGGCGAGAGTTTCCTGGCAACGACTGAAACGGAATGTAGCCCAGATTCTCTCGTGGCTAAATTTACACGTTTTCACGAACTTTGCAACAAGTGCGAAGTCCGGAGATGAACTGTTATATTGCAGCTTCATGCCTCCTGCAGGCTGTATCCGACACCCCGGACGGTTTTGATCTGCAGGCTGCTTCCTGTGATCTGTAATCTGCGGCGCAGAAAGTGAATGTAGTTGTCCAGATTGCCTTCTTCCACATCGCTCTCCGGTCCCCAGACTTTGAGCAGCAGGGTACTGCGCTGTAAGGTTTTTCCCAGAGAGTGAACGAATATTTCCATCAGCGCGGCCTCTTTTTTCGAGAGAGTACAGGTGCCCTGCGGACCAGTAAGAATACATTCCGACGCCTGCCATGAGATGTCTGCCACGGAGAAGGTGTCGTTCACTGTAAGGGTATGCGGTCTTCTGGTGACGCAGCGGATTCGTGCCATCAGTTCTTCGAAGGCAAATGGTTTCACCAGATAGTCGTCCGCCCCCAGATCCAGCCCGGTCACTTTGTCAGAGAGTGTTCCGAGGGCTGTGATGAGGATCACCGGGGTGGTGATTCCTTTGCTTCTAAGATCCGTCAGAACGTCAGTCCCCTCCTTGCCGGGCAGCATTCTGTCAAGCAGGATGACATCGTATATATTCTGTTCTCCGTAGAAAAGCGCTTCCTCACCGTCCAGACAGGAGTCCACGGTGAAGTGTTCCGTCTCAAGCTGGTAGGTAAGGGTGTCATTTAAGTGTCTGTCGTCTTCCGCAAGCAGGATTCTCATGGCGGGTGGTCCTTTCTGATCTGAAAATGTTTTATTTATATCATAGCACGGTAACCTCTATTTATCCTCTAAAAAATGTACATTTCATTTAATACTATAGGAAACTTCTACGCTTATTCGAGTTCGCAAAGCGAATCTCGCAATCGAACTTGTTCGATTTTTTATGGTATAGGAAATTTGTACGCTTATTCGAGTTCGCGAAGCGAATTTCGCAATCGAACTTGTTCGATTTTTTATGGTATAGGAAATTTGTACGCTTATTCGAGTTCGCGAAGCGAATCTCGTAAACGAGCTATGCTCGTTTTTTTATATTATTCGAAATGCATGTGCGTCGTCTGAGGAAAACGGGGATTTTGAAATCTAAAAAACTTTCTTCATTTTTAGAGATTATTTAGAGGAAAGGTTGTTATGATGAGAATTGTAAAAGGGGATGAAGCTTCTAGCGGCGCCAAAGAAAGCTGAGAGCCTCTTGAAGACTGCCATGATGGCAAGGGATAAAATATATGAAAACATTTCTTGAAAAATGAATATAGGGATGACAGAAAATGAGTAGAAGCAGATGGCATACATATGTCCAAAAAAGAAAACAGAATTATAAAA
Organism: uncultured Lachnospiraceae bacterium; assembly: GCA_910578555.1. Taxonomy (GTDB): domain Bacteria; phylum Bacillota; class Clostridia; order Lachnospirales; family Lachnospiraceae; genus UBA3282. The sequence goes on from CAJTPS010000009.1 coordinate 149,886, forward strand.
GACTGATAGCCGGGACACTTTCCTTTCTGCTGGCGGCTGTACTGCTTGCAGGCTGCGGAAATAGCGGAACCACGGGCGGAGATGGCGGACGGCCGGAAAAAGTTAATGAGAACGGCGGCACTGCGGGACAGACACAGAATCAGGATGACGGTACGGCTATGGGGAGATATCTGGAAGAGGTGACAGATATGTCGGAAAATCTGTCCGGTTACCGGAACGGAATATACAGGCTTTCTGACGGCAGGCTTGTGATCACTGATCCGGAGAAACATATGCTGGTATCGACGGACGACGGGATTACCTGGGAACAGGACAGGCAGGACTGGCTGGCCGTGATTATACGGGATGGATTTGCCTCCGAATACAATGTGGGAGCGGAGGGCAGTGTGGGAGTCGTTTATATGAAGGAGTCGCCTGCAGACGCCGGTGAGACGGACAGTACTGAATCGCAGGAGGCGGCTCTGGTAGTGCGGCCGGACGGCACCCGGATTGATGTCACAATGCCGGAGCAGGATGTTTCTCCATCCCATATCTGGATCAATGATGATGGCAGAATCTTTCTGGGGACAGATGGCGTCGATCTGTATGAGGTTTTGGAGGACGGCACCTGTGAACTGTATCTGACGCTGGATGGCAGTCCGCAGATTATAAAATTTGTGGGAAACCGCATGGTTATCGACGGATATAATTTTGAGGAGCTTCTCATTTATGATATGGATCAAAAATCTTATATAGAAGATGACGTCCTGACAGATTTTTTTCATGAGAATTACAGGGACAGGAGCTATAACGGCGGCAGCTTCTACGACCTGTTCTTTTTCCCCGGAGAAGAGGAAGTTTTGTATCTGGCGGCAAAGAACGGGCTGTACCGGCATGTTCTGGGCGGGGGCGCCATGGAACAGGTGATCGACGGCAGCCTTACCACATTTGGCAATCCGGCCTATCATCTCATCGGTATGACGCGGCTGGAAGACAATGAGTTTATAGCGATATTTACGGATGCGCGGCTGGTACGTTTTGTTTATGATCCCGATGTACCTACAGTGCCTTCAGAAAAGATCAAAGCATACAGCCTGAAAGAAAACAGTGCGCTGCGGCAGGCCATCAGCCTGTACCAGACGGCAAATCCTGAGGTTTATGTGGAATATGTGATCGGCATGGGGGAATCTGACGCCGTCACGAGGGAAGACGCCATCAAGAAACTGAATACGGAGATTATGGCGGGCAGCGGACCGGATCTGCTGATTCTGGACGATCTGCCCATGGAATCTTATATAGAAAAGGGTCTGCTGCTGGATTTAAGTCCGCTTCTGGGCAGTCTCAACGGAGAGGAGGCGCTTTTTGATAACATCGTGGATTCCTTTAGGAAAGAGGGGAAGGTGTACACGGTGCCCTGCGATATCAACCTTCCCGTATTGTTGGGACGAGAGCAGGATATTGCGGGTGTGGAAGATCTGGAGGAGTTAGCCGGCTGTGTGGAAAAGATCAGGCTGGAGCAGCCTGGAAAGGATATTTTCCGCTCTTCTTCCCCGAAAGGGATCATGAAGCAGCTTACGCCTGTCTGTGCGCCGGCATGGACGGCTGCGGACGGTACGGTGAACCGGGAGGCAGTGTCGGTATTCCTGGAACAGACGAAGCGGATCTATGCTGCGCAGATGGATGGACTGTCGGAAGAAGTGCTCAGCATGCATGAGGAGGACCGGCAGGATTGGATGACTTATTATGGTGTTGTGCCGGAGGATTATGAATATTATGTTTACGGTATAAACGAGTTGGAATACATGGTCGGTTATAAGCAGCTATTGCTGGGAAGCGTGGGGTATCCATATGCATACGCGGAACTGACTTCTGTACCGAAGGCGGAAGGTTTCGGGGATCATGTGTGGAGACCCTTTGACGGGCAGAGCAGCGGCGTGTTTTATGCGGATACGCTGGCAGGAATCAATGCCGCGTCACAGAACATGGAACATGCAGAAGGGCTGTTTAAGACGCTGATCGGCACAGATAAAGTATCCGGAAACGGATTTCCTTTGAACAGAGCGGCATTTGAAGAAAGTCTGTATCCCAACGATTATGTATCTGAGTTCACTGTTTATTCGGGAATCGGATACGCGTATGAAGATGGACAGTATTTTGGATTTAATGTCTACTGGTTTGGCCAGAAGCTTGCGGATCAGCTTCGGGACTGGATAGAGACAGTCCATACACCCTATATCGGCAATGATCTGTTAGAGGAAGCCGTTTACGCTGCGGGAGCGGATTATTTTGAGGGACAGATCAGTCTTGAGGAAGCGGTGGCGGAGGTGGAGAAGAGCATGGCGATTTATATGGCCGAATAACAAAAGATGAAGATGTTCTAAGCCTGCAAAATACGCAGTCTAAGAACAACTAAATCATCTTTGAGAGAATGCAAAGAGCGCATTCTCTGCGGGTTGAGGAAAAGAGAAGAAATCCAGAGGACGGTGCCCAAGTATAACTAAGCCATGTCTGGAAGAATGCAAAAGGAGCGCATTCTTCCGGGGTTGAGGGTAAGAGATGAAGATATACTAAGATTGCAGAATACGCAGTCTAAGTATAACGAAATCATCTCTCGGAGAATGCGGAAAAGCACGCATTCTCCGCAAGTTGAGGATAAGAGATGAAGAGGATCAGGTCGTATTTGGAGGAATATGACGATAAGACAGGGGATGGAACTGGTATGAGACGTGTGGTTGAGACGAGAGGCGTTTTCAGAGAAAGATTGGTCACGAAAAGGCTGTGTAGTGCAGTACTTGTGCTTGCCTTGGTTTCTGGCTGTCTGTCAGGGTGTGGTAACGGTGGTTCCGGGAGTGGGCGGGAAGGTCTGTCGGGGAGTGATACGGAGGGACAGGGCGCACAGCAGTATGCGGAAGGCACGGCGATGGGGCGTTACGTTGAGGAGTCATTGAAGCTGGCGGACGGTGTCAGGCTTTCCGGTAACGGTAATTGTCTGTTCAGTCTGGATAACGGGCAGATAGTGATCACAGACAGCAGGAATTCTTTTGTAATCTCGAAGGATGGCGGCAAGGGCTGGTATGAAGATAAACGTGACTGGAATCAGAAAATGCTGGAACGCGGCGATTATATCTTAAGCGCGGCGGTGGGCGGCGATAACACTGTGGCGGTTATCTATCAGCCGGCGGAAGCGCCGGCAGAGAACGGTTCGGGAGATGACACGCCGGCAGGTACAGAAAGCGGTACGGGAGATGATACGCCGGCAGGTACGGAAAGCGGTTCTGAAGATGAGCCGAATGCAGAGGCAGAGAACAGTTCGGAGGGCGAGATATCGTTGGCAGGTACGGAAAGCGGTTCTGAAGATGAGCCGAATGCAGAAGCAGAAAACGGTCCGGAGGAAGAGACATTGCCGGCAGGCACAGAAAACAGTCCGGAAAATGATTCGCCGGATACAGGCGGGAACAGTGATACAGAAAATGACACTTTGGCGGAATCAGCCCCGCAGCTTCTGATCATCAGGCCGGATAAGACGGAAATACCGGTGGAAATCGAACTGTCAGAAGAAGACGACCGCATGAAAGGTGTTTACCTGTCAGAGGACGGCAGAGTCTTTGTCACCACATACAGTTCAAATATTTATGAGGTTGCGGAGGACGGAACGAGCGGGCTTTTCCTCAGGATGGAGGAGGGGGCGCCGGATCTGGTACAGTTCCAGGGAGATCTGATGATCGCGGACGGCTGGGATTATCCGTCGCTGATAATTTATGATATGGAGCAGGGGGAATATATCGAGGATGAGGCATTAGAGGATTTCATTGCGGAAAATTATGCGGACAGAGCAGGATTTTGCGGCAGCTGGTACGACATGTTCTTTTTTCTGGATCAGGACGGTGTCCTGTATATTGCGGGGGATAAAGGCCTTTACCGTCACGTAATAGGCGGCGGTGCCATGGAACAGATCATAGATGGTAACTTGAGTATTTTAGGCAATCCGTCTTATGTGCTGGAAGGAATGATTGCTTTGGAGGAAAATGAATTTCTGGCTCTTCTTTCGGGAGGAAAGCTGATTCGCTTCACTTATGACCAGAATATTCCGTCCGTGCCGGTCGTGCAGCTCCAGGTATACAGCCTGAAAAATAATGAGACGGTCAGGCAGGCGATCAACCAGTACCAGACCACGAATCCAGAAATCTATGTGGATTATGAAATCGGCATGGGCGGCGATAATTCCGTCACGAGAGAGGATGCGCTGAAAAGCCTGAATACGCGGATCATGGCGGGAGACGGGCCGGATCTGTTTGTGCTGGACGATATGCCTGTAGATTCTTATATCGAAAAAGGTATACTGCAGGATATGAGTCCGTTGCTGGAATCCATGAGCGGGGAAAATGAACTGTTCAGCAATATTGTTGGTGCATTTCGGGCAGAGGACAAGATCTATATGCTTCCATGTGAGATTCAGCTTCCGGCGGTACTCGGCAGACAGTCCGAACTGGCGGGGATTACGGATCTGAGGGAAGCCGCAGATGCCATAGAACAGATGAGGGAGGCATACCCGGAGAAAGACTTATTCAGACTGTATACACACAGAGGCATTATGCGCCTGTTTTCCACAGTCTGTGCACCGGTATGGATGACGGAAGACAATACGGTGGACAGGGATATGATCTCGGAGTTCCTCGTACAGACGAAAAGGATTTATGACGCACAGATGGACAGTCTGCCGGATCAGGTGCTGGATGCCTATGATGACTGGAATATTTTTTCGCAGGAAGAATTCGGTGCGCCATGGGATGAAACGGATGTGATGCGGTCGAACATTTCGGCGATTATGATTGTGGAAGGCACGCTGCAGGCCGGCTGGGGAGCGGTATCCGGCGGATATGCATATGCGGAATGTATTTCGCTTCCGAGGAAGGAAGGGTATGAAGCGTATGTGTGGGCACCGCTGCGTGGGCAATGTGCGGATGCCTTTACCGCGAAAACGCTGGTCGGTATCAGCACGGCGGCGCAACAGCCGGAGGCGGCGCAGGACTTCGTGAAAGGCATGTTCGGTAAGGAAAACCAGTGTGCTCTCTATCAGGGACTGCCGGTCAATAAAGCGGCGCTGGCGACATGTTTTATACCCGTGGAAGAACCTCTTGAGGAAGGCGTATGGGGATCCCTTGGGGGACTGAATGAGGACGGAAGTGTCTATTCGCTGACAACCTACTGGCCTGATCAGGCGCAGATTACAGCATTGCAGACCTACATGGAATCGGTGAAGACGCCGTATCTGGAGAATACGGTTCTGGAAGAGGCGGTATATGCGGAAGGAACCTCCTATATGCAGGGGAGAAAAAGTCTTGATGAGGCTTTGGACGATATAGAGAAGAAGGTGGCGATTTACCTGGCCGAATAACAAAAGATGAAGAAGTTCTAAGACTGCAAAATACGCAGCCTAAGAACATCTAAGTCATCTTTGAGAGAATGCAAAGAGCGCATTCTCTGCGGACTGGACATGAAGCAGGATCTGAAGGAGTGAGGAAATTGATTGATTTGAAGAAGGGTTTGCGTTTGGAAGACGAGCTTGGATTTGGGGAAGAACTTGAGGCAGAGGACGATGACGGGGACAGAGTGCCGGGACCGGGTAAATTGTTGAAAAACATGCTGGCAAAAAGGCGTGTACCCGCGAAAAATCAGCGTTCATCGGTGAATAAGCGCAAGGACACGAGGGCATTTTTCCTGTTTATCGCGCCCAGTCTGCTGGGGGTGCTGGTGTTTGTGCTGCTGCCGTTTCTGGATGTGTTCGGGCGGTCTTTTCGGACGGTAGTGACGAGTAAGTTTGTGGGATTCCAGAATTACGCAACGATCTTTGCAAATCAGGCATTCCGGCTGGCGGTCAGAAATACGGTGCGGTTTACACTTGTCTGTATACCTCTGCTGGTGGTGATCGGTCTGATGATTGCACTGCCGGTGAGCAAACTGAAGAGTGCGGGAACGATTAAGTCGCTCTATTTGTTTCCGATGGCTATGCCCACGGCAACAATCGTCATTGTATGGAAGATGGCTTTCTATAAACAGGGTTTTCTGAATCTTGCGTTGACCCGGCTGGGTGAATTGACCGGACTGTGGGGAGAGATTCATACGGATTATCTGGGAACGGAGGCGGCATTCTGGGTTCTGGTTTTCAGTTACATCTGGAAAAATGCGGGATACACGATTGTGCTCTGGCTGGCCGGAATCCTGGGGATTCCCAATGAGCTTCTGGAAGCGGCACGGGTGGACGGCGCCACGGAGCGGCAGTGTTTTTTCAAGATCATTCTGCCGAATCTGAAGGGAAGCCTGTATACGATCGTGATTCTCTCCTTCCTGAATTCGTTTAAGATCTACAGGGAGGCATATCTGGTGGCGGGTGCGTATCCGCAGCAGGATATGTATCTGTTGCAGCATTTGTTTAATAACTGGTTCGTCAATCTGGATTTTGATAAGATGGCGGCCGCAGCGGTGTGTGTCGGCGGATTCCTGTTTGTGGTGATTATGCTGCTGCAGAGGGTGTGGGACAACAAGACATGAAGAAGACATGAAGTTATACTAAGACACCAGAATACGGTGTCCAAGTATAACTAAGTCATGTCTAAGAGAATGCGAAGAGCGTGCATTCTCTGTAGAAAAAGAAATGAATACGGGAAAGAGGTTCTGTTATATGGGTTTACATAACTTGAAAATAAGCGGAAAGGACGTCAAAAGAGGCATTACGGTTCTGTTGATCATGATTCCGACGCTGCTGGTGTGTCTGCCGATTATCCTGCTGGTGACGGGATCGGTGATGAGCAACGGGGAACTGCGACAGCACTTGTCACCGGTTTTCTCGGATGCTATGGAATATATCAGCTGGAAGATCGTGCCGGATTATCCTACGTTTGAAAACTACGGGAAATTACTTTTTATGACGCCGCAATTCTTTGTTTTGTTCTGGAACTCTATCAAGATGGTAGGGTGTATCCTGTTAGGACAGCTTTTGATCGGGGTACCGGCTGCGTGGGCTTTTGCGGTGTATCAGGTGAAGGGAAGCCGGGCGCTTTTTGCACTCTATGTAGTGCTTATGCTTTTGCCGTTTCAGGTGACAATGCTGTCCAGCTATCTGGTGCTGAATAAACTGGGAATGCTCAACACGCAGCCGGCGGTGATTCTGCCTGCGGTTTTCTCTACCTTTCCGGTGTTTCTTACTTATGGAGGCTTCCGCTGTATCCCCATGCAGCTTTTGGAAGCGGCACGGATCGACGGAGCAGGGGAACTTCGTATTTTCTGCAAAATAGGGCTTCCACTTGGAAAGAGCGGCCTATTGTCTGCCATGGTGTTAGGGTTTTTAGAGTACTGGAATATGATGGAACAGCCGATGGCGTTTCTGGAGAATAAATCGCTGTGGCCGTTGTCGCTGTACCTGCCCGAGATCACATGGGCGCAGGCGGGATACGCGTTTACGACTTCGATCATTACGTTAATTCCTGCGGTGTTTGTCTTTGTGTGGGGACAGGACTATCTGGAGCAGGGAATTATTTTTTCGGGGTTAAAAGAATAGCGTGAGAAGAACTTCTAACCACTTACAGCAGAGGCTGTTTCGTGGAGAAGTTCTAAGTCTGCTTTGCAGACTTTTCTCACGCAGGAGAATGCCTGAAATACGGCATTCTCCGCACGGGTTTGTGTCGCTGTAAAGCAGCGACATGGAGGTTAGTGTGAGAAAAACATCAGCCAACTCTAAGGCAGCAAAGAACGCAGCCTAAGAGTTGCTAAATGTTTAAGAGAATGCCCAGAAAACGAGCATTCTCCCAGACAAGCTTGCTTGTCTTCGGATTATGTGCTTCCGCGAAGCGGAAGCAGTATAACAGGAACGGAGGAGAGTACGTTGGAAGGTAACAGGAAAAAGAAAATTGTGACAGGGTTTTGTGTGTTTATGGTATTTATGTGGCTGTGCACGGTCATTTCCAAGAGCATATATGCCTCGCAGCTTCCGATTGTGTCTACGGAATCAGTTGAAAAGAAGTATGTGGAACACATCGTAAATGTGGACGGCATTGTTGTGGCGGGAGATAAAAACCCTGTGACGGCGCTTGGCGGTCTGCGGGTCGATAAGCTTGCAGTGCAGGTGGGCGACCAGGTGGAAGAGGGTGATGTTCTTTTTACGATAGACATGGAAGACTTGACGGCTATCATAGATGAGAAACAGACGGCGGTCTCCAAACTGCAGACCCAGATCAATACCATGGTGGAAAATGAGGAACTGGCGAGACAGAAGAGAGAACTGGACGAGAAGCGCGCCAGAGAAGATTACGATGCGCTGGCGAGACGGGAAGACACGCTGGTGGGCAGAGGTGCGGAGGAAATCAATCAGGCGGAGAAGGATATAGAGAACCATGCCGGCGATGAGGAAGCGCTGAAAGACGCACTGCAGGCAGCCGCCTATGCGGAAGCAGACGCCAGATGGCAGAGAGAGACAAACATGAAAGAGGCAACCAGAAGGGTGGAGGATATCACAGCACCGGAAAGTGCTGATTCTGCGCTGGCGGTAAACCGTCTGGAACTTGCGGACCTCCAGGATGATCTGGCGCTTTTTCAGGCAGTAAAGGATGCGGAAGGCCAGATCAGGGCAGAGCACGGCGGTCTGGTGACAGATATCTATATCAGCGTCGGCGGCAGAACTTCCGATTCGGCTGTCATGCTGCTTTCCGATGATTCCGTGCCCTGCCAGTTTAAGACCGTGTTGACACAGGATCAGAAAAAGTATGTGGGGTTGAATGACACAGTGTCCCTCAAATTGGATGGAAGCAGCAGAGAGAAAGAGGTGACGGTGGACTATCTGTCTGAGAGCAGCGCCATGCCCGGAAGCTATGAGGTCTATATTGATCTTCCGGAGGGAACCGGAGTGCCTGGTATGTCAGGCGTGATGAGCCACGCGGAGCAGGGGGAGAAGCATGAATGCTGTGTTACGCCGGCGGCGGTGTATGAGGAGGGCGCGAAGAGCTATGTTTACGTAGTCCGGGAACGGGACGGTATTCTCGGACAGGAGTACTACGCGGAGCAGGTTAACGTGAGAATACTTGATAAAAATGAAAGCTGGGTTGCGGTAGAAGGTGCGCTGGATCAGGACAGTGTCATTATTGCTTCTTCTACCAGAGAGTTGAAAAACGGAGAGGTGATCAGGCTGTCGGAGGAGTAGGAGACACAAGGCAGCGGGGTTTACTTTTGTATCTGTAAAATGTAATGATTTATTTATTGAAAAAGAAGTCAGGTCGGAAAACCTGACTTCTTTGATCTGGTAGTTGTATACGATGTCTTATGGACTCAATATCCACAATATAAAAAGATAGCATAACATATCTTAAAAACGTAAAAACGATAAAATATTATTTCTATGAAGCACACCATTTTTAAGCACTACTGTAGTATATAGTCTACCACATCACAAAATAAAAGTCTAGTAAATTTTTGATTTCCCTTTACAATATAATTACGGCTGAAGCCTGACGGCTTTATTCCTGCGGGTAACGAGTCAAGTGGCTGTTTGCAGGCGGGAGCAAAAGAACTTTCGGGAGTACACAATACAAAGAGGGAGGTCGCATATGAGTACGCAGCACAAACAGAAAAAGAGGGACTTATCGCGGCAGGCGGAGGAAGATTATCTGCAGCAGACACTAGACGTCGTGAAAGATAATCTTAAGAATTACGGGCATGAAGTGTCGCGCATGCAGGAGGATATCGATGAGATGCTGGCGCACTACCATGATAATGATACGGAAGTGCTTACGATCCTGAATAATACCGTGACTATGCACGATCATATGAGAAGGGCGTTGTTGCGGAATGAAAAGGCACTGCACAAGCCATATTTCGGCAGGATTATTTTCCATGACGAGGCGCTTGACAAGGAAGAGTCCATCTATATCGGCAGAGGCGGGATCTCGAAGGACACGACGCACTGGATGGTAACGGACTGGCGTGCGCCGGTGGCGAATGCGTATTACGAAAACGGTCTGGGCAGGTGCAGTTATGAGGCGCCGGGCGGGCAGCAGATAGAGATCGATCTGCAGGTGAAGCGCACCTACGAGATAGAAGAGGGAAGACTGCTGGATTATTTTGACAGCGAAGTGATTGCGAACGACGATCTGCTGACAAAATACCTTGCGAAGAATAAGCAGGCGGTCTTGAGCGAGATCGTTGCGACAATCCAGAAAGAGCAGAACGAGATCATCCGGAAATCTCCCTATCATAACATGATTGTGCAGGGGGTGGCGGGCTCCGGGAAAACTACCGTAGCCATGCACCGGATCTCCTATATTCTGTATAATTATGAAGAGCGTTTTAAACCGGATGATTTCTATATTGTGGGAAGCAACCGTATTCTCCTTAACTATATCACGGGCGTACTGCCGGATCTGGACGTGTACGGTATACGGCAGATGACGATGGAGCAGCTTTTTGTCAGATTGCTGTATGAGGACTGGGACGATAAGAAGTATCGAATCAAAAGTACGGATGCGGGTGGAAAAAGTGCAGGAAATACAAGTACGGACGCAGATGGAAAAAGCGCAAGCAATCCAGGTACAGATGCGAATGGAAGGAATGGCGAGGCAAAGGCCGCCGTGACAGGAAGAGCCGGTGACAGCATAAAGGGCAGTTCCGCGTGGTTCCGGGATCTGGAAGCGTACTGCAGGCGGCTGGAACAGGAAACCATATCCTGCAAATCCGTTTACCTGAATCCGAAACAGTTCGTGGAAGGGATTCGGGATGGTAAGATTGGTGTGTTTGATGAGAGCGGAGACCGGCCGTCCGATATAAAAGATCTGGTCTGTCTGATCGAGGGCGATGCAGTGGAACGGTATGTGCGGCAGAATCCCGCCGTGTCCGTGCAGAGCAAAATCAATATGTTAAACGCCCGTCTGCGGGGGAAAATCAAAGAAGAATTTCTGGGAAAAGGTATTAAGTATACGGAAGCCGAGCGCAAAGCGATCCTGAAAGCATACCGCGGATATTATGGCGGCAGAACCTGGAAACGATCGATTTTTGAGTTGTACGAAGATTTCCTGCACAGTCAGAGAGGAAAGGGTTATGACGTTGGCATACCGGACGAGGCGTTTGACGTCTATGATCTGGCCGCGCTGGCGTATCTTTATAAGAGAGTAAAAGAGACGGAAGTGATCAGCGAGGCGCACCATATCGTGATCGATGAGGCGCAGGACTTCGGGATGATGGCGTACCTGGTACTACATTTTTGCATCTATCGGTGCACTTATACTGTTATGGGGGATGTCTCACAGAACATTCACTTCGGTTACGGCTTAAATGACTGGGAAGAACTGAAAGAGCTTCTCCTGACAGATTCCATGGACAGTTTCGGGATTCTTAAGAAAAGTTACCGTAATACGGTGGAAATTTCGGATTTTGCCACGAACATTCTGCACCATGGACAGTTCTTTATGTATCCGGTGGAACCGATCATCCGGCACGGCAATCCCGTGCAGGTGCGTCAGCTTGCGGACAGTCAGTCCATGATCAGCGAGGCGGCCGAAGTCTGCAGGAGGTGGCAGACCGGAAGCAGTAAGCTGGATACAATCGCCATTGTCTGCAGAGACCAGAAGGAAGCTTCCGCGGTGGCACTGGAACTTTCACAATATATAGACGTGGTGGAAAGCGATCCGGAGAAGACGGAGTTCGGCAGCGGCATTATGGTGCTGCCCGTGGAGTACACCAAAGGACTGGAATTTGATGCGGTATTGATTATAGATCCGTCGAGGGAAAAATATCCAACAGACGACGGACACGCGAAGCTTCTCTATGTGGCGGCAACCCGTGCGCTCCATGAATTGTGTGTGCTTCACACCGGAAACCTGACAGGGCTGATTGCAGATCCGGTGCCGGAGCGCGGCGGGGATATGGACGGCATAACGACGCCGGAATGTGACAGAGATGACGCTGTAATGTCGGGTCACAGTAACGGCAAAGAGCATATGATGAAGCCTGCACATGTGACAGAAACGTCAGAAAACCATGCTGGAAAACAGGGTAAAGAACTGACACCGGAAGCGGGTATAAAATCGGACAGACGAAAGAAAAAAGCAATATCGATCGTGCGTAATCAGCTTCCGGATGAAAGCGGTGTCCAATCGGGAAAATCTGCTCTGAAATCAAATATGGCCGCGGAATCAGGTAAAGTATCAAAGCCATATATGTCTCTGAAAGCGGACACAGTTTTAAAACCCCAAATGCAGACCGTGCAGAAGGGACACGCTTTCGGCGATATGCCATCCACCGAAACGCTGCGTCCGCCGGGACACGGCAGGATTGATCTGGCGGTGAAATGGGTTATAAAACAGCAGGACGGCCTCTATCTGCACAGCCGATACGGTGTACTGCGCTTAAGTCCGGTCGGAAGCGCGATCGTAAGGGTCACTTTTGCAAAAGGCGGACAGATCGCTGAGCATATCAATGATAAAATAGCGGTACACTCCGTAGATAAAAGATGGATGTATAAAGAATCCGGCAGTACGGTTGACCTTATGACGGATGAACTGTTTGTGCAGGCGGATAAGGGAACGGGTGCGATCCGATATATGACTCGGGATAAGAAACTTCTCCTGGCAGAACGGAACAGGGAATGCCGCCATATAGAAAACGGAACAGGCAAAGGCGCCGGAACATGGCTCTATTTAGACTGGCAGAAGAAGGAAAATCTGTACGGCATGGGTGCGGGAGATACGGCAGGTCTGCATCTGCGGGGAAGTGCCAGATATATTTCTCATGCCGGCACATGTGGAACAGACAGCGGGGAACTGCCGTTTATTCTGTCAGATCAGGGCTACGGAATCGTGGTGGCGGCGGACAGCCCGGTCATGTGCTGTGACATTCCGGCGTACGGTTCCTATCTGCATGCCGAAAATGAGGAACAGCTGGATTTCTATTTCATAACAGGAAAGCGTCAGAATACGATCCTGAACGCTTATGCTTATCTCTGCGGGAAGCTGTGAGGCTGTCCCGCAGAGGGAAAAGAAATCCTGCAGAGTTACCGGAAACTGACCGACAGTTCTTTTCCGAGTCCCTTTGCAAGCATCTGCAGTGTGGAAATAGTAGGACTGCAGGTGCAGGGTGTGAAAAACTGCCTGTAAATGTATTTTTCACATCATGACGTTTTACGCTGTTTGTGTGCTTCATTTTTTGATATATTGCCAAAGGTTAATTAAGCACTTTTAGTAACAAAAAAATAACTTGTACAATTGAAAAATTCCGGGCCAGGGCCACTGCTGTTTGCAAGGCAGTTTAACGTTCCGCCGCGCGATTGTAAAGTGCGGAATTTTCGGTTACAATGGTGAGCAGCGGTAAAGACACGTCATGGCCTTTCAGGCATATGCCGCCTGAGAGGAAAATTTTACAAAAGGAGAGCCGGCAATGCGATTAGAGACAGAACGCCTTATCATACGGGATTATGAGGAGAGCGACAGAGACGATTATTTCAGATTAAAAAGTGATCCTGAGACAATGTACTATCTGCAGGATATCAATGTTTCCACACGCCGGGAATCAGATGAGGAATTTGACCAGGTACTGCAGGACACTAAGAAAAAGGACAGAACTTTCTATTTTTTTCATATAGAATTAAAAGATTCCCACGAGCAGGTCGGAAGTGCCGGTTATACGGTGGAAGCGGGGACACCGGCCGGCAAGATTGTCCATGCAGGATACTTCACCTATCCGAAGTTCTGGAACAACGGCTATGTGACGGAGGCTTTCCGCAAGGTACTGGAATTTGCGTTCCTGGAAGACAATGTTTATCGGGTGACGACGGGATGCCTCGCGGAGAATGCGGGTTCTGAGAGAGTCATGCAAAAGTGCGGTCTCATCAAAGAGGCGGAACATGTGGACTGGGAATGGCATGACGGCAGAATGAAAACGCGGTTGGAATACAGATTGTTACGACGGGAATGGGGTCAGATATACCATTGTTAAAATTGTGAAATGCACCTTTTGACATCCTAATCCTTATAGGAAAAAAATAAAGAATATGGTATGATGAATACATCTCAAAAACGGAGGAGTAAAGATTGAATAAATTGTCTGATAGCAATTTATTCAATCAAGAATTTGTGCTGAAGCGTCACAAATTCTATGATGGCAGAGCAAAATCTGACATTTTGCTCGCCTTCTCAGCGTAAAACGCTTCGGAATGGAGGAAACATGGGTATTGTAATTAAGAATGCATTGGCGATTCTGCCGCAGGGAGCGGAAGATGCAGTGCGGGAGACGAGTATCTACATCGAGCAGGACAGGATCACGGGAATCGGGGAGGCGCCGGAAGGATTCACCCAGGACAAGGTAATTGATGGCAGGGACAAGCTGGTGATTCCGGGGCTGGTGAACTGCCACACCCATTCCTACATGTCCTTTATGCGGAATGTGGCGGATGATCTGTCCTTTATGGACTGGCTGTTCGGAACCATCGATCCCATCGAGCAGCAGATGACAGACGAGGATACATACTGGGGCGCGAATCTGGCGATCATCGAGATGATGAAGAGCGGCACCACCTGCTTCAATGATATGCAGATGAACATTCATCAGACGACCCGCGCTGTCAAAGAATCCGGTATGCGCGCGGTGATCAGCCGCGGCTTGGTGGGAAGCGGTAACGACGAGGCCGGGCAGATGCGGCTGCGCCAGGCTTATGAGGAACGGGATGCGGCGGCGGATTGCGACAGACTTTCGTTTGTGTTAGGCCCCCACGCACCGTACACCTGCGACGAGGACTATCTGAAAATAGTTGCGAATGAAGCGAAGAAGAACGGCATGGGTATTCATATCCATCTGTCGGAGAGCGAGAGTGAGATCGGGCAGATCAAGGAGAAATACGGCTGCAGTCCCATTGCACTGGCGGACAGATGCGGGCTGTTTGATGTGCCTGCCATTGCGGCGCACTGCGTACAGATCGACGAGGCGGATATGGATATTCTGAAAGCGAAGCATGTCAGTGTGGTAACCAATCCGGCCAGCAATATGAAACTCGGCAACGGTTTTGCGCCGGTGGCCGGTATGCTGGAGAAGGGTATCAATGTATGCCTCGGCACGGACGGCGCGGCCAGCAACAACTGCCTGAATATGTTCCATGAACTGAGCCTGCTTACGCTGATCCATAAAGGAACCGGCAGAACACCCCAGTGTGTGAGCGCCAAAGAAGGATTCCGCATTGCGACGATCAATGGGGCGAAGGCACTTGGCATGGAAAAGGAAATCGGAAGTATTGAAGTGGGCAAGAAGGCTGATCTGGCGATTCTCGATCTGAATACGCCGTCCCTGACACCCAGAAATAATCTGATCGCGGGCCTGTCTTATTCCGCGAACGGCTCCGAGGTGGACACGGTTATCATTAACGGACAGATCACCATGGAGAACAGGAAGCTCCTCACGATTGACGAGCAGCTGGTATACCGGAAGATCCAGGAGATCATCGAGCGGATGGGGCTGGATAAGAAGGAATATTAGAAATGTTGTTATTGTGCAGTCTTATATGATTTCATTGAATGAAAATATTGGTTGAAGTATTTAAGATCAGGTGTTAAAAATGACCATGCAGATCGTGCAGGCTCTTTTTAGCACCTGATTTCTGTTTTTCTTTGTTGGGGATCACAGATAATTAAAACAGGTCGGAATGTGTGCCGGTGCGAAACAGAAATAATTCAAGTGATTTATGACTGATCCGGTAAATGAGAAGCCAATCCGGTTCCACGTGACATTCCCGAAATCCGTCATAATTGCCCGTTAATCCATGATCGCGGTATTTTCGATCCAGTTGTTGTTCTTGAGCTAACGTATTTACAACATCTCTTAGCTGTTCCATATTACAGCCTCGCTTTTTTGCAAGTTTCAAATCTTTTTTAAACTGATTGGAGGGAACGATTTCAAGCATCTGCAAGTGCCTCGTCTATCATTTCGTCAAATGATCCATAACGCTTGTATTTGTCGGGATTTTTTTGCATTTCTTCATATTCATTCAGTGCGGCCTTTGTTTCTGCATTAGGTGCTGGCCGCTTTACTTCGAACGGAATACCATTATGGTTAATTGCGGAGCGCAGAAACATATTAATTGCAGAGGACATATTTAAACCTAAATCCATAAAAAGCGCCTCTGCTTCCTGTTTTAAAGTAGAATCAACGCGAACATTAATATTTGTAGTTGCCATACAAAAGAGTGCTCCTTTCAGTATTAGGGTAACAGCTCAACCTTATTAGGTGAAGTTGAGAGGAATGCCGGTGTGCATGGTGATACTAAGACCGGAGTTCCTTTATAATTATTATATGCAATAAATGCAAACGATGTCAATAAAATACAGCTCTGAAAGGTAAATCCATTTATCACCTCTCCAAGTTGCCTAAATTATAAA
>CAJTPS010000010.1 GCA_910578555.1 uncultured Lachnospiraceae bacterium
ATCAAAAAGGCGCTGTTGTCCTGGAATGTCATCGCTCCTTCTTTCGCTGGAAGAACCGAAAAGCTTTTTGGTAAGATAGTCCACCTGTTCCTGAAGGGCTTTTTCGTGGCTGGTTTTTTCGTCAATAACAAGACGGAGAGATCTGATCAGTTCCGTCTGCTCAGAAATCATTGTCTTCAGCTGTGTTATAGTGTCCTTCAGCTCTCGCAGCTGGATGTCTTTTGCACTGGAAGCCATCGTTCTCTCCTTGGATTTGATACCTCTATTATACCAGAAATACAGCCATTCCTAAAGGAAAACAAGGGCTGAAAAACGCTGAATTTATAAGGAAATCAGACATTTTTCTGTGCAGGATTTTTGCCGGGATCCAGATACTTTTTTACTCTGTTTTAAGTGCTTTTGGCTGGTCGATATCAATTCCTGACATCAGCCAGTCGAACTCCCGCCAGGAAAGATTCCGGACTTCCGACTGCTTCCTTGGCCATTGATAGCCGCCCCGGACAGACAGCCGTTTATAGATCAGAACAAAGCCATCCGGTTCACGGAACAGGGCTTTGATCCTGTCCCGTCTTCTTCCACAGAACAGGAAGAGCGCACTGGATGCCGGATCCATCTTAAGCTGGTCTTCGATGATGGCACAGAGCCCATCGATCGATTTGCGCATATCTGTATAGCCGCAGACAATGTAAATCTTTTCGAGGCCGGAGATATCACCTAACATGAGGTCTCCCGGATCAGGCGGAGTGTCCTTGTGAGCAGGACAGGATCCGCATCATTGCTGATGCGGATTATCACATCATTCATGGACACTTCAATCGTATGTGAATTGTCAAGGTTCGCTTGGTGCATCTGCGATGCTATATGCTGTTCCGTAAGGTGATCCGAAACAATGTCAATGGGAACCACGTCCTGCTTTGAACGCGGGATCTCACAATGACCATAATTCGGTGCCGGAATCTGATCCGCCGCCGCTTTCCGGCAGCGGCTGACCCAGTTATAAAAAGTGCTTACAGAAATGTCGTTTTCACGACACCAGTCAGCATCTGTCATGCCGCTTTGGCGGCATTCATTGATAAGCCTGATCTGTTCCGTCATCGGAACACGAGTTTTGCGAGTAGTTGCCATAACCAATCCTCCGTAATTGTAGTGAAATAGTCTAACTATCTTCCATTTACAATCATAGAGAAATTCATGAGATTAGAAAATCCGCAGGAATATTTGGCGCTTACCAAATATAAATAAATTGAAATCAAAACTGCGCAAATGAAATCCTCTTAAAACAGTCAAATATTAATTCACTAACTCATAAAATTACCTAAAAAAAGCCAGATATCAAATCATCATATTCGGAAATCATTTTAGGATACCCAGAAATCAATTCCATATGTTTTGAAATCATCCGCATACTTTGCCGCTTGCATTATATTGGGGAGAACATCCGCTGTCAAGAATTTTAGTCCTAGCCGAAAATTCTTGACAGCGGATGTTCTCCCCAATGAATGGCAGCCAAGGCAAAGTATACGGAGGTATCGGCAAATGCCGCACTCCCCAACAATACCATTTGGATAACCCCATTTGCAAAAAATTTGATAGGCAACAGGCTGGATTTCCTTTGTTCCAAAGCTTTTCAGCACAATCTACTATTTTCCCACTCTATACCAGCTTTGTCCATTGTGCCGAGCATTATTTTACAGCATGTCACATCACTTGACATGTAACACGCCGCATTTTTCCACACAAAACATCCTCTCCTATGCAACAAGCTAAATCATCTGAAAATGCCTCAAAGCATCCTCTATCGCCTTTTCCTTCTCTAATGGCACTTGTGGAACCCTCGCCTTTCCCTCTCCCGTATTATAGTTGATTCTTTCTATTATGCCATGTTTCCTTTTCACCTGTGCAATATAAAGCTGTGATACTTTCAAATTATATTTCTCTAATACATAATCCTTTATCTCCGCATAAGTCGCCTTACTCTCCGCTTTCGTCAAATCCATTTCATCAAGATCAATCTTCACTTCTATATGCTGTGTTGATTTTAGTTTGGACAATAATACGCACGTCTCAACGTGCACACTATGCCCGAACTGGTCCACAGCCCGCACCCGCTTCAGCTCATACCCGCCGGCACACAGTATCCTCAGGTCTCTGGCCAGCGTCGCCGAATCACAGCTGACATATACAATTCTTTCCGGATGCATGGCAAGCATCGTCTCCAGGCACTTTTCGTCGCAGCCCTTGCGCGGCGGATCGACCACGATCACATCCGGATGCCGCATCTGCGCATCCGCCGAACTGGTTTCTGTCCCCTTCCCCTCTTTCGCCGTATCGTTCCCCTTTGTCTTTATGCCGCCCTCATAAACGTTCTCTTCGCTTGGCATGGCAACACGTTCCATATCCAATCCGCCCGTATAAAATGCCGGCAGCACCTCCTCCGCCTTCCCCGCGAAGAACTGCACGTTGTTGATCCCGTTACTGCGTGCGTTCTCTCTTGCATCCGCAATCGCCTCCGGCACCACTTCCACACCGTAGACCTGCTTTGCCTTTTTTGCCATAAAAAGTGATATCGTCCCGATCCCGCAGTACAGATCCCAGACCGTCTCCGTTCCCGTCAGTCCCGCATATTCTAAAGCAAGTCCGTACAGCTTCTCCGTCTGCACAGGATTGACCTGATAAAAGGATAACGGTGAGATTGCAAAAGTAATCCCGCCCAGGGTATCATGTATCCTGTCCTGCCCCCAGAGTACTCTGATCTCTTTTCCCATAATCACATTTGTATTTTCCATGTTGACACTGACAGAAATACTCGTTATCTTTTTACCAACCGCCCTCTGACCATTCTCCGCATCCTCTGCAAATCTGAGATTCCTCAGCTTTTCCACCAACAGTTCTTCCGCTGGCAGTCCTTTGCCGTTGATTACGATACACACCATAATCTCCCCTGTCTGAAACCCGGTGCGGATCAGCACATGCCGCACCAGCCCGGTGGTCTCTGTCTCACGATAGGCGGTTACATGATTCTCTCTCATATAACCTAAAACCGTCTCAAGGATGCTCTGGTTCTCCGGCGCACCCAGCGCGCAGTCCGTGTTGGCAATAATGTCATGTGTCCTGCCTGCGTAGAACCCGGTGATAAGAATGCCGTTCTTGTCATATCCCACCGGATACTGCGCCTTATTGCGATAGTGCCATGGCTCCGTCATCCCGATAATCGGCTCTGACACGGCATCTATGATTTCCGGTGCAAATCCGCCGATGCGGATCAGATTCCCCCGCACCTTATCCTGTTTATAGAGAAGCTGTCGCTCATAATTCATCGCCTGAATCTGGCAGCCGCCGCACTGCCTCGAGAACCTGCACTTCGGTTCCACACGAAAAGAAGAAGGCGTGACCACCTTCTCCACTCTCGCGTAACCATAATTTTTCTTACATTTCGTAATCCGGGCCGTAACGACATCACCGATCACCGCGTCTTTTACAAAAAGGGTAAACCCGTCAACTCTGCCGATCCCCTCCCCGTCATTGCCGATATCTTCTATTGTGACGGTAACTATATCATTCTTCCGATACTTATCTTTCTCCATAATCTGCCCCATTCCAGTCCACACTACTTACTCCATCTTCGTGCCCCTCACATTGGACTCAAACAGCCTGTTATATCCAAGCCATCCCGTCTCCTGCGTGCTCTCCAGAAGTTCTGTAAAGGTCTCCATCTTCGCGTCGGTATTATCCGCAAATGTCAGCGCTACCGCCTCCACGATCGCCGGCTTCTTCGGTGAGCCAAACTCATACTCTCCGTGATGTGACAGAATGCAATGCTTCAGTTGATTCGCAAGAATTGCCGGGAAACCGTCGATCGCTCTCACTTTCTCGCCCACCATCTCGCTGCCGATCACAATATGTCCCAGGAACTGTCCGGCGTCCGTATAATCATTCTGCGGGAATAGGGAAAGTTCCTTTGTCTTGCCAATGTCATGACAGATTGCCGCAGTCAGCAGAAGATCCCTGTTTAAAACTGCATACTGGCTGCTGAAATAGTCACACAATCTCGCCACGGCCAGCGTATGCTGCAGAAGCCCGCCCACAAAACCATGGTGTACCGTCTTCGCCGCAGAGGATTTCTTAAATGCTTTTACAAATGCATCGTCTTCCACAAAGAATGCCTGTAACAGTTTTTTCAGATAAGGATTCTCAACGCTGTCAATCAGCGCCAGCAGTTCTTTCATCATATCCTCGACCGGATATTTGCTGACCGGCAGATAATCCGCAGGATCGTACTCGCCCTCACGGCATTTGCGGATGCGTTTCACATTCACCTGATTCGCACCCTGAAAGCTGGTCACGTCTCCATATACTTCTATGTAATCCAACGTATCAAAATCCTCTATGCCCGCATTATTAGGGTCCCAGATCTTGGCATCCACAGTTCCTGTCTTATCCTGCAGGATCACATTATCATACGGCTTGCCGTTCTTGGTCACCGCCGACTGTTTATGTTTGCACAGATAAATATCAAATACTCTGTCGCCCTCTTTATAATCTTTAATGTATTTCATCGTAATCCCCCATTCCTGCACATTATCTCATTTTTCATAAAACGCCATACAATTTACGATCCTATCTCATTCCCAGAGTCACTGCCGCATTCATCTCACGTCCCTGCCGCATCAGCGTAAAAGCAAGGATGTCTTCCGGATTCGCATTATACAGAATCGTAAGCAGATCATTATAAGTCGTAACCGGTGTCCCGTTGATCTGTGTCACGACATCGCCGCTCTGAATACCTGCCGCCATAGCCGGAGAGTCCATTTCTATGCCTTTAATATATGCACCTTGCGGAATATTCAGTTCCTCGCTCGCCTCTTTCGTCACATCAGCGCCATGGATGCCCAGATAAGCTCTTGCCTTGTTGTTAGACATCTTCTCTATGGTTCGTTTCAGTTCGGATATTCCGTATGCGGTCAGCAGATTTCCCATGTCAACGCTGGTGTTGACGTTATCAATAATACCGATAACCATGCCCTTCAGATTGACAAGCACACCCGTCGCATTGCGGCTCCCGTATATGTCTGTTGTAATCGTCTTATAAGCGGAATCAGGCTGATCCAGTATCGTTCCCGCGGAAGTCACTACCCCATAGCAGACAGAACCGCTTGTCCCCATCGGGCTGCCCAGCGCCATGACAGGTGCACCCAGAAGATTACTGTTATTGGAACTGCCCAGATTCGCTATGTCTATGATGTCCATCGTCTCTTCTCCGATATCCACAAGCGGCACAGAGAGAATCGCGAGCCCCGTCGTGGCATCCTTCTGCACAAGCTCCGCATTCACTTTTGCCTGATCGCAGAATGTCACGATAATGCTGTCCACTTCATTCAGCGTTGAACCGCTGACCAGAATTAAAATCGATTTGCCGTTATTGGCCACAATGATCCCGGAAGCCGAAGCCTCGTTCTCGTATATATCGTTAAACCAGTCCACGTCTGATATCACAGCGGTAACCGTTACAATGGACCGGCTGGCCGACCGCGCCAGTTCCGCCAGTTCTTCATACAGAAGCTGATAATCCTCCAGCCCGAATGTCACCTGGGACAACAGCTGTGCCGTGATCTTATCAATCTGTTCATCCCCCAGTTCCGCCTCAACGACTTCTACCACAGTCTCCTTCTCTTCTTCAACCAGCATATCCTCCGGTTTCATCTCTTCTGTCGCTGTCTCTTCCGGGAACTGCACTTCCTTGGCCTCTTCCTCCGGATACAGGCGGTTACTGATCACCGGCTCAAGCACCAGAAAAGTTACGCATGCCACCAGGCCGAAAACGACTGCCATAACCACTGTGATTACAGTTCTCCTGAGCAATTTTTTCTTATTGACCGGTTTCTGTTTTATTTTTTCGCGCAGGAAATCCGGCTGGACAGACAGCGTATACTCAGCCTGCTCTTTGACCGTATTCTGCTCCGTATCATTATGACTCTTGTCCTGTTCCGCCATCTTATTGATCCTCTTAACCATCACCGCCGTGTCTGCTCTCACCAGTTTAGTATATCTTTTTTCCCCTTCCTTGTAAAGCAGGTTACCTTTGTGATAAAATAGGTAAAGAAAATCTGATGTTAACATTAAAAAATAATCAATTGAACAGGAAAAATATAAGCATATGAATGATAAAGTACTGCGTGTTTTAGAATACAATAAAATCATCGATCAATTGACGGACAAGGCTACTTCGGAGCAGGGTAAGAAACTGACCCGCAATCTCGTCCCCATGACAGATCAGGCCGCAATCACCGCAGCGCAGACACAGACGGCCGATGCGCTCACGCGTCTGTTCCACAAGGGTTCCACCTCTTTCGGCGGCAATAAGGATCTGGGAATGTGTATCAAATCCATGGAGATCGGCAGTGTCCTGTCCATCGCGGAACTGCTGCGCATAGCTTCTTTTCTGGAAAATGTCAATCGGATCAAATCCTACGGCCGGAAAGATCGGGAAGATGTACCTGCCGACTCACTGGATGAATATTTTGACATACTGGAACCGCTCACACCACTGGCAAATGAGATTCGCAGATGTATCCTCTCCGAGGAAGAGATCGCGGACGATGCCAGCCCGACGCTGAAGCATATCCGTCGCAGCATGTCCATCACCAATGACCGCATTCATTCCCAGCTGAACTCTATGATCAACGGTTCCTGCCGCACTTATCTGCAGGACGCCGTTGTGACTATGCGCAACAACCGCTACTGCATTCCGGTAAAATCCGAATATAAAGGACAGGTACAGGGAATGGTACACGACCAGTCTTCCACCGGTTCCACTTTTTTTATAGAACCGGCGGCAGTCGTCAGCCTGAACAACGAGCTGCGGGAGCTGGAGATCAAAGAGCAGGAGGAGATTGCTGTCATTCTCGCGGACTTAAGCGCACAGGCCGGCACCCATACGCAGGCTCTGACGGACAATCAGAAGGCCATGACTACACTCGATTTTATCTTCGCCAAAGCCGCTCTGGCCATGGAGCAGAATGCTGCTATGCCGGTTTTCAATACAGACCACCGGATTCGTATCCGGCAGGGACGGCATCCTCTTCTGGATAAAAAGAAAGTGGTTCCCATCGACATCTCACTCGGCGCGGATTTCGATCTGCTGGTTATCACCGGTCCGAACACAGGCGGCAAAACCGTCTCCTTGAAAACAGTCGGTCTTCTGACGCTGATGGGGCAGGCAGGACTGCATATTCCGGCGCTGGACCGCTCGGAACTGTCCATCTTTGAAGAAGTCTATGCGGACATCGGAGACGAACAGAGTATTGAGCAGAATCTGAGCACATTTTCTTCTCATATGACAAATATTGTATCCATCCTGCAGACGGCGAACACCGATTCACTCTGTCTGTTTGACGAATTAGGCGCCGGCACCGACCCCACGGAAGGCGCGGCTCTAGCCATTGCGGTGCTTGACTACCTGCACTGCCGTGGCATCCGTACGATGGCAACGACACATTACAGTGAACTGAAAGTATATGCTCTGTCTACGGACTTCGTGGAAAACGCAAGCTGTGAATTCAGTGTAGAGACGCTGCAGCCTACCTATCGTCTGCTGATCGGTATTCCCGGTAAGAGTAACGCATTTGCCATCTCTTCTAAGCTGGGGCTGCCGGATCATATTATAGAAGATGCCAGAAAACATATAACGGAAGATAAAGAGAGCTTTGAAGATCTGCTTACAGATTTGGAGAACAGCCGCCTGACCATCGAAAAAGAGCGTCTGGAAATCGAATCCTACAAGGAAGAGGTGAAAGCGCTCAAGAAACGTCTGGAGTCCAAAGAAGAAAAGATCGAGCAGTCTAAAGCGCGCATCTTACGCGAGGCGAACGAAGAAGCCCGCGAGATTCTGCAAAATGCCAAGGACCTTGCCGACGAAACAATCCGCACTTTCCAGAAAGCGGGCGCTTCCTCCTCTATTAAGGACCTGGAGAAATCCCGTCAGAAGGTGCGCGACAAGATTACCGAAAAGAACGATAAGCTGTCGCTGAAGGCAGATAAGCCGGCCCATAAGCCCTTAAAGCCGAGCCAGATTAAGCTGGGCGAAAGCGTCAGGATCGTCTCCATGGGATTAAAAGGCACTATCAGTTCCCTGCCGGATAAGAACGGACGGCTTTTCGTCCAGTGCGGCATCATCCGCTCTCAGGTATCCCTGGACGATCTTGTCCTCGCAGAAGAAGAAACGATCAAAACCGGACGGATGCAGCGCAGTTCCTCCGGCAAGCTTAAGATGTCCAAATCCTACTCCGTCTCTACCGAGATCAATCTGCTCGGCAAAACGGTGGACGAGGCGCTTTCAGAACTGGATAAATATTTAGACGACGCCTATCTGGCGCACCTGCCGAGTGTCCGCATCGTTCACGGTAAGGGCACCGGTGCGCTGCGAAACGCGGTACACAACTATCTGCGCAAAAACAAAGTCGTCAAAAGTTACCGTCTGGGCGAGTTTGGAGAAGGTGACGCAGGTGTCACAATCGCAGAGTTTAAAGATTAGCGTGAACGAAAATACCGTTCACGCGGAAGAACCGTCCGCAAAGCGGACTTGCTGCAAGCAGCATTCTTCCCATATAGAATAAAAAAATGTACACAGAAAAGAGAGGCAACTATGGTAAATAAACAAAAAATTTTAATTGTAGATGACGACAACAATATTGCAGAGCTGATCTCCCTCTATCTGACCAAGGAATGCTTTGAGACAATGATCGTCAACGACGGCGAGTCGGCACTGACCGCGGTAGACAGTTTCGAGCCGAATCTGATGCTGCTGGACTTGATGCTGCCGGGCATCGACGGTTATCAGGTCTGCAGGGAAGTACGCTCCAAATCCACGCTTCCCATTATCATGCTGTCTGCCAAAGGCGAAGTCTTTGATAAAGTACTGGGGCTGGAACTGGGGGCCGACGA
Organism: uncultured Lachnospiraceae bacterium; assembly: GCA_910578555.1. Classification (GTDB taxonomy): domain Bacteria; phylum Bacillota; class Clostridia; order Lachnospirales; family Lachnospiraceae; genus UBA3282. Next base: position 8,941 of record CAJTPS010000010.1, read on the forward strand.
TTATATGGAGAAGCCCTTCGATTCCAAAGAACTGGTGGCAAGGGTCAAAGCCGTACTGCGCCGCTATAAGCCGGCTGTCGCCGAGACAAAGGCATCCGATATCAAGAGCGTGGAGTACCCGGATCTGATTATCAATCAGACGAACTATTCTGTCGTCTATATGGGCAGAACGATCGAAATGCCCCCTAAGGAACTGGAACTGCTCTACTTCTTAGCTTCCTCACCGAACCATGTCTTCACGAGGGAACAGCTCTTGGACCAGATCTGGGGCTATGAGTACATCGGTGACACGCGTACCGTAGACGTACATATCAAACGCCTGCGCGAAAAGATCAACGACCATGAACGCTGGCGCATTGCCACGATCTGGGGAATCGGCTATAAATTTGAATCCAGGTAGCTGCAGTAAATTCCTTCGGAGATTAACAAATCGAACATGTTCGATTGCGAGATTCGCTTCGCGGACTCGGAACACTCTGGAGAGTGAGATTCACTTCGCGAACTCGAAAAAAGACGGAGAAATTTCCATATGAGGAAGACACTTTATCTCAAGTTAATACTTGCCTACATCATCTTCGGTCTGTTCGGCTTCGTGGTGGTGGCGACTTTTGTCTCTAATATGTACATGGATCATCTGAAAAAAGTACAGGCGGATTCCCTCTACAGGGAGGCCACGTTGATTGCCAACACCTATGCGAGCGGGCTGTACAACAATGAAGTATCCCTCGAAGTTGTCAAATCACAGCTTGATGCGCTGGATACCTATCTGGATGCAACTCTGTGGATCATCAACCCTTCCGGTCGTCTGATCCTGGATTCCTCCGCCCCTCTGGACGTGGAGAACGAGATCATGGTTGAAAATTTTGACCCCACCGTTACAGCAGGTTCCTACTATACGATCGGCAACTTCTTTCATACATTTGAGGAAGATATGTTAAGCGTATTTGCACCCATCACTTCCGACTTTAAGGTTAAGGGATATGTTGTCATTCACAGTTCCATATCGGGTATTATGGAGGAAGCGAACAATCTGCTTACAATCTCATATATCATGTTGATCATTTTATTTTTGCTGTCGCTGATTATCCTGATCTTCTTTACCGAAATCGTCTATATTCCTCTCCGCAAGATCACGGAAGCGACGGAACAATACGCAAGCGGCAACATGCACTATGAATTTACTGTGGAAAGTGAAGATGAGATGGGCTATCTGGCGGCGACGCTGTCCTACATGGCAAGCGAGATCGCCCGCTCCGAGGACGACCAGAAAAAATTTGTCGCCAATGTCTCCCATGACTTCCGCTCTCCGCTGACTTCCATCAAGGGATATCTGGAAGCGATGATCGACGGCACGATTCCGCCGGAGATGCACGAGAAATATCTCACGATCCTCTTAAATGAGACGGAACGACTGCGGAAGCTGACGAACAGTCTCCTGACACTCAATAATCTGAACACCAAAGGGATTATGCTGAATAAAACGGATTTCGATATCAACCAGACGATCCGGGGCGTAGCGGCTTCGTTCGAAGGCACATGCCGCGCCAAGACGATCGCCATCGAACTGGTACTGACCGGTGATGAGATGTATGTGGTTGCCGACATCGATAAGATCCAGCAGGTACTTTACAATCTGCTGGACAATGCCATCAAATTCAGCCACCATGATTCTGTCATCAAGATAGAGACGAATGAAAAACACAACAAAGTATTCATCAGTGTAAAGGATTCCGGAATCGGCATTCCGAAAGACGATTTGAAGCTGATCTGGGATCGGTTCTATAAATCCGACCTCTCCCGCGGTAAAGATAAGAAGGGCACGGGCCTTGGTCTGTCCATCACCAAAGAAATCATCCGTTCCCACGGAGAAAATATCAACGTGATCAGCACAGAAGGTGTGGGAACCGAATTTATCTTCTCCCTGCCCAAATCAGATGTGGAGGACGACGATTAACTAATCCTTCCATTCTAAACGGTGCAGTTCCCCTTCGGTCTGCATACCGTTAAAACCATTCTGGCGAAGCGCTTCATACAGTACGATCGCTACGGAATTAGACAAATTCAGAGACCTGATATGATCCATCATCGGAATACGGATACAGGTCTCTTCATTTTCTACCAGAATTTCTTCGGGTATCCCGCCGCTTTCCTTACCGAACATAATATAATCATCCGGTCCGAAAACCGCCTCCGTATAGAGACGTTTCGCTTTTGTGGTTGCCATCCAGATTTTTGCACCGGCGTGCCTGTCCTGAAATTCCTGATAATTCATATATCTGGTTACATCCAAGTGCTCCCAGTAATCCATGCCGGACCGTCTAACGGATTTCTCATCCAGCCGAAAACCAAGCGGTTCAATCAAATGCAGGCTCGTACCTGTGGCAACACAGGTACGGCCGATATTTCCCGTATTTGCCGGAATCTCCGGCTGATGCAGTATAATGTGCATAGCTATCGTGTCTCTTTCCGCAGTTTTTCTACAAACTTCGCCAGCTTCCCGATCGCCAGTTTCAGATTCTCCAGTGAATAAGCATAGGAAATTCGCAGATACCCTTCTCCACAGTCGCCGAATGCCGTACCCGGTACCACAGCCACCTTCTCTTCCATCAGGAATCTGTTCGCAAAATCCTCACTGGTCATCCCGAACTCCTTGATACACGGGAACACATAGAAAGCGCCGAAAGGTTCGAAGCACTCCAGCTTCATCTCCCGGAAAGCATTCATCAGATACCGCCTTCTCTGGTTATAAGCAGTGCGCATTTCCTGTACATCCCCGTCTCCGTTCCGGAGCGCTTCCACCGCAGCATACTGGCTTGTGGTAGGCGCGCACATAATTGCGAACTGGTGGAGCTTTAACATCTGCTCAATGATCTCCCTGGGTCCGCAGGCATAGCCAAGTCTCCATCCGGTCATGGCAAAGGCTTTGGAGAAACCGTTGATCAGGATCGTCCGCTCCCGCATCCCCTCGATCTCTATAATGGATACATGTTTTTCTTTGTATGTCAGTTCCGCATAGATCTCATCTGACATGACAAGTATGTCATGTTTTCTGATTACCTCTGCGATAGCCTCCAGATCATCCCGCTCCATAATAGCGCCGGTCGGGTTGTTCGGGAAAGGAAGCACCAGAATCTTCGTCTTATCCGTGATGGCGTTCTCCAGTTCCTGCGCTGTCAGCCTGAACTCGTTCTCCGCTTTCAACTCGATGACAACAGGCACGCCGCCCGCCATAATCGCACAAGGCTCATAAGAGACGAAACTGGGCTGTGGGATGAGCACCTCGTCGCCGGGATTGACTACCGCCCGCAGACCGATATCAATCGCCTCGGAACCGCCCACCGTAACCAGCACCTCATGTGCCGGGTCGTATGTAACGCCCTGTTTTCTCCTGGTATAATGACAGATTTCTTCTTTGAGTTCCTTTAATCCTGCATTGGAGGTATAGAAGGTACGTCCCTTTTCCAGAGAATAAATTCCCTCATCCCTGATATGCCACGGCGTATCAAAATCCGGTTCACCCACACCCAGAGAGATGGCATCGTCCATCTCACTCACAATGTCAAAGAACTTCCGGATACCGGAGGGTTTTAAAGCTGTTACTTTATCTGATAACATATTTCTCACGGTGTCACCTTCTCTCTTGTATCCTCATATTTTTTAGCCAGAATCGTGCCATGATCCTTATATTTCTTCAGGATAAAATGCGTTGCCGTACTTAAGACAGAATCCAGCGTGGATAGCTTATCGGACACGAAGCCCGAGATCTCTTTCAGGGATTTACCCTCCAGTGTAACCAGCAGATCATAGCCGCCGGAAATCAGATACACAGATGTCACTTCCGGATATTTATAGATTCGCTCTGCAATATTGTCAAATCCCTGTCCGCGCTGGGGTGTCACACGCACCTCGATCAATGCGGAAACTTTCTCGATGGAAGTCTTCTCCCAGTTGATCATCGTGTGATAGCCGCAGATGATACCTTCTGCTTCCAGTGCCGCCAGCTCATTGACAACATCAATTTCCTCCACACCCAGTATAACCGCCAGTTCTTTTAGATCAATGCGGCTGTTCCTCTCTACGATCGCTAATAATTCTTCTCTCATTCTGATCATTTCCTCCTCTTTCATCATTTTTAAATATAAAACCCTGCATTCTGATTTCGCCCGCGCTTTCCTCTGCCTTTCGTCCCGTTCAAGGATTTACAGGCTCATTCTGCAGATATACCTGATAGATCTGATCCTCCTTCGGTTTATCTAGATAACGTTTCTCCTCCTCATTATAGAGAATGCGGTCATTGCCGTCTGTCGTTCTTCCCACGACCACCGCCGGAATATCCTCCCGCGCCAGCGCTGCCACAAGTGCGGCGCCGTCCCGGGCCGTCATAATCAGGCAGCCTCCCGACAGGAGTTCATAGGGATTCAGCCCGTAAAATTCACAGATCTCTATCGTCTCCTGCTTCACAGGTATCTTCTTCAAGTCGATTTCCAGTCCAACGCCTGCCCTCTGCGCCAGTTCCCATAACGCGCCGAATATCCCGCCTCTGGAAACATCATGCATACCGCAAACGCCGGACTTCACGGCGGTGGCGGCCTCCGGTATGACGGACAGGTACCGGTCTAATGCGGCAGCTTCCTCGATCATGCGCGCCGGGTACCGCGTACACAGTTCCTCTCTATGCGCTCTCGCCAGTCTTATCGTTCCTTCCAGACCGATCCATTTACTGATCACCACGTCCTGGCCGGCCCGAACCCCGGTCATCGGCTCTGCCTGCCCGGCACACCGCTTTCCCACGCCGGTCACGCTCATGACCGGCTCGCACACCGCCGCGGTTACCTCCGTATGTCCGCCCATGATTTCTGCCCCGCAGACACCGCACACGCTTTCCGCCTGTTCCATAATCTTCTGCAGATCACTTTCCGGCACCCCTTCCGGCAGAAGTACCGCAAGCAGCACGCCGACCGGCTCTGCTCCCGTTGCCGCTACATTATTGAGTGCCATGGATACGGCATACATACTAAGCTCTCCGGCCGGCGCTGACACGGGCGCCGTCGCAAGAACCATTTCATAACCGTCCTGCAACGATAAAACGGCGCAGTCTGTCCCTACACCTGCGCCATTTATCACTTCTTCTCTATGTGTTTTAATTCTTTTTAATACGGAGCGCTTCAACACACTCTCCGATATCTTTCCTCTTCTCATGACTCTAACCGCCATGTCACAGCTCTGCTGTGACTCAAATCAATGCGGAGAATGCCGCATTTCAGGCATTCTCCTGTGTGAGACTTAGTTCTTCTTAACGAGGCAGCCTCTGCTGCTGAGTTTTAGAAGTACTTCTCACACTATGTCCAACATCTGCCTGTAATTGTTCCGGGCAAAACAATATATAGTCAACTGTTACATACGCCCTACTGTGCCGGCGGTGTTTCCTGTACCGGCGGCGCTTCCGGTGTTTGGGGATTCTGGGCTGCCGCGTCCGCCGCCGCCTGTGCCGCTGCCGCATCTGCCGCTGCCTTGTAAGCGCCTGCCACCGCTTTTACTTCATCCACGCTGTTTGTCGCTATTGCCGCCATAATCGCGTTACGCGCCCCTTCATCGGGAGATGCAACACCCACCGTCGCACTTCTGGGTGCTTTCATATAAGTGCTGCTGTTGACCTGCTCTCTGCTGACTTCCACGCCATTCTCACGCACCACTTTCCATAGCTGTGCCTTATAACCCACGTGCGCGGACTGTACAACGCAATATCCTACCGGAAGAGATTCGTCTGCGTAAATTACCTCCGTATCCGGCACAGTCCGTTCCAGAACAACACTCTCATAGCTGACTTCACGTCCGCTGTCCCTCGTTTCCACACCATAGATCGTAAACGTGATCTGCTTATCCGGCGTGGTAACACCTTCTATATAGATCGGATATTCCAGATTGTTCTTAAATTTAAAATCTTTACCGGAAGACTCCGCAATCGCAGCATCCGCGGAAGGGTCCACATAAGTAACAATCATAGAGTGGTTATACCGCTCCACAACTTCGAGCTCCGACAACAGTACGGCATTGTACAGCGTCGTCGTCACCTGACAGATACCACCGCCCAGGCTGTCCACTACCTGTCCGTTCAGATAAGAACCCGCCATGTAGTAACCGTTTTCCTCAGTAAAAGGCGATACTACCTCATACGCGGAAAATTCATCCCCCGGATACATAGTCATACCGTTGATCAGATTGCACCCGTTTGCAACATTGGCACTTCTCGGCCCGCCGGAAGTGGAGTAGCTGGTCGTAAAAGTTCCGAGCACATCTTTCACCTTGGCAAGATCCTCGGCATTTCCTTTTGGCTCTTCCACGGTAACCACAAGATCTATCTCGCAACCTGCACCGTTCCATTCGCCTGTGAGATAATCATACACCGCCTCCACAGATGCCGCCGTATCTACCGCGACGCCGGACTGTCCCTCCGTGATATCGAAACCTTCCTCCGTTTTGGTCAAAGTCGCATTGACCGCTTCCCGGTCATACTGTGCCGCATTCTCTTCGATCAGCGTTCTGATCTTGCTTTTATCAAAATCAAATTTTACCGCATATACTTTATTCTGATACTGCAGATCCCTTAGTTCCTTATAACACTGCAGGATATCACCGTCTCTGCCGAAATTAGCCGCTTCCTCAAGAATCGCTTCATTACCCCACTTAAGCCCCAGTTCGGAAGCCGTCGTAACGATCGTACCGCCCTCGACTGCATTCAGCGTGATCTGAGCCTCGCCAAAAGATTCTACATACGCCTCTATCCGGTCTTTGGCTTCCTGCACCGTCAGACCCGACAGATCCATGTCCTCGGCATAGATTCCTGCTTCAATTTTATCTTCTTTGGCGTTGACCGGCAGTGTGACCGCTGTCATCCCTGCCGCCAGCAGCAGAGCCGCCATAAACAGTCTTTTCATAAAATATCCAAACCTTTCTCACATGTGAAATTGCTCAAATGCAAAATAAATGGTACAATAATAAAAGTAAATTTGTGCCGCAAACCCGCACTGATTTCAAATAGGCAGACCCGGGTTATACCGCAGCAAATATCATCGGAATAATCATCGCCAGCACGACAATTATTATTATAATAGAAGATATGATCTTCCTTTGTTTTCTGTTAAACATAGATGATTCCTCCCACTTTCTGAAAGGATATTATATATGAATTTCATCATTAATGCAAGCGTTCTCATATTTTCCGCCGTAATCTTCTTCTACCTGAAAGCACACCGAAATACCGACGCTAACTCACGGGAAGACTTCTGGAAGAGAGAACTCGCGGCTAACAGTACACGTCGCAAACCGCTCGACGACCTGGCTTATATTACAATCCCTGTGGACGAATTTCCAATGACGCTTCTGGAGGATGTCCCGAAAGTGGACGACTATAAGCAGATCATCCTCTCCTTAAGCGAGCTTCCTGTCGTCAATTTCACGGGGCTTAGCAATACGGAACTCAAACTGCGTTACGGCGCTCCTAACCTCGACCTTCTGATCCGTTACGACCAGAACTATACGCTTCTGGTCCGCACACTGCAGCAGTGGGCGCAGCTTCTCTATGATGCCGGTCACATTGACGAGGCTTGTCACATGCTGGAGTTCTCCGTCTCTACAGGTACAGATGTCAGTTCCACATACCGTCTGCTCTGCCAGATCTATCAGGAGCAACACACGCCGGATAAAATCAACCGGCTGTACCCGATCGCCGAGACGTTAAATTCCGCCATGCAGAAGACTATCGTCCGTATTCTGCAAGAATCCGATCAATCCGCCGGCTAGCCTCGCTGCGGGTCTGCTTCTCTATATCATACTCTATTATCAGTTTATGCCTGTCTGTCAATTTATATAACTGCTCTTTCTGCGCTTTCGTGGCAGGCGTGTCCCGTTTCACGTTATGCCGCAGTCTTTTCGGGCGAAACAGACTCTTATCTCCCTCCGCTTCCTCCTGATCATAAAAGGACTCTGTAAGTTTCCGGTACAATGCCACCGTAGCCCGTGCGTCATGCAGTGCCCTGTGCGCACTGTGCTGAATACCGTAATATCCACACAGGTATCCCAGGCTGCGGCTCTCCAGATCCGGCAGGTATTTGCGGGCAATCTTAAGCGTATCGATACCCTCCCTCTCGAAAGACATCTTCTGCCCGACTGCCGCCCTTTTGATAAAAGAATAATCAAATGTTACACTGTGTCCCAAAAGTATCTGATCTCCGGTCATCTGCAGAAGTTCCGGCAGCACCTGTTCTATTGCCGGCGCCTCTGCAAGCTGTTCGTCATGGATTCCCGTAAGCGTAACGATGCGTTCGTCTAACGGTCTGCCGGGATTCACAAATGTATCCCATTCCTCCACGATCACATGCTTTGCCACCCTGACTGCACCGATCTCAATAATCTTATCCGTTTTGGGATTTAATCCGGTAGTCTCCAGATCAATGCATACATATGAATCCGTCATTTTAATATCCATGCCTTTCCATAACCTGCGAATTTGAACCGCAGACACAAGTTTGCGTGTGAAAATCTATTTTTCAATCTGATCCGCGATAACCCCTGCCAGAAGATCTATGACCTTTCAGGCATATCACTTTGACAAGTATAACATATTTTACCCGGTCTCTGCCGTCTTTTTCATAACACACCCCGCGTCACAAAATAAATACGCGAATCACTTTACCGGATCAGCCACCCCGAGTTTAGTATCCGTTAATTATTTACCGTATTGAATATCTTGATTAAACGTTTCTCATAATCATCAATATGTTGCTTTGTTCATATGTCTTTATACAACATATTGTATTTTTTTGTCTATCATACCACTTTTTCTATGAATAATCTAATAAAATATGCCGCACGGAATATCCTTATTAAAAATTGGAATTTTTTTCTCGAAAAAATAGCCTAAAATAACAAAAAGGATGTGCAAATGAAGACAAGAATTAAAGAATTACGAATGGAAAAAAATTTATCACAGCGGACCCTCGCAAACTATCTGGGTGTCAATCAGACAACACTGAGCAAACTGGAATGCGGCCTATCTACGCCGGACGCCATGCTTGTGATCAGTGCGTCGCGTTTTTTTCAAGTCTCTACGGACTATGTCCTGTATCTTTCTGAGGAACGTCTGAGTGCAGATTCGTTATTGGCAGACAACATGCATCTTCTTAAGAAGTATCAACATCTGATCTCCCTGTACCAAAAGTTGACTCCACACCAGCAGAAGAACTGCTACAACTTTCTTTGCAGCATACTGGACGATCGTAATTTGTAAGAAAAATTTTTAAAATGTCGTATGTAATTCCTGCAGGCTTATGTACCTAATATCTCTGTCGGATTTATATTAATATTGCATTTCTAACAGAATGACAGATCATCCCTATAAACGCAACACCACCAACTCTGTCATTTCTGATCTTCACACTGCTTTGCGCAGTCGTGTCTTAAGGCGGAATCTCACGATTCCGCCCATTTCTTATGTCTTGCGACCCGTCTTAACTTCGGTATAGCTATTAACTGCCGCCGGATTTCGCTCTTACCGCAGCCTAACTGTTCAAACTATGCGCAAATCTGTCAAATGCAGCCTGGCCTTCTGCAGTTCTCTTATATACGCCCGCATCTTCCAGCACCTGCATAAACACATCCCCGATCTCCTTATGCAGAATATCCATCACATTGTCCTGCTGAATATCCTGATATTTCGGAAGAAACTCCTCCACCCAGTCGGCGTGCTTCTCGAGTACTTCGTCCTTGCGAATATCCGCTCCGGAAAGAATCGCCTGCGCCAGCTGCTCCATCTCCTCCTTCAATCTGGCTGGCAGCACCGCCAGTCCCATCACCTCGATCAGACCGATGTTCTCCTTCTTAATATGATGCAGTTTCGCATGCGGATGGTACACACCCAGCGGATGTTCCTGCGTCGTAATATTATTGCGCAACACCAGATCTAATTCAAATTTATCGCCCCTCTTTCTGGCAATCGGGGTAATCGTATTATGCGGCTCGCCATCTGTCTCGGCATACAGGAAAACGGACTCATCCGTATAGCCCCTCCACGCCGCCAGAATCACATCTGCCAGGGCGATCAGCCTGTCAGTATCCTGTGCCGCGATACGAATCACTGACATCGGCCAGTTCACAATACCGGTCTCTACATCCTCATATCCTTTCACGGTAAATGTTCTCTCCACAGCGGCTCTTGCCATGGCGAACTCGTAATGTCCGCCCTGGAAATGATCATGGCTTAAGATCGACCCTCCCACAATCGGCAGGTCCGCATTGGAACCGACAAAATAATGCGGAAACTGCTTTACAAAATCAAACAGTTTGCAGAACGTATCGTGCTCAATCTTCATCGGAATATGCTTAGAGTTAAATACGATACAGTGCTCATTATAGTATACGTAGGGAGAATACTGGAATCCCCATCTGCTCCCGTTGATTGTCACCGGTATGATTCTGTGATTCTGTCTTGCGGGATGATTCACGCGGCCCGCATACCCCTCGTTCTCGATACACAGCAGACATTTCGGATAACCGCTCTGTTTCGCGTTCTTGGCCGCAGCAATCGCCTTCGGGTCCTTCTCCGGCTTAGACAGGTTGATCGTAATGTCCAGATCGCCGTATTTCGTCGATGCAATCCATTTCTGGTCTTTCCTGATGCGGTATCTTCTGATATAGTCCGTATCCTGACTGAGTTTATAGAAATAATCTGTTGCTTCCTTCGGGTCCTTCTGATATTTTGCCTCAAACGCTGCAATCACTTCGCCCGGTCTGGGTACCAGCACACTCATTATCTTCGTATCGAACAGATCCCGGTATACGATACTGTTCTCCGCCATAATGCCCTGCTCGCAGGCATAATCCATCATGGCGCCGAGCACTTCCTCCAGTTCATCCTCACTCATGGAGACTTCTACGTCATCCTCCTCGAACTCATCCAGACGAAAAAGCTCCAGTAATCTGTTTGTCGTATATATTTTATCTGCTTCTGTGATCAGTCCGGTCTGTAATCCGTATTGTACCAGTTTCCTGATATTCTGCTGTATCATGGTCTCTCCTTCCTCCCGTCCGCCGTTTTATTACATGAAATCTCCAGAACATTTATCTATTTCCGGGCGGCGTTCTCTGCGCCCCGGAACACTTAATGTTACCGGATTCTGCCCGGTCCGTCGCCGATCTCTACCACATAGAAATCCGCTGTCTTACCGACACGCTCCTGATATGCCGCAGCAACCTTTTCCTTAAAAATATCTACCGTTTCATCACGCACAATGCTGACGGTACAGCCCCCGAATCCGCCGCCGGTAATTCTCGAGCCGATCACTCCGTCGATCTTCCATGCCTCTTCCACCAGCACATCAATCTCCGCGCAGGACACCTCATAATCATCCCGCAGTGATACATGGGAGGCATTCATCAATTCCCCGAATAACTTCAGGTCATTCTTCCTGAGTGCTTCCACCGCGCGGATCGTCCTCTGGTTCTCATATACCGCATGTTTTGCCCTTCTCACGCATACCTCGTCTTTAATTGCGGATTTGTGCGCTTCATACTGCTCTTCAGTCAGATCGCCCAGACCCTTGATGTCGATCACGGTCTGCAGCTCTTCCAGTGCCTTTTCACACTCGCTTCTTCTCTCATTATAGGCTGAATTGACAAGCGAATGCTTGACATTGCTGTTGGTCACCACGATCTTGGCGCCGTCCAGAACAAGAGGCGCGTATTCGTAAGACAAATCGGCCGTATCCAGGAAAATGGCGTTATCCTTCTTACCCATAGCGGAAGCAAACTGATCCATAATACCGCAATTCATACCATTAAAATTATTCTCGGAATACTGTCCGATCTTCGCCAGATCAATATTCGTCACATCAAATCCATACAGATCTTTCAGCATATAACCGGTAAGCACTTCCAGCGAGGCCGAAGAAGACAGGCCGGAACCGTTCGGAATATTACCGTTTAACACAATATCCAGTCCACAGTCCATCGTCATGCCTCTCTCTGCAAAAGCCCACATAACGCCCTTCGGATAGTTCGTCCATCCCGCCGCCTGGGACGGTGTCAGGTCATCCAGACTGCTCTCTATTACGCCAAGCTCCTCGAAATTCATAGAGTAAAAGTTCAGCTTTCTGTCCGCTCTCTTTCTGGCTGCCGCGTACGTGCCGATCGTAAGCGCACAGGGAAAGACATGCCCCCCGTTATAATCCGTATGCTCGCCGATCAGGTTCACGCGTCCCGGTGCGAAATACACGTTCACACCCTGCACATCCCCGTACAGCTCCTCAAACTTTTTCAATACCATTTCTTTCATACCCGTTCTCCTTCCCTTTTCATTTTCCCCCGAGACTGTTCTGCCGTTGCAGTCTCTCCTTCATGCGCCGTCGTTTGCACCGCATAATACGTTTACCTTTTTGTTAAAAATCCCATATGCGTATTCTTTCCGTTCCTCTATTTATGCGCACACGGTTGTTCTTCCGTTTTTATCTGCTTCTATAATATAAAATATCAGGGTTGTTTAAAATATCTCTTTGTTAAATAAATCTGTCAAAATGTTATAGACTGTTGATCTGATTGATAAAATCCTCCACCTGCTTCAGATATTCCTTATTGCGCCGTGTCCCGCCTTTGTGCATCTCTTTACGGTACCCTGTAGGAGACATCTTTTTCATCTGTTTAAAAGCCTTGGTAAATACAAGCGGATCATGATATCCGCAGGAAAGCGCAATGCTCTCGATCGGCAGTTCCGTAACCGCCAGCAGTTCCGCCGCTTTCGTAATGCGAAATGTTGTCAGAAACTGCTGCGGCGACATACCTGTAGAATTTTTGAAAAGTGTATACAGATAGCTCCTGTTGATGCAGACATAGTCCGCAACATCCGTCACCTTAATCGGGTTACAATAATTGCTCCGTATAAAGGAAACCGCCTTGCGCACATACGTGTTAGCCCGGTCCGTCTCGCTCTTCTCCTCCGGTCTTGTTCTCTCGGCTATAATCGACAGGAAAATACTGAGCTGCCCGTTGCGGCGCAGATCGTTGGATAACCCGAATGTATTATGTTCCATCATATCTTTCACGATCCGGTATAACTCCTGCGATGCATCCGATCTGAAAACGGGCTGTCTGACAGACAGCCCGATATGCTCAATATATTCTTCAGCCAGTGTGCCGCTAAAGCCCACCCACACGTAAGTCCACGGATCACTCTCGTCCGCCTGATAGAACGCCAGCTCGTCCGGCGTAATCAGAAAACCGCAGCCCGCTTCCAGCGGATACTCCTTGCCACCGATCGAAAACCTGCCTTTACCGCTCAATATATAGTGTACCAGATAGTGCGGTTTTAATGCCGGACCGAAACTGTGCAGCCCCTCCGTCTTGGAGAGTCCGCAGCAATTCACATACAGGCTGCCTGTCTGTTCCCCGGCAAACTCCAGTTTATATGCTTTCTCCATATACTAATCCGCCGCCTCCTGCAGCTTTGCCTTCAGCGCATCCCGCCACAGCATAACCTGTTTTTTACATTCATCATAATCAAAGCGTCCCATCGCTTCCGATGCCGCATGCAGATATTCGTCCCAGTTATCCACATAAACGCAGCCCGATAGTTCGTCTATGATCTCTTCCCCGCGAATAGAGTCGAACATATTCACACTGTCCAGAAGCTGCCCCAGAAGCTGTTCAAGCCCGCTGTCATCCAGAGCCTCTTTCTGCTGCTGTTCCTCCTCCGCGGCCGTATGATACGGCATAATAACATCATACAGTTCCCTGTATAAACGCAGTAAAGCCGGTGTTCTTGCAATAATCGTCCCCCACTCCTGATTCTTGCCGCTCTCCTCAAGATCTTTGGCAAACGACGACAGCTCCATCGCCCCTATGGCTTTGGATGTACTCTTAAGAGAGTGTACCTCGATCGTGTATGTCTCAAGATCTCCCTCTTCGACCGCTCTCTCTATGAGATCCGCCTTCTCCTCTATCGTATCCATATAGTCAGACAGAACTTCTCTGTACAGACCGGCATCCCCGCCGGAATAATTCATACCGACAGCCACGTCAATACCGTCCATCTGCCACAGCATCGGGTTGGTCTTCATATCATTCCCGTATTCCTCCCGACGCGCGGCCTCTGTCGCGTTTTTATTTGAGATCACCTTATCGGCGGGCAGCCACCTGCGCAGTGTCCTGTCCATGATGCGCATCTCGATGGGCTTGGCCACAAAATCATTCATTCCCGCCTCCAGGAACATCTCCCGCGCCCCGCGCACGGCATTCGCTGACAGCGCTATAATCGGCATGACACGAAATCGCTCATCCTCCATGGACCGGATACTCCGGGTAGTCTCCACACCATCCATCTCCGGCATCATATGATCCATAAACACCAGATCATAAACCCGGGATTGCACCATCTCTATTGCCTGCCGGCCGCTGTATGCCATTTCAATACACATCTTATAAGGCCGCAGGAGGCCCTCCGCCACCTTCAGATTAACCTTATTATCATCCACGAGCAGTATTCTGACAGTCGGCGCCGTAAAGGTTGTCTGGCGTCCTTCTTTCTTGCGCTGCTCTCTATGCACGGCAATCTCTTCCTGTTTCGGCGCAGGCTGCAGCACCATCTGCGGATCAGTTTCAATGCACGGCCTTTCATCCACAACTTGTTGCCTTACCGTAAATGCAAACTCCGATCCCCTGCCCGGCTCGCTCTGCGCATGAAGCGTACCCTGCATAAGTTCAATCAGCCGCTTGGAGATTGCAAGTCCCAGGCCGCTTCCGCCTTTTGCCCGGTTCACGCCGCTGTCCGCCTGCTTGAATTTCGAAAACAAATCCTCAAGCTGTTCCGCGGAAATACCGATGCCTGTATCCGTCACGCTGACCTTCAGATCGGTCTTGCCGCACTCTCCGTCAACGGGAACCGCCTCCACCTGTAACCGGATCGATCCCCGCTCGGTATATTTCACTGCATTGCTGAGCAGATTCAATATAATCTGCTTAATACGTATGCCGTCCCCCTTCAGGCGGGCAGGAATATCCGGGCTCACGTCTACCAGAAGCACCACCGGTTTGTCACCCAGCATAACCTGTATCACGCTCACCACATCATGCACAATGGACGTAATCTCATACGTTTCTTCCGTAATCTCAAGATTACCGGAATCTATCTTCGTGATATCCAGAATATCGTCGATAATGGACAGCAAATCTTCTCCCGCCGCCCGTATATTATACAGATACTCCTTCTCCTGATCCGGCAGCGCATCGTTGCGCAGCGCCAGTTCCACCATCCCTGTGATCGCGTTCATCGGTGTTCTGATCTCATGGCTCATATTCGCCAGAAAATCTTCCTTCGCCTGTGCCGCGGTCTCCGCTTCCCTTGCTTTCTGCTCTACCAGCCTCTGTGTCTCCTGCTGCCGCCTGATCAGCAGGATCAGCAGAATCTGCACCAGATACACACTGAAAATACGGCTTGTGACCGCAACGGCGCTGTCATTGGACAGATACATGAGCCATTCTCCCTCAAATACCAGTTCATAAAGGACAAAGCCTGTACTCAGCCCCAGCATAAGATAATTGGCTTTCAAAATATGATAAAAGGAGACCAGACAGACAGCTCCGCAGAAAACCGTGAAAACCTCTGTGAACTCCTCAAGTATCACACCATATGCAAAAATATTAAGGCAGGCAAATATCGAGACCGTGTACGCCTGAATTTCTATCCTGCCGCCGCCGGCTTTCAGAATCAAAAGGCTTAAGCATAAGCTCACGGCGGGTACGACGATCCACTGATTACCCAGACCAAGGTATAGTATGATAAATATAAAGTACACTAAATAAAGACAAAAAGCTCCAAACAGATACTTCGGGACCTTGTCCTTCTCAATTCCCCACATAGCAATTCCTCTTTACGTTTCCTACTTCGCAAACGCCTCCGCCATCTTGGCAAGCAGCGCCTCCTTCGCCACAGGCTTAACAATATAACCTGCCGGTTTCAGGGAAAGGCACTCCATGACAGTGTCTCTGTCTGTCTGTCCTGTCAGGAAAAAGACCGGAATATCTTTTGTCGCCTCTCTGCTCTTGATGATCTTGAGGACGGCGGCGCCGTTAAACATAGGCATCATATAATCCAGAAGAATCAGATCAGGCGTATACTTCAGCAAAAAATCAACCGCCACCTTACCGGAATTGACTACCGTCACTTTATACGTATCCTGTAAATAATAACGCAGAATTTTTAACATGTTCGGATCATCATCTATAATCAGGATATGTTTCCTGTGTGACATGTCTCCGGTCTGCTCTAATATGATTTTCTCTTTTCTATCTTCCATGCCTGCTTCACCGCCTTCCTGTAATGCCAATCAAGTAAATCTATCGTTATTTGTATTATAGCATTAATTATTCATTCTTGCCATGCCTTTAAATAATAAAATCGGAGAAGGAAATTCCTTCTCCGTTTCAATATAAGACCATTATGCTTAAAACTGCTGCCATAGACCCGTAAATGCTTATTTACCCGGCATCCGCCTGTTTACTGCCGTCCTTATACGCCGCTACATCATCCAGCAGCCGATCCCATGCGTCCTCATGCTCCACGTAATAGAGCGGGCACTTCTTGCCGCCACAGTCGTAATGACGCAGAATATCTTCTGCCGATAAATCATATTTGTCAATCAGCCATGCCAGCGTATGTATCAACGTGTCATAAGTCTCCTGCGTGAAAGCACCGTCCTCTGACAGATAGCAACACTCGATAGATATGGAGTCCTCATTCCTCGTCCTGACCGCATACGCCTGCTCGTCAAAAGGAATACACTGGATCAGTTCCCCGTCATAGCCGATGATCAGGTGCGCGCTCGCCGAACGCTCCTTCGTCAGCGGCAGATTAGCAAAATAGCTCCTGTTATTCGCCGCCGACGTGCCGGGATTCGCCGTATAATGCACGAAAATATTTTTCACCCTCTTAATCCCCGTTCCCGGTCTTGAATAGTCGTTAACCTCCAGAAGATCCTCTATGATCTCGGGCGGCGCAACCTTACTGTCCGGATCAACCGCCTTCTCCGACATGATCTGCAGGACGCCCTTGTGACCACGGTCATGCGTAAAACGATATATTTCCCCTGTCATAAAGTATATCAAAACCAGACATAATACGGCAAGTAAAACCGCCATCGTTCGTACGACATAGGCTTTCCTTCTCTTTGCCCTGCGTCTCCTGATCGACTGTACCGGACGGGCGCTGCCCCTGTAGACATTTCCCGCCCTTACGCCATCCGCTCTGCCACCCTGATACCGCCGGATGTCCTGTATCTGCAGTTCACGCTGCGAGCTGCGTCGTCTCACCCGGCTGCTGTTCTGATTCCGTCCCGCATCGTATAACTGCAGTTGCCTGGAATGACCGCCTCTGTTCCTGCTGCCTGTTGTCCGGTTCTGGTCTCCTGCGTAACCGCTTCTGCTGTCTGCTGTCCGGTTCCGGTCTGCGCTTGCGGTCCGCCCTCTGCCGTTCCTTCGCGCGCCGCCTGCGCAGCTGTCGTCCTCGTCGGCGTCCAGTTCCCACAATTCCAGTTCTACTTCTTGATGCCGGACTCCCTGCTGTCTCTTCTTCTGTGCCTGTCCCACTCGTCTTCCCCTCTTTTGTGCATGCCCCGAGCATATTCGGCTGCCTGCTGCTCATTTCCGATTACATAATCCACGTGTACTATTCTGACTAATACACTCCCTTTTCTATATTAGAGCCGACAAGTTAAGAAAAAGTTTCATAAATCTTAATTTTTTATGAAAAAATTTGTCCTGCAGTATTGGTGAACATCTGCGCTTGTTATACCTTCTGTTCTACGATCGCAGATATTCCACAATATCGGCATACAGTTCCTCCAGCCGCTGCATATAAGCATCTGTACTTTCTGCCGCTTCCTCCGACCATAATACCGTCCCGAGTGTTGTCTGTAGACCGTCTCTGTTATAAGTCACCTTCTCATATGCTTCCTCCTCCGGCTCTCCCGCTGCTGCCTCCGGCGACTCACTGGTATCATTTTGCGGCATACCATCGTCCTGCGTCAGTACGAAGCTGCACTCGTCCATGTTCCCGATCGTGGCAAAGAGCATGGCGGCATTGAAAAACAGAAGATCGCTACCCGCATCCGTCATACCCTGCACCGGAACTTCATAGTTGATCTCCAGAGACAGTGCGGTCTCCGGCTCTGTCTCCAGCGTATGAAGCTTCATCCCCCGATAGGTAAACCTCTCCGGCTGCGGCAGCGCGCTTATAAGTGCGCTCACCTTCGGAGCATCTCCCAGATACGCCGTTCTGTATCCGGCCAGCGCCGCAAACATATCTCCCCGTATCTTCTGATTGATGCTGGTCACAATCGCGCGTCCCGCCGCCGCCTCAAGCTCGCTGTTAATATATTCCATCTCGCCCAGATCTCTCGCTTTTACGTCGGTATAATCCGCTTTTACATATACATAGTATGAATCGAAAAAATTTTCCTCCGGCAGATCACTTCCCGATCCTTCTGTAATCTGTTCATTCGGGAAGTAATCCACTGCTTCCTCCGTAATCTTTTCGTCAGGAAGATAATCCTTCGACTCTTCTACCGGCTCCGTCGTGCTGCCGGTATCTTCATATATATAAGTTGTATCATCATTGATATCCGTACCCGGTACGCCCACCGCGGCCACTGCTCCCTCCGGGATGAATGTGTCCTCATGGGCAATCATTCCTTCTGTCCTGTTTGACGACGACGTATAATTGTGCACTGTCACAGAATCCGGCGTCGGCGTATAATTGTGCACTGCCTCGGACTCCGCATCAGGGTGTATATCCATCACCGTAATCTGTTCATTCGGCAGATAATCCCTCGATTCCTCCACAGCGGTCGTGGAACCGCTGCTGCTATCATCTATAATATAAGTCGTATCATCATCATTTCTATCCGTACCCGATATACCTACCGCCCCATAGCTTCCGGCCGGAACAATCTTCCTGCCCTCGCCTGCCAGTGCCGCCGCTTCATCACGGGAAAGCGCACAGAACCTGCCAGCCTCCTTGCGGGAAGACTTCTGATAAACTATAATCTCTCCGCCGTCTTCCGTCATATCATAACTGCTGATCCCCGCAATCGTTTCCGGCAGCCTGACCTGCATATCCCCGGCTGTGAGGGTTATTTCTCCCTCCCACATGTGACCGATTAACAAAGGTGCCCTCGTAAAGACCAGCACCGATACGGCTAAGATCAGCACAAGCGCCGCCACGACAGCCGCACCCAGTACTTTCGGTTTCTCGGCAATGAATCTGATCCGTTCCTTAATACTTCTGCCGCTTCCATGCATCGTTGTCGCCGTGCACGCGATGTCGGACAGCCTGTTTTTCCCTGTAATAATGGAGAGCAGGGTTTCCCCGTAAGAAATCCGTTCTTCCTCCCCCAGAATCCGAAGCGCCGCCTCGTCACAGGCAAGCTCGCAATCCCGCTTTGACAGAACTGCCGCTGCCCACACGAGTGGATTCATCCAGTAGACGCACAGCAGGACACTGCGAAGAATCGACCAGAAACTGTCGCCGTGTCTGCGATGACACATTTCATGGGCAACCACATGCCGGAGCTTACTTGCATCCGCCGTGATATCCGGCGTCAGATAGATCGCTTCCCGGCCCGGCAGACCGTACAGACAGGAAGAAGTCAGATAGTCGGTGGTGTACAGCCTGATCCTGCACTTTGCTCCCTTCTTCTGCGCGTCCGCCTCCTGCGGATTCCTGCTGCACAGATACGCCAGTTCCTCCGGCAGCGCAAACTCTTTGCGCCCTTTATGCAGCTTCCGCGTAAATACGATGTTCGTGATAATGATCCACAGGGCGACGACGATCATACCGCCGATCCAGATCCCGCGCACAATATCCATCCAGATAAGCCCGCCAACCTTTCCTGCTACGAAGACACTCGTCGGACCATCTTCAGAAGACAGATTCAATTCCTCTCCCAGCATAAATGCCGCCGCCTGCTCCCCGAGCGGACCACTAAGGGACATGTGAAACTGTACCGGCTTCTCCAGCTGCTCGGTCATATCACCGAACCTCTCTTCCAACGCCTCCGCGAGATCCATAATCCGAAATTCCTCGATCGAACCAATTGCTATATGAATTTGCGCTGACGACGGAACAATCAGCCGGAGCGCCACCAGAAGCCACAGCGCATACTGCAGTCTTCCACTGATCCTGCCCTTAAAAACGATCCGTATCAGCATAATGCATAGTATTAAAACCGAGGATGTAATTATTATTTCTTTCATATGATAACCATACCTTTCTTATTGCCCGTATATCCGGCATCCATCATGAGTTGCTCATCATTCCACGGCAGACGCGTTTACGATCAGGCACTGCCTATTTTCTTCGCTTCGCCTGTTCCAGAATGTCATACAGCTCCTGGATTTCTTCCCGTGATAGTGCCTGATCCTCCACCATGGCATTGACCATCATGCCCAGACTGCCTCTGTACACCTTCTGTAAAAATCCACGTGTCTCCTGCATAGACACCTCTCCGCGCGGCACGATCGGGTAGAATACTTTCGCCCGCCCGTCCTTACGGTGCGCGACCGCTTCCTTCTTCTCCATGCGGTTAAGCATCGTAATGATAATATGCTTGTCCCAGCCGGTCTCCTCCTGCAGCGCTGCGGTGAGCTCCGTAATCGTGCTTCCTTCACGCTCCCAGAGCCGGTTCATAATCTTCCATTCTCCGTCTGATAAACTGATCATATGTAATGTCCGTCCTTTCCTGCAATGTATGTTCGTTGCGCCGGCTCAGCCATTCCGAAATCCCCGTCACTTTCTTTTACATATCACACATGCCAATTGCCATATTTTGGTATACATTCGTTTACCTGTTTGAGTATATATTATGCTAAAGGTATACGATTGTCAACCTTTTATTAGCGAGATTCGCCTCGCAAACTCAAATAAATGGAACAATTTCCTATAATATAAAAGGGAGACCCGAAATTCTGAGTCTCCCCTCTGCCATTAATTGATTTTATCTTTATATTTCTCATATAAGTCCTGCAGCTTATCTATATCCTCTTCGGATACGCTGTTTTGCAGATATTCCTCCACCTGCGCGATAGACTCGCTGTTGATGCCGTCACCTACAATATCCATGACATCGGATATCGTATCGCTGTCGGCATATTTCTCGATCATCTCCGTGGCAGCCTGCTTATCTGTTTCATCCATGTTATTGACGATTTCTTTCGCTTTGGCTGCTGCCTGTGGGTCGCCCGTGCTTTCCAGCGCCTTCCGGAATGTCTGCTCCATAACCTGCTCTGTTACCTTCTCAGCCACCATGGACTTAAGGCCGCCTGCGAACGTCCCCCGTATAATCCCAATGATCACCACCACACATAGTATGATCACAAGGCTCAGGAATATGATCATTCCTATTCCCTTTTTCTTTCTGGGTCTGCCTCTGCCCATAATATAACATCTCCTTTATGCTCTCTGCATGCCACAGTCCGGCATTCTGCTGCGCTGTAACGCCTGCATTCCGTCCGTGCCGCTTTCTATGCGTCCGCCAGACGAACAGTCTCTCTCGCAATGGCAAGCTCTTCGTTCGTCGGAATCACCATAACGGTCACCTTAGCGTCTTCATCAGAGAGTATCACCTCTTCACCGCGCAGTTTATTCTTCTCCGCGTCAATATCTGCCCCGAGGAACCCGAGATATTCTCCGATCTGCGCCCGCACCTCTGCATTGTTCTCTCCCACACCTGCAGTGAATATGATCACATCCACGCCGTTCATTGCCGCCGCGTATGCACCGATATATTTGGCTACGCGGTAAGCATATGTCTCAAGCGCTGCCTTCGCCGCCTCATTTCCCTGTGCCTTCGCCTCAGCCAGATCCCTGAAGTCGCTGGAAACACCGTCTGACAAGCCCAGAACACCGGATTTCTTATTGCAGATATCAATCACCTGTGCCGCGCTGATTCCTTCCTTTTCCGCAATAAAAGTGATGATTGCCGGGTCTAAATCTCCTGAGCGGGTGCCCATGATCAATCCCTCCAACGGCGTCAGTCCCATGGAAGTATCCACAGACTCTCCGTATTTTACAGCGGACACCGAAGCGCCGTTGCCAAGATGACATACGATGATTTTCAAGTCCCTGATATCTTTTCCCAGAATCTCTGCGGCACGCTTCGACACGAAATCATGGCTCGTACCGTGGAATCCGTAGCGGCGTACTTTATATTTCTCGTAATAGGATAACGGCAGACCGTACAGATATGCTTTCTTCGGCATGGTCTGGTGAAACGCCGTGTCGAATACGCCTACCATCGGC
This sequence comes from uncultured Lachnospiraceae bacterium, assembly GCA_910578555.1. Classification (GTDB taxonomy): domain Bacteria; phylum Bacillota; class Clostridia; order Lachnospirales; family Lachnospiraceae; genus UBA3282. The sequence goes on from CAJTPS010000010.1 coordinate 31,280, forward strand.
ACGTCCGGCATAATCTCCTTACAGGAGTTGATTCCGATCAGATTCGCCGGATTGTGCAGCGGCGCCAGATCGTTACACTGCTCGATCGCTGCCAGTACCTCGTCATTTAACACAACGGATGTGGCAAACTTCTCCCCGCCGTGTACAATACGGTGCCCCACTGCATCGATCTCATCAAGAGACTTAATCACACCCTCCTGTGCATCCGTCAGCTTCTCAATCACAAGCTTCACCGCCGCCGTATGATCCGGCATGGGCGCTTCCGTCCGCACCTTCTCGCCGCCCGCCGGCTGATGCACAATGGCGCTGCCGTCAATTCCGATTCTCTCACATAAACCCTTTGCCAGTACTTCCTCCGATTCGCTGTTGATCAACTGATACTTCAGCGAAGAAGAACCACAGTTAATAACCAGTACATTCATTGCATAAACCTCCCCTGTCTTTTTAATATGCCCTGCCCCAGTAAACCATCTTCTTCGCAGGCTTCCCGCAGCAGACACATACATCACTGATCTGCTCCTGCTCAAAGGGCATACAGCGGCTTGTCACGGCAAGCTCCTCTTTGATCTTGTCCTCGCAGTCCTGTTCCCCGCACCACATAGCCTTGACAAAACCGGATTGTTCTGTAAAAAGCTTACGGAACCCGTCCATATCCTTCGCTTCATATGTGTGCGCGTTCCTGTGTGTTCTCGCCCGTTCCAGCATCTCTTTCTGCATCTGGTCGAGGATTTCTCCTGCTCTTACTTCCAGTTCATCCAGAGAAACCTCGATCTTCTCCCGCGTATCGCGGCGGCAGATCACACACTTGCCTGCCTCGATATCCTTAGGCCCGATCTCCACACGAATCGGAATACCCCGCATCTCCTGCTCGGAAAACTTCCAGCCGGGGCTCTTGTCCGCATCGTCCACTTTCACACGGAAATTGCTCAGTCTGTCTTTCAGTTCAAATGCCTTATCCAGCACCCCTTCCTTCTTCTGCTGAATGGGAATGATCATGATCTGCACAGGCGCGATCCTGGGCGGCAGTACCAGCCCGGAGTTATCGCCATGCACCATGATAACTGCGCCGATCAGACGGGTCGTGGTTCCCCAGGACGTCTGATGCACATGTTTTAACGTATTATCTTTATCCGTAAACTGAATCTCAAAGGCTTTGGCAAAACCGTCTCCGAAATTGTGGCTGGTACCGGACTGTAACGCTTTACCGTCATGCATCAGCGCCTCGATGGTGTAGGTTGCTATGGCTCCTGCAAATTTCTCTTTCTCCGTCTTGCGTCCCTTGATCACAGGAATCGCCAGTACCTGCTCACAGAAATCCGCATACACATTGAGCATCTGGATCGTCCTCTCCTCCGCTTCCTGTGCCGTGGCATGGGCAGTGTGCCCCTCCTGCCATAAAAACTCACGGCTGCGGAGGAAAGGTCTTGTCTCCTTCTCCCAGCGCACAACAGAGCACCACTGATTGCATAACTGGGGCAGATCACGGTAAGACTGTACCACATTTTTATAGTAATCACAGAAAAGCGTCTCGGAAGTAGGTCTGACACACAGTCGCTCCTGCAAAGGCTGCTGTCCGCCGTGAGTCACCCACGCCACCTCCGGCGCAAACCCTTCCACATGATCCTTCTCCTTATTCAAAAGACTCTCAGGAATAAACATAGGCAGATATACATTCTGCACCCTCGTCGCTTTAAACATCGCGTCCATCTGCTGCTGGATCAACTCCCAGATCGCGTAGCCCGCCGGTTTAAATACCATACACCCCTTAATACTGGTGTAATCCAAAAGTTCTGCCTTCTTCACCACATCGGTGTACCACTGTGCGAAATCATCCTCCATGGAGGTGATCGCCTCTACCAGTTTCTTGTCGGCCATTTTCTTTTCCTCCTTACATAAAATACAAAACCGCCAAAATTTCCGCCCCGTAAGGGACCGAAATCTCGGCGGTACCACCCTAATTAACATACTGCTGTATGTTCTCTTCTCATACCGTTATCGCCGGTGCTGCGCTGCGCTCTTCACGCAGGACTCCGAGGCCGGTTCCGAATGCCTCCCGTAAAAACCTCCCACCGCCGGTTCTCTCTCTGGCACGCTCTGCATCCGTACTATTCTCTTCTTTGTCACGTCTGATGATATGGTAACTTCTCCGGTTCCGTATGATACAAACCGCCGGAATCAGTTACATTTTTATTCATTCTAGCCGCATCGCCGGGTTTTGTCAACCGCCATCAGTCTAAAGATTTTATTTTGCTTAGCGTATGCACACATGCAAAACAGAATCCACAAACAGGCATGTCTGGCAGCCTTTGTCTGCATAATAAAAGACACCTGCCGCAGCAGATGCCTCTCCTCCTTTTATCCTCTCCATATCTTTATATTATATATCAATCACTCGCATCCGGACCAGCCATTATGATGGCTCATCGCACTCTCACTGCCGCATTCATCTGTTCCCGCTTTCGCTCCATGTCCGCCACAAGCGCGAGCTGCGTCCGGCATCGGTCCAGATTCTGTCCGTCCCGTTCTGTATGGTAATAAATATCTCCCTGCAGATAGTCCGTGAGGAAGCGCATCCCCTGCTCCAGCGTAATGGTCTTAGCGCCCAGCGGAAGCGTCTCGATCTCCTTCTCTGTGAGTCTGTCGCCGGCACCCTCCAGAAAACCTCTCGCATAGGCCTCATACAGTTCCAGTGAGAGCGACACTTTACTCACATCCGGCTCGTCCTCAGCCGCGGTATTAGCTCCGAAGCGAATCGCATCACCAAAATCATATGCGCACAATCCTGGCATGATCGTGTCCAGATCGACGATACAGACAGCCTTATGGGTCTGCTCATCCAGGAGAATATTATTGAGTTTCGTATCATTATGCGTGATCCTGATCGGCAGTTCACCGTTTTGGGCTAAATCGGTGAGCACAGATATTTCATCCTTCCTCGCTCTGATAAACGCGATCTCCTCCGCGACACCCGACGCCCTGTGGCACACATCCTCCGCCACCGCGCGCTCGAAATCACGATACCGCTTCGGTGTGTTATGGAAATCGGGAATCGTCTCATGCAGCGTCTGTGCGGGATAATCCGCCAGCATCGCCTGAAAATGTCCGAAAGCACGACCGCTCTCACAAAAATCCGCAGCCTGTTCCACCCGGTCTAAGGTCGTGATGTGCTCAATGCACAGATAGACCCGCCAGTCCTGTCCCTGTGCGTCAGAATAATATGCCGCGCCGTCCGTCGTCGGTATCACGGTCATCGTCTCCCGCTCAGGGTCGCCGCCCGCGCAAACGATCTTCTCGCGCAGATGGGCGGTCACGTGCATAATATTCTCCATCAGTTCCGCTGTATTATGAAAAATGTCCGTATTGATCCGCTGCAGGATATACCGTTTTCCCGATCCTGTTGTCACCAGAAAAGTGTGATTGATGTGCCCGCTGCCATGGGGCTTGATATCCACTACTTCATCCGCCAGCCGAAATTTGTTCAGAATCCCTCTTATCTCCTCCAAAATTCCCATTTCCTATACCTTCCTCTCTAAATCGCATTTATCGCCCCGTTGCCCTTTACCCTGGTCTGCTCTGTCTGCTGCCTTAGTATATACTCCCCGATCCCCATACAGATAAATGCAAACGGCGTGCATAACACCTGCTGGTAGCAAAAGAAATTATAACACATATACGACACTACCGCCGCCGCGATTCCTGCTGTGAGAACATTCCGTCTGCACGCATGCACAAGCCGTCCGACAGATGTCACATAGGTTCCCAGATATGTCACCGCTCCGAAGATTCCGCTGTTAATAAGCATGGTCATCCATTCGTTATGAGCATTCGTCAACTGCTTCGCGCCCCATAACAGTTCCGCTTCCTCGCCGTAATATGTTACGACATAACTGTGGAAACAGTCTGGCCCCACCCCGAACAGCTTATGTACAGGCTTTGCTTCCGTATATAACTTTGCACCAAAACGCCATATCCTGCCCCTGCCATTACCCCATGCGTCATTCCAGTTAAAATAGGAGATTCCTGCCAGCTTTTCTGCAATGGTCCGCGGCAGCAGCCCCCGCGACTGCAGAAAGATCATAAGTGCTGCGATCAGAACCGCCGACACCGCCATAACGGGAACAATTCTCCCTGCCCGTTTCATCAGATCTGCCGGATATTGACATTCCCCGCCGCGCGCTCCCATGACAAATAGCAAGACCGCCGCCGCAAGGCACAGGAACAGTAAGATCCATGTCATCCCGGAATCCCACATTAACCGCGTCACTAAATCCGCCTGCAGCTCCGGATTCGGCCGAAGCCGCACCAGATACCCCATGACCTTACCCGAAATGAAGAAAAGTGTGAGCGCTCCCATATACCGGCACAGCTTCTCCCGCTCCCCCGCGGCCGTCACAAACAGCACGATCATCGCGCCTGCCAGCCCAATGTATGCACTGTCGCTGTTCTGGGTCACCAGCGTACAGAACCCCAGCACGGTAAACACCCCGCCTGCAATCCGCCACTGCCTCTTAACGGTATGCACAAATACACCGATCCCGACAGGCAATGTCACTGCCAGAAAACTTCCATACCACGACGCCTGACCCAGCGTGGACAGAAATTGCGCTTTCTGAGCATAGGATAGTCCGTCATAGAACCCGATGGGATCAAGCAACAGCCGGTGCAGGATTCCGATCCCGTAAACGACTCCTGCCGACGTGCACAGCACGGTCAGAATCACACGATAATACCTGCCGAACCGGGACAGCAGCAGATAAAGCATCACAAAACTGACCTGCGCAAATAGTCCCATGTTCCAGCCTTTATATCCCCACAGAATACTCTCCCAACCATTTCGCCAGAAGCCACCGGAGAATACGGATATCCCTGAGAATATCAGATATGCCAGCACAAATCCGTCTGTGACAGACACCCGCAGTCTCCTGCGCTCCATCAACCGGAAGACCAGATACGGTGCCAGCGCCGCAAGCAGCACAATACCGCCTCTTAGCATGACCGCCTTATATGCTGCAAATTTGGCATTACCTATCCCGTGATAGCCGTCCTTCGCATAGAAAGGCACCGCCACGCACAGGATGAGCAATATGATAGTCAGCAGATATTCTATGATCTGTTCTGTGATCTGTACGCCGCTGCCTGCAACACGGTTATTCTTTTGACCTGATTTTACAATCCTGTTGCTCATAAGTTACTTTTCCCGTATTATATGTATTTTCTTCTTCCGCATGCCTGATCATGCTTCTATAATAGCACTCCCCGATTCCCGTCACACTTCCCGGCGCTCCGGCAGAACCGTTCCCCGATCCCTAAGACGATAAAGATGTACGGCGTATTGAGAACCTGCTGAAAGCTCACCATGCCATGTGCGGTATATGCCAGTATGCCGACCGCACAGACATATAGAACCGGTCTTGTGTCCGCCCTGCGCAGACACCGCAGAAATGCACTGCAAAAGATTCCCGCATAACACAGGAAACCAAGCGCCCCCGCATTGACAAGCTGTGTAAGCAGCTCATTGTGCGCATTGGTCAGCCGCTGATTGGTAAAGCGGTCCGCCAGCTTCTGCGCCAGTTCCGGCACATCATACACATAGTCCGCGAAGCAGTCCGGTCCCGTGCCCACAAGCTTATGTATAGGGTCCATCCTCCGGTAGGCATCTATACCGCAGTTCCAGGCCGCGCCCCTGCCGTTTCCCCAGTCTTCGTTGAAAACGATCCGCTTATGATTGGCCGCCTCTGCCACTGCTGTGTCTGACATGGACTCCGTCGTATCCGTCGCCGTCTCCCCCTGAATCTGCAGGATGCCGCTGCGCAGCAGCAGATAAACAGTCACAATACATAGCAATACCACACATATACCTGCCCGGCATTGTTTTACATATGTTTTATTACGAACAGGTACATGTCTATCCAGCATCCGGAACAATACGTAACACAGTGTCAGAACCCCCAGTCCCCACAGTGGGGCATTGCTGTCAAGGAGAAGCGTCGTCATACGCGACCCGCCGTCTCCGGTCCCAAGTCCGTAATTATAATGAAGTCCCGGCATATACCGCAGGATTCTTCCCGCCTGACAGACCGCCGCGAATATCATACATAACTCCAGATACCGATACCGTTTCGCACGGTTTCCAAGTGACATCAGAAACAGTCCGGCACACAGGATTCCGAAAACCAGATACGCGCTGCTGCTGCCCTGTGTCACGCCGGCAAGCATAGCAATTGCACTGTATATGCCTGTCAGCAGACGACTCCGTCTGCTGTCGCTGCACCAGTACCATGCGATCCCGACAGATGCCGCCACAGACCAGTAACCGCAGAACCAGTTAATATTGCCGAGCGTAGAGATAAACGTATCCGTCTGGCCCTCCATCGCAATCGGATAGACCGAGTAACGGTTACAGATCCCCAGCAGAAAAACCACCGCCGATGCCGCCAGCCATACACCAATCCAGCCGATGTTTTGATGAAAATAGCGGGAGAAGAAGAAATAAACCAGCACAAATGTCATCTGTGTGACGACGCCCATATGCCATCCCTCCGCACCCCATAACGCATCCTCCTTATAGGCGGAATTAAGATACGACAGCATCACCACAACAAAATACCCGTATGCAAACCAGTCCGTAACAGACATCTGCCGGTAATGACCAGTCAGCCAGCCGCTGTGCCGGCAGCAAAGCGCTGTTAACAGGATAACCGCCGCCATCACCACAATCGTCGCCAGACTGACATTCCGGAAAAACTCATATTTCACATCGCCGATCCGCAGATAGCCGCCCGGCGCATAGAGTGGGTATATGACTGCCATCACAAGAAAATATGCCATCATAATGCCCTGGCAGACATCTGTATGCCAATCGTCCGCCCTTGTATCCGTTTCCGGTTTCATCCGTTCAGAAAGTTCCTGCGCATCGCTTGTGACATCTTTTTTTCTCTTCTCTTTTTTCCAGTTCTGTTCTCTTTCTTCCAAGGCTTCCGCTCACATCTCTTCTCTGCCATTGTTCTGCGTAAGCGCTCACAGACGCTTCGCCTGATCTGCTTCCTCTTCAATCATAATCGAAGGATTTCTTTTCGTCAAACGCTCTCTGCCTTGCATTCATGACTTTCCAGATCTCCACGATGACGATAAGCGCCAGCGGTCCTTTGATGATGCCGCCGACGCCGAACAGCCTTATGCCCGCATAAACAGCCAGCAGCATAAAGACAGGCGCCACACCGATCTGTCTGCCGATCAGCTTAGGCTCCAGCAGTTCTCTGGTCAGAATACATACCCCGTACAGAACCAGACATACCGCCATCCGCCCGTACTGCCCGTTTATGAGCTGCCAGACAGACAACGGCACTAATACGATGCCTGTCCCGATAAAGGGCAGCACATCCAGCACGCCCGCCAGAATGCCGAACATAATTCCTCCTGCCACCCCCGCCAGACTCAGCACGATACTGCACAATACACTGATAGTCAGCAGGATCACGCCCTGCGCTTTGATAAACGTGATAATATAGGACAGGACGCCTTCCACTACCGCCCAGACCATCTGCAGTTCCTCCGATTTCTTCAATGTCTGAACAATACCTGCATATTCTTTTTCTAATAAAAACGCGGCAATGCATGCGATAGCCAGAAAACCGATTGCAGAGAAAATTCCTTTAAAGCAGTTATAAGAGGAAGACAGGATCTGCGGTACTACCTGTATCTGTACATTCTCTATAATAACCGTCATCTGCTCGATCACAAACTGTTCGATCTGCTGTCCGTCCCAGCCGAATCTGCCATCCAGCCCGCAGCAGCATTGATGGAAAAAGAGCTGGAATTTCTCTCCGAGTTCCGTACAGAATGCCGGAAGTCCCTCAAGCTGTCTGCCGCCCAGTATGATGACTGCCCACAGGATTCCCATCAGCAGCAGAATCAACGGCAGAATCATTCCGACTGCCAGGAATTTCTTCCTGACCGGAATCCGCCGCTGTATCCTCTGCAGACACGGATAACACAGGGTAATCAGCAGAAAAGCAAATACAAAAGGCGCGATCAGCGTAAAAATATATCGGAAGAAGAACCAGACTCCTACCAGAATGAAACATATTTTGACCAGTTTGTGATTCAGGAACGTATTCAGATTCATTGCGTGCGCATGCCTTTCTATAAAGTATATTTGCTTCGCAACATTAACAAAACGAGCAAGCTCGTTTGCGAGTTCCGCTTTGCGGACTCGAAACACGTCAAGAAATTTCCTATTAAAAAAAGCAGGAACGTTAATTCTCTGCTTCTCTCTTTTCTTAACATCCTATTCTATTATGTCGTATTTTCTATATGTTATGCGACTATCAGGTGACCGCTATGCCGCCGCATTACGCATAATACTGTATAAACTCCTGCATCCGGAAAATCTTTCCTTCCGGTCTGATCTTAAACTCCATCCGTCTGCCCGTCCGCGGGTGTGTAAAAGACAGCCGTCCGGCACATAGTGCAATTTCTTTGACATGCAGCTGCTCCGACAGCCCCGCTGTCTGCCCATCGGCATATTTATAATCACCAAGCAGGCTCATGCCGGCGCTGCTCATCTGCACCCGGATCTGATGATGTCTGCCTGTAAGCAGCCGGATTCCCGCCAGCGCGATCCAACGCGAATCCTGCACTGCATAAGACGTTTCCTTCTGTCCGGCCTCTGCTTTTGGACCGGCAAAACCGGATTCCGGTATTTTGTCGGTTAAAATTTCATATTCCAGCACGGCCTCCTTCGCGCCTTTCACCTCCGGCGGCACAATGCGGGAAATATTTGTCCTGCCGTCTTTAACCAGATAATCTGTCAGCACGCCGCTCTTCTGTAATTCATTGCCGCAGACGACAGCATAATAATATTTCTCCACACGGTTTTGGGTCATCTGCCTGCTCAAGCCTGCCGCCGCCTGTTTATTGCGGGCAAATACCAGAATGCCCTCCACCGGCTGGTCAAGGCGGTGCACTACGCCCACATACGGATTCTTCTGCGTACGCGCCAGATAATTCGTCACTTCGCTTACCATATCAGCCTGACCGACTCTGGCGGTCTGCGTCGCAATGCCTGCGGGCTTATGGCATACAATGATATCCTGATCTTCATAGAGTATTCTTGCCTGATTCATATAGATGTTCCTGTCCCTCTGCGGGTTATATCCTGCAAAGCCGCCTGTATTTCCCCTGCGGCGGTTAGATTTTGAACCGGTATCCTACGCCCCATATTGTCTCAATGTACTGCGGCTTCGCCGTGTCAAACTCGATCTTCTCGCGAATCTTCTTAATATGCACCGTAACCGTAGCGATATCTCCGATGGAATCCATATCCCAGATCTCCCGGAACAGTTCTTCCTTAGAATATACATGATTCGGATTCTCCGCCAGAAAAGTCAGCAGGTCGAATTCCTTCGTGGTAAATACTCTCTCTTCGCCGTCTATATAAACTCTTCTCGCCGTCTTATCAATCTTAAGTCCTCTGATCTCAATGATGTCGTTTACTTTCTGGTTACTCCCCACCAGTCTGTCATAACGGGCCATATGCGCCTTTACACGCGCCACCAGTTCGGACGGGCTAAAAGGCTTCGTCATATAGTCGTCCGCCCCCAGACCGAGACCCCGGATCTTGTCGATGTCGTCCTTCTTGGCCGACACCATAATAATCGGGATATTCTTTTCTTCCCGTATCCGCTTGCATACCTCAAATCCATCTATTCCCGGCAGCATCAGATCCAGTATCACCAGATCATAATCTCCGCCCAGCGCTGTCTCAAGTCCCTTGTCCCCGCTGTTCTCGATCGTCACCTCGAAGTCACTCAGTTCAAGATAGTCCTTCTCCAGATCTGCAATTGCCTCTTCATCCTCTATAATTAATATTTTACTCATAAATTCCATCCTTTCCGGCAGCCTCTTCCGGCGGCGTCTGATACTTCCGGATCACGAAGTGCATACAGGTTCCTTCATTCTCCCTGCTGGTCGCCCATATATAACCACCGTGATCCTCGACAATCTTCTTGACGATCGACAACCCGATTCCACTGCCTCCCTTAGAAGAATTGCGGGAAGCATCCGTGCGGTAGAACCTCTCGAAGATATTCGGCAGGTCCTTCGCCGCCACACCCATGCCGTTGTCCTCGATCTCCACCCGTATCGCATCCAGTTCATCCAGAATACGGATATCAATAACGCCCTTGTCCTTATTCATATATTTTACACTGTTGTTAATGATATTATTGATGACACGCTTAAGTTGCTCGGGATCTGCAATAATCTGCGTGGACGGTTCGATCAGCGCCTCATAATTCAGCTGAATGTTCTTGGACTCCAGATCAAGTCCCACTTCCTCGACGCAGTCCCCGAAATAGTCAGCCACATTAATACGGCGAAACGTGTAGGGAATCCTGTTATTATCAATTCCGGAATACGTCGTCAGTTCGTTGATCAGGCGGTCCATGTCGTTCGCCTTATCATAGATTGTCTTAATATACTTGTTCATTTTCTCCGGCGTATCGGCAACACCGTCCATGATGCCTTCCACGTAACCCTTAATCGATGTGATCGGCGTTTTCAGATCATGAGAAATGTTGCTGACCAGTTCTTTATTCTTCTGCTCGTGCTCGAATTTCTCATCCAGTGACTCCTTCAGGCGAAGCCGCATATCTTCATAATTGCGGTACAGTTCGCCGATCTCTCCTTTTTCCTCCGTCGTCAGCATATACTCCAGATTGCCTTCCGCGATATTCTGCATGGCTGTGTTTAACTGATTGATCGGCGTGAAGATTCCTCTCTGAATCCAATTTGTCAGCAGAATGCTGGTCAGGCATAACACCAGAATAAACGCAAAGATCATCCGTTTAAGTGCATTTTTGGAAATCAGTGAATTCACACTGGTTACAATGAAAAAACTGCCCTCGCTTCCGTCCGTAAACTGAAAGTCAACCTGCTTGACCAGCTTCCTTCTGTCATTATAATAGTAGCCCGTCTCCGAATCCGGCACTTCATTGCCATACTCCGGCAGCAGTTCGAATATCCGCTCCGCCGCCCGTCCGTTACCCGTATAGTAAAGACTGTTTCCTTTTCTCACGATAATATATGAGATTCTGTCATTCATCTCTCCGCTGATTTCGTCCAGATATTCCCTGTCCTCCAGCCTGGAAGCATCCTGTGCGATCTGACTCTTGACCGCCTCCAGCACTTCCTCTGTAATATGACTGTAATTCTCAATCGTATAAGAAATAGAGAGATTATTTCCGTCTAAAATACCAATCTCATTTTCCGCATCCTCCACATGTCCCCCGACAAAAAGAAATGCTATGCTTGTCAGCAAAAGAGGCACCAGCACGATCGTCAGCGACGTAACCAGAAGCCTTGTTCTAAACTTCACCGAAATATCTCCCTTCTACCTGTATCTTCCCATATTGCCGCTTGTATCATTACTATATCACATTTTTACAGAATGAAAATAAAACATATTTGATAATCTTATAAAAAATTTATTAAAATAATAAATATAATTGACATGTCCTCTCTCTCGTGCTATATTAATTCCAGAAATAGTAATCATTACTATTTTTAAAAGGGGATTAATCATGGCATTGAAATACAGCAGACAAAGGCAAGTCATTAAAGACTTCCTGATGACCCGTAAAGATCATCCCACTGCCGATGTGGTCTATATGAATGTCAGACAGGAATATCCGAATATCAGTCTCGGCACCGTATACCGTAATCTCTCACTGCTGGCAAATCTGGGGGAGATCAGACGGCTCCGGATAGGCGACGGCGTCGATCATTTTGATGCTGACACTTCTATGCACTATCATTTTATCTGCACGAAATGCGGTGGTGTGACTGACCTCGCGATGAATCCGGGCTCCATTGACCACATCAAGGATAGTGCTGCCGCAGGCTTTGACGGCAGGATCGAAGGCCACATCACCTATTTCTACGGGATCTGTGGAAATTGTGTGAATTGCCGCGAAGAACTTTAATTCCTGTATTTTTCATGTTATAATTACCAAAACATGGGAATAATTGTAACAGTTCAACCTTTGGCTTCTCTGTTACAAATAATCTTTCCGGACAAGATATTCGGGATCAATGATTTAACCGAAATTGCTCCAGATCATAAAAATGAGTGATAAGGCGTACATGTTTTAACAACAGCGCCTTACAATATAATCAATCAAGAGAAAAGGAGAACACAATTATGAAATTTGTATGTCAGGTATGTGGTTATGTTCACGAAGGCGATTCCGCTCCGGAGAAATGCCCGGTATGTAACGCACCGGCTGAGAAGTTCACGGCGCAGAGCGGTGAAAAAGAATGGGCTGCGGAGCACGTTGTAGGTGTTGCCAAAGGTGTCAGCGAAGATATCATGGCTGACCTTCGCGCTAACTTTAACGGCGAGTGCACCGAAGTGGGTATGTATCTTGCAATGGCGAGAGTCGCTCACAGAGAAGGATATCCCGAGATCGGTTTATACTGGGAGAAAGCTGCCTGGGAAGAGGCAGAGCACGCTGCTAAATTCGCTGAGTTATTAGGTGAAGTTGTCACCGATTCCACCAAGAAGAATCTGGAGATGAGAATCGATGCCGAGAACGGCGCAACAGCAGGTAAATTTGATCTTGCAAAGCGCGCGAAAGCTGCTAATCTGGATGCAATCCATGACACCGTGCACGAGATGGCAAGAGACGAGGCTAGACACGGCAAGGCATTCGAGGGTCTGTTAAAGAGATACTTTAACTAAGAAACAGTAATTTATTGCACAACTCTAAAATACAATTAAGAAAAAGCAATTTGCTTTGCAAATTCAAAAAACGGAAGAAAAGGAGATTGAATATTATGCAGAAATATTTTTGTAACCCTTGCGGATATACTTATGACCCTGAAAAAGGTGATCCGGAGCATGGCATCAAGCCCGGCACGGCTTTTGAGGATTTACCGGCTGACTGGTGCTGCCCGCTCTGCGGCGTGACCAAAGATATGTTCCAGCCCTGCATTGACAATTACAACTAAAGCAGAACTTTATCAGGCGCTTCCGGCAGATCTTGCCCGGAAGCGCCTTTCTCATTTCAATCATAAAAGATGTATGCCGCCATCATACGGAATCCCGTCAAGTGTCACATGGACTTTGACTCTGCCCTTGCCAAACTCCTTACGAATATCGTATGGAAATGCAATGTATGCTCCTCCTTTTTGGGGAACGGTATGAATGACAGCCCGAAATTTATATATTTTATCAACCATTTTCTTCCTCTATCAATCCATATAAACGATACATGGACAGCATATTCTGATACTGCAGCTTACTGCTCATCAGCTGACGGTATGTTGCCGATTTCTCTTTTCCTTCTGCCTTCAACTGCTTCATTCTTCGATCCGCCTGATCATAATTTTCCTGTACCGCCGTTAACATCTCTTCAAAAGCGTCTATTCTGTTCTCTTTGTTCATGATACCTCCATTCCGAAATCGTATACGCCAAAGGCACTGACTGCATTGTTAAGATTCACACCAGCTAATAGTCCTCCAGTCGAAGTATGTCCTGCGGCACATACTTAATCAAATCCCGGATATGATATTTATCCTGAATATCCTCGGGAAGATTCGGATAGAATGTTCTGGACGCATACTCGGAAACTCTGTTTCCCCACAGGTTATCCGTCATAAGCAGATATCCATAATAATCCTTATCATAATGGATATGCCACGACAGCTCCCTGATCAGCCGCAAGGCGAGCACTGTCTCTGTAATAAGTTTATCCTGCTGTATGATCACATCGTACTCCGCATCGAGTATCAGGGCTGCCACTTCCGGCGGCTGTCCGTCTATCATCAGTTCCACGGCAAGATCCAGAAAATGCTTAAGCGGCTCCGCAAAAGAATGTGCCAGCGGCAAATCTTCGATTCCACTCTTTTGCAAATGAAGAATCAACCGCATAAAATATATAATAATTTCATCCGACAGATCGCTGTGATACCGCTGCTTGATACTTTGTGACAGGTCATCCTTCAGAACAGCATAATAAACCTTGTCGCCGATCCCCTGATTGTTCCTGTCTGCCGCGCGCAAAGTCCCTTCGTATTTCATGCCGGCTTTTTCCATGGCTCTGCCCGATTTGGCATTATTACGGTCATGCGCAGCGGCCACGCGGTTCAGCCCGACCTCTTTTATAAGATAAACAATGACAGCGCGCAGCGCCTCCGGCATAATACCCTGTCCCCACCACGCTCTCGACAGACAGTAACCGACCTCTGCACCTTCAATTGCCTCTTCCAGCCTCACAACAGAAATATTCCCGATCACCTCTCCGGATGATTTGCATTCGATTACCCAGTTATAATTCGATGCATCCGCATAATTGCTGATCCACCCGGTAATAAGCGATCTCGTGCAGAAATCATCCGGATGCGGCGGCCAGGTCATGAATTTCGCAACCTCCGGATCGGATGCCCAATTGTGATACATCTGCTCTGCATCGTCCGCCCGGAACTTTCTGAGTATCAGTCTGTCTGTTTCCAGTGTTATAGTGCCTTTGTGCTGCATATGGTCTCCTCCGGTCTGTTTGCGTCTATTATATACTATCTTACGGTGCTGTGGAATATAATAATTCTTTCATATAATCCGGCATTGGTAACATGAACCGGACCGGTGCGCCTGCAATACCGTTTGGCGAAAGTTTATAAGGACCCGGACCCAAGTCTTAAATCACATCTTTATCATCGATCCATCTGCCTCTGTCCACGTCGAAAGGAGACTCCTTATGGCAGAATCAAAGCACACGGACACGGCATCTGCAAAAACAGCATTACAGCGCAGCCCGCTCAAAACACCATGCCAAGATCCGGCACAAAAAACAAAAATTACCAACAGCAAGCCCCGTGACAGCAGCAGTAAGCTGATCTTCGGAAACGCGGAACTTTGCTCCCAGTTCCTGAGAAACTATATAGACATCCCCCTTCTGAAAAATGTGAAGGCGGAAGATATTGAGGACGTCACGGAACGGTACATACCAATGTTCACCGAAGAAAGAAACTCGGATACGGTAAAACGTATAAAATTAGAAGGAAATAATACATTATTTTTTGTATCACTTTAAGGAACCGGCAGGTGGACGGCGGTTCGCAACTTGCAGGAACGTATTATATTTGACACGGCCTTTGAGCCGTTTACGCCGAAATTCTTCTATAAGCTTGTCGCGCTAAATGCCTACAGCATAGAACAACAGGCTGAGAAAAACGACGAATTGTCTCTGGTTATGCTGATCAATCGTCTGCAAAGCATAGAAGAGTTCCAAAAGCTGGATCTACCCGATGACTATTTGAAAAACCTGTCGGAGAACTCCACGGAAGATGTTCTCAGTATCGACGCCAAAGTAACAGCGGCTATGCTGCGGCAGTTGAATCTGCCGGAAGACGAAGTGGAAGGGTTTACGGAACAGGTAAAGGAGCGTAAAATGGCAGTATTATTTGAACATTTCAAGTCCGTTGATATACCCGCAGAGAGAAAGAAGGCCCGGGAAGAAGGGCATGCAGCGGGACACGCGGAAGGGCTCGCAGAAGGTGAAGCACGCTTCGCAAAGCTTACGCAGTTTCTTCTGCAGTCGAATCGTATGGACGACCTGACCAGAGCGCTTACTGACGCGGCATACCGGAAATCATTATACGAACAGCTAGGAGATTCCTGTAGCATTTCCCAGACTGTATGATCAGCCACGCATAGAGTACAGGTGCATCGGACATCCGGCATTCATACAAAACCGAAACGTACCGGTTTAATATATCCGGTACGTTCCGGTTGTTACGGTACTTATCAGATTATGCAGCACAATACATTTTTATAAATCTGTGCCTTTTCTGCGGCACAGACTCTTGCTCCGTTATATCTCCAGCTGCCTCTTAATCGTCCGGACCGATGCTCTGTATACCGCATAGATAATTGCGGAAAGCAGCCCCAGTATTCCCAGACAGACAAGCAGCGCAATCACCTCTGCCGAAAGCATCCTGCCGTCATTGGCATACAGAATCATGATAAAGAACAGATAAATTGCAGTCATACCGATCATCGTCGGCATCTTGAAGACATTTTTACACTGGCTGCGCACTTCTTTAGATAAAAATTCCGGTGAAGCGCCCAGTTTCTTAAGGTCATCAAAAATATAGCGGTTATTCAGCGCAATCGTCTGACAACGTGTATAACATACCACCAGAGCCGTGAGCATACACACGATGCAGATGAAGAGGAACATCATAAACAATACCGATACACTGCGCAGATAATCATTCTGGTTTAGAATCCTGATTTGCGGCTGATACACCCAAAAGATTCTGAAGTTAAAGGAATCGACAGCTTCAAAGCTGATTGCCGTCATATCTTCCGTGTCTCCCCAGTAAACCATTCCCGCTTCATTTTCGCGAATTTTTTGTACTCTGTCATAGTAGTACGGATGTTCACAGCTTTTGTCGAAAGAGCTTACAAAGAGCTTATAAAACTCGTTTGCAAACTGATAATTATCTTTTCCATCAATATTGAACTGTACAAACCGCCCTCTCCAATCGTCCGTCAGCCCTTCGGAAATCAATGCGTAATCTTCATTGGAAAGCACGGAGCAGCCTACCCGATCACACAGAAGATCGTTATGCAGATATCCGGCAAACTCGGTGTCAAGCTGCTTACGGGTAACCATATTGGTAAATTCCCTCGCATTATTATTGGTAAATAATGACGTTTCATCTGTGTTGGTTATATTCATATAAGTGCCGGGTTCCACGTCTGCATCCTGTCCGGTCAGCGCACGGTATGCATCCTCGGAAAGTACTTTTTCTTCCTCATTCATCACAACATACTCTATATTATAGTGATTGCTGTCTTCTTCCTCTATGATACTTTCCTGTCCCATTCCCAGCGTAATGTAATCACATTCGTTCCAATCCTTGAGGGTCAACTGGTATTTACGGGACAGTTCTTCTACCGCCGCCCGATCCGGTACATTCTGGTCCGCCCGGTAATGATAGAAATAATCATAAGCCTGATTCGCATATTGCAGCATTGCCGAAACACCGTTTGCCGGAAGATAGAAAATACCGAAGCAGGCGCCTGCAATCAACAGTGTAATGACAATTAGGTTATTAACCGTCTGTTTCCCCTGAAATTTCATCATACTTCTGGAAATAATATTTTTGTACGGATTCTTTCTAAGGCTACTCCATCCGTGCACTACCGTATGCAGCATGACCATATAGAGTCCGACTAATGCCGGCGCATAGAAAATACTTATCCATGACGGCGGATACATCTGGAACCATTCATGACATAAAGCAGGGGTTCCATAACCCAGGACAGCGCCAACCACAATCAGTCCCATTCCGGCCGGACCACACCATTTTCCTAACTCTTTGACCGGCTCATTGATGTGCTCTTCCCGAATGACTTCCATGATATTGGTTTTTCTCAGATAGCGCCATGCCGTCATACATGCAAGCCCTACCACCAATAAGAAAAACAAAATTGAGACAGCAAGACATTTGAAGTCAAACAAAAGAATCATATCCGAACTGTCCACCAGAATCAGCCGGAATCCCTGCCAGATTATCCACACAAAAGGAAAACCGGCAACAATGCCCGCAAAGGCAGATGTACTGCTTAACACAAATACCTCCCGGAACAACCCCGGCGCCAGCCGCCTTCTCGATGCGCCAAGCGCCATCAGGATGCCGAGCTGCCCGGATTTATGACGGAAAAACAGCCCCAGCGCATAAATTGTAAAAACAACGCAGCCGATCAGCGTCATGACGAAAATCATATACATCTGCTTTGCACTGTCTCCCCCTTCCGGAAAGACGGTCTGTACCGTCGGAGAAAACATCAGCGCAGAGTATGCTGAAATAATCATGAGCGCCATAAAATTACAGAATAGATACAGACGGGACTGTTTCCGGTCTGCTTTCTGCAGTTTCCGTTCCATTTGTTTCATATTCATTACATGTAACATATCATCATCTCCCTATTTTTCTCAGCCAATATTTTACGGCTTAGAAAATATTCATCTTTTATTTATCCAACACTCATTTCTTTAATGACGTCCAGCAGCTTATCCTGAAATTCACCGCGATCGCCGTTCTTCTCCAACTGACGATAGATGTTTCCGTCTTTTAGCAGAATCACACGGTCACAGAAGGAAGCAGCAAAGCTGTCATGCGTCACCATGAAAATTGTGGCATTCATTTTTGTCTTGGCATTGCCGAAGGTCTCGATGACGGTACGGCTGGACTTGGAATCCAGATTGCCGGTCGGTTCATCCGCCAAAATAATGAGCGGATTGTTAATCAGACTTCTTGCCACCGCCGCTCTCTGCTTCTCGCCGCCGGATATCTCAGCCGGATATTTGTTCAGGATATGGCTGATTCCGAACATGGACGCCAGTTCATCGGCAAGCTGCTCCGCTTCTTTATTTACCTCCCCCTGCACAATACGCGGAATCAGGATATTTTCACGGATGGTCAGTCCGTCTAATAACATGAAATCCTGAAAGACAAACCCGAGCTTCGTATTTCTGATCTTGGCCAATGTCTCCTCATTCTGCCCGGCAAGCCTGACGCCGCCTACCGTGATACTTCCTTTGTCAAAAGGAATATAACAGGAAATACAGTTAAGAAGCGTCGTTTTCCCGGAACCGGACGGCCCCATCACGGCAACAAACTCTCCCTGCGCCACATGGAAATCAATCCCTTTCAAAACCTGATACTTGTTTTTACCCACTTCATAAGATTTGTAGAGGTCTTTTACATACAACATAATCTTCTCTCTCCATTTCCGCGCCTCTTCGTCTTAACAATCTGTGACGGCGCTCAACTTACTTTTGAATTGCTGTAATCTAACCCTATCACAAACCGAAAAATATTTTTTCGCACATGTCACAATGCACAGTGCTTTTGTAACGTTTGACGCGGTTCTGCTGACTTTGTAAAGTTTGGATATGCGAAATGGAAAGTTTGGTTTTTGTTATGAGAAATGAAAATACTATTACAGAAAAAATGTGATACACTTAAACTAAATACTATAACCTGAAAGGCGGAAATAAATGCTTAGAATCGCACTTTGTGACGACGAAACAGAAGCAAGAGACGCACTCCGGTTCCAACTGGAGAAAGTTTTAATAGAAGACGCGGAAGAAATCGTGTATGAATTTTCTTCCGGGACAAGCGCCGCATCATGGCTTGCAAAGCACCCGGGAGAACTGGATCTGCTTTTTCTGGACGTGGAGATGAAAGGACTAAACGGTATGGAAACTGCCGGACGAATCAGGGATATTGACAACAATCTGATTATCGTATTCGTGACCGGATACGCCGATTATGTGTTCGACGGCTATCGGGTCGGTGCTTTAGATTACCTGATGAAGCCTGTTTCCATGGTAAAACTTCAGGATCTGCTTCATCGGATACGCGTGAAACTTACTTCGGAAGAATCACAATCTTATACTATTAAAACCATGGACGGCACCTGGCGTTTCCGGCTGCATGATATTCTGTATTTCTATTCTGACAGAAGAAAAGTGACCCTTGTCACCGCCAGGGGAGAATATCCTTTTTATGCGAAGTTAGATGATGTCGAAAAAGAACTGGCCTCTTCTTTTATCAGAATACACCAGCGTTATCTGATCAATCCGGCAGCCGTCGATTATCTTAAGGCAGATTCTGTTACATTAGGCAATGCCGAACTGCCATGCAGCAGAAAATACAAGGAAACTGCCACCGCCAGAATTGCCAGGAACATGATCGGAGGTATGAAGCAATGATTTACTTTTTATTTTTTCTGTTTTGGCTCTGTATCGTATTCTGCAACGCATGGCTGATCCTCCGCTCTATGGAATATCTGATTAATCTGAAGCAGAAAAAGCGTCCTCTGATACGATGCACCATGCTGATCGGCTGCGCAATCCTTAGCGCTACAATTATCTTTATCGGCGATCCTTTTAATATTCTTGCAGTAACTGTCTTTTTTGTGGCAATCGTTTTGGTCTGCTGTGAAGGCAGCTTCTGGAAAAGGCTCACACTGGGAACCATGTATACCAGCACAATACTTTCTTTCAATGCTTTACGGGATAACTATTTAAAGCCCTTGTTCGAAGTTCTGGAATACTTCATGTTTCCGGAGCATCGAATACATTATAATGAATATTTTGTTGAAAATTCGTCCCTGAATTTTATTCGGACTGCATCCGTATTTGCAAGTTTCATGTTTTCCCTGCTTTTGTATATCAGTACTAAAAAATCCGCTCCGGACAAAAACTATACCCTTTCCGACGATTTGTGGAAGCTGATCCTGCTGCTCACGGTACCGCCCTTTTGTATTGTGTTTTCTCTCGGCGCTTTATTTGACAAAAATGGCGGTCTGTATCTGCTTCCGCCGCATTATTCATTTATCTCCGTAAAGTATCTGCCTATTTTACTTATCGCTATTTTCACTTTTATCATCTTACTCCGATGCATCATTGTTCTGGCGAGACAGCAGCAGCTGGAACAGCAGAGTATGCTCACGGAAATTAACCGGAAATATTATGAAAACATGGAACAACAGCACTTTGAAATACGGCGTCTAAAGCACGACCTTGCCAACCACCTGCAGATATTATCAGCGCTGCCTGAAGATAAGAGGGCTGTGTATCTGTCTGACCTGACAGAGAGCGCTGTAATTACACAATCCATATCCTACTGTATGGACACCACCGTCAATGCGGTATTAACCGTGAAAAAGAGTCTGATGGAGCGATACGGAATATCAATGGAAACCGCCATAGATATTCCCGCCGAACTGCCTTTTGACAAAACAGATATCTGCGCCCTCTATGCCAATGCCCTGGACAATGCCATAGAAGCATGTATGAAACTTCAGGAATCAGAACGCAGAATCAGCTTAAAGAACACAGTGCAGAAAGGTTTGTTCTGTCTGGAAGTCAGTAATCCGGTTGCCGTATCCTCCAAAGACACTTCCGCCGAAGCGGAATCAAAACCGTTACAGATTCTGTCCCGCAGACCAAAAAAGGCGGTTCCGTCCGGAGCGCTTCCGCCAACCTCCAAACCTGATAAAGTTAATCACGGGTTTGGTCTGAAAAGCATCCAGGAAATCGTTGAGAGATACCATGGCTCTTTGGAGCTGAAAACTGAAAATAACGTGTTTAACCTGTTTTTATACATTCCGCTGTTAAAAGCGGAAAAAAATACAGCAACATATGAATAAAAGCAAATCAGATTATGAAATAGTTCCGACAACCTTAACAAAAAACCTGCGGAAATTTATTGATAATGCCTATTTACATTTTTCTGAACAACAGATATCATATTCTCACAAATAAGTACGATACTATATACAGGACGGAAGGGAGGGGCACACGACACCATAACGAAAGAAATTATCAGATAACTGACTAAAGCTTGTGTTTTTGGGTAACCTGCGTATAGGGGAATTATTGCAGAACCGGAATTGATGTATGAACTATTATATTTTCATAGTGTCAATGACGATTAAAGGAGGAAATGATTTTATGCAGCAGGTAAATGTCAAGTTTAACAGTGTTAATCAGATTAGACAGTTTGTGGATATAATTGATAAGTTTGATTCAACTTTCGATTTGGGCGAAGGACGCCGGACTGTTGATGCCAAATCCATACTTGGAGTGATGGCATTGGACTTAACCAGACCGCTCAGACTCAGATATGATTCAGAAGATGCGGGTATCAGAGAAAAGCTTGCTCCCTTTATATATTGAGTAAATACTGACGGAGGCACAGGATCGTGTGCCTCCGTTTTCATGTCTTCTTCATTGTTCTTTATTTCCCGTCTGCTCATCGGACAGCGGATACACTACAGCGGCCTTCCAGTTCACGACGCGCCAGTTCCAGACAACCCATGATCCCCTGATCATCGTGCAGGCTTGCCGGTACAATATAATGCTCCATATCATCCAGTTCCTCCGCCTGAACATAACCGCCGAGCAGATCCTGTACTTTCATCCTGATCAGCGCAAAGAGCTGCTCCTGGTGCATAACGCCGCCGCCTAAAATAATCATCTCCGGCGACAATGTCAGAATATATCCCACAAGAGCCTGCGCGATATAATCCGCCTCTAAATCCCACACCTCTGCTCTGTCAGCAAGCGCTGCCGCTTTACTACCCCAGCGCTCTTCTATGGCGGGTCCCGCCGCCAGCCCTTCCAGACAGGTCTTATGATAGGGACACTTTCCCTCGTAAGGATCATCGCCTCTCTTGCGGATCAACACATGTCCTGCCTCCGGATGCACCATGCCGTGCAGAAGCTTTCCGTCTATATAGATACCGCCCCCTACGCCGGTCCCGATCGTAAGATAGAGCACGCAGTTCTTCCCCTTTGCCTGTCCGAACGTAACCTCCCCCAGCACGGATCCGTTTACATCCGTGTCAAACCCGATAGGACAGCCGAGTTCGTCCTCGAATTTTTTTACAATATTATAATTCCTCCATGCCAGCTTTGGCGTAGAGGTGATACAGCCGTAATCCGGTTTGCGGCGATTCAGTCCGATCGGCCCGAAACACGCAATTCCCAGCGCCTCCATGCTGCGTTCCCTGAAGAACTCAAGCAGCTTCGGAATCGTGATCTCCGGCGTCTGCGTAGGAATGGACACCTGTTCATATATTTTACCCGTTTCATCCCCGATAGCGCACACCATCTTCGTGCCGCCCGCTTCCAGTGCTCCCAGTCTCATACCCGGTCCCTCCTCTACATTCTCTACAATCAAAAATATCCGTTTTCCTTCAGCCACCTTACGGACTGCCGCAGCGCTTCGATCGTCTTCGTCTCCACCACACACCGGCACCCGCATTCTTTCGCGATCCCGAGTCTCTGATGCAGGTCGATTTCCCCCGTCCCCAAAGTCTGGTGATTCTTATCACCCAGTCCGTCGTGGATATGGAAATGATACAGCCTCTCTTTGCGTTCCATCATAAATGCCTCGTCCACGTTATCGCATGTATGGGAATGCCCGATATCCCATGTCAGCGCAAACAAAGGGCTCTGCAGTAAATAATCGATCGCTTCCTTCTCGAAACCGAAATAACCGTCCGTATTTTCGATGCAGATCTTCGTGCCGGTCCCCTTCGCTGCGCGCCCGCACATATCCCGAAACCGCTCCCACGCCGTCATATACTCTTCCCTGTATTCCCCGAACAGTCTTACCTTCCTGTCCGGAAGCGTGATATAGATTCCATGATTTATGTGCATGTTAAGAAGCGGCGCGTGAATCTGCTGCGCTGCCCTGAGCATCCGCTCGACCGTCTCCACGTATGCGTCCGCCACAAGCCGGTTGAAATCACACACGTTGAGGTTTTCGTCCAGATGAATTGTGAAATAAATATCATTCTTCCGTGCCAGTTCGTTCAGGTAATCCGTCTCTTCCAGGTAAGGAACCTGATACTGCGGAAAGTTCATATTTAACTCGATGAACTGCAGCCCTAATTCCCTGCACAGAGCCACCGTTTCCTCCAGGTTTTTATTTTCTATTAATGTAGGCATACCGAAGTCCATAGTTTTCTCCATTCCAAAGCGTTTTTTGCATTTTTCTTTTTCCAGATTAGGGTGTCAAAAGGTGCACTTTACAAAATTGACACCCTAATCTTTTCCATGTTAAAAGTATAGCATATCAGCCCGAACTTTAACACCTCTGAATATTTACCGCCCATACTTTAATCTAACTGTCCTTGCGGTATACAATATGCAGTTCGGTCTATATAATATTTCTCAGAAGCAGCGTCAGGTTCCGCAGGCACGTCCGATTCGGAGCGCTGGATCCGTCGCTACTTTCCGGTTATGACTTAGAAACTGTTCAGGAAAAAACTGACCAGATAGATATTTTCGTGGCAGTTTCTTAATACAGATAGCAGGAGGAATCATTATGAATACAGATATTATCAGAAATTATCGCAATCAGGACGATCTGCGCCGCAGTTTCAACGCTCTCGCCGAGAAAACTTTCGACGGACTGAACTTCGAGGCATGGTATCAGGACGGTTACTGGGGCGACCGCTACAACCCGCATTCCATCGTGATCGACGGGCAGGTCACTGCCAATGTGTCGGTCAATACGATAGACTTCATCTGGAACGGTGAGAAGAAACGCCTGATTCAACTCGGCACGGTTATGACTGAAGAGCGTTTTCGCAATCAAGGATTGATCCGCCGGATCATGCAGGAAATCGATCAGAAATATGCAAAAGCCGTGGATGGCTTCTACCTGTTTGCCAACGACAGCGTTCTGGATTTCTACCCAAAATTCGGTTTCCGCAAAGTAATGGAATACCGTTACACGAAACCTTTTTCCACATCGAAGGAATGCAGTATGATAAAAGTGCCGATGAGCACGACCGATTCGTTATGCAATCCTGCACGCCGGAATGACAACCGAAGCAGACTGGCGGATGCCATGGGCCGCAACGTATCCTACAGCCGCTTCCGCATGGTTGACAATGACAATCTGATGATGTTCTATGCCACCGGATTCATGCAGGACAATGTTTATTACAGCGAGAAATATGACACATATGTCATTGCTGATATAGAAGGCGATACCCTTATGGTGCATGATGTCTTTTCTGAAGTGAAGCACTCTCTGGACGATATTTTCGCAGCGTTTGGTCCGGATATACGGCAAATCGTTCTCGGCTTTACGCCGTCAAACGGGGAGGGTTATCAGGTTTCCGCGTTCAGAGAAGAGGACTGCACCCTCTTTGTAAAAGGCCGGGTCTTCGACAGTTTCGAACAGGATCAGGTGATCTTCCCGACGCTGTCGCACGCGTAGGGGCAGGTCTACGCACCGCCTAAAAATATTTTTCCATCAGATAGAATCTGCCCTTGCGCCAGTCTGCCGTGCCCACTCTGGCATAACCCAGATTCTCATATAATCTCAGCGCATAAGGATTCCTGCTGAAGGAATCCAGCCGGATCGCATGTATACCCCGGCCTGCAAGCTGTTCTTCTATATGCAACATGGCTCTGCGCGCCACGCCCCGATTCTGAAATGCAGGGTTAACACAGAGCCTGTGTATTACATAATAAGGCTCATTCGCGTGCTGCCATGCGCCGTTTATGTACTGTTCATCGCATTCCTGATTGACCACATAGACCACCGCAATCCGCCCCTCTATGACGCCGACATAGAGTTCCCCTCTTTCTATGTCTCTCCGAAAATCCTGCTCTGTCGGATAGACCTCGTCCCACTGGAAGATCTGATTCTGTATCATCCTATCAACAGCAGCGCCAAACATATCGCATATTTCTTTCAAGTCTTCTTGATCCGCTACTCTATATTTTATCTCCATGATTTCCTCCTTGCCGGAACTTTTTTGCACTGCTTTTTTTCAACGGAGCTGAGGCAGTGCATTGCCGGGCATGCACCTATTATATCGACTTTATTTTTTCTTTACAAACACTTTATAATTGCATAATTGATTGTTTGTTCTATATGATGTATAACATATATAAACAAAGAAACAGATACAAGTTCTGAATTGGATTTCTTAATCCGGTCATACTGATAACAGAGTGAGGCAGCTCACCTTGTGGGATTAAGAGCAGATTTACAGCCAACCCGGACTCGTTATCTCATATAATATTATAGAAGGAGTGATTGATATGTTAAGACCTGCATTATTTAACAACCGTAGCTACAAACCCATGTTTTTCGACGATTCTTTTGACCAGATGTTTGATAACGCGTTCAAGAACTTCTGGGGCAACAATGAGCTTGCCACCTTCGACGCATTTAAGACCGACGTGATTGATCAGGGCGACAGCTATCTGCTGCAGGCAGAACTGCCCGGCTTTGATAAATCCGATATCAACATCGATCTGAAAGATAATCTGTTGACGATCTCCGCCTCCCATAAGGAGGAGAACAGCGAGGAGGATAAGAACAAATACATCCGTAAGGAGCGTTATTACAGTTCTTATTCCAGAAGCTTCCGCGTAAACGACGTGGAGGCCGGCGACATCGACGCTTCCTACAACAACGGCATTCTGGAAGTGAAGTTCCCGAAGAAGGAGATTGCCGCCAAGGAAGACGTTAAAAAGATCGAAGTAAAATAATCGCTTTACCGATTTTACAAAAATCGAGCCCTCTCAATGACGAGACCCCGCCGGTGATACCCGACGGGGGTTCTCTGTATCCGGATCATCCCGCTTGCCGCACAAGCTCCAGAAACTCTTCCTTGTACTCATCCGACAGGTCTATTGATTTCAGCGCTCTCTCCACATGTTTCACCGAAGCGTCCTCGGGATATTCGCTATGAGAAGCCAAAAGCCCGAACTCCGCCACCGCAGCCGCAAAGATATAGTCGTCCGTCGGATCATTCGTATAGCATTCATATCCGACCGGATACTCCAGCAGATTGCTCTTATCCTCCGCGGGTTTCTTATAGCGGATGCTGATCGTCAGCCACTCCTTCGTCGCTGCAGAACTGGTCTCGACGACACCGGCTTCTTCCTTGTACTGCTTACTATATTTCAAATCTTCAACCTCTTTTTCAGATAACGCGCCCAAAGGCTCTTTCAATATG
This sequence comes from uncultured Lachnospiraceae bacterium, assembly GCA_910578555.1. GTDB lineage: Bacteria > Bacillota > Clostridia > Lachnospirales > Lachnospiraceae > UBA3282. The sequence continues at coordinate 57,859 of CAJTPS010000010.1, forward strand.
ATCTCATAGAGTGCCGTCACGCTGTGCCCAGCGCCAATCTCTCCGGCATCCTTCGTATCGTCGTTAAAATCTTCTTTCGCAAGCGCTCTGTTCTCATATCCCAGCAGACGATAACTCTCTACTACAGCCGGATTAAATTCTACCTGAAACTTCACGTCCTTACATATGGTCAGAAGCGTAGCGGACATCTCCTCCACCAGTACCTTCTTCGCTTCCCGCAGACAGTCGATATACGCATAATTGCCGTTTCCTTTATCTGCAAGCGTTTCCATCTTATTATCCTTGATATTGCCGGTGCCGAATCCCAGCACGGATAGGAAAATGCCGGACTCCTTTTTCTCCGTAATCAGATCTTCCAGTTCTTCTTCGCTGGTCAACCCGATATTCAGATCGCCGTCCGTCGCCAGAATGATCCGGTTATTGCCGCCTTCTATATAGTTCTCCTCCGCCAGTCTGTAGGCGGTCTCAATACCTTTGCTTCCGTATGTACCGCCGCCGGCTTCCAGTGCGTTAAGAGCCCTCTTGATCTTCTTCGTCTCGTTACCGCGCACTCCCTCCAGCACTACCTGATCCTCTCCCGCATATGTCACGATGGATACGCGATCCTTACCCGTCAGCTGCTCCGCCAGCAATCCGAAAGATTCCTGCAGAAGCGGCAGTTTATCATCAGAAAACATGGAACCGGACACATCCAGCAGGAATACCAGATTGGCCGCCGGCGCGTGGGAATAATCGATCTCTTCCGTCTGCAGTCCGATCATCAGAAGTTCCGCCTCATCGTTCCATGGACAGGAGCTGATCTGCGTGGTAACGCCAAAAGGTTCCTTACCCTTGGGTGCATTATAATCATAAGAGAAATAATTGATCATCTCCTCAGTCCTGACTGCCCCGTCCGGCAGATCCTCCAGCATATATCCATCGTTAATCAAACGCCTCAAATTACTGTAAGACGCTGTGTCTACGTCCGCCGCGAAGGTAGACAGCGGCTCTTTCATTACGGAAGAAAAGCCTTTCTCGTCCCATTCGCTGTACTCCTCGTTATTATCATAGTATCCCGGCGCCCAGTCATCATAACAGGAATCCAGATAACTGTCGCTCATACCTGCAGATTTCTCCTCGTAGGTATTATAGACATAATCCATCCCCTCGTCTGTTGCGGCGGCACTCTCTGCGGTATCAGCATAACCGTCCGACCACTCCTCCGCAACATCCTCTGTTATATCCGTATTGTCATAACCACCAGAGGTGCTGTCTTTTGCAGGTTCTGGCGCCGCCGTATCCTGCGCCGGCGCACTGTCAGATTTTCCCGAGCCGCCGCACCCTGTCATTAACATCATTCCCGCCATAGCCATTGCTGTCACTCTTGTAAAACCGATCTTCTTTTTCATACTTTTTCCTCCCGTCCCGAAGCGTGATCCGGCGCACTTTCCATCGAATAATTTCCTCCCTGTGCGCTGCAATATTCCGGTACCTCTTAACGCTTCTACCATAAATACCCATGACGGAAGTAAAAGGTTGCAAAAAAATACATTTTTTATTACAAGTGACTCTTATTCAGAAATCGGCACCGTCACCTGATACCGCGCTATTTGACCTACCTCTTCCTGCGTAAGTTCCATACCCTGATGCGACTCTTCCAGATCAAAGTACGCCGACAGATCACAAAGATAAATTGACACTTCCGATATGTCATGCCCGTCAATCAGCCGCGCAAATCCTACATTACTGCTATTGCTGGTCTCGATCTGCCTGCCGTCGGCGTCAAACACGACAGTATACAGGCACGCATCCTGCGGCATTACCATATTGATCTTTATTTCCATCGAAGAAATTTCTATACTCTCGACACCAATCCCGCCATCATCATACTGACCAACTTCTATCGTCCGGGCATTCTCGTCCGTCATGCGAACCGGCAGTGTAAAATGCCATGTGCCCGCCTGATGCCAGCTTTGATATTCGATTCCGTACCACGCCCTTGGTATGCTGTCCGTATATGCCGCCTGCTCTTCCTCCGTCATCTGCTCGAACTCCTTGTCGCTGATATCAAACTCCTCCGGTATCTCAAAGTCTTTCAGCGTACTCGCAATCTCCGATATCTCCAGCTCCAGCGTAAATGCTTCCGGTATCTGCACGTCTCCGTCCCGCGTTTCCATTTCCTCTACCGCCCTGCGTATATCATCATAATCCATTCTGATAATGCCCAGGAATGTATGCTCATCCACAAATTTTCCTTCTATATATCTCCTGTTCCTGCGCGGCTTTTGACTGAACGAATATGTTTCCGTCGTCCTCGCCTTGATAAACTGCTGCCCGCTGTCTATGGTGGCCGTCATCTCCGGGAAAGCCTGCTCGTTCTCCACTTTTACCCCGATATACGCCGCCTGATTCGATGCATATTCCTCTATAATCGAAATCGTGATGCCACCGTCCGCCGACACTAAATCATTCTTCGAAACCATTCCGGCGGCGTCCGCCAGATCCGGACTCTCCTCCAAAGAAGTCTCTCCGTTACCCGCTGCACCCGACTCTTCCTTTGAAACGTTCCCGCCATCTTCTCCGGCCAATTCTGTGCTGCTCTCTGCAGACAGTTTCAGTGTGCTCTCCTCCGGAATCTTCCCGAAAGAGTATACGTCCGCTATTTTTTCAAAAATACTTCCGAGGATCGGAATCTCCCTCGCCATAACCGGATTCATCACGCAGAAAATACAGGTAACACATAAGACTGCCGCCATACTGCCGAACGTAATAAACACTTTGCGCCATACGGTGTGTTTATGCCCCTGACATTTACCGCCGGTTTTCTTTATTCTCACAGCCTTAGCATTCGCGCGCACTGCTCCTGCGCTATTCGTCCCTCTGTTTTTCTTTCTGTCCTTTGCCCTGATCATCTCATAGGCTTCCTGGACTTTCACGTCTATCACTGCGCTGGCCTGCAGTTCTGCTCCCAGCGTCTTATACAATGTCTGATCAGATTTATTCATAAATATATTCTGCATAATTATCTCCCTTTCTGCGCTGCTTATGTCTCAACTTATTGAGACAATACTCTGCCGGTTCTATGACAGTTCCGTCCGAAGCTGTTCCCTGCCCCGATGAAGCCTGCTTTTAACCGTACTTTCTTTCATATTTAATACGGAAGCAATCTCTTTCGTGGTAAACTGCTCTCCATAGTATAATTGAAAAATGATACGGCTGTCCTCGGGCAGACTCATGAGAAGCTGTCTAAATTCCACATCAGCGCTTCCCTGATCGGTCTCCTGTACATAGTCTGCATAACAGCCGCCTTCCCAGCTGGCGCTTCTCTTCTTCTGCCGCCAGGTCTTCGTACAGTTATTGATCAGTATTCTCACAAGCCATGTCTTGAAGTGCTCCCGCTTTTGCAGCGTATGCAGATTCTCATAAGCTGCAAGGATCGTGTCCTGTATCGCATCGGCAACGTCCTCGTCATTGCCCAGATAGCCGTATGCCACCCTGCGCAGCGTCATTTTACACTCTTCCATGAGACAAATAAATGCCTCTGCATCTCCACTCTGTGCTTTTCTTACCAAGGTTTCCATCATATCCCCCCTGCATGGTTTTCTACTCCGGTCCGGTTTGTCGAAACATCTCAACATTTGCACATTAGATGAAGCTGCGAGGCATTTAGTTGCAGCAATATATTTTTTGAATAAAAATTCCGATACCTTATAATCTCCACTTCTGTTTACGGACATTTACATCCATACTATTCTACGCCGTCCGCATTCTTAGTCAATCTTTCATATGCTTTCACGGCATAATCTTCTGCATCCGTTATATTCTCACCACCGGTGACCGTATAATGCACCTGTTCCATGCGTGCATACGCAATCCATTGCCCGTCCGGTTCTCTTCTTACATAAACTCTTATGCCGTGAACCATGATACATTCTGTATCTTCATTGTCCACAAATGCCGGTGTTTCTGCTACTTCCATGACAGACAGCTCTGCCATTTCCATGCCGCCTGCCGCCGCGTCCGTACCACCGCTTACGGTCTCTTGGCCAGCATCTTCCTGCATACTGTCTTCTTTGCATGCCTCCGCTATATCGTCCTGAAATGCATAATTGTTCGCAGACGTATCGGCGGCGCCGTCATACGAATCCGTCTCAGCCTGTTTACTCTCATACAGATCAGCATCCTGACCGGACATTGCCCCTTCACCGGTCTCCTGTTCCGCAGGAGCCGCAGCGGTCATCTCAAAATCCGCCGACTCTTCCGCTGCATCTGCCGCTGTATCATACGCCGCCTCATTGTCTATCGCTGCCGGCATCGCCATGTCTGCAGCAGATTTGCCAACCCGGTTCCCTACCATAACCACGACATTAATCAGGAGCAGAACCGTCGCCGCAGCCGCCACCGGCATCGCCCATCTGTATATCTTGCCGGAGTGCATCCTGAACGGCCTGTCCACTGCTGTCTGCTGCAGTCGCTGTTCCTCTTCATGCATTGCTTCTTTCGTCCGCCGGATCAGATCTGCCGGTGTATGTATTTGTGAAGTTTCCTGTTTGTATTGATCCATCATAACCATGACTTCTTCCTGCCTGTTACTTTCTATGTTCGAGTTGTTCCCGTATCGTGTACTATTATGTTTTGTCCAGTCTCTTACCGGGCCGCTACAATTCATCTCCGACCAGGCCTTTTAACATCTCCCGTGCACGATGCATCTGGGATTTTATCGTTGTTTCTTTCTGGTCAGTCAATTGTGCAATCTCCGCGACCGACCGTTCTTCGAAATAATACAAATGTATGACCAGCCTGTATTTGGGCGGCAGCTTCTGCACCGCCGCCCTCACCGGATGTTCTTCCGGCAGTTCATATCCATCGCCTTCATCCGCCATACGCTCAGGCTCTTCCATATAATCGACATTTCTGTTCCAATACTGCTCATAATGCTTCTTAGCGCAGTTGATCGTTACCCGGATCAGCCATGCTTTCACATGCTCCCAAGATTCCAGATCCTGTATATGGCTCACAAGCCGCACAAACACTTCCTGAAACAAGTCATCTGCGTCTGTTGTATTCTTCATTTGGGACCGCGCCAACCGGTATACCATATCCGCATATCTGTCAATCGCCGCGTCCGCCGTGATCTGCTCATCCTTCATAATACTGCCTTTTTACTCCGGCTTCACGGAGTTTTCAATCTCCATCGTGCATACGCTTCCGTCCTTCACGATAATCGTATATCTGTCCAATACGCTTGCATCCGGATCAGACACTTCGTAATAAGTATATCCGCTGTCGGAAGTCTCCACCTCGCAGTTGAAACCTTCTGTCGCCTTCTTGACCGCATCCTCGGAATCGCCGACCTTAATGTTGCCGGGGAATACCAGATCAAACTTCGGTCCGTTCACGCTGGATTCCATAGATAACACAAAGCAGTTCTCAATGATGGTCGCATAATCCGCATAGTTCTCCACCATCGTATGCAATGTCTGGTTATTATACTTAAGATCAATCCAACCGTTGCCGCCTGCTGCCACTTCGCTGTCAGAACTCGCCGTGTCGATCGTGAACCCATTCTCCAGAAATACAGATACCGGACAGGGCAGTTTGTACACATTCCCTTCTAACTGCGCCGTATAAGCATAGAAATCATCTCCCAGTTCTCCCGGCACCTTATAATTCTTTACCAGATCCGGAACCGCCTCATTGATCGAGTTATCCGCACCCTCCAGCTCCACAAGATTCTCTATATCGATCTGTTTCAGCGTGTTATCATCTTTGTATACATACAGCTCAATCTCCCGGTAGCTGTCACTCTTATAGGTCATCTTGTAATACAGATCGCTGTCGTAATCGTCAGTAGGATCACCGTAAGCCGCCTTGATGTCATCCGCGTTGGACACACCGTACTGTATGCCGCCCGGCAGTAGAATCTCCCAGTCGCAGTCTTCCAGGTAATATGGGTCCAGCGTAATACCCGCTACCATACTTTCCGAGAAAGGTACAGCGTTCATAGACAGATTTGCAAATCTCGTATACACCTCGAAATCATCTTTTTTCCATACTTCTGTGGTCGTATACTGATTCGAGGATAGTGTCTGGGTGTTATCGCCGTCATACTCCCATCCCAGCGCTTCAAAATCAGAGTACCACATCGGGAACTGGTATACAGCGCCGTCAATAGATATCTGATAATCATACAGATCGTCAGACAGCTCGCCCGGTACGGATGCTGCCGCGGCAGGTGCTTTCTTTTCTGCCGGCTTCTCCTCTGCTTCGGGTGCTTCCTCTGCCTCCGGTTCTTCTTCTGCTGCCGGCTCCTCTTCCGCTTCGGATTCCTCCGTATCTTCATTCAACTCCGCATCGAGTTCTTCCCTCGCCTCGTCTGCTCTGCTTCCCGTCTCTACTGTCTCATTACCACAGGCCGACATGGATAATGTACAGGTGATCGCCAATAATACTGCCAGTGCTTTTTTCTTCATTTTTCCTCTCTCCATTCACTTTTTAATACCGTTTAAGAAACCAAAAGGTTGCAAAATCTCACGAAACTTTCCGATCCCTTTTCTCCACCATCCTGTCATACTGACTATACATCTTCTGTACTTCGTTCTCCAGAATGTAATAATGCCGTATGTAGGGAATCAGAAGCACGAGCAGACCGATCGCAAGCAGCCCCACGGCAATCGTAAATGCCGTCACTGACAGAGCGATCACGATCACCTCCAGAAGCGCGAAAGTAACTGTCACGATCAGATGAATCAGCCGCTCATGCTGGAAAAAGGAAACCTGGATCAAATGCTCCCTGATCACCGCATCCCAATCCGAATCATCCTGCGAAAGTAATTCATCAATGTATTTTCGGTAATTTAAGATCCGCTGCTCCATATGCCATGCTCCTCCTGAATTATTTTGCCGTTGTTTTCTACCAACGTGTTTATCATTGTATCACGTATTCTTGTTTAATAAAATGCATTTTTTTGCATTTTCCTGTCTTTTCCTGTCACCTTTCGGGAGCGTTGTTCGTATATACTGTAGAAAGTACTTCTAAAACCTGCGTTGAAAGACATTCTCGTGTAAGGGGCCCCAGCCGCACGAGGCTGAAAGGAGTGATCAACATTATAAATTCACTAAACCGGGAGGAGGTCGTCTGTCATGAACAGAAAGAGTAAATCTGACATCAGCCGTATCCTGCAGACCCACGGCAACATGCTCTACCGCACAGCTTATCTGCTTCTGGGCAATCCCCATGACGTGCAGGACATCCTGCAGGAGGTACTGCTGCGCTATATGGAAAAATCGCCTGCATTTGCATCCGGTGACCACGAAAAGGCGTGGCTTCTGCGTGTTACATCTAACTGTTGTAAAGACTGCCTGCGGTTTCGCAGAAGATATTCCTGTATCGAACCGGAACATATACCGGAATACTTTTCTGCACCAGAAGACAAAGCCCTTATTCAGGAACTCTACGCACTGCCCGCCAAGTGGAAAAGCGTGTTGCTGCTACACTATTTCGAAGGATATTCCGTCAAAGAAATTGCCAAAATACTTAATCTGTCGGAAAATGCTGTCAAGAAGCGGCTGCAGAGGGCAAGAGAAGCGTTGCGGTTAGAACTTACCTCATAAACAAATCACAATTAAAGGCAAAATGCTGCCTTTACAAAATAATAAATAGACAGGAGAAATTACCATATGAATAAAAAAACCATGACACAAATTAAAGAAACACTTACCATACCGCCCGAAATGACAGATACTCTGTTACATAACTGTACGCAGTCCCGTCCAAAGCACTACCGCTACAGCCAATATTCCAGGTTTTGTGCCGCTCTGATCACCGTCTTCTGTATCTGTGCCGCCGGCTCGACTTCACTGGCAGCCTATAATATCTATCAGGAAAAGCAGCTCGCCGTCTTTATGGATTACGATTTGACGCAGGAAGAAATTACGGCGGTGGGCGATGCACTGGCACAGATTCCCGGTATCAAATTACGATATATCAGCGGCGACGCAGCCTGGGCAGAGTTTAAGGCCGAATATCTTACCGGGGACGCGGATCTGGCACAGCAGATCGAATCTCTGGGCAACCCGCTCTCGCAATCCTTCAATTACGAAGTGAGCGTCCGTCTGGATGCCGATACCGAAGCCGTCCGGGAACAGATCGGCAGAATCGACGGGGTAAGGCGAATCACAACGAAGCGGGAATTACAGAAAGCGGAATGATCTACACCATTTTTATAACCCTAACTTAAAACAGCGCCTCAGATCGAGGCGCTGTCACGGCTTCATAAAAATATTATATTCGCTGTCCTTCAAGCCATATATGCAACACGTCCGCATCCGCTACCTGCCACGCAATGGAGTCATAACCGTTCAAAGCCGCCGCCATACTTCTCTTCCGGTCAGAAAGTTCTATGGCCTGCTGCAGTCTTTCTGCCGCCTCACGGCTGCGGGCAAATGCCGCCTCCCGTTTCGCCGCTCTCCTTTCCCGCTTTGCTTTATTGATCGCATTTACCTGCTCTACCCTTTCCGGAGAATCGCTGCAACCGCATATATAAGTCACCGTACCGTCTTTGTGCACTACTACTCCCGCAGGTTCAAACACAAGTCCCATCGATGCACAGCGCGCCGTCTCCCGCGGAATGATCGTGTCAAAGAAATAATCGATTTTTTCCTCATAATAAGCGGCTTTCTCAGGATCTGCAGCCATTTCCTGTAAAATATTGGGCACAATCACGACATCATTTCCACCCATGCTTTTGCCTGTTTTCTCAAGTGCCTTCTGGTCTTTGGGCACGTCTTTAATTGTCACTCTACCGTATTTGGACTCCAGATGTTTCCGGTATGCGTCTACGCCAGAAATTCCTTTTGCTGCTGCCCCACGCTCCAAAGGGCTGCCCTTATACCATGTGGTCATTTTATTCTGACTGACACTCAATATATCACTGATCCACTTATCATACCGCATATAACTATCCCAGCATCCTGCCGTCTGCATGTCTTTCATCAAATCATACGCCATGGACAGATAATCAGCTTTTGCTTCATAAGAAGTATTCTTCGCCTTATCTTTCAGTACTGCCATCGTCAGAAAATTACTGTCCGATTTATTACCGGTATGTGCATTCAGCGCAAGCAATTCACGATAGGAGCAATGATTAGGATCTACGCTGCTCACATCTATAGTCTGCTCATACTCTCTCCCGTTTTCATCAATACCTTTTACCAGATATAGAGGATTATCCTCTGTATAGCCTGCCGCCCGGTATACATTCGCGCTTTCACCCGTGGCTGCATGACAGATAGAAAAAAGTGCGTCCGGATCAATCGTTACACTGTGTCCTCCGAAAGATACGTTTGCCACCGTTGTACGGAAACTCGCATTATTACTGCTTTTTGAACATCTGCCGAAAACCGGTCTGTTATTTTGATAGTCATTCTGTCCTAACGCATTAACCGCCATTTTCAGATTCTCCTTCTATAATATTTTAAGTCCGCCGCTATTACTTAATCACCAGTCCAGAAATATAAAGCATCATTGTAATGCAGAAAACATAGCTTTCTGAATATTTTTCTGCCAATATGTGCTATCAAAGTAATTCCCGCTTTTGGGCAGATTCTTGAACATATTCATGATCATGTCATACGTCATGAATGACGTGTCGATCTCCAGTTCCTTCCCGTTCTTTGATTTAATTACAGTACCGTTATCGCCTATGTAAGCAACCGTATTATCATCAAGATACTGTATCATTCCCGTCATTTCCGCAAATTTTTTCACCGGAAATTCTCCCGTTTCCTTGCACATTTCCCAAAATTTTTCGGCATCTTCCCCTGTCATATATGGTTGTTTGCCATCCATAACATACCATGAAATACCCGTTGCTGCATCTGTATATTTTGGTGATGTCAATGCCCACTCGTCTAACGTCTTACCTTTGTACCATGTGGTAAGTTTCTTGTCATCTGCGCCTGTGCTTGTTTCTGTAACATCTTTCAAACTGTCCTGTTCTTTTACATATTCATTTGATACCCCGTTTTTAAGTGCCTCGTATATATCCTGCACATTTACATTCTGCCTTGTGTCTGTGGGAACGGATGTCTCTGCTGTCTGTTTCTGTAGGTAGAATTGTCCGATCTTGCTCCTGTTATACTTATTTGTTGATACAATGTTCTGATAATTATTCTGTCCTATTCCATTTATACTCATTTTCAAATATCCTCCATTATTTTATAATTGCGACCCTTCTGTTAGTCAGCGCCGCATCTACTCCCTTGTGATAAGTCTAGGCAATTCATTACTTCATAAATACATTAGTTATCACGAAATTATTTCCTGCACATAAAATCCCAATATGCCTGCATACTGTACTGATAATATGCCATAGCCTGTTTCTGGCATAACAGCCTCATATCACTGATCTGCTTTTGGAACATATCCATGAAATCCATTCTGTCATATAATCCCATGTTTCCGGTTTCCCCCATCGGAAGTGAAGTAAGACCTCCGTTCTTCTCCACGCCAAGATGTGCTTCCAGCGCATGCATCTCTACATAAGTTGCACATCTGGGATTAATCTTGTTGATATGTATGGTCTGCTCGAATTCATCACCGTTTTCATCTACGCCCTTTGCAATAACCGTCGGGTCATCTTCCGTTGAATTTTCCGCATATTTGAGATAGAAGGACAGCCCTGTGCCATTCCCGCCGGAATACAAGGTATCTTCCTCCGGTATGTATACCTGATAAGTTCTTGGTATATTTGTTATATTATTTACCTGCTCTGCAAAACTTTTTCCTGTTGTGTGCCGCTGTGTCTGGCCTGTTCCATATGCCGCCAGCGGTCCGCCTGTCATTCCTATTCCGTTAATACCCATCTTTTCCGTCTCTCCGTTCTATAAAATTTTATTCCCCGATATCAATGTGCTGATTATAAAGTTTGAATCTAAACTGTCTGAAGTCTTTGTATAAATTCCTGATAAAATATCTTTTCCTTTCTCCGGTTTTCTATCTGCTCCGCCGTCCTGCCAAGGTCAGCAGCCCTCGGATGTTCCAGCGCATACAACGCTTCTTCGGCTGCACGCATAGCAGACTGTACGGAATTTCCTAACAGGTCATATGTACCGCTGTTCCGGTATCCTTTCTCTATGCTCCGCACCATGAGCTGAGAAATATGACTGAGTTTCCCCGAACCGGATACGCCCATACCATCTATCCCCGCCACGTCCGCTGCATCCAGCCATGCCTGTTTTACGCGCTGCGGCGCATTGGGTGCGATTCGGTCAAAACTCTGCTCATAGTACTGTCTCGCGGTTCTCTTCGTACTGCTGCCCGATTCTGCCCCGAACGATTTCCCTGCAGCATCCGCACCGGAAGCTGCATTTACCAATGCGCTTTGCTTTTCCATGAATCCCAGCAGCTCCTTATAATCCAGATACCCTTTCATATTATGGGCATCATACTGCATCTGCATAAAATCCCTGATAATATCTATCCAGTTGCCCTTCTTAAATAGAGTATTTGCGCCAGATTTCTGCTGCTCATCCTGCATACTCCTGCGCGCGGCGGCAAAATGCAAAAACGCCTTTGGGCATTGTCCGCTGCTGCTCAAATGCCATGCGTATGCCGACATATCGATCTCATCACAGTTTCCCGGGTCAACCTTGGAAATATCCACCATCCGCTCGGTCATACTGCCGCCTGCACCCCATGTCTTCACATGATAAACCGGATTATCCGGGTCGAAATCCTTCGGCTTATAAACCGCAATACTTACCCCTGTTACAGCATCTACCGATGAGCCCACCACAGTCTCCCCCTCGTCCGCATCATTTTTGCCATGTAGTACAAACGGCTGTGCCGCACCTGCCGCCTGCTTCGCCTGAGTGACTTTGTCTCCAAAGGCCGACTGTGTTGTATGGCTGCTGCTTCCTGCAGTTCTGCTGTCCGCTCCGCTTCTTCTTGTTCTTTCCGCATTGCACCATGCCGGATAACCTGTTCCTAATCCATTTACTCCCATTTTCAAATCCTCCTGTTATCTGCTCAAGCTGCTCCTCTGATCCCTCTTCACAAAATCTTAAATCAAAATGAATAGTGTCTGTAAGCTGGCGTTACCGCCTGAATTACCCTTCACCAATAATACGAATCAGCCTCTTTAAAAGTTTCGTCTAAAAATGGAAATCCCCGCAAAACAGCCAAAAATTAACCGTTTCCGCGGGGTTATGTCATAAAATATGAAGTTTGTGTCATGAAATATTTCTGATTATATTTGTAAGCTCTCCGCATATTTAAATGAAATCACGTCTCTTGGTACAGTCTCGACATATGCCCGCTCCTTATGCATAAAAGAAATAATTTCATCTTTTGACATCCTGCCAAGCTTTTCAATAATGACATCAAGGATTTCTATGTCCTCATCCGAAAGTGCTGGAAATACAGTCGCTTCCTTTATAGCAAAATAATATGCATTCGTCTCACCCATGTCTACTTCTTCACATGGAACATCCTTCAAATCAATAATAAAATTATGTCCAACCGGTACCGCCCCCATTGGCAGCGCCTGATATACCAGCCCGGTTATCGCAAATCCTCTGTTCTTATAAGCCAACGCATCCGCATACCACATCAACTTCATGAGTTTCACTTTATAAAGACTGGTAACCTTTGTAGATGCCGCAAAATACCGAATTACATCAACCACCTTATCCAGAGAAAGCACTGTGTTGCCGTGAAGCTTCTACAGGCAAAGTCTCCCTGACTTCACATAATAAAGTTAGGAACCACTCCGCATCCTGATCAATCTTCTTAAGTATTGTATCATGTGCCTTGTCTTGCACTTGATGGCTTTCATATCTTGTAATTGTTTTGCCGCCCCAGCCGAGAAGAATGCAAAAATCATTCTGACTAATTCCATACTTTGCACGTATACCGCTTATTTCATCAGATGTCAGAAGTCCTTTTACCTTTCTATAGGCATTCTTTATGCGTATATCATTTTCACGTATCTGTTGTTCGTCCATATACAACTCTTCTGCTGTGTCACAGTACAAATAAGAGGCATCATAATCGACCTTAACACCTTTAAAAATCGCCGTGTCTTTCACGAGAACTGTTTTCACTTCATGTTCTTCCATACAACATGTGCACATCTGTTTTACACTCTTTAAAATCTTCATGTCCATGAAAACACCTCCCCTGCCTCTTTTTATATGGAAACATTTCCGGTGTAAACGCCTTTTCCGCAAAGTGGAAAGGCATTATAAATGTTGTGGCACTACCGTACATACCCAGAAGTTCCACTCTGATTTTTATATATACGTCATCTTTACCATTATAAACCCTGCCAAACTCCCGCATTTCACTTCTATTCGGAAACCTTAGGTCCTGCACTGTCCGCATATATTCTTCCGCAGTGAGTCTCTTTATTTCTCGTCTTAATGCCTCTACCGGATTCTCATCGGGAAACAATGTACTTACTGTGTATTGATTTGTATATTTCTCATCACGTCCCTCATCCACCAGTCTTTTTATCTGAAACAGAATTTGTGCTCCATGCTCAATCGCATATTTTAAATCCTGCAGATAAGATTTAATTTCCAGTTCACTTTCAATTCGTGTATGTACTTCCTTAGGCAATTTCATCTTCTCCTGTATGGGTATCAATTGATACCTTCATGATATATTATATTTTACACCATATCAATCAAAGAATGTCCAGACAGATAAAATCCCCGCAAAACAGCCAAAAACCTCCCGCTCCTACTTAATCACCCTCCTGCCCCGATACTGCGCATACATCAGAAGAATCCCTGTGATGGCGCCGAAGAAGATAAAGGACTGGATAAAAGGCATGAAATTATAAGAACCGCCCGCCCAGAAATCGGCAAAATCATTGCTTATATAAGTCATCGGCAGGGTTGCTGCCACCTTCTGCAATGCCTTCGGCAGCTGCTCCGTAGAGATCCCCATCATGCCGGTCAGTACCATCAGCGTAAAATAAGCTGCCATCGTAATGCCGAACGTAATGCCGAATTTACGGAAAATATTCGCAAGGGAATGGGCAATCACTAAAAGCATAATCCCGATCAGGTACAAAGATACGGGCAGGCAGATCACGGAAGATACAGCCGGTTTCGGAATATCCATTGTAAGCACCTGGAACACCGCATATATGATAAATGCAACCGTCATAAAAATCATATGCGCAATAATCTTCGCCGTCAGGAGACTCCTCTCATGGAAACCGAACAGGCGCATTCTAAGCGGCACCTCCCGCTCCACCTCCTGCGAATACAGCGCGCCGTATCCGATAAACATAATGGACATCGGAATCACAAGCGACATGCTGAGCATAATGGAGACAATCACATTATCCCTCGCCGCCTCGGGCACCTGCGCGCCAATTGTTTTTGAAAAAATCAGTGTCATCATATTCGGGAATACGATCCCGAAGAAATGCGTCATAAAATTACCGTTAATATTGCGAAGTTCATATAAAACCATATTCATATTACATTTTCTTTGTTTCATCTTTCTCTCCATTTCTGCGCTGCTTTATTGCACAAATACATACATGGATTACAAGTTTGTGGCAGGCAACGCGCAGACACAAATCTCGTGATTAAAAATTCTAATTTTTTTCTTCCCCCTCCTACGCCTTCGCATAAAACTGCTCCCTGGCATTGATCGACATAATCTCGATATCCGAATTGCTCCGTTTAAAATTCACGTTATTGTCCATCAGAATCGACAAAAGCCTTCTCTCCTCCTCTTTGTCGCGGCAGGACAGTGCAATCAGATGACCGGGCGATTTCAGGGCATGAAATCCTTTCACCAGACTGATGTTGACGGAATTATTATCCATGATAAAAATTGCACTGCCGCAGTATGTTCTGAACAACTCTTCCTTCCTGCCAAAAGCGATAACTTTTCCCTGATCCAGCAACAGTATCTTATCCGCCAGCTGTTCCAGCTCTTCATAGTAATGCGATACGATGATAAATGAATCCTTTTTATCCCGATACCACTCTACCATTTTTTCCATCAGCTTCTGTCTTGTCTCGAAATCCAGCCCCGATGTGACCTCATCATAAAAAGTCAGTTCCGCCTTCTGCATCATAATCATAATAATGGTGAATTTCTGCTTCTGCCCGCCCGAAAGCGCATTGTATCTTTTGTGCAGACATTTTTCAAATTCAAAAAATGCGATCAGTTCCTGCAGCTCTTTATTCTCCTTGATCTTCGTATCCAGAACCATCTCCATGATCCGTTTCACCGGCATGGTCGTCACATACGCATTACTCTGCATATGTGCCGCCATCTGCTCCGGCTCTAAATCGGTTACAATCCTGCCTTCATAATTGATCAATCCGAGGAGCGCTTTCACAAGTGTGCTCTTTCCCGCACCGTTAGAACCGATCACGCCGATGCGCTCCCCCTCCTCAATGCAGAGTGGACTGTTGATCTGTAATGCGGTATGACTGCCGTATTTTACCTGTAATTGTTTGATTGTAAGTAACATAATTTCCTTTCCATTTTGCCTTTGATGCAATCTGATATTTTTATATTTTTGTTTCTGTTTTTATAGATAGACGGATACGATTACGGTTTCTACACGCGCTTTACTTTTTCAATGTAAATCATGCCTTATTTTTCAACCCGTCTTTTTTCAAAAAACAAAGCCGCCTGCACACCGTTTTCAATATTATCAATTTTCAGTTCACAGCCCATAAGCCTGCTGTAATAAGCCGCCACATACAGCCCCAGACCTTTGCCCTTGCCGCCTCCGTCACTGCTAACAAATGGCTCCAGAACGTTCGGGAGCAGTTTATCCTCTATGGTCACGCCGTAATTCGTGATACATAACCCCGCGTTGCTGATCTTAATTGTAACCTGCTGCTCCTCGGGTGTATATGAGACGGCATTGGACAACAGATTATCGACAATTTTTTTCAGCATTTCTCTGTCCGTATCGACGGTGCCGCTTCCCGCAATCGTGATCCGCAGCCTTTTGTCTTCCGCCTGCACCGCGTAATCTCCCGCAAGTTCCTGCGCCAGCGCCTCAACCGCCACTTTCTCCTGCTGTATGTTCTCCGCACGGTAATTCAAATACAGGATATCCTCCACAATCTTCCGCATGGACAGAAGCTGTTTTTTTACCTCCGGCAGATACGTTTTCGTGTCTTTATATTTCCCGACCTCATTCATCATCCCTTCCACCAGAAGAAGCGCTGCCGCAATCGGCGTTTTCAGCTGGTGGGAAGAGGCCCGCAGGAATACCTCCTGCCGCTCGTTTTCTTCTTCCAGTAAACGGTTCTTATGTTCCAGTTCTTCATAATTCTCGCGCAGTTTACCGTACAGTTCGTGCAGATTCCGTCCTAAAATACCGATCTCATCCTTGCTGTCTGTCAAAAATGCGTCCTCGTCCGGATCAAAACGCTCCGCCATGCCCGCACTCTCCGCTCGGCTGGCAAGCCTGATGATCGGATTCACGATTTTGCCGGAAAAGAATCCCGAAGAAACCAGCACCAGCAGAAAGATCACTGCAATGATCATTGGCAGGCTTCCCATAACAATCGGCGTGATTTCCTCCATCTGCGGCGTCATTGTCGGCATAACCGTTATAATCAGTGCATCCTGCGTCTGCCCCATGGCAACATATGTGGTATAGCTGTAATTACCGTCTGACACGCCTGCTTCATATACAATAGAGTCTCCGGATGCCGCATGCACTTTAGCGTATTCGCCATAATAGACCTGGCCGTCATGCTGCTCTTTTTGTTCCAGCCTGATATCAATCGGCGCATCGTCCGAGATCAGCTTCTGGCCCGCAAAAATATCTTTGAATTTCTCCTGCCATTCCCCGATACCCTCTTCTCCGCCTGCTGTCCACGAGCCGGCCATATCTTCCAGTTCCTCCAGACTGTCCGCTTTCACCGTCATCGTTCTGGCACGATCCAGAAACTCCTGCAGTTCCTCATCCTGCACGATAATTGTCAGCTTAAAGAACTTCCCCGCAATATAAACTTCATTCCCCGCATTCGGTATCTCCATTGTGAAGACCGACGACGGGTTTTTCACCGTGAGATTATCGTAGCTTCTCTCTTGCATGTAGCCCTTCTGAATCTCTGTGGCGGATTTCAAATTGCTGTTCATCACATAATCCACATAAAGCGACGGCAGCATAAATACAAAGTATCCTATGACAAAAGCGATCATAATCACCGCCAGCGTCACACTGTATAGAAATGTCTTTTTTCTGAGTCCCATACTGTTTCTCCCTGTTTCCGCATTCTACAATATTGCAGTTTATTTCCCCGCATATTTTTGCAAATCACCTGCTATTGTGCTTCCTGATTCCGAAATTGATATCCCACACCGATCACTGTTTTGATACAGTCCTCCGGCAGTTTCTTGCGCAGATTTTTCACATGCGCGTCGATGATCCTGTCATTCCCCACATAATCTTCATTGAAAATCCTGAGAATCAACTGCTCCCTCGTGAATGCCCGCTGCGGCTCTTTCATGAGAACCTGCAGTAACAGAAACTCGCTCAGCGTCAGTTCCAGGGACTTCCCGTCATAATATGCCTGATAGGAACTGTCATGAATCACCAGTCCTTTTTCCTGTCTGAGTTCCGGCCGTTTCACACGCCGCAGAATCGTCTCCATTCTTTTTAACAGGATAATAGGAGATACCGGCTTGATCACATAATCGTCCGCATAAGAATTAAATGCCTGTACCTGCGTCTTCTCATCCTCCAGCGCCGTGAGCATGATGGTCGCCATCCCCGGGTAGTGCTCCTTACTGTACTGCAACACTTCAAGCCCGCTCACTTTTGGTACCATAATATCCAGCACCGCCATGTCAAAATCGTGCGCCCGGAGCAGATCAAGAGCCTCTTCGCCGTCTCCGGCGCAGGTAACGCTGTAGCCTTGCATTTTCATGTACTCGGTCAATACTTCCCGTATGGTCGGTTCGTCTTCCAGAAATAAAATGTTCATGTTTTTAGTGCCGCTCCTATTTATTTTACTGCCTTTTCCCTTTGTTTCCGTTGCGTTTTTGCCACACTTCAATCAGATTATCCTCTTATGTTGTCTCACTGATCTTTGTGTCGTTTCTCTTATGATACTGCTTTCGTAAAGTTCCATCTGGAATCCGCATTTCCTGCGGACTCCGTGTGCGCGCCATGTACCTTACACTGCTTATTGTAGCACAGCGGTATGAATTTCATATGAAGATGATGTGTTTTTGTGAAGATAAAATCTCTGCACAGAAATTGCTTCCTTAAAGCAAAAATCCATAGTTATCGTTACAGTTTTTGATAAAAATACAATAATTGTAATGATAACTATGGGTTTTCCCGATTATTTATATAAAAAATATTTGAATTATAATGATAGGCTGACCGTTCTATCACAGTTCCCTCATAAAGTACAAGACCAGATCATCATCATTACAGCACGCCGCATAGGGCTCGCATACCTTGTCGTTGTACCAGACGCCGCTGCCGTCGGGAATATACCCACGTTTCACGTACATCCTCTGGGCGCTGCCGTAACCACTGTGTAATCCCACGCCTAAGCACACCTTATCGCTGTACTCACCGGCAACCTGCTCCGCCACGTCCATTAATCTGCTTCCGATCCCGCGGCGGCGGTACTTTTCCAGAACACCGAAATCCACGATTTCCGGACACCCCTTATTCGCATACGCGCCCCACGCAGATTCCGGATAAACATTGATATATCCGGCGACACTTCCCTGATATTCCGCCACCAGAACGACGGCATGTTTCTCCTGCCTGTCCCGCAGGCGCATCTCGTATTTATCGACGGTCGCATCCCAGCCCTGCGCAATCTCCTCCTGTGTGATAACCGCCGCATCCTCCTGCCGCATATCCCGGATGGTAATCTGTTTGTCTGTATAATAGACCTTATTGTACTGCTCTGGTTTGTTTTCTTCGCCACACCTTGTAACTTTTACTGCCTGATCCGTCATATTTCCCTCTCTTCTACACACTTTAGCATTATTTGAGGTCATTATACTTCTTAAAACGTGCAGGCACAAGACCCGCCTGATCATTCTTTTCCTCAATATGCATACTCTATATTACATAACCGGTTTTCAACCTGACCTGTGCGGTTTACTCTCCATCAGGAACTTTATCACATTCTTATGAATGCTCTCGTAATGAATGAATATTAAAAATCCTCAAATTTCACTGCGGACATTTCTGCGTATCCCCATATATGCAATCAAAGTCACAATGACATACCCTGATATTGCAATAGCGGACGACTCAATTCCAAATTCCCCTCCTGTAACTGCAAATGAATCGGTCTGCAAAACATAAGAGAATACAGAATGCTCATCCATATTTTCCCCAATAAAAAGAATGCCGCCGGATGTGATTATGTTCCATACCCCATGTACGATCGCACTGTTCCAGACAGAATGCTGTTCCAATGTAATAAACGAGAACATGATTCCCACAAAAGTTCCGGCAACCAGCACTTGCAGGCAGCTCAATATGCTGAAATCCATCCCGATTATATGTACCAGTCCAAACAGTACTGACGGAATCAGAACCGCTGCCTTTCTTCCGAATTTTTTATCCAGCAGGTTCATTATGAATCCCCGAAAAACCATTTCTTCGACGCTTCCCGCCGCCATACCTATAAAAAATACTCCCGCACAGATAACTGCTGCCGTCTCCGGTAAATCTATAATCCCTCTCTGCAGTTTTCCCGGAAGAAGCAAGTAAATCCCGGTTATGGCTAACGGTAATATAAACGCAATAATCAGCCATTTGACTCTTATCTTTATTTGGGGTATTGCGAGCTCCGGCATTTGTATCCCCAAGACCTTCTCTGCATACAACCTCAACAAAAAATATGCAAATACAGCATACAAAATCCCCGCTATCGCATTACACAAAAATAACGGTATGTGAATAACGGCAAATAAATTTGCCAATACCTGTGCCGCAAGCTGCGAAATTATCAAGAAAATTATCGCTCCGGCAATTCCTGCAATTACTTTTCCTGCTTTAATCTGTTTCATCTGATTTCTCCTGCTATTCATAGACATTAGTCATCCTCAGGGATTATCGCAACACTCCCCACATGCTCCTTCGCGTAAAACAACACTTTATACTGCCCCTTTTTATCAAGTTCCACCGCGTATTCTCCGTCCGGGTTCGTTTCATCCAGATAAACCGTTTCCCCGATCTCCCCCAAAACACCATGCCTGACAATTTTCAGTCTGAGTTTTCCGTCTCTCGTTGCACACGAAACCGACACTGTCATGGGCGCATCAACTTCAAATCCGGTGCTCATCGGGTTTGCGGAACTGCCGTTACTATAATAGCGGATGCTTTCCGGCCAGTTATTTTCTATCTCATCCAGACCGATATCTTCTAAATTTGCTTCCATACTTTCATTTGCTTCTCTGGTTTCCGTCTGATCCGCTGCGGGCTCAATTCGCTCTGCACCTTCTATGCTTTCACCATCTTCTATCCTCTCCCGCTCCATAATACTGTCAAGCGTCACACCACCATCCGTTTTCATCTTAATTCCAAAATCACATACAGCGCCTTCCCCTTCACTTGTAAAGCCGATGCTTCCTTCTCCCTCTTCTACATTCACCTGTGCATTGATTTTCCTGTCTGTGCCGTCTGCAATCAAGGTTTCTGTTCCGTCCGGCGCCATGTATACCAGCCGGAGATTTCCCTCCGTGCACTTCATACTGCCCGTGACGCTTACGCTGCCGCCGCCATCTGCCGCCGTTATATAGGTAAGCACGGCATTGTCGTCATCCGCCGCCTGATGCAGCGTTCCTTTTACCTTACAGCTGTCTTCCTTCCTGTCCATACTGTAACGTTCATAATAACTCGTTTGAACATGAAAGAGCCCAACCGACGATTCCCTATCCGTATTCTCATCTGCCATACATATTCTGACTCCGCAGCCGGACAGAAACATACAAGCCATGATCGACAGAACTATTCCCTTCTTCATTTTCTCCTTCTCCTCCATTTTCGATGCTCCACAGATTTTAATTAAGCAGACTGGTTTTCCCAAATTTATCTATCTTCTTCCTAAATATACAATCATTACGGCAAAGGTGTAATTCGTGCGCTGGGAGCGTTTACTGACCATCTCATTTATTATAACGGGCTGCAGGCCGAAATATCTTCAAAAAACTGTCACTTTTTCAAATCAAAAACCTTCAGCTTGTTTTTCGTCAGACAGACGCAAAAACCACCCTTCTCAAAAACGGTCAACAGGGTTATCATAGGTATTAACCGCAGCGGTTTATAAAAATGATACCGGACGTCAAAATACAAGGACAGGAGGCCCCGCACCTTTATGAACGACAAATTTTTCTCACTGCCCAGGGCAAAACAGGAAGCGATTATTAACGCCGGCTTTCGTGTTTTTTCACAAAGTTCTTACAGGAAAAGTCCTGTGAGTGAAATCGCAGCTGAGGCCGGAATCAGCAAGGCTCTGCTCTTCCATTATTTCTATAACAAAAAGGAACTTTACCTTTTCCTGTGGAATCAGTGCATGAAGATCACTTCCGAGGCTCTTGAGAAAAATCTTTCTTTCAATTCGACGGATCTGTTTGAAATGATGCGCAAGGGATTGAAAGTCAAAGCGGACATTATGCGGCAGTATCCCGATCTGGGCACTTTTGTCGTCAAATCATACTATGAGAAGGATTCCGACGTGTGCGAGGACGTTCAGGCGCTGATTGCAAAATATACCGATTTTAAAGCAAGTCCGATTCTCGCAGCCCTGGACCCGGATCAGTTTATACCGGGACTCGACCTGCAGATGATGTACCGCACTATGTACTGGGCATCGGAGGGCTATTTGTGGGAAAAAGTCCAGACAGGCGGTCTGGATCCTGATACAATGGAGGAAGACTTTATCAGGATCTTTGATTTCTGGCGGAAAGCCTATACAGGAAAATGAGTAATGAAAGCATAAAGGAAGAGGAGACCTATGAACGCAATTGAAATCTCTAATTTAACCAAATATTACGGAAAATCCAGAGGCATCACCGACCTGAGTCTTACAGTAAAAGAAGGGGAATTTTTCGGCTTCATCGGTCCAAACGGCGCGGGCAAATCCACGACGATCCGTACCTTGCTCGGGTTGATCAGTCCGGATTCCGGATCCGCACAGGTCCTCGGAATGGATATCCGTACCAGCCGGGAAGCAATATTATCCAGAGTCGGCTATCTTCCCTCGGAAGCGGTGTTTTACACGGGCACAAAGGTAAAAGACATTCTGAAGCTCTCCGCTGACCTGCGAAAGCAGGATTGTTCCGAAGAAGCCGCCATCCTGTGCGACCGTCTCCAGCTTAACCCGTCCCGCAAAGTATCGGAACTGTCCTTCGGCAACCGCAAGAAAGTGGGAATTGTCTGCGCACTCCAGCACTCTCCGGATCTTCTGATTCTGGACGAACCCACCAGCGGACTCGATCCCTTGATGCAGCGGGAATTTTTTAACCTTCTGGAAGAAAGAAACAGGCAGGGCACGACCATATTTATCTCCAGCCATATTCTGACAGAGATACAGCACAACTGCTCCCGGGCAGCCATTATCCGGGAAGGACGCATCATAACCTGTGACAGCGTCGAAACCTTGTCCAGGACAAACGTCAAGCGAGTCACAGTCTGCGGCCGTATGCATATCGAAGAGTCCGACACCATACGCAATGTAGAAGCCGTAACAGGCACCGTAAGCTTTCTCTACAGCGGCGACATCAAACAGCTGTTAAGTATGCTTAACAAAGAGGATATAACAGATCTTTCCATTTCGAACCCTGATCTGGAAGAGATCTTTATGCACTACTACGAATAAAACCTGCCTTGAGAAACGGGCTGGTGAAACTGATTATCAATTTAGAGCTTTGTGCCTGTGCGCTGTTTGCACATGTTCGTAAACCATAATACAGGAAAGGCAGAATAAAAGAAAATGATGACGCTTATAAAACACGAATTAAAGCAAGGATGGAAATCCCTGCTCATTTGGACCATCTCCATCGGCTTTTTTATCGTAATATGTATATTTATGTATCCGGAGATGGAAGCAGAAATGAAAGGGGTAAACAAAATGTTTTCCTCTATGGGTTCTTTCACCGCTGCTTTCGGGATGGATCAGTTGAATTTCGGCACGCTGGTTGGCTTCTACGCCGTTGAATGCGGTAATATTCTGGGGCTGGGCGGTGCCTTTTTTGCGTCACTGCTCGGCATCGGTGCACTTGCCAAAGAAGAGAAAGAAAAGACTGCGGAATTTCTGCTGACACATCCGGTGAGCAGAGTCAGTATTGTTACAGGGAAGCTGGCGGCGGTGCTGCTGCAGATCCTGATCATGAATATAGCTGTTTTCCTGTTATCAATAATATCCATAACGGCGATCGGTGAAGATATTCCTCAAAACGAAATTTGTTTATTGCATTTCTCTTACTTCCTGGTACAAGTTGAACTGGCAGGGATCTGCTTCGGCATTTCCGCTTTCTTAAAGCACGGCGGTCTCGGTATTGGCTTAGGACTTGCGACGGTTATGTACTTTTTGAATATTGTAGCCAATATCTCAGACAGCGCCGGGTTTTTGAAATATATCACGCCATTTGGATACGCCGAAGGCGCTGATCTTATTACCTGCATGAGTCTGGACATCGGAAAAGTACTACCCGGTATGGGACTGGCAGCTGCCGGAATTCTCCTTGCATATTGGAAATACTCGCAGAAAGATATATAGCAGAAAGCGGTGCGGATGATATCATCCTGCACCGCTTTCCAGCATATGGGCTGGCTTGTCTAATACCCTATTGGAAAATCTCTACCACATTTGACAGCATTCGCACTGCCTCCTGTGTCCAGTTATCATAGATTCCCTTTGCCTCGACCAAATACGTCACTTTCTTTGTGCCGGCATACTGTCCTTTACCCTGAATAACCAGAGTTCTTCTGCCCCGGTCAGTGACCGTATCTCTGGATATGATCTCGTACGCACTCGGGTTCACAAGTTCTCCCTTATATCGTACTTCCAGATCCTCTTCCTTCGGCCATGTTCCACTCTGACTGAAATACTGCGGATTCTTAACCGTCACCTTTGCATCTTTAATCATTCTGCCTGCAATACGGAACTCAACGACTCTGTTGTCAGCACCGTCCGCCTCCGCAACGTAATCCGGACCCTTGACTGTAATGATCGCCTTCGCCGTATGCCCGTCGAGTTTCTGCGTAATATCGCCGATTTCTGCCTTGGTATTCGCCTCATACGTTACTGTATAGTCCTGCCCTTTAACAAGCGTTTTACCATTGTCACGTACGACCGGCGCCGGCATATATTTACTCTTGAAGCTATAATATTTTGCATCCGGCACTTCCACGGTGATATCGCTGCTTAACCATGACTTAGGGCTGATCTTCAACTCTACGGCCTTATTCAGCTTGCCTGTAAAGTTTCCGATACCGTTGATACTGATATACGCTTTCTTTGTATCTGTTGTAATGTTCTTATTGTTCGTATAGGTCAGCTTATAGTCCCTGTCTTTTGTCAGCCTGCTGCCCTGATAGATAATTGTTACGTCAGGAGTTGCTCCCGCACGATTCTGTTTAACCTCGATCGTCTTACTGCCGATCATATCAGCTGTCAACTTTACTTTTGAGATCGTGTAAGTCTTCTTGATCGTACCGCTGTATTTTCCGAGACCGGTAATAATCATCGTTGCCTTTCCTGCACTTACATGATTTTCATAAGAGATACTGTAGTGAACATTCTTTTTCAGCGTCTCATTGGATGTCTTCTCCTTCAATACCACATTCTGGAAAACAGGCTTGCCCGTATAATTAACCTTGTTTACAAATCCGCTCATTGTAATCGTCTTGGCTGAGAAGGTAATTCCTTTCACAGTGAAGTCCTTACGGCAGCTTCCTATATACTTACTGTCTGCACCTGCTCTGATCACAACAGTAGCAGTACCGGGTTCCGTATTGTTCTCATAAGAAACCGTATAATTTACAACATCTCCCTCTTTCTGCAAAACAGGCTTCTTATTCAGCTTCACAACGATCTGTGAATCCTTATAAGTTACCGGTTCTCCGTTATTGTAATTCAAAGCGGCGGGTTTAAGCTGTATAACAGCATCACTTAAGAGTATCTTATCCTCCACCAGCTCACAGGACAGGCTGATTTCGCCTTTGTAATTATTCCTGCCTGTAATCTTAATATTGTATATACCGGTCTCTTTCGCCTTCGTAACAGTCTGACCTTTATAAGTAATCTCCTGTGTATAATCACTTCTGCTGCTCAGCGTTCTCTTGCCGTCCTTGACAACTACCTTAATATTCTGCTCTGTACCATCGCAGATCATGTACTCGGGCGCCTGCGCCATCTGCGCGCTTAATGCTTTAGGCTCGATCGCGAAATAGCCTTCCAGCTTCTGCTTGTAATTGCCTTTGCCGTGAATGATTACTTTTGCTTCCGATCCTACTTTAACGTTATTGCGGTATGTCAATGTATAATCTTTATTCTTTGTCAGAAGTCTGGCGCCATCATAAACTTCCACATCCGGCTTGATTGCCGCTCCGGTATATGTCTGGTCCGGAATCGCCTTAAACCAGATGCCTTCTTTCGCCGTGCCTTCTACGCTTACGCCTGTCTGCGCAGTCTGCACCACCCTGATCTCATCATAATATAATGTCGTGCGAAGCGGGAAATCCACCCCTTCTTTTGCAATCGCATTACACCAGAGCCCAATGCTCTCTATTGCAGTCGGGTCAAATGCCGCGCCTTTACCATCCCTGTCTACAAATGCGCTGAAAGGAATCGTTACCTTAACAGGTATTCCGCTTGCCGCATTGGCCGTATACGCTTCAAATTCCTGCAGATATACCTCCCATACTACGCCGCCGCTTGTAACCTGTACAACGACCTTCTGTCCGTTGCGCTCCGGTATCGTATACAGTTCAAGCGCATTACCCTCGCTCCAGTCTGCCGCAAAGCTCTTCGTAGCGCCTGCCCATGCATTGCCGTTAAGAAGGGTGACATCCATCTGCAGACCGTAGTCTCCGCCAAATACCTTTTCTTTATCATCTGTCAGTGACAGGGTAATTTCGCTGCCGGTGTCTTTGTTTGTCGCCCATACGAGACCGAGCTGCTGATCATCCCCGCTATATCCTTCGAAGTCCTCCGGAACCATATCATCTTGTTCTACTTCTTCCATATTGAACTTAGCCTTGATTAGCGACACTTCTTTATCACCGGCCATGAGCGCGATGGTTCCGATGCCCGTACCCAGACTCATCAGGGAACTGTCCTCCAAAACTGCTTCCCACACGCCTTCCTGTTCATTGTAAGAAGCCGTAAGAACTTCCAAATCATAATCCGTCGTAATGACATAACGAACATCCGCTGTCGCTTCAATCCCCGATATTCTGGCCGTAATGCGGGTTCCCTGTCCGTCCGGCTTCGGAAGGATTCTGTCGCCTGACTGGGGTGATATAATGTATCCCGATACGACTTCTTTACCCGCTGTCGTATTTGTGACACCTGTAATACTCTTGAACTCATTGCTCATATCCGTCGCGAACACACTTCTGGGGTCATTATAGAACTCAATAAACTCATCCAGCATCTCGTGTCCGTGCAGAATACCGTCGGCTTTCTTCTCCACCACGTACGGTAAATAGAAACTGCCGTTCTCACTGAAATTCGCCCATACGAGGAAATAACTTACGCCCTCGCCATCCAGATTATCCAGTAACTGCATGTACCAGTCCTTGACATCATTGCCGGTACGCTTTAATGCTATGTCGCCATCAGCCACACCGGTCTCTGTGATGGCATACAATTTATCGTGGGCTGTTGCAAACTCTCGTAAAATCGCATTCTGGCTCTTAACATTATTCAGGAAAGCAGCCTCGTTCTCCTGAGACGGATTAGAATGATACATGTCGTATCCAATCATATCCACGTATGCGTCGCCCGGATATCTTGCTCCATACTCCGCAACATTCGCCGCCTCGCTGCCCGGTCCGTATACATACAGAATATTATGTACGCCCTTAGTCTCCTTCAGATAGTCTACCGTGTAGCGGTATAAGTTGATATAGGCCTGTTCATCGCAGAGCGCCGCGCCCCACCAGAACCAGCTTCCCGTATTCTCATGGAAGGGTCTGAACAGAATGGTAATGCCGTCTTCCTCTACAGCATTCGCATAATCCGCAACCAGATCCAGATAATCGGTATAGAGATAGTTCAGATCCTGTCCCGGCATAATTCTTGTCACGACATTTCCCGTCAATGTTCCGGGCGTATATCCCGAGAAGTTATACTGTCTGGAACCGTCCGCAGCCGTCCAGTAACCGACGCCGTCACTTCCGGTAAGCGTCCCGCCGGATGCCTCATATGCTTTTACTCTCTGGTCAATCACATCGAAATTCGGCATATGCGCAGAAAGTGTAATCAGTGCGCCGTCCGCTGCCGCTTTTCTCGTAATATCCGCCACATTTGCAATTCTTTCCGCTTCCGGCGTATTCCAGTCTGATGCCTCGTTACCTGTCAAGGACAAGGTATCAATACCAACCACACCGGCGATACTACCCGTAACGTCCTCTGTATCGGAAGTGGAGAATCCGTCGCCTGCGGTTCCCGCCTTATGGTGGGTATCGTTCTGATGTCCGAAGATCACACTGTCAGACTCACCAACCGCTTTCAGGTATGCATACAGATTCTTCGTTGCCTCTGTCGCGTTACCGTCCACCAGCGCGGCTTCCTTTGTGATATCCACTTTCTGACCACTTGCAGTCTCAATCTTTCGTCCCTCATCAGTCACTTTGATACCCGGGCCCTTCTTCGGAAGAAGTGTGGAGTCCACATAGATGTCATCCTCGCGCACCTGCGTAAATCTCATATTGTCAAAATAGATATCCCCCACATAGTCCGTATTCTTACCTACCATACCAAGTGTCAGACCCGTAAAGGCTCCATCCGTTATTTTCAGGCCTAATACATACTCCGCCTTATAATATCCTTCCAGCCCCTCGATTGTCACCGGCTCTCCTTCGGGTACATCCGTGTCTTTGTTAATCGACGGACTGTTACTGAATATCTTCATGGCCAAACTGCCCTGCGTCTTCGATGTCGTTTTATAGTACACGTCCGCCTTAAATGCATTATATCCCTTCAGCGTGCCAACCGACTCCGGATGTGTATAATCGAACTTCGCCTCACTCCATCCTGTCGCTTTATTTGCGGAATAATCCATGGCTGCCACCAGATATTTCTTACCGCCGATCGTCTCGTTTCTAACCGTAGATGTTCCGGCATACTGATAAGGCTCTGCAGCAACCTCCCATGCGGATGCATCCAGTTCCAATACGAGGTCCCCTTCCACATCGGGCAGATCTCCGCCGGACTCACTGACCGCTTTCACTATCAGATTGTCCAGATACACATCGCCAACATATCCGCTGACGTCACCGCCAAGACAGGGAATCACCGTCTGGATTGGCGTGATATCCTTAAAAGGATAATCTACATTACCCGATCCGTCCCACGTCTGGAAATCGTTCATATCAATCTCCACGTGGAACTTCTTATATCCCTCTATACCGCTGTCGGTCAATTTCTCCGCAGTAATCGCCGGCCAGGATTTCTGATCTACCCATGTCCAGTCGGCTCCGACTTTCAATGCGGCCTGCGCTTTGATCGTCTTAAAGTTCTCCGTAACGCTTGTCTCCGGAAAATATACGTCATAACTCATAACGACCTTATCACTGACCGGTTTAGTATATGCCTGCGGCAGGTTGATCTGTGCCTTAAAGATCGTCGCCCAGCTTGTCGTACCTGTCAAATCTACCGTATACTTGATGGCTTTATTGCCGGTCGCAAGCTCTGCAAGCGCAGGTTCCGCTTCACCCGATTCCGCTTTCACAAAACTTGCATCCGTCTCTGTATCAAAGTTATTCTCATAGATCATGTCTTCCGTATTACCCGGATTTTCTTCTTCCGAAGAGGCCGGTGTCGCTGTCAGAACGACATTATCCAGATACATCTTGCCGTTATAATGACTGACATCACCTGCAAGACATGGCGTGAATGCTCTGAGATCCGTAAGATCCGCAAGCGTCCAGTCAGATCCCTCTTGAATGTCAATGGAAACATGCAGTTTCTGATAGCCTGTTACATCACCGGGCACCAGATCTGCTTTCGTATAGGCCGGCAGTTCACTGGCCTCCATCCAATCCCATTCTCCGCCATTTCTGAGCACTGCCTGACCCTTCACCGTGTCCAATGTATTGGCCGCATCCGCATCGTCTGGAAAATACACATCATAACTCATGTTCATCTTCCCGGCTTTGGAAGCGTCGTAAGGCGTGTCCAGTGATAAGGAATCCGCCTGAAACATGTTTGTCCACGCTGTTGACGCAGATAAGTCGGCGCTGTATTCAATCGCCATATTGCCGTCTGCCAGCTGTTTTACCGTTCCTTTGGCAAGTTCTGTATCAGCCGCCTGGTCATCAAAATTGCTCTGATAAAGCACAACGTCTTCGTCACCCGGTTTCTCTTCTCCGGACGGTGCGGACGTATCCTTCAACACAACGTTATCCAGATACAGCTTCCCTTTATAGGTGCTGACATCACCTGCCAGACAAAGTATGATTGCCGGAATGGATGTGATCTCTCCTGCATTCCACCCTGTCTCTTCACTTAAGTCCATAACGATATGAAGCTTGCTGTAGCCGCTTACCTCATCCTGCACCAGATCTTTGGAAGCAAAGTCATACAACTGCCCGTCACCTTCCGTCCAGGTCCAGTCATCGCCCACCTTAAGTATCGCCTTCGCCTTCATGGTTCCGATATCGCTTACCCCGCCGTCGCCTGTGGTATGCGGGAAATACACGTCATAGCTCAGTGTCATCTTCTCCGTAATTTCCGCCGTATACGCGGGAGATACCGTAATCTGCGCCTGGAAAATATCTGTCCAGGCATCAGCCCCTGACAAGTCCACATCATATTCAACTGCCATATTGCCATCAGCTAACTGCGCTATGGTGCCTGTTCCTGCATCGCCGGAGATCTCGGTTCCCAACGTCTGAGAATCAAAATTTTCCTCGAAGATCGTCTTACCCTCTATCGTCTCATCTTCACTCTGCACGGATGCATAATAAACCTTCCTCTCCACCTCTACGGGCTTCTCCTCGGGTTCTTCAGACTCCTCATCTTCTTCATCTTTCTTGTCGTCTGTTTTTACATCGGACTCTTCCTGATCATCTGTGCCATCCGCATCATCCTTTGCTTCCGGATCTTCCTCCTGATCAGGATTCTCCATATCGTCTTTCGTCATGTCGGGATCTTCTTTATCTTCTCCCGCCTCACTTTCCCCCTCCTGATCCGTCTGGCTCTCATCCGCCGGTTTATCCTGCGCGGAATCCTCACCCGGAGAATCTTCACCTTCTGTATCTGTCGGTTCTGTCACTACTTCGGAACTCTGATCGGTTATTTCTTCCTGAACAGTCATTCCCTCTTCCTGTGCCATAGCCGTAACAGAAAGTTGAGGAGCCGAGGCTGCCATAACCGCCGCTGCAAGCGCGATGGACAGACCACGTTTACATGCTCTTCTCATTTTTCCTATTACCATCTCTTACCTTCTCCCTTCTATATTGGCATCTACGAGTGCAAATAATAATATAAGTTTAAAGTAGCATATAATTTACCTAATACATATTGATTTTTTAGCTTAATTTTAAGATTGCTTTTTGTTTATATCTCACAAATACCCCTTATTATCTAACATTTTAATATATGATTTTTGCCAAACATATCTGTATATTGACTTTCATTTGTGGATTTTTCGTATTTTTTTGATTTTTGTATGTTTGTCCTTTTTATAAATTTTCTTACAATTTAAATTAGCTTATTTTAGCTTATCAATTTTTTATTTTGCTTAATATTTAGCTTGATATATTTTTTCAAAATATTGGTCAGACAGTACTTCATTTATCCGGACAAAAAAAGAACGACCGCCATGACTGCCCAGATATTTGCTTCCTTTCTGCACGCTTTCCAAAAATTCATCCACAGACCTCTGGGCAAAGCAAAAAAGACCCGAACCACAAGGTTTAAGTCTTTTTTGTCATACTGCCGTTATTTTTTCTAATCCTGTTTCTTCAGTCTATTCAAACTGCAGGAAACTCTTAAGCGTCGGGTCCTCATACCGCAGGATAATCGCCGATGTGGCCGGCAGCGTAATGGAAACCTTGCCGGATATGACCGGATACTCTTTCTCCTCTGTCGAATACCCGTCCGCGGTAGTCAGCATAAGCTGTTTCATCATACATTCTTTCGGAACGCCCAGATACCACACACCCATTTCTTTGGTGATCTCATGATCATTGTTATTGACCAGAATCACGGACTGTCCCTGTCTCGTAAACCTGCCGTACCCGATGACGTTATAATCCGCCTCCATATATTTCAACGAGCCTGTCAGAAATTCCTTATGCTCTTTGTGGATCCTGATGATCTCCCTGTGAAACTCTATCAATTCATGATCTTCATGTCCCCACGGATAGGTACGTCTGTTATCCGGGTCGGTAAACCCGCATACACCTGCTTCATCCCCGTAATAAATCGTCGGTGCGCCGGGCCACGTCATCTGGATCACTACTGCCTCCCGCATGACGGCTTTATTCACTCCTGCGTTTGCCGCCTCGGGTCCCAGTGTATTCGTTCTGCCGACTCGCCTGTTTGTTCTGGTCAGGAACCGTGAATGATCATGATTAGACAGCTCATTCATGGCTACCTGCAGAGACGGGGTTGTAAAGCTCGCGCTGTGATGCTGCATCGCCCCCCAGAAGCTGTCGGCATTGCCTCTTAAGTCTTCCCGGTAGTCGTCACTGTGCTTCTGCATACCCGTCAGGAACCAGGTCACCGGCTCCATAAAGGCATCATAGTTCATGACCGTATCCCACTCATCACCCTGCAGCCAGTCCACCGGACTGCCGTAATGCTCCGCCAGTATGATAGCTTCGGGATTTACCATCTTCACGGTCTTGCGGAACTCCTTCCAGAAATAGTGATTAAATTCGGGGGAATGCCCCAGATCCGCCGCCACATCAAGTCTCCAGCCATCCACGTTATACGGCGGTGATACCCATTTTCTCGCAATATATAATACATAGTCCACCAGATGTCTGGAGTTTTCATAATTAAGCTTCGGAAGCGTATCATGTCCCCACCACCCGTCATAAGATCCGTTATATGGCCATCTGTGGCTGTCATGAAACTGAAAATACTCATGGTATGCGCTGTCCTGTGTAATATAAGCGCCCTTCTCATACCCCTCCGCGTGTTCATAGATCCTCTCTCTGTCCATCCATTTGTTAAAAGACCCGCAGTGATTGAACACGCCGTCCAGAATGACCTTCATACCCCTTCTGTGCGCTTCCTTCACCACTTCCGCAAACAGTGCGTTACTCGCCTCTAAATTATCCTTATTAGATACCCGGTCTATATATCGTGTTGCAAAGCGGTTTTCATGCTGATCGTGCGCGAGCAGTTCTCCTTCATCATGGACAATCTTTCCAAAATGAGGATCTATATAGTCATAATCCTGAATATCATATTTGTGGTTGGAAGGAGATACAAACAACGGATTAAAATAAATCACATCCACACCGAGATCCTGCAGATAATCCATCTTATCCAGCACCCCCTGCAGATCGCCGCCGTAGAACTCCCTGACACCCATTGTTGCGGGATACTTATCCCAGTTCTCCACCTTGACCGTCTTATCCCCGATGTACTGATACTCATTCGTCAGCACGTCGTTTGCGGGATCGCCGTTATAGAAGCGGTCCACGTAAATTTGATAAAATACCGCACCCTTGGCCCACTCCGGTGTCTTAAAGCCCGGAATCAGCCGGAAATGATAGTACACATTGATGTCCTTGCAGACGCCTCGCGTGTCATAATAACAGACGATCTTCCCCGCCTGCACTTCAAAATAATAAACCAGCTTCTCATTCTCCAACTGGATCGAATAAGAATAGTAATCAAAGTAATCATCCGTTTCCGTTTTAAGCATAAGGTGTTTCTCACCCTTACTCACGATAAACACCCGGTCAATATTATTTCTCGCAGACCGGAAATGTATGTTGACCTCTCCGTATGCACTCGGTTCGGGCGGGCATACATAATCCTCCGTCATATCTGAAAAAAGAGCCTTTCTGTTAAAGACCGGTCGCATGGAGGACATATACTGCTGATTCTTCTCTGCTTTTTGAAATTGGCTGATATCCATAATCGCGGCACCTTCCTCAACTCGAAAAATATCTTATATATATTACTGCGCACATTTTATTTTATACTATATATTGTGGATATTCAAGAATTTTAGACCATTTCACACAAAGTAAAAAAGACAGCTTCGTAAAACTGTCTTTTTTAGAGAAGGTATTTCTTTCTTATGGGGTATAGCAAAAAACTATATAATGTATTGGGGGTTACAAGTAGTATAATAGCATAGCACCTGTCAGCCCACAATACTAAGGATTCACAAATATTACAATTTTTAATGTTGGTTTTTGTGCAATACTTACAATTCTTTTTCTACTTCTCCTTCGGAAACATTCGCCTGCTCTTCTTTTACATCAAAAAGCGCCTCGAACTCGGCACGATTAATCTTCTCTTTTTCCAGAAGAAGCTGTGCACAGCGATGCAGCACATCCGTGTGCTCTAAGATAATCTCCTTCGCCTTGCGGTAACAGTCATCTATAATCGCTTTTACTTCCTTATCGATCTCTCCGGAAACAGCCTCGCTATGGCTCTTCGCGTGTGCCAGATCTTTACCGATAAATACGGCATCGTCATCGTCGTCATAATTGATCACACCGATATTTTCCGACATACCGTAATACGTTACCATTCTGCGGGCAACTTTGGTCGCATGTTTAATATCGCTCGACGCGCCGCCTGTAATATCGTCAAATATGATTTCTTCCGCAATTCGCCCTCCGAGCGATACCATGATATCCTCTAACAGTTTCCCTTTCGTCTGGAACATATCATCCTTCTCGGGAAGCGGCATCGTATAGCCTGCTGCCCCCGCGCCGGTCGGAATAATCGACACCATATAAACCGGCTCCATCTGCGGAAGAACATGGAACAGAATCGCATGACCCGCCTCGTGATACGCTGTGATTCTCTTTTCCTTATCGGAAATAATACGGCTCTTCTTCTCCGTACCGATCCCTACCTTGACAAAAGCTTTCTTGATATCTCCCTGCTTCACAAATGCCCGTTTATCCATGGCGGCATTGATGGCCGCTTCATTCAGAAGATTCTCCAGATCTGCCCCCGTAAATCCGGCGGTCGTCTGCGCGATCTGCTGCAGATCCACATCTTCTCCCAGCGGTTTATTCTTGGAATGCACCTTCAGGATATCCTCCCTGCCCTTCACATCCGGCCGCGATACCGCAATCTTCCGGTCGAATCTACCCGGTCTCAAGATCGCAGGGTCCAGAATATCTACCCGGTTGGTCGCCGCCATCACGATAATGCCCTCATTGACACCGAACCCGTCCATCTCTACAAGCAGCTGATTAAGCGTCTGCTCACGCTCATCGTGACCGCCGCCCATGCCCGTGCCACGTCGTCTCGCCACCGCATCAATCTCGTCTATAAAAATAATACAGGGTGCATGTCTCTTTGCTTCCGCAAACATATCCCGTACACGGGATGCACCGACGCCGACGAACATCTCCACAAAATCCGATCCCGATATGCTGAAGAACGGCACATTCGCCTCTCCCGCAACCGCCTTCGCAAGCAGCGTCTTACCGGTACCGGGCGCGCCCTCCAGAAGTATGCCCTTGGGAATCCTCGCCCCGACTTTCGTGAATTTCCCCGGCTCTTTTAAGAATTCCACAATCTCCTGCAGTTCTTCTTTTTCTTCCTGAAGTCCGGCCACGCCGTTGAGCTTGATCGTATTCTCTCCGCCCAGTGTCAGTTTGGCACGGCTTCTGCCGAAATTCATCATCTTGCCGTTGCTGCCGCCCCCGCTGTTTTGCGCGTTCATCATTACAAAGAAGAAGGCACATACAATTACCACAAGCAGAATCGGAAATACGCTGTTCAAGAACCAGTTTTCCTCAGGAACCCCCTGCACTCTGGGGTCGAGTCCGTAACTTCTGATCAGCTGCTCCGCCTCCGTCACATCCGTGACATTTAAGACAGCC
Source organism: uncultured Lachnospiraceae bacterium (assembly GCA_910578555.1). GTDB lineage: Bacteria > Bacillota > Clostridia > Lachnospirales > Lachnospiraceae > UBA3282. Next base: position 93,090 of record CAJTPS010000010.1, read on the forward strand.
TCCTGCCCGTTCTTAAACGTAATCTCCAATGATCCCGTCGGCGTATCTTTATTCGGGCAGATATCGACAACCGCAACCTGATTGTTCTCTATCTGCTTTATCAGTTCGCCCATTGTATAGCTGCTGCTTGATACTCTCGCCGTACCGAGCCAGACAGTAAATACCAGCAGACCAAGGATAATTGCAAAATATACATAAAAACTTCTGTTATTCCTGTTCAAAGTAAAACCTCTCTCATTATCGTATTAATCAAATTTTACAATACCGACGTAGGGCAGATTACGATATTTCTGGTCGTAATCCAGACCGTAGCCCACCACAAATTCATCAGGGATCTCGAATCCGGTATAATCCACCTTAACGTCTACCACTCTTCGGGACGGCTTGTCAAGCAATGTACACAACCGCACATCCTCAGGTCCCCTGTCCTTCAGCATCTCCAGCAGATAACTCAGTGTTCTGCCGGAATCCACAATATCCTCCACTACCAATACATGTCTGTCTGTAAGCGATTCATCCAGATCCTTAACGATTCTGACCACGCCGCTGGACTTCGTGTCTTTACCATAGCTGGACACAGACATAAAATCAATCGATACCGGTACGGTGATCCGCTTGGCAAGCTCGCACATAAAGAAACTGCCGCCCTTGAGTACACAAACCAAATGCACCTGTCTGCCTGCATAATCTCTGGAAATCTGGTCTCCGATCTCCTGAATACGTCTGTCCACCTCTTCCTCACTCAACAGTACTTCGATTCGTTCCGCCATGAAATCCTCCTCTTAGCTGTACCTGCAAGATACGCCTTGTATTCTCATCAACTTTATAATTCTGGCTGATCCGATACCCGGGCACCCACATAATATGCGGCCCGTCAGCCAGTATATACATACTGTCGCGCCGGCTCTTCGGGATTTTTTCATTGATCATATACTCTTTAACCGATTTCTTATGAAGCGCGGTATCAATGGTAAGATAATCTCCCTGCCGTCTTGTGCGCAACAGCACAGACGTAGTTATTTTATCATAATCAAACCATTTCGTATATCTGTTTTCAGGAATATTTTGTTGTTTTTTGCAAAATGCGGCATTACCATCCAGTAACGTAAACGTATAAGTGCCTTCTTCCGGTACCAAAACATCCATCGGCGGCTCGACCACATACTCCTTTAGCGCTGCCCCATAGTCCATATCCTCCGCTGCCTGCACTGCGTCTTCTTCCGGTTCTCTGTATAAAAATAACCGGTCATACTCCTTCCGCGCCCTGATTCCGTAGGGAAGCGATAACTGCCTGCTGCCGTCCCGTCCGATCAGGCGCACGAGGTCCGTAATATGCTGCCCGGTTATGTCTTTTCTGTATGGGACAAGCCGTTCCATACAGATGAGGAGCACTCTCTTATACATGACGGGCTCTTCCGATAAAAGTTCTCTGCCCCGCACGACAAGTCTCTCCGGCACTGCGGTCTGTTCCGCATCCGCAGCCTGTCTCTTATCCGGTGCAGCACGCTGCGGCGCAATTTCCTCCACATAGATCCCGTATAGTTTCTCCGCCTGTTTCCCCAGATAACTTTCTGTCTCCGACAGAATATCCGCCAGTTCACCCATATGGGCCACCGCACCGACGCAGATTTCCTGCTCCGCATAGGTCAGAATATGATGCCGTATCCTGTTACGGGTATACCCGTCCTCCTCATTGGTGCTGTCCAGGCAATAATCAAGCCCCTGCATCGCAAGATACTGCTCGATCTGCACCCGCTCCAGACACAGGAGCGGCCGAATCACCGAACCCCTGACCGGCTGAATCGAGCCAAGCCCCTTGATCCCGCTTCCCCTGAAAAGATGAAACAACATAGTCTCCGCCCTGTCGTTGGCATTATGTGCGACGGCAGTCAGACAGCGCTGCGATCCCTGACGCTTTTCGGCAAGCACCTGGTCAAATGCATGATACCGTATCTGTCTGCCTGCTTCCTCCGCCGATATTCCATGCACCGCCGCGTATCCGTTCATGTCCGCATTATGCAGATAAAAGGGAATCTCCATAGTCTTACACAGCTGCTGCACATATGCCGCATCCCGCGAAGATTCCGCCCGGACGCCGTGGTCTACATGCACAGCAAGAAGCCGGTAGGGCATCTGCTTCGACAGTCTCCACAGGATATGCAGCAGACAGACGGAATCCGCGCCGCCTGACACACCGGCAGCTACCAGATCACCGGCTCTGATCATCTGATATCTGTCTATGAAACTAACCACCTTATTGTATGTAGTATCCGCCATTGTAATTCCATGCTCATCAGACCTGTATCGGGCCGTGATGATTTCCTTATCCTGAATGTTAGAATATAGTTCCATCATATTCATTTCTGCTATAAATTGCAATCCTCTGTCTGATCCCAGACACCGACCACCAGCACCGTTATGTCGTCTCTGATCTGCCCTTTGCTCTGTTTGAGACAATATGCCAGTATCTGATTGGCGATTTCATTTGGATTGGAAAACTCCATCTTACCGATAATCTCCGGCAGCACTTCTTCTCCGATCCCCTGTGAAAGCGCATCCATGACGCCGTCAGACAGCATAATCACATAGTCGCCGTTTTGCAGCGTCCTATACAGCACTTCCGGCTCTAACTGACCAAAGACGCCCAATGGAAAATTCTGCGCCGACAGCCTGTCCACCAGCCGCCCGCGCTTAATATACGTACATGCAGCCCCGACTTTAATAAATTCACACTCTCCGGTATACAGATTCATATCACATAAATCGAGTGTGGACATATTTTCTTCCTGGCCTGCTGCCGCCAGTGCGCCGTTGATCATCTGTATCGCCGCTTCTTTGCGGAATCCCGCCTCCAGCAAGCGCTCCGTCAGTTCAATTACCCGCTCCGACCCGCTGCACGCCTTCTCACCGGAACCCATGCCGTCCGAAAGAATAGTCACCATCCTGCCATCTTCCGCTTCGTAGAAAGAGTAATTATCCCCCGATATATGTTCCGTTTCCTTGACTGCCTTCGCCACTCCGGTCAGCAGATGATAAACCGGCTCCTCCAGAAAATAATAAGTACTCCACTCGGGTGTCAGATACAGTGGCGCATTCTTCGCCGGGCGAAGTCTTGTATTGTTGGCAACCGATATAAAATCCGCCACATCCTCCACCGATATGTGTTCGTTTTCTCGCAGTCTCACATATTTCTCGGAGATCGTCTTCATTGTCAGACTGATCTCAACATGACCGTCCTCATGTTCCAGTTCGAAATAATTCCGCAGCTGTATACCGGACTCCCGCAACAGCTTCGCCATCTGCCGGTATCTTCTCTCGCTCATCGGATGATACAGGCAGGTCTCCTTCGCCACTTCCGCCATAATATGCGCCATTTCCTTGAGGTGCTCCGCCAGAAGTCCCTGATTTTCCTGCAGTTTGCGCTGCCACAGATAATCCCGCCTGTCCTGTTTGTGTCCGATGACTGCGCCCGTACCGCCCTCTTCCTCCTCAAACAGATCCGCCAGGTCCCTGAAAGACTCCGCATAATTCAGGAGTCTCTGCCTGCCGTATTCCGGTATGATCGTAATCCTGTTATCGTCCTTCACTTGTGCCTGTTTTCTCATGACATGCCTCCCTCATAATCTGCTCTCGCCAACATTCGCACCCACGACGGTTTTTGCACGCAGCGGTTACCAATATTCAATATATGAGAGGGTTGTCCGGATTATTACCACGAAAAAGCAGATTCCGGAACTTTATCCAAAACCTGCTTACTTTTCATCTTTAAATATGATCTCGCCCTCATACACAAGCCCTAACTTCTCTTTCGCGATCTCTTCCACGTATTTCTTGGTCTGTGTATATTTCTCATATTCCGCGATCTCTTCCGCTCTCGCCTCTTCTGCCTCAATCTCCTGCATTAAAGCTTCTTCCCTTGCCATATAGGTAGCACGTTTGTCACGAAGTTCAACACTCTTTACCGCGACCACAATCAGCATGATCAAAACAACTGTGGTAACCAAAAGCATGCCCATCTTGTTCTGGCGCTTCCTACGATATGCTGCTTTTTTTGCCATGCTGTCGATAATACCCCTCTTTCGCCGCCAATTAATGTTTACATAAAATTATTCTAAGGGTTTTTATGAAAACCGTCAACCGTTTTTTAATAAATTCTTTTACTTTTTTGAATTTCCTCTTCACGAATCGAACAAACCTTCGAACCGCGGAAAATAGGCATTTTAGGGGTTTTAGCACAACTTGTATGATACGAGTTATGAACCACATTATCTTGTGTATTAGTGTTGACATAATGTATACAAAACGTTCTTTTACCGTTACCTTATAGAAAAGCATTCCGAGCGCTGCCCCCATCACGGCAAACCATCTCAGAACCCCGTCGTTTTCCCTGTAAAGCATATAGAATACACCGATCCCGCACGCGAACCAGTATAATATATCTTCAATGGATATTAATATTCTCCCATGCCTGAAAAGCTTCCTGAAGATCAGAACCCAGTCATAGGCAAATGTTATAATCAGACCCATAAGAACGGAATGTAGAAAAAAAGTAATTTCCTGCACAATGCCCTGACTCATACCCTGCGATTCCCCCAAGAACTACTTAAATAGTCTAGCGATAAACGACTCACCTTTCGCGCCGTACCCGGCGTTCTCCGAATAGGTAAAGCTGTCGATCCGGCCGTCTACATCCACCTCTCCTTTGTCCAGTGACAGTCTGCTTACATGCAGCTGTGTACCTTTAATCATCAACATGCCCTGTTCCGTTTCCAACAGGATCTCATTAACGTCAAAAGACAGCACATCGTTGACACCGCTTATGGTACATGTCCTTCTGTCAGTGAGCATAAGCTTATGGGGTCTTTTATTCACATGATTCAGATCTTCCATACATTATCCTCCCGAAACTGCCGGACACGGCGTGCCGCACAGTTATGCTACTTGTTAAATGTATGTCTGACCCGGGCAGAATATGCCTGATTTCCTGTTACTATTCACACCAAATTATTGTAAATAAATGCAAGATCTGGCGTACATGTAAATTGTAACGATTTCTTATGTCAGATAGCGAAACAATTCCTTCGCCTCCTCCTTGCGCACAGTCTCCTGTACATCCAGAACCTCCACTTTAACTTCCTTATTCCCGAAGCCGATCGTGATCGTATCCCCTGCCTTGACATTTGTCGATGCTTTCGCCGGCTTGTCATTGACAAGCACCCTGCCTGCGTCACACGCCTCATTCGCCACTGTGCGGCGCTTGATCAGACGGGAAACTTTTAAATATTTATCCAGTCTCATAATGCTGCTCCTCTCTATACCTTTCTGTACGATCCTGTACATGAAAAGCCCATATGCATATGCATACGGGCTTTATCGTTCCTCATCAATAACTATATCAATGATTTTATGCGTTAAGCATGTCCTTCAATGCCTTGCCGGCTTTGAACTTAGGCGCCTTGGAAGCAGCAATCTTCATAACTGCGCCGCTCTGAGGATTTCTGCCCTCTCTCGCTGCTCTCTTGGAAACCTCAAAAGTACCGAAGCCAACTAACTGTACTTTACCATCTTTCTTCAGTTCGTCTGCAACAACATCTGTGAATGCCTTTAAAGCCTTCTCTGCATCTTTCTTGGATAATCCTGCCTGATCAGCCATAGCTGCAACTAATTCTGTCTTGTTCATCTTAAACTCCTCCTCTTAAATGAGTTTTCATATTGTTACCGGATGTTTCTCTTTTGAAACGCCTACGTACATTTATACACGGTTTTCCTATCATTGTCAAGCATAAAAAAGGCATTTTTACGGCATTTTCCGGTATTTTTATAAATCCGCAGATTCGAAAATGTGTTATGTAAATTCTTTCTGTCGTTTTTTGTTATTTGCTCTCAGAATCGCCAGCCTTTGGCTTTTCATACCGGTCAATTAAGTCTTCAATATGATCGGTAAGAACCTGTTCCTGCGATATCTTCCTGATCCTTGCGATATCGGACAGCTTAAGGAGCATATCCGCCATAATCTGTTCCAATTCTTTGCTACAGGTATCAGACCTGCATGCGCGGAGCGCCTCCGCCGAACGGATCAGCCCGTCCACATTCTGCTCGTATGTACTGCCGCCCTCATAATACTTATCAATTCTCTTCAATACCTTAGACGCTCTCGTGAGAGCGGGTAATTCCCGCGGAATCTCGCGCAGCGGGGATTCGATCCAGTCCTTATCCTTCTTTTCTTCCCTCTTGATCTCCTCCCAGTTCGTAAGTACCTGTTCCGGTGTATCGGCATTGCCCGTTCCGAATACATGCGGATGTCTGCGCACCATCTTACGGCTGATCTCATCCACCACATCTGCCATCGTGAAAAGTCCTTCCTCCGATGCGATCTGTGCATGCATGACGACTTGCAGCAATACGTCGCCAAGCTCCTCGCGCATATTTTCGGGATTACCCGTCTGATCGTAGATACGAATGGATGCCAGCAGTTCCGCCGCCTCTTCCATCATACACGGCTTCAGACTCTCATGCGTCTGTACCTTGTCCCACGGGCAGCCGTTCTCCCCCCGCAGCACCCTGATAATTTCTAACAAATCTTCATATGTATATTTTCTATTCATTCCGACCCTCATTTTTGTCCGGCATTCATAAGCCGTCAGACGCTTCCGGTTCTTCGGATATACCTGGCATTCCCGCGCCGCCTGATGTATCCGGTTCTTCCGGCGTTCCTGCGCCGCCTGATGTATCCGGTTCCTCTGGTGTTCCCGCGCCGTCTGATGCACCCGGCTCTTCGTCCGGCTCATCCGTGTCCTTTCCATCGTCAGGGTCGAAGGGGTGAATAATGTTGCCGCTAACGGTTTCTACGTCCGGCTCCTTCTCCACTCTCGTAGAGTCGTCAGAAGATGACTTATTGCCGCTGACGGAACTGCCCTCTTTCTCCAGGTCCGTAAAGGAGTAAGTAATGTCTTCTCCGTCATTATACAGATATATGGTATAACTCTTGGTCTTGTATCCGCTCTTGCGAAGCGTCACGGTATGACTTCCTACTATTTTCTTGAAGCTGACCGGCGAAATACCCACGTACTTGCTGTCCACATATACTTCAACGCCCTTCGGTGAATCAATGTATACCTTATTTCCACTGGACGTATTCAGCGTATTTTCACTGACTGACGAATCATCTTTCTCCTCGGGTTTCTTATCCTGCGTACTGTTCCCGCTGATCGAGGAATCGTCATTCTTCTTCTTTTCCTCTAATGTAAAAGAGATCTTGGCGTACTCCGAACCCACCTGTATATATTTCATCAGGGAGTCATAACCCTCCGCCTCTAACTGGATCTGATGAATCCCGTAGGGGAGCTCTATTGCATTGCTGATATCCACTGTGCGGTTATCGATCTTCACCCTGGCGGTATCCGGTGTGACAGACAGCAGTATCCGTCCTGTCTTATCCTGCGGCACCTCCAGATCTCCCACATCCAGTACTACTTCCTTATCCCGCTCTACAATAATATCCTTCGTACAGCTTGCACCGTTATTGGACAGAAACACCTGATAGCTTCCTTCCGGCACCACTAAGAGCATATCTTCCGAGATCTCTTTGATCACAGTATTGCCCACTTCGATCCATCCGCCGATCAGCGCCTGATCATTCTTCAGCCGCAGATAACCGTGTCCCTTTTCCACACTGATACTGTATATCTCATGGTCGATTCCGCGGATCGAAAGCTTATCCTGTGCCACAATATCCATGACTTCCGTGCGTCTGCCCTCTGAAAGCACAACCACATCTTCCGGCAGAGAGTACGTAGTTGAGCCGATACTCGCCGTCTTATTGATACCGCCGAGATCGTAATTCTCTACATTATCATAGACCCATGCCTTAGGAGATAACTGAATACCGGCAATCTGCCTTTTTCCTTTCAGGAAATTGACATCCACCACATCCCCCGCCCTGATCTGAGAGATTGTCATGGGACCGTTATATTTATCTGTCACATAGGTCGTTCCGTCATAATAGAGTGTATACTGTCTGCCGGCATCCATATTCATAAGCGTGACACTGTTGTTCTGCTGGTCAACAGACATAACCACCGCTGTGTCCGCCGAGTCATAACTGCCCACCGTGCTAACCGTAAAACCGGTATCCACCACGTTCCCCGCCTTGTCTTTGGCCATGCCGATATTACTTGCCTGTGAGGTACAGCCGGTAATCAGCAGTGCTAACATTATCATGACTGTTGCTGCCTGTGAAATTCTTCCGTGCATCCTACAACCTTATCCTTTCTATTCCGCTGCCGTCCTGCCATACCGCTGCAGCGCTTTACTCATAACTTAAATATACTCTCTAAGAAAAGCTGTTTTTCCCTTTCCTGCGCAAAGAGTTTCTCTATCTTCTCCATATTTCTCATAGGAATCCATGCTTTACCCGTATTATAATAGAAGTTCACAATCTTCCAGAACTTCTCTGGGTACGCCATCCGGTAGTACAACTGCTTATATTCCCGCTTCGTCAGATTCCTTTCTCTATTATAACTCTCTAACAGCATATCACCAAGTGTCTGCGACCAGTTATTTTTTTCCAGAATCTTACGCAGAAACAGATTCAGATCACGCACCGGATAATCCCGCACACACTTCTCGAAATTAATCAGCACACTGCCTTCCTGCGTCTGCATGATATTATGATACTGATAATCGCCGTGACACACAACAGGAAATTCATAAGAATCTTCCTCATAGGCATAATAACGCAATTCATCAGTAATTTGCAAGGCATTATTCATGAAATAATCGTAATGCTTCATCAAATATATTTCAAAATCCGTTTTTTGACTCTTTTCGCGCAGAAATTTCTTGACTTTCCTGAGTTCCCGGTTATGCTTCTCATATTCTTTTTCAATCTGGAATACGGGCTGTTCCTGCAGCGCATCGTATGACGAAAGATCCGTAACATTATGCAGCTTCGCCAGCGTCGAAACAGCCTGCCTGCACTCCTGCGTGTCCCGATGATTGCATTCGCGTCCCTCATAGTAGGTCTTCACAATGTACGGCACCCTGTCCTGATCGTAGACGATCATCTCGTCCTCTCTCGTGCGCAGGATCGATTCTGCCTGTACAACACCGCTCTCATGAATATGTTTTAACAGGAAATCCTGAAATATCACTTTATCAGCAGGCCCGCAATATTCTTTCAGGATAAGCAACCCGCGATCCGAATCGCACAGAATCGCGCCCCGGCCCTTCCAGGTGCGATTCACCTCTATTTCATAATGATCTAATAAACTGACCGCTCTGTCATTCACACGAATACCCCCCGCTTTGTCGTCTATCCTATCTTATGAGAAGTGACGGGAAAGTATGAAAAGAAAACTTAAATCAAAGTTCTGCGTACCAGCCGCATTACAAATTTATATTTTTTCTTTACTGATTCGCAGCAGTTCCTCCCGTGTATTACGCTCCGGTTCCTCCAGTACAATATCCAGCAGGTCATTTAATACCACTCCGATCTGCCGTCCTGCCGGGATACCGAGCGCAATCAGATCACTGCCTGTAACTGCCAGATCTTTGAGGCTCAGGCACTCTTTTCTCTGACAGATCCCTTCATAGATCTCCTTCTTGTGTGTAAGTCTCTGCAGTTTCTCTTCCCGCTGATAATCACTCTGTGCACGGATATCCGCATACTGTACCGCAAACAGCATGACAAAAATATCTTCACCCATCCGGTTCAACGCCCGTCTGACCCCGCCCGGCGTAAGTCCGACCTCCTGGTCATGATAAAGGACAAGTTTCGACACCTTATGGATCGTATCATTGTCAAACTTCAAACGCCGCAGAATCTGTTTCGTCATTTCACTGCCCATTTCGGCATGTCCTTTATTATGAGTGACTCCTGCATCGTCTATCGAAAGTGTCTGCGGTTTACAGATGTCATGAAAAAGCATGGCAAGCCGCAGAACCTTGTCCGGCGCCGTCTCCTGCATGGCATGCAAAATATGTTCGCCGACAGCATAACAGTGATGCGGGTTATTCTGTCGTGTCTCCATACAGAGATCAAATTCCGGCAGAATCTGCTTTGTGATTCCTGTCTCATACGCAGTACGCAGGTAATCCGGATGGGGAGATGTCACCAGCTTAACCAGTTCCGCCTGTATCCGTTCCGCACTGATTGCCTTTAAGTTCGGCGCAAGTTTTCGAATCGCGCGTTTTGTCTCCTCCTCGATCCCGTATCCCAACTGGGCCGAGAAGCGGACTGCCCGCAGCATACGCAGCGCATCCTCCGTAAAACGTTCCTCCGCATTTCCTACGCATCGGATAATCCCCTGCTCAATATCCCGTAAGCCTCCAAAAACATCCACCAGTCCGGCCCTTTCATTATACGCCATGGCATTGACGGTAAAATCCCGTCTCTTTAAGTCTTCTTCCAGACTGGCTGTAAAAGTGACTTCCCTCGGGTGCCTGCTATCCTCATAAACGCCGTCTATCCGGTAAGTCGTCACCTCAAAGCCTTCCTGATCCAGCATGACGGTAACCGTACCGTGTTTGATACCGGTATCGACCGTTCTGTAAAAAAGCCTTTTTGTTTCCTCCGGCTTTGCCGAAGTAGTAATGTCCCAGTCATTCGGCTCTCTGCCGAGTACAGAGTCACGGACACAGCCGCCGACGGCGTATGCCTCATAACCCGCCGACTCCAGTATCTCTATTATTTTATGTACTTTATCAGGTAACTGTATATGCATATTCATCCTTAAAAATCGAGCTTCGTCCGGTCACAGGATTTGCTTCGCGGACTCGAAGCCTGCTGAAGTATCTCCTGTAAAACAAAAAGAAGCTGCACAAAAGTATCCCGCCAGAGCCTTCCGTGCAGCTTTATCCCTCAACCGATACTCGGTCCCTTAAAAATATCGTTCACGTCCTCGAGATGAACATCCGGCCTCTCCTCATCTTCCGCCAGAGTGTTCACCAGCTGCTCCAGTTCCTCTTTGGACATGTCATCCCTGCTTCTGCCGATGAAAGCCTCTTTCTCGGCATCCGTCATATCCACAAACCGGTCCATCGCCGCCCGGTTCGTCGTGATCGCCATCCCCAGACTCAACGGTATATTATTATAGTCCATGGTCTTTCCCGTCCTTCCTGTACACACTAATGTTTCTGCTTCCCTTAAAGTATGCACAGGGTTCCGGGAAAATATACATGCCCGCACCCGCGTCTGTCTGCCTATATACTACGCCGCATGAAATTGTTATGCCAGAGTCGCGATTCCTTTTAACCGTATATCCTCGCAGGAGGCACCGACCAGAATTTCATAGTCCCCGGCATCTGCAATAAATTCATGCAGATGTTCGTCAAAATATGCAAAATCCCCCTGTTTCAGCGTCAGATTCACCTTTCTCGATTTACCCGGCGCCAGTTCGACCTTGGTATACGCCTTCAACTCTTTATCCGGTCTGTCCACCTTCGGCGCAATCGGCGCCACATAAACCTGCACAATTTCCGAACCGATCCTCTTGCCTGTATTCCTGACCGTAAAGGACAGTTTCACATCTTTGCCTTTCTCCGCCTTCAGCGTCAGTCCGCTGTAGGCAAACTCCGTATAAGAAAGACCATGACCAAAGCAGAATGCCGGTGCGATACGTTCCCTGTCAAAATAGCGGTAGCCACAGTACAAACCTTCTTCCAGTTTGATCCTGCCCCATTTGCCAAACTGTCCGTTTTTCGCCGTAACGCAGTCTGCATATTTCTTCGGGAATGACTCTGCCAGCTTACCGGAAGGATTAACGTCACCAAAAATGATCTTTGCAAAAGCGTTTCCTGTTTCCATTCCCGCATAATAGCTCCAGAGAATCGCCGATGCTTTGTTTCTCCAAGGCATTTCCACCGGAGAGCCTCCTATGAAGGTAACGATCGTATCCTTGCGTACATCCAAAAGCGCCTCGATCAGCGCATCCTGCTCATACGGCAGCGTCATATCGCTGCGGTCAAAGCCCTCGCTGTCAATATCATGATTCAGACCGCCCACGAAAATAACCGCATCCGCATCCCTGGCGGCTGCAACCGCCTGCGCAAAGAGCACCTTATTTTTCTCATGAATCTCCGCCTTGTCTTTCTCGATCTGTGCCAGCCGCTCTTCCTCTTCCTTGCGGTGCATCTCATTCATATGTTCTTCATCCCGGACCGGTTTCCCGATATCCGTATTCTTCAGATCATCCAGGCTGTCCGCCTGCCAGTTATGATCAAAGGTCTTCGGCTTTTCCGGCACATGATACCCTCTATAATATTCTACCTGTGTATTGCCGCCCAGATAAGTCTTCAAGCCCATCAGCGGGCAGATCTCATACAGCGCTTTAATCTCCGCACTTCCGCCGCCGTCAGAATGAATCTTCGCCGCATTCTGTCCGATCACCACCAGTTTCTTAATCTTGGATGCATTAAGCGGCAGTGTCTGCTTCTCATTTTTTAACAGAATCATGGACTCTTCCGCCGTGCGCAAAATCATTTCCCTGTGCTCGGGCGTGTTGTAGACGCCAGCCTTACGATCTTCCTTCTCCTTACCAATCATCTTAAGCCTAAACATCATGCGCAAAATATTACGTACTTTGGCATTGACGGTTTCCTCGGAAATCTCACCCTTCATAATTGCCTCTTTCAGAGGATTGGCCAGTTTGTATTCGTCGAAATCGGCAAACACCGACATTTCCATATCCATGGAGCATTCCGCCGCTTCTTTGGTCTTATGTACGGCGCCCCAGTCGCTAATCACGGTTCCGTCAAATCCCCATTCGCCGCGCAGCACCAGATCCAGCAGGTTCTTATTTTCACAGCAATGCACGCCGTTGATCATATTATAAGCGCCCATGACAGAATAGACATTTCCCTCCTGTACTGCTGCCTTGAATGCAGGCAGATAGATCTCGTACAGTGTCCTGTCGTCGATCTCCTCATCTACCATAAGGCGGTCCGTCTCCTGCACATTAGCCGCAAAATGCTTCACGCAGGCCGCAACGTCATTTTCCTGTATGCCCTTGATGAAAGGCACCGCAAGCGTAGCCGTCAGCTTCGGGTCCTCACTCATATACTCAAAATTTCTGCCGCACAGCGGATCGCGTTTAATATTGATCCCCGGTGCTAATATGACATCTTTACCGCGCCCTCTTGCCTCTGCACCGAGAACATGTCCCATTTCATATGCACGATAGGTATTCCATGTGGAAGCAAGTGCACTGTTACTGGGCAGATAGGATACCTGATCATCATGGTTGCCCGACGGAATCCATCTGTCTCTCATAAATTCCGCTCTGACACCCATAGGACCGTCAGAAGAGACTACTCCGGGAATCCCTAATCTCTTTACCTCACCGGATTGGAAGAGTCCGGCGCCGTGAATCATGGAAATCTTCTCGTCGAGAGTAAGTTTTCCGATCAGCTTCTCAATTTCTTTCTCAATCTTTTTGATGTTTTTCTTCACATCCGTCTTCATGGTCTTATTCCTTTCCGATTATTTATTATATTCTGGAATAGTTATAGTATATCGGGAAACAGAATCATATACAATCATATTTTTTAGTGAATTTTACATTGACAATTACCTTTCATATGTTGTATTATCTTAATTGTTCACAGAAGCGAAGCGTGGCTCAGTTTGGTAGAGCGCTGCGTTCGGGACGCAGAGGTCGCAGGTTCAAATCCTGTCGCTTCGATGATCAGGCGGAGACAGATTTTGTCTCCGTTTTTTTGGAGAAATATGGAGGAGCATTATGGAATCATATGTGGTATTGAGAGATCTGGCAATCATTCTGTTATTTGCCAAATTCTTCGGTGTTCTTGCAAGAAAATGCAAGGCGCCTCAGGTCGTCGGCCAGATTATTGCCGGACTGATTGTCGGACCGTGCCTGCTCGGTTGGATCAATCAGACAGAATTTATTACACAGATTGCTGAAATCGGCGTAATTATACTTATGTTTGAAGTGGGTCTGGAATCAGACCTGAAAGAATTGATCAAGACAGGACCGATTGCGTTTATGATCGCATGTGCGGGCGTCTTTGTTCCCCTTGTCCTGGGCGCTCTGTTGTATATGGGCTTCTACGGCGTATCTCCCTGGGGCAGTGACAATTTCTACAAGGCCGTTTTCATCGGTACGATCATGACAGCCACCAGTGTCAGTATAACCGTCGCCGCACTTCAGGAGCTGGGCAAGATCAAGACTAAAGTAGGAACCACCATTGTCAGCGCCGCGATCATTGACGACGTGATCGGTATCATCGTACTGACTTTCGTGATCGGTTTCAAGAATCCTGATTCCAATCCCGGCATGGTCGTGATTAAAACCATTGCATTCTTTGCAGTCGCGATAGTAGGCGGATTTGTCGTATACAAACTGTTTGCCACTCTGGATAAGCGGTATCCGCATACAAGGCGTATTCCGATTGTCAGTCTTGCCTTCTGTTTTGCTCTGAGTTATATTGCGGAAAAATATTTCGGCATTGCGGATATTACAGGCGCTTACATAGCCGGCGTCGTGCTGTGCAGCCTGAGCGATAACGAATACATAGAGCGCAAAGTCGATGTCAGTTCTTATATGTTCTTCGGTCCGATCTTCTTTACAAGCATCGGTTTGAAAACATCCTTTGACGCTATGAACGGTAAAATGTTTGCGTTCTGTATCTGTTTTGTTATCGTAGCACTGCTCGCAAAGATCATCGGCTGCGGACTGATCAGTAAGATATTCAAGTTCAGCTTTGCGGATTCCCTCAAGATCGGCGTAGGTATGATGACCCGAGGAGAAGTCGCACTGATCGTAGCGCAGAAGGGTCTCGCCGCAGAACTGTTGACAGCAGATTATTTCACAGCGGTCATTCTTCTGATCATCGTATCATCTATTGCAACACCGGTTGTATTAAAAGTGCTTTACAGCAGAGAAGATAAAAAGTCAGGCACTGTAACAGCATAATACTGTCAGATTCCATATTCTATGATGCAAGAAGTACTTCCAGGCAAAACGTCCTGCGACGCCGGATTTGGAAGTACTTCTCATAAACTATAAATAAGCAGGTTCTTTTGCGTAAATGTTTCTCATTCACGCTGTGTTTGGTATTTCAATTACACAATTATAACACTTTCTTCAGTTCCGCTTCCAGTTCTTCTTTCGCTACGGCTCCTACGATCGTCGCCACAGTCTCACCTTTCACGAAAACTTTCATGGTCGGAATAGACATGACACGGTACATTCTCGCCAGTCCGTCCTCTTCGTCGATATTACACTTGCCTATTTTAACTTTACCGTCGTACTCTTCAGCGAGCTTTTCCACAATGGGTCCCATCATCTTGCACGGTCCGCACCAGTCGGCATAGAAATCTACCAGTACCGGTATATCAGCCTGCAATACTTCCTTTTCAAAATTCGCGGTTGTAAATTTGTGTTCCATCGTTATCCTCTTTTCTGCGCACATCATTATTATTTTAAGCAGATCTACGTCTGGTACGCATGAACATAAATCCGCCTTATCTGCCGAAGCAGTTTACTGCGGTCTTCTATCTTGTAATAACATATTTGCAGATTGGATTTCCCATGGAGGAAAACCGTTCTTCATACTCTGTCATTACATTACCCTGCATCATCTCCTCATTATGATGCAGATCCTGCGTCATCTGCTTCAACTGCCAGCCCGCAGGCTCCAGTTCTTCCAATGCAAACTGAAACAGATTATGGTTGTCCGTTTTAAATTCGATCACACCGTCTCTTACCAGTATTTGATCATATCGGCTTAAAAATTCACGTGACGGCAATCTTCTCTTCGCATGCCTGTCCTTTGGCCATGGATCGGAGAAATTCAAGTAGATTTTGTCCACTTCTTCTCTACCAAATACCCCTGTGATTTCTTCCGCATCCATGCGGATAAAGCAAATATTCGGCAAAGGATCAGATTCCATCTTCTGGACGCCGCGAAGCAGCACACTGGAATATTTCTCGATTCCCACATAATTGATATCCGGATTCATTCGTGCCAGATCCATAATGAATCTTCCCTTTCCCATGCCGATCTCTATATGAATGGGATGATCATTGCCGAAGATCTCATTCCATTTTCCTTTATAATTCTGCGGCTCATGGATCACATAATCGCTCGCGGCAATCATTTCCCTGCAGCCGGTTATATTTCGCAGTCTCATTTGTGAATTATCTCCCTGTCATCCTTCATTTTATATAGATTCTCTTTCTTTAATACAACTGCTTTTATTGTACCACGCTTTTTAATCCCCGTACAGATTATACAATCGATTCTGTATGAGTATACTGATATTCATATTTTGTATTTTTTATGAAATTACTACAGTTTTTCATCAAAATAGTGTATGATGATAAATGGCAATATTAAAGCTTGTGTTTATTGTAACCAATAAGGGGCTGTCATAGAATACAGCCTTTTGACATATGCTACAGTTCAGTCTTATGAATGAACTGTTACTGACATATACTTTTTCATTTATAGAAAGGTTTGACAAAGATGTTGTTTTCATATACAAAAAAGTGCAGACACACAATCATCTGCACCGCACTTACATTCTCCGTTTTAATCGGGGGATTTCTGGGCAATTCCATCACTGCCCGCGCTACGCTGGAAGAACTGGAAGCCGCGGCGGACGCACATAAACTTCTTCCCGTTCAGTCAAACGAGATTGATAACTGGCCGATCGGTCCTGCGATCAGCGCAGAATCCGCTATTCTAATGGATGCCGACACCGGTGTTATCCTGTATGCCAAAGATATTCATAAGAAATCTTATCCTGCCAGTACGACGAAGCTACTAACCTGCCTGATCGCAATGGAACGCGGCAATCTCGACGATATGGTGCCTTTTTCCCACGAAGCAGTCTTCACCGTACCGGTAGGAGGCTCCAACATGGGCATGGACGAAGGAGAATCCATTACTTTAGAGGAGGCTTTATACGGCATTCTTGTGGCATCCGCCAACGAAGTGGCAAACGCCGTCGGTGAATATGTATCCGGTTCGATCGAGGATTTTATCGCTGACATGAACGAACGCGCAGCGCAGCTTGGTTGTACGGACAGCCATTTCATGAACACAAACGGGCTGCACGATGATAACCATTATACATCCGCCTATGATCTCGCACTGATCTCGTCCCGGTTTTTTCAAAATGAAATGCTTTGTAAAATCGGTAATACTCCACGCTATCATTTTGAGGCAACTGCCACACAGCCGGATGATTTCTACAAAAACAATAAACACAGGCTGATCAACGGTGAAATTCCTTATGAAGGCATAGTGGGCGGCAAGACCGGCTACACTGACGATGCCAGACAGACACTCGTCACCTGCGCGGAACGCAACGGTATGAAACTGGTCTGCGTCGTGTTGAATGAGGAAAAGCCTCGTCAGTTTACGGACACGGTAGAACTGTTTGACTACGGATTCAATAATTTCCAGGTCATGAATATTTCGGAAAACGAAGACAAATACCAGATTGAATCATCCGGATTCCTCCAGACAGGAAATGATATTTTCGGCAGTTCCAAGCCGATTCTTTCGATAGATTCTGACAGTTATGTCATAATACCGAACACAATTTCTTTCGACGATCTGGATTCTGTAATCGACTATAATGTATCAAGTGAAAACCGTATTGCACAGATCAGATATTCTTATCATGACTCTTATGTCGGCTGCGCCTATCTTGATCTGGCATCGAACAATGCTTCTTCTTATGATTTCGATACAAATATTGAAACCACAGATATCAGTGTGGAGAAAACAGAACCGGATCCTTCAAAAACAAATACGATCTTCGTAAACGTCAAAAAAGTACTGATTGGTATTCTCGTATTCGCCGGTGTGACAATTCTATTATTCATTCTGCGTGCGTTTATCATGAACGGTCAAAATGCCAGACGCAGAAGAAATAAAATTAAACGCAAACAGATCCGCAGAGAGCGGACCCGTTCTAATTTTGATGATTTTGATTTTTAAAAGACTTCCGGTTTTTTTTCTGCTGCTTTGCCTTCGCCTGTTTATCACGGATATTCTGGACCTCTGTCTCCGTAATGAATTTCTGCGTCTTAACAATATATATACCGCCGTCTTCCGCCTTGCGGATACGGATCTTTGATTTCATATAGCCGTGTCTGTCACAACAGGATACGCTGTAATAATGTTTCCCGTTAGGTGAAAACCAGCGTATCTTTCTGCGCAGCGATCTGTGGCACAGATAACATTTTGTGCTCATCACCGTTTTATCTTCGAGTGCCTGCACTTTATCCGAAAACGCTCTCGAAATATATTTCGCATAAGTATCAAACACCACATGTATTTCCGACTCTTTGTCTTTCGGCAGATGGAAGACGTCAAACGAATAATTCCCCAAAACTTTTTCATCCATCAATGCCAGTACCTTTGCAGTATAGTATGCGTCGCTGAAAGCCCGATGAAAAGGAATATCCTTCTCAATCTTCAGATAATCAATGGCATATTCCAATGCTCTTCTCGACTTCCGGTCCTCATAAGCGATACTGAACAGCTTCTGCACATCCAGAAACCTGATCGGCCCGTCCGAAAGGGGTTCTAATCCGTAATACCGTATATTTCTCTGAAGTTCCGTTAAATCTAATGGTCCCCATGTGCAAAAAATATAATCTTCTCCGCACCACTTGCGAAACTGCTCCATAACTTCCGTAAAAGAACGTCCCTGTTCCAGTTGTTTCATCTGCAGGTGAATCAGTTTTCTGGTAATATGGTGCATCTCATGATATACCTGTGGTTTCACGAGTTCGCTGAATTCGCTGATCATTCTGCGCTCATCGTTAAGCTTGATCGCGCCGATCTCTATGATTTCAAAAGGAAGCACCTTCGAAACCTCTTCTTCTCCTGTACTGCTCTGGTTCCACTCCAGATCCATTATGACGTAATTCATATATACGATCTCCGCTTTTATAGAATAAATAAAAAGCCGTAATCACTTCTTCATCATACGGCTTTTCACAACGTCCCTGACTGGATTCGAACCAGCGGCCTTTCGCTTAGGAGGCGAACGCTCTATCCTGCTGAGCTACAGAGACAATTTATCTATCAGAGACAGCGCTGCAGCCTGTATTAAGGCTGCGGCACCTGCGCAGACGCTACATTGCCGGATAATTAATATATCCCTGCAGCCAGATGATTCCCTTGAATCTTCTTCCTACCTGCGGCTCTCCGTACAGATCCTTTTTATTAATACACACATCAAACTGCAGATCATTGCAGCTTAAGTGCATCACATATATTTCTTCTTTGGTGATCTTATTAACCCGCAAAGAAATATCGAGAATTTCTCCCATAATCGAATACTGATCACACTCTACCCCATAAGGCATAAAGTAAGTATCTACCAGACTGAATACGTCTTCCGATAATATCTTCCTGGAAATCGTCGTGTAGGTATCCATATCCTCCAGCGTCAGGCTTTCAATTGCATCTTCGTCTCCCTTTCTGGCAGCATCGATCAATTGATTCCTGTTTTTGGATGCCTTCTGTACTTTCTGCTTCTGCATATCATTCTTGCTGATCGGCAGAATAATATTTCCCTTAAGCGACAATCCGGATAATGTGAGCGTCGTCCCTCTGATCGGCAGTATATTTTCATATTGCGCCTTAACATAAGGAACCATATTCTGCAGATAAAAGATCAGGCTGACACCTACTTTAATATCATCACATACGCCTGCATAAGATTCTTTATCCGCATGACGCTCCACCGACACGTCTTCACAGGAAGTAATTCCCGTTCCCCTTAAATAGGGATAGAAATAATCATAAGTAAACTTATCGTTTTCATCAAACTCGCCGCAGACGGCGATTCCCATATCCTTGGCAAAATCTTCACAAAACTCTGCAAGTATGGTTTCTTCTCCGTTAGATGTATAAGAACGGTGTGAAGCATTTAAAATGATATCCTTGATCAGCTTCTGCTGTTCCCGCCTGTCAGTCAACCCGCTAAAACCAATAGCTCGCATAAATTTATGCAAAAATTCCACCTCCTTTTCAAAAATATTACGGCTTATCGAATCTCTGTCATGCCGCCCATATACGGACGAAGCACTTCCGGAATACGGACAGAACCGTCGGCCTGCAAATTATTTTCTAAGAATGCAATCAACATTCTAGGTGGTGCAACTACTGTATTGTTTAACGTGTGCGCAAAATACTTCCCGTCTTTACCGTTTACACGGATACGCAGCCTTCTCGCCTGGGCATCTCCTAAGTTAGAACAGCTTCCGACTTCAAAATACTTCTGCTGTCTAGGAGACCATGCCTCCACATCGTAAGACTTCACTTTCAGATCCGCCAGATCGCCGGAACAACATTCGATCGTTCTTACCGGAATATCTATGCTACGAAATAAGTCTACCGTATTTTGCCATAGTTTGTCAAACCATATCTTCGATTCTTCCGGTTTACATACGACGATCATCTCCTGTTTCTCAAACTGATGAATACGATATACACCTCTCTCTTCTATACCGTGCGCACCTTTTTCCTTACGAAAACAGGGAGAATAACTAGTCAGTGTATGCGGAAGTTCCTCCTCGGGAATAATCGTATCAATAAATTTGCCGATCATGGAATGTTCCGAAGTTCCGATCAGATAGAGATCTTCCCCTTCGATCTTATACATCATGGCATCCATCTCTGCAAAGCTCATCACGCCGTCCACGACTGCGCTTCTGATCATAAATGGGGGTACGCAGTAGGTAAATCCTCTTCCGATCATAAAATCTCTCGCATAAGAAATTACTGCGGAGTGCAGTCTTGCAATATCTCCCATCAGATAATAAAATCCGTTACCTGCCACGCGGCCTGCCGCGTCCATATCAATCCCGTTAAATCTCTCCATGATCTCCGTGTGATATGGAATTTCAAAATCCGGTACAACAGGGTCCCCGTATTTCTGTATCTCGACATTCTCCGAATCATCTTTACCGATCGGCACGGAAGGATCTATCATATTCGGGATTGTCATCATATCCTTTTTAATCTTCTCGCGAAGTTCGTCTTCTTTTGCTTCCAGTTCTGCAAGTCTGGCGGCATTCGCGGCAACCTCTGCCTTCTTTGCTTCCGCCTCCTCTTTCTTACCCTGACCCATCAGCGCGCCGATCTCCTTAGAGATCTTATTTCTGTTGGCACGGATCTCATCTGCCTCCTGCTGTGCTTTCCGCACTTCCGCATCCAGTTCGATTACCTCATCTACCAGATCCAGCTTGGCGTCCTGAAATTTTTTGCGAATGTTTTCCTTTACTGCATCCGGATTCTCTCTTAAAAATTTAATGTCTATCATAATCTTCTCCATTCCTGCGCTGCTTATGTCTCAACTTTGTTGAGCCGCTGTATTAATCGAGTTTGTGTCAAGCAACGCGCAGACACAAATCCCGCGATTGATAATTTTAATTTTCAATCTTTTAATCTAATACCTCTTCAATAGCTATGTTGTCTCTCTCTGTCAGATCCATGACTCTGTCTACGTTCTTGCCGTCTTTATCCTTAATGATACGAAGTACCGGTCTGTCCGGAAATTCTTTGTTCTGGTATAGTACGGCCCCGATCTCGCCTTCGCTTGTTCTGACTCTTGACCCGGCCGGATATACGGCTGTAAACTCCAGAAATATATCGACAATCCTGCCGTCAAATTTTATGTTTTTAAATTCTTTTAGATACTCTACCGCCTCATGAACTTTCACACTCTTACAGCCGATTCCGCAAATCATTTCATCAAATGCATCACAAACCTGTACAATGCGGCATTCTTCGGAAATATCCGTGGCCTTGAGCGGATATCCTGACCCGTCTATACGCTCATGGTGATATAATATCATATTTTTGCTCTCATTGGAAATCCAATTTTCACCGCGCAGGGCTGAATAACCATATATTGGATGTTTCTTGTATTCCGCATACTCAAATTCCGACATCTCTCCAGGATCTCTGTCTGCAAAATCGATCGTCATATAACGAAGCCCGAGATCGTGAAGTAAACAACTGACACCAATGTCATGTACTTTCTTTGGTGAAAGTTCCATTCGCAGTGCCACGATGGTAGCCAGGCTGCATAAACTGATCGAATGATCATAGATATCCGAACTTCTTTCTTTCAGATCATAGATCTGCTCTACAACTTTGTCCTCTTCAAGAATGTTCGTGATGATGTAATCTGCCATCTGGCAAATCTCTTCTAATTTCTCATTGTGACTGTAAGTATGCTTTTCCAAAATATTTCTGACTCTGGACTTAAAGGATTCTTCTACCTCTTCCCTGAGAATCAGGACCGTCCTGGTGTGCGGTCCATCATCCTTAATATACACCTCTTTGATCTCGAGCTCTCTGAGCTTTTCAATATACTCTTGCTTCAGTGGCATTCCCACGGAAAGAAGTACTTGATATTCCGGTGTAAAAACATCCTTCGCCAGAATCTCTGTTCCTTTCAAATCATCAACCTTACATCGTTTCATGATTTCCTATCCTATTACTCCTATTCCTCTACTGTAATACCCATTGCGATATCTAATGCTTTCTTTTCCTCATCGCCCAAAGAAATCTCACACAGACCACCCTTGATTTCTTTTGTATATGAGTAACATCCCTCCGTACTATGTACAGAATTCAATATAAAACCATTGTCATTTTCATCCAGCAATGCTAATGAAAAACTGAGCTGGCCGCCCATCTGATTGAAAGCATCATACTTCATGATTCCGACTTTCTGAAAAGCACCTTCGAACTTCCGGTACAATGCCAGAATATCTTTACGATTCTTCTCCGTCGCTGCTTTGATAAACTTATTATCTTCAAAAATGCCTTCAATATCCTGCTCTAAACTCTTGGCGCTCTTACCCAGCATAAATTTCTTATATCTCTTTGATAACTTACCGAGTCTGACCGTCTGTATAATCGTAAAAATAATTAAAATAAAAATCAGAGCAAACGCAGCAATAAATAAATATGTCAGATCAAAATTTCCTATCCCCATCTGTTCCAGTAAATTATAATTCATCGGTCCCGTACCTTTCTATATACATTTATCGCCTGTTTTCAATTTTTATTGCAGTTCCAGATTTTATCTGGACAATAATTCTGTAATTCGATCAAGATCATCATGATTATAGAACTCTATCTCTATCTTGCCGGTTCCGTTTCCTTTAGAAGAAATCTCCACCTTGGTTCCAAGTGACTGCTTTAATTTCTCCGCTACATCCTGATATATAATTTCCAGGCTCTTATCTTCCGGTATTTCTTTCTTAGGTTTCTCCGGTTTATTCAGATTCTTGACAAGCTTCTCTACATCACGCACGCTCAGCTTCTCATCGAATATTTTCTGTGCGATCATATATTGCTGTTCCGGGTCTTCAATGGAAATCAACGCTCTGGCATGACCGGTAGAAAGCATATCATCTATAATCATCTGCTGCACTTCATCACATAACTTCAGGAGTCTCATAGAATTAGTCACAGCGGTCCTGCTCTTGGATACTCTCTCTGCTACTTCATCCTGTTTGAGATTAAATTCCGTCAGCAGCTTCTTATAAGCCTGTGCCTCTTCAATCGGATTTAAATCTTCTCTCTGAATATTTTCAATTAGGGAGATTTCAACGATTTCCTGCTCGCTGTAATCACGAATGATAACCGGAACTTCTTTTAATCCCGCCAGCTTGGCTGCACGCCAGCGGCGCTCACCGGCTATAATTTCATAATGCGTTTTCCGGTCCTGCACCAGAATAGGCTGCAATAATCCAAACTGTTTAATAGAATCCGCCAACTCCTGTAATGCGTCTTCATCAAAATTCTTACGCGGCTGTTCTCTGTTAGGTTCTACCTGTGTGATCTTGACAATCGTCTCCGAACCTTTATCATCCGGCTTGTCCGCTACTGCCTTCTCAGAAGTGGTATTCTCCTGAACGGGAATCATTGCATCTAATCCCTTACCCAATCCTCTCTTTACTTTTGCCGCCATACTTTATACACCCTTTCTGCTGATCACTTCATCCGCGAGTAACATATACGCCTCTGCACCTGCGGATTTCGGATCATACATACTGATCGGCATTCCATAGCTGGGTGCTTCCGCTAATCTGATATTTCTGGGTATTACAGTATTATATACATTCTGTTTAAAATGGTTCTTCACATTCTCCACAACCTGCATGGAAAGATTTGTTCTGGAATCGTACATTGTAAAAACAACACCTTCCATATCCAGATCCGGATTCAATCTTTCTTTTACCAGATTAACAGTATGAATCAACTGACTTAAACCTTCCAAAGCATAATATTCACATTGAATCGGTACAAGCACTGAGTCAGCTGTCGTCATAGAATTAATTGTAAGCAGATTCAAAGAAGGAGGACAATCAATAATAATAAAATCATACTTATCTTTTATCCAGTCTACTTCATTTTTTAATATGTATTCCTTCTTGTCTACTCCGATCAGTTCAATTTCAGCCGCTGCCAAATTTACATTAGAAGGAATAACTGATACGTTTGGAATAACATCGTTTAAAATACATTCGTTAATGGAACACTCTCCCAGAATCAATTCATAAATCGTGTTCTCGAGATCATTCTTTTCAACACCGAATCCGCTCGTCGTATTACCCTGTGGATCTGTATCGATCACTAATACTTTCTTTCCTTTCTCCGCCAATGACGCCGATAAATTAATGGAAGTTGTTGTCTTACCAACTCCACCCTTCTGGTTTGCAATTGCAATTGTTCTTCCCATACTTTCTTTTCCTTTACCTTTCGTTTTGTATTTCGACAAAACGTTTTTCTCCGAATCTGTTTCTATTTTCTGTCCGTTTACGATTATATCACTAAATGAAAGGATAATCTACAGAAATTTAAATCTTCAAAACCTTCATTTTATATGTTTCACACTCTATATTTTGCTATATAAAAATGTTTCACGGAACTCATTCACAATATCTTGGGTGAATTTGTTTCACGTGAAACATTATCTTGTGTCCATAATCCAAATACAGGTAATTTTTTTCTAATGTTTCACGTGAAACATTAGAAAATTTTAATAATATTATTTTTAATTGCAAATACTGCTGCCTGTGTTCGATCAGAAACATCAATCTTTTTAAAAATATTAGAAATATGATTCTTAACTGTTCTTTCACTAATATTCAAACTGGTCGCAATTTCTTTATTAAACATTCCGCTGGCAACCTGAATCAACACTTCTAATTCTCTTCCGGTCAAAGAATCAATTTTATCCTTATCAATATCTCTATTCGCAAGACGGTTATTCAATGCAGGAATCAAACTAGCCTGAATATAATTTTCACCGGCAAGAATTGCATTAATTGCCTTTTTTAGTTCTGCTGATTCAGAATCTTTTAATATATATCCATCTACACCAATATCAACAGCTTTTAACAAATACTCTAATTCATTATGAACCGTCAATATTAAAACCTTGACTTCATACTTTATTTTTTTAATTTCTTCTAATACTTCCAGACCATTTTTTTCAGGCATGTTAATATCCAGAAGTAAAACATCGGGAATTGTATCCTGCAACTTATCAAGACATTCCACACCGTTAGATGCTTCGGAAATAATCTCCATACTTCCATCAAACTCTAATAATTGTTTTAATCCTTCTCTAATTAAATTGTGATCATCAGCAATCATAATTTTTGTTTTCATATTAATCTCCATTCCGCAGACGCTTTAGCGTCGGAGGAATCGCGAGCCGAATATCAGATTCGGCTCTGCGATAAGAGCTATTTTGTGACGCCTGCGGCACAAATAGCCGTGTGAAAAATGAGCTATCAAGCTTATTTTTCACACTAATCTCCATATCTCCATTCCTTTTTCCAAAGTAATTAACTAAGCATCTACTTTTGGAATTTCTATTTCAATAGAAGTACCATCCTGCGTATCAATATCAATTTTACCTCCTAAAAAATAAACTCTTTCTCGAATGACAGATAATCCAAAATGCTTTTCTTTCTTCGCAGCTTCACTTACGTCAAAACCCGTCCCATTATCCTGAACAATAATTTTATAATTCATATCCTTTTCTTTCAATCTTACAATAATTTCATTTCCTCCGGAATGCTTTAATGAATTTTGTACACATTCCTGAATAATACGATATATGGAAAGAAAAAGAATTTGTGTGGTTGGAGCAGACTGTTTCATGCTGATATTATCTATATCTTCTATAATATGAAACTTCTTTTCCTGATTGAGAAGAAGGAGCATTTTATCAATTGTTTCCTTCATTCCTAGATCATCAAAAGACATCGGTCTTAAATCAAATATACTGTTTCGAATTTCTTCAATAACTTTGCGGATTCCCTTACCGACTGTGGCAAGTTCCAGCTTAGCCTTCACAGGGTCCTCATCAATATAAAGAGAACTTAATTCAATCTTATGAACAAGATGGGTCAAATTTTGCAATGAAGTATCGTGCAGATCCCTTGCTATTCTTTGTCGTTCCTTCTCCTGCGCATCCAGTATAGAAAGTTGTTTCACATGAATCATAAAAGACTTTTCAGCCAATACCTTTTGTAATTGATCAATTCTTTTATTTTCCAAATGCAGAAGTTTCTCAATCTCACTGCACTCGGAATTCAATTTTTCTTTCTGTTGCCTGTTTTGTTCTATAACATCTGCGTATACAGTCTCCACTTTTCTTGGAAGAAACACTTTTAAATCACTTTCTTCTTTATTCAAAAGACTGTTCAGATAACTATCAATGGCATCGATTTGAATTTTCTTTTCACTCAATTCGGAAAGATGACGTGTATGCTCTTTTTTCAGATCATCATACATTCCCTGTATGATATCGTAACTTGCCAAATCCATAAGTCCTCTCCCCTTACTCTTTTGATATTCTAATCATATACTAAATTTTAAAAATAGAAAAGTTTTTTATGGCATATTTATGATATACTATAAAAAGTATAGCAATTCAAATGTGAAACTTATATAATAACCATATGTAAAAGTGATTTTCGGGAGGACTACTCATGAATAAAAAAATAACCACGGCACTATTATTATCTACCTTCTCTATCACAGCAATTCATGTTATCAATCGGATACATACTTCTTTATGCACCGTTAAAAATTTACTGGCTAACTCCGAGAACCATTATTATGAATGGCGTTTTGGTAAGATCAGATATCAGAAAAAGGGCAGCGGAGCACCTTTACTTTTGATTCATGATCTAACGGTAGGAAGCTCTAATTACGAGTATCACAGACTGATCAATAATCTCACTGCAAAAAATGAGATATATTCTATAGACCTTTTAGGATATGGTTTATCCGATAAACCTTCCATAACATATACTAATAATCTGTATGAACAATTAATCACTGATTTTATCAAAAATGTAATCGGCAGAAAAACTTCTGTTATTGTATCCGGCGAATCCGTTCCATTTGTCATTATGGCATGTCATAACAATCCGGATATTATGAACAAATTGATTTTCATTAATCCGCAGAGTCTCTATTTACAAAATCAGATTCCGTCCAGACAGACTAAATTAATGAAATTCTTCCTGGAAATTCCGATCCTCGGAACTTTTACTTATCATGTGCTCACTAACAGACAGAGTATAGAAGAAAATTTCAAAAAACAATATTTCTGTCAGCCAAATGAAGTCAAAGAAAAATATATCTTGAATTACCTTGAAGCAGCACACACAGGAAATTACTATTCAAAATTTGCTTTTGCCAGCTATGCAGGAAAATACATGAACATGAATATTCTCCACGAGTTAAAAGAAATCAATAACAGTATTCTTATGATCGGCGGTGAAAAAGAAAAAGACATTGTGACAACAATTGAAAATTATCAGTACTATAACGCAGCAATCGAATATGTATACATTCCTGGCACAAAACATCTTCCTCAACTGGAAGCACCGGATGAAATTTTAGAGCAGATTAAAATATTTTTATATTCGTAGTATATAAAATATACACATACGGCCTATTTTAAAATAACATTTCAAATTTTACTTCCTGCTATTGAAATGTTCCAGCTTTGAAACGTGTATACCTTTGTCAATCAAAGTTATTATCATAAGACAAAACTTTAATACAGCTTTATCTGTGTAACCGTACCATTATTGGTCAAAGGATCTCTTCTGTCATAAGAAAAGATCATAATAGAGGGCTGTTCGAAAATATATTGAAAAACTTCAACATGCAGCGCTTTTGTCAGTTCACGATAATTATATCCGGACAATTCAGGAAACATCGAATGATCTTGTGATTCTCTATGCATTATATAACAGATATTGTCCTTCCATCTCTCTAAAGAGGGAGCAAAAGAAGGACGATTTTTCATATGCTCTCTCAGATACAAATCATAAGTCAGATATTCTTTTAGAATTAAAATTTTTTGTTCCAAGGACTTATGATTAATTTCCAATGTTTCTAAAAAGTCATTTTTTCCGGAATCACTTTTTCCTGACTGTATATCATGTCTGATCCACGCTTCCGCATATTCCATCAAAATATCATATTTTTTAATGCGGGACGACTGTACGCCAAACAACTCATATTCCTCATACCAGGATGCAAGCCCGTCATACATATCATACGGAGTATTAAAAAAACGACATAAATATTGCAAAGTATTCCGAAACTGCCCGCTGTTATAATAAATCTCCAGAACCTCCTCAATCTGTTTCAAATGACAGACATCTTCATAAGAAAGCCACTTTGTCGAAAGAACTTCATAAGGCGGCAGTGAAGTATATACAAGTTCATATACCGCAGTACGCGCTTCCATAGATGATCCCTTCAATACCTTGAGAAATCCAAGCTGAAGCTGTTCCGGAGCAAGCGAATAAACATCATCAAAAGACTTATGGAAAGTTTCTATATCTTCATAAGGCAGACCCGCAATTAAATCCAGGTGAATATGTATATTATTCCAGGAGGAAATTCTCCTGACAACCCCGGCAACTTTATGAAAATCCATCTTTCTGTTAATTTCAGAAATCGTCTCAGGATGAGTAGACTGCACCCCAATCTCAAACTGTACGGCACCGGGACGAAGTTTTTCCAATATAATAAAATAATCCTCATCCAGAAGATCTGCGGCAATTTCAAAATGAAAATTAGTAATCCCGTTATCATGCTCCGCTATATACTGCAGAATCGGGAGAGCATGTTCTTTTTTACAATTAAAAGTACGATCTACAAATTTCACTTGTACAACATTATGTTGTATAAAAAAATCCAAGTCACTGTATACACGTTCTAAAGAACGAAAATCCATTGTCTTATCAATAGAGGAAAGGCAATAGCTGCATGAAAAAGGACACCCCCGGCTGCTCTCATAATAAATAATCCGATGTTCAAAATCATCTATATTCTGATACCAGAAGGGAATGTCATCCAGGTAAAAGCGATGTGTACAATTTCCGTCAAGAACAGCCGGAAGATTTACAGAAGTACCATTCACATAGGCAGATACAAGATGATAAAAAGAACCTTCGCCACAACCGCACATAACACCTCTGAGCTTCCATTCCTCTATCACATCAGCCGCATCGTAAGAAACCTCCGGTCCGCCTGCCCAGAGATCTGTATCAGGCATGATTTTATGCAGATCGGAAATTATCCCGGCAATCAGACTGCGATTCCAAATATAACATGAAAAAGCAATCACATCAGGGTGCTTTTTGTATATTTCATGCAAAATATAAGAAGGCTGTTGATTAATCGTATACTCCGCCACATCTACACAGGATTCATACTCACCGGCACATGCCTTCAAAGAAAAAACGGCAGGATTGGAATGTATATATTTGGCATTGATCGCAACAAGCAATATTTTCATATCTGACTCCGTTTCTACACTGCTTTATTACACAAATTATATATTCCTTAATTATTTTTCCGGTCTAAAAGTGGCTTTTTCGTCACGATACCAGCCTTTCTCGGATATTTCATCGGCGTCTCTTTCTTTTTTATTACTACAAACAGATTTCTGTGTAATTCCGAATGAGGCAAGGTAAATCCAATCTGTTCTTTTACTTCTCCGCCCAACAGATTGATCGCATACTCGGCATTTTTCATTTCTTCCGTAATTTTTTCTGACTTATAAGCAATAAACATACCGCCTGTTTTTACATAAGGAAGGCAATACTCTGAAAGTGAAGCAAGATTTGCAACCGCTCTTGATACGCACAGATCATATTTTTCCCGTAGCAGATCAGGCTTCGCGTAATCTTCAGCTCTTCCGTGAATTGCTTCTATCCCGTCCAACCCTAATACATGAATGACTTTATTTAAAAAATCAACTCTCTTGCCCAGAGAATCCATAAGCGTCACCTGTAAATTTGGAAAAGCAATCTTAAGCGGTATACCCGGAAAACCCGCGCCTGTTCCGATATCAATCAGGGAAGTTTCTTTCAAATCATAAACCTTTGCTAATGTCAGACTGTCTATAAAATGTTTTTTCAGAACCTCATCAAACTCTGTAATCGCAGTCAGGTTAATTACCTGATTCCACTCGATCAGCAATTCATAATACTGCATAAACTGACATAATTGTTTTTCATTCAAAACAATATTCAATTCTTTCAAATCCCGACAGAATGTATCCAGATTATAATTTTTTAAATCAATTCGTTCATATGACATTTCAATATTACCTTTTCCTGTCAATTCTATTTTCTAAATAACTTACTTATAACGATTACTTGTAACATTTCAGCCTTAAGCTCGGCTCTACTGTTACGATTACTTCTTATACTGCTCCAGATACACCAGTAACACAGAAATATCTGCAGGAGATACTCCTGAGATTCTCGAAGCCTGTCCAACCGACACAGGTTTATATGCAATCAGCTTCTGTCTTGCCTCCAACCGGAGTGAACTGATCTCATGATAATCAAGATCAGCCGGAATCCTTCTCTTCTCCATTTTCTTATACTGCTCTACCTGACGCTGCTGCCTGATAATATAACCTTCATATTTTATCTCAATCTCCGTTTGTTCTATCACATCTGCCGGAAGTAAAGGGCGTTTCGGATCAAGCGCCGATAATATATCATATGTCAGTTCCGGACGACACATAAGTTCCGCCAGGCTGGCTGCTGTCTTAAGTGTAGAACTTTCATGAGCCGTCAGAAATTGCTGATTTTCCTTTGCCGCGCCGATCATCGTACTCTTTAATCTCTCAATTTCCTGATTAATCAGTTCCTGCTTGTGAAGGGTTTCTTCATAAATTTCTTTTGAAACAAGTCCGACTTGATATCCGATCTTACGAAGCCGCAGGTCCGCATTATCCTGACGGAGCAATAAACGATATTCTGCTCTGGAAGTCATCATACGGTAAGGCTCATAATTCTCTTTTGTCACAAGATCATCAATCAAAACACCTATGTAAGCCTGGGAACGATCCAATACGATCATTTCCTTATTCAGAATCTCCATGGCAGCATTAATTCCCGCAATCAATCCCTGTGCCGCCGCCTCTTCATATCCGCTGCTGCCGTTAAACTGTCCGCCGCTGAACAATCCTTTAATATCTTTAAATTCCAGAGTAGGATACAACTGTCTCGGATTAATACAATCATATTCGATCGCATATGCATTCCGTACGATCTTACAGTTTTCCAATCCAGGCACCGTTCGATACATGGCAAGCTGCACGTCTTCCGGAAGAGAAGAAGACATACCGCCTACATACATTTCATGCGTATGCTTTCCTTCCGGCTCGATAAAAACCTGATGTCTTTCCTTATCCGCAAACTTTACGACTTTATCTTCTATAGAAGGACAATAACGCGGACCGGTTCCTTCTATAATACCTGCATAGATCGGAGAACGATCCAGATTTGCCTTGATAATATCATGCGTTTTTTCATTCGTATAAGTCAGCCAGCAGGAAACCTGATCGATCTGCACATTTTCCGGATCAGTTAAAAAAGAAAAGGGTATCACCTTCTCGTCTCCGAACTGTTCTTCCATCTTACTATAATCAATCGTACGGCCATCCATTCTGGCAGGCGTACCAGTCTTAAATCTTCTCATTTCCACGCCGAGACCAATCAGAGAATCCGTCAGATGATTTGCCGGCTGTAATCCATTCGGTCCCGTATAAGTAATCGCCTCACCACACAGACATCTTGCCTTAAGATAAGTACCGGTACATAATATCACTGCTTTACATTCATATAGCGCACCCGTATATGTCTTAACACCTGTAATTCTCTTCGTCGCAATGCTGTTTTCTTTCTCGGAAGAATCTTCATATGCTTCCGTAATCAGTTCACATACTTCCGCCTGTTTTATTGTCAGATGTTCCTGATTTTCCAATACCTTGCGCATTTCCCGGGAATATTCCGCTTTATCCGCCTGTGCCCGCAGAGAATGCACCGCAGGACCTTTAGACTTGTTTAACATCTTGGACTGTATAAATGTCTTATCTATATTCTTACCCATTTCACCGCCAAGCGCATCGATCTCCCGTACCAGATGTCCCTTGGAAGTACCTCCCACATTCGGATTACAGGGCATTAATGCAATACTGTCCACGCTTACCGTAAACATAATCGTTTCCAGTCCAAGTCTCGCACAGGCAAGCGCCGCTTCACATCCCGCATGTCCGGCGCCTACTACACAAACATCATATTGTTCTCTGATCTCAGTCATAATAATCCTCATTTCGGAGCGTTTACGCGACGAGACGACGCAAATATCAAATTTGCGTCTGTCATCAAACAAATTTGTGACACTCCGGCACAAATTTGCGTGTGAAAAATCAGCACATCAGTGTGATTTTTCACACTAATCCTCATTCCATAATTCATTTTCACGCAATCAAAATAAATCTATTTTCCCATACAAA
Source organism: uncultured Lachnospiraceae bacterium (assembly GCA_910578555.1). Lineage (GTDB taxonomy): Bacteria > Bacillota > Clostridia > Lachnospirales > Lachnospiraceae > UBA3282. Next base: position 125,962 of record CAJTPS010000010.1, read on the forward strand.
ACTTACTGAATATCTCATTTACAAGATCATCGCCGACTTCTTCTCCAATAATTGTACCAAGAAATGCATACGCATTCATCAGATCAATCGTATAAAAATCTTCCGGCATATGATCCTCTATACTTTTTCGAACCTGCATCAGACTTTCGTAAGCATTCTGCAATGCTTCTTTATGCCGCATATTTGTAATATACACTTCATCATTATATATAATATCACCATGAAAGAACATTTCCTTCACAGTTTTTAAGAAAAGAGCAACACCATTCTGTTCTTTCATAGATGTTCTGATGATCCTGTTTTCATATCTGTTTTGCGCTTTCAAATCAGGTTCTGTCATGCTATTTTTATTATACTCCTGTATTTTATCCGTAAGAGCATATATATCATTCTTTGTAACAACTGTAAATAAATCTGATTTATTTAACAGAATAATTGTATTCTTATCTGCAATCATGCGGAGAATCTCCGCATCATTTTCGTCAAGCGCAACAGAAGAATCAATGACATATAGAACCAGATCTGCTTCTTCCACCGCACTTCTGGCTCTGTCAACTCCTATTTTCTCTACAAGATCTTCTGTGGAACGAATCCCCGCTGTATCCAGAATACGAAATAAAATACCGTCAATCGAAATCATTTCTTCCAGAATATCTCTCGTCGTACCCGCTATATCTGTAACAATCGCCCTCTCTTCACCGACCAGCATATTAAGCAGAGATGATTTACCCGCATTCGGCTTACCGACAATCACAGTCTGTATTCCTTCCATCAATATCTTTCCATTTTCCGCGGAATCAATCAACACTCTGATACGTTTAGCGATTTTCTTTACAATTTGAAAAAGTACATCTCCATATCCTTCTGATTCCAGATCAAAATGTTCCGGATCATCAAGTGCCGCCTCAATAAAAGCAATCTCATGAAGAATATCAGCCCTGATCTCCTGAACCGTATCAGATACAGAACCTTTAAGCTGTTTTAAGGAAGACTGCAGAGCAAACTCATTTTTCGCATGAATAATATCCATAACTGCTTCCGCCCTGGACAGATCAATTCGTCCGTTTAAAAAGGCACGTTTTGTAAATTCGCCCGGTTCCGCGATTCTGGCACCAGCCTTTACTACAGCATTCAGAATTTTTCTCATCATATAAACGCCGCCATGACAGTTAATTTCCACCGTATCTTCCGCAGTATAACTCTTAGGCGCTTTCATTACAGAAACCATTACCTCATCAATAACAGTTTCTTTTTCCTCTATGATAAAACCATAATGAATCGTATGAGACTGATATCCCGTAAGCGTCCGCTGCATCTTGACATTTCGATATATCTTATCAACAATTGAAACAGATTCATCTCCACTGACACGAATAATTCCGATTCCGGAATCAGACATCGCTGTAGCAATCGCTGCTATTGTATCCGTCCTCATATACAATAAATCCTCCACATCCAATAAATATCTTAATAGATTCTAAAACAGCAGGAATATCACATTCCCGCTGTTTCGTCATCTCATCCAATTCATGAATTTATCAAATCTTTTTAATTATTTCTTTCGTATTTTCTCAGAACCACAACAACATGTCTGTAAGGCTCGTCTCCTTCACTGTGTGTTGTCACATATTTATCATTCTGAAGCGCAGAGTGAATAATCCTTCTCTCATATGGATTCATCGGCTCTAAAGATACAGGTCTCTTTGTTCTCTTAACCTTATAGGAAATATTTTTGGCCAGATTCTCAAGTGTTTCTTTTCTTCTCTGACGATAATTTTCAGTATCAACTTTAACTCTGATATAATTTTCTACATTCTTATTTACGACCAGAGATACAAGATACTGTAAAGAATCGAGTGTCTGACCTCTCTTGCCGATCAGGACTCCCATCTCATCACCACTTAAATCTACTTCCATGGAATTATCAGCTTCATCATATTTTACATCAACAACAACGGCAAGATTCATTGCACGGAATACTTCATTCAAAAAGTCCTTTGCTGTATCCTCTACAGAAGATTTCACTCTTGCTTTGATCACAGCAGGTTTAGAACCAATTCCCAGGAATCCTGCAGAACCTTCCTCTATTACCTCATATTCTAATTTATCACTGGTCACAGTTAATTTCTGACATGCTTCTGTAATCGCATCATTGACAGTTTTTGCAGATACTTCAATAAATTCCATAACAATTAACCTCCATTCTTACACATCATAAAATCATTTATTATTTTTTTCATTATACTGCTTCACCATGGCCGCTTTCGACATCATACTGCCGGGTTTCGCATTCTGGTTATAGTATTCTGTAGATTTTTTCACCGCTGCTTCTTTTTCTTCCTGTGTCATTGCAGGAATAGTGGACTGCTTCTTAGGCGCGGCATTCACATTCTTCGTATTCATATTGGCATAAGCTGCCATCTGTTCCGCCCTGACACCGGCTTTTGCCATCTTTTTCTTGGCTTTCTCTTCATTATTCTTAATGACTTCATCCAGATCTATCTTATCAATATGTCTGTTGATCACAACCTGCTGGACACTTCTTACAACAGCACCGGCTACCCAGTAAAGTCCCAGACCTGCAGGAAGTGTATAACAAAAGACAGCGGACATAATCGGCATCATCATATTCATTGTCTTCATAGACTGCATCATTGCACTCTGCTGATCATTGGCATTCTTATTATCCTGCTGTATATTTTGCTGCGGCATAAGTTTGACATTGATCCACTGCGTTACAGCAGACAAAACAGGAATCGAAAGCGCTGCTATAATCATAAGAACAGATTTATCTGCCAATGCCTCCTTCATAATATAAGAAGGAGAATTTGCAATATTTAAACCAAGGAAATTATTATACTGGTTTAAAAGGTTGAGCGTATTGTCTACATCCACTGTCAAATTCGGAAATGCATCTTTGATGCTGATCCATTCTGCAGAAGTAGCCTTATTCAATACATCAATGAATGTATTCTGCACATAAGAAGTCACACCGCCGACAAAAGATTCATTTGTAAAACTCTTGGCATACATGCCGGCCTGTGAAAAAGATTGAATCAGTTCCGTACTTCCTGCCTGTTCGATCAGCTTATCAACAAGAGGAAAAAAGGCACCTTTGATCTTGTCAACATATGCAGGCATATTATAGATAACACGATACAATGCCCATAAAATAGGCAACTGAATCAGCATCTGCACACAACTGCCGGACGGAGACACACCGTATTTCGCATAGACAGCTTTTGTTTCCATATTCATGGCCATCATGGACTGATTATCATTCTTACCTTTATATTTTGCCTGAATCGCCTGAAGTTCCGGATTCATCTTCGCAGACAATTTGGAAAATTTCTGCTGTTTGATCGTAAGAGGAAGAAGAAGCAGATACATTACAATTGTAAACAATATAATAGCAAGTCCAATATTAGGAATACCGATCTTGTCCAATACATAAAAGATACCTTCCATAATATAGCCCAGCAATGAAGCAATAGGACCAATGATCTTACCGGTATCTTTTGTTAATAAAATGCTCGTCACTATCGGATTACCTCCTTAACTTTCTTCTGTTCTGTCATGGAACAGGATCATAACCACCTTTTGAAAAAGGATTACATCTGCATATTCTCCAAAAAGCCATCAAACCGCCCTTTAATGCGCCGTATTTTTCTATCGCTTCCAATCCGTACTCTGAACAGGTCGGAATATAAGGGCATTTTGTAGTTTTCATCGGAGAAATATATTTTCTATAGAACTTAATCATATAAATAAATAACTTTTTCATATCATTTTCTAATCAATTTGCTGAAGCAAATTTTCTTCATCATAAATAAATTAATATGTGAAAAAATATTTTTTCATACTAATATATTTTGATAATATGATGAAGCTTTGAAAGGTGTAATAACGCGTTCTCGATCTCAGCATATCCGACCGAAGACGCACTTTTTCTTGCAACGACTACTATATCTAAACCACTATTAAATATATTTTCATGTAGCCGGTAACTCTCTCTCACCAGTCTGGCAAATCTGTGTCTTATAACACTGTTACCTACCTTCTTGCTGGCGGATATTCCCAGTCTGTTTTTATCGGTGTTGTTTTCCAATATATACATAACTAAATACTTGTTGGCACAGCTCCTGCCGTTTTTATAAACATTCCGGAAATCCTGATTTTTTTTTAAGGATTCTGAAAATACCATTTTTCCAACTCCTTATTCAAAATGAGAGAAAAAAAGGTCACATGACTGTGACCTATGCTGATAATTTCTTTCTTCCTTTTGCACGTCTTGCTGCTATAACTTTTCTTCCGCCCGGAGTACTCATTCTCTTTCTGAATCCGTGAACCTTGGATCTCTGTCTCTTCTTGGGCTGATAAGTCATTTTCATACCGAAGCACCTCCTTCTTACAAACCTTAATATTTATATAAGGCACACATTTTAAACATTAATTGGAAAAACAACATGTTGATTATATATAATTAATGAAGAAACGTCAAGTAAATCCAGCATTTTTTATTCTTAAAATAGTATAAAAAAATTATATTTTTTATTATCCTATATCTTGTTAGTCATTAACTAAATAAGATACTATATATTGTGTTGTATCATTTATCGTTATTTTATATCCACTTTACATAAATATATCCACAAGATGTGTATAACTTGTGCATAATTTATTTTTATCATGTTCATAATTATATTTTTCCTTATAAAACAGCATTCATAATAATGTTTATATCATTTTATCAAGTTATACACATGCCATAAAACGGGTTGTTAAAATATGTTAACCTGTTGAAATTTTTGTGGACAACTTACCATTTGAATTTTCGAACTGTTTATATTATTATATATTATAGGATAATTTCGATGTCGTCCGTTATATATAACAACTACCTTCTATTTATGAAGGTATCATTATGAGAACATAATAAAATTTTACAAACACAACATATTACAATCTTAGCATCAACATATACGAGGTTTAAATTATGGATTCTATCAAAGAAAACTGGGACTTAATCAAAGAAACACTACGAAGAGAATATGATCTTTCAGACATTTCCTATTCTACCTGGATCACCCCTCTTGATTTTTATAAAGTAAAAGACAATGTTGTATTTATTATGATTCCATCAGACCAGTCACATGCTCTGAGTTATATTTCATCCAAATATAAGAGTTTCTTTCAGGTCACGATCTCTGAAATGATGGACCACACTTACGATATTGCTTTTATATTGGAAAAAGATGCGTTGAATGATTCTTCTGAAAATATAACAACATCAAATTACGGCAACAATATCAATTATGAAAATGCAAATTTAAATCCAAAATATAAATTTGACACTTTTGTTGTCGGAAATAACAATAAATTTGCTCATTCCGCCTCTCTTGCAGTAGCGGAATCCCCGGGAATCGTATACAATCCGCTTTATCTCTACGGAGGAGCCGGTCTTGGTAAAACGCACTTAATGCATTCCATAGGACGATTCATATTAGAACAAAACCCTAATATGAAAGTTCTGTACGTTACTTCAGAAGTATTTACAAACGAAGTAATCAACTGTATCAGAAGCGGTGATGCGGCGAAGATGAATCAATTTCGTGAAAAATACAGAAATGTAGATGTTCTTCTCATCGATGATATACAATTTATTATAGGTAAAGAAAGTACACAGGAAGAATTTTTCCATACTTTTAATACATTACATTCTGCCGGAAAACAGATTATTCTATCTTCCGACAAACCGCCTAAGGATATGGAAACTCTTGAAGAAAGGTTTCGTTCCAGATTCGAGTGGGGACTGATCTCTGATATCCAGCCGCCGGATTACGAAACAAGAATGGCAATCCTGAAGAAAAATGCAGAAATATATAATAAGAAAGATATAGACGATGAAGTATTTCAATATATTGCCAATAACATTAAATCAAACATAAGAGAATTAGAGGGAGCATTCAATAAAATCATCGCTTTTTCTAAATTAAATAAGGTAGATATTAATTTGGCCTATGCAGAGGAAGCCCTTAAGGACGTGATTTACCCGGACAAGCCAAAAGAAGTAACACCCTCTTTGATCATAGAAGTAGTTGCGGAACATTTCGGCGTCGATCCGGAAGACATCACTTCCAAGAAAAGAAACTCCGAATTTGTGCTCCCGAGGCAAATTGTCATGTACCTTTGCAGAACTTTGACAGATACTTCTCTTTCTAATATCGGCAAATATCTCGGAAAAAAGGATCACACTACAGTTATGCACGGCATACAGAAGATAACCAGTGAATTAGAAACAAATGAAGACATTAAAAACAAGATAGAGGTCATTAAAAAGAAAATTAATCCCTCATAATATCCACAGGTTATTTCGGATTATCAAAAGTTTTTAACAACTTAAGCGTTTTCTTTTTCGTTGATAAATAGTATAATAGATGAGGTTATACACTTATTAACATCTATTATTACTAATATTACGAAATAATTTATATATTAATAACTTTATGGCAGCGTTCAAAATTTTCAATATGCAGGAAAGGAAGTTATACACAAATGAAAATTGTATGTACGAAATCCAATCTCTTAAGCGGTGTGCAGATCGTATCTAAAGCTGTTCCGAGTAAGACAACTATGTCTATTCTGGAATGTATTCTTGTTGATACAAGAAACGGTGAGATTAAACTGACTGCCAATGATATGGAACTGGGAATAGAAACGATTATTGACGGCGAGATTATAGAAAAGGGAATGATAGCGCTTGACGCCAAGATCTTCTTAGAAATCGTAAGAAAACTTCCTGACAGTGATATTATGATTGAAACAAATGATTCCTATAAGACGACAATTACCTGTGAGAAGGCAAAGTTCAATATTATAGGTAAATCAGGAGAAGATTTCTCATTTCTTCCGGAGATAGAGAGAGACGACAGTATTATTCTTTCACAGTTTACCTTAAAAGAAATAATAAGACAGACTATTTTCTCTATTGCAGATAATGATAATAATAAATTAATGACGGGTGAATTGTTTGAGATTAATAATGATACTCTTAAAGTAGTATCTCTGGATGGACACCGTATTTCTATCAGGAAGATATCTCTTAAGAATTCATATCACGACAAAAAAGTTGTTGTTCCCGGTAAAACGCTGAGTGAGATCAGTAAGATACTTTCCGGAGATACGGATAAAGATGTCAATATGTATTTTACGGATAAACATATTTTATTAGAATTTGACAGTACTATTGTTGTTTCAAGACTGATTGAGGGAGAATATTTTAATATTAATCAGATGCTCTCCAGTGATTATGAAACAAAAGTTAAAATCAACAAAAAGGAACTTTTGAATTGTATTGACAGAGCGACGCTTCTTGTAAAGGAAGGCGATAAGAAACCGATCATTATCGATATTAAAGACGGGGCTATGCAGCTTAAGATGAATTCTACTGTCGGAAGTATGGATGAGGAAATTGATATTGCCAAAGAAGGAAAAGATCTTATGATTGGATTTAATCCAAAGTTTCTGATCGATTCCCTGCGTGTGATAGAAGATGAAGAAGTTGATCTGTATATGGTAAATCCAAAAGCTCCCTGTTTTATCAGAAACAGTGAGGAATCATATATTTATGTGATTCTTCCGGTTAATTTTACAACTGTAAACTAATAGAATAAAGTCTGATAGCGGGATTGCGGATATTTATGCATAGAATCGTTACAGAACTGAAAAAATAAAATTTTTAATGGAATAAAAAAGTAAAATATGGAAATCATAAAAATAAAAGATGAACATATCAAACTTGGTCAATTATTAAAATTAGCGGGATTAGCAGGTTCCGGTGTAGACGCCAAGGTGGAAATCCAGGAAGGATTCGTAAAGGTAAACGGTAAAGTTGAAGTACAGCGCGGTAAGAAAATATATCCCGGCGATGTGATCGAGTTTGATGGACAACAGGTTAAGGTAGAAAACTGATGATTATAAAATCATTGGAATTAGCGGATTTCAGAAATTATGACTTTTTACATATTGATTTTGACAGCGGTACAAATATTTTGTACGGAGATAATGCCCAGGGTAAAACAAATATCCTGGAAGCAATCTATTTGTCCGCAATAACAAAATCTCATAAGGGAAGTAAGGACAGAGATATCGTTAATTTTGAAAAAGAAGAAGCTCATATCAGGACTTATCTTGAAAAAGAAGGAATTGAAACAAGAATAGATATGCACCTTCGTAAAAATAAGTCTAAGGGAATAGCAATAGACGGGCAGAAGATTAAAAAGGCGGCGGAATTAATCGGTTTATTAAACGTGGTTTTCTTTTCTCCTGAAGATTTGAGTATTATTAAAAACGGTCCTGCAGAGAGAAGAAGATTCGTAGATATGGAGTTATGCCAATTAGATCAATTTTATCTCTATAATCTGAATCATTACAATAAGATCGTGAATCAACGTAATAAACTTCTCAAAGACATGTATTTTAATCCATCTCTTAGAGATACTCTGAATATATGGGATTCTCAGCTTATTTCTTTCGGAAGCAAGATCATAGAAAGACGGCAGTTGTTTGTAGAGCAGCTTAATGAGATCATATTGGAGATACATAGGAAATTATCCGGTGGCAAAGAAGAGTTGATGATCAAGTATGAACCTGACACTTCGATAGAGGATTATGAGAAAAAGTTATCTTCCGGTCAGGACAGGGACATTAAGTTAAAACAGACTTCTATCGGTCCTCACAGAGATGATTTTTGTTTTAATATCGGGAATATAGATATTCGTAAGTTCGGTTCTCAGGGACAGCAGAGGACAGCAGCTCTTTCATTGAAATTATCAGAGATTGAACTGGTCAGAAAGCTTACAAAAGATAATCCCGTATTACTTTTGGATGATGTATTATCGGAACTTGACAGCAACAGACAGAATTATCTGCTCAGTACAATAGGCGATATACAGACGATCATTACCTGTACCGGTTTAGATGAATTTGTCAATAACCGGTTTGAAATCAATAAGGTTTTTCATATTGAAAACGGTAAAATAACAGATCATGAATCATAAAAATGCAGGGTATAAACTGTAAATTATATATGAAAAAGATACAGTTTATTTTAGAAAGGCATGGTGAATAATGGCTAACGCTAATGAATATGGTGCAGATCAAATACAGATTCTGGAAGGTCTTGAGGCAGTCAGAAAAAGACCCGGAATGTATATCGGAAGCACTTCTCTGAGAGGTCTTCATCATCTTGTATATGAGATTGTAGATAATTCCGTGGATGAAGCGCTTGCGGGTATTTGTGATACAATTTATGTGACCATTAACCACGATAATTCCGTTACCGTAGAAGATAACGGACGAGGCATTCCTGTCGGGATCAATCATAAAGCAGGTATTCCCGCAGTAGAAGTAGTATTTACGATTTTGCACGCCGGTGGTAAATTTGGCGGCGGAGGATATAAAGTATCCGGCGGATTACATGGCGTGGGAGCTTCTGTCGTGAACGCACTTTCAGACTGGCTGGAAGTAGAAATCTGTTCTGAAGGCAAAGTTTATAAACAACGCTATGAAAGAGGACATGTATGTTATCCGTTAAAAGTGATCGGAGACTGTGAGGAAGGTAAAACAGGCACGAAAGTACATTTTAAACCGGATGCTACTATTTTTGAAGAGACCGTATATGATTATGATACATTAAAAACAAGACTTCGTGAGACTGCTTTTCTTACGAAAGGTCTTAAAATTGTTCTGATCGATGCAAGAGAAGATAAAGAACAGAAGAAGGAATTTCATTATGAGGGTGGTATCAAAGAATTTGTTACATATTTGAACAAAAGCAAAGAATCTCTTTATAATGATGTAATGTATTTTGAAGGTACTAAAAACGGCGTTTATGTGGAAGTAGCGCTGCAGCATAATGATTCCTATAATGAAAGCGTGTATACTTTTGTAAATAATATTAATACACCGGAAGGCGGTACGCATCTTGTAGGTTTCAGAAATGCACTTACAAAAACATTTAATGATTATGCGCGCAATAATAAATTGTTAAAAGACAACGAAGCAAACCTCTCCGGCGAAGATATCAGAGAGGGATTAACTGCTATTATCAGCGTTAAAATAGAAGATCCCCAGTTTGAAGGACAAACAAAGCAAAAGCTTGGTAATTCCGAGGCGAGAGGCGCTGTTGATAATATTGTGAGCGAGCAGCTTACTTATTTCTTAGAGCAGAATCCTGCAGTGGCTAAGACGATATGTGAGAAGTCGATTCTGGCACAGCGTGCAAGGGAAGCAGCAAGAAAAGCGAGAGATCTGACACGCCGTAAGACAGCGCTTGAAGGAAGCGCTCTTCCGGGTAAACTCGCTGATTGTTCTGATAAAGATCCTAAAAATTGTGAGATCTATATCGTTGAGGGTGATTCTGCAGGCGGTTCCGCTAAAACTGCCAGAAGCCGTGCAACGCAGGCAATTCTTCCGCTTCGCGGTAAGATTCTGAATGTAGAAAAGGCAAGACTTGATAAAATCTACGCCAATGCTGAGATTAAAGCTATGATTACAGCATTCGGAACAGGGATTCATGAGGATTTTGATATCAGTAAGCTTCGTTATGATAAGATTATAATTATGACGGATGCCGACGTCGACGGCGCACATATTGCTACGCTTATGCTTACGTTTATCTATCGCTTTATGCCGGAGTTGATTAAGCAGGGACATGTATATCTTGCGAAGCCTCCTCTATATAAGCTTGAGAAAAACAGACAGGTTTGGTATGCGTACAGCGATGAAGAATTAGATAAAATTCTTGCAGAAGTCGGTCGTGATCAGAATAATAAGATACAGCGTTATAAAGGACTGGGTGAGATGGATGCCGACCAGTTATGGGAAACGACCATGGACCCTGAAAAACGTATTCTTCTTCGTGTAAATATTAATGAAGAAGAAGAATCGGAAGTTGATCTGACTTTTAACACATTGATGGGCGATAAAGTAGAACCGCGTCGAATTTTTATAGAAGAGAATGCGAAGTTTGTGAAAAACCTGGATATTTAATGAGTAATATGGCGAAGTCCGGCCATGAGTAAAATCATAGATTTTACGAATGAGCATTGTATGTTAAATTATGTATAAATAAAAGAAAGGTACATGGTTACGGAATGGATGATCAGATTTTTGATAAAATTGAGGATGTAGACCTTAAGAAAAAGATGGAAGATTCTTACATTGATTATGCCATGAGCGTTATCGCTGCCCGTGCGCTTCCTGATGTAAGAGATGGTTTAAAACCTGTACAGCGCAGAGTTCTGTATTCCATGATTGAGTTGAATAATGGTCCGGACAAACCGCATAGAAAAAGTGCGCGTATCGTCGGTGATACGATGGGTAAATACCATCCTCATGGAGATAGTTCTATATACGGTGCTCTTGTTAATATGGCGCAGGAATGGTCTACCCGTTATCCGCTTGTAGACGGTCATGGTAATTTTGGTTCTGTGGACGGTGACGGTGCCGCTGCCATGCGTTATACTGAGGCAAGACTGAGCAAGATTTCCATGGAACTTCTTGCAGATATCAATAAAGATACCGTAGATTTTGTACCGAATTTTGACGATACGGAGAAGGAACCTACCGTACTTCCAAGCCGGTATCCGAATCTGCTTGTCAATGGTACTTCCGGTATTGCGGTCGGAATGGCTACAAATATACCGCCTCATAATCTGCGTGAGGTGGTGAATGCCGTTGTCAAAATTATCGATAACAGAGTCAATGAAGACAGACAGACAGATATTGAAGAAATATTAAGTGTTGTGAAAGCCCCTGATTTTCCTACCGGTGGTATTATTCTGGGAACAAGGGGAGCGGAAGAAGCTTATCGTACCGGGAGAGGTAAGGTAAGAGTGCGTGCCGTGACGGATATTGAGACAATGCCTAACGGTAAGAGCCGTATTATTGTAACAGAACTTCCCTATATGGTAAATAAGGCAAATCTGATTCTTAAGATTGCCGATCTGGTAAAATTAAAGAAAATAGACGGTATTACAGATCTGCGGGATGAGACAAATCGTGAAGGTATGCGAATCGTCATAGAACTTCGCAAGGATGCCAATGCCAATGTGATTTTAAACCAATTATATAAGCATACACAGCTGCAGGATTCTTTCGGTGTGATTATGCTTGCTCTTGTCAATAATGAACCTAAAGTTATGAATCTTCTTGATATGCTGACTCACTATCTGAAGCATCAGGAAGATGTGGTAACAAGAAGAACCAGATATGATCTGAATAAAGCGGAAGAGAGAGATCATATTTTACAGGGATTACTGATTGCATTAGATCATATTGATGAAGTGATTCAGATCATCAGAAGCAGTCAGACAACACAGATTGCAAAGGAAAGATTGATTGAACGGTTTGAACTTTCTGATATACAGGCACAGGCGATCGTAGACATGCGTCTGCGTGCTCTGACAGGATTGGAAAGAGAGAAACTGGAGAATGAACATAAGGAGTTACTGGCTAAAATTGCGGAATTAAAAGCAATTCTTGCAGATGAAAAACTGCTTCTTGGCGTAATTAAAGAAGAAATGCTCATTACAGCCGAGAAATACGGTGATGATAGAAGGAGCCAGATTGGTTTTGATGTCTATGATATCAACATGGAAGATCTGATTCCGAAAGAAAATACGGTAATTGCCATGACCAGTCTCGGTTATGTGAAACGTATGACGGTGGATAATTTCAAGGCACAGAACCGTGGCGGTAAAGGAATCAAGGGAATGCAGACGATTGAAGAAGATTATATTGAAGATCTTCTGATGACGACGACACATCATTATCTGATGTTCTTTACGAATTTAGGTCGTGTATATCGTTTGAAGGCTTATGAGATTCCGGAATCCAGCCGTACTTCCAGAGGAATTGCGATTGTAAATATTTTGCAGCTTAATCCGGGTGAAAAAATATCTGCTATGATTCCGATCAAAGCATATGAAGAAAACAAGAATCTTTTTATGGTGACAAAACGCGGTATTGTAAAGAAAACTTCCGTGATGGAATTCAGTAATGTCAGGAAAAACGGACTTGCAGCAATTAATCTGCGGGAAGATGATGAACTGATTGAAGTTAAAACAACTTCGAAAGAAACGGAGATTTTCCTGATTACAAAACTGGGTATGTGTATACGTTTCAAAGAGACAGACGTGCGTCATACCGGAAGATCATCTATGGGTGTAATCGGCATGAATCTATCAGATGGAGATGAGATTGTTGGTATGCAGTTAGACCATCAGGGTGATTCTCTTCTGATTGTATCAGAAAACGGTATGGGTAAGCGCACCTATCTGGAAGAGTTTACGGTACAGAAACGCGGCGGTAAAGGTGTAAAATGCTATAAGATCACTGAAAAAACAGGTGATGTTGTCGGTGTAAAAGCAGTAAATGATGATCATGAGATCATGATGATCACAACCGAAGGTATTATCATACAGCTTCGTATGGATGATATTTCCACGCTTGGCAGGATCACTTCCGGCGTTAAGATGATTAATCTGGACGATAACGTAAAAGTTGCCAGGATCGCTAAAGTACGGGAGAAATTGAGCGACGGTAATCAGGAATTTGAGAATATTGAGGATGCCATGGAAGAAATACCGGAAGAAGAGAAGTATAATATACCGGAGGATTCTGATGAGGAAGTGACTCTTCCGACAGAAGATACAGATTCTGAATAATTAATAAGTTATAGTGAAAGGCTCCGGAAAGGCATGGTTATTAATATGTTAAAATTAGCTGTTATAGGAGATATTCACAGTAATCATATTGCATTGGAAACCTGCATTCGTCATGCGCTTGACAGAGATGTGGATGAATTTATATTTCTTGGTGACTATGTCAGTGACTGTCCTTATCCGCAGCGGACAATGAAAGTTATATATGAAATGAAAGAAAAATACCAATGTCATTTTATTAGAGGAAACAGGGAAGATTACATGTTAAATCACAGAGATCATCCGGAAGAAAGATGGACCTATTCCTCCGCAAGCGGTAATTTACTCTATACGTATGAAAATCTTACAGATAAAGATCTGTGTTTTTATGAAAGTATGGATATTCAGGGAATCTATAGAAAAAGCGGATATCCGTCTTTTCGTTATTGCCATGGTTCTCTGATATCTTCTAAAGAGTTGTTAACATCCGAAAATGAAAATTTGAATGAAATGATGTCAAATCTGGATGTGGATTTATTGATCGCAGGACATACTCACACACAGGAAATCATACAGCTTGGCAACAAAAAGTTAATTCATCCGGGGTCAGTGGGAATACCCTGGTATCATGATGGCAGAACGCAATACATGATATTGCACGGATCTGATCAGGGATGGAAAGAAGAACTTTTTCAACTGGATTATAATGTGGAAACTGTGAAAGAAGAATTTGAAACTTCCGGTATTATGGAAAAAGCATTTTACTGGCCTAAATTAAATCTTCATGCGCTATCTACCGGGGATGATTACACATCTCCCTGTCTGCAGCTTGCCATGAAATTATGCGAAGAAGCAGAAGGGAGTGTGACATGGCCTGATATTCCCGAAAAATATTGGGAAGCGGCGTATCGTCAATTTATAGATTAGACCTCTGTTTTTTCTGTTGTTTCAGGGTTTCAATTTCCGTAAACTTAAATTCATAATTTTGTAAATCCTGATAGTACTCCTTGCGGTCACGGCATCTTTTGCGAACCAGATCTTCTACGCTCATGCGGAAGATAGTTTCAGATGCTTCCTGTAAAGATTCATTTTCTGTTGCCAGATCTATATGGGATAAGTCTATCACATTTAATGTAATGCTGTCACTATATTTTTGATGATTTTTAACGTTTATCAGTTTATGAGAAGCATAAAATTCAGACTTTTCTGCAAATTTTTGTATTGTGCAATATTCCGGAAAGTCTGAATATGATAAGAAATGAAGTTATACTACAGCACCAGATTATAGCGCTAAGTATAACCTCATGTCTAAGTGGCAGATAGAGAGCGGTGATTGTAAATAACACCTTTGATACAAGAACGGTATTAAGAAATATTTTTAGAATTAATAATAATGGATGCAATTGCACAGAGTATGCCTCCTACCGCAAATATAACAATATAAGGCATTCCCCACCCGTTTGCCAGAAATCCAAAAAGCAGGTAAATAATGGAACATATGAGCATGATACATCCGCAGGTACGACCTTTTTTTTCTGATTTCTTATATTCATCTGAATTTTTATCATGTGATTTATTGTATTCATCTATACTGTATTTTGATTTCTGTATACCTGCATAAACAAGAATTGTTACGCCGATCATAACACAGAACATAAAGAAAGATGATTCTAAAGATTCTATATATTCATAATAATCTATCTGCGGATATGCAGCATCCAATCCCATGATAATGATGATTCCGATTAAAATGAAAGATACGCCTGCAGCAATCAGGATCGAAAACTTTTTAGTAAATGTGTCGATTTCTTTCTGTGTATAGAAATTATCAAGAAAGGGATGCTTCTTTGCAAAGTCTGAATGCTGTATTCCCGCTACAATTAAAATTGCCACACTGATTGACAGAAAAATGAAGAATATTATAGAAGAAAACTCTTCCTTAATAACTTCTCCCTTTCCGATAAATTGATTGCATCCATAAATAAAAAACATGGAACATATACCCAGAAGGATTAATCCTACACTAAGAGATACAAATTTACTGAACTGGTTCATATGTGTATCATACTCTTCTTTATCTTCTATATGGATATCTTTAATTGTTCCCTGTACGAGATCATCCATAGTGCAATGAAACAGCTGACAGAGCTGAATCAATTTCTCCATTTCAGGATAAGTGGCATCAGATTCCCATTTTGATACGGACTGTCGTGATACTTCAAGTTGTTCCGCAAGTTGTTCCTGTGTGATGTTGTCTTTTTTTCTTAAATAGTGTCTGCTGATTAAGCAAATATTTGCAACTTCCAACTCTTACATCTGCTCCAGTTACACCAAAATCGGATCAGATACAAAAGAGCATAAAGTATTCGCCTCTGAATCTTGAATAGATTCATCACAAATACAGATAATGCGACAGAAGTTAACTGCGTTTCCTCCAGCTTGGTGGTAATACAGTCCATGCCATAGCAGCGTTTGCTTAAGCTAAAAGTACGTTCCACTTCGATTCTGTCAGTATTATCCTGATACTCTTGTTTTTTATCAACTTTTACTGCAGCACTTGGTCTGCCCAGTTTTGGTCCTGACAGACGGATCCCATGCTCTTTGCAATAACTCCTGTTTTCTCTGGTCCGGTAT
>CAJTPS010000011.1 GCA_910578555.1 uncultured Lachnospiraceae bacterium
TTTATAATTTAGGCAACTTGGAGAGGTGATAAATGGATTTACCTTTCAGAGCTGGAATGAAAATACCATTCTGGACATATTTTCCGTGATTTGTTATACTTATCTTCGTATGACAAGAAAGGAAAGTGTGAAGGAAAGTATGGCAGTTATAGACCAGAGTAAAATCAGAAATTTTTGTATCGTCGCCCATATCGATCACGGGAAATCGACACTGGCCGACCGGATCATAGAGAAGACGGGACTGCTCACCAGCCGGGAGATGCAGGCGCAGGTACTTGACAATATGGAGCTGGAACGCGAGCGGGGCATCACGATCAAGGCGCAGGCAGTGCGCATCATTTATAACGCGAAGGATGGCAATGAGTATATCCTTAATCTGATCGACACCCCGGGGCACGTAGACTTTAACTATGAGGTGAGCCGGTCGCTGGCGGCGTGTGACGGAGCGATCCTCGTGGTGGATGCGGCACAGGGCATCGAGGCGCAGACACTGGCGAATGTATATCTTGCGCTGGATCATGACCTGGATGTCTTTCCGGTGATCAATAAGATCGACCTGCCCAGTGCCGAGCCGGAGCGGGTGAAGAATGAGATTGAGGACGTGATCGGCATCGAGGCACAGGATGCGCCGCTGATCTCGGCGAAGAACGGTATTGGCATCGAAGAGGTATTAGAGGCGGTGGTGGAGAAGATCCCCGCGCCTGGAGGGAGTCCGGACAACCCGTTGCAGGCTTTGGTTTTTGATTCTGTCTACGATTCCTATAAGGGTGTGATCGTATTCTGCCGCATTATGGAGGGCAGGGTTGCGAAGGGAACGCCGATCAGGATGATGGCTACCGGAGCCACCGCGGAAGTGGTGGAAGTAGGGTATTTCGGCGCGGGGCAGTTTATTCCCTGTGAAGAACTGTCGGCCGGCATGGTGGGATATCTGACGGCATCTATTAAAAATGTGAAAGACACAGCGGTAGGCGATACGGTGACGGATGTGAACCGTCCTTGCGCGGAGCCGCTTCCGGGCTATAAAAAGGTTAATTCCATGGTGTATTGCGGCATGTACCCCGCGGATGGTGCAAAATATCCGGATCTGCGGGATGCGCTGGAGAAACTGCAGCTAAATGATGCGTCTCTGCACTATGAGCCGGAGACTTCGATTGCACTCGGTTTCGGTTTCCGCTGCGGATTCCTGGGACTTCTGCATCTGGAGATTATTCAGGAACGGCTCGAGAGAGAATACAATCTGGATCTGGTGACTACCGCACCGGGTGTTATTTACAGAGTGCACAAGACGGACGGGACGATGATAGAACTGACAAATCCGTCGAATCTGCCTGATCCCGCACAGATTGACTATATGGAGGAACCGGTGGTTGGCGCGGAGATCATGGTGACCACGGAGTTCATCGGGCCCATTATGCAGCTGTGTCAGGAGAGGCGGGGCCGGTATATCAGTACGGAGTATATCGAGGCGTCCAGAGCGTTGCTGAAGTATGACCTGCCGCTAAATGAGATTATCTACGATTTCTTTGATGCGCTGAAATCCCGTTCCAGGGGATATGCATCTTTTGACTATGAACTGAAAGGTTATGAAGAATCCAGGCTGGTGAAGCTGGATATCCTGATCAATCACGATGAGGTGGACGCACTCTCCTTTATTGTTCATGCGGACAGTGCATACGAACGGGGCAGGAAGATGTGCGAGAAGCTTAAGGACGAGATCCCAAGGCACCTCTTCGAAATACCGATTCAGGCGGCTGTGGGCGGTAAGATCATAGCCAGAGAGACGGTTAAGGCGATGCGCAAGGACGTGCTTGCCAAGTGTTACGGCGGTGATATTACCCGTAAGAAGAAGCTGCTTGAGAAGCAGAAAGAAGGTAAGAAGCGCATGCGCCAGGTCGGCAGTGTGGAGATTCCGCAGAGTGCATTCATGAGTGTGCTGAAACTGGATGATAACTAAACAGATCGTGAAGACAGGCAGTGCGCTCTATAATACAGGATTGGAATAGAGACGTGATATGAAAAAAGAACTGAGCATCTATATTCACATTCCCTTTTGCGTGCGGAAATGTTTCTACTGCGATTTCCTTTCCTTTCCGACAGGAGAGGTGAAGGATACTATTGAATGTTATGTAAACCTGCTCTGCCGGGAAATCAAACAGTCTGCAGAGGCCTATATAGAATATCAGGTGATATCGGTATTTCTGGGCGGCGGCACGCCGTCGCTGCTCACGACAGAGCAGATCGGCCGGATCATGGAGGCAGTCAGGAGGTACTACCAGATGACGCCTGATGCCGAGGTTACCATGGAGATGAATCCGGGGACGGTAGAGTCCGGAGAACCGGAACAATACATAACACATGGTATTAATCGAGCCAGCATAGGACTGCAGTCGGCGGACGACGGAGAACTGCGGCGGATTGGCAGAATCCATGATTACGCCGCATTCTTAAGGACTTATGATCTGGTGCGCCGGGCGGGTTTTTGCAACGTCAATATTGACATCATGGCGGCGCTTCCGGGGCAGAGTATTGCTTCTTATGAGCAGACGCTTCGAAGGGTGACGGCGCTCGCACCGGAACACATATCGGCGTACAGCCTGATTCTGGAAGAGGGAACGCCTCTGTACGAGCGGCAGTCGGAATACCGTTTTCCGGCGGAAGAAGAGAATGTGGAGATGGATCTGCTGACAAGGCGGTATCTTGCGGATTGCGGGTATCACAGATACGAGATCTCCAATTATGCGCGGGAGGAGTACGAGTGCAGACATAACAAGGTATACTGGCAACGGGGCAATTATGTGGGATTCGGTCCGGGAGCGGCTTCCATGGTGGAGAATGTCAGATGGAGCAATCCTTTCTCTATGGAATCGTATGCGGCATATGTGACGAGGCAGGAGACGGCAGACCTTTTGCACAGGCAGATTCTGACACCGCAGGAGCAGATGGAAGAGTACATGTTTCTGGGGCTGCGCATGGTCTGCGGCGTAAGTGCGGCTGCGTTTGCACGAACTTTCGGAATTTCTGTAGAGGATGTATACGGTGATGTGATCAGAGAATTGCACAGGCAGGGGCTCCTCGTGAGGGAAGGGGACAGGATCAGATTGACGCGGCGCGGACTGGATGTGAGTAATTATGCGATGGCACAGTTTCTTTTTGACTGAATTTTAAACCGAATTGACGGAATATTTGCATGACTGCCTGAATTTTCGCTTTTTTCTGACATTAGGTATCATTTTAAAGAATTTGTATTGTAAATCACAAGCTGACTTTGTATAATGTATATATATATTAATTCGCAGTAAAGCCATCTCCAGAGACTGTCCGTTTCTGAGCCTGCAACATATTTTCAGGTGGAAAGGCACTTAAGATGCCACCGGGTCATAGAATAGAGTAAATGGACTTTGGGGGCTTCTTTTGAAAACATTTAAGCAACCACTGACTGCGAAGGAAGAGGCCGTATACTTAAAGCTGTTGAAGACGGGTGAAGACGCAGAACGGGTGCGGGCGAAAGAAATTCTGATAGAACATAACCTGCGTCTGGTTGCACATATTGCCAAGAAGTATCAGAATGTGGACGAAGAGATGGAAGATATGATCTCGATCGGGACGATCGGACTGATCAAGGCGATCGATTCTTTCGATGCCGGCAAGGGTAAATTAAGCACATATGCATCCCGCTGCATCGATAATGAACTGCTGATGTTTCTGCGTGCGAAGAAGAAAACTTCCAGAGAAGTATCTCTATACGAACCGATCGGTACGGACAGGGAAGGAAATGAGATCAATCTGCTGGATATTATTGAACAGGATCAGGTCGATGTGATCGACAGAATGGAAGCCGAGGATAAGCTGAGCAGACTTTCGGGACTGATCCATGACAGGCTGAGTGACAGAGAACGGGAGATCATAACACTGCGCTATGGTCTGACGAGTGAATACGAGGTGACCCAGAGAGAGATCGGACGCAAACTGGGGATTTCCAGAAGTTACGTTTCAAGAATAGAGAAGAGGGCGCTTGAGAAACTCAGAGAGGCTTTCGAAGCATTGTAAGCCGTGTGAGGGGCAAAGGAGGAAACGGGAGTATGCTTTTTGTAAAAGGGGACGATTTGAAGGTAGGAATGCGGCTGGCACGCCCGATTTACAATAAAGACGGCGTCCTGTTATATGAACGCAATTCCAAGTTGACTATGCAGGGCATTGTGAGCATCAAGAACTTCGGGCTGATCGGTATCTTCGTGCTGGAACCGGCGGAGCCTGTTCCGCCTATGACACAGGCAGATATTGATTTTGAACGGTTTCAGACGATGTGCGTTTTCTCCATCCGTGAGGAACTGGATAAGATTCTGCAGACGAGGCGTCTGTATAAGATGCCCACGATCGCGGCCAACATCACCAAGAATTACGGACATATGGATAAGAAGATCAATTTCGTGCAGAATCTGCGCAGCAAGGAGGATTATATCTATAAGCACTCCTTGAATGTGGCGATTCTGTGCGCAATGATAACGCATGTTATGAACCTGAGACTGGATGAGCAGGCGGAGACCGTACAGGCGGCGCTTATTCATGATCTGGGCAAACTGATGCTGCCGAAGAACATCGCGGGGAAGGATATGACTCCCGCTGAAGAGCAGGAATATGTACGGGCGGCAGAAGTGAAGGGATATGATCTGATCGACATTGTGTATTCGTCGAGTCCCAACATCAAAAGGATATGCGCACAGGCCCAAAGACTGCTGGCAAGCCTTGATACGCCGCAGGATATCTCGTCGATCAAGATGGTCAACGGCGCCAGGGTGCTGGCTGTGGCGGAGACCTATGACACGATGACGGCTATGCAGGTGGAGAAAGATCCGGAATCCGAGGTGAGCGCGTTAAAGCATCTGCTCGCTCATCCGGAGGTCTATGACAGCAGGGTCGTGAACGGACTGATCAAATCGATCAATATTCTGGCGCCGGGGACCAGCGTAGAACTTAACAGCAAAGAGAAAGCGCTTGTTCTGGCGGCTAATGAACAGAACGTGCTGGAGCCCATGGTTCTGATGTTCGGGGATAACAGTATCGTGGACTTAAGCGACAGAGAGACGTTCGGCGATCTGGAGATCAAGGACATTATGAAGACGATGGACAACCGTTATGTGATGGACATGGATCTGCTGAAACAACAGGGGATCAGGGTCGAGGAGCCGGAATATGTTGCGGTTTCGGAAGAAGTGTGATTAACAGCCGCAAAAGAAAACAAATGCCGCATCAGGGCGGCACAGGGACGGGAGGAGTGCCCTTCCGTTTACAATACGAGAAGAGGTAGGGATATAGAAATGCCGACAATAGAAGAGATTATGAGAGTAGCCTGTGATGCCAAGGCATCTGATGTACATGTCACGGTAGGCATACCGCCGAAAATGCGCGTAAACGGTAATCTGATTACGATGGATTATCCGAGAATGATGCCTGCGGATACGCTGGCGCTGGCTTACTCCATGATGAATGATATCCAGCGGGAGAGATTTGATGAACGGGGCGAGTACGATATGTCTTTTTCCATACCGGAACTGGGCAGATATCGTGTCAATGTATATAAGCAGAGAGGCTCGGCGGCGATGGCGCTTCGTCTGGTAGGCACGCAGGTGCCTTCGCCGGAAGTGCTGGGGGTGCCGGAGTCCGTTGTCAATCTGTATGAGCGTAAGAGGGGACTGATCCTGGTGACAGGACCTACGGGAAGCGGTAAATCTACGACATTGGCGGCAATCATAGATAAGATCAACAATAAGCGGGATGCGCACGTGATCACGCTGGAGGACCCGATCGAGTATCTGCATCAGCATAAGATGGCGATGGTCAACCAGAGAGAGATCGGTCTGGATTCCCAGAGCTATGCCAACGCGCTCAGGGCAGCGCTGCGTGAGGACCCTGACGTGATCCTCGTGGGTGAGATGCGTGATTTTGAGACGATCAGCGTAGCGATTACGGCGGCCGAGACAGGACACCTTGTGCTGTCTACACTACATACCATTGGCGCGGCAAGTACGGTAGACCGTGTTATCGACGTGTTCCCGCCCCATCAGCAGCAGCAGATCCGGGTACAGTTCGCCAATGTGCTGGAGGCGATCATATCCCAGCAGCTGATTCCAACATTGGACGGGCATGGACGCGTAGCGGCTTTTGAGGTGCTGCATGCAAACCATGCGGTCAGGAACCTGATCCGTGAAGGAAAGTCCCATCAGCTTGTCTCCACTATGCAGACGAATCGCAAAATGGGTATGATGACGATGGATGAGGCGATCATGCAGCTCTATTATGAAGGCAGGATCGACAGGGAGATGGCGATCCAGTTTGCGCAGGACCCTGACGGTATGCAGACGAAACTTATGTAATAGTGTGAATGAAAATAGCAATTCTACAAAGCGGAATCGTGAAGTTCAATATGGGAAAACAGTTAGAGGGCTTGACAGGCGGGTCAAGTCCTTTTATGATGGAAAAGTAATATTTGATACGGATCGGCTGTCTGTCGGACCGTTATCATATCTGTAATTCTGATTGTGTCAGCAGCAGGCAGTTCTGATGCCGGGCTGCGGATATTCTATGATTCAGGCGTATCGCCGCAAGATTTCAGAGACAGAGATGATCAATATGGATTAACAGGGCAATTATGGAGGAGGTATTATTTTGTTCAGTACAATTACATCAGGGACGCTTTATGGCATCCGCAGCTGCCTGATTCAGGTGGAGGTGGATGTCTCGCAGGGACTTCCGTGTTTTCAGATCGTAGGTCTGCCGGGATCGGAAGTGCGGGAAGCCAGGGAGCGGGTCAAGGTTGCGCTCAGGAATGTGGGCGTTGATCTGCCGCCTGTCTGTATCAACGTGAATCTGTCGCCGGCGGACATACCCAAGAGCGGCACGATGTTTGATCTGCCGGTGGCGGTGGGCATCATGACGGCGTTATCCAGGATTCCGGCACAGGCGGCTGAGGGTGCGCTTTTGATCGGGGAACTCGGACTCTCCGGAGAGGTCAAACCCGTGAAGGGTGTGCTGCCGATCGTGCGGGAGGCGGCGCGCAGAGGGATCAGGAGATGTATCCTGCCGGCGGAGAATCTCTGGGAAGGCTCGCTTGTGGAGCAGGTGGAGAGCAGCGGTGTATCAGATATGCGGCAGGTCATAGAGGTTCTGACGGGTGGCAGGCGGACAGAAGGAGGTCACAGCGGTGAAGGAAGCATGGAAAAAAGTCGGATCGGGAGTCGCCAGCAGAGCATGAGGCAGGTGACCGTTTCGACGGGAGAACGGAAGGAATGCACCGTAGCGGCGGACGGTTCTGCAGGCAGTACGGACAAGGCGGATGACGGCACATCCGCCGGGCAGCGGGAAGATTTCGCGGATATCAGCGGGCAGGACAGCCTGAAAAGAGCGGCGGAGGTGGCTGCTGCAGGATTCCACCATCTGCTGATCGTGGGTCCGCCAGGGGCGGGTAAGACGATGCTGGCAAGCCGGATACCCGCGATTCTGCCGCCACTCTCGGCGGAGGAGAGTCTGGAAGTGTCTTCCATCTACAGTATATCCGGTCTGTTACGTGCAGAAGCCGGCCTTAAGAAGGAACGGCCGTTTTTAAATCCGCATCATACAATCACGGGACAGGCGC
Source organism: uncultured Lachnospiraceae bacterium (assembly GCA_910578555.1). Classification (GTDB taxonomy): domain Bacteria; phylum Bacillota; class Clostridia; order Lachnospirales; family Lachnospiraceae; genus UBA3282. The sequence goes on from CAJTPS010000011.1 coordinate 7,631, forward strand.
TTGTGGGAGGCGGGCGGATTCCGACGCCCGGCATCATCAGTCTGGCGCACAGAGGTGTACTGTTTTTAGATGAACTTCCGGAGTTTAAGAGGGAGACGCTGGATATCCTCCGCCAGCCGCTGGAGGATCGAAAGGTGCAGATTGCCAGAACTTGCGGGACATATGTGTATCCGGCGGATTTCATGCTGGTGGGCGCCATGAATCCCTGTCCGTGCGGTTATTATCCGGATATGGGACGCTGCAGATGTACGCCTTCCGAAGTCAGGCGTTATCTGCGGCGGGTGTCGGGACTGGTTTTGGACCGGATCGATATCTGTGTGCAGGCGCAGCCGGTGTCATTTCAGAATATTGCAAAGCCGGCGGCGGGGGAGAGCAGCGCGCAGATCAGAGAGCGGGTGCTGCGTGCCAGACAGATACAGGCAGAACGGTTTCTGGATACCGGACCGCGGTTTAATGCTGATATGAAAGCCGGGGACGTGGAGCAGTACTGCGTGCTGGGAGAAAAGGAGCAGCGCTTTATGGAACAGATGTTTACGGTAATGCAGATGTCGGCGCGTGGGTATCATAAGATCCTGAAAGTGGCGCGGACCATAGCAGATCTGGCGGAATGTGAACGCATCGGAGAAGAACATCTGGCGGAAGCGGTCTGTTACAGACAGACGGAGGTGCTGCAATGACAGAACGGGAGAAAGCATATATGCACTGGCTGTATCAGGCGGTGGGCATGAGCAACAGGGGAACGCTCAAGAGACTGGAACAGATCGGCACACCAGAGGAAATCTACGGTCTGGCGGTACAGGGCAGACTGGAAGAGAAACTGAGCGGCAGATACCGGAGTAAGGCGGAACAGATCACGGCATATACAGTGGGATACGATGTGGAGGCAGCGTATGCAAAGCTGGCGGCAGCGGGAATCAACTTTGTGACAGCAGGAGAGCCAGAGTATCCGAAGCGGCTGGCGGAGATTCCGGATGCGCCGTATGCATTGTACTATGCAGGCAGGCTTCCAGAGGAAGCAAGGCCGACGGTCGCCATTATAGGAGCCCGGAACTGCTCGGAATACGGCAGGGGAATGGCACGCCAGTTTGGAGAAACGCTGGCGGCAGCAGGCGTACAGATCATCAGCGGCATGGCGAGGGGCATTGACGGGATCGGTCAGCAGGCGGCGCTGCGTGCAGGCGGTTACTCGCTGGGAGTACTGGGCTGCGGTGTGGATATCTGTTATCCGCCGGACAACAGACCGCTGTACGAGGAACTGATCCTCTCTGGCGGTATCTGTTCCGAATATCCTCCGGGCATTACGCCCCGGGCGGTTTTGTTTCCGCCCAGAAATCGTATTATCAGCGGGCTGTGCGATGCAGTGCTTGTCATAGAGGCGAAGGAACGCAGCGGCACGCTGATCACCGTGGACATGGCATTGGAACAGGGACGCGAGGTCTATGCGCTGCCGGGAAGGGCAACCGATCCTCTGAGTCAGGGCTGCAACAGACTGATCAGACAGGGTGCGGCGTTGGTGCTGTCGCCACAGGAACTGCTGCGGGAGCTGGGTGTAGCGTGTGTCAGCACGGAAGTATATGAGCAACAAGTGCTATTTAAAACGGAAAGTATATCGGGACGGCTGCTTGCGCTGTTGGATTATCAGCCGAAATCCATGGAACAGATCCGGCAGGAGTACGCAGGACTGTACGGCGAGGGTCTGTCCGTTCCGGAACTGTGCCGCGAACTGCTGGGGCTGTGTACAGGCGGTGCTGCCGGCATGGTCGGCGGGAATTATTATGTGAAGATTATGTAAGAGAGTAGAAAATGGATATGGTAAACAACTGGTTCTGGGAAAAGGAATTTAGAAAGGTTGCTTATTAAATTGTAAAATATAAATTTGCGTGATAAAATATGAAAGTAGGTGCGTAGATGACAGTGACGGAGCAGATAGACCGGAAGCATCAGGAAGATTTACAGAGACTTAGAGGTTTTCGCCTGCTTGATGATGATTTTCTTACAAAATGTTTTGAGAAAGATGAGAAAAGCATAGAACTGGTATTACAGATTGTATTGGAAAAGCCGGATTTAAAGGTGTTGGACGTTCGTACGCAGGTGTTTGTGGAAAATTTGCTGAACCGATCAGTGCGACTGGATATTCTGGCTACGGACAGCACAAGGGCAAAATTGAACGTAGAAGTACAGCGCTCCGATAAAGGGGCCGGGAGAAAAAGAGCAAGGTACAACAGCAGCATGATGGACGCCAACCTTTTGAAGAAAGGCGAAGACTTCGACAAACTGCCGGAAACGTGGGCAATTTTTATCACAGAGAATGACGTAATGGGAAAGGGGATGCCGCGTTATCCAATAGAGAGGTGCTTTTTAGAAACCGGAGAAAGATTTGAGGACGGTTCGCACATACTGTATGTGAATGGAGCTTATCGTGGAGATACGCCAGTCGGGAAGTTAATGCATGATTTTTCTTGTACAGATGCAGCGGATATGCACTATGGGACGCTGGCAGACAGAGTGAGATTTTTCAAGGAAAGCAAGGAGGGAATCGAAATTATGTGCCGGGCTATGGAGGATATGAGAAATCAGACATTAAAAGAAGGAATGATAAATGTTGCAAAGAAAATGTTGGAAGATGGAACAATTAGGCTTGAGAAGATTGCAGAATTTGTTGGGCTTTCTGTTGATGAAGTGAGAAAATTGAAAACAGACCAGAATTAACAAATGTGAATATGAGGCTGACAACAATCGGCTTCCTCAATGTTCCATTGTGGAGGGCGTAGACAATGATATAAAGAAGGTCAGTCAAAGTTATTTTGCGAAAATGAGGAAATAGTTAAAGAAAGTGTGATTCCTAATTCATTAAAGTATTTATTGAAATCGGGTTGGTGTAATATGAACCCCTGAATGCAGAGTTCAGGGGTTTAACAATTCAGGAAGTTCGACAAAGAGGATAAAAGGGAACAAAGCGACATGAAGATAATAGATCAGGGAATAGATATAGGAAGAGTAAATATAGCGAACAGGAAGGAAAAAGTACTGTATCTCGTTTTTCTGGCCGGACTGATTGTTATGTATGCCACATATGTCCCATGCCTGTTGGATTATTATATTGTCCGCCCGGAGCAATCTTATTTATCGTTCTTTCATGAGAATTTTTTGGCGTCTTCTTATACGTTTGAGGGCATTGTCATCGGCATGGCTGTTGCCGCGCTTTACTGCCTTACTTTACGTGCCGGAGTCAGTACGCTGATTGTATCTGGCTGCCTCTTTATTCTGACCCATGCCAGTTATATTAAATACATAAACCGTAAAGAACTGCTAAAACTGGACGACCTGCGGCTGACGGAGGCGGCAGGCATGGCACTTGATTATTTCCGATTCACGCTAAACCGCTGGCTTGTGCTGTTAGCCGGTGTGCTTCTTTTTTTTGTCGGAGCAGGGATTGCGCTGGACTGGCTCAGAAGAAAGGCGTGGAAGGGATGTGGATGCAACGGGAAAGTACAGAAAGTGAATGAAACCGGCGAAGAGGCAGGCAAGAAGGAGGAAGGTGACATCGACAGTGCGGCGGCAGAAGACGGCTTACGAATAAGGCGTAAGCTTATGGTGTGTGCGCGGCTTCTGGGGTGTGCCTGTCTGTGTGCCACTATCGTTCTTTATACGGATTATTATCTGGGGACACGGTATGTGATTGACGTGACCGGACCGCATGTTTCTGAGACGGACCGGTATGTGCTGTATCGGTTTTTGCAAAATGACAGTCTGTCCACGATCAACGTGGAACGGGTGGAGGAGAGCTATGATTTTCTCCTTTCTGAAGAGCCGGTGAAAGAAACTGTGGACAGGGAAGATTATCCGAATGTGATCGTGATTATGAATGAATCATGGTGGAATACGGATAATATCCGGACGGATCGGATCACCTTTTCAGAGGACCCGATGGGACCCTATAAGGCGCTGGAGGACAGATGCGATACCGGGTATGTGACATCTACTGTTTACGGTGGCGGCACGGTGAGCCCGGAGATCGAGTTTCTGACCGGGTTGAACGCGAAATACTACCGTACCGATTCTGCGTATGCACAGATCCGGGGACGCAGGATTCCCTCGCTGGTGGATTATTTTAACGGGCTGGACTATGAGACGATAGCGATCCACCCCTATTATGGCTGGTTTTACGGCCGCGATACCGCATATGCCGCCATGGGGTTTGATCAGGTGATTTTTGAGGAGGATATGCAGTACAGGGATATCTATACGCGCTATATTTCAGACGAATCGCTGGCCAGGCAGATCATTGCCGAGACAGAAGTGGAGAGCGGCGGACCTAAGTTCATATGGGCGCTTTCCATAGCGAATCATATGAGAGTATTGGATTATACAGCGGAGCCGGTGGCAAATTATGATTACCCGGTCAAGATATCGTTAAAGGGTGTAGAACTGGATACGGAAGACTACGACACGCTGGTTAATTATGTCAATGGCATTTATCTGGCGAACCAGACATTCTCACAGATTGTAGATTACTTCTCAGAGACGGAACAGCCTACGGTGGTGTTAATGTTCGGAGATCACTGCCCCTTTTTTTCTATAGAGGTGCTGGAGACGATGGGACTCGGTGATGAGGAAAGTAATGGAGATACTGTGGAACGCTTATATTCGACACCAGTCATTGCATGGAGCAATTTCTCTGACGAAGAATTGAGTTTCTCGGGAGAGAGCATCTATTATCTGCCGCAGATGTTGATCGATTATGCCGGGCTGCCGGATTGTGATATGACACGGATTCTGCGATGCGAGAGAACCTGTTTTAAAACAAATTCTCCGAAGTTTGTGCGGGATGCAGCAGGGAAGGAGGTATATGAGTGTACCGAGGAACAGCTTCGGGTGCTCAATCACTGTAAGGTTGTGCAATATGATATCCTGCATGGAGAGGGGATTGGAAGGGATGTATGGAAACCGGTTGCAATCGGCAGGTGAACCGTTTGCGCAATTTTTGACGATGGCATAGAACAGTGTGAAAAATGAGAAAATTTTTTTTGTAATTTTTCGCAATCTATATTTTTCAAAAAAAAAAGTCCCAAAAGGCTTGAAAAGATAGGCATATGTGATAAAATACAAAGTAACAGTAGTTTGCTTAAGCGGGGTATTATGCGCTCATAACGGGCTACGGGGAGTACATAGATCGATCGAAAAGAGGTCATAAAATGGCAGTTTATGGATATGAGGTGATTGATAAATCCGGTAAATCTTCGAAAGGAAGTATCGACGCCGACTCTGTGGGGGCGGCGAGAGCGGAACTGAAACGACAGAATCTGACGGTTGTCAACATCTCAGAACAGAATGCACTGACCAAGGATATTAATATTGACATCGGCGGCAAGCCCACGGCGAGAGACTTAAGCGTGTTCTGCCGGCAGTTCGTGAGTATGACAAGAGCGGGTGTCAGCATTCTGGAAGCGATGAAGATGCTCTGTGAGCAGACGGAGAACAAACGGCTGAAGAAGGCGCTGGAAGAAGTCCGGGTCAGCATGGAGAAGGGCGAACCGCTGGCGGAGTCGCTGGCGAAGGAGCCGAAGATCTTTCCGGGTATCATGGTGAATATGGTAGCAGCGGGCGAGGCTTCGGGTAGTCTGGACACATCGCTGGATCGTGTGGCGACCCAGCTTGAGCGAAGTAGTAAGACGCAGGCGCTGGTCAAGAAGGCGATGATCTATCCGGTTGTACTGATGATTGTAGCGGTTGTTGTCGTGATCGTTATGCTGGTGTTCGTTATTCCACAGTATGCCTCCATGTTCGAGACACTGGATACGGAACTGCCGGCGATTACCAAAGGCGTTCTGGCGGCCAGTGACTTTATCAAGGCGAAATGGTATTTGCTTGCGGGAGGTGCGTTTGCTGTAGTGTTTGGAATCAAGACATTTGCCGGGACCAATACAGGTAAGCATGTATTCGGCAAACTGGCTATTGTCCTTCCGGGAGTCAAAGATCTGACAATCAAATCGGCGGCGTCTTCTATGGCGCGTACGATGAGCACCCTGATGGCGGCGGGCGTGCCTATGGTGGAGGCGGTGGAGATCGTAGCGGGCACCATGACGAATATATGGTTTAAGGAGGCGCTGCTGGATGCGAAGGACCAGATCGGGCTTGGCGTGCCTTTCTCTAAACCGTTAGAGGACTGCGGACTGTATCCGCCCATGGTCTTTCATATGGTCAGGATCGGCGAGGAGTCCGGTGCCATCGAAGATATGCTGGATAAGCTGGCGGACTATTATGAAGAGGAAGTGGAAATGGCGGTACAGTCCCTGATGGCGATGATGGAGCCGATGATCATCATCGTGCTGGCGGCAATCGTCGGTGTACTGATTGCTTCGGTGCTGGCGCCGATGATGAAGATGTACGAGGCATTGGATAATGTATAATTTAATAGGAAGTTCCTTCGGTTATCCGAGTTTGCCACAGGCAAATCTCGCAATCGAACGCAGTTCGATTTTATATATGAATTAAGCGCTTAAGTAGGGCGAAGCGTTTAAGATAAAATAATTAAATTATAAGGAAAGAAGGAGATTGTAAACATGAAAAGAGAACAGAAATCATTAACAAACAAAGGTTTTTCCCTTGTAGAGTTGATCATCGTTGTTGCGATCATGGCAGTACTGATCGGTGTATTGGCTCCCCAGTATCTGAGATATGTGGAGAAGACCAGACTGCAGAGAGATAACACGGGTATTTCCGACTTCGCAAATGTGTTGAAGATTGCGGCTACAGAAGAGAAGGTTAATGCGGAAATTGGCGCTGCTGGGACAACAGGTCTTACATATACGTTTGATACGGCTACAACACCTCCGCATTTGAAAGCTCCTGTAACTGGAGCAACGAATCTTGATGGTGAGGTGACATTAACGGTAAACCTTACAGATGTTACATTGACATCTAATACTTACACCAAGGGAGCGTCTGGTGCAACACCGACGTTACCTGAAATAACTGTTAAGGTTGACAGTAATGGAATTGTATCGGTTGAGTGTTCAGGCTTTAAGGATACGCCTAATCAGGCGACTGGCGTTGTAAAGAAATTCTAATTCCGTTTAGCACCTTGAAAGGACACACTACATGTTACCCACAATATTGCTCTACATAATCATATTCCTCTACGGGATCGTGATCGGCAGCTTCTTAAATGTCTGCATCTTCCGTATCCCGAAACAGGAGAATATCGTTAAGATACGGTCACACTGTATGAACTGTGGGTATCAGCTGAAATGGTACGACCTCGTACCGGTATTCAGCTATCTGTGTCTCGGCGGGAAATGCCGCAGTTGTAAGCAGAAAATCTCCGTTCAGTATCCGCTCATCGAGCTGCTGAACGGAGTGCTCTACTGCATCGTGTTTGCGGTGTATGGTATAAGCGTGGAAGCCCTACTTTATGCGCTGCTTACATCCGCGTTGATCACCTTGAGTGTGATCGATTTACGTACTTATGAGATTCCGGTGGGGATCAACATATTTATACTGACATTGGGGCTGATTCGCATAGTGACAGACTATGCTGATTGGCTTGACTATGCAGTCGGCTTCTTTCTTGTCAGTGGTTTTCTCTATATTGTGTATTTAGTCACGAAGGGACGCGGCATTGGCGGCGGCGATATCAAGCTGATGGCGGTGAGCGGTCTCTTACTTGGATGGAAGCAGATTTTACTTGCCTTTGTCTTAGGATGTATCATCGGTTCCGTCATACATATGATTCGGATGAAGATGAGCGGACAGGGGCATGTGCTTGCTTTTGGTCCGTATTTGTCCGTTGGGATCATGATTGCCGCACTGGCGGGAGATCAGATGATCGCATGGTATCTGTCATGGCTCGGTGTGTAGGAGCCAGACATACAACAGAATGTGGATTTATCGGGTTGGAAATAGGGATCATAGCGTGAATGAAAATACCATTCCCAGCGTGAGAAAAGCACTCACGCGGAAGAACCGTCCGCAGGGCGGACTTGCTGCAAGCAGCATTCTTCCAGGCAAGTTGGCTTGTCTACAGTTTATGTAATATGATCTTTATCATAGATTAATTTAGATAAAAGGGTTGGTTTCGATCGCAGAAGCCGGCGAAAGGGGAATATTAATGCCGAAGATATTGGGAATAGAAATAGGAGCTTCGCAGATCAGGATCTGCGAGGAAGATTACAAGACCAAGAATCCTAAGGTGTACCGTTCCGTCAGCATTAAGACGCCGCAGGGGGCGGTAACGGACGGGATTCTGAATGTTAACGAGTTACTGGTCAATACGATTAAGACAGCGCTGCAGGAGAACCGGATCAAGACGAAGCAGATCATCTTTTCCATGAGTTCCACGAAGATCGCGAATCGTGAAGTTACCATCCCATTTGTAAAAGAGAATAAAGTGAAAGACCTGATCAATGCGAATGTTTCCGATTATTTTCCGGTTGACTTAGAGCAGTATGAGATCGGACACAGTATAGTCAGCACACTGGAGAACGAGAACGGCACGAAACAGTACAAGGTGCTTGTATATGCTGTTCCCAAGGCTATGTCGGCAAGTTATTTTCAGCTGGCGCAGGCGCTTGGATGTAATGTTGTCTCGCTGGATTACAGCGGTAACAGTATCTACCAGATCCTCCGCAGACACTGTGATACAGGCGTTCAGATGGTGATCAAGGTAGATGAAAGTTCTACGATCGTCACGATCCTGCAGGATCAGGCTATCGCGCTGCAGAGAACGGTTGCTTACGGCGTGGAGGATGCGATCTTCTTCATGATGGAGATGGAGGAATTTCAGAAGCCGGATTATGAGCAGGCAGTGCGTAATTTTAAGGAACGGGAGTGCCTGAACGACGAGATCGTGCAGTCTCTCAGTTATCTGGTCGGCGGCATTGCGCGTGTTGTGGATTATTTCTCACGTAATAACGGTGCGCCTATTGAGAAGGCTTATCTGTCCGGTCTGGGCGGGGATTTCAACGGACTTGCCGAGCTGATTTCTAATGCGATTGAACAGCCGCTGGAACCCCTGCGGGAGATTAAGGGCTTACAGCTGGAGAAATATTTTAAAGATAAACGTTTCGGTGAATTCCTGACCTGTATCGGTGCGGCGCTGGCGCCGCTCGGTTTCATGGGCGAGAAGGAGAAAGATAAGAAGTCGATGTCGCTGCTTCCGGACGAGAAGGACAGAACGAAGGCGGCGGTGCTCTTCGCGGCTACGGCATTCATAGGCGCTGCTGTTCTGGCGGGGACGTCATGGCTCAGCCTGAAGACAGCGCAGGATGAAAATACCAGCCTGAACAACAGGATCACAGAGTTGGCGGAAGCGGAGAACGTCTATAAAGAGTATTTACAGCAGAAATATACCTTTGAAAAGCTTACGTTTTTTGAGAGTAATACAATAACCCTAAATAATGATCTGGTGAGCTTTATCGAAGAAATGCAGCATAAGATGCCGGCGTCTCTGAACGTGCAGGCCTTTAATGCTGACTTAAACGGCGTGAGCCTGTCGGTGACCGTTGCGGATAAGAAGGAAGCGGCGAAGCTGGTTCAGGAGTTCCGCACCTTCGAGAGCGTGGCGGGCGTAGAGGTTACCAGCATGACGGATTCAGGCGCCGTGATGGACGGGGAAGTGCAAGAGGAAGAGCCGAAGGTAAGCTTTACAGTGCAGGTGTTATATAAAGGCGGGTTATCTGATCCAACACCCCTGCCGGAAGTGCCGGCACTGGACAGTACGGATGAGGCCGGTAGTTCCACAGCGGATGAAGAGATTATGGAGTAGGAGGGAGAACGATGAAGAAAAGTGAATTACAACTGTTATTGATTGTATTCGGCGTTCTGATCCTGCTCGCTTCCTGGCAGTTTGTCTATAAGAGTAATCAGGCGAAGACACAGGAACTGAATACGCAGAATGCGGAGTTGCAGACGACGGTAGACCGGCTGGAGATTCTGAACGCGAAGATGCCGGAATATGTTGCAGGGATAGAACAGATGCGGGCAGGCGGTGACCTCATTATTGACAGCTTCGCATCGGGAGTCAGGATCGAAGATCAGGTCATGTATCTGTATAACATGGAACTGGTGGATTCGAATGATGTGCGTGTGCCTAGTATTAATTTACAGCCTGCGCAGGTCGTACCGTACGCCGGTACGCTTACCACGGAAGAGGGATATGAACTGCAGGACGACGGGATCGGTATGTATAAGCTGGAAACTACCGTCGGGGTCACGACGACCAATAACGGTTTGAAAAATGTATTGAATTATATATACGGAATGGATTCCAGAAAATCTGTGTCCGGTGTTACTCTTACGACAGATACGGACGGATACCTGACAGGTAATATGAATCTGGATTTCTTCTATCTGACAGGAACCGATGATTCGTATGTGGAACAGAACATTTCCGGCGTCTCCACAGGAACCACCAATATCTTCGGGGTGCTGAACGGTAGCGCGGTACAGTCCCAGTCCGAAGGCGGACAGGATCAGGAAGCCGGGGAGGCGGAAGATGATGGTACGGATGCAGAGAGTGCAGAATAAGGTTCGGACAATGCAGCGTAACCGGCGTGAGCAGGTCGCGTCATGATGCATACTGTATAGAAATAAATAACAGTTATGCTATCTGAAATATAATGTATAATAACAAGTGTGATTGTATAAAAGCAGGTATTTGAGGCGGAGAGAAGGAGGCAAAATGAAGAAGAACAATAAAGGTTTCACATTGCTGGAGCTTTTGATTGCAGTTGCGGTTCTCGCAATCATTATTGTACCGATGCTTCGCGGATTTGTCACCTCACATCGTGTCAATGCCAAGAGCAGACACCTCATGCGGGCAACCACGCTGGCGCAGAATGAAATGGAGATCTTCGAGAAGGAGAAACTGGAAGACTTGCTGGATTCTGCGAAATTCAATTATAATATTGTGACAAAACCGGATGAGACGAACGTGAATGATCCAGGGATCTATGTGTTTGAACGGGAAGGCATCATCAATGATGACTCCGGTATGGATATGTTTGATGTTCGTGTCACACTGAACCCGGAGCGTGTATCGGCATCTGATCTGTATTATGACCAGAATAAAAATACAGAGGTTATGTTCATGAATACGGTCAGCGGCGTGGACAGCGCTACCTATATCCAGCGCGTCAGAAACGCGGTGAATGAGAATGGCGATGACGAGGAGGTCTATAAGCTCTATGCGGTTCGCCAGAATCCCGACGGCATTACCGGAGCAAGCTGGACTGCGGAAATGTTTGGTCAGGAGTTGGAGCGGACGATTACATTAAAGATCGAGAAGGAAGATCAGGCAGGCGTCGAGACGAACGTGGTCAAGATCAGGTATGACTATACAACGCATTACGGCAATGTACCGCCTGAATTTCAGAATTACACCACCAAGGACAAGATCTTTTTTAATAATGCCCAGACACTGGATGATGAAGGTAATCCTATTCCGTTAAAGAGCGTATATCTCTATTATGCGCCCAGGTATAATGATCCGTCAGTCAGTGGAACGGTTCCCGATGACAGGATTATTATAGAAAATAAGGATAAACTGCCGGTCAATGTTTATATCATTCGTCAGAATCTTGTAAAGGCAGATAAGAAGGATTCCTACTTAGACATGGATGGGCTGGTGATCTCGACGGAGTTGGAGCCGGTGCCGGTCGATTATCAGGTCAATGTTGAAATAAACGAGGGGTTTGGTGCAGACGGCAAGACTTACGGCAGATATTTTACGAACCTGAATCTGGATCTGCCGGGCGTAGCCGGAGAGGGGAAACCTGCAAATTTTACGCTGACAGACTGCGATAATCCAGGGCGAATTTTTTCTAAAACGGAGATTCTGGATTATACCGGCATGCGCTCTCTCGATGCGACAGAGACGAGGGACAGGATCTACACGATGGAGACGGCGGTCTATGAGCACGGAGCAGACCCTCTGACGAGCGATCCGGTGGTACGGCTGACCGGTACGAAGATCGAGTGAGTCTGGAGACCGCGGGATAAGCAGCAGACAGAGAGCAAACCGAAAACAGTTGCAGCAGTGGAAGGAAGTCGGTAAATATGACGAGCGCAGATAAGAAGGAAAAGTTATATCGGGATAACAAGGGCAGCGCCATGGTCATGATCATTGTTATCATTGCGTTTATCGCGATTCTGGTGAGCGTATTGATGTTTGTGTCTTTCTCGGGATATCAGATGCGTGTGGTTGACAGGCGGGGTAAGGATAACTTCTACACTGCGGAGACAGTGTTAGACGAGATCAATGTAGGGCTGCAGGGGGAGATTTCCGGTGCATTGAGCAAAGCTTACAGCGAGGTCATGAATAACTTCTCATTATACCAGAGTGCCAATGCAAGAAATAAAGCGCTTCATGAAATATACTATAAAGATTTGAAAGAACGGCTGCAGAAGAGCAGCACGGAGCCAAATAATTACAATATTACGAAGCTGCAGGGTTATCTGTCTGCGGACAGTCTCGGGAACGGTGACGGAACGAGAGACAGCTTCCTGAGCGGCGGGGCCAGTTATGGCGCTATCGTGGAATCCAATCTTGAGTATCCTGCACTAGGAGAAGAATATAAGATGGAGGTCGATAACAGCAAGCTTCTGTTGAAAGATCTGAAGGTTTCTTATGTGGATCAGAACGGATACATATCCATCATCAGTACGGATATCAGGATCACGCTGCCTTCTCTTAATTTCTCACAGGCGTCCGCGCTTCCCGATCTGGAGAACTGCAGTATGATCGTTGACGATACGCTGATCATGGGCAATACCACGGCAGGGGGCAGTATCTCGATCAAAGGGGATGTCTATGCGGGGCAGATGTATGTCGGTAAGCCTTCCGATCCGGTATATTCCGTATTTGATAAGGATAAGAGTCCGGCCGACAAAACACCGCTGGCGCTGCCTACACTGCTTTCCACCGGTGTCTCTTTCGAGAAGGCGGATGATGCGGAGCCGTTAAGTAAAGCACTGGTGATCAGCAGAGAAAATGTTGAGGTGGCGGAAAACAGTACAATTAAGACGATAGACACGGAACTGTGGGCACGGAATATGGGTGTCGATTCGGCTTCTGTGGAACTGGACGGCACAGTCAATCTAAAAGACGATTTTACATTATCCGGTAAAAACAGCAAGGCTGTTCTCAAAGGAGAGTATAATGGATTCGGCTATCTTGCGGCTGGTGCGGGATCAGGAGGCGGAGCGGGAAGCGGTGACGGCGGAACAGGAAGCGGCGATGGAACCGGCGATCCGGCAGACACTGTCGATACACGTCCAGATTCCAGCAGTGCGATCATTATTAACGGAAAGGACAGTACACTTGACCTGTCCGGTCTGGAGCGTATGACAATCAGCGGCAGGGGCTATGTTGCAACAGCTCATAAGGCGGCGGATGTTTCGGCGACAGAGCAGGAGAAGAAGAATCAGACGAATATTCTGATGGGAGAATCGGTCGCGATCAAGAGTAATCAGCTTATTTATCTGGCACCTTCGGAGGCTGTCGGCTGCAGGATCGGCAAGGACGGCACCGTCGGTGCTTCGGAGTTCGGGTGTAATCCGCTGACGCTGGAGCAGTATGAAGAGATTATTAACCATCGGGATCAGTACTGTCTTCTGGACGGATCAAGACGGATCTCGGTATTAGGATACAGAAGCCTGAATGAATACATCAGCGAAGAGACGCTGGCAGACGGTACTTCGGCATATGTTCCGGAGATTGTGTTCCGGCAGACGAATGCGGGACCGCTGGTATACTGTTATCTGCGGTTTAAGGATGAGGATGCGGCCAACAAATATTTCGTGGATTATTATGCTGTCAATGCCGCGGAGATGGACCGGTATACACAGTTGTATGCCAGAGAGATCAAGATGGCGGATGACATACTGTATCTGAATATCGCCGGTAATATGTTGACATACGAGGGGGCGGAAGGCTGGGCTGTACAGCCGGCCACAGATTCCACCGGAAATCAACAGCAGGCGAAACGGCTCTCTGCATTGAAAGACGATGTGTTCAAGTCTCTGAGTGCCAAGATCATGCGGACTTCCAATCAGCTCACCAATGAGGAGATGGATAAGACTGCGTTTCAGAATATCATGGATGAGACCGAGATTGAGATTATTTTACATGAAAAGCACGCACAGGAGGTCAGGATCGATACGCTGGGCGCTGTGCCGGACAGTATGATTCTGACGAAGAAAGATGAGTATGTGATAGACGACCACACGCCGTCTTCAGTCAAAATGATTGTCAGTCTGGGAAATGTGACGGTAAAGAAGGATTTTAAAGGTCTAATCATCGCCAAGGGCAATCTTATTGTAGAGGCGGGGGCTTCGGTTACCTTAGAGCCGCTGGATGCGGACACGTTCTCCAATATCCTGCGTACAAAGATTGATGAACTGTCGACGTCAGGCCGGGACTATCATCTGCTGAGTATCTTTAAGGATGGCATTAATTATGTCAATAGCGGTAATGTATCGACAGATATGGGGACAGAACAGGTATCCTTCGTTGACTTGATCACATATGAGAAGTGGAGCAAGAAATAGGAGTTGTCAGAATGAAAGATAACAAAGGTTTTTCGCTGGTTGAATTACTGGTGGTGGTCGCGATTATGGGGATCCTGAGCGGTTTTGTCTTTATCGGACTGCCGTTACTCACCGGTCAGAATGCGAGGGAATGCGCCAACAATATGTCGGCGGCGCTTGGCAGGGAGAAGAATTATGCCCTGACCAGATCAGGTACCGCGGATTGCTATATGGAGCTGCTGCTGGATGCTAACGGCTATCTTGTGAAGTATTATATACCGCAGAATGCTGTCGTAGAAGGGCACAATCCGTCGGACTGGGTTCTGGCGGAGGAGCAGAAGATCGGCAGCGGACAGGTAAACGTGACTTGCGATTTTGATGACGGCACCAGCATCAATATCACGAGCGGACAGTCGGTGAAGCTTGTCTATAACCGCACGAACGGTGCGTTTAAGGAATCTGTAAAGTCGGACGGTTCTGAACTGGGGATTGTAGGCGGCGGCAGTGTGCACTGTACCGGCATTACCTTCGACAGGGGCAGAAAATATGAGATTACTTTATATCCGGAAACCGGTAAGCATGTATTGTCCAGAGTGTACTAGACCGCAGGAAGCTGCGCGGACAGGAAGGATCAGTCTGTTGGAATCAGATGGAAAGGAGAGCGCTATGGAAAGGAACAAGGGGTTATCCCTGGTCGAACTGTTGATTACAATCGCAATATTGTCTATTGTACTGGTGATTGCGGTATCTTTCATGATGACGGGGAGCAGAAGCTTCACAAAGGGGAATGCCGACTCCAATGTGCAGAAGGAGGCGGAGCTCACCGTTAATCAGATCGAGGATATGATTATTGACATTAACGGCGGCGTCTCCATGACGGACGATGACGATAAGACGGAGATGACGATGTATCATGCCGAAGACGACGGGAGCGGAACCGGCGCCATGCTATATACGAAAGAGGCGGTGACGTGGAACAAGTCGGATC
Source organism: uncultured Lachnospiraceae bacterium (assembly GCA_910578555.1). Taxonomy (GTDB): domain Bacteria; phylum Bacillota; class Clostridia; order Lachnospirales; family Lachnospiraceae; genus UBA3282. The sequence goes on from CAJTPS010000011.1 coordinate 23,148, forward strand.
ACAATATGTACTGCAGTAAATGGAAAGTCAATTATGACAGGGACACAGACACTTATACGGTAGATCCTGCGGCCACGGATAATTATGTGGATCAGCTTCTGGCGGAGCATGTCACGTCCTTTGATGTGGATCTGAGCGATACCCTGACGACGAAGGCGATGGACGGTACGACGCGAACGATCGTCAAGTCCGTATTGGTCAAAGTGGGATATGACGACGGCACCGGCATAGTCGATTATGCCACAAGTCCGGTCATCACGCTGCGTAACCGTATGCTCTTAAGCGACGATCCGGCGAATATTTTTGAGGAAGATAAACCTATGTCGGACACTCTGGCGCTGCATTATTCCGGTGTAGAGACGGCGGGCATTGTGCCGATCGTGGACCGGTCATCCGAGGTACAGAGAGGAGCCGCTTATAATATCTATGCCAGGATTAATTCCGGAGCGGATGTGAATGATCTGGTAGACTGGGAAATCGCGGAGACAGGAACGGTAAGCGCGATCGATGCCAACGGGTATCTCACAGTCGGCACATATGAGGCGAATGCCTATCTGACGATTACGGCGAAGTATAAATCCAATCCGAATAGGAAGGCGACAGGCGTCGTAAAGGTTGTGGGTGATAATGCATTGAAGTCCTTCAAGTCTGTGCACATTGATCCGTTGTCAATGAAGGCATTTGCGCCGGAATACAGGGCGATTCCGGTCACCGAGGGATTCACACAGGACGAGGAGGATGCGATTACCTACTTGTGGACGATCAAGGTGGAAGGCGGCGGCAGAGAAGTCTCAGATGTGGTGGAGCCCTTCGCAGATACGAATAAAACGCTGGCGCTGGTGATCAAGAAAGAACGTGAGAATTACGGTCAGATGCTGGAAATTACGGTAACTGCCCACTCGGATCTCACCGGCGAGACGAGGACAGACAGGATCAAATACCGGGTAGATAAAAACCCGGATGCGGATGGTGACTCCAGCATGGAACGTGGAAAGCTGGTATATAATACAACATTCTTCAAAATGTCGGATAAATGGGCACAGTCATATCGGTATGAATGCTATTTCTGCGATGAGTACGGTAATCGGATATCAGCTTATGACAGTCTGATTCAATATATCGAATTGGAAGGAGTAGGCAGCTGGGGAGACAGCTATCGGTTTGCATTTAAGGAAGGACTGCCGATGTCCCAGTCCTATTATGTAAAGGTTATATGTTACTACGAGGGAGTAGGAGATTCCGGGGGAGTACAGACTAAATGGACACGCGAGCGTATCCACTATATTCCGGCAGTACAGATTTTCGGGAAGACATACTATAATAAGAATGTTAAAATATCAGATTCGTTTACTTTTGGATATACGTTAGTAGGGTATTGGGAGAATGCATGGGCAAATAGCAATCCCCCGGTTTATGAATATGAGTTTGTAGATTTTGATTATTCGGCACCGGCAGGAGTCACTGTTACACCAGTGATCGTCCAGACTGAAACGGGAGGAGACAATAATCCGTTGTATGTAAGAGGAGAATGGCGTTGTAATACTGATGACTGGTCGCTAAAGGATCAGATAGAGTTCAAGAGTCTGACGGTCAGAGTATCAGCAAAAGACGAACCGAGTATCAATACATTAGTGACTATTATTTTCGAATAAATAAGGAAAATGTAATCCTGATAGCCTCCTGCCCCAGGGCAGTACCAGTACTCATGAAGCGGATAATTCATCTCAATGGTGATGGGAAGTGAAGAAATGAAAAGAATGATGAAAAACAGAAAGAAACTGAATGGCAGGCGTATTGCAGCGGCGGCAGTGGCAGGACTGTCCGCTGCCGCTGTTGTTATGACAGCTGTTCTGTCCGACGTGATCGAGGCGGAAGCTGCGGATACGTTGCTTGGCATAGAGAAGCTTCGTTCCCGCTATAAAGAGAGCGGAAGTGAATTTGTTATTCTGGAAGTTGTGCCTGACAGGGCAGCTGCGGAGATCGGCTATCTTGTCGGCGGATATGAGCCGATCCTGTGTGAATGGGATGAGGAGGAGATGGTCTGGAAGAGTTGGCAGAACACTTTATGCAATCTGCCGAAGACCAGGCGGAAGGACTTCGTAGAAGGGAAGAAAGAGGAACTGCGGGCGTACTATGCGAAACAGGGGATTAAGAAAAATTATCCTGTGGAAGCTGTGGAAGCAGAGTACGAAGAGGGAGAGCCGGGACAGGAAGGCTTCGAGAAGGTCGTGTCCGATGGCGATAAGAAAACAGGCTGGTTTCAGAAGATCAGTGGAACTGTGGCGGAAGGAACGGACAGATATCAGATCGCCTTTAAATACAACGGTTTATATAACGATAGTTATGAATTCTACGAGGATGTTTTGTATTATACTGTGTCAAGTGCTACAAAGATAGATCAGGATCTTGCAGGCGGCATAGAGAACGACAGACCCATCTATACCAAAGAAGACGAAGGTGTATATGAATATCGTGGAACATGGGAAGAAATTAACAATGTGGTAATAGATTCTTTTACGGATGATTTGACTGACGAGGACGAAGATCAGGAAGATTCCAAACCCGATGACGACAAGAATGAGGGCGATGACGACGGTATCGGCGGTGAAAACGACGGCACGGGTGATGATAACGGTACCGGCGGTGAAAACGACGGCACGGGTGATGATAACGGTACCGGCGGTGAAAACGACGGCACGGGTGATGATAACGGCGCCGGCGGTGAAAACGACGGCACGGGTGGCGATAACGGCACCGGCGGTGAAAACGACGGCACGGGTGGCGATAACGGTACCGGCGGTGAAAACGACGGCACGGGTGGCGATAACGGTAACGGCGGTGAAAACGACAGCACAGGTGAAGACAACGGTACAGGCGGCGGTAACGGCAGTAATAATGGCGGTGACGGTACAGACGGCAATACCGGTGGTGGCAATAGCGGTAACGGCGACATCAACAATGGCAGTGGTAACGGCGGTTCCGACAGCAGCAATCCGAGTGGCTCCGGTGCCAGTGTAGGCAGTGTTGCCGCTGCATTAAGAACGGCATCCGCATTTACCGGCTTTCGGGATGGAAAGTGGTTCAGACTGGTTGCGGATGATACACCGGTGAACGGTACTGGTGATAATGCGGGAACGGGTGATAAGCAGGAACCCGGTGAAGGTGCAGGATCAAACGGTGATACTGATACTGATACGGATCAGGACCCTGCGGAGCCGGATGATAACACGAATACAGACCCGGCAAGTCCGGACGATAACACGGATCAGGACCCGGCAGATCCGGACGATAACACGGATCAGGACCCGGCAGATCCAGACGATAACACGGATCAAAACCCGGCAGATCCGGATGACAGCACGGATCAGGACCCGGATGATGATACGGATACAGATGATCCGGACGAGGATGAACCGGCTGCGGACGATCCGGACGAAGAGGAAGACGATGAAAATGTAAAGGACACGCTCGCGCAGGAACAGGCAGGCAAGGAATATTATCTGGTTGCTTTTGAGAGAGTTTCTGCCGATGTGAATCCAGCCGAAGATACACCCATGTATTCCGTGGGGAGTACCAAAAATATCGTATTGAGCGAAGACGGTGAGTACGAGTTTATAGAATGGGATGGTTTGGACGAGAGTCAGCCCAGACAGGAATATACTTTCTCCGGTAAAGAGATCTGGTGCAAGAATACATTCGAGAGCAACGAGTGGTTTAAGAAATATGTTCTCAACATGGATAAGGCAGATTATGGAGATTTCCGCATCAAGGTATTGACATTTACCCCGCAGGAACTCAACGGGATGGAAAAGATGCCGAACTTTGATTTCTTATATCTTAATTCCGGATTGAGAACAGAGGTGCCGGATGACGGCAGCGGTGATGTTTCCGGCAACGACACTGATACCGGAGACGGTGATACTGATGCCAGCGGTGATACCGGAGACGGTGATACTGATGCCAGCGGTGATACCGGAGACGGTGATACTGATGCCAGCGGTGATACCGGAGACAACAACAATGCTGAAAGCGACGGCAATAACGAAGGCTCCGGCAGTGGGAATGAAGCAGGTACTGATTCCGCTCATGTGAGTAGGACCAGGCTGTTTGCGGCTGACTCTACACAGGGCAAATGGCGCAAACTGGTTGCAAATGAGAATGCGGAAGGGAATAATGGCAGTTTAGAGACAGGAAACATTTCAGAAAATGACGGCAGTTCCAATACGGGCAGCGGTTCTGAGAACAACGGCGGTTCCGATACGGGCAGCGGTTCTGAGAACAACGGTGGTTCCAATGCGGGCAGCGATTCTGAGAACAACGGTGGTTCCAATGCGGGCAGCGATTCTGAGAATAACGACGGTTCCGATACGGAAGGCGATTCCGATGCAGGCAGTGTCTCTGATAACACCGTCGATTCTGATGCGGACAGTGATTCTGGGGACAGCGATGAAGGCAGTATATCAGATAATACCATCGGTTCTGATAAGCGCGTCAATGCCGAAACAGACAGTGTCAGCGATAATGATATCGGTGACAGGGAGGTACTTAAATATTCGGCGGATAATGATCTGTCTGCTGAGTTGTTGAAATTTTTCTTTGATAAGACAATCGCAGGTGCAATGCCGTGTCTGGTAGATGGTTCTATTCTGTATGTAAAGGACGAGAGCGGCAGTATCGCAGTCAACGCAGAACTGGAAAGCACTAATATATTCAGACTTTCCGCGATGCTTTGTCAGGATAATCTGAGTGAATGGTATGAAAGCCACCGCAATAATTATGGTAATCTGACGATAGCGCAGTTGATCAAAGGAATCGTGGACGACGCGGATAAGAATTTTGTGGAAGAGCACGTTTACTGTAGATTTGGTAATGGTAGTGATTCCATTATTAACGATCAGTTCTATGCCGCAACGATCTATCAGGACGGCGGTGAGATCGAACCTGGGTTCCAGTGTGTTCTGGATGAGATCAAGCTGGAGAACCTGTATCGTGAATCGGATACATCGGGGAACTATAAACCACTTTCCACCAGCATATCACAGGCGAAAGCGGTGCGGCACATTCTGAATTACGCGGACCGCAGGAAGGTGGAGACGAAGAAAGAAATCAGGGTACTGGAGATCCAGCCTGCCATGGCGGATGAACCGGAGCTTTCCCTGGATCAGATCAAGACTTGGGCTCCCGGCGTGGAGAAGGCAGAGATCACGGTTATGACGACGGCTGAGTTCATCGGTAAGATTGAGAAGCTGAACGAGACTTATGATCTGATTTATATCGGCACGAGTAAAGATCATCTGAATATGCGGTACTGGACAGACAGCAGGTATATCGGCAAACCGGATAAGTCACATGTGGCGGCCGGTACGGCGTTTAACGATGTGGATATGGACGGATTGATCTATTATAATATAGGAGATCTGCGGGTGGTTAATCTGCCGATGTCGGGTCTGCTGACCACAGAATACCGGAATGGTAACAGGGGTGACTGGACTTATTTCTATAACTATGTAAGGTACGGCGGCAATGATATTTCCAAGGAGAAGATGAATGCACTGATTTCATTCCTGGACGGTTCCTATCCGGTGATTATTGCGGACGATTTCCTGGAGCAGCCGGTGACTGTTTTTGCAGATAAAGAGTATAAAGGCGCGCGCGTCAATCTGACAGAAGGAGAGTACACAGCCAGACAGCTTACGGCACTTGGCGTGAAGAGTCAGGATATCTCTTCTATCAAGGTGAAGGAAGGCTACAGGATTACGGTTTTCGACGGCGATGAGTTTACAGGAAACAGCGAGACTTTTACCAAAGCTGTGATTGATTTAAGCAGACAGGCAAACGGGGCAGGTAACTGGGATAATAAAACAGTCTCTCTAATCATAGAAAGAGAGGACAATGCCACGCCTGACAGGGCGATCGACGAAGATCATATTGATAACTGCACGTACTTATATGAATTTGTGACCAAGGCAATGAAGGATAAATATCTGAACTTCTATGCCAAGGGCGATATTGCGGAAAATTCCGAACTCTTCAAGTTTTATCTGAACCGTCCGAAAGTGAGCCTGGCGGAAACGGCGGTGGGCGGTTTGACCGAAGAGAACAGCGATATCTACTATATTGATTCAGATATCAACGGCAGGTATGAATTGCAATACCGGTTTAAGATCCGAAACGAAGGAACGGCATCCTACAGCACAAGATATCGCTGTAAGCTTTACATAGATGTCAATTCCGACGGTAAATTCTCCGCGCAGGAAGAGATCGAAGATATCACGCTGACCCAGGGCGGTAATTCGGTATCACCGGACGATTTATATGCGGACAGGGATTATATACTTTCGAGAATGGTTCCTATGGGATATAAGGGACTGCTTCCGTGGCGTGTGGAGATTACGCAGGCGGATAATCCGAATATCTATACGTCCATGAACGGATATACCAAGCTCAACGGCATGGAGAAGGAAGTACTGAAGATCTGCCAGATTAATAAGAACGGTGCGGATGTCATTGATCTGAATTATGAGGTCAATACGAAAGGAAGACATTTTAATACGCTGGTATACGGCGGAGATTATGGCGGGGTTCATTATCCGGGTATTGCAAATGAGTTTGAACTGGATATTACTACCATGGATGTGGACACATTCCAGAGCAGATACTATGCGAACAATGACTATCTGAAAGATTTTAATATGCTGATCTTAGGCTTCTCGGATATGTACGGCGATTTCGCGGGAGATGCCGAGAGCGGACCGATGGGAGCAATCGTTGATTTCATTAACAGCGGTAAGAGCGTCCTGCTTGGTCATGATACGACGTCGTTCTTTAACAGTCCGGGTTCCGGACAGGATATGTTGGGGTATCCTTGGAGAAATAATTCTAAGCCGCAGGGAAACAAAGGTGACTGGTATTATACCCGTAATGCGGCAACCTTGAACAAGTACGTCCGTCCGCTGGTCGGCATGGATCGTTACGGTATACTGGATTCCGATATATTACAGAGAGGTGACAGACTTCAGGAAGGGACAGACGATTATAATACAGTGGTCAATTCCGGCAAGGATGTGGCTTATAAGCCGAAGAGTGGCAGGAAGGAGACGGTTCCCGAGGTACACGGCTATACATATGCCCTGATCAGCGCGAAGGATCAGAAAGTGTTGATTGATGATCATACAACTTCAAAATATCAATACACCAAATGGAACCTGATGTCGGACAATTATCACAGATATCCGGAAGGGAGTATATTTGAAAATAGATATACAAATATACGGTTTGACCCCGCGTACTTCTGGGAGAACTATGACGGTGTTGAGGATGATCCTGCCAGATATGGCGAACTGGAGAAGGTCAATAACGGAGAGGTATGGAATGTACATGCGACGCAGGTCAATCAGGGGCAGATCACGGAATACCCTTACAAGCTGAAGGAAGAGTTTGAAGTAGCGCTGACCCATACACAGTATTACGAGCTGGATTACACTGCGGATGATGATGGTGACGGACAGAGCGACCTGGTGGTATGGTACTGTCTCGGTGGAAGAACTTCGCCCACGGGACATTCCGACTGGGAGGATACGATTTATTCCCAGTCTCCCAACGATGTGCGTAATAACTACTATATTTATAACAAAGGAAACATCACCTATACCGGTATGGGTCACGCCCGCAAAAACTGGAATGAAGAATGGTACACTTTTGAAGAAGCAAAGCTTTTCATCAACACCATGATCGCGTCTTATCAGGCCGGCATCAAAGATCCTATGATCAGCGTGTTGAAGAGTGGAGTGCCGGATGCCGAGTCGATGAAGCTGCTCTACAGATATTATGATAAGAGCAATAACTTCTCGTTAAATGATGAGATGACAACGGAGGATTACGAGAAGATCTACTTTACGGTGCAGGATATCAACTTCATCAAGGGAACCAGAAAGATCGAATCCCACGTCTACTATCAGGATGACGGCGGCAGTGAAGTGATCAATGTGGACGGAACGGATATTACAGTCAACCGTCTGCCGGACAGCATATATAATGCCAAAGACGGAAGCGCTGCAGATGCCGGTAATCTGACAAGCGGCGGGGTCTACTATATACAAGTGCCGAAGACGATTATGAAGAAGTGTGAGGACGGACTGGATCTCTACTTTGAAGCGCAGAGTACTATCACCACTAACACGACCAAGGCGAATGTGTATGTAACCGAGAAGGTCTATGCGCAACTGCAGGTATTACAGGCTTATCTGTTCGATCTGGAGTAACAGACCGGCGGAGTAGTGCTTCAGGAAAATAACAACAGGGGTAAAAGGGTATGGATTTTAACAGGAAGAAAATACGTCTCGGAGATGTGCTTGTCAACAGCGGCGTTATTACACAGGAACAGCTGGAAGAAGGACTGCAGCGTCAGAAGGGCAGCGGGCGTAAATTAGGAGAAACTCTCGTAGATGAGGGGTTTGTGACGGAGGAAGCGATTGCCAGAGCACTGAGCAGCCAGCTCGGCTATGAAATGGTGGATCTGCAGAATGTGGCGATACCGGAAGATATTCTGAAACTTGTGCCCGGTAATGTGCTGGAGCGTTATAAGGTGCTGCCTTTCGAGTATGCACCGGATAATATGAATGTGCTGCATGTGGCGATGGCTGATCCGATGGATATGGCGGCGATGGACGATATTACGATCATCACCAATCTGCAGGTGGAGCCAGTGGTGTCTACGACAAGAAGTATTATGCTGGCGCTGGATAAATATTTCGGCAACGTGGAGGTTAACTCTGCGCTGGAGGAATATACCAGAGAGAAAGAAAGTCAGATGGCAGAGCAGGAGGATATGTACAGTGAAGACGTCAACAATTCTCCGATCGTACAGCTTGTCAAAACAATGATAGAACAGGCGGTCAGACAGCGTGCATCCGATATCCATATAGAGCCGATGGAACGTCAGGTGCGTATCCGGTATCGTATAGACGGTGCGTTGTATGAGAAAGTGACATACAGCATCAGACTGCTTCCCGCGATGGTGGCCAGAATTAAGATCATAGGCGGCATGGATATTGCGGAGAAGAGGAAACCGCAGGATGGACGTATCACGCAGATCGTGGACAGACAGGAGTTTGATATCCGTGTGTCTATCCTGCCTACGGTATATGGCGAGAAGGTGGTTATGCGACTCACATCCAAGAATGCGCTCACCAGAGAGAAAAGCCAGTTAGGATTTAAACCGAAAGAACTTAAGAGATTTGACCATATTCTGCAGAACCCGCACGGGATTCTGCTGGTTACGGGACCTACCGGAAGCGGTAAGTCAACGACATTGTATACGGCACTCAGTGAATTAAACAGAGAGGATGTCAATATTATCACCGTAGAAGATCCGGTGGAGGCGAATATTGACGGAATCAATCAGGTACAGGTGAATAATAAGGCGGATCTGACCTTTGCCAGTGCTTTACGTTCCATTCTGCGACAGGACCCGGATATTATCATGATCGGTGAGATTCGAGATCAGGAGACGGCGTCGATTGCCGTGCAGGCATCGATTACGGGGCACCTTGTGGTATCTACGCTGCACACGAACTCGGCGGCAGGTACGATCACCCGTCTGATGGATATGGGAATCGAACCCTATCTGATTGCGGATTCTGTGGTGGGTGTTATCGCACAGAGGCTTGTGCGCCGTTTCTGCCCGGCGTGTAAGAGAGCCAAGAAGGCAGATGAGGAAGAACTGGAGTTATTAGGGCTTGAGTCCGGTGCGGATGTTACCATCTATGAGCCTTGCGGCTGTTCCAAGTGTGACGGCACGGGCTTTAAGGGCAGGATCGGTGTCTACGAGATCATGGAGATCACGCAGCCTATTAAGAATATTATCAGCAAGAACGGGGATGCCGAGGCAATCAAGGGTAAAGCTTTAGAGGAGGGCATGAATACACTGCGTATGAGCGCCACCGAATATGTGCTGGAAGGGATTACTTCCATTAATGAGATGATGAAGGTTTCATTTGATCTGTAATTATAATAAGTAGAAGAACCTCTGATTTTGGTATCGGAGGTTCTTTTATGTGTACACATTTTCACACATTTTTAATTTTTTCCCCCTTGTCAGCATAATAAAATTAGTGTATAGTGATTCACGTTGAATGACTGATAAAAGAAAACAGGGGAATATGCTATGGCAAAGTATTTGGTAATCGTGGAGTCACCGGCGAAGGTGAAGACCATCAAGAAGTTCCTGGGTGCAAATTATGAAGTTGCTGCCAGTAACGGGCATGTGCGGGATCTGCCCCGCAGTGTGCTGGGAATCGACGTAGATCATGATTTTGAACCCAAGTATATTACAATCAGGGGGAAAGGGGATATTCTGGCGAATCTTCGCAAAGAAGTCAAGAAAGCCGAGAAAGTATATCTCGCCACTGACCCCGACCGCGAGGGGGAGGCTATTTCATGGCACCTGCTTGCGGCGCTTAAGTTAGAAAATAAGAAGGTATACCGTATCACTTTTAATGAGATCACGAAGACGGCAGTCAAGGAATCCCTGAAACATGCCAGAGAGATCAACATGGATCTGGTGGATGCACAGCAGGCACGACGATGTCTGGACCGTATGGTGGGCTATAAGATATCCCCGGTTCTGTGGGCGAAGGTCAAGAGAGGCTTAAGCGCGGGGCGCGTGCAGTCGGTGGCGCTTCGGATCATCTGCGACAGGGAGGATGAGATCAATGCTTTTATTCCGGAAGAGTATTGGACGCTGGACGCTGCCTTTGCGATTGCAGGCGAGAAGAAGCCTCTGACAGCCAAATATTACGGTACGGTTGACGAGAAGAAGACGATTGCCTCGAAAGAGGAACTGGAAGCGGTCAAGAAGGAACTGGAACATGCGGTGTATCACGTGTCTTCCGTGAAGAACGGAGAGAGGGTAAAGAAAGCGCCGCTGCCCTTTACCACTTCCACCTTACAGCAGGAGGCAAGCAAAGTACTGAACTTTTCGACCCAGAAAACGATGCGGCTGGCGCAGCAACTCTATGAGGGTATCGATATCAAGGGAAACGGTACGGTGGGTATTATCACTTATCTGCGTACGGATTCCACCAGAGTGTCCGCAGAGGCGGAAGCTGCCGCGAAGGAGTTTATCTCCGGACGGTACGGCGCCGCGTATGCTGCGGGCACCGAGCAGGAGCAGAGCAGTAAACAGAAGATTCAGGATGCCCACGAAGCGATCAGACCGACGGATATCGGCAGGACGCCGCTTGAACTCAAGGAGTCTCTGTCCAGGGATCAGTTCAGGCTTTACCAGCTGATCTGGAAACGTTTTGTGGCAAGCCGCATGGCGTCTGCAGTCTATGAGACGACGTCGGTGAAGATCGATGCGGCGGGACACCGGTTTACCGTGGCGGCGTCGAAGGTGAAGTTTGACGGTTTCATGAGCGTATACACCGAGGATGATGAGAAAGAAGAAAATAATACACTGATGCAGGGGATAACAGGTGATACGAAATTGTCCCTGACAGGACTGGAAGAGAAGCAGCACTTCACGCAGCCGGCGCCGCATTACACGGAGGCGTCTCTCGTGCGGGCGATGGAGGAACTGGGGATCGGACGTCCCAGTACCTATGCCCCTACGATTACGACGATTCTCGCCAGACGCTACATTGTTAAAGAGAACAAGAATCTCTATGTGACCGAGCTGGGCGAAGTGGTAAACAATATGATGAAGGAAGCATTTCCCTCCATTGTGGACGTGAATTTTACCGCTACAATGGAAGCACTTTTAGACGGCGTGGAAGAGGGGAGCGTGAAGTGGAAGACGGTGGTGGCCAATTTCTATCCGGACCTGGCGGAAGCAGTGGATAAGGCCGAGAAGGAACTGGATGAAGTCGAGATCGCCGATGAGCTCTCTGACGAGTTCTGTGATCTGTGCGGCAGGCAGATGGTGATCAAGTACGGCCCGCACGGCAGGTTTCTGGCGTGTCCCGGATTCCCGGAATGCCGTAATACGAAACCGTATTTTGAGAAGATTGGCGTGGCGTGTCCGAAGTGCGGTAAGGATATTGTCCTGAAGAAGACGAAGAAGGGCAGGAAATATTACGGGTGCATAGACAATCCGGAATGTGATTTCATGGTGTGGCAGAAGCCTGTGGATGACAGATGTGACCGCTGCGGCTCTATATTACTGCAGAAGGGAAACAAGCTGGTATGCTCTGACGAGAACTGCGGATTCATCAAGGACGTACCGAAGGCGGAAGAACAGCAGGCGGAAGTATAGCAGACGGACGGATATCCATCCGGTACAGGCGCTTCGGTCAAAGGAGTATACGGAAACGTCAGAAAATTTAAAACAGAGATATAAAATTGTGGACAAACTGAACAAAATGTATTGAAAATACATTGATAATGCTCAAATGTTATGATAAAATCAAGTTGTGAACCTACAAATTTACAACAGCTTACAGGTAAGGAGTAAGAGTATGAGCAGCGTTCAGTTGTTAGATAAAACCAGAAAAATCGGAAAGCTCCTGCATAATAATAATTCGGGCAAGGTTGTTTTCAACGATATCTGTGATGTACTCAAAGAAATACTGATCTCCAATGTACTGGTGATCAGCAGGAAGGGTAAGGTACTCGGTGTCGGTGATCTGGACAGCGTGGAATCTATTACGGAGTTGATCGTGGATCATGTGGGAGGATTTATAGACCCCATGTTGAACGAGAGGCTTTTGGCGGTACTGTCCACGAAGGAGAATGTCAATCTGGAGACGCTGGGCTTTGAGAGCATTGATACGAAGAAATTCCGTGCAGTGATCACGCCGATCGAAATATCGGGGGAGAGACTGGGAACACTTTTTCTGTATAAATGCAATGAGCAGTATGACATCGACGATATTATTTTGTGTGAGTACGGTACTACGGTAGTAGGACTCGAGATGCTTCGCGCGGTGAGCGAGGAGAGCGCCGAGGAAAGCCGTAAAATCGCGGTGGTAAAATCGGCGATCAGCACGCTTTCTTTCTCGGAGATGGAAGCGATCACACATATATTCGATGAACTGGGCGGCATGGAAGGAATTCTGGTCGCCAGCAAGATTGCAGACAAGGTGGGAATTACCCGTTCCGTGATCGTCAATGCGCTGCGCAAGTTTGAGAGCGCCGGCGTGATTGAATCCCGCTCATCGGGGATGAAGGGCACCTATATCAAAGTACTGAATGATGTGGTCTTTGAAGAGGTGGAGCGGTTGAAGGAACAGGGCAGATATTAGGAGAATGGTAAAAGGATTTACCCGAAGACAGGAGTCAGACGGTGGATCCTTTTTTATTTCACAGAAAAGGTGCGCACTTTTGTTCTGGTATAGGAAATATGTCCTATGCATCGAAAAGACCACGCGTAGAATGCTCTTTCGTTCGTGTCATGAAATTGGGAATTTGTGAAAATGAATCGAAAAACCTTGTAATTTTTCATAATTTCTTTATAATGGAATATGGATTCTATTAATGTGGGAGGAGTATGATTATGAGTACCCTAGTAAATACCAATGTATTTGATTATGTCAATGTACTGGACAAGGCGGCGGATGCGGCATGGCTTCGCAATGATGCCATTTCTAATAATATTGCCAATGCCGATACACCCGGTTATAAGAGACAGGATGTGAACTTCGAGACGCAGTTAGCCAAGGCGCTTCGCAGTTCCAGATACCGGAGCATGGACGCTAAGGTGGCGGATGTGAAGATGAACCGCCTCAAACCGATTACATACACGGATTACGCAGGTTTTTCATATCGTATTGACGGCAATAATGTAGATCCCGATACGGAAGGGGTATATCTTGCCAAGAATCAGATCTATTATCAGGGTCTGGAACTGTCGATCGACCAGGAGTTCAAGAATCTCAAGGCGGTTATGAAGTAGGTCAGGTGAGAAGGAGACGAGATTATGGGAATGTTTACGGCTTTTGATATCAACGCAACCGGTATGACTGCGGAACGGTTCCGCATGGATACGATTGCACAGAATATTGCAAATGCGAATACGACTCGAACTGAGGATGGCAGTCCGTATCGCAGAAAGGTAGTAGTGTTTGAGGAGAAGAATTCCCAGACACCGTTCAGACAAGTGCTGAATCGTGCTACGGACCGTTATTCAGGTACGGGCGTTAAGGTGACGGGAGTTTATGAAGATAAATGGACGGAGGGTAACATTGTGTACGATCCGTCGCATCCGGATGCGGATGAGAACGGGTATGTACATTATCCGAATGTGAGCACGATCACGGAGATGACGAACTTGATTGACGCCAGCCGTGCTTATCAGGCCAATGCTACAGCGCTTGACGCCAGCAAGAATATTGCGACTACGGGATTGAATCTGCTTAACAGCTGATGAGACGCCGACGGGAAACGGGAAAGGCGCCCGTGAAGCGTCTTATATAGGGTGAATATAAATCTGAAAGGGTTTGTGTGGAGGGAAAGACATGGCTTTAGATATTACAGAACTTTACAATGTGTCTTCGGGAGCGATTAAGGAGGCTGCGAAGACGGCGGCGACGAATAAGCCTGAGTCATATGCGGATCAGGGCTTTGACAATCTGTTACATACGGCAATCGACAATCTGGTTACGACGAATAACTATCTGTCGGATGCGGAGAACGAGAAAATCAAATGGGCGCTCGGGGAGACCGAGAATACACATGACTTAAGTATTGCCCTGCAGAAGGCATCTACAGCTCTGCAGTATACAGTTGCGATCAGAGACAGACTTTTGGACGCATATAAAGAACTTATAAATATGCAGATCTAGTGTCTATGGGAGCAGACTGCCGGATAAACGCGGAACAGCGCGAATAAGGGGATAAGGGAAACTGAAGGAGAATGAGTTGCTGTGGATAAATTGTTAGAGAAGTTAAAAGAATTGGGAAGCAGGCTGCTGGAATGGTGGAATCGTTTTACGGCTAAACAGAAGACGCTGATTGTGAGCGGAATTGCCATTGTGATTATTGCGATTGTGTTTGTCGTATCCATGTTGACACAGCCTCAGTACGTGCTTTTGCGGGAGTGTGAAAGTACGAAGGAAGCGGCGGAAGTGAGGGACCTGCTGGAAGGCGAGGAAATGACTTTCGAAGTTTCCGATGACGGACTTGTGATAAAGATACTCAAGGAACAGCTGTCCGATGCGAATCTGCTTCTGGGTGCCAATAATATCAAGGCTGCAGGATACGGGATTGAGAATGTCACGGACGGAAGTTTCTCCACGACGGAATCGGATAAACAAAAGAAATATTTGAAATATCTGGAAGACTCTCTGGAAAATGATTTTCTTGCCAAATTTTCGGTAGTGAAGAGCGCAAGCGTGCAACTCAACATTCCGGAGAATGATGGAACACTGCTGGCCAGAGAGGAAGAATCTTTTGCGACGGTCGTCCTGGAATTAAAAGACGATTTCAGCCCGGAAAACGCTGCATATCTGGCGCGTGCGATTGCGACGGCAATCGGTAATGAGACGACGAACAACATCGTGATTATGGACACCGAAAGCAATATGCTCTTCACCGGGGACGATAATTATACCGTGTCCGGCACTGCGAATGCGCAGCTTTCTGTCAAGGCAGAAGCGGAGAGACAGATGATCAATGAGGTCCGCAAGGTGCTGCTCGGCACGAAGGAATATGATAATGTGGAGGTGGCGACCAATCTTGTGCTGGATTTCTCCACTACCGAGAGAACGAATCATAATTATTCCGCACCGGACGGACGGACGGAGGGTATGGTTGCCCATGAAGATATCTTTAATTCGGAAAATACAAGCAATGTAGGCGGAATCCCCGGTACGGATTCCAATGATGATGACACTACATATGTGCTGGATGATAATGGTAATTCATCCTCCACACAGTCTGAGGAATCACGTGATTATCTGCCGAATGAGGAGATTGTCAAGACTACGACACCGGCCGGCCTGATCGATTACACCCAGTCTTCAATGACGGCTTCGCTGATTAAATACAATATTATCAGAGAAGAAGATGCGCGGACACAGGGGGAACTGGATGGCGTTACCTGGGAAGAATACAAGCTGGCTCATGCGGAGCGTAGTAAAATAGATGTGGAAGAAGACTTTTATGCGGCGGTGGCAAATGCTACCGGTATTTCGGCGGACAGAATTTCGCTTGTGGCTTACAGCGAGAACCTGTTCTTTGACGCCGAGGGCTCTAATATTACGGCAACGGATATCATGCAGATCGTTCTGATTGTTGTGATTCTGGCGCTCCTTGCATTTGTGGTGCTCAGAAGCATGCGTGGCGAGAAGCACGAGGACGAAGAGGAAGAACTGGCGGTGGAGACGCTTTTACAGTCTACTCCCGAAACACCCTTAGCGGATATCTCGCTTGAGAATGAGTCAGAGGAGAGAAGGCTGATTAATAAATTTGTGGAAGAGAATCCGGAGGCGGCGGCGAATTTGCTTCGCAACTGGCTGAACGAAGACTGGGGGTAATATAAATGGCGAAGGCTGAGGAAAAGCTGACCGGAGGCGTCCAGAAAGCGGCAGTTTTATTGATCGCTCTGGGACCGGAGAAATCGGCATCGATTTTTAAGCACTTAAAAGAGGAAGAAGTAGAAGAGCTGACGCTGGAGATTGCAAATACCAGAAACATCACACCGCAGATGAAGGATGAGGTAATCAGCGAGTTTTATCAGATCTGTCTGGCACAGCAGTATATTGCAGAGGGCGGTATCAATTATGCGAAGGAGCTGCTGGAGAAGTCGTTTGGTTCCGACAGGGCGATGGATGTAATCGGCAAACTGACGGCATCCTTGCAGGTAAAACCGTTCGAGTTTGTGAGAAAAACAGATGCAACGCAGCTGCTTAACTTTATTCAGGATGAGCATCCGCAGACAATTGCGCTTATTCTGTCTTACTTATCGGCGGCGCAGTCCGCGCTTATTTTATCCGCGCTTCCGCCGGACAGACAGGCGGATGTGGCGAAGCGTATTGCAGTCATGGACAGAACCAGCCCGGATGTAATCAAGGAAGTGGAGAAAGTGTTGGAGTCAAAGGTGGCATCTTTAGTCAATCAGGACTATACGGTTATCGGCGGTGTGGATGCAGTCGTAGAGATTTTGAATACGGTAGACCGCGGTACAGAGAAACATATTATGGAGACATTGGAGATCGAAGAGCCGGAACTGGCGGACGAGATCAGGAAGAAGATGTTCGTCTTCGAGGATATCCTGCTTCTGGACGACAGAGCAATCCAGCGTGTGCTGCGTGATGTGGATAACGGTGATCTGGCGATCGCTCTTAAGGGATCTAATGAGGAAGTACAGAACGCGATCTTTAATAACATGTCCAAGCGTCTGAGCGCTATGATCAAGGAGGATATGGAATTTATGGGTCCTGTGCGTATGAAGGATGTAGAGGAAGCACAGCAGAAGATCGTAAATATTATCAGAAAACTGGAAGACTCCGCAGAAATTGTTATCTCCAGAGGTGGAGGTGACGAGATCATTGTCTAGGAATTTGTATAAATCAGGCTGGGTCGTGGTATCCAGTGATGAAAAGTGTGTAATTGACAGTAATTCCCGTCTGGAACGCAGGATCGAGGAACTGGAGGAACTCAGACGGGCAAGGATGAATGTGCAGACCGGTTACGGTGAAGAAGGAGAGGACGGGGAAGCGGAATTTGTGAGCGGACTCGGCGGAGAAGAGCTGGATGCACTTCTCGCGGATCAGGGAGCCGGCGCGGCAGGCAGTATTATCAAGGCGGGTGCGCCTCAGGAGAAAGGTCCCGATTTGGAAGAAGTCAAGGCGCAGGCACAGGCAATGCTTGATGATGCGCAGGCGCAGATCGATGAGATGCGTGCGGCGGCCGAACAGGAGATCGAGCGGCAGCGACGGCAGGCTGTGGAGGAAGGTAACAGACAGGGGTACGAAGTAGGGCATCAGCAGGGTATGGCAGAACTGGATGATATCAGGCAGGCATTGCTTGACGAGAGACGCCAGATGCAAGAAGAATTTGACCGGATGATCGAGAATCTGGAGCCGAGATTCATCGATACGATCACGGAAGTGTACAGTCATATCTTCGGCATAGAACTGGCTGAAAACAGAGATATTCTTGTGCATTTGATTGATGCCACCTTAAGACAGGTGGAGAGCAGCAAGACCTTCATTGTGCATGTTTCGCAGGAAGATTATCCGTTCGTCAATATGCAGAAGCAGGAACTCACGGAGACGGCGACTGCAGGCAAGGGCATTGTGGAGATTATTGAGGATATTGCGCTCGGACAGGGGGCATGTCTGATCGAGACAGACGGCGGAATCTTCGATTGTGGAATTGATACACAGCTGCAGGCGCTGAATAATAAATTACGGGTGTTGTCTTTTGAAAAATCCAATGATTAATTTTCATAAATACAGCAAAATAGCGAACGATACGTTTTACAAGAAGATGGGACGTGTCGAGAATGTAGTCGGTCTGACGATAGAATCTGCCGGTCCGGAAGCAAGGCTGGGGGATCTGTGCAGAATACTGCCTATGGACGAGGAATATGAGCCGATCATGGCTGAGGTCGTCGGATTTAAGGAGCGGAAGACGCTGCTTATGCCATGCGGCAAGACGGACGGTATCGGACTCGGCTGCATCGTGGAAAATACGGGAGAGCCGCTTTCGGTGCCTGTGAGTGATGAACTGCTCGGCAAAGTACTGGACGGTCTCGGCAGGCTGGACGGCAAATATATGAACGGAACGCCCTACAGCGTGGAAGCCCAGCCGCCGGATGCCATGAGCAGGAAGATCATCGATGAAGTGCTGCCTCTGGGGGTCAAGGCGATCGATGGTCTCATGACGGTGGGTAAGGGTCAGCGTATCGGCATCTTTGCGGGTTCCGGTGTGGGTAAATCTACGCTGATGGGTATGTTTGCGCGCAATACAAAAGCGGATATTAACGTGATCGCACTGATCGGCGAGCGAGGCAGAGAAGTGCGTGAGTTTATAGAACGTGATCTGGGCAAGGAAGGTATGAAGCGTTCCGTGGTGGTGGTTGCCACTTCCGATAAGGCGGCGCTGGAGAGAAACAAGGCGGCCAAGACAGCTACTGCTATTGCGGAATATTTCAGGGATCAGGGCCGGGATGTGCTGCTGATGATGGATTCCTTGACGCGTTTTTCCATGGCACAGAGGGAAATCGGTCTGGCCAGCGGGGAACCGCCGGTGTCCAGAGGATATCCGCCCAGTGTCTACTCGGAGATGCCTAAGCTTCTTGAGAGAGCTGGGTGTGCCGCGAAGGGTTCCATTACCGGTCTTTATACGGTGCTGGTGGACGGCGATGACATGAATGAGCCGATCACCGATACGGCGAGAAGTATTCTGGACGGTCATATTATGCTGAACCGCAAACTTGCGCATCAGAATCATTATCCGGCGATTGATGTGCTGCAGAGCATCTCGCGCTGCATGTCGCAGATCGTGAATAAAGAACATAAGGTACTGGCTGGAAAGCTTAAGAATGTGCTGGCGACTTACAATGAGGCGGAGGATCTGATCAACATCGGCGCGTATAAGAGCGGCAGCAATCCAAAGATCGACTATGCGATTGCAAAGATCGATGCCGTAAATGAATTCCTTCTGCAGGATGTAAATGATAAGTTTGATTATGAGCAGGCGGTAGATATGTTAAGGGAGCTCTTTGCGGATTGAGGGGTGACCGGTCATGGCGAAGTTTGCATACAGGATGCAGAGCATCCTGAATATTCATTATCAGTTGGAAAATCAGGCGAAAATGGAGCTCGGGAGGGCACAGTTGCGGCTGATGGAGGAAGAGGAGACGCTGCAGCGGCTGATCGACAGGAAGGAAGCCTATCTCGAAGAGGGCAGGAAAATGCGCAGTCATGCGCTGAGCGTCAATGATCTGAGAGACAACAGAAATGCCATGTTGATCATGGATGAAATGATAGAAGTACAGCGGGGACAGGTCGCACTGGCTGAGGAAGTGGTGGAGGCGGCACGTCTTAAGCTGCAGGAGATCATGCAGGAACGTAAGATGCACGAGAAGCTGAAGGAGAAAGCCTTCGAGCAGTTTGTGCAGGAGGAAAATGCCGCGGAGGGCAAGGCGGTGGACGAATTAACCAGTTATACTTACGGACAGCGTGGAAAAGGGGAGTAAGAATGGCAGACGAACTGTTGAATGCCGAGGTGGATACCAAGGCGGAAAAAAAGCGATTAAAAGAAGAACGCAAGAAGATAAAGGAGCAGCAGAAGGCTCAGAAAAAGGAAGCGAAGCAGAAGGCTAAGGAAATCTCGGCACAGGAAGCTCAGCTTGCCGAAGACGAAGAGGCTGGCGGTGTCTCCGTGGTTTTGGTAACGATTGTTATTGTTATAATCTGGCTTGCGATATTGTGTCTGCTGATCAAGCTGGACGTAGGCGGATTCGGATCAGGCGTACTGGCACCTGTACTCAAGGATGTACCGGTGATCAATAAGATCCTGCCTGCGGATACGGTGGTGACGACAGATGACGAGGAAGCCTACGGCGGCTATACCAGCCTGCGTGAGGCGGTGGATTATATCACAGAGCTGGAACTGGAGCTGGAACGGCTGCAGTCGGACAGTAATATGGACTCCGAGGAGTTGGAGCAGCTTCGCGCGGAGATCGAGAGACTGCAGACATTTGAGGATGCACAGGTCGAATTTGAGAGAATCAAAACGGAGTTCTATGAAGAAGTGGTCTATGCGGAGAAGGGTCCCGGGGCGGATGCCTATCAGAAGTATTATGAGAGTATGGACCCCGCCACGGCTGAATACCTGTATAAGCAGGTAGTGGAGCAGATTCAGGCGGATAAGGAGATTCAGGATTATGCGCAGGCTTATTCCGAGATGAAACCCAAGGAAGCGGCGGCGATCTTCGAGAGTATGACGGATGATCTTGACCTTGCAGCCAAGATTCTGTATCAGATGAGTGCGGAAGACCGTGGTAAAATATTGGGTGTTATGGATTCGGAGACGGCGGCCAGACTGACGAAGATTATGGATCCCGATTCGTAGGGAAATATTGGAGCGGCACTTTAGAAACAGCCGCGATATTCCGATATATATAGCAACGGCGGAATGTGCCGGAAAGCATATTCCGCCGGGCTTTATATATATACCGAAAGGCAGGAACTTTGAAAATTAAAGAAAGGAGGAGAAGGAATGACGGTAAACAATGTGAATGCTCTGTTAAACTATGCCGGTGGACAGACAGATATTTCCGGTATGAAGCAGGATATGCCTGCACAGGACACTTTCAATCAGGTCATGGCGAAGGCGAACGATACGATCAACAGCCTCAGGACAGATCTGGCGGGAAACGCGGCAGGTACATCCACAGCGGTTCAGACAGTCGGAACCGTGGATATTGCCAAGAAGGAAATGACGGTGCAGAGTGAAACAAGCAAAGCACCTTCCGATTCCGGTAAGACGGAGGAGACGGCACAGCAGAAGGATAATGCTGCGTCGACTGGGGAGACGGAGACCGATGCGAAAGCGGATCAGGTCACGGAAGAAGTGGAAGAAGCCGCGAAGGAGCTGGTACAGGATATTGCGGAAGAGATGGATGTGACGCCGGAGCAGGTAGAAGAGGCGATGGCGGTGCTTGGACTGACAGCGGTAGAGCTTTTTGACACAGATAATCTGAAACAGCTTCTGCTGCAGATCACGGGAAGCACAGACGAGTTGTCGCTTGTGACCGACGAAACGCTCTATGGCAATCTGCAGAATCTGCTTACTGCAGTGGAAGAGACTCTGGGAAGTCTTCAGGAAGAACTGGGACTGACAGAGGAAGAACTGAATACTCTGGTGGAGCAGATGATTGCCGACAGTGTGGAAACGGACGAACCGATGACGGAGCCTGTGCAGGATATGCCGGAAACCGGTATGGAAGGCATGAAAGATTACTCGGTATCGGTGCAGAAAGACGGTGAGACCGTTCAGGTTAAAGTTACCGTGGACGACGCGAGCGGCAGTAAGAGTGTTCGGGAGGAAGTGACCGCCCCTAAGGCGGAGATGCAGACCGGACACAGGACGCGGGGGAGAAATGCTTCTGCAGACAGCGGCAGAGGCGATGGCGGTGCGGCAGGCAATGCTTTCATACAGACGCCGGACAAAGCGCTGAATACCGTAGAGACACCGGAACCTGTGAACGTAGAGTACCGGTCGGTACAGACGGAAGATATCATGAACCAGATTATGGATTACATGAAAATCAACCTGAAGGCAGAGGCACAGGAGATGGAGATGCAGCTGCATCCCGCGAGTCTGGGTACGGTAGGTGTGCAGATTGCCGCGAAAGACGGCGTGATTACAGCGCATTTTACGACACAGAACGAGACAGTTCGCGCTGTCATCGAAACGCAGCTGATCCAGCTTAAGAATCAGTTCGAAGAGCAGGGAATCAAAGTCGATGCGGTGGAAGTTACGGTTGCAAACCATGCGTATGGTCAGCAGTTCTCGCAGGAACATGGGAATACGGATGGCAAACAGGGCAAACCGGCAAAAAGCACGAGACGGATCAATCTGGATGAGATCGGAGAGGAAACCGGACTCGATGAGATGGAAGACTCCGAGCGCATCGCCGTGGAGATGATGCAGGCAAGCGGCAGCACGGTAGATTACACGGCATAGCCGCAGCCGGTAGTGACAGCAGCATATTGTAACTGGAATGAACAGACACAATCATCAGAGAGGAGATGAATCAGATGGGAGTAGTACAGGAAGTAAAAGACGGTAAATTCGTCGATAACACATCAGCCGAGTCTCTCGCGAAGGATAAGGTGAAAAAGACAGGCAACTCCAGTCTGGATAAGGATGCTTTTCTGCAGCTTTTAGTGGCGCAGATGAAGTATCAGGACCCGCTGGAGCCCACGTCCAACACAGAGTATATTTCCCAGTTCGCAACGTTTTCGGAGCTTGAGCAGATGCAGAACATGAGTGCAACGCTGGAACTTTCCAGAGCTTCCAGCCTGGTAGGACAGACGGTGCTTATGAAGGTGACTGACAGTTCGGGCAGAGAGACGACCGTACAGGGCAATGTGGATTATGTATCCTATGAGGGCGGTAAAGCATATCTTTCTATCGGCGGAGAGTTGTATTCTCTGGACGATCTGGATAAGGTGGCAGACCGGAAGTATCTGGATGCATATGCGCTGGCGGCAGAGTTTGTGGATATTATCATGAAGCTTCCGGAAGTTGGAATGCTGACAGCCGATGAGAAAGAAAAAGTAGACAGACTGGCCGAGATTTATGGGGGCATGGACGATTATCAGAAGAGCTTCCTCACAGACGATTACATTGATAAGATGGAAGAGTATGTCAAGAGGATGGAAGAGATCGTGCCGAACACGGACGGTGATGATGAATCCGGAAAGAGTTAAATGCCGGATGCAGCGGTCATCTCAAGGAGGAGATAGCATATGAAGATTCAAGGCAATCAATTCCTTTCCATAGAGCGGCTGCAGGATCAATATCTGAAAGCGGGCAGACAGCAGGCAGGAGCGCCGATACAGGATCAGACCAGTTTCAGGGATATTTTATCCGGCAAGACGGACAATATCCGGACAGAGGGTGAGATCAGGTTCTCCAAACACGCGGCAAACCGCCTTGTAGACAGGAACATTGAGCTGACACAGGAACAGGTGGAACGCCTGAGCATGGGGGCAGCCAAAGCGGGTGCGAAAGGGATCAACGAAACGTTGGTCATCGTGGATTCATTAGCTTTTATTGTGAATGTACCGAATCAGACGGTTATCACGGCGATGGATCAGACGGAAGCCGATGAAAATGTATTTACCAATATTGACGGAGCCGTAATTATTTAGCCGGACCTTTACGGAGGCTGATGTCCCTGACTGACAGAGGGGACAGACGGTTCTACACAGATATTAAGGAGGTCATATCACTATGATGAGATCATTGTTCTCTGGTGTGGCAGGTCTTAGAACACATCAGACAAGAATGGACGTTATCGGTAATAATATTGCCAACGTCAACACAACTGCATATAAATCACAGAACATGGTATTCAGCGATCTGCTGTACCAGACAACACAGGCGGCGTCAGGCGCCAATAATACACGGGGCGGCATCAACCCCAGACAGATCGGTCTGGGCGCCAAGACAGGTGCAATCTCTACGGCGATTACGCAGCAGGGTTCCGCGCAGTCTACGAATAATCCGTGGGATATCATGATCGAGGGAGACTCGTTCTTTATCGTAAACAACGGTTCGGAGAACTTCTTTACCAGAGACGGTTCCTTTACCGTGGACGGTTCGGGTAATCTGGTTATGGCAAATACCGGCTTCATGGTTATGGGCTGGCAGGTTGATCCGGAGACCAACGATATCAGAAAAGATGCCGTTGCGGCATTGCAGGTTATGCACCCGGATAATCTGACTTCAAATCCGGAGGCTACCACACTGGCGTATGCATCGGGTATTCTGGATAAGAAAGATCCGAACATTAACAGCACGGCGGGTGCGATCCGTACATTCCAGATCTTTGATGCGCAGGGATATGCATATACGGTTAAGATGAGTTTCCACGGGATCGGCAGCGACGATGAATTCCGCGTGCAGCTCGATGATATTTTGGACAGCACGGGCGTGTCCTTAGTAAAGAAATATAATCTGAACAATATTAACCAGATTGCTACTTTCGGTGCGGATGGTACGGAAAGTACGACAGTACTCTATAATCCGGACAATGCGGCAAAGTATAACGGAACAGATACCTTCAATGTGGAACTGGCGTTTTCCAATATTCTGGAAGGATACAGTGACAACGCACTGGTGGTTGCGGCAGGCAAGAATGTTACAATCACGACGCCGGCGGACGGCGGCACCGTTACGGCGGGTTCTAATGTTACGGTTCACGGTTCCGTGACGCTTACACGGGCACAGTTGGAGGCGGAGCCTTATAATCTGGTATATAACGAGGCGGACGGACAGTACTACAGCAAGCCGGCGAACGGCACGCAGGGTACGCCGGTAACCGATTGGACCACGGCGCTTGCGGCGATGGGACTGGAAGGTGTATCGAATGTAAATGTTAATCCGGTGCCGGACGGCGCGGCAGGAGAGATGTCGGTAGAGTTCGATGCGGAATTTGAAGCGACACAGAATGCAACCCGTAACGGCAATGCTTTCGGTATTACTCTGAAGATGCCGGCAGATGAAAAAGAGATCCTGAAACAGGTATATCATTTAGAGGACGGGGATGGTAAGACCTATAATATCGAGTATATCGGACCGAACGGGGCGGCACAGATCACTGAGCGTGTGCAGTCTACGGGTATGAAACTTATGTTTGACCATGATACGGGTGAATTTTCCGGTATCGGCAATGTAGGCAGTAATTCGGCAATGCTGAACTTTAACTCGTCGGCTTCTTCCATGGGCGGAGAATTGATTGATCTTGGTCAGTTCAGAAATGTGGAGATTGACTTCTCGTCCATTCAGAATTTCGGTAACGGTAATAAGGCTACGGTCGGCTTTACCCCTGGCGGCAAGGGCGGTGATACGGTTGGCAAGGGTAGAGCGCCCGGCGAACTGATCGGTATCGAAGTAGGACAGGACGGCCGTATTACGGCATCGTATTCCAACGGTCTGTCGAAACTGTTAGGACAGATTGCGGTGGCGGAATTTGCGAATGCTTCCGGTCTTTCCAAGGCGGGAGATAACCTGTACTCTGCAACGATGAACTCTGGTGATTTTGACGGTGTCGGTAAAGATATCACGGAGACCGGCGGCAAGATGACTTCCGGCGTGCTCGAGATGAGTAACGTGGATCTGTCTTCCGAGTTCACCACCATGATTACGACACAGCGTGGTTTCCAGGCAAACAGCCGTATCATTACCACATCCGATACGCTGCTGGAAGAACTTGTTAATCTGAAGAGATAAGCACGGATATATAATAATATAGTGAGAGGCGGAACTGCCCTGATTTGTTTTGGGCAGTTTCGCTTTTACAATATTTGTTAAAACTATTTTCGTTTTTTTTTTGCAGTTTTGAGAGATGTGTGGTAGAATAAATAAGTTCCGTACAGTCATATTATAATGGTGCGGGGAAGGCGGTACATATTTTATCGTTTTAGCTTTGATAAAGGCACAGCCGGGGATTGGGATTTTGGCGCGTGCCGTCGCCGGTAAACCGCTCTGACATGGAGGTTGGCATGATAGAAGTTACGAAGATCAACGGCGTGAAGATCCTGATTAATCCGGATCTGCTGGAACTGGTCGAGGAGACGCCGGACACCGTTCTGACATTTACGACGGGGCGGAAAATAATTGTAAAAGAAAGTAGACAAGAAGTGAAAAATTTAGTAAAATCGTATAGAAAGGATATTTTTGCAGATTAGTGTAAAACGGGTGAGTACAGATGGATATAGCTTCGATTATCGGCTTGGTGGCATGTTTCGCGTTAATGATATTCGGTATGGTGTTTGGCAAGAGCTTTTCGGCAGTTTTGAGTTTCCTCCACGCACCGTCGGCGCTTATTACATTTGGCGGCGCCTTTATGTGCGTTATGGCCAGTTATTCAATGTCTGACTTTGTGGCGGGATTGAAGAGCTTTACGTTGATTTTTAAGCAGTCTGCCATGAATGTTCCGGAGATTATTCAGAAGATTATCGACCTTTCTAACGTTGCGCGTAAAGAAGGTTTGCTTTCATTGGAAGAAGCGGCAGGAGACATTGATGATGAATTCCTGAAGAAGGGTATCCTGCTCGTCGTGGACGGTACCGATCCTGAACTTGTACGTGCAATCATGGAGACGGAACTTGCCAGTGTCGAGGAACGACATAAAGATAAAATCGGTTTCTGGGAGAATGTAGGAGCCATGGGTCCTGCATGGGGTATGATCGGTACCCTGATCGGTTTGATCCTTATGCTGAAGGACTTGTCTGATTTCGCCTCCATCGGTCCTAATATGGCGACCGCTCTGGTAACAACATTTTACGGTTCGGTACTTGCCAACTGGATCAGCGCGCCGGTTGCTACGAAGCTGAAGGGCAAGAACGCGGAAGAGATGATGGTCAAGGAGATAGAGATAGAAGGACTGCTGTCTATTCAGGCAGGTGAAAACCCGCGTGTTATTGAAGAAAAACTGAAATCTTTCCTTGCGCCGGGCGACAGGAAGTCCACAAACGATGAACTCGGAGGTGAAGCAGATGGCTAAAAAGAAGCCGGAAGAACCGCCGAAAGGCTCACCAGCGTGGATGGCTACATTCAGTGATCTGATGAATCTGTTGCTCTGTTTCTTCGTGCTGCTTTTTGCCATGTCCAGTATTGATGAGGACAAACAGGAAGCGATTGTAGCATCCTTTAATCAGATGTTCTCCGTATTTGACGCGGGCGCTTCCGCGATCGGAGACGGACAGTTGATCAGTAACGGTGTCAGCCAGTTGAATGAGCTGGATGAGTTTATCAACAGTACGGGTAAGCTTGCTGAGGGAGAGGTTGTTGACGATGATGTTGCCGAGGCTAAAGAACAGCTGGAGGAAGCCCAGATGGAGGAGTCCGAGGAACTTGCCGAAAAGATTCAGGAAGCGGTTGATGAGAAGGACATGGGGAAAGAGATCGATATTGAGATTACTTCCCAGTATGTACAGTTGACGCTGAAGGGGGCGATTCTTTTCGATTCCGGCAGCACGCTGCTCAAAGAAGAGGCAAAGCCGGTTCTGGATCAGGTGGGGCTTATTCTGGAACGGTATGCCAACGGAACGATCGAGATTGAAGGACATACGGACAATGTGCCGATGTCGGGAGCCAAGTACTCTAACAATAACGAGCTGAGCTCCGGCAGAGCATTGTCGGTATTCGATTATCTTCTGTCGGTCACGAATCTTGACCCTGCGAATGTGAAACATTCGGGACGGGGTGAGTATGTACCCGTAGCGGATAACGCTACCGCAGAGGGCAGGACGAGAAACCGGAGGGTTGAGATCAAGATCTATAATTCACTGAGTTCTTACTAACATAATCCCTCCGGTATACAGTTCAGCAAGCCGGACGGATTATCACAGGAGTATATAATAAGTGTATAAAGGAGAGCATTACGGACATGAAGAAGAATCTGATTTCTATTGTTATACTGGCGCTTTTGATCGTCAATATCGTGCTGACGGCGATCATGATGTTCAGCGTAACAGGTACTTCCAGAAAAACTGCGGCGCTGGTGGACAATATTGCAACGGCGCTTAATCTGGAACTCGCGGCAAATGGTAACGGAGAGGATGCGGAGCAGGAACCGGTTCCGATGTCTGATACGGCAACGTATGATATCTCGGAGAAGATGACGATTCCACTGAAGCTCGATGCGGAAGAGGAACCGCACTTTTTCATAGCTTCTATCACGTTGTCTATGAATACAAAAGACAAGGGATATAAGAAATACGGCGCTGATATTGATACGAGAGAGAGCCTGATCAAGAGTGAGATCAACGACGTGGTAAGTCAGTATACGGTGGATGAAGCAAGAGATAAGCAGGACGATATCCGCGCAGAGATTCTCGAGCGGGTTCAGAAGATGTTTGATTCCGAGTTTATCTTTAATGTGGCGTTTAGTGACATTATGATTCAATAATTTCTTAAATAGTGCCACAGGAGGTGAACTTTCGTGGGAGAGGTACTATCTCAAAATGAGATTGATAATCTGCTCGCCGCCTTAAGCAGCGGTGAAATAGACGCAGAGGATATGAATGACAACAGTGATAAGCAGGTGAAGAATTACGACTTCAAACGTCCTACGAAATTCTCGAAAGAACATTTGCGTACACTGGAAATTATCTATGAACATTACGGACGGCTGTTATCAACCAGTCTTCCGATTTATCTTAGAAAGAGCATACAGATTACCGTGGCGAGTTCCGAAACGGTCATCTTCTCAGAGTTTACCAATGCTCTTTCCAATCCGGTTATCTTAAGTATCGTGAATTTCCAGCCGCTTGGCGGTACGATCATCATTGAACTGGCGACGCAGCTCGGTTATGCGATGATCGACAGAATGTTGGGAGGCGCAGGGGAGCCGCTTGACAAGAACAGGGATTTCACAGAAATAGAGATGACGATCATAGAAAAGATGATGGTAGTCTGTATGCAGCTCATGCGCGAGCCGTGGAGAAACGTGGTGGATCTTAATCCGGTCATGGAGAGGATCGAAACAAATTCACAGTTTGCACAGGTGATTGCACCAAACGATATGATTGCAATCGTCACACTGAACATGAAGATCGGTGATGTGGAGGGGTTCATGAATGTGTGTCTTCCGTTCTTTACGCTGGAATCTGTCATGGATAAGCTGAATACCAAGTACTGGTACGCTAACATGCAGGAGCAGAAGGACGAGGATTTCGAGGAGTATATCGAGGCGATGCTGCGAAGGGTAGATGTCCCGATCAAGGCTGTATTGGGCAAGACAAGGATATCGGTCAACGACTTTGTCAATCTGCAGATTGGAGACATCATTCGATTGGATACCGATGTCGATCAGGATATGATCGTGTATGTCGGTAATATGAAGAAATTCACCGCATTACCGGGTTCCAGCAAAGATAAGAATGCTGTGAGAGTAACGTCGGTAATAAGAGAGGGGGAGTAAAGGCATGGACGGAATGTTATCACAAGATGAAATAAATGCACTCTTAAGCGGTATGGATGCACCGGGCGAAAGCGCGGCACCGCCGGAGGAACCGGCAGCAACGCCGCAGCCTGCAGCAGCACCGGCACCGGCTCCGGCGGCAAATACCGGCGGTCCGGATGATTCATTGCTGACAGATATCGAGAAGGATGCCATTGGCGAGGTTGCTAACATCAGCATGGGATCGTCGGCGACGACTCTGTATTCGCTGGTAAATCGCAAGGTAAACATCACGACTCCTGTGGTCACATTAGCGAAATGGGAGAACGTACTGGAAGAATACGAGAAACCATGTGTATTTATTCAGATTAAGTATACGGTAGGTCTGGATGGTTCCAACATCCTTGTATTGAAGGAACATGATGTAAAGGTGATTACCGACCTGATGATGGGCGGCGACGGAAGCAATACAGATGGAGAATTAGGAGAGCTGCATTTAAGTGCAATCTCAGAGGCGATGAACCAGATGATGGGGTCTTCGGCGACATCGCTTTCCACTATGCTTGGCAAGATGATTGATATCAGTCCGCCGGAAGCGAGTCTGGTAGATTTGACGGCTTTTAAGTCAGGCGGAGACATAGCGCCCTTTCTGGAAGGGACTTTCGTCAAGATTGCTTTCCGTATGCAGATAGATGATCTGGTTGATTCCACGATCATGCAGTTATATCCGATAGATTTTGCAAAGGAATTGTGCGATACTTTCTTAAAAAACCAGTTGGGAGAGAGCGAGCCCGCACCTGCACCGCAGGCAGCTGCTCCGGCAGCAGCGCCGCAGATGGCAGCGCCGACACCGCAGCCCGTACCGCAGATGGCACCACAGATGGATATGAGCCAGATGGGTATGCCGCAGATGCAGATGATGCCGCAAATGCAGATGATGCCACAAATGCAGATGATGCCGCAGATGCAGATGATGCCGCAGATGCAGCCTAATATGAATATTCAGCCGGCACAGTTCCAGAGCTTCTCCAATGATTTTAATCCGGCACAGATGCAGGAGAACATCGGGCTGATCAGGGACGTGCCGCTGGAGGTTACGGTAGAACTCGGAAGAACTTCTAAGTCCATTTCGGATATCTTAGATTTCTCACCGGGTACGATCATAGAACTTGACAAGATTGCCGGCGAGCCGATCGACGTATTGGTCAATGGTAAGTTTGTAGCAAAAGGTGAGGTAGTTGTAATCGAAGAGAGCTTTGGTGTTCGGGTAACCGAAATTATCAAATAAAATGGGATAGGAGAAAAAAGATGGCGAAAAATATTTTGATATGTGATGATGCAGCATTCATGCGTATGATGATCAAGGACATCCTGACTAAGAACGGGTATAACGTAGCCGGGGAAGCCGAGAACGGTGCCAAGGCTGTCGAGAAATACAACGAGTTAAAACCTGATTTGGTGTTGATGGATATTACGATGCCTGAGATGGATGGTATTCAGGCACTTAAGAAAATCAAGGAATCCGATCCGGGAGCAATGATTATCATGTGTTCTGCAATGGGACAGCAGGCGATGGTTATTGAATCCATTCAGTCCGGCGCAAAAGACTTTATTGTAAAGCCGTTCCAGGCGGATCGTGTATTAGAGGCTGTCAAGAAGGTAGTGGGATAATGCTGCTTACTGTATCGGGAAGAACTGATTCTTATGTACAGTTTCTGACGGTATTGGTTATTTTTGTCTTTGTGCTGCTGATTACTTACTGGGTCACGAAATGGACGGCCGGTTATCAGAAGGGACAGACAGCCAATACCAATATGGAGATTCTGGAGACGATCCGGCTCTCCAATAATAAGCTTGTTCAGATCATCCGCATCGGCAGGAAATATTTGGCGGTGGCAATTTGCAAGGATACTGTTACAATGTTGACAGAGATATCTGAGCAGGATCTGGTTTTCTCTGATAAGAATACCGGTGGTACACAGGGATTCAAGGATATATTGGAGAAAATACAAAAAAAGAATTTTCTGGAAAAAGAAGATGGGCGAGACGAATGAAAAAATATTTTTCCGGATATCATTTGGCAAAATTATTATGCCTGCTGTTACTGGCAGGCATATTGCTTAGTCGGAAGACGACGGCTCTGGCGGTGACCGATACGCCTTATCGTGAATCTAATCTTACGGGAACGACAGAAGAGCGGACGAATGAACGGGCGCCGGGCGCGGCGGAGAATGCCGATGATCTCGCAGAACTGAATATAGCCAATACGGTGACGGTCACGTACGGCAACGGTAACGGCAGCGTAAACGGTGCGCTGCGGATTTTGGTGATCCTTACACTGATCGCCATAGCGCCGACGCTGATCATCATGATGACCTCGTTTACCAGAATCATTATTGTTCTGCACTTTACGAGACAGGCACTTAATACACAGACAGCGCCGCCTAACACAGTGTTGATAGGCATTGCGCTCTTTTTGACGTTTTTTATCATGCAGCCGACGCTCGGTTCGATCTATACGGAGGCGGTAGTGCCTTACGAGGCAGGGGATATGAATGAAGAGGAGGCGCTTACAGCGGCGGCCGCACCGATCAGACAGTTTATGTACAAGCAGACATTCAAGAAGGATGTCTCCCTGTTCATGGATATCAACCGGCTGGAATGGAGCGGGGAACTGGAAGAGATACCGATGAGTGTTCTGGTGCCGAGTTTTATCATCAGTGAGCTGCGCAGGGCCTTTATTATCGGTTTCCTGATCTATATACCTTTTATTGTTATTGATATGGTGGTGGCCTCCACACTGATGAGTATGGGTATGATGATGCTGCCGCCGACGACGATTTCCATGCCTTTTAAGATTCTGCTGTTTGTGCTTGCGGACGGATGGTATCTGATCATCAAGGGACTGGTAACGAGCTTCTGAGTTTTGGCGGGGACTGTGAAGACCGATTTTTATAGAAACGGGTGAAATGAGATATGACAATAGATGAAGTCACAGCCGTGGCACAGACAGCCATATATACGATTATTAAATGTTCGGCGCCTCTTTTGCTGGTGTCTTTATGCGTGGGTCTGATTGTCAGTATATTCCAGACGGTCACGTCCATTCAGGAGCAGACGCTTACATTCGTTCCGAAGATACTGGCGATTTTTCTGGGATTGATCCTGATGGGGCACTGGATCATGAATAATATGGTGGAGTATATGATCGAGTTGTGGTCCAACTTCGGTGCATATATTAATTAAGAGCGAGAGTCTTTATGATTAATATTTCATTTACTTATGCGGATTTAGAATATTTCCTGCTGATTCTGGTGCGGGTGACATGTTTTGTCCACGTGGCGCCTTTTTTCTCGCTAAACGGCGTGCCGCGCACTGTTAAGATCGGGTTCAGCATATTTCTTGCGTATCTGCTCTATACGGCGGTAGAACGCAATGAGGTGGTATATAATACACTGATCGGCTATGCCGTTGTCATTATGAAAGAAGCGCTGACGGGATTTCTGATCGGCTGGGGTGCACAGATCTGTGCAACGGTGACATCTCTGGCAGGAAGCATCGCGGATATGGAGATCGGATTGTCCATGGTATCATTGATGGACCCGGCAACCAAACAGCAGGCGACCTTTACGGGCGTGTTTTACCAGTATTTCTTTACACTATTAATGATTATCACCGGCATGTATCAATATCTGTTACGTGCGTTAATTGACAGCTTTACGCTGATTCCCGTAAACGGCGCGATTTTCCGGGCGGAATCTTTGGTGGAATCGCTGGCTGTGTTTATGGGAGATTATATCACGATCGGGTTTCGAATCATTCTTCCGATCTTCTGTACCATGATTCTGCTGAATGCCGTTATGGGTGTACTCGCCAAGGTGTCTCCGCAGATGAATATGTTTGCGGTAGGTATGCAGCTCAAGGTACTGGTCGGACTCGGAATCATATTCCTGACAATCCGAATGATGCCGAATGCGGCGGACTATGTGTTTGTGGAGATGAAGAGGATGATCGTGTCTTTTGTGGAGGGAATGACGTGATATTAGAGTATGATCTCCAATTCTTTGCCAAGGACGGTCCGGGCGGAGAGAAAACAGAAGAACCTACCAGTAAGAAACTGTCGGATGCCCGTAAGGAAGGGCAGGTAGCCAAGAGTAAGGAGATTACGAATGCGTTCGAGCTGCTGGTCTTTTTCCTGCTGATATATTTCTGGGTTGAGTACATGGGAACCTACTTTGTAGGGAACATGTACGATATCTACAGTCAGATACCGGAGTATACCAAGATGTATGATGGATTCATACAGGATCAGACCTTTAATGCGCTTTTTGTAAAATCTATGACAAGGATACTGCTTCTTATGGCGCCTTTTCTGATGGTCGGATTTCTGGTATCCTTCATTACGAATGTGGTGCAGGTCAAGTGGCAGGTTACCACAAAACCTCTGCAGCCCAAATTCAATAAACTGAGTCCGATCAGCGGATTTAAGCGTTTTTTCTCTATTAATTCATTTGTGGAGCTTGTCAAGTCGCTTCTCAAGCTGGGACTGATCGGCTATGTGGTTTACTCGTATCTGAAGAAGAATATGCCGCCGTTGTATCAGTTCTACGGACTGTCCCTGAATCAGGGGATTGCACAGGTGGGTGCACTGGTGGTGAACCTCGGGATACGCATATCTCTCTTCTATATGATCATCGCGCTGTTAGATTATATCTATCAGAAGGTGAAGTTCAAAAAAGATATGAAGATGACGAAGCAGGAAGTCAAAGATGAGTTTAAGAATCAGGAAGGTGACCCGCAGATCAAGGGCAAACAGCGGCAGAAAATGATGGAGGCTTCCAGACGCCGTATGATGCAGGCGCTTCCGCAGGCGGATGTGGTTATTACCAACCCGACGCACTACGCCGTGGCGATCAAATATGACCCGGAGGTATATGACGCGCCTTATGTAGTTGCCAAGGGTGCGGATTATCTGGCACAGAAGATCAAGGAGACGGCGAAAGAGAATCACATTGAGATCGTGGAGAACAAACCGCTGGCCCGTATGCTGTATGCCAATGTGGACGTAGGCAGCGTGGTGCCGCCGGAACTGTATCAGGCGGTTGCGGAAGTGCTCGCTTTCGTATATCATTTACAGGGAAAAGTGTAGGAAAGGAGGAAAAAGTTCATGGGAAAACTCAGGAAAGCTGACCTTGGCGTAGCCATTTATCTGCTGGCCGCGTTTATTATGCTGATCGTACCGATCGGATCGGGACTTCTGGATGTTCTGCTGGCGTGTAACATCGCGATCGCGTTCACGATCATGTTTGGCTGTATGTTTGCGACGGAAGTGCTGAATATGTCTTATTTCCCCACAATCCTGCTGTTTACAACGGTATTCAGGATTGCACTGAACGTTTCTTCCACGAAACTGATTCTGACGACAGGCGATCCCGGTAATGTAGTCCGCACTTTCGGTCAGTATGTGGGTGGTAATGATATTATTGTAGGCTGTATTGTTTTTGTCATTCTGATTATTGTGCAGTTTATGATTATCAATAAAGGTTCCGAGCGTGTGGCTGAGGTTACCGCGAGATTCACGCTGGATGCCATGCCTGGTAAGCAGATGGCGATCGACGCTGACTTGAATACCGGAGCGATCAGCGACGAGGAGGCCAAGAGGCGTCGTGAGAAGATACAGGAGGAGTCAAGCTTCTTCGGTTCTATGGATGGTGCCGTGAAATATGTTAAGGGAGATGCTACCGCAGGTCTTCTTATTACCTTTATTAATATTGTGGGCGGTATCGCCATGGGTGTATGGCGGCAGGGCATGGAGATGAGCGAGGCGCTGACGACTTTCACGGTTCTGACTATCGGTGACGGTCTGGTCAGTCAGATCCCGTCTCTGCTGATTTCGTTATCGACCGGTATTCTTGTCACCAAGGGGTCCAAGGATGCGGATTTTGGTACGGCGCTCGTCAGCCAGTTATTCGGCGTGCCCAAGGTACTCTATCTGGTAGGCGCGGTTATTGCGGCACTGGGTATCATCACACCGCTTAACACAGTGATCTTCGTGGGACTCGGCATGGTCTTTATCGTGGTAGGCAGAATCATGGCAGGCACGATCGAGACGGCGGAGATCGAACACGAGGCGGATGAAGAAGAGGCGGCTGCGGAGGAGATCAGACAGCCGGAGAATGTTACATCGCTTCTGCAGGTAGATCCGATCGAGCTGGAGTTTGGTTACGGTATTATCCCGCTTGCGGATGTGAATCAGGGCGGTGACCTGTTAGACCGTGTTGTTATGATCAGACGTCAGATCGCGCTGGAACTGGGTACTGTTGTACCGATTATCCGTCTGCGTGATAATATACAGTTGAATCCGAACCAGTATATTATTAAAATAAAAGGTGTACAGGTCAGTGAGGGCGAGATCCTCTTTGATCACTATATGGCGATGAATCCCGGTTACGTGGAGGAGGAGATCACAGGTATTCCTACGTTTGAGCCGTCCTTCCATCTGCCGGCGATCTGGATCACCGAGGGTCAGCGGGAGCGGGCGGAGAGTATGGGCTATACCGTAGTCGATCCGCCGTCTATCATTGCGACGCACCTGACTGAGATCATCAGACAGTACATAGCGGAACTTCTGACCAGACAGGATGTGCAGAACCTGGTCAACAACTTAAGAGAATCAAATCCTTCACTGGTGGAAGAACTGGTGCCGAAGCTGCTCGGGCTTGGTGAGATACAGAAGGTACTGCAGAATCTGTTGAAGGAGGGCATCTCCATCAGGGATCTGCTGACCATATTTGAGACACTTGCAGACTATGCGGCGACCACAAGGGATACGGATATTCTGACGGAATATGTGAGACAGAGTCTTAAGCGGGCGATATCCAACAAGTTCTTCCCGTCCAATGAGACGACCAGCGTGGTGACGCTCGATCCGAAGCTGGAACAGGAGATTATGTCCAGCGTGAAGCAGACGGAGCAGGGGGCTTATCTGACGCTTGATCCCATAAAGACGAAGTCGATCATAGAGTCTGTGGGTACGGAGACCAAGAAGCTCGAAGATCTGGGTAAGATGCCTCTGGTCATTACATCTCCGATTGTGCGAGTGTATTTTAAGAA
Source organism: uncultured Lachnospiraceae bacterium (assembly GCA_910578555.1). Classification (GTDB taxonomy): domain Bacteria; phylum Bacillota; class Clostridia; order Lachnospirales; family Lachnospiraceae; genus UBA3282. The sequence goes on from CAJTPS010000011.1 coordinate 59,854, forward strand.
GTTGACGGAGGATTATTATAAGGATCTGGTCGTTGTGTCTTACAATGAGGTTGATTCCAATATTGAATTACAATCCGTCGGGATGGTGACAGCATAATGATAATCAAGAAGTTTACCGCGAAAACAGAAAAAGAAGCGATAGAGAACGCTAAACAGGAGCTTGGTGAAGGCGTGGTGGTCATGAATGTCAGGGAGGTTAAGGCGAAAGGATTTCTGGCGTTCTTAAAACCGCATATGACGGAGGTGACCGTAGCGCTGGAGGAGGAGAGCGAGAAGTATACGGCGGCGGTCTCTGCGATCAATAATGTGATTGCTTCCAGCCAGACGCCGGTAACGCCTCCACCGGTCCCGCAGCCGCAGCCAGCGCCTCAGCCGACGGAGGAAACAGTTAGAAAAGACAGCAGCGCCATAGAGGAGAAACTGGACAGCTTACAGTCACTTCTGGAACAGCAGCTGCAGAAACCTGATGAGAATAAGGAAGACAAAAGCGATAAGGAAACCGGGAAGAAAGAGGAGACGGAGATCGATAAATTTATGACGCTCCTCCATAATACCATGCTGGAGAATGAAGTTGACGAGGCGTATGCGGACGATATTATACATGAAATCGAGCAGATCAACAAGCCCAACATGCCGTTTGACTACGCGCTTGCAAATATTTATCAGAAGATGATTCTGAAGTTCGGCATGCCAAGCTGCATTACACCGGCACAGAGCGGTATCAAGATGGTGTTTTTTGTCGGGCCTACAGGAGTGGGCAAGACGACTACAATTGCCAAGATTGCTTCTATTTTCCGGGTAGACCAGAAGAAAAAAGTGGCGCTTCTGACTGCAGATACCTATCGGATCGCCGCTGCGGAGCAGCTTCGCACCTATGCGAATATCCTGGAGGTGCCGTTCCGCATCATATATACCGTAGAGGAAATTGACAGAGCGATTGAAGATTTTAAAGATTATGATTATATTCTGATTGATACGGCGGGACATTCCCACCAGAATCAAACGCAGAAGGAGAGTATGAGCAATCTGATTCACTCCGTGGATGACAAGATTGAGAAGGAGGTATACCTCGTTTTAAGCGCGACAACCAAATATCGGGATCTGATCAGTATAGCGGATTCTTATAAAGAGATGACGGACTACAAACTGATTTTTACTAAACTGGATGAAACCACTACGCTGGGGAATCTTCTAAATCTGAGACTGTATACGGGTGCCGAATTGTCTTATGTGACTTACGGACAGAACGTGCCGGATGACATTGAGGAGTTCAATTCGCAGAGCACAGTCAAGCAGCTTTTGGGAGGAAAAAACTAAGGAGGAAGGCTAATGGATCAGGCTGAACAATTAAGAAATATCATCAAAGCAAGCGTCCAGCCGCAGCGGCCACTGGCGAGGGTAATCACCGTTACGAGCGGTAAAGGTGGAGTGGGTAAATCCAATACAGCGATCAATCTTGCAATACAATTCCGTAAAATGGGACAGAAAGTGATTATATTAGATGCAGATTTCGGACTGGCTAATATAGAGATTATGTTCGGTACGGTACCGAAGCATAATCTGTGCGATCTGATCTATCAGGGGAAAAGTATACGCGATATCATTACATGGGGACCGATGGAGGTGGGATTTATCTCAGGAGGTTCCGGTATTGCGGGGATGTCGGATCTGAGTAAAGATTATTTGAACTATATTATCCAGAATCTGGTAGAACTGGACGAGATGGCGGATACGATCATCGTGGATACGGGAGCCGGCATATCTGAGGCGGTGCTGGAATTTCTGGTGGCCAGTGGTGAGATCCTTCTGGTGACGACGCCGGAGCCGACGTCTATCACAGACTCATATTCGCTGCTTAAGGCGCTCGGCAGGCACCAGAGGTATTCGGCGGATACGTCACAGATTAAGGTGATTGCGAATAAAGTATTTAGTGAAGCGGAAGCGGAAGCACTGTATGAGAAGCTGGAAGCGGTGGTCAGCCGCTATCTGAAAGTACCCATCAGCTATCTGGGAATGATACCGCAGGATAATCAGCTTGCGAAGGCAGTTATGCAGCAGATGCCGGTGTCGCTTGATAATCCGCGTGCGCGGTCGGCACTTGCTTATGAGGCGATTGCTGCCAGACTGATGAATAAGGAATTGAACAGGAATCTCACGAAACGTGGTATGGCGGCATTTTTCTCTCATATCATATCTAAGAGATAAGGAATCCCGGCGGGGAGCATTCTTCCCACGCAAATTTGTGCCTGCGGCTTGGATTCGCAGGTTATGGAAAGGTATGGTTTTTTTAATATGGCAAATCTGTTGGAAAAATATGTGGTTCCGGGCTGCCGGGTGGATCTGCAGACAATAGACCGCTCTAAAGACAGAATAAGAGCGAAAAGTGAAGAGCGAAAAAGCTATCAGAGTCAGGTGATTGACGTTCTGTCGGAGGACAGGGTGGAGATAGCCATGCCGATGGAGAAGTCCAAGCTGATCCTGCTTCCCGTGGATGGAGAGTATGATCTGTACTTCTACTCTGATAACGGGTTGTATCAGTGTTACGCCCGGATCGTGGACCGCTATAAAAATAACAGTATGTATGTTTTGGTTCTGGATCTGATCAGTAATCTGCGTAAGCATCAGCGGAGAGAGTATTATCGGTTCAGCTGTGCGCTTGAGATGAATTCCAGGCAGCTGCAGGACAATGAACTGACGCCTGCGGGGAAAATGGACGAAACACTGGTTCCGCAGCTTCCCTTGAAAAGCAGCGTTATTGTCGATATCAGCGGCGGCGGACTCAGATTCGTGGCGAACTATGCATATGAGGCGCAGAGTCTGATTCTGTGCAAATATCATCTGCTGATCGGCGGAGAGGCGAAGGAGTATAATCTGGTCGGCAAAGTGTTAAGTGTGAGAGAACTGGAGAACCGAAAGGGTGTGTTCGAGCATCGGGTCCAGTACGTCAATGTGGATGCCGCGGAGCGGGAGGAAATAATCAAGTATATCTTTGATGAGGAGCGAAAAACACTCAAACATCACAAAATGGATTGATGACAGGAATGATACAACGTTATAAATGAGGAGGCATGACAAAATGAAAAAAATTTTAGTTGTTGACGACTCTGCACTCATGAGAAGGGTACTGTGTGATATAATTAACAGTGATAAACGATTCCAGGTACAGGATCGCGCTGTCAACGGCGTGGAGGCATTGGATCTGTTGAGCCGAAAGACGTATGATGCGGTAGTTTTGGACGTCAATATGCCGCAGATGAACGGTCTTGAACTGCTCAAAGAGCTTAATAAGCGCAAGATCACTGCAAAAGTCATGATGGCGAGCACGGACACGAGAGAAGGTGCGAAGACAACTCTGGATGCACTGGAGTTGGGAGCGCTTGATTTCGTTCACAAACCGAATAACGCGATGGACTGCAGAACGGATGTGTTCAAGGATAAGCTGCTCGGCATTCTGGCAGCTGTGGCGGATTCCAATCCGGCGCCTGCCGGCAAGGCTTTCAGCATAGAAGATGCGAAGAAATCCAGGAAGGTGGTCGAACTGGTAAGCAGACATGCTTCCGCTGTGGCGGGCAACAAGGTTGTGGCGCTTGCAAGTTCTACGGGCGGACCGAAAGCATTACAGTCGGTGATCCCGCGTCTGCCTAAGAATCTGAAGGCACCGGTGGTTGTCGTGCAGCATATGCCTGCAGGTTTTACGGCCTCTCTTGCCGAGCGGTTGGACTCATTAAGTGAGGTCCGTGTCAAAGAAGCGGCGGAGGGCGATGTGCTGGAAGCAGGAACCGTATACATAGCGAGGGGCGGCAAGCATTTGAACATTCGCACAGAGATGGGCAGATACAGTATATACTATACGGATCAGCCGACCAGAGAGGGCGTTAAGCCGTGCGCGAACTATATGTACGAATCACTGCGGGACAGCAGATATGATCAGGTCGTATGTGTCGTGATGACGGGGATGGGCGCAGACGGTACAGAAGGAATCAAACATCTGAAAGAAAAAAAGAAAATCCATGTGATAGCGCAGGAAGCGAGCACGTGCGCGGTATACGGAATGCCGAAGAGCGTTGTAACTGCAGGACTGTCAAACCAGATCGTGCCGCTTGACCAGATCGCACAGGAAATTATAATGAACGTGGGGGTAAAATAGTATGGACGTAAGTCAGTATCTCGAAATTTTTCTTGATGAAACAAATGAACATCTGCAGAACCTGAACACACAGATTCTCTCATTGGAGCAGGAGCCGGATAACATGGATACCATCAATGAGATTTTCCGTGCCGCACATTCACTGAAAGGTATGGCGGGTACTATGGGGTATAAGAGAATGCAGAATCTGACCCATGATATGGAAAATGTGTTCTCAGAGGTTCGTAACGGTAACATTACCGTGAAAGCAAACATGATCGACGTGCTGTTTCAGTGTCTCGACGCCCTGGAGGAGTATAACACGAATATTCGCGAGAATGCTGACGAAGGCACGAATGATAATGAGCCGCTTATTAAACAACTCAATGATATATTAAACGGCGGAGACGGAAACGGAGATGAGGAAGCGGAAACTGTTGCAGAACAGCCTGCGGAAGAAGCTTCTGCCGATACCGGCGACCGGAAATGGCTTTCAATCCATCTCGGGGACAGCGAGAAGCATGTATTGAAGGAGGCACTTAAACAGGGCAAAAATGTTTTTGGTCTGACTGTTAAGGTACAGGAGGCCTGCATCCTGAAAGCTGCCAGAGCTTTTCTTGTATTTAAAGCGATTGAGGACTGCGGAGAGATCGTATTATCCAATCCTTCCGCACAGGATATTGAAGATGAGAAATTTGATTTGGATTTCAGCCTGATCGTCGTATCAGATGCTGATCTTGATAAGATACTCAGCGTGGCGAAGAGCGTATCCGAGATCGAGGATGTAATCGGAGACGTGCTTGATCCTGACCACGCGGCGGCGCCTGTCCAGACAGTGAAGGAAGAGACGGCTAAGTCGGAAGAACCGAAGCCGCAGGCAGAACAGACGACGGCAGTAGCGACCCCGGCGGCTCCGGCAGCAGCCGCGGTGAAACCTTCCGCAAAGGGCAAGAAGAAAGAAGAGAAGAAGCAGGCACCTTCCAAGCCGGTAGTCAACAGAACTGTCAGAGTCGATATTGAGAAGCTGGATACGCTGATGAATCTGGTAAGCGAGTTGATTATCGCGAAGAATTCGCTTGTGTCCGCATCGACAGTTTCCGGGTCTTCCGATACGGCGGTAAATGAACAGATTGAATATCTGGAGAACGTGACGACCTCTCTGCATGAGTCGGTTATGAAGGTTCGAATGGTGCCTATCGAGAGCACGGTAAGCAAATTCCCGCGTATGGTTCGTGACTTGCAGAAGACCCTGGGCAAGAAGATGGAACTGTATATGTCCGGTGAGGAGACAGAGCTTGACCGTACTGTGGTAGATGAGATTGGAGATCCGCTTATGCACCTGCTGCGTAATTCGGCCGACCATGGACTGGAGTCAGCGGAACTGCGTAAGGAGAGAGGCAAGCCGGAAGTTGGATCTATCTTCTTAGAGGCGTACCAGGATGGTAACAACGTAGTAATCGAAGTAAGAGACGACGGTAACGGTATTGATACGGAAGCTGTCAGAAACAAGGCGATCGAGAAGGGAATCATCACGCCCGAACAGGCGGAGAACATGAATGAGAAGGAGAGCATTGATCTGCTGTTCCACGCAGGATTTTCCACGGCGAAGGTCGTATCAGACGTATCCGGCAGAGGTGTGGGTCTTGACGTTGTGAAATCCAAGATCGAAGCCCTCAGTGGTGAGGTGGAAGTAAAATCCAAGCTGGGAGAGGGAAGTTCATGGATCATCAGACTGCCTCTGACACTGGCAATCATTCAGGCACTTATGGTGGATATCGGCAATGAGAAGTACGCGATCTCTCTGGGATCTATACAGACGATCGAGGATATTTCACCGGACGATGTGGAACTTGTTCAGAATAAGGAAGTGATTCAGATTCGTGACAGTGTGATCCCGTTGATCCGGCTGAATGAGATTCTGGATATCGACAGTAAGAAAGACCCTAATGAGAATATGGTTGTCGTGGTTGTCAAGAAAGGTGACAAACAGGCAGGCCTGGTCGTAGACGAGCTGATCGGACAGCAGGAAATCGTAATCAAATCATTAGGTAAGTACATCAGCAAGTGTAAGATCATCAGCGGTGCAACTGTCCTCGGAGACGGTGAAGTAGCCCTGATTCTTGATGCTAATACACTTATTTAAGCAGAGGGAGGGACAGTGACATGGAAGAATTAAAAGCAGTTGGGGAAACCACACAGTTCATTGTGATCAAACTTGGTGATGAACAGTACGGAATCGATATTAAGTATATAGACAATATTGTTAGAATGCAGCATATTACGAGAGTGCCCAAGGTAGACGATTATCTGAAGGGAGTTATTAATCTGCGAGGAGAAGTCATTCCTGTTATGAGTATTCGCCTTAAGATGGGATTAGAGCCGGATGAAGAGACGAAGTCAACCAGAATTATCATCCTGAAACTGGAGCAGCAGGGAACAATCGGTGTGATTGTGGATGAGGTAAAAGAAGTCGTTACGTTGGAGAACGACCAGATTGAGAAGGTGGCATACGATTCCAAGGAGGCGAAAGACAATTTTATCTTCGGAGTCGGCAAGTGCGACGGCGGTCTGATCTCCCTGTTGGATTTGAATTCCGTGGTACTTGAAAACGTTTAGGAGGTTATACAGTGGAGGATATTACCTTAGAAAAAATGTCTGATGAGTATTTTGATATTCTGAAAGAACTGGGAAATATCGGAGCGGGCAACGCGACTACTGCGCTGGCGCAGATGATGCAGTGTAAGGTTGACATGTCGGTTCCTCAGGTCAGATTGTTAGAGTTTAAGGAAATGGGCGAGATCATGGGCGGCGCGGAAGTGATCATGGCGGGAATCTATCTCGGAATCGAGGGAGATATCACCGGCAGTATCATGTTCCTTCTGGAAAAACAGGCCGCGAGACATCTCGTAAATAAACTGATGGGAATGGAAATCGCAGGTGAAGAGTTTTCCGAAATGGAATTTTCCGCTCTGAAAGAAGTGGGCAATATCATTACGGGAGCTTATCTAAATTCGCTGTCCGGGCTGACAAATCTGGTGATCTACCCGTCAGTGCCCGATCTTACGGTGGATATGGCAGGAGCGATCTTAAGTGTTCCGGCGATTCAGTTTGGCGAACTGGGTGATAAGATGTTAATGATTCAGACACAGTTTTTTGATGAGATGGTTCTGGATGGGTACTTTATCCTTGTTCCGGATCTGGATTCCTATGGCAGGATATTATCAGCATTGGGAATTGGTTAGGATAAGGCACCATATGGTGTAGATTGATAAGTGTAAACAGGAGATGTCATATTATGGGCAAGGTGATAAAGGTCGGTATGGCCGATTTGAACGTATGCGTCAGTCCTGATAGCATTACTACATTGGGACTGGGTTCATGTGTCGGAATAGCTGTTCGCGATCCGGTAACAAAGATTGGCGGATTAGCACATATTATGCTGCCGGACAGCGCATCCATTCGCATTAATTCAAATATTCCTAAGTTCGCGGATACAGGTATAGAAGAATTGGTGAAGCAGGTGGTGGCAAAGGGAGCTAACAGGGGACGTCTGGTGGCCAAGATTGCAGGCGGTGCACAGATGTTTGCGTTTCAGAGCAAGAATGATATGGTTCGCGTAGGCGAGCGTAATGTTGCGGCGACCAAGAAGAAGCTGGCGCAGCTGAAGATTCCTATTTTGGCCGAGGACACAGGCAAGAATTATGGAAGAACCGTTATTTTTTATCCGGAGACAGGTGATTTCGTGATCCGTGCAGTCGGCAAACCGGAAAGCGTGATTTAGCGGGCGGATAGATACGGTGGAAGGATCGTGAAGTGAATAACGAGGCATTAAATAAAAGCGAAGAATATACGGATGAAGAGAGCATAAATGGAGAAAATATTGAGGATGATCAGGCTGAAATAGAGACTCCGGAAGAACGTAAGGCAAGAGAAGAGCGGGAAGCGAGAGAGCGTGCGTTTCGGGCCAAGAAGCGCAGGCTGATACCCCCGTTTGTCATGTTGTCTGCCGGAGCGGCCACCAGTATCACAATGCGGATTCTGCATTATGATACGAAGACAATGTTGATCATCCTGCTGTGTGTGTTGATTGGTTTCTATATTGCCGGAAGCGTTATTAAAGAGATGCTGGATCGATTTGAACGGCAGATTGAAGAAGCCGAGATGGAGAAGGACGGAGTCATAGAGAAGGAACTCGCAGAAGAAGACAGAGACAGACCGACTAGAAATTCAGAAGCGCAGGTAAAGGATGAATAAAAACGCATATGGATGAGGCAGGCAAGAAGAAACTCTGGGAGGAATATGCGAAGACGCAGTCTCCCGAACTCAGGGAAAAGATCATATTGGAATATGCGCCGCTTGTAAAGGTTGTTGCGGGCCGGTTAAGCATGTATCTGGGATACAATGTGGAGTATGAGGATCTGGTCAGCTATGGTGTCTTTGGCTTGATCGATGCGATTGATAAGTTTGATTTCTTAAAAGATGTCAAATTTGAGACCTATGCCAGCCTTCGCATAAGAGGGGCGATCCTGGATCAGATCCGTAAGATGGACTGGATTCCGCGTACTATCAGACAGAAGCAGAAGAAGATCGACGCGGTGATTAAGGAGATCGAAGTCCGCTGCGGCAGGAATGCTACCGACGAAGAGATTGCGGAGGGGCTGGGCATCACGGATGACGAGTATGTGGAATGGCAGTCTCAGATGAAGATTACGAACGTGGTGTCGTTGAATGAGTTCTTGGAGCAGGGCAGCGAGGTACCCAACGAGGCAAGCCATACGAAGAGTTCGCAGTTCGACAGTCCGGAGGAAGTTCTGGAGCGGGATGAACTCAAAAGGATACTTGCGGAAACGCTTGAGATGCTGACGGAAAAGGAGCGCAAGGTAATCCTGCTGTATTATTATGAGGAACTGACATTAAAAGAGATCAGCAGTATTCTGGAGGTATCGGAATCCAGAATATCACAGTTGCACACAAGAGCGCTGCAGAAGATGAAAGGAAGACTGGGCAGTTATATCGGTATTCTGACGGAAGCAGGTGGAAGGTAACGGGTGTATAGATGAACGGATATTTCAGACTGGTAAACGAAGCGGATAAAACCAGCCTAAAACTGATTCCGCCGACTGACGGCGGCAAGCAGATCAGTGTTAATGATGTGATTGAATATATGTCGATGAAAGGATATTCCTGTGATCTGCCATCTTTGAAACGTGCAGTGGATGCGGCAGTGGATAAAGAGATGGTGATGCTTCTGGTAAATGAGAAGAAGCCCCAGGAGCGGGAATGCTATAAACTGACGATCACACCGGATAAGATGCAGGCAAATGCGAAGTTCTTTGCTGCGTCCGAAGGTGGTGATGAAGTGACCGCAGGAGAGATTATGCGGGATTTAGCGTCTAAAGGGATCAAATATGGTATTAAGGAGGAGGAGATCCGACAATTCTTACAACATAAGGAATATTGTGAGGATATTCTGCTCGCGGAAGGGGCACATCCCGTACAGGGCAGGGACGCTTATATTGAGTACCATTTTAATACAGATAAGAAAGCAAAACCCACATTAAAGGAAGACGGTAGTGTGGATTTCTTCAATTTAAATATTTTGAATCATTGTAAGAAGAACGATGTGCTGGCGACTCTGCACAAGGAAGAACCTGGGCAGCCGGGATCTGATCTGTTCGGTGAGCAGATCAGACCGGCGGATGTTAAGCCGGCAGTGCTCAAATATGGTAACAATATTGAACTGTCAGAGGACGGTATGACGATCGTGTCGCTGGTGGACGGGCATGTAGAACTGGTGGAAGGTTCCGTATTCGTGTCTGATATGCTGGAAGTGGAGAATGTGGACAATTCCACCGGTAATATAGATTATGAGGGAAGTGTACAGATCAATGGCAATGTGTCTACCAATTTTGAAGTGAAGGCACGCGGCGATATCGTGGTCAAAGGCGTTGTGGAGGGTGCGACGCTGCGGGCGGACGGCAATATTATTATTGCCAGAGGCATGAACGGCATGGGGAAAGGCTCCCTTAGTGCCGGCGGTAATATTGTGGCAAAATTCCTGGAAAATGCTAATGCACAGGCGGATGGCTATGTCGCTTCCGAGTCGATTCTGCACAGCAGGATCATGGCAGGCGGCGAGATCAATGTGGACGGTAAGAGAGGCTTTATCACGGGAGGCAGAGTGTGCGCGACGGGCGGTATCAATGTGAAAACGCTCGGTTCCGAGATGGGTGCGGACACGATCGTGGAAGTCGGCGCCGATCCGAAGATCAAGAATCGTATTGCCCAGCTCCAGAAATTAATCGAGGAAGACACGAAAACATTACAGACAGTTCAGCCGGTACTTGTGGCTGCAAAACAGAAAGTCACGCAGGGGATCAAGCTGAGTCAGGAACAGCTTAAGAATATACAGTCGCTGGCGATTGTAAATCAGCAGAAGAGCGAGGCAATCAAGGCAAATCAGACGGAGCTGAATGAACTGATGGAACAGGCAGGCAATACTACGGAAGCCAGAATCAGGGTAAAAGGGATGGTATATCCCGGCACGAAAATATGCATCGGCGATGTGTCCATGACGGTGCAGAAGAATACGCATTACTGCAGATTTGTCAGGGAGCGCGGTGACGTGAAGGTCGCGCCTTATTAGAAAGTGCGCAGCGGTCAGGAGCAAGAGAGCGCATGTATGAAGCGGCAGTGAGAAATAGGGGGAATCAGAGAGTATGGCAATCGGGTTGGTGGAACTGCACGGACAGGTCACAAGAGCACAGGATTTTACAACGGTCAAGCATAACGAAGATTCTAAAGGGATGGTTGAGCAGGCGAATGTGGGTCAGCAGATGACCAAGCAGATAGAGAAACAGGTTTCCAGAGTCAATAAAGGCCAGCAGCCGGAATACCATGAAAAGAAATTTGATGCCAAGGATAAGGGCAGCAACGAGTACCATGGAGACGGCGGCAGGAAAAAGAAGAAGAAACCGGGAGAGAATCCTGATGGCAAAGTGCTCATGAAGAAGGCGGATCATATTGATTTTTGCGTATAGGCGCATAGATCGCAGAAGGGAACAGAGACAAAATGGGTGCAACAGAAATTATTCTGATCGTGATCGGAATAGCGATATTCCTTCTGGGATATCTTATGCCGGCGAGAAGAAAGGACTTAGATGATGAAGTGCAGCTGATCAGCGAGGATGAGGTCAGAAAAATGGTTGCCGCGGAAGTGGAACACGTCAAGGATAAGATTGCCGATATTGTGGATGAGACCGTCAACTATTCGATTGAGAAGACTGAGCGTGCGATGGAGCGTATAACCAATGAAAAGATCATGGCGGTCAACGAGTATTCCGATACTGTGCTGGAGGAGATCAATAAGAATCATAAAGAGGTTGTGTTCCTGTACGATATGCTCAACGATAAGCATGACAATCTGATGTCCTCGATCAACGAGGCGACGATAGCGTCAGACGGAATCAGACAGACGGCAAGAGACGCGGAACTGACCGCAACGGAAGCGGCAGATAAGATTGATGCCGTGCTGCAGACGGTGGATGATGCGGCCGATTCGATGCAGGAGGCACAGGAGACGGCTGCTCAGGCGCAGAGAGTGGCGCAGGAAGCCATGCGGACGGTTATGAACATGAGCTTGGCCGTGAAACGGGCGGCGGAGAAAGAAGAACAGGCGGAGAGGGCAGCGCGGGAAGAGGTGCGCAGTACCATGGACAGCGCTGACGTCATTGGGAAGGTGCGGGAAGAGCCTCAGCAGGAAAACGATGCAGCTGAAGAAACAGAGGTAATCGAAGCAAGCGGGATCATAGAAGAAATGGATGCAGAGGACATGGCAGAAGAAATGCCGGTGATAACGGGCGAAACTACGATCGCCGATCTTCCGGACGAACTGGATCTTCCGGATGAGTTGAAGCTTCCGGAGGAAGAAACCGTTGTGGATGAGGCGGAAGAAGAGGATGACTTTACACCGATCATGCCTCGCAGAGTTGAGATTATCCATCAACCGGACGGGGATTATGTTGCTGCGCCGGAGGAGGATCTTTCGACCAGTGCGGCATTTGCCAGCATGGGTTTCTTTGCGCCGAAGACGGAGAGATACGAGGAGCCCGGTAAGAAGCCGCGCAGAAGAAGAACCGGTAAAGACCGTCTGCAGGAGAGCGCGGCTGCAATGGATATACAGTTTGCAAAAGGTAAAGATAACAGGCGTAATAGTAACGAGCGTATTCTGGAACTGCATAAGGCAGGCAAGTCTAATATGGCAATTGCCAGGGAGCTTGGCCTGGGACTCGGCGAGGTGAAGCTGGTCATTGATCTGTTTGAAGGCGTGTGAGAATACGATCGGCTGATAAAAGGTGACAATATATGGAGCGGAAATATTATTTACGAGGTCTCGGAGTCGGGATCGCGGTGACGGCGATCATCATGGGGATTGCGTTGTCGGGTGATGAGACGATGACGGATGATGAGATCATCGCCAGAGCGAAAGAACTGGGTATGGTGGAGAACACGGTTCTGTCAGATCCCGATGACGAGGAGACCGGGGAAGAGAATGCAGACATACAGGATGAAACAGAGCAGACGGATGATGCGGCAGTGACCGGACCAGACCACACGGCAGTGGATGCTGCAAAGGAGACTGATGCGGAGCCATCGCCGGATGATGTCGCAAAGGGACCGGCAGTCGGGGCGGCACAGACTGACAGTGCACAGAACCGTGCGGACGAGACGGAGCCGGAAAAGAATGACCAAACGGGAACAGAAACCGCGAAAGATAACACGGATGCGGAGCCGGATGTGAATGATCATGAGGAGGAACAGACAGAGAAAAACGACAGGACGGATACACCTGAGAATGCCAACGAGATTATTACGTCCGCGGCTGTAAAGACGATTACGGTCAATCACGGGGACGGGTCCTACACTGTAGCGAAGAAGCTGGAGGACGTGGGAGTGGTTACATCTGCGGCAACGTTCGATTCCTTTCTGTGTCAGAACGGATATGATAAACGGCTTAGAACAGGCACCTTTTCGATTCCGGCGGATGCCAGTGATGAACAGATCGCACGGATCGTGACAGGCGCCGAGTAAAAAAAGTAATTTCCTTCGGAATTAACTTTGCGAGATTCGCTTCGTGAACTCGAACGAGCGGAAAGATATTATCTTTTGAGAAAAACCTCTTGTAAAAGGGGTCTTTTTATGTTATCCTAAAAAGAGTGTGTATCGTATGCCGCTGGCAGTATGTACCACAGGGAATTATAACCAAGTAAACACATATATCCGTAAGCTGTCGGTGCTTCGTGACGCAGGAGTGGCAGCAAAGACAGGTTATATGGAAGCAAAACCAAACGGAGGTAGAAAACATGAGCGTTATTTCAATGAAACAGTTATTAGAGGCAGGTGTTCATTTCGGACATCAGACGAGAAGATGGAACCCTAAGATGGCTCCCTATATCTTCACAGAGAGAAACGGTATCCATATTATTGATCTGCAGAAGTCTGTCGGCAAGGTAGACGAGGCTTATAAGGCAGTATTTGATGTGGCTTCTCAGGGTGGTACGATTCTGTTTGTAGGTACGAAGAAGCAGGCACAGGACGCTGTCAAGACAGAGGCGGAACGCTGCGGTATGTACTATGTCAATGAGAGATGGCTGGGCGGTATGCTCACCAACTTTAAGACGATTCAGTCCAGAATTGACAGACTGAAGGCGATCGAGATCATGTCCGAGGACGGTACATTTGACGTACTTCCCAAGAAAGAGGTTATCCAGATCAAAAAGGAATGGGAGAAGTTAGAGAAGAATCTGGGCGGAATCAAGAATATGACCAGAATACCTGACTGTATCTTCGTAGTTGATCCCAAGAAGGAGAGAATCTGCGTGCAGGAGGCTCATACGCTGGGCATTACACTGATCGGTATCGGTGATACAAACTGTGATCCGGAAGAACTTGACTATATCATTCCCGGTAACGATGATGCGATCAGAGCCGTAAAACTGATCGTGGCTAAGATGGCTGATGCGGTGATCGAGGCAAATCAGGGCGCCGAAGAATATGTTGAGGAAGCGGAAGCTGCGAAAGTAGAAGAGACCGACGCGGAAGAAGCGTAAGATGTGAGATTATATTATGAAGATCAGGAGGACAGATAGATGGCTATTACAGCAGCAATGGTAAAAGAGTTAAGAGAAATGACCGGTGCAGGCATGATGGATTGTAAGAAGGCGCTCGGCGAGACCGACGGCGATATGGAAGCAGCGGTTGAATATTTGAGAAAGAACGGACAGGCGAAGGCTGAGAAGAAGGCCGGCAGAATTGCGGCGGAAGGTCTGTGCCGTATTGCGGTTAAGGATGATAAGACTGCAGCGGTAGTTGAAGTTAATTCCGAGACAGACTTCGTTGCCAAGAACGAAGATTTCCAGGCTTATGTAGAGGCAGTTGCGAAGCAGGCCGTTGAGTCGGATGCCGCGGATCTGGATGCATTCCTTGCAGAGAACTGGCACCTGGATTCTTCCAAGACGGTAAAGGATGCACTGGTTGACAAGATTGCCGTAATCGGTGAGAATCTGACCATCAGAAGATTTGAGAAAGTCGTTGCAAATGAAGGCTGTGCAGTATCATATGTGCATGGCGGCGGCAGAATCGGTGTTATTGTGGAGGCGGTTACCGATGTGGTGAACGATGCTGTTAAGGAAGCGCTGAACAATATTGCAATGCAGGTAGCAGCACTTTATCCGAAGTACGTATCCACGGATGAGATTTCCGAGGAATACAAGGCACATGAGAAGGAGATTCTGGCTGAGCAGATCAAGAATGATCCGAAGATGGCAGGCAAGCCGGAGAAGGTAATCGAGGGTGCAGTCATCGGTCGTCTGAATAAAGAACTGAAAGAGATCTGCCTGTTAGAGCAGGTATATGTTAAGGCCGAGGACGGCAAGCAGACGGTAGCGAAGTATATCGAGCAGGTTGCCAAAGAGAACGGTGCGAACCTTTCCGTTAAGAGATTCGTTCGTTTTGAGACAGGCGAGGGTCTCGAGAAGAAAGAAGAGAACTTTGCCGAGGAAGTTGCAAAACAGATGGGCATGTAAAGAAAACGTAGAAAGCAACTTCCTCGAAGGAAGCTTGCAAAACAGATGGGAATGTAAAGAAAACGTAGAAAGCAACTTCCTCGAAGGAAGCTTGCAAAGATTTGAACAAAACGATCAGGCATCATTACTTGTAGTGATATAGGTAGTGATGTCTTTTTGTATGTCGGGGTAGTTTACATTTGTTGAAATAACTGTATTTTCTGAAAGGGGTATATCTGATGTATTCATGCGCTGTGTAGAAATGTTACTCATAAAAGTATTGGGTACATGAAGGAGAATTTAAAGATGGAAATGCGAAAAAGAATATATGAATTTTTTTATCCATCAATAGAGAATATTATGGATCACTTTGCTATTGAGGAGAAGTTATCAATTAGGCAGGAAGACTACGAAGAACTTATGAGGAGTGTGAAGGAATGGGAAAAAGGATTCATAATGTTCATAATATTGTGCAAAAAAATATGGAAATTAGTGTGATTGTGAGGTATAATATAATGCGATTGATCGGATTGAGGAATTTGTATTGTGGCAAGAATAGAAGGAAGCATATATTGCAAAGAGTGTGGTAGTGAAATAAAGTGGTGCTATTTAATACCACAACATATAAGTGAAACGAGATTTTTACAGGCGGAAACAGTCCCGGAAGACAGTATTTTGGTTAGTAAAGATCCTTTAAAGAATAAAGTAAAAATTCATTGTGGAAATTGTGATTGTCATAATGAAATTGTAGAAGATGGAGATGGGAGATAATTTTGATGGCATCTATGAAATGTTCTAAATGTGGAACGGATTTAAATGATGATTGTATGGTTGTATGGAACTGCCCAGAATGTGGCAAAGCATTTAAAGTTAATTTTTCCAGGTTAGAAAAGATGCAGGAATGGAAAAGAAATAATCCGGGAAAACATTTCATTAAATGTTCATCGTGTGGATATGCTCTGGATGATGGTAAAGAAGAAATTACCTGCAAGTGTTCCACTTGTGGTAATGTAAGTGGAGGAAACCTGGCTTATTTTGCGGCAGTTGATTTAGAACATAAAATTATAGAAGATACCTTAAAGCATCTAGGTGGCGTAGCACCCAACAGAAATATTGCGTAGTAGGACAAACGAGAATTGAAATAGGAGAACATTCTGATTATTCAAATTTGGGTGCCGCCTGTTCTGTTAAGTATAAGCGTTTAAAAGATGTAGAAGAATGAGTGAATAGTAGATTGGTTATATATGTAGTCATGGATAATATAATCAATGCTTTTACTCCCGAAGAACACCTAAAGGGTGGGTCGATTCAGACCTGCCTTTTTTTTATACCCATATGTTTATAGAAAAGAGAAAGAGGGAAAAACAAAAGATTTTAATACTGTAAGTGACATACTGGAGTATTACCGATTTAGCAGAAGAAGATTTGGAAAATGCAAGTGATTAAGAGAGTTTCAGAGTTTTTTATTATTCCAAAAGGCAAAGCCGCAAGCTCCTCGTTTTTGAGGAGGATTGTCTGACGGCGATGATACGCTTTTCGCACGCGACAAAACAAATTATGGAGATCGTTGAAAAAATGCAAGAAATTGGTTATAATAAAAACAGCGTATTGTTGTAAAAGTCTAAAAGTAAAAGGAGAAAAGATTATGGGATTAAAAGAACGACTCAAAAAATGCATACACGAATTCCTGCATCCTTCATTTGAATCTCTTATGCACGAGTTTGCCATCGTGGAGGACAGTTCAGCGATGAACGAAGAGCGACTGGAGCATTTCAAATTTATCATTGAGCAGAAAAGGATGGAAGAAGCGGAAAGAAAACTCAAGGAAGAGAAGATGCGCATGAAAGAGGAAGCGCGTGCAGCAAAAAAGGCGGCAAAAGAAGCGGCAAAGGAAGCAAGGAACGGCAAGAGATCCGGGGGTGCATGAAGATTTGCGATGTATACGGTCTGATTTTGCTGTGGATAATTTTTCTTGTGCTTTTTTCATAAAATTTCTTTTCGTAATTCATGAGATGTGATATAGTATAAGAGAATATGGAATAAGGAGCAGATGATAATGGCACAAAGTGATGCCGAACAGGAAGCCGAACTGGCGAAACGTAAGCGCATCCGTCGATTAAGAAATCTGATCATCTTTGGTCCTCTTTCCACGATACTGGTTCTGCTGATTATATGCATTTTTCTGGGAATCAGTCTGTACATCACGAAGAAACAGCTGCATGAGGCACAGTCCGCAATTGCGGCGGCAGCTGTCAGAGATCAGGCTGTAAGCGGAGAAGGCGCGCAGGCGGCTGCTGATCCGATGCTATATACGACCACCGGAGTACACGAATCTGAGAGGAGAGGAACTGGTGATGAAGGTCAGTCAGAGGAAGATACAGATGTTCGCAAAGTATATCTGACTTTCGATGACGGTCCGAGCGGCAATACAAATCGGATTTTGGATATACTGGCTGAGTATGATGTAAAGGCAACCTTCTTTGTCGTTGGAAAAGAGGAAGAAGAATATCAGGCGTTATACAAAAGAATTGTGGATGAAGGGCACACTCTTGCCATGCATTCATACAGTCACAAGTATAATGAAATCTACCAATCGGTGGAGAGCTACAGCGCCGACTTAAGCAGGCTGCAGGAATTTCTATATGATATAACCGGTGTCTGGTGCAGGTATTGCAGATTTCCGGGAGGAAGCAGTAATACGGTGAGCCGGGTGGACATGCATGAGCTGATCGCATATCTGGACGAGCAGGATATGTCGTACTTTGACTGGAATATCTCATCGGGGGATGCCGCCAGTTCTTATATCAGTACAGGGGAGATTATCAGGAACTGTACTGCGAAACTGAGAGAGTTTGACGAGGCGATTATTTTGATGCATGACGCTTCTGACAAGAATTCGACGGTGCAGGCGCTGCCTGAGCTGATTGAGACAATTCAATCCATGGATGATACGAAGATCCTTCCGATCACAGACGATACGGAGCGGATTCATCATATAAGCAATGACTAAAGAATGGAGGATGTGAGAATGGGTTTTTTCTCAGATTTGAAGGAAGACTTATCGCAGGCTGTAAATGAGTTGATGCCGGAAGAGGCTCTTGACGCGGCGATGGCAGGCGATGCAGAGGCGAAAGAGGCGCTGACGGATGATAAGACGGCAGAAACAGTGGATTCCGTAGATTTAATCAGCATGCTGGATAAATTAGAGGATCTGGACACGGCGGACGAGACATTAGAGGAGGAACTTGTTTTGCCCGAAAGCCTGGCGGACGACATAGCGCCGTCTGCAGAGCCGGAGCCCGAAGCGGAAATTATGCCGGAAGTGGCGGACTTACCGGAAACGGAAGTGCAGGAGCCAGAACTGCCGGTTGAGCCGGAGATCGAACCGGAACCCGAAATGACCGCGGAACCGGAGATAGTGCCGGCCACCGAAGCGGCGGCAGAACCGGAACCGGAGATTATGCCGGAACCGGAATGGACTGCAGAACCGACAGTGGAACCTGAACTGACCGGTGAACCGGAAGTACAGTCAGATAATATAATAGAAGGATTATGTGGAGAGGAAGAGGAGATTATGGACGCACAGACACAAACACAGGAACAGACACAAGTACAGGAGCCGATTAATCGCGTAGCGGTTGATGAGACGGCAGTCGTAACGGAAGGAATGACCATAACTGGTGATATTGTATCCGCAGGTTCTATGGAACTGATCGGTACTGTTAACGGTAATCTGGACATTTACGGCAAACTGAATATTACAGGTACGATTCAGGGCGATTCCAAAGCGGCAGAGATCTACGCTGAGGGCGCAAAGATCACGGGTGAAGTTCACAGTGAGGGCAGTGTGAAGATCGGACAGAGTTCTGTAGTGATCGGTAACATTTCGGCAGCCAGCGCGGTAGTCGCAGGTGCGGTTAAGGGTGATATTGATGTGCAGGGACCGGTTATTTTAGACACGACGGCAATCGTTATGGGCAATATCAAGTCGAAGTCCGTACAGATCAATAACGGCGCGGTTATCGAGGGATTATGTTCTCAGTGCTATGCAGATGTCAATCCGTCGTCCTTCTTCGAAGAGTTTAAGAAGAAGAAATAAGACTTGTAGCTTGTATGATCACAGAGCAGGAGAAAAGAGAATATGCGGCGTATACTGTTGAAATTGAGTGGAGAGGCATTGGCAGGTGACAAGAAAACCGGATTCGACGAGGAGACGGTGCGGGGTGTAGCCGTGCAGGTCAAGGAACTGGTGGATGACGGGATTCAAGTGGGAATCGTGATTGGCGGCGGTAATTTCTGGCGCGGACGTTCCAGTGAGAATATTGACAGGACGAAGGCGGATCAGATCGGAATGCTGGCGACGATCATGAATTGTATCTATGTGTCTGAGATCTTCCGTTCAACGGGGATGCAGACAAGCATTCTTACGCCTTTTGAATGCGGTTCTTTTACGAAACTGTTTTCCAAGGACAGGGCAAACAAGTATTTTGCCAGGAATATGGTGGTATTTTTTGCAGGCGGTACGGGACATCCCTATTTTTCAACCGATACCGGTGTTGTGCTCCGCGCAGTCGAGGTGGAGGCGGACGTAATTCTGCTGGCGAAAGCGGTGGACGGTGTCTACGACGGCGATCCGCGGTGTAATCCGGACGCAAAGAAGTATGATGAGGTCTCCATAGGCGAGGTTATTGAGAAGAACCTGCAGGTAGTGGATATGACCGCTTCCATTCTGGCACGGGATAATAGGATGCCTATGTGGGTATTCGGGCTTAGTGAAGAGAACAGTATTGTCAACACAATGAAGGGTAAGTTTAACGGCACCAAGGTGACTGTGTAAGATGGGGAATTGACCCTCGCAGCATTCGTCAACTGTCCGTGCAGGCACGGCCGCTTGATTCATTGCTAGCGGGAATAAAAGCTGGAGGATTACAGTATGGATGCAAGACTAAAACCTTATGAGGAGAAGATGCAGAAGGCGTATGATTATCTTGAGACCGATCTCGGTGCGATCCGGGCGGGACGCGCGAATCCGCATGTTCTTGACAAGATCAGGGTAGATTATTACGGTACGCCCACGCCGATTCAGCAGGTAGGCAATATTACGGTTCCCGAGCCCAGAGTCATTCAGATCGCCCCATGGGAGAAAACGCTGATCAAGGATATTGAGAAAGCGATCATGATGTCCGATGTGGGAATCACACCGTCCAATGACGGCGCCCTGATCAGACTGGTATTTCCGGAACTGACGGAGGAACGCCGTAAGGATCTGGTAAAGGATGTCAAGAAACGCGGTGAGGAGAGCAAGGTGGCGATCCGTAATGCGAGACGTGACGGGAATGATGCTTTAAAGAAATTAGCGAAATCGGAAGTTTCCGAGGACGAGATCAAAGAACTGGAGGATAAGCTGCAGAAGCTGACCGACAAATTTATTAAGGATCTCGACAAGCTGGTGGAAGAGAAATCCAAGGAAATTCTTACAGTTTAACAATAAATCGTAATACGGAACGATTTACTGACAGACAGAGTAGAGAGGGACTTACAGAATTTTTATTCTGTTGTCCCTTTTTTCCAAGTGGAGGAAGAAGGTATGAAGATTCCGAACCATGTAGCAATCATCTTAGACGGCAACGGAAGATGGGCCAGGAGTAAGGGGATGCCGCGCAATTACGGGCATGTCCAGGGAGCCAAGACGGTGGAGATGATCTGTGAGGAGGCATACCGCATGGGTATACAATATCTGACGGTATATGCTTTCAGTACGGAGAACTGGAACAGACCTGAAGATGAGGTGAATGCTTTGATGGGGCTTCTGCGCAATTATATGAAGACCTGTCTGAAAACGGCAGCTAAAAATGACATGTGTGTTCGTATCATCGGAGAAAAAAGCAGACTGGATGAGGATATCAGAAGACGTATGGAGGAACTGGAGCGGGCGACTAAGGATAATACCGGACTTCATTTCCAGATTGCCATTAATTATGGAGGCAGGGATGAGATCGTTCGCGCTGTGCGGCGGTTGACCGAGGACGTTCAGGCGGGGCATCTGAAAGCGGAGGATATAACGGAGCAGATGATCAGTGATCTGCTGGATACGCATGGTCTGCCGGAGCCGGATCTTTTGATCCGTACCTGCAACGAGCAGCGCATCTCCAATTTCCTGTTGTGGCAGCTTGCCTATACAGAACTGTATTTTACGCCTGTGGCATGGCCGGACTTCTCGAAAGAAGAATTAGAGAAGGCGGTCGAGGCATATAATAAGAGAGACAGACGATATGGTCTGGTTAAGGATGAGTAGGAGGACGGACATGTTTGTTACGAGACTGATAAGCGGTATCTTGTTGGTGATCATCGCACTGGCAACGATTCTGGCAGGCGGCGGCGTACTGGCGGTCACGCTCTGCCTGATCTCTCTGATTGCGTACCGGGAACTGACGAAAGCCTGTAATATACATACGGAAGGAAAGAAATGGAATGCGCTTGAACTGGCGGGGACAGTGCTTACTGTGGCTTATTATGCGATGCTGCTCATGACACTGTATTATGGCATGGAGAACGGAGACGGGGTGCAGACGGTGTATCCGGTCGTTATGATTGCGGTGGTGGCCGGGCTGATATTATTTCTGTTTATATATGTGTTTGCCTTTCCACGCTATCAGGCGCCGCAGGTGATGGCGGCTATGTTTTCCTGGCTGTATGCACCGGTGCTGCTTTCCTTTATCTACCTGATCAGGGAGGGCTTTTCCTACGGCAATTACCTTGTGTGGTTTGTTTTCCTGTGTTCGTGGGGAAGTGATACATGCGCCTATGCGGTGGGGGTGTTGATCGGCAGGCACAAGATGACGCCGAAACTGAGTCCGAAGAAATCTATAGAGGGTGCAGTCGGCGGCGTGCTTGGTGCGGCGTTACTGTGTATGCTCTATGTGTATTTTGCCGTTAACAGATACACGGATGCTGCGCTGCCATTGCCGATAGCGGCTCTGCTCGGCGCTGCAGGCGCGCTGGTGTCCATGATCGGTGATCTGGCGGCATCTGCGATCAAGAGGGACCATGATATTAAGGATTACGGCAGGCTGATTCCGGGGCATGGCGGCATTATGGATCGTTTTGACAGCGTGATCATTGCCGCGCCGCTTATTTTCATCGGACTTGTTATGATCGGCAGTGTGACCGGAGCTTATCTGTAAGAGTGGAGAATACAAAATGAAAAAGATAGCGATACTGGGTTCTACCGGTTCGATCGGGACACAGACACTGGAGATCGTAAGAAAAGAATCGGATCTGCAGGTGGTGGCTCTGGCGGCCGGCGCAAACGTAGAACTGATGGAAAAGCAGGTAAGAGAGTTTAGACCGTCGCTCGTGGCGATGTGGACAGAGGAGGCAGCCAGCGATCTGCGGGTGCGGCTGGGCGATCTGCCTGTAAGAATAACATATGGTATGGATGGATTGCTGGAAGTGGCAGTCTGTGAAGAATCCGAGGTATTGGTGACCGCAATTGTGGGCATGATTGGAATAAGGCCGACGATCGCCGCGATCGAGCACGGTAAGACGATCGCGCTTGCCAACAAGGAAACGCTGGTGACGGCAGGGCATATTATCATGCCGCTGGCGGCCAAGAAGAATGTCTCCATTCTTCCCGTGGACAGTGAGCACAGCGCGATCTTCCAGTCCATGCACGGAGAGAACAGAGCGCGGGTAGAGAAGATTCTGCTCACGGCTTCCGGCGGGCCTTTCCGGGGGAAAACGAGAGAAGAACTGGCTTCCATGACGGTGGAGGACGCGCTGAATCATCCCAACTGGTCCATGGGGAAAAAGGTGACGATCGATTCGGCATCTCTTGTAAATAAAGGGCTGGAAGTGATGGAAGCCAAATGGCTGTTTGATGTGGAACTGGAGCAGATTCAGGTGGTGGTTCATCCGCAGAGTATCATTCATTCAGCGGTACAATATGCGGACGGCGGGATCATGGCACAGCTTGGTATGCCGGATATGAAACTGCCGATCCAGTACGCGCTTTTTTATCCGGATAGAAGACCGATGGATACGGAGCGGGTGGATTTCTTCCGGTTAAGACAGCTTACGTTCGAGGAGCCGGATACGGATACGTTCCGTGGGCTTTGGCTTGCCTTTCAGGCGGCGAGGCGTGGGGGAAGCCTGCCCACAGTGTTTAATGCGGCGAATGAGAAGGCGGTGGCACTGTTTTTGCAGAAGAAGATTTCGTTCCTGCAGATTCCGGAACTGATCGAGGCTTCGATGGAGCATCATCGCACGATAGACGCTCCGACGGTGGAACAGATTCTGGAAGCCGAGGCGGAGACTTATGAATATATTAAGCAGAAGTTTGGAGAGTAGCCTGCTGCCGGGCAGCGGACTATTCTGACATGGAGGATTACATTGATCAGGACAATTATTCTATTTCTCATTATTTTCGGTGTCGTGGTGATTTCCCATGAGTTCGGACATTTCATTATCGCCAGAAAGAACGGCATTCGGGTGCTTGAATTTTCCGTGGGTATGGGTCCCACACTTTTTGCTTACACTAAAAACGGGGTGAAGTATTCACTGAAGCTGCTTCCGATCGGAGGTGCCTGCATGTTTGACGGTGAGGACGGCATGGAGGTACAGGGCGGTAAGGAAGCGCCGGGAGATATGTATCGTAAGGCCGTTCCGGAAGACGGCCGGCTGCAGCAGGGGGAG
The DNA here is from genome assembly GCA_910578555.1 of uncultured Lachnospiraceae bacterium. Classification (GTDB taxonomy): domain Bacteria; phylum Bacillota; class Clostridia; order Lachnospirales; family Lachnospiraceae; genus UBA3282. The sequence continues at coordinate 83,737 of CAJTPS010000011.1, forward strand.
GCATTTGACCCGCATATGCAGGCCGAGGGCATCGCGTTCAACGAGGCCGGGGTCTGGAAACGGATTGCCGCAGTTTTTGCGGGACCTTTTTTTAATTTTATCTTAGCATTTGTTGTGGCGGTAATACTTACGGCTTTTTCGGGAGCGGATCTGCCGGTGATCGGTCAGATATCCGAGAACTCTGCGGCCGAGCAGGCGGGACTGCGCGCCGGAGATGTGATCACGCAGATCAACGGGGAGAAAATTCATTTCTACCGGGAGGTAGCGGTGATTTCCTCCATGAATAAGGGCGAGCCGCTGGAAATACATTACAAGCGCGGAGACGAATCGGGGGTGGCGCAGGTAACGCCGACCTATGACGAGCAGGCGGGACGCTATTATATGGGTATCCGTCCGGCAGGGGAATATCTGGAGTGCAATCCGCTGCAGGTATTTCAGTACGGGTTCTATGAGGTGGAATATTATGTCAAGACGACCTATAAGAGTCTGGGGATGCTGCTTCGCGGGCAGGTGACGAAGGACGAAGTGTCGGGACCGATCGGCATAGCGCAGTTTGTAGGCGAGAGCTATGATCAAGTAGAGAAAAGTGCAGGCACGGCTTCCGCGCTTCTGACGATGTTAGAGATTATGGTGCTGTTGTCTGTGAATCTGGGTATCCTGAATCTGCTGCCGCTTCCGGCGCTGGACGGCGGCAGGCTGTTATTTATGTTTATAGAGGTTATCAGGGGCAAACCGATCGCACCGGAGAAGGAAGGGCTGATTCACTTTGCAGGACTCGTGGTGTTTATGGTTCTGATGGTGTTTATCATGTATAATGATATTATGAAGCTGATTCACTAGCGTGAAGATAAGTATGCCGTGTGTATCGACAGGGAGAGGAACAGAATACGAATGAATAACGAGTGGTTTGAAACAGTGTCGGTTCATAAGGCATACTTGAAATTTTCCCTGCCTGTCGTGTGCGGACTGATGATCTCGCTGGTCTACAATATGGTGGACACATGGTTTATTGCCAGAACCGGCAATACGGATCTGGTTGCCGGCGTTGCGCTGGGTGCGCCGATCTTTATACTGATGGTTGCGATCGGAGATATGTTTGGCCTGGGCGGTGCATCTGTGATATCCAGACTGTTCGGGCAGCATAAAGATGACGAAGGCAGAAAGATCAGTATTTTCTGTTTCTATGCAGCAATCATAGTAGGCGTTATGGTTGCGGTGCTCATGCTTGTATTCAAAGGACCTGTTCTGCAGCTGCTGGGAGCCGGCCAGGATACGATGATGTATGCATCCAGTTATTATACCGGTATTGTGCTGGGCGCGCCTTTGATTATTGTCTCGTTTACGCCCAATAATCAGCTTCGCACAGAAGGACTTGCCACACAGTCCATGATTGGCGGTGCGATCGGTTCGGTGGTCAATATCATATTAGACCCGCTGTTTATCTTCGGCCTCGGATGGGGCGCGGCGGGCGCGGCAGCCGCTACCGTGCTTGGTTATGTCTGTACGGATACATATTATGTATATCTTTTGCTTCGTAAAACGAAAAAGCTGTCCGCAGATATCAGGGAGTTTCGGGTAGTTCCTTCGGAGGTACTGCAGATTCTGGCGATCGGCATTCCCGCGTGTATCACGAACTTGTGTCAGAGTTTTGGCATGACGATACTGAACCGGTTCCTGCTTCCTTACGGAAATGACAAGGTGGCGGCCATGGGAATCGTGACGAAGACGAATCTGATTGCCGCCTTTATCATTATCGGATTTGCTTTTGGTGCGCAGCCGCTGATCGGTTATAACTACGGTGCAGGGAACCGGGACAGGTTGAAGAAAATACTGCGGTTCGGCTATGGCTTTGAGTGCTGTATTGCACTTGCGATATCAGGGTTCATGGCACTTGCTGCGCCGTATCTGCTCAGGCTGTTTATTGATGACGCACATATTGCTGCAATCGGTACGCACATGCTGCGTCTGCAGCAGATCGGCATGGTATTTATGGCGATCGTGCTTGTGACGACAGTTACTTTTCAGGCGGCGGGTAAAGCGTTGGGGGCGTTTATGCTGTCGGCCGGCAGACAGGGGTTCATTTTCGTGGCAGTCATTTGTACGGCATCAAGCTTATATGGATATACCGGCGTGCTGATTTCCCAGCCGGTCTCCGACGCGCTTACGGCAATGCTGGCGGTCGTACTGTTTGCGGGGAGTGTTTATCAGGAAATAAAAGAATAAAGTCTGGCGGCGGAATGCGTAATCCGGCATGGTGTGAACTGTAACCGGGTATCGGCAATGAATCTGCATATTGCATTTCGCTTCCATATACTATATACTGTCTCTGTCAGGTTTCGTTCGAAACCCAGCAGTATATGGTTCAGCGGGGTTCCCGCAGAATTTCAAGTGTAATATGAGTTTGTGATATAGGAAAACGTAACCTCTCAGGAGTGTGCGATTGGAGGAACAATGCGCTATTTGACAGGTGTATATTGGGAACGTGGCAGGAGAGCGATGCGTAATCAGGATTCGGTCGTTCTGCTGCAGGTGCTGACGGCAAGAGGCAGAGTGCTGATGGCGGCGGTCTGTGACGGGATGGGCGGTCTGGAACAGGGGGAGACGGCGAGCGGCTACGTGACGAGGCGGCTGCAGGAATGGTTCTATGCGTCGCTGCTGCGGGCGATCCGGAAGAGGAAAGCTTATTGGATCATCAGACGGTCTGTAGAGCGGCTGGTGTACGACATGCAGGAGCAGTTGTCACGGTATGCCGGGCAGGAAGAGATATGCCTGGGAAGTACCATGACCGTGCTTGTTCTGTGGGAAAAAACTTATCTGCTCTGGCATCTGGGGGACAGCAGAGCCTGCAGAGTATCTGCGCCGGGCAGAGGCGGGGACGGCAGAGCCGGTCTGCACTGCATGACGACAGACCATGTGCGGGGCAGAAATCAGCTTACGAAATGCGTAGGAAGCTTCGGATTTATGCGGCCGGATTTTAAAATGGGATCGTTCGGGACAGGACAGGCGTTTGTGCTGTGCAGCGACGGCTTCCGGCACTGTGTCACCGAACAGGAGACAGCGGATGTCCTGAACCCCGCAGTCATCACGGAAGAGGTACAGGCAGAGCGCAGGCTGCGGGAGATCGGAGAGGCGTGTATGAAGCGGGGCGAGACGGATAATCTGTCGGCGGTCTATATCAAGGCCTGCCGTTAGGGCGGGACCTGCCGGGTAAGATATACGATTTGACGCTGTGTATGGAAAATTACGTGGAGATGCACACAGGAATGAAGCAAGAAAGAAGACGGGAGAAGGAGATGGAAAGAAATATTGAAATAGAGAGTGCGGCAGGGAAAAGGACGGAGACAAAAGCAGAAACAGAGAGAGAGACAGAAACGGAAACAGAGACAGGAGTAGAGACAAAAGCAGAAACAGAGACAGGATCAGGGAGAAAAACAGGCCGGGAATCTGCGGCTCAGGCAGCGGCCGGTGACAGGGTGTGGCAGGACGAACTGCCAGACAGAGACTGCATTGGAAAATATACCGTGATCAGACATCTTGGAAGCGGCGGTGAGGGGGCAGTGTATCTGGCGCAGGATGAAGACCTGCACAGACTGGTAGCAGTCAAGCGACTGTGCGGTTTTAGCGGGGAATCCGGCGCGGAGAAGCGGGAGGCAGAGCTCCTGAGACAGTTCGGGCATCCCATGCTGCCGGTGATCTATGAACTGCTATGGGATGAGGCGTGGTATCTTGTGATGGAGTATATCCCGGGGATCACGCTGCGCGGGTACATAGACAGGAACGGGTGCGTGCGGGAAGACCAGGCATGTGCATGGATGACACAGCTTCTGGATGTGACAGAATATTTCCATAGTAGAAAACCACCTGTTATTTATAGGGATTTCAAGCCGGACAACATTATGGTTTGTCCGGACGGACATTTGAGGCTCGTGGATTTCGGGTCGGCGGCCATCAGAAATTACGGGGCGGAAGCGTGCAGTGTCATGGCAGCGACGCCGGGTTACGCGGCGCCAGAGCAGCTTGGGAAAGGAGTCGGCCGGCGTGCAAGCGGGAGGGCATGCGGACGATACGGGAAAAATGCGGGAACAGGCATGGAAGGAAGAATCTATGCGGATGAAAGAAGTGATATCTATGCGCTCGGTATGATCCTGTATTATATGGTGACGGGAGCAGACCCGGCCAGACCACCCTATACGGCGCTGTCAATACGGGATTATCAGCCGCTGTTGTCTGACGCGTTAGAGAAGGTAATTCGCAAGTGCATCGACGATAATCCCGGGCACCGGTATCAGATGGCAGAGGAGGTGCAAAGGGCGTTAACCGGGTGCCGTCAAAGAAGAGCTTATCTGCGCCGGCGGTCTTTTATCAGAGCGGTGGAGAAAAAAGTCTGGCTGACACAAATGCAGGACGGCGCATTGGAATGACGGGGAATGACTGGAACGCGGAATGGCTGGAACCGGGAACAAACAGTATGTCTTTTTGATGAAAATATGGTATGATAAAAACAATAATATTTAACAGCGGAAAGGAAGTTGATTATGCATCGGGAACATACCAGGATTGTTAAGATAGGAGATAAGGTGATCGGCGGGGGCAGTCCTGTCCTGATCCAGTCCATGACTAATACAAAAACAGAGGATGTCAAGGCAACAGTGGAGCAGATCCTTCGTCTGGAGCGGGCAGGATGTGAGATCATCCGCTGTACTGTGCCAACGATGGAGGCGGCGCAGGCGCTCGGGAAGATTAAGAAGCAGATCCATATTCCGCTTGTGGCGGACATTCATTTCGACTATAAGATGGCGATCGCCGCCATGGAGAACGGGGCGGATAAGATTCGCATCAACCCCGGCAATATCGGCGGCAAGGATAAGGTGGCTGCAGTCGTGTCGGCGGCGAAGGAGCGCAATATTCCGATCCGCGTGGGTGTCAACAGCGGCTCTCTTGAGAAGCAACTGGTGGAGAAATACCACGGCGTAACGGCGGAAGGGATCGTGGAGAGCGCCCTGGATAAAGCGGGTATCATAGAGGATCTGGGTTATGACAACATGGTGATCAGCATCAAGTCTTCGGATGTGTTGATGTGCGTGCGTGCGCATGAGATTCTGGCACAGAGGACGAACTACCCGCTCCATGTGGGCATTACGGAGTCCGGTACGGTGACAAGCGGTAATATTAAGTCTGCGGTCGGACTTGGACTGATCTTACATCAGGGAATCGGTGATACGATCCGGGTATCTCTGACAGGAGACCCGGTGGAGGAAATCAAATCGGCGAAGCTGATTCTGCGCACACTGGGACTGCGTAAGGGCGGTATAGAAGTGGTATCCTGTCCTACCTGCGGCAGAACCCGTATCGATTTGATCGGTCTGGCGAATCAGGTGGAGGAGATGGTGGCTGATATCCCGCTGGATATCAAGGTAGCCGTGATGGGCTGCGCGGTCAACGGACCGGGAGAGGCTAAAGAAGCGGATATCGGTATTGCGGGCGGCAGCGGAGAAGGACTGCTGTTCCGGCATGGCGAGATCGTGCGCAAGGTGCCGGAAGCGCAGCTTCTGGACGCTTTGCGGGAGGAACTGGCACACTGGAAGCAGTAGAGCTTGCGGCGAAACGTTTTGTCAGCGTTAGACGTGACAGTGAAGAGGCCGGCTGAACGGTTAACGGGGACAGGAGGATACGGCGGCGGATGGGTAAGAAATTTTTTGAGGTATTTCCAACATTAAAACTGGATACCGGGTTAAAGGACCTCTTCGAACAGGTGACGGTGGATAAGGTTTCCTCGACGAAGAGGAAAGACTTCCTGCGCATCTATATTTCTTCGGACCGGCTGATCCAGAAGGAGGATGTGTTCCGGGTAGAGGGAGAGATCATAAAGCAGTTTTTCCCGAATGCCGCGATGGTAATCAAGATCTATGAGCGGTTTCACTTGTCTGCGCAGTATGATCCGCCGAAGCTGATGGAGGTATACCGGGACAGCATCCTGCTGGAACTGCGGGAGTATTCTCCGGTGGAGTACAATCTGTTCAAGAAGGCGGATATGGACTTTACAGGGGACGGCAGGCTGCTGCTTACAGTGGAAGATACGGTACTCGGGAAGGGCAAATCAGAGGAACTGATTCACATTCTGGAAAAAATCTTTAACGAGCGGTGCGGAATCGCGGTGGAGGTACAGGCGGCTTATAAGAAACATACCGTTGGAAAATACAAGGAAGAAGACGAGCACCGGCTGGCCATGCAGGTGGCGGAGATATCGGCACGGGCAGGTTATCACGGTGCGGACCGCGGGGATGAGGAAAGTGCATCCGGCGATGAATACATAACGAGTGATACGCAAAATAGCAGTGCTGCACAGGCGCCGGACGGCGCTGTTGCGGCGGTGTCCGGAGGCACTGGAAACGCCGGCGGCGGCGCGGCAGGCAAAGCAGGCATGACCGGTAAAACAAACAGCGGAGGTGGATTTGTCAGCAGAAAGGCGCCGGATAAGCCGTTTGGCAAAAAGACGGACTTCAAACGCGCCGTCAAGCGGTCGGATAATCCCGATGTGCTCTACGGCAGAGATTTTGACGAGGAGGCCATGCCGATCAGCGATATTATCGGAGAGATGGGCGAGGTCGTTATCCGCGGCAAGGTCATCGGCATGGACAAGCGGGAGATCAAGAATGAGAGAACGATCCTGATCTATGATGTGACGGATTTTACCGATACGATGACCATCAAAATGTTCGCGCACAACGATCAGGTGGAAGAAATAACGGGTGGTATGAAACCCGGAGCCTTCGTGAAGCTCAAGGGCATGACCATGATGGATAAATTTGACCGTGAGCTGACGATCGGTTCCCTGACGGGCGTGAAGAAGATACCGGATTTCACAGTATCCCGCATGGATACGAGTGTGCGCAAGCGTGTGGAACTGCACTGCCATACGAAGATGAGCGATATGGACGGTGTGTCCGAGGCGAAGGATATCGTGAAGCGCGCCTATCAGTGGGGACACCCGGCGATCGCGATCACAGACCACGGCGTGGTACAGTCATTTCCGGATGCAAACCATGTGTGGGAGGATCTGTGGAAAGCGGAGAAGAATAAGCGCAGGGAAGCGGGCGATCCGGACCCGGACAAGCAGGATTTCTTCAAGGTGATCTACGGCGTGGAAGCCTATCTGGTGGACGATCTGCACGAGATTGCGACCAACGATAAGGGACAGGATTTCGGGCAGGACTTTGTAGTGTTTGATATTGAGACAACAGGTTTCTCGCCGGTGTATAACCGCATCATCGAGATCGGTGCCGTGAAGGTGTGCGGAGGTAAGATCGTGGACCATTTTTCAGCCTTTGTGAATCCGGAGGTGCCGATCCCCTTTGAGATCGAGAAGCTGACGGGTATCAGGGACGATATGGTCGTGGAGGCGGAGAAGATCGAGAGCGTGCTGCCGCAGTTTCTGCAGTTTAGCGAAGGCTGTATGCTGGTGGCGCACAATGCGGGATTCGATATGAGTTTTATCATGGAGAACTGTGACAGACAGGGGATCAAACATGATTTTACCTATATTGATACGGTAGGCATGGCGCGCGTTATGCTGCCGGCGCAGGCGAAGCACACGCTGGATGCGGTGGCGAAGACGCTTGGCGTCTCGCTTCTGAATCATCACAGGGCTGTGGACGATGCGGAGGCGACGGCAGAGATCTTCGTGAAGCTGATCGTTATGATGGAGAAGGACGGCATCACCACGCTTGCGCAGATCAATGAGAAGGGGAAAGCGAGTCCGGACATTATCAGGAAGCTTCCCACTTATCACGGGATCATTCTGGCTAAAAATAACGTGGGGCGGATGAATCTGTATCGCTTGATCTCCATGTCCCATCTTACCTATTTCGCCAGAAGACCGCGGATTCCCAAGAGCCTTTTGCATGAGTACCGGGAAGGACTGATCATAGGCAGCGCTTGCGAGGCGGGAGAACTGTACCGTGCGCTTCTGGAGGGAAAGCCGGATGCGGAGATCGCCAGGCTGGTGGATTTCTATGACTATCTGGAAATACAGCCTCTCGGCAACAATAAGTTCATGATCGCGTCGGATAGAATACAGAATGTCAATTCCATGGAAGACATCATGGAGATCAACCGTAAGATCGTGAGGCTGGGGGAACAGTTTTGCAAGCCGGTGGCGGCTACCTGCGATGTGCATTTCCTGAATCCGGAGGATGAGATCTACCGTCGCATTATCATGGCCGGGCAAGGGTTTCCGGATGCGGATAATCAGGCGCCGCTCTATCTTCGGACGACGGAGGAGATGCTGGAAGAGTTCGCCTATCTGGGAAGCGATAAGGCAGAGGAGGTGGTCATCACCAACACGAATCTGATCGCCGACATGATAGAATGCATGTCGCCCGTGCGCCCGGATAAGTGTCCGCCGGTAATCGAGGACAGCGACAGACAGCTTACGGAGATCTGCTATAACAGAGCGCATGAATTGTACGGGGAGACGCTGCCGCAGATCGTGGAGGACCGTCTGAAGAAGGAACTGAACTCTATTATATCCAACGGATTTGCGGTGATGTATATCATTGCCCAGAAGCTGGTGTGGAAGTCCGTGGAGGACGGCTATCTGGTCGGTTCCCGTGGTTCCGTGGGAAGCTCTTTTGTGGCAAATATGGCGGGGATCACGGAGGTAAATTCCTTAAGTCCGCATTATCTGTGTCCGAAATGCCACTATTATGATTTTGATTCCGAGGAAGTGAAGGCTTACGGGGGCGGCGCCGGCTGCGATATGCCGGATAAGAACTGTCCGGTCTGCGGAACGCCGCTTGACAAAGAGGGCTTTGATATTCCCTTCGAGACGTTCCTTGGATTTAAGGGGGATAAGGAGCCGGATATTGATCTGAACTTTTCCGGAGAATATCAGAGTAAGGCGCATAAATATACGGAGGTAATCTTCGGCAGCGGACAGACTTACCGGGCGGGAACGATCGGTACGCTGGCGGACAAGACCGCATTCGGTTATGTGAAAAATTATTACGAGGAGCGCGGCCGGCATAAGCGGGTCTGTGAGATCAACCGGATCGTCACGGGCTGTACGGGGATACGCAGGAGCACCGGGCAGCATCCGGGCGGTATCGTGGTACTGCCGGTGGGGGAGGATATCAATTCTTTCACGCCGGTACAGCATCCGGCGAATGATATGACGACGGATATTGTCACCACGCATTTTGATTACCATTCGATCGACCATAACCTGCTGAAACTTGACATCCTGGGGCATGATGATCCTACGATGATCCGTATGTTGCAGGATCTGACAGGAATCGATCCGGTAACCATTCCGCTGGACGATAAAGGGGTTATGTCGCTTTTCCAGGATACGTCTGCACTCGGGGTTACCCCGGATCAGATCGGCGGCTGCAAATTGGGCTGCCTCGGTATTCCTGAGTTCGGCACGGAGTTCGTAATCCAGATGGTTATCGATGCGAAACCGAAGTGCTTCACCGATCTGGTGCGTATCTCGGGTCTGTCCCACGGCACGGATGTGTGGCTGGGCAACGCGCAGACGCTGATCGAAGAGGGCAAGGCGACGATCTCCACGGCGATCTGCTGCCGTGACGATATCATGATCTACCTGATGCAGAAAGGCGTAGAGCCGTCGCTGTCCTTTACAATCATGGAGAGTGTGCGTAAGGGGAAAGGGCTGAAGGACGAGTGGATCACGGCGATGACCGAGAACGGGGTGCCGGAATGGTACATCGGGTCCTGCAAGAAGATCAAGTATATGTTCCCGAAGGCACATGCGGCGGCATACGTCATGATGGCATGGCGTATCGCCTACTGTAAGATCAATTACCCGTTGGCCTATTACGCGGCCTATTTCAGCATCCGCGCTTCGGCGTTCTCCTACGAGATCATGTGCCAGGGGCAGCAGCATCTGGAAAATATGATGGCGGATTATAAGCGCAGAAGCGACGAACTTTCCAAGAAAGAGCAGGATACCCAGAAGGATATGAAGATCGTGCAGGAGATGTATGCCAGAGGATTCGAGTTTGTGCCGATCGATATTTTTACGGCGCAGTCGAGGCTGTTCCAGATTGTGGACGGGAAGCTTATGCCGTCTTTAAGCAGCATAGACGGTCTGGGAGAGAAGGCGGCGGATGCGATCGTGGAGGCGGCCAAAGACGGTCCGTTCTTGAGTAAAGATGATTTCCGGCAGCGCACGAAGGCATCGAAGACGGTCGTGGATCTGATGAGTGATCTTGGACTGCTCGGGAAACTGCCGGAGTCCAATCAGATCAGTCTGTTTGATTTTGTGAGCTAAAAAAGGAGGAAGGGTATGAGAAATTACGATCGGAAGAGAATTCGGCGCGGGTGGCGAAGGAACTTGGCATAGAATATTACGATAAGGATATTATCTTCAAAACCGCTATTGCCGGCAGAACTTTGAGCCCGGCGCAGGTGCACAAGTGGGATGAGCGGGTGCCGAAGAATTTCGGTTTCGCCCAGAGCCTGTTATTGTGATCCGTACGGGAGAAAAGCCGTGTGGAATCACCGGTACGGAAAGTGCCGGAGAAATTTTTCATATAAAATGGAAAAAAGTACTTGCATTCTTTGCAGAAATATAATAGAATAAGCAAGTGTCAAACAGATGGCTCGTTGGTCAAGCGGTTAAGACGCCGCCCTCTCACGGCGGAAACAGGGGTTCGATTCCCCTACGAGCTGTTGACTGTTATAAACAGCCCAACCCTGAAGAATGCTGGAAACCATGATCTGGTTTGTGGCATTTTTTGATGCCGGGAGTATCGTAACAGTTCAGCCTGCGCCATTCGCAAAGGCACTTTCAGTGCTTTCCCGCTGCTTCGCAGCTGACTTTGCTCATAAAAAGGCGCTCCGCTCATAGCTGATAAGTTGCATTCATTCATGCAAGCATGATTCGTCCATCTTATCAGCTATGGCTGAACTGTTGCGGAATATCGGGATGTTGCGGAATATCGGTAAAGTTTTCCTTGCAAACATTTTCAAAGAGTGTTACAATACGTTATGATATAAAGGATGAGATAAAGAGTGGACTTGCGAGTCCACCTTTTTTATATCATAGGAAAGTGCGTCCTATGATATAAAAGGGATGCGCAGCTTCGCGCGCGGAACAAAAGCTGCGCTTGCCATAGAAGTTAGAACGCGAGAGTGTGCAAAGCGCACTTTTGTTCTGGTATAGGAAAGTGCTCCGGATTTACGAGGCTGCGAAGCAGATCTCGCAAACGAGCTTTGCTCGTTTTGTTCTGCTATTGGAAATCCGGTACGTCCGGGGAGAAGGATCACGGGAGGTAGAAATGTCAAAGAGAGAGACATACGAATCCAGAACTGAGCAGCTGTTATCTCCGATCACGGAGCAGTATGGTGTGGAGATCTACGATGTGGAGTATGTTAAGGAAGGAAGTGACTGGTACCTGCGCGCTTATATCGACAAGCCGGAGGGTGTGAACATTGTTGACTGCGAGAATGTCAGCCGCGCATTATCGGATGTACTGGACGCGGAGGATTTTATACCCGATGCCTATATTCTGGAAGTGAGCAGCCCGGGACTCGGCAGGACGCTCAAGAAGGACAGACATCTGGAGAAGAGTCTGGGTGAGGCAGTGGAAATCAAAACCTATAAGCCCATTGACGGGCGTAAAGAGTTTGCGGGTATTCTGATAGCATACGATGCAGACACGGTTACGATAGAGGAGCCGGAGACTGTGGGAAATGGAAACGGTGACGGGGAGAGTGAAACCGGCATAAAGCGCATCCTGAACAGGAAAGAGGCTGCGCTTATCAGACTTGCTTTGGACTTTTAGGAATTTAGAAATAAACATAGGAGGATAACGGAAAATGAATAAGGAATTAATGGAGGCACTGGATATTCTGGAGAAAGAAAAAGAGATCAGCAAGGAAACTCTTTTTGAGGCAATCGAAAATTCTCTGATCACGGCGTGCAAGAACCATTTCGGCAAGGCAGACAATGTCAAGGTGGAGATCGACAGGGAGACTTGTGATTTTCTCTGCTATGCGGAAAAGGAAGTCGTGGAAGAGGTAGAGGACGATGTGCTGCAGATCTCTCTGGAAGATGCGCAGGAGATCTCCAGGAAGGCGCAGCTGGGCGATATGCTTCATGTGGAGATCAAATCCAAGGAGTTTGGCCGTATTGCGACGCAGAATGCGAAGAATGTAATTTTACAGAAGATCCGCGAGGAGGAGCGGAGCGTCATCTTCAATCAGTATTATGAGAAGGAAAAGGATGTGGTGACGGGTATCGTACAGCGTCATATTGGCAGGAATATCTCCATCAATCTGGGTAAGGCGGATGCCATCTTAAACGAGAGTGAGCAGGTAAGAGGAGAGAATTTCAGACCGACCGAGAGAATTAAGGTATATATTCTGGAGGTGAAGAATACACCTAAAGGACCGAGGATTCTTGTAAGCCGGACCCATCCGGAACTGGTCAAAAGGCTGTTCGAGTCGGAGGTGACGGAGATCAAGGACGGAACGGTAGAGATCATGAGTATCGCCAGAGAGGCAGGCAGCAGAACGAAGCTGGCGGTGCGCTCCAACAATCCGAATGTGGACGCGGTGGGTGCATGTGTCGGTATTAACGGTACCAGAGTCAATTCTATTGTGGATGAATTATGCGGTGAGAAGATCGATATTGTCAACTGGGATGAGAATCCCGGTAACCTGATCCAGAATGCGCTGTCTCCCGCCAAGATCGTCGCAGTATTTGCGGACCCTGATGAGAAGACGGCGAAAGTCGTGGTGCCGGATTATCAGTTGTCTCTCGCCATCGGTAAGGAAGGACAGAACGCAAGACTGGCGGCCAGACTGACCGGTTACAAGATCGACATCAAGAGTGAGACACAGGCGAAGGATGCACCGGGCTTCCGATATGAAGACTATGTCTATGACGATGACGAGTATGATGAGGAAGACTACGGCGAGGAAGGCTATGACGAGGAATATGCGGAAGAAAATTACGAGGCCGCAGATTCTGAGGGGACCGGATACGATGAAGAAGCGTACGGGGAAAGTTATGAGGAAGAACCCGATGAAGCCGTAGAGACTGAGGAAACCGGTCAGGAGGCGTAAGCGTGCGGCAGACAGAAGGAAGATAGATTCGGGATGACAGAGAGGACAGGACAATGGCGAAGAAGATTCCCATGCGGCAGTGTGTGGGCTGCGGCGAAATGAAAAGTAAAAAAGAGATGATGCGCGTTCTGCGTAATGAAGAGGGAGCTATCGTCCTGGATATGACCGGCAGAAAAAACGGAAGGGGTGCTTATCTGTGCATGAACAGAGAGTGTCTGGTCAGAGCCAGAAAGAATAAAGGACTGGAGCGGTCCTTTAAGATGAGCATTCCGGAAGGAATATATGAGAATCTGGAAAAGGAGTTTGAGGAGGGCGAACGTGCAGAACAGACCGAATAAAGATCGGGTGTTATCTATGCTGGGTTTAGCCGCCCGCTCCAGAAATGTTGTCAGTGGCGGATTTGCGACAGAGGAAGCAGTTAAGAGAGGGAAAGCATATCTGGTTATCATAGCTGAGGATGCTTCGGATAACACCAGAAAAAAATATAGTAATATGTGTGAGTTCTATGAAGTGCCCTGTGTGTATTACAGCGTAAAAGCTATACTCGGGCACTCTATCGGCAAGGAAGAGCGATCCTGTCTTGCTGTGACTGATCAGGGATTTGCAGATTCGATACAGAAACATTTATTAGATTCGAGATAGTTGGAGGTAGTGAGCATGGCAAAAATGAAAGTACATGAGCTGGCAAAAGAGTTAGGCAGGCAGAGCAAGGAGCTGATCGCTTTTTTGCAGGATAAAGGATATGAAGTGAAGGTTGCGCAAAGTTCTATTGAGGATGAGGCGATCGGACTGGTGAAGAAACAGTTCGGCGGCGATGGGAAGCCGCAGGATAACGGGCAGAAGACGGATGCGAAAGCGGCGGCTGATACCGAAGCTAAGACGAAAGCGGCGGAGTCTGTGAGAACGGAAGCAGAACCGAAGAACAACGGGGTGGAAAGCGCAAAAGAGCCTAAAGCGCCGGCAAAATCCGTAAAACCGGACGAACGGCCGAATCAGCCCAGACCGGCCAGACCGGACGGGCAGGCCAGAACTGAGCAGCCTAAGAAGAAAAAGATTATCTTCGTGAGTAATCCGCATAATTCCAAGATGCCGGGGCAGGGACAACGTCCGGCGCAGGGCGGCGGTAACCGCGGCAATGACAGAGACAGAAGACCCGCGGGAAACGGCGGACGTCCGGTACAGGCACAGAATATGCCGCATAAGATTATCCGGCCGACGCAGAAACCGATTCCGGTGACTGCAGAACCCTATGAGGTGCGCCAGAGACAGCAGCAGGAGCGCAGGATGGAGCAGCGCCAGCAGGAGAAGCGGGAACGTGAACGGGAACGCGAAAACATGGCGAATGCGCAGGCAAACAGACCGCAGCAGGGACAGGAGAGAACAGGAAGTGCAGGAGAAAATCGCAGACCTGAAGGCCAGAACAGGCCGGCTTATAACAACAATCAGGGCGATCGCAGGAATAGCGGCGCTGGTGCGGGCGGTAACCGCGGCGCGGGTAATTTTGACCGCACTCCGAGAAGCGGCGGCGGGCAGGACAATCGATTCCGGAAGAATAACAATCAGAAGGACTTTGTGCCCGAGACGCCTGTCAAGGACGTGGAGAAGCACAGGGATGACGAGAAGCGCAGAGCAAATCAGGAGCGGGATAAACGCTCGAAGAAAGATCTGATCTATGAAGAGGATGATGCAGCAGTAAAGAACCGCAATAAAGCGGGCCGCTTCATTAAGCCGGAGAAGAAGGCGGAATCGGCAGCAGAAGAACAGATCAAGGTGATTACGGTTCCGGATTCGCTGACGATCAAGGAACTGGCTGATAAGATGAAAGTGCAGCCTTCCGCGATCATCAAAAAGCTCTTTTTACAGGGACAGATTGTGACGTTAAACTCGGAGATCAGCTTCGAAGATGCCGAGAGCATAGCGATCGAATATGAGATTATCTGTGAGAAAGAAGTGAAGGTCGATGTGATCGAGGAACTGCTTAAGGAGGATGAGGAAGACGAGGCTTCCATGGTAAGCAGACCGCCGGTTATCTGTGTCATGGGACACGTTGACCATGGTAAGACTTCCCTGCTTGACGCGATCCGTAAGACGAATGTGACGGATAAAGAGGCCGGCGGCATCACGCAGGCGATCGGTGCGTATACGGTTAAGGCGAACGGACAGAGCATTACCTTCCTGGATACGCCGGGACACGAGGCGTTTACGGCGATGCGTATGCGCGGCGCCAACTCTACGGACATCGCGGTTCTGGTAGTCGCGGCGGACGACGGTGTTATGCCGCAGACCATCGAGGCGATCAACCATGCCAAGGCGGCGGGAATCGAGATCATTGTAGCGGTCAATAAGATTGATAAGCCGAGTGCAAATATTGATCGTGTGAAACAGGAAATGACAGAATATGAACTGATTCCGGTAGACTGGGGCGGGTCTACAGAGTTTGTTCCGGTATCCGCGAAATCAGGAGAAGGCATTGAGAATCTGCTGGAGACGATTCTGCTGACGGCCGAAATTATGGAATTGAAGGCGAATCCGAACAGAAATGCCAGAGGTCTGGTGATCGAGGCGGAGCTCGACAAGGGACGCGGTCCCGTGGCCACCGTGCTGGTGCAGAAAGGTACGCTGCATGTGGGCGACTTTATATCCGCAGGCGCAAGCCATGGCAAGGTAAGAGCCATGATCGACGACAAGGGCAGACGTGTGAAGGAGGCGGTGCCTTCCACACCGGTGGAGATCCTGGGTCTGTCCGATGTTCCCAGTGCGGGAGAAGTATTTATCGTACACGAAAATGACAAGAGCGCAAAATCCTATGCAGAAACTTATAAAGCGCAGCATAAGGAGGAGATGCTTGCAGATACTAAGACAAGAATGTCTCTGGACGATCTGTTCAGCCGGATTCAGGAGGGTAATCTGAAAGAACTGAATCTGATTGTGAAAGCGGACGTTCAGGGTAGTGTGGAAGCTGTCAAACAGAGTCTGATGAAGCTGTCCAATGAGGAAGTCGTGGTAAAATGTATCCACGGCGGCGTAGGCGCGATCAATGAGTCGGACGTTTCCCTTGCTTCCGCATCCTCGGCGATTATCATCGGCTTCAATGTCAGACCGGATTCCACCGCGAAGGCGGCGGCAGAGCGCGAAGGCGTGGACGTGCGGCTGTATAAGGTGATCTATCAGGCGATCGAGGATATCGAGGCGGCGATGAAGGGCATGTTAGATCCGATCTTCGAGGAGAAGGTGATCGGTCATGCGGAAGTACGTCAGATCTTCAAGGCATCGGCGATCGGTAATATCGCAGGTTCTTACGTGCTGGACGGTGAGTTCCAGAGAGGCTGTAAGATCCGGATCACCAGAGAAGGCGAGCAGATCTATGAAGGCGAACTGGCATCCTTAAAGCGCTTCAAGGACGATGTGAAGGAAGTTAAGGCAGGATTCGAGTGCGGTCTTGTATTCGACGGATTTGATAAGATGCAGGAGCTTGATATCGTTGAGGCGTATATCATGGTAGAAGTGCCCAGATAACATATTAGAACAGGCGTTATGATATGAGAGATCCGGGTGGAAAGGGTGTTGCTGTCCGGTTTGAGGCCGTGCAGTGACGAAGAGGTTTACTGGATAATGCGTAAGAACAGTGTTAAAAATACCCGTATCAATGGAGAAGTCCAGCGTGTGCTGGCAGAGATCATCCGGGGCGGGATCAAAGATCCGCGGATTGCCCCGATGACCTCGGTGGTGGCGGTGGAGGTGGCTCCCGATTTAAAGACCTGTAAAGCGTGGATTAGCGTGCTGGGCGATGAGCAGGCACAGAAGGATACGTTAGCGGGGCTTAAAAGTGCGGAAGGCTATATCCGTAATCAGCTTGCAAAGACGATCAATCTGCGCAATACGCCGCAGGTGTATTTCATCATGGATCAGTCCATTGCATACGGAGTGAATATGTCTAAGCTGATAGACGAAGTGGTAGTAAAACAGGCAGAAGAAGATGAGATGGTAGAAAAAGGTTGAAAGAAAAGCGCTTTCAACTATTGAGTATGAGTGCCCGCTGAAGCAGGCAAATGGGTGTAATGATGAAGATAATGGATGAAGTAAAAGGAGCAAAGTCGATCGCGGTCAGCGGACACGTGAGGCCGGACGGAGACTGTGTCGGATCAGTGATGGGGTTGTACCTTTATCTGAAAAAGGAGATGCCGGAGGCACAGGTTGATGCATATCTGGAAAAACCGGCGGAAATCTTCGGCTGTATCGATCATATTGAAGAAATTAAATCTGAAGTTAATACAGAGCAGGTTTATGACGTATTTATAGCGCTTGACACCGCCGCCGACCGTCTGGGCAATGCGGAACCGGTCTACCGCAGAGCGAACAAGAAGATCAACATAGATCATCATGTCAGCAACAGAGGCTGCGGTGATGTCAGTATTGTGGAACCGCAGCGGAGTTCCACGGCAGAACTTTTGTACGACTTGATGGACCCGGAGAAGATCGACGTACAGATCGCTAAGGCAATCTACATCGGTATCATTCATGATACGGGCGTACTGCGGTACTCCAACACATCACCCCGTACCCTGCAGATTGCTGCAGAACTTGTTAAATTTGGATTTAATTTCTCGGAGATTATAGAAGAAACTTTCTTTGAGAGAACTTATCTTCAGACGCAGATCATGGGAAGAGCAATTCTGGAGAGTGTACGCTTCATGAATGACAGATGTATTGTCAGCATGGTTTCCCGCCGTATGATGGAGTTCTACAGAGTGACGCCGAAGGATCTGGACGGCATCGTCAATCATCTGCAGTCCGTAAAGGGCGTGGACTGTTCCATCTTTATGTACGAGACAGGTACGTTGGAGTATAAGGTGAGTATGCGTTCCAACGGCAGGGTGGACGTGTCGGCTGTGGCGCTTAAGTTCGGCGGCGGTGGTCATGTGCGTGCGGCCGGCTGTACGATGAACGGTACATATCATGACAATATCAACAACCTTTCCATAGAGATTGCGGAGCAGTTTAAGAATGAATAACACATATAATGGAATCGTAAATGTCTATAAGGAGTCTGGTTTTACTTCCCATGATGTGGTAGCCAGGCTTCGGGGCATCTGTAAAATGAAGAAAATCGGACATACAGGAACACTCGATCCGGAGGCGGTCGGCGTGCTTCCTGTATGTTTCGGTTCAGGCACGAAACTCTGTGATCTGCTGACCGATTGGGATAAGGAGTATATCGCCGTGCTTCGTCTGGGGAGGACGACCGACACACAGGATATGACGGGACAGATATTGTCGGAATGCACCCAGGAGCAGATGGAAGCGCTGACAGAGGAACGGGTGCGGGAGACAATTTTAAACTTTCAGGGCAGCTATGACCAGATTCCGCCCATGTATTCTGCGCTTAAGGTGAACGGGAAGAAGCTTTATGAGCTGGCGAGAGCGGGTAAAGAGGTGGAGCGCAGTCCCAGAGCGGTGCAGATCAGGGAGATCGAGATTTTGGAAACGGAACTGCCGACAGTCAGAATGCGCATTGTCTGCTCTAAAGGAACGTATATCCGGACGCTGTGCCATGATATCGGCGGACGTCTCGGATGCGGCGGCGTCATGGAGTCCCTTATCAGAAGCAGAGTCGGCATATTCGGGATAGAAGAGGCACTGACACTGGCAGAACTGGAGAAACTGCGGGACGAAGGAACGATAGCAAGCGTTATTGTATCGCCGGATGCAATTTTTGCCGACTGCCGTGCCGTGATCGTGAATGAATCGGGCCGCAGGATGGTGCAGAACGGAAACCGGTTAGGGGCGGCGCAGATTGCGCGGACCGTACAGCCGGGACGGGAGGCTGCGCAGCAGACAGACGGGCAGACGGACTTTACCGGACGGTTGGAGCAAAATACGGACATCAGAGCGTTTGCGGAAGCAGAACAGGTCAGAGTCTATGACGGCAGCGGGAAGTTCTATGGAATCTATATCTGCCATGGCGCGGAGGGTATACTGAAACCCGTCAAGATGTTCCTTACTGATCATGATAAACGTTAGGGAAAGCAGGTGCAGAAGAGCATGCAGATTATAGAACAAACGACAGATTTTGTGCTGCCGGCAGCGAGTGCGGTCGCCATCGGCAAGTTTGACGGGATTCACCTCGGACACCGGAAGCTGGTTTCCCGGCTTTTGGAGCACAGGCAGAATGGGCTGCTGGCTACCATTTTTACTTTTGATACCTCTGCTGCCGCTTTTTTCGGGGGAGAGGAAAAGGAACTGACCACCAGAGCGGAAAAGAGAGCCGTATTCGAAGAGATGGGCATAGATGTGCTTATTGAATTTCCGCTGAACAGGGAGACGGCCGCCACCGAACCGGAGGAATTTGTGCGCAGGTATCTGGCGGAGCAGATGAAGGCGGCATATATCTGTGCGGGACCGGATGTGTCTTTCGGAAAGAACGGGGCGGGAGATTACGCGCTCTTAGAGCAGTTTGCAGACAAGTATGGTTATCGGACGGAGTTGATCGAAAAGGTCGGGCTGCCGGACGGAACGGAAATCAGTTCTACTGCGATTCGGGAAGCAGTCAGACGAGGGAATATGGAGCTTGTCAGAGGTATGCTGGGTAAGCCTTATAGTGTGAGCGGGTGTGTGGAACACGGACGCCGGTTCGGCAGCACTATCGGAATGCCCACCGCGAATCTGATTCCGGAGCAGGATAAGCTGCTTCCGCCGAACGGTGTCTATTATTCGAACGTTATTGTCATGGACGGAAAAGAAGGCAAGGGGTACCGCAGTATCTCCAATGTGGGATGTAAACCGACAGTGAGCGCAGCCGGTCTGGTGGGGATCGAGACGTATCTCTATGATTTCGAGGGAGATCTTTACGGGAAAGACATTACGGTTATGCTGCAGGCTTTCCGCAGACCGGAACAGAAGTTTGACGATGCGGACGCGCTGCGCAGACAAATGGAGGCGGACATTACGGCAGGAAGAGAATATACGGCAGCTATGAGCGGAGCGCCTTTGCGAATGGATCGGTGAACTGTCACTGCGGCGGGAGAGAATTTATAATGGGGCTTGTCAGTATACTTTATTTCCGATAAAATAGAATCGTGTAGGTTTACGCGGCGAATCAGTACATATGAAGGGAATCTGAAATCAGATGGACATATCGATTATGTTATCCATGGCGGGCGGTCTGGGACTGTTCCTGTATGGTATGCGTATTATGAGCGACAGCATTGAGAAAGTTGCCGGCGCAAAATTGAGAGGGATTTTAGAGCGGTTGACGACCAACCGCTTTACAGGCATATTGGTAGGTATTTTCTTTACGGCCGTGATACAGTCTTCATCGGCGTGTACGGTTATGGTAGTCAGCTTCGTCAATTCGGGGCTGATGACGCTGACGCAGGCGGCGGGCGTGATCTTCGGTGCCAATATCGGTACGACGGTGACGGCGCTGCTGGTATCTTTTAAGCTGGAAAAGGTAGCGCCGGTCATACTGCTGCTGGGTGTGCTGATCATCATGTTCTGCAAGCGGCAGAAGGTTTCCCGGTGGGGTGAAGTCATCATCGGCTTCGGCGTTCTGTTTATGGGGCTCGGTACGATGTCCGCAGCAATGGCGGGAATGAAAGACTCTCCCGCAGTTTTACATATGTTTGCATCTTTACAGTCACCGATTCTTGCGGTGATTCTCGGCGCTGTGCTCACAGCGGTGATCCAAAGCTCTTCCGTGACGGTCAGCATCATGGTACTGCTTGCCAATCAGGGGATGATGACTATGGATATCGGCATGTACGTGATTCTGGGCTGTAATATCGGCGCCTGCACTTCGGCGGTGCTTGCTTCCCTGAACGGTAAGAAGGACGCGAAGCGGGCGGCGGCGATTCATCTGATCTTTAACGTGATTGGTACGATCATTGTCTATATTATATTCCTGTTCGGCGTAGGGCAGATTGTAGAGGCGCTCACAGCCATTGCGGGAAACAATTTGGGACGAGTCGTTGCTTATGCGCATATCTTTATCAAAGTGTTCCAGGTTATCATTATGATGCCTTTTATCAAGGGAATTGTGAAGCTTACTTATCTTGTGGTGCCCGGTGATGATAAGAAGGTAGGATATCGGGACAGCTACCAGCTTAAATATATCGGTGAAAAAGTGGTGTTAAACCCTGCTACGGCAGTGGTGGAGGCGATCAAGGAACTGGATCGTATGGCGTCACTTGCAGATGAGAATTTAAACCGTGCCATGAACGTTCTTCTGACGCTGGAACCCGAGGAGATCGAGGAAGTGCGGGAAGTGGAGAAGAATATAGACTTCCTGAGCCATGCAATCACCAACTATCTGGTCAAGATCAACCAGACGACGCTGCCCATCGAGGATTTGAAGAGCATCGGTGCGCTTTTTCATGTTGTCAATGACATCGAGCGGATCGGTGACCATGCGGAAAATATTGCGGAGGCGGCGGAGCGCAGGATCAAGACCGGCGTGGGATTCTCTAAGGAAGCCCAGAAGGAACTGGGCGAGATGATGAATATGGTCAATACGATTCTGCGGTTCTCCTTCGAGATGTTTGTCAAGAGTACGGAGGAGCATGTGGAGGATATCCTGCATCTGGAGGAGGCCATCGACGAGAAGGAGAAAGAACTGCAGCAGAAGCATATCGAGCGTCTGTCGAACAACGAATGTACGCCCGAGGCCGGTGCGCTCTTCTCGGATATTGTATCCGGTCTGGAGAGAGTTGCGGATCATGCCGTGAACATTGCGTTTTCCAGCAGTTACGGGGAGGGGAACGCGTAACGGGTGCTGTGGCATATTTTTACAGGTGATTTTATATAGAAGGGATTTGACAGAAGCGGAAGTACTTGCTATAATTACGTCGTAATTGTTACAGAAATGTTACGAAATATAAAGAAATGTTAAGTATAGCGGCAATGACTGCTGTACGTAAGAGGATCAGATAGACATGAAAAGAAAAGAGATTCTGTGGCTGCTTACAGGATGTATGCTGTTATTTACCCCGATCAGAGCGGAGGCGGTGACACTGCCGGATCTGCTGCCGATCGGAACGATCAATGTGCCGGAAGACATGCCGGAGGAGGGAACAGAAGAGATTCCTGATGATGGCCAGAACGGCGGTCAGGCGGACAGCCGCACGGTGGATGGCAGCATCAGCAGTAACACGGCAGAAGAAAGCGGCACGGGAGAGGATGTGCCGGAAGAGACGACGCAGGATAATCAGGGAGCGGTGGTGGAATCGGGCGATTCTTCCCTGCAGGATATTCTCGGCGGCGGCGCCATCGGTTCCGTGGCGATTCTGGAAGCCACGAAGACGGAGAAAGAGTATGCCGAGGCATATGAGAAAGCGAAGAACGCGAACTGGGGCTATACCAATCTGGGAATCGCGCATGTAGACAATAATCTGAATGTACGTGCCGTCGCTGCGGAGGACGGCAAGCTGGTCGGCAAACTGCCTAAGGATGCGGCGTGCGAGGTGCTGGATTATGACGGCACATGGGCGCATATCAGGTCCGGCAAGGTGGAAGGGTATGTCAGCCAGGAGTATCTGCTCATGGGCATCCCGGCGAAGCGCCGGGCGGAAGAACTGGCGACGACCGTGGCGTGTGTCAATACGGAAGGTCTGAAAGTCAGGGCAGAGGCGAACACGGACTCAGAGGTGATTACGCTTGTAGCACAGGGAGAGGAACTGGAAGTGTCCGCGGTAGAGGGCGACTGGGTCAAAGTATATCTGGACGACGAGGAAGTATATGTGTCTGCGGAGTATGTGGAGGTCAGTTCCGAGCTGGGTACGGCGATCACGATGACGGAACTCTTCTATGGGCAGGGCGTATCCGATATCCGCGTGGATGTATGTCAGTACGCGAAGGAATTTCTGGGTAATCCTTATGTGTGGGGCGGCACCAGCCTGACGAAAGGAGCGGACTGTTCCGGCTTCGTGCTGAGCGTCTTCAAGAAATACGGCGTGAGTCTGCCGCACTCTTCCGTGGCACAGTCGAACCTTGGCACTACGATTAAAGTATCGGAGGCGAAACCGGGCGATCTGATTTTCTACGGCAACGGTAAGTCGATTAATCACGTGGCGATCTATATCGGCGGCGGTCAGGTTATTCACGCCAGCAACCCGAAGTCGGGTATCAGAATCTCCAACACGTCTTACCGGTCACCGGTCAAGGCGGTACGGATTTTGCACGATTGAGAAAATGCTTTACATGGGCAATAGAGTATGATAAAATAACCAAGTATGAGTTCAGCCGACACCCGGAGGCGGGATACTCCGACCCTATCTTGGTGTCCGGCGGTTGCAGAGGATCATCGGTAAGCGATATGATCCCTGACAGGAAAGGAGATAATCATGATTTCTAAGGAAAAGAAAACTGCAATTATTAACGAGTATGCGAGAACACCCGGCGACACAGGTTCACCGGAAGTACAGGTGGCGGTTCTTACGGCAAGGATTCAGGAGCTCACAGAGCACTTGAAAGAGAACCCGAAGGATCATCATTCCAGAAGAGGACTTTTGAAGATGGTTGGCCAGAGACGCGGACTGCTTGCATATTTGAAGGATAAGGATATCGAGAGATATCGTGCACTGATCGAGAGACTTGGTCTGAGAAAATAATACGGGACGGAAGACGGAGGTATGGCCGGAAAAGATCCGGCTTTATCCGTCTTTTTCGTTTTATATGGAACAGGTATATTTCTAATAGCGGTTACACGGGCGGAAGAAGTATCCGAGACCACAAATATAGACACAAACAGTAACGATTGGTATTTATTGTGCGCGAAAGAATCGTGCACAGGATACGGAAAACGGCAGGTTTGCGGAAATATTTGTAGTTTCGGCATCTTCTGCCTTAAACAATATAAAAATAATAAGGAGAGAAGATTATGTACAAGAGTTACACAATGGAACTTGCCGGACGTACCCTTAAGGTAGATATCGGCAGAGTCGGCAAACAGGCGAACGGCTGCGCATTCATGCAGTACGGAGAGACCACGGTTCTGTCCACGGCTACCGCTTCGGAGAAGCCGAGGGAGGGGATCGATTTCTTCCCCTGCAGCGTGGAGTACGAGGAGAAGCTGTATTCCGTAGGTAAGATTCCGGGAGGATTTAATAAGAGAGAGGGTAAGGCATCCGAGAACGCGGTTCTGACGAGCCGTGTCATCGACAGACCGATGAGACCCCTGTTCCCGAAGGATTACCGCAATGACGTGACACTGAACAATATGGTTATGAGCGTAGATCCCGAGTGCCGTCCGGAACTGGTGGCGATGATCGGTACTGCGATCGCAACCTGTATTTCAGATATTCCTTTCAACGGTCCCTGCGCTATGACGCAGATGGGCATGGTTGACGGTGAATTGATCGTGAATCCGTCTCAGGAAAAATGGGACAAAGGCGACCTGAAGATGACGGTGGCTTCCACAGCGCAGAAGGTCATGATGATCGAGGCAGGCGCCAATGAAGTGCCGGAAGAAAAGGTACTTGAGGCAATCTACAAGGCGCATGAGATCAACCAGACGATCATAGAGTTTATCAATAAGATCGTGGCAGAGGTCGGCAAGCCGAAGCATACGTATGAGAGTTGCGCGATTCCGGCACAGATGTTCGAGGATATGAAGAATATCGTTACACCGGAGGAGATGGAGACGGCAGTCTTTACCGATGAGAAACAGGTTCGTGAAGAGAACATCCGCAATATCACGGCTAAGCTGGAAGAGGCTTTCGCAGAGAACGAAGAGTATCTGGCGGTCTTAAGCGAGGCGGTATATCAGTATCAGAAGAAAACGGTTCGTAAGATGATCCTGAAAGATCACAAGCGTCCGGATGGCCGTGCGCTTGACCAGATCAGACCGCTGGCGGCTGAGGTTGACATCATCCCGAGAGTACACGGTTCCGCCATGTTCACACGCGGACAGACACAGATCTGCAATGTGTGTACGCTCGCTCCGCTTTCAGAGGTTCAGAGAGTAGACGGACTGGATGAGAACATCACATGTAAGAGATATATGCACCACTATAATTTTCCGTCTTATTCCGTAGGTGAGACGAAAGTCAGCCGCGGACCGGGACGTAGAGAGATCGGACACGGCGCGCTGGCTGAGAGAGCGTTAATACCGGTTCTTCCTTCCGAGGAGGAGTTCCCTTACGCGATCCGTACCGTATCCGAGACATTTGAGTCCAACGGTTCCACTTCCATGGCATCCACATGTGCCTCCTGTATGTCGCTGATGGCGGCGGGTGTGCCGATCAAGAAGATGGTGGCAGGTATTTCCTGCGGTCTGGTGACAGGCGATACGGATGACGATTTCGTACTGCTGACAGATATTCAGGGTCTGGAAGACTTCTTCGGAGATATGGACTTTAAGGTAACAGGTACGCATGACGGTATTACGGCGATTCAGATGGATATTAAGATCCATGGTCTGACAAGACCCATCGTGGAAGGTGCGATCGCAAGATGCCGTGAAGCGAGAGAGTTTATTATGGCAAATTGTATGGTTCCCGCGATCGCGGCACCTCGTAAGGAAGTAGGTCCTTATGCGCCGAAGATCATTTCCATTCAGATCGATCCGGATAAGATCGGCGACGTGGTAGGACAGCGCGGCAAGACGATCAACGAGATCATTGCGCGGACAGGCGTGAAGATTGATATCACAGACGAGGGTCAGGTTTCTGTGTGCGGTACGGATAAAGAGATGATGGATAAAGCAGTAGATATGATCAAGACCATCATTATGGACTTTGAGGAAGGACAGATCTTCAAGGGAACCGTAGTCAGCATCAAGGAATTCGGCGCGTTTATCGAGTTTGCACCGGGCAAGGAAGGTATGGTTCATATTTCAAAGA
Organism: uncultured Lachnospiraceae bacterium; assembly: GCA_910578555.1. Taxonomy (GTDB): domain Bacteria; phylum Bacillota; class Clostridia; order Lachnospirales; family Lachnospiraceae; genus UBA3282. The sequence continues at coordinate 109,668 of CAJTPS010000011.1, forward strand.
TTGCCAAGGAGAGAATTAATCACGTAGAAGATGTGCTGACACTCGGAGATAAAGTGACGGTTGTCTGTCTCGGCAAGGATAAGATGGGCAGAATCAGCTTCTCCATGAAAGATGTGGCACAGGTTTAGAAGTTAAGAAGAGTCTGAACAGTTAACAGGGCTGGAGAGCTGTAACGCTACGGCGATTCAGCCTTGTATGTTCTGATATAGGAAATTACTCCGCTTATTCGAGTTCGCGAAGCGAATCTCGCAAACGAGCTTTGCTCGTTTGGTTCTCTTGACAGCGGATAAACAAGTAGAATATAATAGCAGTAATTATAGCAGTTGCAATATATGTAGTTTTTTCATTACTAACAAGGGGCAGCAGAATAGGATAAGAGGAAATATGAAGAAACCAACACTTTTGATTGTCGATGACGTAGATATCAACAGAGAGATTCTATGCGAAATGTTCCATGAGTACAATACGATTCAGGCATCGAACGGAAAGGAAGCGGTGGAGATTATCGCTGAGCATTTGGACAGCATATCTGTTGTGCTCCTGGATATTGTGATGCCGGTGATGGACGGCGTGGCTGTTTTGGAGGAGATGAAGAAGAATAAATGGATCGAGAGTATCCCGGTTCTTCTGATCACGGGTGAGGCGACCACACAGATTGAGCGCAAGGCATATCGTCTGGGTGCCAGCGATATTATTAAGAAGCCGTTCGACGCTTTTATCGTGAAACAGCGTACTAAGAACGTGATTGAACTGTACTATAATAAACGCCATCTGGAAGAGATGGTGGAACTGCAGACGAAGGTTCTGCGTAAACAGGCGGAAGAACTGCAGAGCATCAATGACCGCATTATAGATGTTATGAGTACGGTGGTGGAGTTCCGTAATCTGGAGTCCGGCGATCATGTTAAGCGTGTGAAAACATTCACTAATATATTGGCTCGTTATGTGGCACAGGAGTATCCGGAATACCATCTGGACAGCTATGCCATCAACATGATCACTTCTGCGGCGGCGCTGCATGATGTGGGTAAGATTGTGATACCTGACGCGATTCTCCTGAAGCCGGGCAGACTGACGGCAGAGGAATTTGAGGTTATGAAATCTCACACGACGAGAGGCTGTGATGTCATAGACATGCTGGCGGATATCCAGCAGGGAGAATACGGCAAGGTCAGCTATGAGATCTGCAGGCATCATCATGAGAGATATGACGGCAGAGGCTATCCGGACGGACTTAAGGAAGAGGAAATTCCGATTTCCGCCCAGATCGTATCTGTGGCCGATGTATATGATGCGCTGGTGAATGAGAGATGTTATAAAGCAGCCTTTACGACAGAGGAAGCTTTCCGCATGATTACCAACGGTGAATGTGGAACCTTCTCGCCGAAGCTGATGCACTGTCTGACATTAGCCAGAGAAGAATTTGAGAGCATCGTGAACGGCGGCAGCGGCGAGAAAAGCACAGAAGCATAAATTACCACAGGGCGGCTGATTCGCTTGCCTTTTCCTCACAATATTTGCAGCGATAAACTTCCTTCTCTTCATCCGCAAGCATGAAGATGTGAGGAAGTTCCTGCTCTATGGAAGTAATACATCTCGGATTTTTACATTTGATGATGTTTTTGATTTCTTTGGGCAGCACCAGATCTTTTTTATCAACGATTTTGCCGTCCTTGATCACATTGACAGTGATATTGTGGTCGATGAACGCGAGTACATCCAGATCCAGTGTGTTAATGTCACATTCTACTTTCAGAATATCTTTCTTGCCCATCTTATTACTGCGGGCATTCTTGATGATTGCCACGGTACAATCCAGTTTATCTAACTGCAGATGATGATAGATAGAGAGGCTTTTTCCTGCCTCTATATGGTCAAGCACGAAGCCTTCTTCGATTTTTCCTACGTTTAACATGTTTACCCTCCTTGTTTCTGCGTTGTTTCCTATTCATGTGTTACGCACGGCATGGTCAGACGGTGATCTCCAGCAGGGTAAGGATCAGCGCCATCCTGACATAGACGCCGTACTGAGCCTGTTTGAAGTATACGGCACGGGGATCGTCATCCACTTCCACGGAGATTTCGTTGACGCGGGGAAGCGGGTGCAGTATGAGCATATCGTCTTTGGCCAGCGCCAGTTTTTCTTTGTTCAGGATATAGAAATCTTTCAGACGCACGTAGTCTTCTTCGTTAAAGAATCGTTCCCGCTGTACTCTGGTCATATAGAGGAGATCCAGTTCCGCCATGCAGTCCTCCAGCCGGATCACTTCCTCGTACTCGATACCCTTCTCAGACAGCATGTCCGTGATATAGTCGGGTACTCTGAGCTCAGGCGGAGAGATAAAGAGGAAGCGGATATTCGGATAGCGGATCAGCGCGTTGATCAGGGAATGTACGGTTCTGCCGAATTTCAGGTCACCGCACAATCCGATGGTGAAGCTGCCGAGGCGCCCCTTCAGGGCGCGGATGGTCAGTAGATCCGTGAGCGTCTGTGTGGGATGCTGGTGACCGCCGTCACCGGCATTGATCACGGGGATGCCGGACCGGCTGGCTGCTACCATGGGCGCGCCTTCCTTGGGATGGCGCATGGCGCAGATATCCGCATAGCAGGAGATGATACGGATCGTGTCGGACACGCTTTCGCCCTTGGAAGCAGAGGAGGAGCCGGCATCAGAGAATCCCAGCACCTGTCCGCCCAGACTCAGCATAGCCGATTCGAAACTGAGCCGTGTTCGCGTACTTGGCTCGTAGAAGCAGGTGGCAAGCTTTTTACCCGCGCAGGCATGTGCGTATTTCGCGGGATTGCCGGCAATATCATCCGCAAGATCAAACAGTTTGTCCAGTTCTTCCACCGAGAAATCGAGTGGGTTCATTAAATGTCTCATATGTTTTCTCCATTTCCGCGCAGCATTACCGCGCAAATCTGCGATTGAAAGTTTTAATTTTCAATCTTAAGTACACTGAAAAAAATAGAAGAGAAATGATCTCTTCTATTCTGATACAATATTATGTCAGATAGGATAATAAATCTTCTACCGGTTTTCTTCTGGGAACAGCCGGTTCTTCATCGGGATAGCCGACAGGGATCAGCGCAACCAGTTCTCTGTCTTCAGGAAGCTGCAGCATCGATGCAACAGACTCTTCATCAAACAGTCCAAGAATGACGGAGCCAAGACCCTGTTCGTAAGCAGCCAGACAGAAGGTTTGTGAAGCGATGCCGGCATCATACATCTGCCAGCCGTCACCGCGGGGGGTACTGTAGGAACCGTCACGCTCAAATCCGCTGCGGTTCTTTATGATCGTTACGGCGATCAGCACGGGTGCATTGGAGATGATCGTGCCGTTCGGCGGATAAATGGAAGTGCCTTCTGTTGCAATTCGTTCTTTCAAAGCGCCTTCAACCGCAATGTAGCGGGTGATCTGGGTATGCTTCCAGCTGGGAGCATAGGAGGCGATCTCGACGATGCTGGCAAGCAGCTCGTGGGAAACCGGATCTGTCTTAAACTTACGGATACTTCTGCGCCCTAAGATACATTCCTTTGCAGTCATGCTATAACCCTCCTTATAGTGTGTGCTGTATGTCGATTACATCTACATTTTGTATATCATACCATAAAGGGAGAGGGGTTTCAACAGTTTTTATATTGTGGAATGGGTGGGGGTATGTTATAGTGAGAGATAGGTTCAAATGGATTTGTATGCGCAGGAACAGCGCAGAAACGGAGCGGAATATGGAAGAATCAAAGAAGGATACAGTGCAGGAAGAGAAGCGGCAGGAAGAGTCCGCACAGGTGCAAAACGAGGAGGGAAGAAAGGAATATGTAGAGCGTAAACGCTGGCTTTTTCTTGGACTGCCCTTTACTTTTACGAAGTATAGGGTGAATGCGGATGTGATAACGATCAATGACGGACTTCTCAACACAAAAGAAAACGATTGTTATTTATACAAGGTACAGGATGTGGAACTGCAGGTCAGTCTTGCGGAACGTATCTTCGGACTGGGAACAGTTGCATGCTATACCGGAGACAATACGCATCCGCAGTTGTTCCTGTCACATATTAAACATGCCAGAGAAATCAAAAATTATATTCTGAAGGCTTCGGAGGAAGCGCGCAGAAAGCGCCGCACGCTCAATACGCTTAATATCGATGCTGCGGACATTGACGAAATCGACGCGTAAGTTCTGTGACGGCGGGGAATGCGTCAGGACGGCATGTGCGGACTTGTCAGGCATCATACTTTTCGTTTTCCGTCAGCAGGCGCTCGAACAGAAGTCCTGTGATAAACCAGCAGGGCGCATAGTCCAGCCGGATCACTTTAGCGAGATTCCAGCGGGAGCGCTCGTAATTCCAGGGACACAGTTCGCGTTTCTGAAGCCACAGTCCGGTCGCAAATTCACCGGTGAAGATCATGCCGGTATACACCAGACCACGGAATATGAAGTTATGACCGCGCAGCGCGCGGGTGAGCGGAGCGAGCAGGGCGGCGAGCCCGTAGATCGGGAACATCCAGACGGAGGTCGTGCAGGGCAGGCGCAGGTCTCTCTTGCGGAAAGCGTGAAACGCGGTAAAGAGCATTTCGAGAAACCAGCCCAGCAGTCCGCAATGAATATAGTTGTGAATAAATTTTTTCATATCATAAGGATAACCGCATACAGGGAAATTATGCGGCAATATATAAATATCAATCGTTACTTTCGGTTAACAAAGGCGTGTATGACCTTGTTAATCGAAGCTGTGTACCGGCGGCCGGTTACAGATTCAGGAAGGGAGGCGTGCGCATGAACTACAGAGAGGCAATGGCATATATGGAAGAACTGCAGCAGTATGGCAGTGTCATGGGACTCGAGAGTATACGCGAGCTGTGCGCGCGTCTGGAGAATCCGCAGGATCAGCTGAGATTTGTCCATATTGCGGGCACCAACGGAAAAGGTTCGGTGCTTGCCTATGTCTCCACGGTGTTGTCTGCGGCAGGATACCGGACAGGCAGATATCTGTCGCCTGCGGTGAAAGAGTACCGGGAGCGGTTTCAGATCGACGGTCGTGTGATCACGCAGTCCGGGCTGTGCAAGTATCTGGAGCAGGTGAAGGCGGCGGCGGATGCGATGGCGGCGGAAGGGCTTGCGCATCCCACGCCGTTTGAGGTGGAGACAGCGGTGGCATTCCTCTACTTTCTGGATAAGCAGTGCGATATCGTGGTACTGGAGACAGGGATGGGCGGCGCGCTGGATGCGACGAATGTGATCGCGACAACACTTGTCGCAGTGTTTACATCGATCAGTATGGATCATATAGGGATATTGGGAGATGACATCGGGCAGATTGCAGGTACGAAAGCAGGAATTATTAAAGACAAGTGTTATGTTATATCCGCCAGACAGAAGCCGGAGGTGATGAAAGTGCTCAGGCAGGCGGCGCTTGCACGCAAAGCCAGGTTCTATACGGCAGATGCGGATCGGGCAAAGCATGTCAGATACGGTGTGACGAAGCAGTGTTTCAGTTATGACAAATATAAGAATCTGGAGATCACAATGGCCGGGCAGTTTCAGATCGAGAATGCCGTGCTGGCGCTGGAGACGCTTGGTGCGCTCGGCAGGCAGGGGTATCCGGTGACGGAAGATAAGCTGCGGCTCGGCATGGTACAGACCCGGTGGCCGGGCAGATTCGATGTGATCGGGACAAAACCGCTGTTTATTGCTGACGGAGCGCACAATGAGGACGCTTCGAGGCGGCTTGCGGAAAGCATCAGATTTTATTTTACAAATAAACGGATCATCTATATAATGGGTATGTTGAGGGACAAGGAGTACGATAAGGTGATCCGCAATACATATGAACTGGCGGAGCATATCATCACGGTAACACCGCCGTTTGCAGGACGCGCGCTGCACGGCTATGAACTGGCGCAGGCGGTACGGGAATACCACGATCATGTAACGGTTGCCGACAGCATACAGGAAGCGGTGGAGATCGCTTATCTGCTGGCAGGACAGGATAAGGACTGCGTGATTATTGCATTCGGTTCGCTCTCTTATCTGGGGGAACTGATCAGTGTGGTAGAACATAGGGATACGATCAGGAGAGATTCACATGGTAGATCAGAAGAAAATTGAAGAAGCGGTGCGGCTGCTGCTGGAGGGAATCGGGGAGGATGTGACCAGAGAAGGTCTGGCGGATACACCCGGCAGAATCGCACGCATGTATGAAGAAATCTATAGAGGGATGGATGATGACCCGGCGCGGCACTTATCGAAGACATTTACGGTGAGCAGTAATGAAATCGTGCTGGAGAAAGATATTACCTTTTATTCTACCTGTGAGCACCATCTTATGCCTTTCTATGGCAAGGTACATATTGCCTATCTGCCTGCAGGCCGGGTCGTGGGACTCAGCAAGCTGGCACGCACGGTGGAGGTATATGCCAGGAGACTGCAGATACAGGAGCAGATGACGACACAGATTGCCGATGCGGTCATGGAGTACTTAAAGCCGCAGGGCGTGATGGTGATGGCGGAGGCGGAGCATATGTGCATGACTATGCGCGGCGTGGAGAAGCCGGGAAGCAGGACAGTGACGATGGCGGCGCGAGGGTGTTTCGCGGATGACCCGAAATTACAGCAGTTTTTTTTCGAGATGATACGACATTAAGCGACATAGGAAATTAAATGATGATTTAGCACAAGGAGAAGGCATTGAGAATAGGGAACAGAGAATTTGCTGACACCGGACATACCTATGTGATGGGTATCTTAAACATAACACCTGATTCTTTTTCTGACGGCGGCGCGTACAATACGACGGACAGAGCGTTATACCGCGTAGAACAGATGATTTCAGAGGGAATGGATGTTCTGGATATCGGCGGTGAATCGACCAGACCGGGTTATACGCCGGTATCTGAAGAAGAGGAGATCAACCGGGTCATTCCGGTAATTGAGAAAGTTAAATCAAGATTTGACACTGTGATTTCTCTGGACACGTATAAATCGGAGGTGGCTGCCGCAGGGATTGCGGCGGGAGCGGATCTGATCAATGATATATGGGGATTAAAATATGATCCGATGATGGCAGGAGTGATTGCGGAAGCAGATATACCCTGCTGTCTTATGCATAACCGGAAGGAAGCTGTCTACAACAGGTATATGGAAGAAGTGCTGGAGGACTTAAGGGAGACGATCGGTCTTGCGCATGCGGCGGGAATATCCGATGACAGAATCATTCTGGACCCGGGCGTGGGATTCGGCAAATCTTATGAGCAGAATCTGGAGATCATAGACCGGCTGGAGATGCTGCACACACTGGGCTATCCGTTGCTGCTGGGCGCCAGCAGGAAATCCGTGGTCGGGCTGACACTGGATCTGCCCGCAGCGCAGCGGGTGGAGGGGACGCTCGTGACGACCGTGTACGCAGTGCGCGGGGGTGCGATGTTTGTCCGCGTTCATGACGTGAAGGAGAACGTGCGTGCCGTCAGGATGGCGGAAGCCATACGGGACGGATACGTGATTCAATAAAGGAGAAGATATGGATCAGATCATAATCGACAATCTGCAGATATACGCGAATCACGGCGTGTACCGTGAAGAGAATGAAAAGGGACAGAACTTCTACGTGAATGCCGTGATGGAAACGGATACGGGGAATGCGGGTACGCTGGATGACTTAAACCTCTCCACCAATTATGGAGAGGTTTGCGTGTTTATCAACCAATTTATAAAGGAACATACCTACAGGCTGATCGAGACGGTGGCGGAGAGAACGGCGGAGGCGGTGCTGCTCAGATTTCCGCTGGTCCGGCGGATCACGCTGGAGGTCCGTAAGCCTGAGGCGCCTGTTCCCCTGCCGTTCGAATCTGTCTCCGTGAAGATCACGCGGGGGTGGCACAGGACATATCTGTCCTGCGGCTCCAATATGGGTGAACGGCAGGCGCATCTGGACGGAGCAGTGGAGGCATTGCGGAAAGATAACAAGTGTCGCGTAATAAAAGTCTCCGACTGGATCGTGACGGCTCCTTACGGCGGGGTGGAGCAGGCGGATTTCCTGAACGGGGCGATCGCACTGGATACATTGTATACGCCGGCCATGCTGCTGGAGAAGATCCACGAGATTGAGTATGCTCACGGCAGGGAACGGAAGGTGCATTGGGGGCCCAGAACACTGGACCTTGATATTCTGCTGTATGAAGACTGCATCATGCACACGGATGAACTGACTGTTCCGCATGCGGATATGCACAACCGATATTTTGTGCTGAAGCCGCTTATGCAGATCGCTCCTTATGAGAGACATCCCGTACTGGGAAGCTGTGTCCGGGAGATGTATGACAGACTGCTGTCCGGCACCGGTGCGGTGGAAGATAAGGAAATACAGGATAAGCAGGAGAAAGACGGAGAATGTGAAGAAAAATGCGGGAAGGATATATGCGAAACGGATGTTATGATAAAGATACATGCACAGCAGCTTACGTTTGCACAGGCGCGGGAAATCTATGAGACTTATGCGCAGGAGGATTTTCCGCCGGAAGAGATCAAGCCCGTCAGTGTGATCGAAGAGACATGGAATCGGGGAAACTATCATGCTTATGGTTTCTATGAAGGCACAACGCTCTGCGCGTATGCATTTCTTGTGGCAAATGAAGAGAAACGAGTGTTATTATTAGATTATTTCGCGGTTCTTAAGGCGCGCAGAGGGCAGGGGATCGGTTCCCGTGCGCTGGCGCTTCTGCGGGAGACCTGCACGGAATGGAACGCATTGGTGATCGAGGTGGAGGATGATGAACTTCCCGGGTTGGATCGGCGGACGCGGGACATGAGAAAACGCCGTATCTCTTTCTACACGGCGTCAGGGTGTCAGATGAACGCTGCAAGAAGCAGGCTGTGGAGCGTGGATTACCGCATTATGGTTATGCCGCTCTCAGACCCGTATGCACAGTGGTGCATGGCGGATAAACTGCATGCAGTCTACAGGAAGCTCTATGGTGAGGATATCCTGCGGCAGCATTTCGCAATTACGGCGCGGTAAAATTGTGAAGGAAATCACTAAGCTCGAAAAAACCTCACAAAGTGATTTCGCGCTCTGCGGGCAGAGCTTCTTCACACTGAAGAATGCAAAAAGCATGTATTCTTCAACGATTGTTTGTGCCGCCGCAGGCAGCATTCTTCCCATGCTATGAGATTTTACTTCGTTTCCTGTAATGCCGCCTGCATACCGGCATCGAAAGTGGTTACGTTGACGGGACCGAAGGTGCTCGTCTTGTAGACCGGCACAGGCTCGTCGAAGGTGTTAAAATATACATATTCCGAAGTAATATTGATGTTCTGATATATACCCTCCCGCACGAGTTCCGGCGCGCCGCCGCCGATGGAGATTCTCTTTAATGCCGGTTCCGTTTTGGAGTTCGTCTGATAATAGATGTATTGGCCGTAGACATTGAACAGGTCGATTCTTTCGTTGGTCAGCACTTCCACGACGCCCGCATTCATCGAATAGCGGCATAATCTGTAATTATTCCCGACGTCCATGAAATATACATAGCCGTCCTGATAGACCGGATTCCAGAGGTTGCCCTGCCATACGACCGAGGAAGTGTCGTTTGCGGTGTTCAGAGCATAGAGATAATGATCCTCATCCGTGCCGTTATAATAGATGGCGCCGTTCACATAGGAGGCGGGATTCATGATCGTATCAGGATTGACGGTCACTTTGTCTTTCTTGTCGATCTTGATCTTTTCTAATGATATGGAACTCTTAGGGTCTAATTTTGAATAATAGAGATAATTACCGCACAGCTGCATAGTGACGACATGGCAGCGGTCCATGCCGGTGGCGCCTTTACCGTTCAGCTTACTGCGGTAGATCCCGTAAGCGCCGCGAACGGAACCGAGATCGGAGCCGCCGCCCTGATTCTCCACGGCGTAATAGAGGTATTTGCCGCCAGCGCATATATGGGAAGAGGAGCCGCCGCGCAGCTTCTTAATATCACTCTCGTCCGGATTCATGGAATAGAGTGAATAATTATCATAGGCGTTGGCAAAATAGACCCGCCCGTCATGCTCGCAGAAATAGCCGTTATTGTTCAGATTGCCCGCAGTGTTGCCGACGGTGGATTCGTCGTTTGGCGGGATATATCCGGCAATGAGAACGGCGGCAATCAGTATAATAAATATGACACCTGTTATGGAAAGTGCAAGGGTATTTTTCTGTTTGTTGGTCATGGCTTCCTCCGTTTACAAATTATATTAACAGATTTATTATAGTCTGAAACCGTCTTGCTATCAAGTGGGATTTGGGGTAAGATGAAATCAATAAAAGGCTACGTTTGCATATTTTATACCTGTTAGGGCCGGATACCGGTGCAGGTGTGAACAGGGGCACGGAAAGGACAAAAGGAATGGATTTGGCACAACTACGGGAACAACTGGATCAGATCGACGAGAGGATCGTGGAGCTCTATGAGGAGCGTATGGAGATCTGCTCGCAGGTCGCGGACTATAAGATAGAGACGGGGAAGAAGGTACTGGATAAGGCCAGAGAGGAGGAAAAGCTGCGCAAGGTGCGCTCGCTTGCACACAGTGAGTTCAATGCCTGCGGTGTGCAGGAGTTGTTTGAACAGATCATGGCCATGAGCCGCAAGCTGCAGTATAACAGGCTGTCGCAGCAGGGCGCTTACGGCAAGCTTCCTTTTATTGCGGTGGACAGACTCGAGGCCGGACAGGCGAGAGTGGTCTTTCAGGGAGCGGAGGGAGCCTATTCCCAGCTGGCGATGGAGCGGTATTTCGGAGATGGGATCAACAGTTTTCATGTGGACAGTTTCCGGGATGCCATGTGTGCGATCGAGGAGGGCAGCGCGGATTACGCGGTGCTTCCGATCGAGAACTCCACGGCGGGGATCGTCAACGAGATCTATGACCTTCTGGCGGAGTTTGAGAACTACATCGTGGGGGAACAGATCATTAAGATAGAACATTGTCTGCTGGGACTGCCGGGAACGGATCTGACGCAGATTTGTACGGTTTTATCCCATCCGCAGTCTCTGATGCAGAGCGCACGCTATCTGAGCGTGCATGACGGATGGAAACAGATCAGTATGCAGAATAATGCTTTTGCGGCGCGCAAGGTCAGTGAGGACGGGGATCACAGTCAGGCGGCGATCGCCGGTGAGCAGGCGGCGAAGATCTATGGACTGGATATTCTGGAGCGGGGCGTCAATCAGTCGGACACCAATTCCACGCGGTTTATTATCGTCACAAACCAGAAGATTTTCTTAAAGGATGCGAAGAAAGTGAGCCTGTGTCTGGAAGTGCCGCATGAGAGCGGTTCCCTGTATCATATCCTGTCACATTTTATCTATAATAATCTGAACATGACTAAGATCGAGAGCCGTCCGATCGAGGGGAGAAACTGGGAATACCGTTTCTTTATAGATTTCGAGGGAAATCTGGCGGACGGCGCGGTAAAGAACGCGCTGCGCGGTCTGCGGGAAGAGGCCAGGAACATGAGGATTCTGGGTAATTACTAAAAGAAATAGGAGGGGATGAGATGAGAGAAGAAGAACTGATTATCTATAAGGAACCGGTGGAGGGCACTATTCTGAGCGATATGGTCTGGCTGATGGACCGCTATCGTTCCGGAGACGGCAGGAGCCGTCCGCTTTTCTACGACTGTATGCACAGGCTGCTGGAACTGGCGGCGCAGCACGGATTTTCCGGTAATCTGTGGCACTGCTATCTGACGAATCTGCTGGTCAATAATGAGAACAGTTACAGTATGGCGTGTGAGATGCGCGGGGAAGTCGAGGGCAGCATCAACCAGCTGGTACTGCATGATATCGCGATCTATAAAGATTTCTTTGATTTTGATTTCACGGAGATGATGGACGTGCTGAAGGCTCCGGAGTTTAGCGTGATCGTCGATTATGAGAGTCCGATCCGCGACAGCAGGATATACAGCACGAAGATCAGGGACAGGATCGGCCGGCTGGCCGAGCAGCTTGCGGCGTGCGACAGCGCGCTGGAGATGAAAGCCGTACTGACACAGTTCTATCTGGAATATGGTGTCGGCAAGTTTGGTTTACATAAAGCGTTCCGTGTGGTACATACACAAGACGGTGCGAGAATCGAGCCGATCCGCAATATCTCTCATGTGCAGCTGGATGATCTGATCGGTTACGAGATTCCCAAGAAGAAGCTTACCGACAATACGGATGCTTTTGTGGCGGGCAGAAAAGCGAACAACTGTCTGCTCTTCGGGGATGCGGGGACGGGCAAGTCCACCAGCGTCAAGGCGATCGCCAATGAATATTATGACAAGGGACTGCGTATTATTGAGCTTTACAGACACCAGTTTCAGGACTTGAATGACGTGATTGCGCAGGTCAAAAACCGGAACTACAAGTTCATCATCTATATGGACGACTTGAGTTTTGAAGAGTTTGAGACGGAGTACAAATACCTGAAAGCAGTGATCGAGGGCGGACTCGAGAAGAAACCGAACAACGTCCTGATCTACGCCACATCCAACAGAAGGCACCTTATCCGGGAGAATTATGAGGATAAGGAGGGCAGACGGGAGGATATGCATGCCAGCGATACCGTACAGGAGAAGCTGTCTTTAGTGTACCGGTTCGGTGTGACGATCTTCTTCTGCGGACCGGATAAAAAGCAGTACGAGGAGATTGTTAAAGGGCTGGCGGCCAGATACGGCATCACCATGGAGGAGGAGACGCTGCTTGCGGAGGCCGGGAAGTGGGAACTGTCCCACGGCGGATTGTCCGGCAGGACGGCGCAGCAGTTTATCGATTATCTGCGCGGGACAGAGACGTGAAGCGGATATAAAACGGTATGCAGGACGCCGGAAACGCCGCCTGCGTGCTCCGGATAAATATAGTATAATGATGAGCAAGATAGGGGAATGGGAAATGAAGACATTTGCTGCGATCGACGTCGGTTCTTATGAACTGGGGATGAAGATATTCGAGATCTCTTCCAAGAACGGGATCAGAGAGATCGACCATATCAGGCATCGGATCGATCTGGGATCGGATACTTTTGCCACCGGAAAGATCAGTAATGAGCGTGTAGACGAGTTGTGCAGGGTTCTGCGCGAGTACGGCGAAATCATGAAAGGCTATCAGGTGGACGATTACAAAGCGTACGGCACAAGTGCGGTCCGGGAGACGGAGAACACGATGATCGTCCTGGATCAGATCAAGCAGCGGACAGGAATCGCGATAGAAGTCTTAAGCAATTCGGAGCAGCGTTTTCTGGATTACAAGTCCATCGCGTCCGGCGGGGACGCTTTTAACAAAATTATAGAAAAGGGGACAGCCATCGTCGATATCGGCGGCGGCAGCATACAGATATCGCTTTTTGATAAAGATACGCTGGTGACGACCCAGAATATGCGGCTGGGGGTGCTCAGGCTGCAGGATCAGCTCGGACGGCTGAATATCAGACCGGAACAGAGCGAGAGTATGCTGGACGAGCTCGTCAGTTCCCAGCTTTCCGTATTCAAGAAGCTGTACCTTAAGGACAGGGTGATTGAGAATATCATCGTGGTAGACGATTATATATCTGCGGTCGTAGGCAGGAACGTGGCCGGGCTGGAGCATACGAGCGTGGAATCTGCGGCGATGGATAAGTTTCTGGAGCGTATCCGTGTCAAGTCGGTGCAGGATGTGGCGCATATTCTCGGTATGCCGGAGGAGAATGTGCCGCTGCTCTTTATATCGGGCGTGCTGCTCAACCGGATTGCCAAGGTGATGGACGCGAAGCTGATCTGGGCGCCGGGCGTGAGTCTGTGTGACGGTATTGCATACGAATACGGGGAGAAGAATAAACTGATCAGAGAACGGCATGATTTCGAGCAGGATATTATAGCCTGCGCCCGCAATATCAGCAAGCGCTATATGGGCAGCAGACGCAGGAGCGAGACGCTGGAACAGATCGCTCTCACGATATATGACAGCATGAAGAAAGTACACGGACTGGGTAAAAGAGAGAGGCTTCTTCTGCGGATTGCCACACTGCTGCATGACTGCGGCAAGTATATCAGTCTGGTAAATCTGGGAGAATGCTCCTATAACATTATCATGTCCACGGAGATCATCGGGCTGTCCCATGTGGAGCGGGAGATCGTGGCGAATGTGGTCAAGTACAATCATATTGATTTTGAATATTATGAAGCGATGGGCAGGGACAGTTCGCTTGACAGAAGGGACTATCTGACGATTGCCAAACTGACGGCGATCCTTAAGATCGCGAACGGACTCGACAGGAGTCACAAGCAGAAATTTAAAAATGTCAGGACCACGCTCAAGGACGAGCAGCTGATTATCACGGTGGATGCATCCCTGGACATTACGCTGGAGAAGGGGCTGTTCTCGAAGCGGGCGGATTTTTTTGAGGAAGTGTACAGCGTACGGCCGGTGATCAGACAGAAGAGTTGAAGGCATTTCGTAAAATAATTTCATAATATAACGGGGAAAATGGTTATGGTAGAGAAGAGAGACGAGACGGACTTTTCAAATGTAGAGTATTATACGAACAGAGAACTGAGCTGGCTGCTCTTTGACAGGAGGGTTCTGGGCGAAGCCAGAGATAAAGCAAACCCGCTTTTCGAGCGGCTGAAATTCTTAAGTATCACGGCATCCAACCTGGACGAATTTTTTATGGTGCGGGTGGCATCCTTAAAGGATATGGTCAGCGCCGGGTATAAGAAAAAGGATATTGCGGGCATGACCGCCTCGGAACAGCTTGCGAAGGTGAATGAGGAGACGCATGCGCTTGTGGAACAGCAGTATGCCGTATACAACCGTTCGCTCCTGCCGCATCTTCTGGAAAACGGGCTGCATATTATCAGACATCACGAGGATCTGGGCAAAGAGGAAGCGGCCTATGTGGACCGGTATTTTGCGGATAACATCTATCCGGTTCTGACGCCGATGGCGGTGGATTCCTCCCGACCTTTTCCGCTGATTCGCAATAAATCCCTGAATCTGGGGGCGCTGGTGAAGAAGAAGAACGGCGGGGGAGAACTGGAATTTGCCACCGTACAGGTACCGAGCGTCCTGTCCCGCCTTGTGACGATTCCGGCGGAGGAGGGGACGAAGATCATTCTGCTGGAGGAAGTGATCGAACGCAATATGCACAAGCTGTTCCTCAACTATGATATCGTCTGCAGCTACCCTTTCCGCATCATGAGAAATGCGGATCTGCCGATTGAGGAGGACGAAGCGGAGGATCTGCTGCAGGAGATCGAGAAACAGCTTAAGAAGAGGCAATGGGGGCAGGTCATCCGTCTGGAGGTGGAGGAAGGGATCGACGACAGACTGCTGAAGCTGATCAGGGATGAACTGGCGATTGAGCAGGGGGATATCTATTCCATCAGCGGACCGCTGGATCTGACTTTCCTTATGAAAATGTACGGGCTGGATGGCTTTGACCATCTGAAGGAGCACGGGTACCTGAAACCGCAGCCGGTACCGGAACTGGCGGAGGAGACGGATGTGTTCGCGAAGATCAGGGAGGGAGACATTCTGATGCACCATCCCTATCAGACGTTTGAGCCGGTTGTGAATTTTATCAGGCAGGCGGCAAAAGATCCCGACGTGCTGGCTATCAAGCAGACCCTTTATCGCGTCAGCGGCAATTCGCCTATCGTGGCTGCGCTGGAACAGGCGGCGGACAACGGCAAGCAGGTGTCTGTGCTGGTGGAGTTAAAAGCGCGTTTCGACGAGGAGAATAACATCGTCTGGGCAAAGAAGCTGGAGAAAGCGGGCTGTCATGTTATCTATGGTCTGGTGGGACTCAAGACCCACAGTAAGATCACGCTGGTAGTCAGACGGGAAGAAAACGGGATAAGAAGATACGTCCATCTTGGAACGGGAAACTATAACGACTCTACGGCGAAGCTCTATACAGACATCGGGCTGTTCACCTGCTCGGAAGCGATCGGTGAGGACGCAACGGCCGTGTTTAACATGCTGTCCGGCTACTCGGAGCCGCGCAACTGGAATAAACTGTCGCTGGCGCCGCTCTGGCTGAAGGACCGTTTCCTGCATCTGATCGACAGGGAAAAAGCTTATGCCGGACAGGGCAGAACGGCGCACATTATCGCCAAGATGAATTCCCTGTGCGATAAGGATATTATCGAGGCGCTCTACACCGCAAGCGCTGCGGGCGTGAAGATCGATCTGATCATCCGCGGGATCTGCTGCCTGAAAGCAGGGATTCCCGGCGTGAGTGAGAACATTACGGTGCGCTCTATCGTGGGTAATTATCTGGAGCACGCGAGGATCTTTTATTTTGAGAACGACGGCAAGCCGGAGTATTACTGTGCCAGTGCGGACTGGATGCCAAGGAATCTGGAGCGCCGGGTGGAGATCCTGTTTCCGGTGGAGAAACCGCAGCTGCAGGAGAAACTGCACCATATTCTGGACTGCCAGATGCGGGATACGGTAAAAGCTTCGATCCTGCAGCCCGACGGCAGCTATAAGAAGACGGGAAAGCGCGGCAGAGAGGAATATAATGCGCAGTTACACTTCTGTCTGGAGGCCAGAGAGGCTGCAAGGGCAGAGAAGAATACGGGCAATAAGCGCATCTTTATTCCCGAAATGCACCATGAATAATAGGAAGAGATTTTGCAGCATAGAAATGAGGGAAATGATGAAAATATATCTGGCTTCGGCATCGCCGAGAAGGAAAGAACTGCTCAGGCAGGTGGGGATATCTTTTAAGACAATGCCGAGTATGGTAGAAGAGAAAATTACGAAGACAGAGCCGCATGAAGTGGTGGAAGAACTGTCTTACCAGAAGGCAGTGGATGTCTGCGGCAGGCTGGCAGCTGAAGGCAGGGAGGACTTCGTGGTGATCGGCGCAGACACGGTGGTATCCTGCTGGGGCGAGATTCTGGGAAAACCGAAAGACCGGGAAGACGCGGTCAGAATGTTACAGAAGCTGCAGGGCGGCAGCCATCAGGTTTATACGGGCGTGACACTGGCGTGGAAATATAAGGATATGTCCCCCATGTATGCGACATTCAGCGAGTGTACGGACGTGACCATGTACACAATGACAGAGGAGGATATCGGGCGGTACGCGGACAGCGGAGAGCCGATGGACAAGGCGGGGGCATATGCGATCCAGGGACTGTGCGCCGCCTATATCCAGGGAATCTGCGGCGACTATAACAATGTGGTCGGACTGCCTGTTGGAAGAGTGTGTCAGGAACTGAAGAAGCGCGGATTGATTTGATAGGAAGTTTGAGTTATGTAAACTAGCGTGATGGAAAATGTGCGCGGCAAAAGAAGTTATGTAAACTAAATTGCCGGAGCGTACAGATAAAAGGATATAAAAAATAAAGAAGGAGAGAGACCTATGTTTGACGAGAAAGTATTGCAGTGTTTTCTGGATCATCAGTCACAGCTCTATCCGGAGCCGGTGGCGGAAACGCTGGAGGGCGCAGAGAGTTTTCTGGAAGAGTGTATGGCGGTAGTCGTGAATTCTGTCGGGGAAGTGTGGGAGTTCTTCGAGGAGGAAGGCGTGGATATGGAAGGCGCCGACGAAGAAGGAATCCTGGAAGCCGATGAAGTGTTTGATGTCGGCGACGGAAGATACCTGATCGTGGAAGGCTAGGAAAATACGGATGAAAGCGTTTCCCGCATCGGATCTGTACCGTGCGGGAGACGGTCAGCGCAGCAGTCTGCGCATCATATCCGCCAGCCCGTCTTTGTCATTATCGAGATCCGTCACGACATCGGCGGACGCTTTGACATGATCAGAGGCGTTAGCCATGGCGATGCCACAGCCGGCGGCCTGCAGCATGGAGATATCGTTGTCGGCGTCGCCGGCGGCATAGGCATCCGAGAGCGGCACGCCGAAGTGATCGCACACGAAACGGACGGCATTCCCTTTACCGGCGGTGTGTTCAAAGAGTTCCAGATAGATCTCACTGGAATAGATGGTCTGGATTCTGTTCTGTGCCCATTCAGTGATGCCCAGACGAAAAGCTTCCAGTCTGTTAAAGTCGTCAAGGCTGATGGCCAGCATCTTGTAAGGCGCCTGCGTCAGCGCATCCGTCAGCTTCGGAGAGACGATCAGCGGCAGATGGATCTTTCTGCGATAGAACTTTATCTCATCATCATCTGCAGGGGAGACGACGGCGTCTTCCCTGTAAGTCTGTATATGTATATGGTACTTTGCGGCCTGTTCCTGGAGATAAGACACATAGGACAGAGGAAGGCGCTTCTCCATGATCGTCGTCCGGCTGTCGCAGTCATACACCTGTGTGCCGTTGCTGCAAATCAGAAGAATGCCGTCCTGCGTGAGGCCGGCATTTTCTTTGACTTCCAGAACACTGTCTCTGGGACGCCCGGAGGACAGGATCAGCTTATTGCCGGCGGCAAGAAATTCGTCCAGAAACGCCTTGGTTTCCGGGGATACATAACTATTGTTATTCAAAAGTGTGCCGTCTAAATCGGTAAACAGAAGTTTCATGGTGTGTCTGTATATCCTTTCTACCGTTTATTCGAGTTCGTAAAACAAATCTTCTACAGTTAATTCCGCAGGGATTTACAGTCTTTGATCCGGTCCAGAAATTCTTCCGGTACGAACAGCCTGCCGTATCCGGTGCCGAGTTCAAGATTCGGCTTGTTGGTTCCGTGGAAGTCGGAGCCGCCGCTGGGAAGCAGGTCGTACCTGGAGGCGAGCTGCAGCATATCCCGTTCGTCCTGCCGACTGTAGGTGCTGTAGAGCACTTCGATGCCCATGAGCCCGGCATTTTTCAGAGAAGATACCAGTCCGTCAAGCCGGTTTCTGCCCATGTGATAGAGGGGCGGGTGTGCCAGAACAGGAATACCGCCGGCCTGCAGGATCAGTGCCACGGCCTGTGCGGGCGTCACTTTTTCCCGCGGTACAAAGTATTTCGTGTGATCGCCCAGATACTGTGCGAAAGCTTCCTGCCGGCTCTTCACATAACCGTTTTCAAATAAATAGGAAGCATAGTGTGCTCTTGTGATCACGGCGCCGGGGCAGACTGCCTGCAGTTTCTCATATGTGATGTCGATGCCTGCTGCCTGCAGATTGCGGCACATCTTAATGTTGCGTCCGGTGCGTGAATCTACAAATTCCTGCAGCCTTTTGGTGAAAAAGGGAGAATCGTAGCTGATGTAGAGACCGACGATGTGCACGTCCTGCCGATCGTATTTGGTGGAAAATTCTATGCCGGGAACGACCTCAATCGAAGGCCGCCCCGCCGCTGAAAGCGCCCCGGCATGTCCGATGGCCTCCGCCAGACCGTCCACCGTATCATGGTCGGTCAGCGCGATGGCACTTAACCCTCTGGCAATCGCATAATCCACCAGTTCTGCAGGGCTGAAACTTCCGTCTGATTTGTTTGAATGGGTGTGCAGATCGACTGCCTTCATTTTTCCCTCTCTCTTTTCTCTACCATATAAATCTGTAGAAGTTTATCTGTCAAAGATTTGTTCCGGGATTATCTATCCGTAACCGGAGAGCCGGATCAGTCGTCCTCTTCCTGGCTTGCCGTACTCGTGTAGACCGTACGCTTTCTCGCCATCTCGTCGCTTTCCAGATATTCGTCGTAGGTCGTGATCTTATCGATCAGCGTGCCGTCCGGCAGAATCTCCATAATGCGGTTCGCCGTCGTCTGTACAACCTGGTGGTCATGGCAGGAGAAAAGTTCCACGCCCTTGAATTTCTTCATGCCTTCGTTCAGTGCGGTGATCGCTTCCATATCCAGATGGTTGGTCGGCTCGTCGAAGATCAGACAGTTGGCGCCGCTGATCATCATCTTAGAAAGCAGACAGCGCACCTTCTCGCCGCCGGAGAGCACCTTGACCTTCTTCACGCCGTCCTCACCGGCAAAGAGCATACGGCCGAGGAAACCGCGGACATAGGTCACATCCTTGACGGGAGAGTACCCCATCAGCCAGTCGGTGATCGTGTAGTCGTTGTCAAATTCCGCGGTGTTATCCTTTGGAAAATAAGCCTGTGAGGTGGTAACGCCCCATTTATAAGTGCCTTCGTCGGGTTCCATCTCGCCCGTGAGAATTTTGAAGAGCGTCGTCTTTGCGAGTTCATTGCTGCCCACGAAAGCGATCTTATCGTCATGGCCTACGATAAAGGAAAGATTGTCCAGGACTTTCTCTCCGTTAATTGTCTTGCTGAGTCCTTCCACGGTGAGCACTTCGTTGCCGATCTCACGTTCCGGTCTGAAATCAATGTAGGGATATTTCCGGCTGGAAGGGCGTATGTCGTCGAGCTCAATCTTCTCCAGCGCGCGTTTTCTGGAGGTTGCCTGCTTGGATTTACTTGCGTTGGCG
This sequence comes from uncultured Lachnospiraceae bacterium, assembly GCA_910578555.1. Lineage (GTDB taxonomy): Bacteria > Bacillota > Clostridia > Lachnospirales > Lachnospiraceae > UBA3282. The sequence continues at coordinate 130,006 of CAJTPS010000011.1, forward strand.
GAGAAGCGGGAGATGAACTCCTGCAGTTCCTTGATCTGCTCCTCTTTCTTCTTGTTCGCTTCCTTGCGCTGCTTGATGATCAGCTGGCTGGATTCATACCAGAAATCATAGTTGCCGGCATAGAGCTGAATCTTACCATAGTCGATGTCCGCGGTGTGCGTACATACCTTGTTCAGAAAATAACGGTCATGGGAAACGACAATAACCGTGTTCTCGAAGTTGATCAGAAACTCCTCGAGCCACGCGATCGCGTCCAGATCCAGATGGTTGGTCGGCTCGTCTAAGAGCAGGATGTCCGGATTGCCAAAAAGCGCTTTGGCGAGCAGTACTTTGACCTTCTCGTTACCGTTTAAGTCAGCCATCATATTGTAATGCAGTTCTGTGCCGACGCCGAGACCGTTTAAGAGCATGGCGGCATTAGACTCCGCATCCCAGCCGTCCATCTCTGCAAATTCCGCTTCCAGTTCGCTGGCGCGGATACCGTCCTCGTCGGAGAAATCTTCCTTGGCGTAGATGGCATCCTTTTCCTTCATGATCTGATAAAGCCGTTCGTTGCCCATGATGACGGTGTCCAGCACCGGATAGGCATCATATTTGAAGTGGTCCTGTTCCAGCACCGAGAGCCGCTGGCCGGGCGTGATGGACACGTCGCCGTTTGTGGTCTCCAGCGCGCCGGAGAGAATCTTTAAGAAGGTGGATTTGCCCGCGCCGTTAGCGCCGATGAGTCCGTAGCAGTTTCCTTCCGTAAATTTAATGTTTACGTCTTCAAAGAGCGCTTTCTTGCCTACGCGCAGTGTTACGTTGTTTGCCTGAATCATGTTGAAACCTCTTTTTCCTGTTTAAAATTGCAATTAATAACGAGTCTGCAAAGCAAATCTCGCAGTTACCTTTACCATTATACACAAAAGCGGGGCTTTTTCAACAAAAAAGGGAAATAGCGGGAATATTCGCCCTAAAAAATGCCGGCGCATACAATTTGCAACAAAACCTTGCAGTTTTATACAGGATGCTTATAATCGAAATAGGATGAGATTGCCTGATCAGCACGGGATGATCATGATCTCATAAGTAATGAAAGAAGACGGCGGGGATATTGAGAGATGAACTTAAGAAAAGTAAAAGTGGTAACGGAGGCAGTGACGACATCGGGGATTCTGTATTTGCTTGCGCTTATGCCGCGCATGTTAAAACGTCCGGATACGAGTCTGTTCCAGAAACGGTATTTTGCACATAGAGGGCTGCATGACAATGCCGCCGGTGCGCCGGAAAATTCTATGGCGGCGTTTCGCAAGGCGGTGGAGGCGGGTTACGGCATGGAGCTGGACGTGCATGTGACAAAGGACGGCATACCGGTGATTTTCCATGATTTTAAGCTGGAACGTATCTGCGGTGTGAAAGGTAATGTCGAGGACTATACTTATGAAGAACTTCAGCAGTTTACCCTGTGTAACTCCGGGGAGCGGATTCCGAAGCTGAACGAACTGCTTTCCATGGTGCGGGGACGTGTGCCGTTAATTATAGAGATCAAGTCGGAGAAGGCGGATGTGTCAGAGTGCGCTGTGATCGACCGGATACTGCGCGGTTACAACGGCGCGTACTGTATCGAATCCTTTAACCCCATGGTGTTGTGCTGGTACCGCCTGCACCGCAATGAGGTTGTCAGGGGACAGCTCGCGTCCAATTTCCGCATTGACGGGGAGAACCGCAGCATATTCTATTTCTTCCTGACCCATCTGTTGTTAAACTTTATCACGAAGCCGGATTTCATAGCGTACAATCACAGATTCCGGGAAGAGCCGGGCAGAAGAATCTGCAGAAAACTCTTCCGCAATCCGGCGGTGGCGTGGACGGTCAGGAGTCCGCAGGAACTTCGGGAAATAAGGGATGAGTTCGATGTGTTCATTTTCGAAGGATTTATGCCGTAGCTGTTTTGCGAAGCAGATTTACTTTTTTGTTGCATTAACTACAAAAAACGGGTGGTAAATTTCCAATTTTATGGTAAAATAATAAAAGAGCATAAAGAAATATGTGCAAGAGTGCCATAAATATGATTAATTTTTGGCGTTTTTGCGGTTCCTGTTATGGGAAAAACGTATACAGGAAGAATGGCTTATTTAAGGAAAAGAGAGGGCGAAAACTATGGCGAAATGGGTGTACTTATTTGAGGAGGGCAATGCCGACATGCGTAATCTTCTCGGCGGTAAAGGTGCGAACCTTGCTGAGATGACGAACTTGGGCCTGCCGATTCCGCAAGGTTTTACGGTCACGACAGAAGCCTGTACGGACTACTATAACAATGGCCGGCAAATCAGCGATGAGATCAAAGAGCAGATCTTTGCGGCACTTGCAGGGCTGGAGGAGAAACAGGGAAAGAAATTCGGAGATACGGAGAATCCGCTTCTCGTATCGGTACGTTCCGGTGCACGGGCTTCCATGCCGGGCATGATGGACACAATTCTTAATCTGGGGTTGAATGACGTCGCAGTGGAAGGCTTTGCGAAGAAGACAGGCAATCCGAGATTCGCGTATGATTCCTACAGAAGATTTATTCAGATGTTCTCCGATGTTGTTATGGAGATTCCGAAATCCTATTTTGAGAGAATACTGGACGAGATCAAGGAAGCAAAGGGTGTTAAGTTTGACACCGACCTGACTGCGGAGGATCTGAAAGAAATCATCGGCAAGTTCAAGAATATTTATCAGGAGAATAAAGGCGAGGAGTTCCCGCAGGAACCGAAAGTACAGCTGATGGAAGCGGTCAAGGCGGTATTCCGCTCATGGGATAATGAGAGAGCCATCGTATACAGAAGAATGAATGATATTCCCGGCGACTGGGGTACGGCTGTTAACGTACAGGCTATGGTATTCGGCAATATGGGCGACACATCCGGCACCGGCGTTGCTTTTACCAGAAATCCTTCTACCGGCGCCAAGGGCATCTACGGTGAGTACCTGATCAATGCGCAGGGCGAGGACGTGGTGGCAGGTATCCGTACGCCGCAGCCGATCACAAAGCTGGAAGAGGATCTTCCCGAGTGCTTCAAGCAGTTTATGGAGATCGCCAATAAATTAGAGAACCATTACCGTGATATGCAGGATATGGAATTTACCATTGAGGACGGCAAGCTGTTCTTCTTACAAACGCGTAACGGTAAGAGAACCGCACCGGCGGCGATCCAGATCGCATGTGATCTGGTAGATGAGGGCATGATCACGCCCGAGGAGGCAGTGCTTCGTATCGAGGCCAAATCTCTGGACCAGCTGCTGCATCCGACCTTTGATCCGGCAGCTTTGAAGGCAGGACAGGTGATTGGACAGGCACTTCCCGCATCACCCGGCGCGGCGGCAGGTAAAGTATACTTTACCGCGCAGGAGGCAAAAGAGGCGCATGAAAAAGGAGAGAGAGTCATTCTGGTACGTCTGGAGACCTCTCCCGAAGACATCGAGGGTATGCATGCGGCGGAAGGTATCCTGACAGTCCGCGGCGGTATGACATCCCACGCTGCAGTAGTGGCCCGCGGAATGGGTACGGCATGTGTGTCAGGCTGCGGCGAGATCGCGATTAACGAGCATGATAAAGTATTTGAACTGGGCGGAGAAGAGTTCCATGAGGGAGACTACATTTCCCTGGACGGCTCCACCGGTAAGATCTATAAAGGTGATATTAAGACAGTGGAGGCATCTGTCAGCGGCAATTTCGGTCGTATTATGGAATGGGCGGACAAGTACCGTAAGCTTCAGGTGCGCACCAATGCGGATACGCCCGCAGACGCGGCGAATGCTGTGAAGTACGGCGCGGAGGGTATCGGTCTTTGCCGTACCGAGCATATGTTCTTCGAACCTGACAGGATTCCAAAGATCCGTCAGATGATACTGGCAAGAACAGTGGAGCAGAGAGAGAAAGCATTAAACGCATTGATTCCTTTCCAGAAAGGCGATTTCAAGGCGCTGTATGAAGTTATGGAGGGAAGACCGGTGACGATCCGTTTCCTGGACCCGCCGCTTCATGAGTTTGTTCCGACAGACCAGAATGATATTGATGATCTGGCCGTGGAGATGATGATGACTGCTGAAGAAGTACAGGAAATCTGTGATTCCCTGCATGAGTTCAACCCGATGATGGGCCACCGCGGATGCCGTCTGGCAGTTACCTATCCGGAGATTGCAAAGATGCAGACGAGAGCCGTTATGGAAGCAGCCATCGAAGTGAAGAATGAGAAAGGCTTTGATATTGTGCCTGAAATCATGATTCCGCTCGTAGGCGAGAAGAAAGAACTCAAGTTTGTCAAGGATGTTGTGGTAGAAACGGCAGAGCAGGTGAAGAAAGAGAAAAACTCCGATATCAAGTATCATGTGGGAACTATGATCGAGATTCCAAGAGCCGCACTTCTGGCAAATGAGATTGCCGAAGAGGCAGAGTTCTTCTCCTTCGGTACAAACGACCTGACGCAGATGACGTTCGGCTTCTCCCGTGATGACGCAGGCAAGTTCCTGGGCGATTACTATAAGAACAAGATCTATGAATCAGATCCTTTCGCAAGACTGGATCAGAGCGGTGTAGGCCAGCTGGTACAGATGGCGGCAGAGAAAGGTCGTGCGACCAGACCGGACATCAAGCTCGGTATCTGCGGCGAACACGGCGGCGATCCTTCGTCTGTGGAGTTCTGTCATAAGGTTGGACTGACGTATGTGTCCTGTTCACCGTTCAGAGTGCCGATTGCGAGATTGGCGGCGGCGCAGGCGGCTATCTTAAATTGATGCCATAGGAATTTGGATACGAACAGGCAAAAGTATAGAAGAATGGCTTAAAATCAGGGTTTTTTAGGCTTGGTGGGGTTCATCACGGTGGTTGGTGGGCCCCGCTTTTTCGTGTTATTGGATGCCGCTGATAGGATGGCGATTGGGAAGAAAATCGTACTATCAGGCAAAAGTATACTTTCACGCAAAAGTCGGGGGTTTTCGTGATAGTATATGGCGGAAAGGTAAAAGGGTGTAGGATATTGTTGTTTTTTGCGGAAAAGGGTATCAGTTCGGCTGAAAATGCTGTTGAAATATGGAGGATATTGCCTTTTACTTAGCGATATTGGATAGGAGATTTTTGTAATACATTAGTTGGGAAAAGACTTTGGAGAAGATGGATACAGGCTTTCTGTTGCAGGTGGAGATATAAATTTGGATAGGATTTTTGCTTTTTTTTGGATGGCAAAGAATGTCAAAATATGATAAAATATTTTAAGACCTTTATATGAATTCTAATATACAAGTTTGTGATATTTAATATATTTGGAAAAACAAAAAGGGAGTGTGATTGATTTATGGATATTACTACTGGAACTGCTGTAGCAAAGACTGCGGTTGATTTGGTAAAAAATGATAATGTACTAAATAAAGCTGCAGGAGTTATGGGAATGCTATTTCCCTATGCTGGTTTAAAACAAAAGGCTGTAAATATGTACATAGAGGAAATTGAAAAATCGGATATGTCACCTGAAGCAAAGATATTTACTGTATTGAATATGAAGAAAACATTTAAAAAGATCAAGAATCAGAAATCTATTGCTGATATAGCTATGGAAAATACAAAAGAAGGGACGGATTTCTCTGAAAAATCTGGGGTTAGTGAGGAATGGTTAGAGCGCTATATGGATTCAGCAGGATTTGTGAGTTCCGAAGATATACAGTTGATTTGGGGTAAAATACTTGCAAATGAATTTGAAAGACCAGGGAGTACGCCACCTAATATGATTAGAATTCTTTCTGAAATAACGCCTAAACTAGCAATGGCATTTCGTGTTATTTGCAGTATGAATGTTTTTATATGCCCATTAATGGAAGATGGAAATGTTATGGGGGCATTTCGGAAGTTATTTGTTCCATATAAAATGAATAATGATAGATTACATGAATTAGGATTGAGTTTTAATGCACTAAATGAGCTTGAAGCATTAGGTGTGATAAGATTTAATTCTATTAGTGGGTATGTTTCCAAAGGAATAACTCAAAAAAGAGTTTTATTATGCATAGGGGATAAGCTAGAGGTTCTCAACGAGCATAAAAATGGTGAAGTTCCAATTGGAAATGTAATTCTTACTTCTGTAGGTGAAGCGCTTCAAGCTATTACAGACCCAGAAGATATTGAAGATTATTATGATATGGTAAAGAACTATTTGAATTCAGAACAAGTTAAATTGGCAGAAGAACATGATTATTTTTCAGAAATTAAGGATGATATATTAACTATAGGTCGAGAAAATCCTAAGTAGTAAGTATTTCACGTTTTGCTACTAAGTAGGTATAGTGATTTGCTGAATTTTGATTTAATTTGTGCTATAAAAAGGAAGAGTGCAATTTGACATGGTGAAATACGATTTTATATGTGAGAAATGTGGGAATATTCAAAAAGGTAAGTTTAATCAAAGAACAACTGAATTAGTGTGTAATGTGTGTGGAAATGCTATGGGGTGGGGAAATAGTTTTCCGCCACTTAATGCTTTAGATTTTATACATTCTTCTACAGACTTATTTGAGCAAAGTAAAAATTGTGATAAAAATAATTTAGAACTTCAATATCAATGTATTATAAAGGGTGGGTGTTGGAACGGAGATAAAACGGAGTTAGATAAATACAATAACGCATATGAGAGGATATTGGAAAAGTATGCGGATAATGATGATACTTTTTGGCTGGAAATAATGGATACTTTTGAAGAAGAGATATGCAAGGATATGGCACCTGAACAAGCAATGGCAGTTCTAAGTGCAATAAAAGTATTCTCGAAAAATTATTTTAGAAAACCATATATTATTATAGTAGCGTCATTAATAGAACAATTATTTAATGATTATTTTAAGGCGCTTGTTAGTAATGAATTGTGTGAATATGGCAGCAAAGTGTTTTTGCATAAATACGAGATTACAGGAATACAGTCTGCTGTGGATATAATTGAGTCTTTTTTAGATGGATGTTTGAGAGACAAAATGAATATGTATTCAGCTGGATTCTATGAAAAGTGGGCTGGCTTGAGAGGATTAAGGAATGGAATTATACATAGCAATAATAAATATGTTTCAAAAATTAAAGTTTCCCAAATAAAAAAGTTAGCAGATGAAAGTTTAATTGTTTTTTCCCATTTAAAAAGTAACCTTTATAAAATCTGATAATTCATTGCTGATAAAAATGCATATCGTGATAGGTAGTGTTGTTGATATGATTTTGGAGCGATAACCTTAGTACCCAACGGTGTCTTAGTTTCCGGTAGATACAGACACGGAAAGCCCACAAAGCCCGTAAACACGGCACTTTCGGCACTACATAGCTTTCAAAGTTACATTATTTCCGTGTGCTTTTGAGGGCATTTTTACATTAGTATGGTTGCGAACGGTTGTTCTGGGGTTGTTTTGCCTGATAGTATATACTCGTAGGCAAAAGTCGGTTATTATCACGGAAACTCGGATACTCGCACGGAAACTGCTGTACTATCAGGCAAAAGTCGATACTATCAGGCAAAACCCTTATACGAACACGGAAACTGCCTGAGAGTTTTCGTGATAATATAAGGGTTTCCGTGATTGTATAAGCAGTTTTCGTGATAGTATATGAGCAAAGCGGTAAAAAAATAATGAATAAATGACAATTGTGAAAAAGGGCTGGATGGTGGCTCTTTTTTGCTTTTCATTGGTAGCCTTTCTCCACATATTTTCCTTGCCTCTGGTATTCCTGATATGTCTTTCCCCATTCACACAGCCCGCCTAAGACTGGTTTCAGGGTATTGCCTATTTCGCTTAATGAATATTCAACCCTCGGAGGGACTTCCGGGAAAACAGTTCTAAGGATGATTCCCTGTTCCTCCAGTTCCCGGAGCTGTTCCGTCAGTGTCTTGGTGGTGATGCTGCCCAGGAGCCGCTGCAGCTCATTGAAACGGATTGTGCCTTTGGAGAGATGCCATAATATTTTCAGTTTCCATTTTCCGCTAAGGATATTCAGCCCAAGTTCAACCGGGCATTGTTCATCCACTGCCTGCACCTTTGCCATTATGTATTGCCCCTTTCCACGCACGGTTTCAAAAAGGAAACCTTATTTCAAAAAAGTGCGTACTTGATTTTAGCTTTCCTTAATGCTAACGTCAATATACCAAAATTGTCAAGGAGGTTCTGAAAATGGTGATAGACAGCCACGAACATATCATGTTCCCCATAAAAATGCAGCTGGAGAAAATGGATGCGGCGGGGGTGGATAAGACGGTATTATTCTGCACGGCACCGCACCCGGAGAAAGCAGGCACATTAAATGAACTGGAAGAAGAAATGGCGGCTTTGAATAAGATTTTAGCAGGTTCCAACACTAAGGAGGATAACATCAGCCGCCTGAAAAAGAATATTGCAGAAGTGGCAGAGGCAGTAAGGGCATATCCTGACCGCTTTTTAGGCTTCGGCGCTGTGCTTTTGGGAATGGAACTGGAAGAAACGGAAAAATGGATTGACACACAGATCACTTCCAATTCTCTGTATGGAATCGGAGAGTTTACACCCGGAAACGAGCAGCAGATCAGGCAGTTGGACACTGTATTTCAGGCATTGATGGATACAAGGAGTTATCCGGTTTGGGTACATACTTTCCACCCGGTTACGATGGAGGGGATAAAACTTCTGATGTCCTTATGCGAAAAATATCCCGGTATTCCCGTTATTTTCGGACATTTGGGCGGCTCAAACTGGATGGAGGTCATAAAATTTGCGAAAGAACATGAGAATATCTACTTAGACCTCTCAGCGGCATTTGCTTCCATTGCCACTAAAATGGCATTGACCGAGCTGCCGGAGAGATGCCTGTACAGTTCAGATGCCCCTTATGGGGAGCCGTATCTATACAGGCAACTCATTGAATTTGTCAGCCCGGACAAGAGGGCAGCGGAGATGGCATTAGGGGAGAACATATCTCGGTTACTGGAATTACACTAAGGATAAAGAGGAAAAGGGCTCACAGGCCCTTTTTCCAATTCTGGCGGTCTGCTTTTTTCCCAGGCAGGCCGGGCGGCCTGATAACGGAAATTACTTGGAAAGCAAAAACGTTATATCGGACGAAAGGCGAAAAACTTTAGCCATTTCGGTGATATTCTGAGATTGATTCATAGTCGTTTTGTGCAATTTATGGGCGTTTTGTGCAATGGCGTTTGATAGGATGCCCTATAATCCGATATAATTTATGACGGAAAGTGAGGAAAATATGGATGAAGATAGCTGTCTGTGATGACAGCAGGGAGGACAGGGGCGCACTGC
>CAJTPS010000012.1:0-104203 GCA_910578555.1 uncultured Lachnospiraceae bacterium
AGTATTCCCCACGCTGAAAGCCGGGAGCGGTGGCGGCGGGGGAGGCGGAGAGACGCTCACCCGTGCAACCTCTTATGCCGTAGGGGATGCGGTGACCGCCGTGGGCGCTCCGGGCTGGGCAACGCTGGTCTGCACACAGGCAGGCACCACGGCGGCATCGGAGCCTTCCGGGTATTCGAGGATCACCAAAGTGGGGGACAGGGTTTAGATGGAACTGCGGTATTTACTGCGAGAAATATCATCGGGGAGCTGGACGGTGTCATTTCTTTTAATGCATCCCTTGGGGAATCTGTGCAGACTTTGGACGAAAAAGTGGCGGAGATGATGAGCAGCACCGGCCTTGTGATGAAACTGGTGAGCCTTGATGAATACCGGGCAATGGAAAGCTACAGCGCCACCACCATTTATCTCTGCTATGAGGATGCAGCCACAAAAAGGGTGACGCGCATCTTTGTGGGAGAGGACAGGGTGTATGCCGCAGGGGTGAAGGTAACGTACCAGATCGACACGGGGTATGCATTAGAAAGGACTGTGCCGGACAGGGAGGACGCCATTGCCGCCGCCCCGGAAGCCGTGCTGGAGGGTTATACCTTTGTGGGATGGCGGCAGGATGATTCCGCAGAGAAAAAGGTGCTGACGGAATATATCATTACTTCGGAAGAACCAGTCACTCTTTATGCGGTATTCAAAAAGCAGATGACCATCGGGCTGATGCCCAACGGCGGAACATTGACGGTGAACGGGGCGGCGGAATCCTTTACTGCTGACTGCTTTTATAACAATGGAAATTCCCAAAGCGAGCCTACCACAATCCCGGCAAACCCCTACACGAGAAAAAATATGTCTTTCTGCGGATGGAGCATTGATTCCCTTTCCACGCCATCCTATAAGCCGGGAGAGAAAGGCGTATTCCCTGCCGGGGCCACGCTCTATGCCATGTGGGTGACCACGGAGTATGACTTTGTCTATACCGGGAATTATGTGGAGTTTACCATTCCACAGGATGGCATCTATGAGTTTGAAGTATGGGGCGGCTCCGGGGGCAGCGCAAAGGCAGACTCCCTTGTGGCGGAGGGCGGTCTTGGAGGGCATTCCAAAGGATATAAGAAGATGAAAAAAGGAGAGGTGCTGTATGTCTATAATGGCGGTGCGGCGAACGGAACCTATTCAGGAACCAACGGCGGGGAAAGCGGTTCTAACTATGCCAGCGGCAAGCAGTACGGGGCAGGCGGCGGGGGAGCTACCCATGTGGCAACCAGATATGGTTCGCTTGGTGCGAGTGGCTCTAATTACCCCAACTATACGAACCGCTCCTGCATACTGATTATTGCAGGCGGAGGCGGTGGTGGCGGGATAGACAATGGAACAATCCACAAGGGCGGGGACGGAGGAGGTGAGCGCGGAGGCAACGGCTCCGGCGGCGCATTGGGAGGCCGGCAGATTTCCACGGGGAGCAGTCCTTCCACCAACTTTGGCTCTGCGCCTTATTACTCCGGAGGCAACACTGCGGAATCTGGCGGAGGCGGTGGATGGTTTGGCGGCAACTATGGTCTTCGCGGTGAGTCAGGCGCGGGTGGCTCTGGCTATGTGGACGGTGTCGCGCCATTCACCTACAACGGGAAATATTACCCCGCGGAAACCGAGGCGGGGGTAAACGAAGGAAACGGCAAGGCATTCATCCGGTATGTGGAATGCGCATAACTGGAAACGGCACTGTAATAGTGCTTTTTTTAATGCAAATTTTTAAGGAGGAACTGGAATGAAAAATTTTATTGAAGCGGTGCAGTATGCGTTTGCGGCGCTCGGCGGTGCGCTGGGCGCGGTCATGGGAGGCTTTGACGGCTTCCTTTATGCTTTGGTGGTGTTTGTCATCGTGGATTATGCCACGGGATTGATGGCGGCAGCGGTGGAGAAGAAGCTCTCCAGCGAAGTGGGATTCAAAGGTATTTTTAAGAAAGTGATCATTTTCAGCCTTGTGGCGGTGGGGCATATCGTGGATACGCACATCATCGGGGAGGGGAGCGTCCTGCGGACGGCGGTTATCTTCTTTTACCTTTCCAATGAGGGCATTTCCATCTTGGAAAATGCCGCCCGGACGGGGCTTCCCATTCCGGGGAAGCTGAAAGCGGTACTGGAACAGCTACGGGAAGAAAAAGAGAATTAATGGAGCTTTTGGTATGAGGCATCGGTGCAAAAACTGGTGCCTTTTTTCATGCGCAGAAAGAGAGGAAAATGGGATGAACTTAAAACAGAATTATCTTACACAGTCCGGCTGTTATAAAGCGGGAAAGCGCATCACCGTGAAAGGTCTTATGATCCACTCGGTGGGATGCCCGCAGCCAAAGGCGGATGCATTCATGAAGAACTGGAACAGGGCAGAGGCATCCGCCTGCGTCCATGCCATCGTAGAGCCGGACGGGGATGTGTACCAACTGCTCCCGTGGGATTTCCGTGGGTGGCACTGCGGAGGCGGCGCAAACAATACTCATATCGGTGTGGAAATGACGGAGCCTGCCACCATCAAATATACCAGCGGAGCGGCATGGACAGAGACCGGGAACGGTGAGAATACGAAGAACCATGTGCTTGCCACCTACAGATATGCAGTGGAATTATTCGCATATCTCTGCCAGCAGTTCGGCTTAGACCCTATGGCGGATGGTGTGGTGATTTCCCATTCGGAAGGATGCAGGAGAGGCATTGCCAGCAACCACGGGGACGTGGAGCATCTGTGGTCTAAGTTTGGATTGTCGATGGGGCAGTTCCGAAAAGACATCAAGGCGGCTATGGAGGGAAGCACAGCGGCGGATTCCCTTACTGCCATTATGGGAAAGCCTGCGGTGACGGCGGATCAGATGAAAGCATACCTCAAAAAGAAGAACCCGTCCGTGCCGCAGTCTGTTTTGGATATGATACCGCTGTACCTTTCGGAAGGGGAGGCGGAGGGCGTGAGGGGCGATATCGCCTTTGCACAGTCCTGCCTCGAAACCGGGAATTTCACTTTCTCCGGCTCGGCGGTCACCCTTCTGCAGAACAATTTCTGCGGCCTTGGGGTGACGCAGAGGGGCAAAACGGGGCTGTCCTTTGAATCGCCGCAGCTTGGCATCCGTGCGCAGATACAGCACCTCAAAGCCTACGCCTCCACAGATAAGCTGCGGAACGCACTGGCAGACCCGCATTTCCGCTATGTGAAAAGGGGATGCGCTCCTTATGCGGAATGGCTCGGCCAGAAGGAGAACCCGCAGGGGAAGGGCTGGGCGGCAGGGGAGAAATATGGGGAGAAGATACTCTCCATCCTGAAAGCCGTTGTCAGCGAAGGGAAGGTGCAGTTCATGGAGAGCCTTACCCTTTCCGCACCCTATATGGTGCGGGTGGCAATTCCCGACTTAAACATCCGAAAAGGACCCGGAACGGATTTTCCCAAGACGGGGAAGTTCACGGGTGTGGGCATTTTCACCGTGGTTGAGGAACAGGACGGCTGGGGACTGCTCAAAGCCTATGCGGAAAAGCGGGACGGGTGGATATCGCTTGCATTCACCACACGGATTTAGATGGAAAGGATGGGAATTTATGCAGGAAAGAATAAATGCGATGGAAAATGAAAAGGTGTCGGTGCCGGTCAGTGAAAAATATATGCTGACCATCCGGGAGGCATCGGTCTATTTCAATATCGGGATCAAAAAGATGAGACGTCTGGCGGAGGATAATGCCGGACGCTTCGCAGTTTTCAGCGGGAACAGGTATCTCATCATCCGCACAAAATTTGAGAAATTCGTGGAGGAATGTTCCGCGATATAAATCCCTTTTATTTGCCGTAAGTAGTTGACTTTTGCGGGCTTTAGAGTGATAGATGTCATGACCGGGAAACCCGGCAGACAGAAAGGAGGAAAGCCAGAATGAAGAAACCATCACCGGAACTAAAAGACGTCCTGAACCCGGAGGAGGCAGTACGGTACTTTGGGTTCAGCAGGAGGAAATTTTTCGGGATGCTCAGGGAAGGAAAGTTTAGAAAGTACACTGCTTTATACGGCAGGCGCAGGCTGATCCTGCGGAGGGAATTTGAAAAATATCTGGAAGAGAACCCGGAGGTAAAGGAGGGGCTGCTAAATGGCGGGAAAAGCAAAGTCACGGCGTGATTCCAAACACCGCGTCCTACGCAGGGGAGAATCCATCCGCGCGGACGGAAAATACCAGTTCAAGTACCATGTAAACGGCAGGCCGCATTTCGTCTACAGTTGGCGGCTGGAGCCAACAGACATCCTCCCGGTGGGGAAGAAACCCTGCTTATCACTGAGGGAGCTGGAGAAGCAGATCGGGTATGACCTCGATTCCCTGTCAGACCCTTTGGGGAAGAACATCACGGTGGGGGAGCTGGTGGAACGCTACCTTGCAATGAAAACGGCGGCCAAACCGAACACACTCGCGAATTATAAGTTTGTGCAGAACATCCTTAAAGGCGAGACATTTAACGATAAAAAGATTTCGCAGATCAAGACATCGGACGCAAAGCTGTTCCTGATCAAGCTGCAGCAGGAAGGGAGGCATTACAGCACCGTCAAGACGGTGCGGGGCGTCCTGCGCCCGGCTTTCCAGATGGCGGTTGACGATGATGTGCTGATGAAGAACCCCTTCGGCTTTGAGCTTGCCGGGGTGGTGGTCAATGACAGTGTGACGAGGGAGGCCATCACAAAAGACCAGATGCGGAAGTTTTTAAAATTTGTCCATGACGACAATGTCTACTGCAAGTATTACGAAGTGGTCTATATCCTTTTCCACACGGGGATGCGTATCTCGGAATTCTGTGGACTGACCCTCCGGGATATCGACTTAGAAAACAAGGTCATCAACATCGACCACCAGCTTCAGCGGACTTCGGCAATGAAGCTGGTCATCGAATCCACCAAGACAAATGCGGGGACAAGGAAGCTGCCCATGACGGAGGACGTGGCGCAGTGTTTCCGGGCGATCATCGAGGACAGGGAAGAACCGGAGTACGAGAGGGTGGTGGAAGGATATGCCGGATTCCTTTTCACGGATAAGAACGGATACCCGGAAGTAGCCATGCATTGGGAACACCGCTTCAACCATATGGTCAAGCGGTACAACGATATCTACCGGGTGCAGATGCCCAACATCACGCCCCACGTCTGCCGCCATACCTATTGCAGCAACATGGCAAAGTCAGGCATGAACCCCAAGACGCTCCAATACCTAATGGGGCATAGCGGCATCGGGGTGACGTTAAATACCTACACCCATCTTGGGCTGGAGGATGCCACGGACGAGCTGCGGCGGATGGAAGATTTGGAGAACGCCAGAAAGGAGCTGGAAAAGAACAAGGAGGAGAAGCCCGTATCACAGAAGATGTTCCGGGCGATCTGAATAAAGAGAGTTTTGCGCCCTGCTTCGGCAGGGCATTTTTTAATTTCCTACTCCCCAAGTTTCATAATTTATAGTAAAATGGTGTGTGAGTTTAGATGTTTATAAAATGAGGTATGCTGGAGGATATACGAGTGAATTTGAAAATAGAGGATTTAATGAAGAAGATTGGATTGCCAAAAAGATATTTTAATAATAACTTTATTATTTCGGAAAAGTTTAGCGAAGAAAAAGAAAAATTTCTATCTCTCATTAGGCAGTGTAACGGAGATGAATTTGATGGTGATAAAAAAACGCAACTAGAGGAAAGTATATCGCAAATTATAAAAGTTGCAGACAATATTTCAAATATTATTTTAGATATTTTTAACTATTATGAAAACGCAGATTACAAAAGGACGCAGGAGCTGATGGATGAACTTATGCTCCAAATAGAAAATGATATTTTTATTGGTTCAATTGATGATCGAGTTTGTATAAATTGTAATGGTGACAATTGTTATACAAGGTTTAGGATGACTCCTGGATATCGGTTTTTTAGAGTGAGGGCTGTTGATTATGAATCCTCATCCATTCAGAAAAATGCAGATGAACTTTTTCATATTCCGCTTTCTAAACGAGCATATTCTAATAATGAACGCTTTAGTTTGGTAGGATTCCCTAGTTTATATTTATCAACTATGTTACCATTGGCATGGCAAGAATGTGGATATCCGCAAAAATACTACTATTCTGAATATCAATATAAATATAGCATAGATCAGAGTTCGGGGAAAAGATTACTTGAAAACGAGTTCAAATTTCTTTTATTATATTCGCCAAGTGAGATTGCTATTTGGGGAATGTCAATAAAATATAACAATTTTGCATTGTGGCTTGAAGTTATAAAAAGATATTTGAAAACTTATCCTTTGATTTTGGCTTGCTCTTTTGTTAATCAAAGCGGAAAAGTGCCGTATAAACAGGAATATATTATACCGCAGATGCTTATGCAATGGGTACAACGGAACAGTTCAAAGGTTCAAGGAATAGAATATTTTACTTGTGCGGATATAAGTATGAGAACAAGTGAATGGTGTGCTTATAATATTGTAATTCCTGCCATACCGCCATATGATGATAAAAAATATAGTATTCCGTTAAAGGAAAAATTTTGTTGGACTGTTCCTCAATATTATTCAGTCCCTATTTTGGATAAAAGTTATAATGAGGCAGATCGTGAATACATATACAATCTGGTTTCAAAAATTAGAAACGCTATGAGAAGCTTTTCGTTTCCAGACAACTATCATGCCGCATTAATAAAAATGATAAATGTATGTGGATGCTTAATGAGTTTATTGGAAAACCAGAGTGCCATTGATATGCAGTTGGTTTTGCAAATTTTAAATTCCCTTTCCGAAAATATAAGCGGAATAAGGCGCTTGCAATTAGACAAAGACATTGAAAAAGAAATAAGGAATGATGAGCTTGTGGGTGAGAAAGAGTTGAAGGATGCTTGTTGTTCTTTTCAAGAAATATATAATAGCTTTGTAGACAACTCAAGTTTTTCAGAATGTATTGAACGAATAATTAGTAAACACAAAGATTTTTGTTGGAATGATTTACACCCTCACTCTGAAATCATTTTAATATGTTATAGAGATTATGAAAAAGATGATCCGATAAAATGGCTTAATGAGAACCATGTATTACATAGCATATTTAAAATTGATTCTAGCGGCAAGTCCATAGAATATTTAAAGAAAATAGCTTTAGATGCAGAAGTATCCTTAGATGATTTTTGGGGATGCCATGTGGAAGATGATGAGTGGATAAAAGATAATATGGATAAAGTAAAAACACCTATATTTGTAAAAATAAGTGATGTAAGTATATATTCAAAACCCGAAACCAAATCTGTTGAAATAGTAAGTATTGGATTTGACAAAGACATTCTCTTTGATAAGTTGTTATGCTAAAATATCAGAGTAGTAAAAACCCCCAATTCCTACTACGTTTTTACTACGATTGACGGAATCAATATAACCCGTTTTGCCCCGATTTGCCATTTTCGTTACATTTTTCACAATCTCCACGAAAAAAGCAAACCTCGCAAATTGCGCCAAAACACGGCAAATCGAGGCATTTTAGGAAGGAGAAACAACATGATTAAAATACTTTTCGTGTGCCACGGCAACATCTGCCGTTCCACCATGGCCGAGAGCGTCATGACCTACCTGGTGTCCAAACGTCACCTCTCAGACCGATTCCGGATTGCCTCCGCGGCTACCAGTCGTGAGGAGATCGGCAACAGCCCGCACTACGGCACAGCAGGCAAATTGAGAGCCGTAGGAATCCCTGTTGTTCCGCATCGCGCCGTGCAGATGACGAAGCAGGATTATGAAGCATACGATTATCTCATTGGCATGGACGACGCCAATATCCGTAATATGACCAGAATCGCGGGCGGTGATCCGGAGCACAAGATTCATAAGCTCTTAGAGTATGCCGGCAGCAGCAGAGCAATCGCCGATCCGTGGTACACAGGAGATTTCGATGCGACTTATGACGATATCATGGAGGGATGTGAGGCACTTATGGATTTCCTAATGAGATCGCAGGCATAAATTTTATAGAACATACCAAAAAGAACAGCATTCGGGATACTCCCGGCTGTTCTTTTTTGGATACATTATATAGTTATGGTGGTAACTAAAAATAAGAGGAAACACGACTAATTGGCAACTTAATCGTTTGAGTCATAATAACATATTTTTACTAAAAAATACAACTTTATTTTAGATAAAAAATAAAAATTTACATATATGACAAAAAAACAGTGTAAAATTAGGAGAAAATAGACAAAAAAATAAAAGATTTTTATCTTTACAAACAACTTAAACGATTGAACAATTTTTTGGATAGCCGGACTTGAAAGATATGGATATAGGACAACGGGTAAGGCGCATAGATTGTAAGAAAGGCAGGCGTTGATGTCCGGGCAGAACGACAGAGGCAGCGGAAGGGAAGCGAGTACATGAAAGGGAACGCGGGACTCGGCAGAGTTGTTTTGTGCGGTTTTGTTTTGGGGCTGCTTGTTCACTGCATAGGCAGCAACGGGGATATTTTGCCAATACAAAAAAGAGGCGCGGTGAAAACGGAAGACACACGCGCAGGCGGTAAGGTCGTTATGGCGGGGTCTACCGCGATGGAGAAGCTTGCCGATATTCTGGCCGAAAGCTTTATGGAGGACTACCCGAATGTCACGGTTACCGTAGAGTTTACAGGGTCGTCGGCGGGAATCGAATCCGTATTACAGGGGCGTGCAGATATCGGTAACGCATCGAGGGGGCTTCGGGAGGAAGAGATAGCAGCAGGTGCGGTGGAGAATGTTGTGGCGATAGACGGGATCGCGGTGATCACACATTTTTCTAATCGTGTATCGCATCTGACGTTGCCGCAGCTTACGGAGATCTATGCCGGCAGGATCAGGAACTGGCGGGAACTGGGCGGTGCGGATGAACCGATCGTGGTGGTGGGACGGGAAGCGGGAAGCGGCACAAGAAGTACGTTTGAAGAACTGCTCGGTATGGCAGATCAGTGTGCGTATGCCAACGAGATAGATTCTTCCGGCGCGGTGATGGCGCGGGTTGCGGCGACGCCGGGAGCAATCGGTTATGTTTCGGCGGACATACCGGACGCAACAGTGCAAGTCATGGCATTGGACGACAGGCTGCCGACACCGTCGCAGGTACAGGATGGCAGCTATCCTTTGCGCCGCCCTTTTGTGATGGTAACCGACGGATCGGTTATACAGCAGAGCGCTTCAGTGCGGGAGTTCTTTGCATATATATGGTCAGATGAGGGAAAGAGACTGATCGAATCGGCGGGCCTGGCTGCCGCATTCCCTGACGTGACTTGGAAGCCGGAGCATACACGGTGGAAACGGAGTGTTTATGAGGCATACATCATATTACACAGGAGAGGGAGGCTGCAAGGCCGGATGGCGCAGAGACATGGTGGAATCCGTAGCGCAGGCAGTTTTTACGATCTGTGCATTCTGCTCGATCGCTGCGGTTTTTATGATAACGCTGTATATGATGGCTAACGGTCTGCCGGCTTTTTTTAAGCTGGGGATCAAAGAGATTTTGTTCTGTACGGAGTGGAAACCGACAGCGGCTTCCCCTTCCTTCGGGATTCTCTACATCATATTGACCTCGGCTGCAGGCACTGCGGCGGCCGTTGTGATTTCGGTGCCGGTTGCCGTGCTGACAGCAGTTTTTCTGGCGGAGATTGCACCGGAATGTCTGGCGCGGATCGTGAGAGCGGCGGTGGAACTGCTGGCAGGCATACCTTCGGTGATCTACGGACTGCTGGGGCTTATGATTTTAAATCCGCTTATGTACAGGGCAGAGCAGAAGATATTCCGGGGATCGGAACAGCACCAGTTTTCAGGCGGCGCTAATCTTCTGACTGCGGTGCTGGTGCTGGCGGTCATGATACTGCCGACGGTGATTCATATCAGTGAAACGGCGATACGGTCAGTACCGGCACAGCTGAAAGCGTCGTCGCTTGCGCTGGGAGCGTCACGGGTACAGACGATATTCAAGGTGGTATTGCCGGCGGCGCGGCCGGGAATCGTTACGGCGGTCGTGCTGGGGGTAGGCAGGGCACTCGGGGAGGCTATGGCTGTCGGTCTGGTGTCGGGTGGTCGTGTGAATATTCCGCTGCCTTTTAGTTCCGTCAGGTTTCTTACCACGGCGATCGTCAGTGAGATGGGATATGCCGGCGGATTGCACAGGCAGGTATTGTTCACGATCGGGCTTGTTCTGTTTGGATTTATTATGGCGGTGAACGCGGTCATAGGAGGCATGTTTGCACAAAATGACGGGCAGGAGGAATGAACTGTGCGAAGGAGAAAACAGAAGGACTTATTGCTGCTGGCGCTGATTGATCTGGCGGCTTTTCTTTCCGTGTTCCTGCTGGCGGGTATTGTGATCAGTGTATTTGCCAGAGGATTTCCGGCTGTCAGCGGGACTTTCCTGACGGCAGTGACAAGTATTCTGCACGGAACCGTGGGCATTGCGGGCAATATTGTCAATACGATATATATCATAGTGCTTACGCTCTTCATTGCGGTGCCTGTCGGTGTGGGAGCGGCAGTCTGGCTGAACGAATATGCCGGACATGGAAGGATCGTGCGAATGATCGAGTTTACGACGGAGACGCTGGCAGGGATACCTTCCATTGTATTCGGATTATTCGGCATGATGTTTTTCGGAACGACATTAGGGCTTGGCTATTCGATTCTGACGGGAGCGTTGACGCTCACGATCATGGTGCTGCCGCTGATTACGAGGAATGCGCAGGAGGCGCTGCGGGCAGTGCCGGCCGGATACCGGGAGGGCGCGATCGGTCTGGGCGCGGGCAGATGGTATATGATCCGCACGATACTGCTTCCGGCAGCGAGACCGGGGATTCTGACAGGGGTGATTCTGGCGGCCGGACGGATCGCGGGGGAGTCGGCTGCGCTGCTGTTTACGGCCGGCAGCGGATATTTGCTGCCGGAGGGCGGTATGGGACTGCTTCGCAAGATCACGGAGTCGGGAGGCACGCTTGCCGTGGAGTTATACCTGAGTATGTCCAAGGCACAGTATGATGTGGCGTTCGGTATTGCGGCGGTATTGCTTTGCATGATCATGCTGATCAATCTCATCGTGGATACACTGGTGAGCCGTATGGAGGGGAGACCGGAGCCGGAAGATCTGCAAATGCATGAATGGAAGTCAGCGGACCGGCGCTGCAATACAAGGGGGAGGGAATACCGATGGCTGCCGTTAAGATCAGAACGGATCAACTGAACTTATATTACGGAAGCCGGCAGGCGCTTCGAAATATTTCCATAGGACTGCGCTCCGGTGCGGTAACCGCACTGATCGGACCTTCCGGCTGCGGGAAATCTACTTTCTTAAAGACGCTGAACAGAATGCATGATCTGATCGACAATGTCAGGATTGAGGGAAGCGTATATCTGGATGATATGGACATTTACGGTGCGGGCGTAGATGTGGAAGGACTGCGAAGGAGAGTGGGCATGGTGTTTCAGCAGCCGAATCTTTTCCCGATGAGCGTCTATGACAATGTCGCTTACGGGCCGCGGGTTCACGGTGTGAAAGATAAGGACCGGCTTGACAGGATCGTGGAGCGCAGTCTGCGGGAAGCCGCCGTGTGGGAGGAACTGAGAGAGCGGCTGCAGCGTCCGGCTTCCGGATTGTCAGGCGGGCAGCAGCAGAGAGTGTGCATTGCCCGTGCGCTTGCGGTGGAACCGGAAGTGCTGCTTATGGATGAGCCGACTTCGGCGCTGGACCCTGTCTCGACCATTCGGGTGGAACAGCTGATACGGGATTTAAAGAAACAGTATACGGTGGCGGTAGTAACGCATAATATGCAGCAGGCGGCGCGGGTATCGGATGATACGATCTTTTTCCTCGGCGGAGAGGTGGTAGAGTGCGCGCCGACTTACAGGATGTTTTCAAGGCCGCTTGACAGGCGGACACGGGATTACATTGACGGGAGATTCTGAGGCAACTTTCTTCTTGCAATAAGCATGATAATATATTAAAGTATAGTACAGTAGTTCGACAATAATTTTGTATGAGGTGAGAGGAGAAGTTGTCTATGTGGACAAGAGCGGAATTGAAAGATAACGCAAAGAAATTTTTCAAGTTCAACTATTGGAAGATGGTGCTGGTGGCACTCGTCCTGACGATGGTAAGCGGAGGCGGTTCATCTGCCGGCAGCAGATCTGCGCGCAGTGCGGTAAATGAATCCAGCTACGGCGGTTATATGTCGCCTGCGGAGGCAGCCGGCTTTATGGTTGGTTTCCTTACGATTATGCTGGTTGTTATGGTGGTCGGTATTGCAGTATCGTTTTTCCTGCTGAATCCGCTTGTGGTCGGCGCACAGCGTTTCTTTGTGGTCAGCCATTATCAGAAGGCGGAACTTGGCGAACTGGGATACGGTTTTTCCAATTCTTACATGAATGTTGTTAAAACCATGTTCCTGAAGGCATTATATGTTTTCCTGTGGTCGCTTTTATTAGTGATACCCGGTATCATCAAGGGATATGAGTACCGGATGATTCCTTATATTCTGGCGGAGAATCCGGGCATCGATTCCAGTGATGCTTTTGCCATGAGCAAGCAGATGATGGATGGCAATAAGTGGAACGCTTTTGTGCTGGATCTGTCTTTCTTGGGCTGGATCATCTTAAGTATGTTTACCTGCGGCATTCTTGCAATTTTCTATGTTAATCCGTATGTTTATATGACCAATGCGGAACTTTATGTGGCGTTGAAGGAGATCACCTTCGGCGGCGGAAGGGCAGGATATCAGAGCGGCGCGGGGTATCAGCAGAATTATCAGAGTTATCAGCCGAATCAGGGATATCAGAACGGTCAGAATTATCAGCAGAGTCAGAACTGGCAGAGTGATCAGAACTATCAGCAGAGTCAGAACTGGCAGAGCGATCAGAACTATCAGCAGAGTCAGAACTGGCAGAGCGACCAGAGCTATCAGCAGAACCAGAACTGGCAGAATGATCAGAACGATCAGCATAATCAGGGGTGGTAATTTCCGGCTGCGGCATTGTGATGCCGCGTCCTGTTCGTTTCGGAATGTCCGGATTATGATAAAATATAATAACTGATGTAATTTAAGGCTTTGTCATCGATTGACAGAGCCTTTTTCCTTAAGAAAAAAACGGTAATAGCCGATAACTATATTAATAAAACGGATTTTATGTATGGCGGACAAGGATGTTTGTGTGAAAATTTATATGCGGAAGATTTTGTACACGCAAATTTATGCTTGCGCCCGAATTCGCCGGTTGCGTAGAACGGGAGGGGCTAGTATGCAGATCAGGGCAAATGCGAATGAGAATCAGATTATAAACAGCGCCAGTGCTGCGCGGGAGAGAGCGGCGCAGAGGGAAGGGAAACAGTTCGGCGGACAAAGCGGCAGGAAAAGTATCTTTGCAGGCGATATCGGGATGCGGCAGGACCGGATTACGCAGCGCAGAGAATATGCCAGAAAGAAAGCATTGAAGATCGTGGGCGATGCGTGGAACGTCGATAAGAAGATCGATCAGAATATATTGGATATCAGAGACAGGGCTGCGCAGTTGATGGATGAAAAGAAAGAAAATCTGGACGTCATTGAAACTGCCGAAATGCAGAAGGAAGCACTCAGAGAGCAGTACGGCGTGGCGGCGGACTCGCAGGAGCAGAAGGATCTGGAACTGCTGCAGAAAGCAGACAGAGCTAGTAACCCGCGGTTTGACATACATTTAACGGCGGAAGAGGAAGCGCAGGTCAAAGTGTTAAAGGAGCGGAGACTGAGCGCGGAGGATAAGGAACTGCTGCGGAAGAAGGCACTGTCGGAGGACCCCGTAACCGGAGTGCAGCTTACGGAGGAGGAGCAGGAGAAGGCTGCACAGCTGGAGAATAAGAAAGACAGACTCACAGAATATCAGGAACGTTGTCTGGACATCGATGCTTTTCAGCATACTTATGAGAAGAGAAATCTGGAGATTGATCGGGAACTTGCGGGGTGTTATGGATCGATCCGTGCAACCAAGCAGGAACGTCTGAAGTATCATGAGATGGTGAACGCGCAGAATAAGGCGGATAAAGTGATGGATGCGGCGGGCAAGGAGATCCTCGGCATGCTGGTCGAGGAGGCGAAGGACCACGTGGACGAGGAACTCGAAGAGCCTCGTGAAGAAGTGAAAGAGGAAGCGGAAGAGAAAGCCGAAGAGGAAGAGAGGATCGAGGAACGGGAAGAGAAGCAGGAGGAACTGGAGGCGCAGGTTGATGCGGCGCATGACCGCAGCGAAGAGCAGGAAGCGGTGCGCAGGGAAGTGCAGGAGCGTTCCAGAGAAGAGGCGGATCTGCTGGAGACGATGATGGAAGCAGGCATGGGGAATGTAGGTAATGTCTCAGAGGTACAGTCCGAGATCAAGAATATGATTCATAAGATGAAACTGTTAGAGGAGGATCTCAAAGGCAGTACCGTGGATGAGGATCTGTAAATTATGTCAGTCTCTGTTTGTGACAAAAATATAGTGTTTCATGACATATCAAAGAATAAAATTTATATCTGTGCCGATATACTATCAGAATGGTGAATTTTATTTTTACGCGCCCGGACATGTAAAATGTATGAGAAAAGCGCGCATATTGCCGCGGAGAGGAAAACAGCGGCGGACTGAGGATATGAGGGGACATGAGAATAGCGATTTGCGATGACGATGTGAGAGGGAGAGAAAGGATTCGCACCCTGCTTGAGAGGGAGTTTTCTCAGGCACAGACAAGAGAATTTGATTCAGGGATGAAGCTATTAGAAAGTGTAGAGGAAGGATGGCAGCCGGATATCGTGCTTCTGGACATTGCGATGGAGGGAATGGATGGCATGGAGACGGCGAGACGGTTGAAAGAACGCTCGGATGCCATCCTGATTTTTGTGACAGGGGTGAAGGAACAGGTCTTTCAGGCATTTGATGTAGGTGCATTTCACTATCTGATGAAACCTGTGGATCAGGATAAAATGACAGATGTTCTGAAACGCGCCGCGCAGGAAATTGAGAAGAGACAGACTGCGCCCCGTTATTTGTTGATCAAAGCGGAGGGATGCCACCGCAAGGTTCCGGTGGAGGACATTCTGTATGTGGAGAACAGCGGGCGGAAGGTTATCCTGCATACGAAGACAGGATGTCTGGAATACTATGAGCGGATGAATCATCTGGAGGAAGTGCTGGGCGAGGAGTTTTACCGCTGCCACAGAGGATATCTGGTTGCGCTGTCCGCAATCAACGGGTATGATCACGACAGCATTACCGTGGGAAACGGGGAGAAGATTTATCTTGCCAAGCAGAAATATGGTGAATTTGTGAAATTATACTGTAAGTATTTGAAGGAGTGAAATAATGACGGGGAATGTGCTTGATCTGATGGAGCAGTTGGTGAGAGCGGGGCTGTTATTGTTTTTATGTGAAGATATTATTGTGTTGAAAGAGAAGTATCGTTCCGCCGGAAGGGTACTTTTTTTCTTGCAGGCATTTTTATTGAGCTGCTGGCTTTCCCAATCTGCCTGGGTTGACAGGTTACTCTACGGGAATGCCGCCGGAGAAATAAATAACAGCAGTTATAGCGTTGTGAAACTGGCATGTATGTATATCTGCAGTTTTCTGGTGATGCATATTCTCTATGAGGGAACGAAACAGGCCAAGCTGTATCTTCTGCTCGTGTTTTATACGGTGCAGGAGATGGCGCGGTTTGCGCTGCACAGCATATGGCTGTTAGCAGTGACGGGATATTTGGATTACCTGAATGAACGATTGTTCAGGGAGTCGATCACACCGGAACAGTATATGACATTTTCGAAGCATATGCAGACTGGTAGTCTGCTTGCCTTTTCAACAGGATATCTGCTGCTTATGTATGTAACGATCAGGCTGTTTCGACGATATCAGACGGGGCTTGTGACGGAGATTGACAGGCACGGACTTCGGTTTCTCATGCTGACGCCGGTGATTGGTATGGCGTTTGATGTATCGTGGCGGGTGTCTTTCTACAGCAGAAGCGGTTCCGAGATTGAGTTCCTGTATGAAAAACATGGCAGCATGTATGTGGTAGTGCCGACAATTGCCGTGCTGTGTCTGATTGGTACGGTACTGAGCAGGAAAATCTACGGGGAGCTTATGCGTTCGGAGAAGCAGAAGAACGGACTGCTGTTCTATAAGCAGCAGCTGGCGGATATGACGGCGCATGTGAAGGAACTGGAACAGCTTTATGACGGTATCCGCGGTATGCGGCACGATCTTAATAACTATGTTGCGGATATGGAGCAGCTTCTGCAGGTCAGCGTGCAGAGCGGGCAGGTACCGGAACAGGTCGGAAGAGAAGCGGAACAATACCTGTACAGTATGCACCGGGCGGCCGATAGGCTGACGATGCAATTCAGCACGGGCAATCCGGTAACGGATGTTATTTTAAATCGGAAAGGACAGATCTGCACACAGGAAGGGATTATACTGGACGGGGATCTGCTCTACCCTTCAGGACTTGGCATCGAGGCGTTCGATCTGGGCATTCTGTTGAATAATGCGCTGGACAACGCGATAGAAGCCTGCAGGTGTGTGCCGGCAGAGCGGAAGAGAACCGTACGGATTCGGGGATATGTGAAAGGGCGGATGTTTTTTCTGGTAGTGGAAAATACCTGTGAGGAGCAGGCAATACGGACGAAGAACGGTGAACTGCAGACGACGAAAATGAATACTTCACTCCATGGATTCGGTATGAATAATATGCGAAACTGTGTGGAGAAATATTATGGAGCAATACAGTATGAAGTGAGGGACGGGATGTTTATTCTGACGATTATGCTGCAGGGATTGCTTTTGTGACGAAAATCATGTGGTTTGTTACAAACGGCTTTATTCCTGGCGGGGAGGCTCGATATATATGATATGGACAGTAAAGTAAGGCTTAAGAAAGGAGCAGAACCGATATGAGAGTTACCAGAAATTATATGAGTGCATTGTTAAGCGGCAACAACAGCATGAACGGAACGTCGTCTTTATTGCAGCGTGCCCTGAGCAGGAGCAGTAAGAGTAAGCGGGCAAGCAGAACCGCTCTTCTGACAAACAGCAGCAGGAATAATAATTTTTATGCGAATGCGGTTAAAAGTACGGCAAATACACAGAAACTGTATTATAATATGAAGTATCATGCGGGACAGGTTATTGATTATGCGGATCAGCTGACTGACCGGAGCGACACTTCTCTTTTTGCCAGGGCGAAGGAGAGCGGCGACAATGCGCAGATAGTGGCAGCTGTCAAGGGATTTGTCGGGCAGTATAATAAGATGCTGCAGAATATGAAGGATTCCGGAAGCAGGGCGGACGACAGCTATGTGACGCAGCTCAATAATATTTCCAGAATGAACAGTTCTGAGTTGGATTCCTGCGGCGTGACGAGGAATACTGACGGAACGCTTACGGTTGACGATACCAAGCTGGCGGCGACGGATCTCGCGACGCTGGAGAAGGTGTGGAACGGTAACAGCAGTTTTGCAGGACGTGCGGCACTCTGGGCGGATTCCGTGGAATCGCATGCGGAGCGCAATATGAAGGCAGAAGCAAGCAGCAGCTACAGCAATCCGTTTAATACTTATGGCAGTAATAATTACAGTAACCTGTTTAACAATTACGGTAATAAAGGAAACTACTTTAATTACTTCCGCTGATATGGTGCAGGAAATTCTGCATATCGGCGTGGTGTTTACCGGTTAGCTATATTTTATGCTTGTACAGAGGGACGTTTGACAGCTTATGAATCGCTTGAACTGGATACAACAGGAACAGAAGATAGCAGATTATCATGTGCTTACATGGCGTACTTCACATTTCCACCATCCCAGGAACAGGACGGATATTGTAGGGAAAATTGGCGGTAAGTTCGACATGTACGCAGGAGCGGCTTCGTCGGGTGCGGATAAGCAGCCGGAGGGGATCGGACAAGGGTTGTCCGATCCTGTTCGTGATGCCAGGTGGACAACGGGTGGTTCGGGTGCGGAAGGCATGGCGGACGGCGGCAGGAAGGATGCAGTGCATCAGGAGCAGATGGATACTTCGGACCGGACGAAAGGCAGGCGGATCACGGGCACTTCGCAGTCTGCGGCGACAGATCAGATTACAGCAGCGGCACAAATAGTAGTGCCGGAGGAAATGTACAGTGTGATTTCCGGTGGGCGCAGTTTCGTCCTGAAGCTGAGGCAGCGTGTGAAGCAAGGCACTGCCGCGCTGCGGGAACGCTATCACAGACAGCGGAAGCAGACAACACACACAGCGGTCTTGCAGGAAACGCACCGCAGACAGCCGCGGGAGGAACAGAACGGCACACGCAGGTGTGATAAGGAGGATGTTTTGTCCATGCAGGCGCAGAATCACTATCTGTTAGATTCCTATGATAAAAACGGCCGCTACAGTATGCTCGGCAGGTAAACAAGAATTACGAAAAGTAAATTCCAATGGAGTTTACTTTTTTTCTATAATTTTAAGATTCCGTTTATTGTTTCCGGCTCATTTATGAGCTATAGTAACAGTGGGTAAAAACTCAATAACTAACATGTGTTATTAAATGGAGGACAAAAGAAGACAATGAGCGGAAATCCTTTTTTTCCATTAGATGAGGCGGGCCTGGAACCGGACAGTGCGGAGATGATGATATTTCCCCGGGTGGATCAGGCAATCTATGACCGGCGCAGGAAGATGGCGGGCACGGTGGTGGATTATAAAGAGATGCGTATGCGTTACAGCTGTGCGATCAAGGAAGTGAGGACGAAATTTGACGTGCTTAATTCGGAGTTTAACGTGCGATACCGGCGTAATCCTATCACGTCGATTAACTCCCGGCTTAAGAGCAGCAGCAGTATCATGAATAAGCTGGCGCGGAAGAACCTTGATTTTACACTGGAAAATGTAGAGAATAATTTGTATGACGTGGCCGGAATCCGTGTGGTGTGTTCCTATGTGGATGATATTTATGTGTTGGCGCAGGCACTGGCGAAACAGGATGATATCACTGTGATCAAGGAGAAGGACTACATCAGGAATCCGAAACCGAACGGTTATCGGAGCTATCACATGATCGTCAGTGTGCCGGTATTCTTCTCGGATCAGACGAGAGATATGGCGGTGGAGGTGCAGATTCGTACGATTGCCATGGATTTCTGGGCGAGTCTGGAACATCAGCTTAAGTATAAGCAGGAAGTGCCCAATCAGATGGAGATCGTGGGACGGCTGACGGAATGCGCACACCAGATTGCGGATATCGATGAGCAGATGTGGCAGGTGAGACGGCAGATCGAGCTGTCCGAGGACATTCCTACGGAAGAAGAGGTTTTATTAGAGAAATTGAGCAGGATTGATATCGCGATCAGCGAGTGACGGCGCAGCAGTTTATACTTGTAGAAATTATAAGCAGAATATATAGAATCAAAAACAGGTCTTCCGCTTTACGCAGGAAGGCCTGTTCTTTGACTCTGCGCCTCTATGCAGGGGCAGTTTATTGCGATCTGATTATCTTAAGGACATACTCGCTGTACGACCGGTCAGTTTTTCGCATTCACTTCTTCAAATGTTTTTACAATCGTGTCTGCCGGTGCGGCGGTCACGAGGGATACCGCTATGTTGACGATTAGAGCGACGATAAATGCAGGAAGCAGTTCATAGATGGCGAATACGCCTCCGAGCGTTGCAATGCCGTATTTCCATACGAATACCATGATACCGCCTGCAAGCATGCCCGCAAGTGCGCCCTGTTTATTGGAACGTTTCCAGAACAGTGCAAGCAGTATGACGGGACCGAATGCTGCGCCGAAACCTGCCCATGCGAAAGACACGATCGTGAAGATCGAACTGTCCGGATTCCTGGCAATCAGTACGGCGATTAGGGAGATCACAATCACCGTGATTCTTGCGATGCGCAGAGACATTTTCGTGTCCAGCTTCTTCTTGCCGAAATCCTGCACCAGATTCTGGGAAATACTGGAGGCGGCTGCCAGCAGCTGCGAATCCGCAGTTGACATGGTAGCTGCAAGAATACCTGCAAGAATAACGCCTGCTATTAATGCGGGGAATATGCCATGCGTGCTCAGCGCGGAAGCAATCTGAATGATGACAGTTTCAGAGGTATTACCGGCCAGTATGGGAATGATGCCTGCTTTGGACATGCTGTATCCCACAATACCGATCAGTACTGCAACCGCCATGGAGATGATAACCCATATTGTTGCGATTCTTCGGGATATTTTCAGTTTGTTTTCATCTTCAATCGCCATAAACCGGAGTAAGATATGCGGCATGCCGAAATAGCCGAGCCCCCATGCCAGCATGGAAGCCATCATTAACGGTGTGTATGGCTTGGCGGAAGCCGAGTCAGCGACATAAGTCTGTACCATGCTCAGATATCCGGGAAGCGCACCGGCGTCAGCGGCAACGGTATCGAATCCGCCGGTTACAACCGCGCCGAAGCCTACGACGATCAACAGTGCGACGGTCATGGTAACGCTTTGGATCAGGTCGGTCGTACTCACGGCAAGGAATCCGCCCAGCGTACAGTAGAGCACGATAACTGCCGCACTGAGCAGCATAGCCGTCATATAATTCATACCGAACAGGGTACTGAACAGTTTACCGCATGCGGCAAATCCGGAAGCCGTGTAGGGCACGAAGAAGATTACGATCACGACGGCGGCAATGCAGGTGAGAATGTGCTTCTCGTCACCGTATCTCTTGGCAAAGAATTCCGGGATCGTGATGGCGCCCAGCTTACTGGAATAGCGCCTGATGCGTTTGGAGACAAGCAACCAGTTGAAATAGGTTCCAAGCGCCAGACCGATGGCGGTCCAGCCTACGTCTGCGATTCCTGAGATATATGCCAGTCCGGGCAGTCCCATTAACAGATAACTGCTCATATCGGAAGCCTCCGCACTCATGGCGGTTACGAGAGGTCCCAGTTTACGGCCTCCCAGATAGAACTCGTCCGCCTGTGTGTTCCTCCTGGAGTAAGATATACCGATGAAGATCATGCCGAGCAGGTAGACGAGGATAGCGATGATAATACAAATTTGCGATGTCATAATAATCCTCATTTCCGTACATATTCTTTATGTACACGTTCTTTTTCTCTTGTTTATGTGCAACATTTTATATTATAAATGCTCAGCTGAGATGTTGCAAGAAGTTTTGCGGCACGATATACTGTAGTAGTATCCGCTCAGCTATGAGCGGAGTGCCTTTGCGAATGGCGCGGCTGAACGGTTACCTGTGACAAGTAATAAAGAAACCAGAGGATTAACATGAGTGAGACGATAAAGCTTCCGGCGGCGTTCCTGAATCGGATGGAAAAACTGCTGGGAACAGAGTATACTGCATTTATACGGAGCTATGCACAGGAACGGTATTATGGACTGCGACGTAATCCTTTGAAGGCTTCTGCAGCGGTGTTTGAAGAGCGGATGCCGTTTGCGCTGGAACCGGTCAGCTGGGCGCAGGAAGGATATTATTATCAGGCGGAGGAACAGCCGGGCAGACATATACTGCATGAGGCAGGCGCCTATTATATTCAGGAGCCGTCTGCAATGGCCGTGGTGGAGATTCTCGATCCGCAGCCGGGGGAGTACATTCTGGATCTCTGTGCGGCTCCAGGCGGCAAAAGCACGCAGATCGCGGGGCGCATGGCGGGAGAAGGACTGCTCGTATCCAATGAGATCATTCCGGCGAGGGCGAAGATTTTATCCCAGAACGTAGAGCGTATGGGAATCCGTAACTGTGTGGCATGCAATGAGACGCCGGAGCGTATGGCTGCTTTCTTCCCGAATTTTTTTGACAGGATCGTGGTAGATGCGCCCTGTTCGGGGGAGGGCATGTTCCGCAAGGATGAGACGGCAGTCGCGGAGTGGAGCGAGGCGCATGTGTCCATGTGTGCCGAGAGACAGTACGGGATTCTGCTGGAGGCTGCCAGAATGCTTAAGCCGGGCGGCGTGCTTGTCTATTCGACCTGTACGTTTGCCCCGGAGGAGGATGAGGGCGTGGTCAGCAGATTTGTGCGGGCGCACGAAATGTTTGCAATCGAAGCGGTGCGCCATGACAGTGTTTTTGTAGAGGGCCGCAAGGAGTGGATAGATGATCCGGCCGATGGTATCGAACACACTATGCGGCTTATGCCGCACAGGCTGAAAGGCGAGGGGCATTATATTGCCAGACTGCGCAGGCGGGAACTCTTTCCGGAAAGCGGTGTGCAGCGGGAACGAGATGGTGCAGGAAGAATGATAACGGGGCGGCAAAAGGGAAGGAAGAAGGAGGACGGGCGTTCGGAGCGGATGCCGGTGGATGAGATTCGGGATTTTCTGGTCGGTGAGATCGGGCTGCCTGAGGACTGGCTGGAACGGCAGAACGGCGTACTGCAGAAGTTCGGAGAACAGATCTATCTGGTGCCGTGCGGGATGCGGCCTATGCAGGGCATGAAAGTCGTACGTGCGGGGCTGCATCTGGGAACCGGTAAGAAGAACCGGATCGAACCGTCCCATGCACTTGCACTTGCGCTTTATATGGAAGAAACGGAGCGTCGGCTGGAACTTACGAAGCAGGAGGCGGAACGGTATCTGCGCGGGGAGAGTCTGCGCGTAGAGAGTTTGAACGGTACTACATTGCAGAAGGGATGGATACTGCTTACATATGAAGGCTACCCGCTGGGATTCGGTAAAGCGGCGGGCGGTCAGGTGAAAAACCATTATCCGAAGGGACTCAGGAAGTGACGGCAGCGGCGGTTAGAACCGAAACTCTACATGAGACGTCAGGTGAAGATTATAAGGGAGTATAAATAAAAGCAAACAAAAAAGGAGGAACAGTATGACAGAGTGGTTGAAAACGGCGGTATTCTATGAGATTTATCCCCAGTCCTTCAAGGACTCAAACGGGGACGGCATCGGTGATCTGCGAGGCATTATCGAAAAGCTGGATTATATCAAGGAACTGGGATGTAATGCGATCTGGATGAATCCCTGCTATGATTCCCCGTTCAAGGATGCCGGATATGATGTACGGGATTATAAGAAAGTGGCTGAGCGGTACGGTACACTGGAAGATCTGCGGCAGCTGTTTGAGCAGGTGCACGCGAGAGACATGCATATTCTGATGGATCTGGTTCCCGGACATACATCGGAGGAACACAGATGGTTTGCGGCGAGCAGTCAGAAGGAACCAAACGAGTATTCCGAACGATATATCTGGACGGACTGCTGGTATAAGCGGGCGGAAGGTTTTCCGTATATTGCCGGGGAATGTGAACGAAACGGTGCGTATATTCTCAATTATTTTAAATGTCAGCCGGCGCTCAATTACGGTTTCCTGAACCCACAGGAGAGCTGGCAGAAGCCGATTGACCATCCGGACTGTATGGCAACGCGTGAGGCAATGATAGATATCATGTGTTACTGGATGGAGATGGGGTGTGACGGTTTCCGCGTCGATATGGCGGATTCCCTTGTCAAGAATGATGATGCGGTCAAGAGCGGGACATGCCGTGTGTGGAGCGACATGATAAGCCGCGTGCAGGAGAAGTATCCGGAGATTGCGCTGGTGTCCGAGTGGAATAATCCGGCTTCCGCAATCGGTATGGCGGGTTTTCAGATGGACTTCTTCCTCGACTGGTTCGGTAACGGTTACAACCTGCTCATGCGGGACTATGATGATACGGGAAGGGATGACAGCTTCTTTAAGAAAGACAGCGGACGCAGTATACAGGATTTCCTGCAAGAGTATCTGCCGAAGTATGAGGCGGTGAAAGAGAAGGGACTGTACTGCCTGATCACAGGCAATCATGACATGGTCCGCGCAGCATATAATCTGGATGAGAGAGAACTAAAGCTGGCGTATGCGTTCCTCTTTACTATGCCGGGTGCGCCTTTTATCTATTACGGCGATGAGATTGGTATGCGTTACTTGCAGCTGCCTTGCAAGGAGGGCGGCTATACGAGAACCGGGTCCAGAACGCCGATGCAGTGGGAGGCAGGCCGTAATTATGGATTTTCCGATGCAGATGAGGCACTTCTGTATCTGCCCACGGATACAGACGGGGCGGCACCTACGGTAGAAGAGCAGCAGAACCGGCCGGATTCCCTCCTGTCTATGGTCAGAGAACTTCTGCGTGTCAGGAGGGAGCAGGAAGCGTTTGGCAGACACGATAATCTGCAGGTTATCTTCGCGGAGGAGGGAAAGCGGGCGTTTGCCTATCAGCGGGATGACCTGATTATGTTGTGTAATCCGTCCGGGCAGGAAGAGAAAATTCCCGTGGGGATAGAAAATACAGATGTTATTTATCAGATCGGATCGGCGAGACCAGAAGGCGGCGGAAGCGTACTCGAACCGCAATCTTTTGTGATCTGCCGGAAATAGCCTCTTGTAAAATGATTCTGACTGGAATATACTAGATATAGGGTTCTCTTTTTTGACAAAATACCCTAAATTGTGTTAGGGAGTGCTACCGATGGTATTTTCCAGTTTGGGATTTTTATTCCGGTTTCTGCCGGTTTTTATGTTGATATATCTGATCGTTCCCGCCAGATACCGCAACATCGTATTACTGGCGGGAAGTCTGATTTTCTATGGAGTGGGGGAACCGTTCTTTGTTCTGCTGCTCGTCTTGTCTGTCAGCGTGAATTACGTCTTGAGCCGGTATATGTTCCGGGAGCCGGCAAAGCCGCGGCAGAATCTTGCGAAGGTGATGGCAGGACGTAGGAAGACGGCGCTTATCGCGGCGCTCATCATTGATTTCGGCATTCTGTTTGTATTTAAATACTGGGACTTTTCAGCGGGAGTCATAAATAGTCTCACCGGCCGTGAGTCTGTACCGCTTCTCATGCTGGCGCTGCCGCTGGGGATCAGTTTCTATACGTTTCAGATGGTTTCCTATCAAATAGACTGTTACCGCGGTACGTTGAAGGAACCGGCAGGATTCCTGTCTTTTGCCGCATATGTCAGCATGTTTCCGCAGCTGATTGCCGGACCGATCGTGCGGTATGACGAAGTGGCGGAGCGGATGGAGAGCAGGAAAATCCGCATCAGAGACATTGAGAACGGGCTGAAACTTTTTACGGCAGGATTAGGGCTGAAGGTACTTTTGGCGAACCAGATCGGGACGCTGTGGAACACGATTATGTCGGCGGGACCCGGCAGCTTACATATTACGGTGGCATGGCTGGGTGCAATCGCCTATTCTTTCCAGATTTATTTTGATTTCTGGGGATATTCCGTGATGGCGATGGGACTCGGCAAGATGCTGGGGTTTCGGATTCCGCGCAATTTTGACGATCCCTATGTATCAAAGTCGATTTCCGAGTTCTGGCGCAGATGGCATATGACGCTCGGCAGATGGTTTCGCGAGTATGTCTATTTCCCGATGGGAGGCAGTAGAAAGGGCAGAGGCAGAACAATACTAAACCTCTTTGTCGTATGGGCATGCACTGGACTGTGGCATGGGGCTGACTGGAATTTTCTGCTATGGGGCATGCTGTTTTTTGTGATTCTTACGGTGGAGAAGAACAGTTACGGCAGGAAACTGGAGCAGTCTGGGGTAATCGGACATGTGTATACACTTGTGATGATTCCCATTACATGGGTGATATTCGCAATCACGGATTTGAGACAGCTGGCAGCATATCTGGGTAACATGTTTGGAATTCACAGATCTGCTGTTATGGTAGGCACGCTTCATCTGGAGCGGTATTTGAAACAATACTGGGTGTTACTGATTGCTTGTATCCTGTTTGCGACTCCCTATCCGAGACAGTGGTATCATAAGTGGAAGGACAGATGGTTTATGGTGGCGGCGCTGCTGGCGATCTTCTGGTTCTCGGTGCATGAGATCATGGTGGGAAGCAATAATCCGTTCCTGTATTTCAGATTTTAGGAATATAGCTGCAGGATGACAGATTTGAGTGGTGGTGAGATACATAACTTATGACAAAGAAAAAAAAGACAGGGCATATTAAACAAACAAAGCATAAAAAATCGGCAGGCTGTGGAAGACAGACAAGTCAGAGAAAACCGGTCAATCAGGGGAAGCAGACGAGTCAGGCGAAACCGGCAAGTCAGAAGAAAGCGTCAGAGCAGGCGAAACTGGCAAGTCAGAAGAAAGCGTCAGAACAGGCGAAGCCGGCAAGTCAGACAAAGCAGGCAAAGCAAACAAGTCAGAAGAACCTGGCAGATCAGGCCAATATGGCGAGTCAGACAAAGCAGACAGGCCAGAAGAACCCGGCAAGTCAGACGAAGCAGACAAATCAGAGGAACCCGGCAAGTCAGACGAAGCAGATAAATCAGAGGAACCCGGCAGATCAGACAAGCCAGACGAAGCAGGACAGTAAGAGTAATACAAGGCAGGAGAAACAAACCGGACAGGTACAGCAGGTACGGAGCGGTGTAAAGCAAAGAAACAGGAATGCACAGCGGAGAAAAAATCATACTGATCAGAAAAGAAATGGCATCAGGCACAGGGGGCAGTGGAAAGAGGTTCTGTATAACTGTCCGTATGTGCTTGGAATCGTGCTTACCTCTTTGCTGGTGATGTTATGGTCTGATGAGATTGGATTCAAGGCGGCTGTCAGAGAGGTGCAGGCGGTGATGGCACAGACCGGCAGAACCGGAGAGCATGTAAGTGACCCGTTATTATATGCGGATAAAACACTTTCGGGCGAAGCCTACGGAAATGAAGATAACAATACGGATATATTGGAAAAAAATTTCGAAGACGATGGACAACAGGAAGAAAATGCAGGAATACGCAAGGAACAAACAAACGGTAAAGAAACGGAAAATAATTTGAATAACAATATGGAATCTACGGATAATGCGGAAAATATAGGGGAAACAGAAGATATACCAAAAGGAATAACAAGATTTATAGAATATGAACCGCAGGAAATTGATTCCAGATATTATTCAGATGCAGGAAAAGTTGCATTGACGACAGAGTATCCGTATGCCAAAGAAAACACTAGTTATTTTAGCGACGCAGCCTTTTTGGGCGATTCCAGAACCCTGGGCATCTCGGATTATGCCGGACTGGAGGAGGCGGATTTCTACTGCGACAGCGGTATGATGATCTTCAAGCTGTTAGAGGAGGAAATCACGTATCAGAAGACCGGGGATAAGGTGGATCTGACACAGGTACTGCAGGAGAAGCAGTATGGTAAGATCTATATTATGCTCGGCATGAATGAACTCGGATACGGCAATACTGAAACATATCTGGAACAGTATCGCAAGGTAGTGGATCAAATCAGGGAGTGGCAGCCGCAGGCGATTATCTATGTCATGGCAAATCTCCATGTCAGCAGAGAAAAGAATAACATGGAGACAGAGTTCAATAATATTAATATCAACGATAAGAATGCTGCATCCGCACAGCTGGCGAACGGTACGGATATTTTCTATCTGGATGCCAACCCGCTCTTTACGGATCGGGACGGTTTCTTAAATGCGGAATTAACTTTTGACGGTGTTCATCTCTATGCGCAGCACTATGATGTGTGGCGGGAGTTCCTGCTGGAACATGCCGTGGAACCGCTGCAGGACCAAAAGGATGCAATGCCCAGGGGCGCTTAAGCGTTTTGGAATGGAGAGAAGAATGCAGAATAAGATGGAAGAAGTCCGTTTAAATAAATATCTGGCCTCCTGCGGTGTCTGTTCCAGACGGGATGCGGATAAGCTGATTGAGCAGGGCGTTGTCACGGTGAACGGTGAGACGGCGCTGCAGGGCATGAAGGTGACGGGACGGGATGAGGTGCGCGTCCGTGGCAGGAAGATTGCCGGACCCGACAGGAAAGTAGTGCTCGCTTATTATAAGCCGGTCGGCGTCGTCTGTACGGAGCGGGATGCCCATGCGGAGAAAATTGTGACGCAGGAGATCCGCTATCCGGTCAGGGTAACTTACGCGGGCAGATTGGATAAAGATTCGGAAGGACTGCTTCTGATGACCAATGACGGCGCGCTTATCGATGCTATGATGCGCGGCATGAACCGCCATGAGAAAGAATATATTGTTAAAGTCAAGCAGGAATGGACAGAAGAATCGCTTTCTCATATGCGCCAGGGGGTATATCTGGAAGAACTGGATGTGACGACCCGTCCGTGTGAGATAGAGCAGGTGGGCCCCATGACGGTGAAGATGGTGTTGACACAGGGACTTAACAGGCAGATTCGGCGCATGTGCAGGACACAGGGATATGACGTGTTCTTCCTTAAGAGAACACGTGTTATAAATATAGGGCTGGAGCATCTGAAACCCGGAGAGTACAGGGAACTGACGCGGGAGGAAGTTTCCGGTCTTTACGGTGCATGCGGGCTTGTTGTGCCGGAATGGAGATTAGTATGAAGCAATACGTGATGGGGAAAATAACAGGGAACGGCAGGTATGGATTAAGTGGATGAGAAGACAAGAAACCGAATGAAAGAACTGGTCTCCATTCTGAATCGTGCGTCTGAGGCGTATTATGCGCAGGACACGGAGATCATGAGTAATTACGAATACGACCGCCTGTATGATGAACTGACAGGATTAGAAGAAAAAACGGGTGTTATCATCGCGAACAGTCCTACGGTCCGCGTCGGATATGAAGCGGTGGACGAACTGCCTAAGGAAAGACATGAACGTCCTATGTTATCCCTCGCAAAGACGAAAAGCAGAGAAGAGCTTCGGGACTGGCTGAACGGCAAAGAGGGGCTGCTCTCATGGAAGCTGGACGGCCTGACGGTTGTTTTGACATATTCCGGCGGGAAACTGGTAAAGGCTGTCACCAGAGGAAACGGTGAGGTGGGCGAGGTTGTTACGAACAATGCCCGAGTGTTTCGAAATGTTCCGCTGTCAGTGCCTTTTCAGGGAGAACTGATTTTACGCGGGGAGGCCGTCATCACCTACAGCGAGTTTGAGAGGATCAACAGCCGGATCGAGGAGACGGATGCAAAGTACAAAAATCCGAGAAATTTGTGCAGCGGTTCGGTAAGACAGCTTAATAATGAGATCACGGCGGCCAGGAGCGTTCATTTCTATGCTTTCAGCCTTGTAAAAGCGGAAGGCGCGCAGGTGCATAATTCCCGTGCGGCGCAGTTTGCTTTCCTGGAGGAACAGGGCTTCGACATAGTAGAGTACAGGCGTGTGAATCCGGATACGATTCTGGAGAAGATCGCTTATTTTGAAAATAAAATACCAGCCTATGATGTCCCTTCGGATGGTCTGGTACTGACCTATGATGACATTGCCTACGGACAGTCACTCGGGAGAACGGCTAAGTTTCCCAGAGATTCCATTGCTTTTAAATGGGCGGATGAACTGCGGGAGACGCAGCTTACGGAGATGGAGTGGAGCGCCAGCCGTACCGGTCTGATCAATCCGGTGGCGATTTTTGAGCCGGTGGAACTGGAGGGAACGACAGTCAGCCGTGCCTCCGTGCATAATATCAGTATCGTGCGCGGACTGGAGTTAGGAATCGGAGATCATATCACAGTATATAAGGCGAATATGATTATCCCGCAGATTGCGGAGAATCTTACGAGGAGCGATACGCTGGAGATTCCGGAGATATGTCCGGTATGCGGACAGCCCACGCAGATCCGGCAGGTCAATGATGTGCAGTCGCTCTACTGTAATAATCCGGACTGCGATGCGAAGAAGATCAAAGCGTTTACCTTGTTTGTCAGCCGGGATGCCATGAATGTGGACGGTCTCTCGGAG
This sequence comes from uncultured Lachnospiraceae bacterium, assembly GCA_910578555.1. Lineage (GTDB taxonomy): Bacteria > Bacillota > Clostridia > Lachnospirales > Lachnospiraceae > UBA3282. The sequence goes on from CAJTPS010000012.1 coordinate 29,712, forward strand.
TCTACGCTGGAGAAATTTCTTGCCAGAGGCTTTCTGCATGAGTTTGCTGATATTTTCCATCTGGAACGGTATGAGCAGGAGATCACGCAGATGGAGGGCTTCGGAGAGAAATCTTACACCAACCTGATGGAGCGTATAGAGAAGGCCAGAAATACCACACTTCCCAGAGTGGTTTACGGTCTGGGGATCGAGAACGTGGGCGTTGCGAACGCCAAACTGCTGTGCCGGCATTTTAACTTCTCCATCGATGCGCTGCGGACAGCGGATGCGGAAGAGTTGAGTGCGATCGACGGGATCGGCGGTGTGATTGCCAGCAGCATATATGAATATTTCCATAATAAAGAGCGCATGGTGCAGCTGGAGCGTTTGCTGCAGGAAGTGAAGATCGAGGAGGAGACGGTGGCGCAGTCAGGTTCACAGACGCTGGCGGGTATGAGCTTTGTCATTACGGGCAGTCTGGAACACTATGAGAACCGCAATGCGTTAAAAGAAGAGATCGAGTCGAAAGGCGGCAAAGTGACAGGCAGCGTCACCGGTAAGACGACCTGCCTGATCAATAATGATACCACATCGCAGTCTTCCAAGAACAAAAAGGCCAAGGAACTCGGCATTCCGATTGTCTCGGAGGACGACTTTATAGAGAAGTATCTGTAATTATATCTCCCGTACATCATATGGTGTCGTCTGATAGACATAGAAGTTGAGCCAGTTGGAATACAGCAGCTGACCGGTGGAGCGCCAGTTGACGACCGGCGCTTTTGACGGATCGTCATCGGGGAAATAATTGGCAGGAATTGCTGGATTCATGCCCTTGTTTAAGTCTCTGAAGTATTCCTGCGCCAGCGTATCAGCGTCATACTCCGGATGACAGGTGATGAAGAAATGTCGGCTGTCTGTGGTCTTGACGATGGTTACACCGGCTTCATCGGATACCGCCATCAGTTCCAGATCAGGCACGGAAGCAATCTTATCCGCAGCTATGCCCATGGCACGGGACTGCGGCGCATAGAAGATATCGTCGAAGCCCCGAAACAGCGGGGAATTTTTCTTCACGATCCTGTGCGCATAGATGCCTGACAGCTTCGTATCCATATCATAGCGGTCTAAGCCGTAGAGGTAGTAGAGTCCGGCATAAGCGCCCCAGCAAAGGTGCAGGGTACAATGAACGTGGGTTTTACCCCATTCCATGATGGAACACAGTTCGTTCCAGTAGGTGACGTCCTCGAACTTAATATAGTCCAGGGGGGCCCCGGTGATGATCATGCCGTCGTATTTACGTTCTTTGACCTGATCAAAAGTGGTGTAGAATGATTCCAGATGATTGGAATCTATGTGCTGCGGCGTGTAGCTTGCCGTCTGCAGAAATTCCACGTTGACCTGCAGCGGCGTGTTGGACAGCTTGCGAAGAAGTTGCGTTTCCGTTACGATCTTGGTGGGCATGAGATTCAGGATCAGCACATTCAGGGGACGGATGTCCTGGTGCAATGCGCGGTATTCCGTCATAACAAATATATTTTCGTTTTCCAGGATGCTGGTTGCCGGTAATGAATCAGCGATTTTAATAGGCATGACTGTTCCTCAACTTTCCGATGTTAAATAGCATAATATATAACAGTTCAGCAAGCGTCTACGGGCAATCTGCACAATTCTCTCCGCATTGCTGGACTGTTATCATAATATAGATTAACATAAAAAAATGCTTCTTGCAATAATTGCACATTTGAATAAAATGCGCTATAATCTAATAGCTGAGCTATAACAGAGGGGGACAACACGGTATGGAGACAGCCTATCAGAAAGTGAAAGTGCATAATGAACTGGAATGGTGTCAGGTAACGGACTTAGAGACCAAAGAAAAAATTGAGAAGGTTTTGCTGAAGAACAGGGTTTCCTATTTCGTAAAATGGGAGAAACCGAAACTCTTTTCCAACGATAAATTCGGTACGTGCATCTTTTGTGTAAATCAGCTGCAGAAGGAGATCGCGGATGAGGCGATTCATAATCTGGCAGAAGAGATTAAAGGTAAGATCAAATTTATCAATCGTAAGGTAGACAAGACCTTTTATTAAGGAGTCTGTATATAAGGAAGCAGAATGTGTAATATTATGCGGTGTATGCTGCGGAATGGAAGAGGGATATGAGCAGTTGCGATACCTGTAGCAATTATCAGTATGATGAAGATTACGAGTGTTATGTTTGCATGGTAGATCTGGATGAGGATGATATGAGCCGGTTCCTGCGGGGCGGTAATTTTGCCTGTTCCTTTTACCAGATGGACAATGAATATTTGATCGTAAGAAAGCAGATGTAGGAATTTTCCACATCTGCTTTTTCAATTAATCCCGAAGGGATTTATTTACATTTTTCTGTGCCGTGGACAGCATCAGCTTGATCCGGTTGAGCTGGTTGACCTCGCTGGCGCCCGGGTCGTAATCAATCGCCACGATATTGGACAGCGGGAAACGCTTGCGCAGTTCTTTGATGACGCCTTTACCGACCACATGATTCGGCAGGCAGCCAAAAGGCTGCGTACAGACGATATTATTTACGCCGCTGTGGATCAGTTCCACCATTTCGCCGGTCAGAAACCATCCTTCGCCGGTCTGATTGCCGATGTTGACGATCGGTTTCGCGTATTCCACGATCTTATAGATGCTTACCGGCGGCGTGAAGTGCCGGCTTCTGGCGAATTCTTTCGCCGCGGCGCCGCGCATCTGCTCCAGCGCCCGGATACCGAATCTGGAAACGAGAGCGGCTTTGCGGGAGGTGCCCAGATAGTCGGCCTTATAGATCTGATTGTAGAAGCAGTAGAGCATAAAGTCTATCAGATCAGGCACAACAGCTTCCGCGCCCTCTGCTTCCAGCAGTTCTACCAGATGATTGTTGGCGGCGGGGGCGAATTTAACCAGAATCTCGCCTACGATGCCGACTTTCGGCTTGCGCATGTCCTCATGAATCGGAACGGCGTCGAAATCCCGTATGATTTGTCGGCACATTTTGCGGAATGTGTAATAATTCATGTGTTTACGGGATACAAATGCACGGCATTTCTCTTTCCAATTCGCATGGAGCGCATCTACGGAACCGGGGGTGGTCTCATAGGGACGCATACGGTAGACGCAGCGCATGAGGATGTCACCGAAGAGCGTACTGTAAGCGGCGCGCATGAGCAGTTCAGCATTCAGGTGGAAGCCGGGATTGCTCTCGATACCGGCAAGATTTAGGGAAATCACCGGTATCTGCGGCATGCCGGCTTTCTCCAGCGCACGCCTGATGAATCCGACATAGTTGGTGGCACGGCAGCCGCCTCCGGTCTGTGTCATGATGATCGCAACTTTATTGACGTCGTATTTACCGGAGAGGAGAGCGTCCATGATCTGGCCGACTACCATCAAGGAAGGATAACATGCGTCATTATTTACATATTTCAAGCCCACGTCTACGGCGTGCCGGTTGTCATTGCCAAGCACTTCGAAGCGATAGCCGCACGCCTCGAATCCGGCCTGCATAATGTCGAAATGGATCGGGGACATCTGCGGGCAGAGAATCGTATATTCTTTGCGCATCTCTTCGGTAAAAGCAACTTTCTCAATGGCGCTGGAACGGATGGTACGCTGTTTGTGCTTCTGTTCCCGTACCTTGATGGCAGAGAGCAGGGAGCGGATGCGTATTCTGGCGGCGCCTAAGTTATTTACTTCGTCGATTTTTAAGCAGGTATAGATTTTATCCGAGCCGGAGAGAATGTCGTTCACCTGATCGGTGGTGACAGCATCCAGACCGCAGCCGAAGGAATTGAGCTGGATCAGATCCAGGTCCTCCCTTGTTTTCACATAGCTTGCTGCGGCATAGAGTCTCGAGTGATACATCCACTGGTCGGATACGATCAGGGGGCGTTCCGGCTCGGCCAGATGGGAGACGGCGTCCTCTGTCAGCACTGCAATATTGTAGGAATTGATCAGTTCCGGGATGCCGTGGTTGATCTCGGGATCAATATGATATGGTCTCCCGGCAAGCACGATTCCTCTTACGTGGTTTTCCGTCATGAATCGAAGGACTTCTTCCCCTTTGTCACGCATGTCCTGACGAGCCCTGGCCAGTTCGTCCCAGGCGGCTTTTGCGGCATCCATCACTTCCGTAACGGGCAGCTCTTTAAATTCCCTGGCAAGGGCGGAAGTAACCGTCTGCAGGCTGCTGAATGCCATGAAGGGATTGCGGAATGCGACTTCGCCTCTGCCGATTTCCTCCACGTTATTCTTAATGTTTTCCGAATAGGAAGTGACGATCGGGCAGTTATAGTGGTTGTTTGCCCCGTGAAATTCGTCCCGTTCATAAAACAATGCAGGGTAGAAAATAAAATCTGCCTTCTGGTTGATCAGCCATGCCACATGACCGTGTACAAGCTTTGCCGGGTAGCATTCCGATTCGCTAGGGATGGACTCGATGCCGAGTTCATAGATCTTGCGGTTGGAACTGGGCGAGAGCACGACCTGATATCCGAGTCTGGTGAAAAAGGTGAACCAGAACGGATAGTTTTCGTACATGTTTAAGACTCTCGGAATGCCTACCGTGCCGCGGGGCGCCTGATCGGCGGACAGCGGTTCGTAGGAGAAGAGTCTTTTTAATTTATAGTCATAGAGATTGGGGATGCCGTTCTCGTTTTTGGTCTTGCCAAGGCCGCGTTCGCAGCGGTTGCCGGAAATATACTGACGTCCTCCCGTAAATTTGTTAATGGTGAGACGGCAGTTGTTAGTACAGCCCTTACACTTTGCCATGCTTGTCTCAAACTGCAGACTGGTGATCTGGTCGATAGTCAGCATGGTAGTCTGATAGCCTTCTTCAAAGTGTTCTCTGGCAATCAGCGCAGCGCCGAAAGCACCCATGATACCGGCGATGTCCGGTCTGATAGCCTGACAGTCTGCTATTTTTTCAAAACTGCGCAGTACGGCATCGTTGTAGAAAGTACCGCCCTGTACGACGATGTTTTTGCCGAGTTCGGAAGCATCGGAGACTTTGATGACCTTGAACAGCGCGTTTTTGATTACGGAATAGGCAAGTCCGGCGGAAATATCGGCGACGGAAGCGCCTTCCTTCTGCGCCTGCTTTACTTTGGAATTCATAAATACGGTGCAACGGGTACCCAGATCGATCGGGTGCTCCGCGAACAGAGCAGCCTTCGCAAATTCTTCCACGCTGTAGTTCAGGGATTTGGCAAAAGTTTCGATAAAAGAACCGCAGCCGGAGGAACAGGCCTCGTTGAGCTGTACGCTGTCAACCGTCTGATTCTTGATCTTGATACACTTCATGTCCTGACCGCCGATATCCAGAATACAGTCTACTTCAGGATTGAAGAAGGCGGCGGCGTTATAGTGCGCAACGGTCTCGACCTCGCCGTCATCTAACAGGAAGGCGGCCTTCATCAATGCTTCACCGTAGCCGGTGGAACAGGAACGAACGATCCTGGCACTCTTCGGGAGAAGCGCATGAATTTCCTTCAGGGAGCGGATCGCCGTCTTTAACGGACTTCCGTCATTGCTGCTGTAGAAGGAATAGAGCAGGGAGCCGTCTTCGCTGACGAGGGCAACCTTCGTGGTCGTGGAACCGGCGTCGATGCCAAGGAAACAGTTACCCTCATAGGAAGCCAGACCGGCAGTCGTCACATGGTGCGCGCCGTGCCTTGTACAGAAGTTCTGATATTCTTCCTCGGAGGCAAAGAGCGGCTCCATGCGTTCCACTTCAAATTCCATCTTGATATCGGAGGAAAGCTTATCCACCATTTCTTCCATTGCAAAATGCACCTCTTTTTTGGCATTCAGCGCAGAACCGATGGCAGCAAACAGATGAGAGTTATCGGTGTCGATAATATGTTCGTCATCCAGCTTCAATGTGCGGATGAAGGACTGTTTTAATTCTGATAAAAAGTGCAGCGGTCCGCCCAGGAAGGCTACATGCCCTCTGATTGGTTTGCCGCAGGCAAGACCGCTGATCGTCTGATTAACGACAGCCTGAAAAATGGAAGCGGATAGGTCTTCTTTCGTGGCACCCTCATTGATGAGCGGCTGGATGTCGGATTTGGCGAACACGCCGCACCTTGCCGCGATCGTGTACAGTGAATGATAATTTTTGGCATACTCATTCAGCCCGGCCGCGTCAGTCTGCAGCAGGGAAGCCATCTGGTCGATGAAGGAACCGGTACCGCCGGCGCAGATGCCGTTCATGCGCTGTTCCACGTTGCCGCCCTCAAAATAGATGATCTTGGCATCTTCTCCGCCCAGTTCGATTGCCACATCAGTGGCGGGGGCGAGTGTCTGCAGTGAGGTGGAAACTGCAATTACCTCCTGCACGAAGGGAACCTGCAGATGGTTGGCCAGCGTCAGACCGCCGGAACCGGTGATCATCGGATGTACGGTTATATTTCCAAGTCTGTCATAGGCCTTTTGCAACAGGCCGGACAGCGTTTCTTTTATATTTGCGAAATGTCTCTGATAGTCAGAAAAGAGTACCTGCTGCTTTTCATTGAGAACAGCGATCTTTACGGTTGTGGAACCGATGTCGATGCCAAGCGTATATTGCATTTCACTCATTTCGGATATCACTCCTTTTTTATTTATAGGAAATTTTACAGCGTCTTTCGAGTTCGCAAAGCGAATCTCGCAATCGGGCGAAGCTCGATTTTTACTTATTTAATAGGAAATTCTGAACCATGTCATTATACGACACGATTTTGCAAAAAGCAATCGGCTAATTGTTGGTAATGTGTTAAGATTTTAAAATGTATTTATTAAATTTTTATGACATCTGTATTTTTGAGGGGAGCGGCGTTTACTTTTAAAAAAAGGAATGTTAAAATGTATTCAGTTTTGTACACGAAAATACATGGGAAAGGCGTGGTTATTTATAATGAGTCCTTTTGAACGTAAGTTTGGTAAATATGCGATCAGGAATCTGTCTTTTGTGCTGGTGGCATGTTATGCGGCAGGTTATCTGATCGAACTGATCGACAGGAGCGGCGTGCTGATTCAATACCTGACGTTAGACCCGTATGCGATCCTGCACGGTCAGATCTGGCGGCTGATCACATGGGTTCTGATTCCGCCGCCGACGGGGAATATCTTTTTCCTGCTGATTATGATGTACTTTTATTGTTCTATCGGTACGACGCTGGAACGGACCTGGGGGACCTATCGGTATAATGTATATTTGTTTTCGGGTATGCTCTTTACCATAGCGGGCAGTTTTCTGCTGATGGGATATCAGTATCTCTTTCATGGAGATACTTTTGCGGCGACAGGGGCGGCGGCATATTATTTTCGCTTTGTTTCTGTTTTTTTCAGCACCTATTACATTAATATGTCGATTTTTCTTGCTTTTGCGGCGACGTTTCCGGATGTGCAGGTGCTGCTTATGTTCATCATTCCCATTAAGGTGAAGTGGCTGGGAGTCATTTATGCGGTTATGCTTGTGTTTGATTTCTTCCAGACAGGCGTGGAGGGCAGATTTGCCATCGCTGCATCTCTGCTGAACTTCGTGGTATTTTTCATCACTTCCCGCAACATGATGCACCTGAATCCGAAGCAGATCCACAGGCGTCAGGAGTTTAAGCGGGATGTGCGCAGAAATACGGGTGTTACGAAACACAAGTGTGCGATTTGCGGCAGGACGGAAGTGGACAGTCCGGAACTGCAGTTCCGGTTCTGTTCCAAGTGTGACGGCAACTATGAGTACTGCGAGGAACATTTATATACGCACACTCATGTTAAGAGGTCATAAAGAACCCCATACAGGGGCATAGACGGTGAAAAGATGAATCAGGAAATCTTATTCGGTAAAACATTAGAACAGGTTAAGAAGACCGCGAAGGAACAGGGAAACTGCATCTCCAGAGAGCAGGTAGAGGAGGCTTTCGCGCCGCTTGCTCTTGGCGGAGAGCAGATGGAGCTGGTCTACGGATATCTGCGCCAGCATAAGATCGGTATCGGGGAGCCGGCAGATCCGGACGAGTATCTGGCGGCGGAGGAGAAAGACTATCTGAATACGTATCTGGAAGAACTGCGGGCACTTCCGGAGGCTTCACAGGGAGAGCGGGAAGCCGTTACACTGTCCGCCATGGCGGGCGACGTGCAGGCACAGAGCAGGCTGACAGAACTGTATCTGCCGGAAGTGGCGGAGATTGCCAGGCTTTATGCCGGACAGGGCGTGTATCTGGAAGATCTGATCGGCGAGGGCAACGTGGCGCTGACAGTGGGTGTTACTATGCTGGGAGCGCTGGAACAGGCAGCAGAAGCACAGGGAATGCTCGGTAAAATGATCATGGACGCCATGGAAGACTACATTGCACAGAATGCGGAGGAGTCCAGGAAGGATAAGAAGATAGTCGAGAAGGTCAATAAAGTGGCGGATGCGGCAAGAGAGCTGTCCGGGGAACTTCACAGGAAAGTGACGGTGGAGGAAGTGATGGAGGAGGCGGGGCTTAGCAGAAAGGCGATCGAGGATGCCATACGCATGAGCGGCGGCAGGATAGAGGATCTGGAACCGGCAAGGTAACGGAGCGGGAACGGTTTCGATGCCGAAGTGGTAAATCTGTCGGTGTGGATCTGCCGGCAGGGAAAGACAGAGGTACCAAAGTGGATTATCAGGACAATGATTTTAAATATTTTATGCAGGACACAGGTTCCATCTATCTGGGCGCCAGATTCAGCTATGCGGAGATTCTGGCCCAGGAGATGGTTTCTTTTAAATATAAGAGTATTGTAGAGCATTATATTCTGAAAGATACCGATCCGCAGACGACATTGGAGAGTCAGTTGTACTATATGACGCCGGATCAGTTCTCATATAAGACTTATCTGCAGCTTAAGGCGAGAGTGAAGGTCAGTATGCTTGCCGTCAGGAAGAGCCTGCTTGGCAAAGAGAAGGCCGGATATGTGAATAAGGTGATGAAACTGGATGAAATCGTTGCAATGAATCTCGCACAGAAGAAAAAATGCGGCATGATTGTGCAGGAATTGATTCTTTCAAAGCTCGCAATTATGGGGTTTAATGTATAATTTAAAAATATTTTGTTGAAAAGCGCGATAAATAACATCAAAGAAGCGTAAAAAGTTCTTGCTTATCGCGGCATTATTTGATAAACTGACATTGTCGGACAAGACGAACGACAAAATGACAACATAATAGCATTTATGCTATATATGTTGCATGTAGTAAAATTCCCTTTTTACACAGGATAGGCAGAGAGTCCCCTAGTACTCTCTGCCTGTTCTTTTGTATTTTTTAACCAGAGTCCCGCCCGGCGAATTTTTTTGCTAAGTTTGCGCGGGCGTGGTATACTATATGGCAAATAATCTTGCGCAACGGAAAGGAGCATAAACGAAAAATGCAGATAGAGCAGTTACAGGCATATACAGTATTGGAGAAGAAAGAAATTAAGGAGCTGAATTCAGTCAGTTATTTATTAAGGCATAATAAAACAGGCGCTCGCATTGCGCTCTTGTCAAACGATGACGACAATAAAGTGTTTTATATCGGTTTCCGCACGCCGCCGGCGGACAGCACCGGTGTGGCGCATATCGTAGAACACACCGTGCTCTGCGGTTCCGATAAATTTCCGGTGAAGGACCCTTTTATCGAACTGGCGAAAGGTTCTCTCAACACCTTCTTAAATGCCATGACTTATCCGGATAAGACGGTCTATCCCGTGGCGAGCTGCAATGACAGGGATTTTCAGAATCTGATGGATGTCTATCTGGATGCGGTGTTCCATCCGAATATCTATCATGAAGAGAAGATCTTCCGGCAGGAAGGCTGGCACTACGAAATGGAGAATGCGGAGGATGATCTGACAATCAACGGCGTTGTCTACAGCGAAATGAAAGGCGCTTACTCCTCGCCTGATGATGTGCTGTGGAGAGAGATTATGAATTCCCTCTATCCGCATACGGCATATTCCGTGGAGTCCGGCGGTGATCCGGACGTTATTCCGCAGCTTACCTATGAGGCGTTTCTTGCTTTTCACAAGAAATATTATCATCCGTCCAACAGCTATATCTATCTGTACGGCGATATGGATATGGCTGAGAAACTGCAGTATATTGATGAGGAATATCTCTCAAAATACGATGCGCTGGCGGTGGATTCGGCGTTAGAGACGGAGGCGCCCTTTACGGAGACGCTTACGATAGAGAAGGAATATCCGATTATGGAGAGCGAGTCTGAGCAGGACAATACCTATCTCGCTTATAACATTTCACTGGGAGAACTGCCTGACCGGAAGTTCTGTTATGCTGTATCCACGCTGGTGGATGTATTGTGTATGATGCCCGGTGCTCCTGTGAAGCAGGCGCTTTTGGATGCGGGAATCGGCAAGGACTTAAACTATGCTTTTGATACGAGCGTGAAACAGCCTTATTTCTCGATGGTTGCCAAGAATGCCAACGCGCAGCAGAAAGAAGATATGATCCGTATTGTGGATGAGACGCTGGAGCGTCTTTGCAAGGAGGGGCTGGATAAGAGAGCGCTCAGAGCCAGCTTGAACAGCAGCGAATTTAAATACAGGGAGGCGGATTTTGGTTCCTATCCGAAGGGACTCATGTACGGCCTGCAGGTGCTGGAAACGTGGCTTTATGATGATGAGAAGCCTTTTGTGAACGTGGAGCTCTTAGATGTATATAAAGAACTGAAACAGGCGGTTGATACTTCTTATTATGAAGATCTGATCAGAGAACATCTGTTATGCAATCCGCATAAGAGTATCGTGGTGGTGAGGCCTGTGAAAGGACTGACCGGCATAAGAGAAAAGAAGCTGGCGGAACAGCTGGCGGAGCGCAAGGCCGCTATGAGCGTAGAGGAGATCGAGCGTATCGTCAGGGATACGGGCGCGTTAAAGGCGTATCAGGAAGAGCCGAGCAGACGGGAGGATCTGGAGAAGATTCCGCTGCTGGCCAGGGAAGATATGAAGCGGGAGGCTGCACCTTACTACAATGAGGAAAAGAAAGTTGACGGCACGGTGCTCCTGTATCATGATGTGTTCACCAACGGCATCGGCTATCTGCGGTTTATGTTCGATTTGCGTCAGGTGCCGGAGGAACTGTTCCCTTATGTGGGTATCCTGAAAATGGTACTCGGCCTGGTAAGCACGGAGCACTACAGTTACAGCGAACTGTATAATGAGATCAACCTGCTCACCGGAGGAATCGCGCCGGCGGTCAATACCTATACGGATGCGGAGGATCTGTCGAAATATACGGCGACGCTTGACCTGAAGGTCAAGGTATTGTATGAGAATCTGCCGCAGGCATTTGCACTGGCGCAGGAGATCCTGACATGCGCCGATTATACGGACAGCAAGAGGCTCTATGAACTGGTGGCGGAAGGGCGTTCGTGCAAGCAGGCGGATATGATGGCGGCGGGACATACGCTGGCGGCGGGCAGGGCATTGTCCTATTTGTCGAAACCCGCGATGGTGATGGAGCACATCAACGGCATCCCGTTTTATCAGCTTCTGGAAGACCTGGAGAAGCATTTCGATGTACGTAAGGAGGAAGTGACGAAGAATCTGCAGCGTGTGATCCGGTATATTTTCCGGCCGGAGAACCTGTTGGTGGATTATACGGCTGAACAGGAAGGATTAAGAGAAATCGAGCCGCTGATCGTGCAGCTTAAGAGCAGTCTCTATCAGGAAACGGTAGAGGCGGCAGGGTATGACCCGGAGCCTGTAAGAAAGAACGAAGGATTTATGACTTCCGCGCAGATTCAATATGTATGCCGTGCAGGTAATTTTGAGAAGAAGGGACTGCCTTATCATGGCGCGCTGAAGGTGCTGCGTGTTATGCTTGGTTATGACTATCTCTGGACGCAGGTGCGTGTCAAAGGCGGCGCCTATGGCTGCATGTGCAGTTTCGGCAGATCCGGAGACAGCTATTTCGTATCCTACAGAGATCCTAATCTGCAGAATACAATTGCAGTCTATGAGAATGCGGCGGATTATATTGCCGGTTTCGAAGCGGATGAACGGACGATGACGCAGTATATTATCGGCGCGGTGAGCGAGATGGATATGCCGATGACACCGGCGATGAAGGGTACGTATTCCCTTACCGGTTATATGACGCATTATCCTTATGAGAAGATTCAGAAGAACAGGGATGAACTTCTGGCGGCGGATGCAGACACGATCCGTGGTTTGTCAGAATATATCCGTGCATTTATGGATGCAGACTGTCTGTGCGTGGTCGGCAATGAAGAGAACATTAAGGCAAACGGGGCGTTATTCGGGAAGACAGAGTATTTATTTCACTAAAAAGAATACAATTTATGCAACCTTTTGTTCCCGCGAAAGGTATTATAGACAGAAGCAGTTGTCTGCGGGTGCTGCATAAGGGAGTATGACAGCGCCCATGGAACGAAGGAGCCGGAGAGTATGCCGTTGCAGGGCGGCAGGAAGCGGGAGGACAGAAAAATATGAGGAAGTTTATGAAGATGAGATATGCAACGAGGGTGTTACTGGCAGCAGGCACGCTGGCGGCGGTTCTGACAGGATGCGGCGGAACGAAATCTTACAGTGCCACCGATACGGCAAAGTATGAGGCAAGCGCCGAGGATGATTATGATGGCGGTTATATGATGAATAGTGCGGCGGGTGCGATGACGGAGGAAGCGGTCGAGCATGGGTATGACGATACAGCGTCGACTCCGCAAGCAGCTCTGGAAGAAGGAACTGCCGATGTGCCGGGCGATGCGCTGGCAGGCAGGAAACTGATCAAAAATGTCAATATGAATGTGGAGACAGAGGCGTTTGACGTGCTGGTGCCGAACCTGCAGAACCGGGTTACGGCGCTTGGCGGTTACATAGAGGATATGTCCAGTTACAGCAGGAATGACCACTATTCCTCAGACTATATCGGAACCAAATATCTGCGCTGCGCCAATATGACGGCGCGTATTCCGAAGCAGAATCTGGATATTTTTCTGAACGAGGTGGGAGAGCAGTCGAACATCGTGAGCCGCTCGGAGAGCGTGACCGATGTGACGCTGCAGTATGTAGATCTGGAGAGCCATAAGAAGGCGCTTACTACGGAACAGAGCAGACTGCTCGAACTGATGGAGCAGGCGCAGACGGTCGAAGATATCATTACGATAGAAGGGAGGCTTTCGGAGGTCCGCTACCAGATCGAGAGCATGGAGTCCCAGCTTCGTACTTATGATAATAAGATTGATTACAGTACCGTATATCTGTATATTGACGAAGTGGAGCGGTACACGCCTACGGAGGAGGTCACCACAGGTGAGCGCATCAGGACCGGCTTTATGGACAGCATGAAGGGTGTCGGCAAAGGATTCAGCAATTTCGGGATCTGGTTTGTGATCAATCTGCCGTATCTGATCGTCTGGGCGGTTATCATCGTGATCAGTATACTGGTGGTGCGCCTGATTATCAAAAAGGCCGCAAAGCGCAGTGCACAGAAGACAGCAAAAAGAGTCAATCCCTATCAGATGGTGCAGCAGCCGTATCCGCAGGGAATGGTGGTGCAGCAGGAGACTGGGCAGGGTAATCGACAGCCGGCGGAAAATACGACGGATGCAACAAACAAAAGCGCGGCACAGCCTGACGGGGCTGATAAAGAAAGCTGACAGAAAACGGGGAAAGACGACTATGGAGAGTCAACAGAACAGGAAAGAAAAAAATGCAAGCTTTAAATCGGGTTTTGCCACTCTGATCGGCAGACCCAATGTGGGGAAATCGACGCTGATGAATGCATTGATCGGCCAGAAGATCGCCATTACTTCTGACAGGCCGCAGACGACAAGGAATAAGATACAGACCGTGTATACTTCCGGGACGGGGCAGATTGTGTTCCTGGATACACCGGGCATACATAAGGCGAAGAACAAGCTGGGAAATTATATGGTAGGGGTGGCGGAGCGTACTTTGTCGGAGGTGGATGTGATCCTGTGGCTGGTGGAACCGACGGATTATATCGGCGCGGGAGAACGCCATATTATCGAGCAGCTTCAGAAGACAAGAACGCCGGTCATACTTGTTATTAACAAGATCGACACCGTGAGGAGGGAACTCATTCTTACCTTTATCGATGCTTACCGGAAGCAGCTGGAATTCGCGGAGATCGTTCCGGTGTCCGCTCTGAAGAAGGACGGACTGGATACACTGATCGAATGCATTATGAAATATCTGCCTTACGGGGAACCTTTCTATGATGAGGATACGGTGACGGATCAGCCTATGCGGCAGATCGTGGCCGAACTGATTAGAGAGAAGGCGCTTCGGTGTCTGGAAGAGGAGATTCCACACGGTATCGCGGTCACGATAGAGATGATGAAGTTTAAGAAGCGTATTGTGGATATCGAGGCTACCATTGTCTGTGAACGGGAGTCCCATAAGGGGATTATCATCGGGAAACAGGGCAGCATGTTGAAAAAAATCGGTTCCATGGCCCGGCCGGACATAGAAGATCTGGTGGAATGTCAGGTCAATTTAAAGCTTTGGGTCAAGGTTAAGAAAGACTGGCGGGACAGTGATTATCTGCTGAAAAATTTCGGCTACAATCCGAAAGAAACAGAATAGAAAAAGCCGAATCTGCGAACCCTAAACATTAGTATAGCGAGCTCGGATAAAGAGCCGCTATTCTGATGTATGACGAAATGATAAGAGAGGATTAGGGGCGTAAGATGGATGAAACGGATTACTGGGCAAGGTTTATGGCAACCGGGAAAATAGATGACTTTCTGGCATACAGAAACGCGGAAGATGTGCGGACGGACCGCACGGGTAAAGAAACGTCAGGAGAACATTCTCATGCAGGAATATACACAGGTTACGGGAATGATTTTAAAGGCTGAGCCGATCGGTGAATATGATAAAAGGATCGTAATGTTGACGAAGGAGAAAGGTAAAATTTCGGCGTTTGCGAGGGGAGCGCGCAAGCAGGGCAGCAGGCTTCTCGCGGCGACGAATCCTTTCTCCTTCGGGGAGTTTAAGCTGTATGCCGGCAGAAGTTCCTATAATATTACGGATGCGGCGATCAGCAATTATTTTGAGGGACTGCGGGAAGATTTTGAGGGTGCATATTACGGGATGTACTTTTTGGAGTTGATGGATTATTATACGAGAGAGAACAATGATGAAAGGGAAATGCTGGGGCTGCTGTATCAGTCGCTTCGGGCTCTTTTGCATACGGGATTGTCCAATCGTCTGGTCCGTTACATATTCGAAATGAAAGCCATGGTATTAAACGGTGAATTTCCGGGGATTCCAACCGGAAAGACATGGGACAGGTCTACCGAGTATGCAGTGGATTATATTGTGCATTCCGGCATTGAGAAGCTGTATACTTTTACCGTGACGCCTGAAGTATTAGCACAGCTTCGGGAGATTGCGGACGATTACCGCATGCGATATCTTGACAGAACGTTTAAAAGTCTTGAAATTGTGGATAATCTTTAATATAATGTAATGCAGTATATCAGCGGATTAGAGTCGACCGGAGGGGAAATTTATGCGAAGAGGGAGAGCGGTTCTGCTTATTGCGGCAATTGCCTGCGGGCTTGCGGGCTGTGGTCGGAGTAAAATACCGGAAGTGAGTTCTGTTTCCATCGGTAAGGATGGGGGTATTGTCCAGCAGATCGTGGGCAGTTTTGAACAGGACTATTATGACATGGACAGTCTGGAAGCGCTTGCAGCGCAGCGGGTGTCGGAGTACTGTGCGGACAGCGGTAAGGACAGTGTCGTGCTCGAAGCTGTCGAGGAGGAGGACAATAGCGTCCTGCTGCAGTTTCGTTATGCTGCCGATCAGGATTACCATGATTTTAATCACAGGGAACTGTTCGTCGGAACGCTGGAGGAAGCGGGCAGTCAGGGATACGGATTGGAGGGGATCGCTTTTATCTCGACGGACGGCAAGCCGATGGAACTGGGATATATGGATGATCATGAGAAGACGAAGATCGTGATCATCGGCACGAAACCTTCGGAGGAGCTGGTGCTGAATACTTATGGAAAGGTACTCTATATTAACCAGACTGCTACGAGCGATCTGGATGTGGCTTTCGCCGGTAAGAAGGGGGTGCGCATTACACACCCGTCCACGGAAGAGAACGATGAGAGTGTTTTATCTTATATTGTATTCGAATAATATATCAAATCAAGAATGATAAGATTGAAAATTAAATTTTCAATCGCGGAAACGGAGGAAATTATGGAAAAGACAATGGAGAAGATCGTGGCGTTATCGAAGGCGAGAGGGTTCGTGTATCCTGGTTCGGAGATTTACGGAGGACTGGCGAACACATGGGACTTCGGTAACCTGGGTGTGGAACTCAAGAACAATATCAAGAAAGCATGGTGGCAGAAGTTCGTGATGGAAAGCCCCTATAATGTGGGTGTGGACTGTGCCATCTTAATGAATCCGCAGACATGGGTTGCCAGCGGACATCTGGGCAGCTTCTCCGATCCGCTGATGGATTGTAAGGAATGTCATGAAAGATTCCGTGCGGATAAGATCATAGAAGACTATGTTGCAGAGCAGGGCATGACGCTCGACAGTTCCGTGGACGGCTGGAGCCAGCAGGAGATGAAAGACTTTATCGAGGAACATAACATTCCCTGTCCGACTTGCGGCAAACATAACTTTACGGATATCAGACAGTTCAATCTGATGTTCAAGACCTTCCAGGGCGTCACAGAGGACGCGAAGAATACTGTATATCTGCGTCCGGAGACAGCGCAGGGTATTTTTGTCAACTTTAAAAATGTACAGAGAACCTCCCGCAAGAAGATTCCGTTCGGCATCTGTCAGGTGGGTAAATCTTTCAGAAACGAGATCACACCCGGCAACTTTATCTTCCGCGTGAGAGAGTTCGAACAGATGGAGATGGAGTTCTTCTGTGAGCCGGATACGGATCTGGAATGGTTTGCATACTGGAAACAGTATTGTATCGACTTCTTAAAGAGTCTGGGAATGAAAGAGGAGGAGATGCGCGTCCGCGACCACGATCCGGAAGAACTTTCCTTCTACTCCAAGGCAACCACGGATATCGAGTTCCTGTTCCCCTTCGGCTGGGGTGAACTGTGGGGCATAGCGGACAGAACGAACTATGACCTGACGCAGCATCAGAATACTTCCGGCGAGGATATGTCTTATTTTGACGATACGAAGAATGAGAAATATATTCCTTATGTTATTGAGCCGTCGCTGGGTGTGGAGAGACTTTTCCTGGCGGTATTGTGTGGTGCATATGACGAGGAAGAGATCGGTGAGGGAGACGTGCGTACCGTGCTGCATTTCCATCCGGCACTGGCACCGGTGAAGATTGGTGTGCTGCCGCTTTCCAAGAAGTTAAATGAGGGCGCGGAGAAGATCTTTACGCAGCTTTCCAAAAAATATAACTGTGAGTTTGATGACAGAGGCAATATCGGAAAGAGATACCGCAGACAGGACGAGATCGGCACACCATTCTGTGTTACATATGATTTCGATTCCGAGACGGACGGCTGTGTGACGGTAAGATTCCGTGATTCCATGGAGCAGGAGCGTATCGCAATCACAGAGCTGGATGCGTATTTTGCGGATAAATTCACGTTTTGATGATATGCTCAGACGAGGGCAACCTTTTGTTTCACAGGAAAGTGTATCCTATGAAATAAAAGCCCTTCGGGCAATGATGAGCAGCTGTATGGTACAGAGACGACATAAATGAGAAAGGATAGAGAACTACGATGAAACCTTATGGTGTAAATGAGTTGAGGAGGATGTTTCTTGAATTTTTTGAGAGCAAGGATCATTTGAAGATGAAGAGTTTTTCGCTGGTGCCGCACAATGACAACAGTCTGCTGCTGATCAATTCGGGTATGGCGCCGCTGAAACCTTATTTTACGGGACAGGAGATTCCGCCCAGAAGACGTGTTACCACATGTCAGAAATGTATCCGGACAGGAGATCTGGAGAATGTGGGCAAGACGGCAAGACACGGCACCTTCTTTGAGATGCTGGGCAACTTTTCTTTCGGCGATTACTTTAAACACGAGGCGATCGCATGGAGCTGGGAGTTTCTGACAGAGGTGGTCGGTCTGGATGCGGACAGACTCTATCCTTCTATCTATGAGAATGATGAAGAGGCATTTGAGATCTGGAATAAGGAGATCGGTATTGCACCGGAGCGGATCTATCGTTTCGGCAAGGAAGACAATTTCTGGGAGCATGGTTCCGGTCCCTGCGGCCCCTGTTCGGAGATTTATTATGACCGGGGCGAGAAGTACGGCTGCGGCAAGCCCGGCTGCACGGTAGGCTGTGACTGCGATCGCTATATGGAGATCTGGAACAACGTGTTTACCCAGTTTGACAATGACGGCAAGGGTAATTATACAGAACTGGTGCAGAAGAATATTGATACCGGAATGGGACTGGAGAGACTGGCGTCTGCCGTGCAGGACGTGGATTCCATTTTTGACGTGGACACAGTGCTTGCACTGAGAACAAGAGTGTGCGAGATTGCCGGTGTAGAATATAAGAAGGATTACGACACGGATGTGTCGATCCGCATTATCACGGATCATATTCGCTCGGCTACGTTTATGATCTCGGACGGCATCATGCCCTCTAACGAGGGACGGGGATATGTGCTTCGCCGTATCATTCGCCGCGCGGCGCGTCAGGGCAGAAAGTTAGGCATAAACGGTACATTCCTGTCGAATCTTGCGGGTACGGTGATCGAAGGCTCCAGGGACGGTTATCCGGAACTGGAAGAAAAGAAAGAGTTCATCTTCAATGCACTTACGCAGGAAGAAAACAAATTTAATAAGACGATTGATCAGGGGCTTACGATCTTAAATGAGATGGCGGATGCGGTAGCGGCTTCGGGCAGTAAAGAACTGGGCGGCGCAGAGGCGTTTAAATTGTATGACACTTACGGATTCCCGCTTGACTTAACGAAGGAAATCCTGGAAGAAAAAGGATTTACGGTGGATGAGGAAGGCTTCAGGGCATGTATGCAGGAACAGAAAGAGAAGGCCCGCAAGGCGCGTAAGGTTACCAATTATATGGGTGCTGACGTGACTGTATATGAGTCCATCGATCCGTCCCTGACCACGGAGTTTGTAGGGTACAACTGTCTGACATGTGACTCTATAGTGACGGTGCTTACCACGGAAACGGAACTGGTGGAGGCTCTGACGGATGGTGAAGTGGGAACCATTATTACGGAGCAGACACCGTTCTATGCTACCATGGGCGGTCAGGAGGGCGATATCGGTCTGATCACCACGGCAGACGGAGAATTTAGAGTGGAGAATACTATCAGGCTGTCGGGCGGCAAGGCAGGTCATATCGGTAAGATGACGAAGGGTATGATCAAGGCGGGAGATACTGTGACCCTGTCGGTGGATACTGCAAGAAGAAGTAATACGTGCAGGAACCACAGCGCGACACATTTATTGCAGAAAGCGCTTCGGGAGGTGCTCGGCAATCATGTGGAACAGGCAGGTTCCTATCAGGACGGAGAGAGAACGCGTTTTGATTTCTCACATCCTGCGGCGATGACGCCGGAGGAAATCCGCAAAGTCGAACAGATTGTCAATGAGCAGATTGCGGAGAATCTGGCAGTCGAGACAAAGGTTATGACCATAGAGGAAGCGAAGCAGTCGGGCGCGATGGCGCTTTTCGGAGAAAAATACGGCGAGACCGTCAGGGTCGTGCAGATGGGAGATTTCTCGAAAGAACTGTGCGGTGGTACGCATGTAAAATCCACCGGTATGATCGGCTCCTTCAAGATTCTGTCCGAGTCGGGCGTGGCGGCAGGCGTGCGCCGTATCGAAGCTGTGACGGGCAGCAATGTTGCGGCATATTATCAGAAGCTGGAAGAACAGCTTCATGAGGCGGCGAAAGTGCTGAAGACATCTCCTTCCAATCTGGTGGAGCGCTGCGAACACCTGGTGGCGGAGATGAAAGCGCTGCAGAGCGAGAACGAGTCGCTAAAGAGCAAGGCGGCTAAGGATGCGCTCGGCGACGTAATGGATCAGGTACAGAAAGTAAAAGGCGTGAAGCTGCTTGCTTCTAAGGTTGCGGGTGTCGATATGAACGGTCTGCGCGAACTCGGCGATCAGTTAAAGGAGAAATTAGGAGAAGGCGTAGTAGTGCTGATCTCTGAGAATGACGGCAAGGTGAATATGATCGCCATGGCGACAGACGGCGCGATGGGACAGGGCGCTCATGCGGGAAATCTGATCAAAGGAATTGCCGCGCTGGTAGGCGGCGGCGGTGGCGGCCGTTCGAATATGGCACAGGCCGGCGGTAAGAATCCGGCGGGTATTGATGCCGCAATTTCGGAGTGCGCTAAGGTATTAGAGGGTCAGATTCAGTAAATTTCGAAATAGTAGTTGACTCATAACCAAAATGTGGTATAATTTGTGTTGTGTGTAGAAACACGGGCGCGTAAGCGCAGAAATAACCCAATCAGTCGAAATGCTTGTTCGGGACTGAAGGGAGGTCAGGTGCGAGAATGTCAAACGTAATCGTTAAAGAGAACGAAACTTTGGATAGTGCATTACGTCGTTTCAAGAGAAGCTGCGCGAAAGCCGGTATCCAGCAGGAGATTCGTAAAAGAGAGCATTACGAGAAGCCCAGCGTAAGACGTAAGAAGAAGTCCGAAGCAGCCAGAAAACGTAAATACAACTAAGTAAAAGCATGGAACAGACTCAGAAGTGATTTTGAGTCTGTTTTTCTTTTTTGCTCATATCCGTTGTCCCATGGCAATATGTATAGTACATAACAGAGTATTTAGGAGTGACAATGTTGCGAAAAACAGGAAAGCGTATTGCGATATGGTTTCTACTGGGCTGTCTGATATTGCAGGCAGGATTTGTGTGTATGCCGATGTGTGTATGGGCGGCGCCGGATGTTGCGACACCATCTTATATCGTGATGGAGGCATCTACCGGACAGGTGGTCTGCGAACAGGATGCAGATTCGAAACGGAGTCCCGCCAGCATCACGAAGATCATGACGCTGCTGATCATTTTTGAACATTTGAAGAGCGGACGAATCAGGCTGGAGGATCAGGTTACGACCAGCGCTTATGCAAAATCTATGGGCGGGTCACAGGTGTTTCTGGAAGAAGGGGAAACACAGACACTTAATACGATGATCAAATGCATTGCCGTTGCATCCGGCAATGATGCCAGCGTTGCGGTGGCGGAGTACATAGCGGGCAGTGAGGGGGAGTTTGTTAAGTTAATGAATGAGAAGGCGGAGGAACTGGGTATGCAGAACACCCACTTCGAGGACTGCTGCGGCCTGACGGATTCCGACGGTCATTATTCTTCCGCCAAAGATGTTGCAATCATGTCGCGGGAATTGATTACGAAGTATCCGGAAGTTTTTGAGTATACTAAGATCTGGATGGAGGACATTGAGCATAAAACGGCGCAGGGTACTTCTTCCTTCACGCTGTCGAGCACTAACAAGCTGCTTAAGCAGTATGAGTGGACGACGGGGCTTAAGACCGGTTCTACTTCAAAAGCGCTGTATTGTCTGTCGGCGACGGCGGACAGAGACGGTATGGAACTGATCGCGGTGGTGATGGCGGCGCCGGACCCCAAGACTCGTTTTCAGGATGCCATAACGCTGCTGAATTATGGGTACAGCGTCAGCCGGATGTACACGGACGACAATAAAGATCCGCTTCCGGAACAGAAGGTGGAAGGCGGCATCGAGGATGTCGTACAGTTAACTTATGCGGGACCGTTTGACTATCTGGACACGCAGGGGAGTAATTTAAGTGAAATACAAAAGGAGATCAGTCTGCCGGACCTCGTGCAGGCGCCCGTGGCGGAAGGGGATGCCATCGGCGAAGCCGTCTATAAACTGAACGGAACGCGGATCGGAAGTGTGTCGATCCTGGCGGCAAAAGGGGTAGATAGAGCGGAATATAAGGATTACTGGAAAAAGGTGTGGATACTGTATCTGATGAAGCGATAGGGGATACGGTGAACGGGCCGCAGAATATGGAAGCCTTCCGTGCAGATGAAAGCTAATCTCTTCATCTGCGCCGGGTACCGGCTGTACATAGATAGAACACAAGTTCACAGATTGCGGGAATCTGCTGCGGTATGATATACTGTAACAGTTGTGTAGATACGGCGTGAGCGGGAATACGCAGGTTTCTACAGTGGTTTGAGGTGGAGAAAACATATATGACAGAGGTAATATTGATTTGTATGGCGGCGGTGATCATACTGTGCCTGCTCATATCGCTGTACGACTGTAACAGATTTGTTACGGTACGGTATGAGGTCACATCGGGTAAGCTCACAAAGCCATGCAAACTGGTTCTGCTTTCCGATCTGCATAACAAATCGTACGGTAAAGATCACGGGAAGCTGATTAGGGAAATAGACAGGATATCTCCGGATGTGATTCTTACGGCGGGGGATATGCTGACAGCGGTACAGGATACGCCCTGTGAAAAAGCGCTGTCGTTGATGCGGCAGCTGTCTTCCCGCTATCAGATCTATTACGGTCTGGGGAATCATGAACAACGGCTGCATCAATACCCGGAACAGTTTGGCACGGTATATGATGACTATGTGAAAGAGTTGTCGGATTGCGGAATTACGATACTGATTAATGCGAACACTTATCTGCCGGAGTACAATGTGGCGGTCTGCGGTTCTGCGATCGACAGACAGTATTACCGGAAATTTCGAAAACAACCCATGCAGACGGGATATCTCCCGAAGATATTAGGCAGACCGCTGGAGGGTGCATGTCAGATTCTGATTGCGCATACGCCGCAGTATTTTGAAGAGTATGCGGCTTGGGGCGCGGATCTGGTTGTATCCGGGCATGTGCACGGCGGCATTATGCGGCTGCCTGTGCTGGGGGGTGTGTTGTCGCCGAACATGACTCTTTTTCCGAAATATGACGGCGGACGGTTTATACATGGGAAATCCGTAATGATTTTAAGCAGAGGACTCGGCACACATACGGTGCCGCTCAGGATCTTTAATCCGGCGGAACTTGTGGTGATCGATCTTCTTCCTGCAAAATAGAAAGGACAAGCTTGCGATGGCGATTCCTGTAAAGCTGGAGGTGTTTGAAGGCCCTTTAGATCTGCTTCTGCACCTGATTGATAAGAATAAAGTTGATATTTATGATATTCCGATTGTGGAAATCACGGAGCAGTATCTGGATTATATCAAACAGATGCCGACAGAAGACATGAACGTAGTGAGCGAGTTCCTTGTTATGGCAGCTACGCTGATCGACATCAAGTGCAGGATGCTGCTGCCAAAGGAAGTGAATGAAGAGGGAGAAGAGGAAGATCCGAGAGCAGAACTGGTTGAGAAGCTGCTGGAATACAAGATGTGCAAATATATGTCGTATGAACTGCGCGACAGGATGGTGGATGCGGAGAGAAGTCTGTACAAGCGTCCGACGCTTCCGAAGGAAGTTGCCGATTACAGACAGCCGGTGGATTATGAGGAACTGATCGGAGATATGACGCTGCAGAAGCTGCATGAGATATTCAAGCAGATCATGAGACGACAGGAGGACAAGATCGATCCGGTTAGAAGTACCTTCGGCAATATTGAGAAGGACGAGATTGACATGGATTTAAAGACCACTTTTGTGGAGGCGTATGTGCGCAGCCATAAGACATTCAGCTTCCGGAGGCTTCTGGAAAAACAAAGCAGCAAGATGGAAGTGATCGTTACGTTTCTGGTTATCCTGGAGATGATCAAAACGGGCAGGATCGGTATAGAGCAGGAAGACACATTTTCTGATATTATCATTACAACGAAGGACTTAAGTGATACCGCGCCGATGCAGCTTACGTCGGTTGCGGAGTAGAGGGAAAAGCTGCGCAGAAATGAGGAAGAAAGATGGAAAGAGCAAAGGCGAAAGCGGTATTGGAGGCAATTCTTTTTACAATGGGAGATTCGGTCAGCATAGACAATCTCGCAGCGGTGATTGAGGAAGATAAGAAGAAGACGCAGGAGATTCTGGAGGAGATGGCGCAGGATTACAGCGCGCAGGACCGGGGGATCGGACTGACGACGCTGGACAATGCCGTGCAGATGTGCACGAAAGGGGAACTGTATGAGTACCTCATCAAGATCGCCAAGGCGCCGAAGAAATTTGTGCTGACGGACACGCTCTTAGAGACGCTTTCCATCATCGCCTATAAACAGCCGGTTACCAGACTGGAGATAGAGAAAGTCAGAGGCGTTAGCTGCGACCACGCAGTGAATAAACTGCTGGAGTATGATCTGATTACGGAAGTCGGCAGGCTGGATGCGCCGGGCAGACCGCTTTTGTTTGGTACGACGGAACAGTTCTTACGGAGCTTCGGCGTGAAGTCGTTAGAGGATCTACCGGAGCTGAATGCGGTGCAGATCGAGGAGTTTAAGCAGCAGGCGGAATCGGAGGTACAGCTGCAGCTGGATATCTGATATTTTCCTTAAGAAAAAGCGTTTGAGAGCCGATATACATATTATAGCTATAAATTCTTATATTTTCTTTATTTTTCAACACGGAACTGACGACAGCAAGACCCCGGATATGGTCGGGGAGGGGCAAAATATGCTTTCTGTAATGACCAATACGCAGGCTTGGAATGATGCCGGACAGTTTGGTAGAGTTTCCAGGTCGAACAATAAACATACGGAAAAGTTATCGTCCGGTTACAAGATCAACAGGTCGGCTGACGATGCGGCCGGTCTGGCGATTTCCGAACGTATGCGCAGACAGATCCGCGGACTGACACAGGCGGCGGCTAACGCGCAGGACGGCATTTCAATGGTGCAGACTGCGTAGGGCGCTTTAAACGAAGTGCATGATATGCTGCATCGGGCCGGTGAACTTTCGGTGAAGGCGGCGACGGGAACACTGACAGATGATGACAGGGCGTTGATCGATCTGGAAGTACAGCAGATCAAGGATGAGATCGACAGTACGGCGAAGTCTACGGTTTTTAATGAAATCAGACTGTTTCCTGATGATGGAATCAGGATGTCATCGATGCAGGCGGATATATATTATTATGATTTGACATACAATCCGGCGGACGGGACGTTTTCTGTTGTGTCGGCTGAAAATCGTGCAATGAGTGCAGGAGGCGTGACAGGGCGGGCGGCGGTTAATCCGACACAACAGGGCGGCGCGCTGGCGGATCTGATCGCGGCGGAAATGATACCGAAGGCGGCAGAACAGATCATGAATGCCTTCCCGGCGATCAAGGCTGATATCGGTAATATAACATTGAACATCGCGGTGAAAGTACAGGGAATAGACGGACGGGACGGAACGCTGGCACAGGCATATTTCAGATATAAGACAAACGGCGGCAGACCTACGGTGCAGGAACTCTATGTTGACAATCAGGACTTTGCGATTTACAGAGCAGAATCATGAAGGCCGGCTGGAGCGGCATGGCGGCGGAGCCGGTGGAAAAGGCGCATATGAAGACAGGATATGCATATATATTAACGAAGAAGTATGAAGGTTAACATATGCGTATCTTTTCAGAGAACAGGAAATTAATGAAAGAAGGTATATTATGCAGGGTGGCAGCCGGTGTGACGGCGGCTGCCTTGTTTTGCTGTCCGGGTGTGCCGGTCAGTGCGCAAAATAACGCGGATGTCCCGCGGGAGAGCAGTGAGCAGGAAGCAGATCTGCAGCTTTATGCACAGGCGGCGGTTCTGATGGATGCGGACTCGGGACGGGTGCTGTACGGCAAAAATGAAAAGGATATTCTGCCGATGGCAAGCACAACAAAGATCATGACGTGCATTCTGGCATTAGAGTACGGCAATCTGGAAGAGATTGTGGAAGCCTCTTCCTATGCGGCAAGCATGCCGAAAGTGAAACTGTATGTGAAGCAGGGAGAGCGATTCCGGCTGGGTGATCTTCTCTATTCGCTCATGCTGGAATCCCATAACGATTCGGCTGTGGTGATCGCGGAGGCCGTGGGCGGAAGCGTGGAAGAGTTTGCGTCGATGATGAACCAGAAGGCAAGGGACATCGGCTGCTACGACACATACTTTATCACGCCGAACGGACTGGATGCGACGGTCAATGACAGCGGCAGGGTACACTCTACCACAGCAGCGGATCTTGCGAGAATCATGGCATACTGCGTGACGGATTCGCCGGCCAGAGAGCAGTTTCTCGAGATTACGCAGACACTGGGGTATGATTTTACCGATGCGGACGGGAAGCGGAGTTTTCACTGTAACAATCATAATGCCTTCCTGGGAATGATGAAAGAGGCGATCTCCGGCAAAACGGGATTTACGAATAATGCCGGTTACTGTTATGTGGGTGCGGTGGAGAGTGAGGGGCGGATCTTTACGGTAGCGCTGCTTGCGTGCGGATGGCCGAACAACAGGACTTATAAGTGGAGCGATATGAAGAAGCTGACGGCTTACGGGATGGAGCGCTATCTGTACAGAGATATTTATGAACCGCAGAAATTCCGGAATATACGGGTGCAAAACGGAATTGACGGTGCGGACGGCAAACCTTATGGGGAAGTGTATGTGGCGGTGGGGCTGCAGGATGGAGGAGAGCACAGTATTTCATACCTGTTGTGCGAGGATGATGAGATCGAGGTCCGGACGAAGATCGCAGATACGCTGCAGGCGCCGGTCGCGAAGCGGGAACAGATTGGATCGGTCAGCTATTACCTGAACGGTACGCTGATTAAACAGTACCCTGTCGTCACGGAAGCGGCGGTGGAAGAGCGCACCTACAGACGGATCTGTACCTATCTTTTAGACGTTTTTTTACTGTAGTATTTTCCTTAACATTTTTTTGGCGCGTTTCATGAAAATTTTTGGAAAATGTGCTGGTCGAGTTGCAGAATCTATGGTATACTACGTTCGTGTGCTATGCACACAATGATAATGTTCTAATTATTTATTATTATGATAAATGGAGGGCTGAAAAATGAGTACTACTTCTCAAGCGAGTCAAAGAATCAATGCTTTGCTCGATGAAAACAGTTTCGTTGAGATCGGTGCGCTTGTAACGGCAAGAGCAACGGATTTCAATCTGAAACAGGCGGAAACTCCTTCGGACGGCGTTGTGACCGGCTATGGAGTGATCGACGGTAATCTTGTGTATGTGTATAGTCAGGACGCGTCCGTTTTAAACGGTACGGTCGGCGAGATGCATGCTAAGAAAATTGCAAACCTCTATGATCTGGCGCTGAAGACAGGTGCACCTGTGATCGGGCTGATCGATTCTGCCGGACTTAGACTGCAGGAGGCAACGGATGCTTTGAACGGTTTTGGTGAGATTTATATGAAGCAGGCGCTTGCTTCCGGCGTGATTCCGCAGATCACGGCTGTTTTCGGCAGCTGCGGCGGCGGACTTGCCCTGATTCCTGCGATGACCGATTTTGCTTTTATGGAAGAGAAAAAGGCAAAATTATTCGTGAATTCACCCAATGCGTTAGAGGGCAATGAGATCTCCAGATGTGACACATCCTCTGCCGCATTCCAGAGTGAAGAGACCGGCATGGTAGATGCGGTCGGCGACGAGGCATCCATTATGGCGCAGATCAGACAGCTTGTATCCATGCTGCCTGCCAATAATGCAGAGATCGCAGTCGGTGACTGTACAGATGACCTGAACAGGGCATGCGCGCAGATCGTGAACTGCGTGGGCGACACATCCATCGCTTTGTCCCAGATTGCGGATGACGGTATATTTGTGGAAGTGAAGCAGAATTATGCGAAAGACATGGTTGCAGGTTTCATCAGATTAAACGGTGCGACCATCGGTGCAGTTGCCAACCGTACAGAAGTATATAACGCTGACGGTGAAGTGACTGATAAATTTGATGCGGCATTGTCCGTAAGAGGAGCGGAGAAAGCGGCAGGGTTTGTCAACTTCTGCGATGCTTTTGATATTCCGGTTCTGTCTCTGACAAACGTTGCAGGATTCGCGGCGACCAAATGTTCTGAGAGTAGAATTGCGAAAGCGGTAGGGAAACTTACATATGCTTTTGCAAATGCAACGGTTCCGAAAGTGAACGTGATCATTGGCAAGGCATACGGAAGCGCTTATGTGGCAATGAACTCTAAAGCGATCGGTGCGGATATTACGATTGCATGGCCTGAAGCCGAGATCGGTATGATGGATGCGAACCTTGCGGCCAAGATCATCTGTGACGGACAAGGCTCCGAGGCAATCGATGCGTGTGCAAAAGAGTATGCGGCACTCCAGAATAACGTGACAAGTGCAGCGAAGAGAGGATATGTAGACCAGATCGTAGAGCCTGTCGATACGAGAAAGTATGTGATCGGCGCTTTCGAGATGTTAGCGACTAAGAGTGAAGGCCGTCCGGATAGAAAACACGGTACAGTTTAGAAAGGATGATGCTTAATATGAAAAAAATATTCGCAATATTAGGTATGATTACCTGTATGATCGGCTTGTGTGCATGCGGACAGGAAACACGGCAAATGTCCGAAGAAGAGAAGAGCCTGGTTGCGCGTGATGAGGCTTTGATTCAGGATATGAACAGCGTAGTGAGTGAGGGCGCAGCGGAGCAGCTTGCAGACCAGCCGGAAATCTATGCCGGCCTGCTTGGATGGCAGGATGCTCTGGAGGATATCGGTGAATTCGAGGGGACAAACGGCGGTACGGCGGTTGTGAACGATGAAGAAATCTATGCTGAGATCAACGTACTCGGTTCCAGCCATAATGCGGTCGTAGAAGTGGTGTATGATCCGGCTACGGGCATGCTGGAAGCAATCACAACCAATGTGACGTATTCCCTCGGCGAAATCATGATGAAGGCGCTTATGAATACGGTCATCGGAATGGGTACCGTATTTGTTGTCTTGA
Organism: uncultured Lachnospiraceae bacterium; assembly: GCA_910578555.1. Taxonomy (GTDB): domain Bacteria; phylum Bacillota; class Clostridia; order Lachnospirales; family Lachnospiraceae; genus UBA3282. The sequence continues at coordinate 58,577 of CAJTPS010000012.1, forward strand.
TTCTGATCAGTCTGATTATTTCCAGCTTTACGCTGATTTCCAAGATAGAGGGCAGGAAGAAGAAGGCAGCGGAAAATCCGGCAGGCGCGAACGTGCAGCCGGCACCTGCAGCAGTACAGCCTGCAGTACAGGAGGAACTTTCCGACGATACAGAGCTGGTGGCAGTCATCGCGGCGGCGATCGCGGCGTATGAGGGTTCCGGTTCCACAGACGGATTCGTAGTAAGATCCATCAGAAAATCTAATAAGAGCAAATGGCAGAATGCCTAAGAGTCATAGGAGGATATGAAGATGAAAAATTATACAATCACCGTAAACGGAAGCGTATATGATGTAGTTGTGGAAGAAGGCGCTACAAGCGGCGCACCGGTTGCAGCAGCACCTGCGGCACCGAAGGCTGCTCCCAAGGCAGCACCTGCTCCAGCAGCAGCACCCGCAGCAGGCGGTGCGGCAGGCAGCGTTAAGATCGAAGCCGGCGCGGCAGGTAAGGTATTTAAGATCGAAGCAAATGTAGGTCAGGCAGTGAAGAAGGGCGATGCTGTCGTGATCGTGGAAGCTATGAAGATGGAGATTCCTGTAGTTGCTCCTCAGGATGGCACTGTAGCAAGTATTAATGTAGCTGTAGGCGATGCAGTAGAGGCAGGCGCATTACTGGCAACATTGAACTAATTGTGACAGTCCGGACTATGTCTGAATTGTTATGACAAAATGTCAGTGTCTGTCTTCGCGGATAGGCATCTGAGACTAAAACTACAGGAGGTTAATAAAATGTATATAGTTGAGACGCTTGACAATCTGATACATCAGACCGCTTTCTTTAATCTGGAAGTGGGAAACTACATCATGATTGTCGTAGCACTTGTATTTCTATATCTGGCCATTGCCAAAGGCTTTGAACCGCTTTTGCTGGTTCCGATTGCTTTCGGTATGCTGCTCGTAAATATCTATCCGGATATTATGGCGCCATACGGAGAAGGCGGCGCCGGCGGCGGTCTGTTGTACTATTTCTACAAACTGGATGAATGGGCGATTCTGCCGTCCCTGATCTTTATGGGCGTCGGCGCCATGACAGACTTTGGTCCGCTTATCGCCAATCCGAAGAGTTTCCTGCTCGGTGCGGCAGCACAGTTCGGTATTTTTGCAGCATATTTCGGAGCGATCTTCCTTGGCTTTAATGACAAGGCGGCAGCAGCGATTTCCATTATCGGCGGTGCAGACGGCCCGACATCTATCTTCCTTGCAGGTAAGCTGGGACAGACTACACTGATGGGACCTATCGCCGTGGCGGCTTATTCCTATATGGCGCTGGTGCCGATTATCCAGCCGCCGATCATGAAGCTCTTTACGACAGAGAAAGAGCGGAAGATCAAGATGGGACAGCTTCGTCCTGTCAGCAAATTAGAGAAGATTCTGTTCCCTATCGTGGTAACGGTAGTCGTTTCTTTGATTCTGCCTACCACGGCGCCCCTTGTAGGTATGCTGATGTTAGGTAACCTGTTCAGAGAATCCGGCGTGGTAAGACAGTTGACAGATACTGCATCTAATGCACTCATGTACATCGTGGTTATCATCCTCGGTACTTCCGTAGGTGCGACTACCAGTGCAGAGGCATTCCTGAACTGGGATACCATCAAAATCGTTATCTTGGGTCTGGTCGCATTTGCGTTCGGTACGGCTGCCGGTGTACTGTTCGGTAAGCTGATGTGTATTGTGACGAAGGGCAAGGTAAATCCGCTGATCGGTTCCGCAGGTGTATCTGCCGTGCCTATGGCGGCGAGAGTGTCGCAGAAAGTCGGTGCAGAGGCTGATCCTACCAATTTCCTGCTGATGCATGCCATGGGTCCCAATGTGGCAGGCGTTATCGGTACTGCGGTTGCAGCCGGTACCTTTATGGCAGTATTCGGAGTATTCTAAACCATAATGTGCAATTGCGAAATACTTTCCTGCCTGCGGAAATTGCATCAGGATTACCGCTTAGGGAAGCGTTTCACAGGTGCGTAGTGAGAATTCAAATTGAGAAAGGAATGAAAATATAATGGCAGAACAGATTAAAAAGCCGGTTGGAATCATGGAAACCGTTCTTCGTGACGCACATCAGTCTCTGATTGCGACAAGAATGCCTACCGAGAAGATGCTTCCAATCGTAGATAAAATGGATAAAGTCGGCTATCATGCAGTAGAGTGCTGGGGCGGCGCAACCTTCGATGCTTCTCTTCGTTTCCTGAAGGAAGATCCGTGGGAGAGACTGAGAAAGTTAAGAGACGGCTTTAAGAATACCAAGCTTCAGATGTTATTCAGAGGCCAGAATATTTTAGGCTACAGACCTTATGCGGATGACGTGGTGTACGCGTTTGTTGAGAAATCCATCGCAAACGGTATTGATGTTATCAGAATTTTTGACTGTCTGAACGATATCCGAAACCTTCAGGCAGCGGTAGACGCAACCAACAAGATCAAGAAGCAGGAGGGCAGAGGAGAGTCACAGATCGCGCTTTCCTACACTCTTGGAGACGCTTATACCTTAGAGTATTGGGCGGATATGGCGAAGAAGATCGAGGAGATGGGAGCTGATTCCATCTGTATCAAGGATATGGCGGGTCTGCTTGTTCCCTATCGTGCAGAGGAACTTGTGAAGACCTTAAAGGAGAGCACAAAGCTTCCGATCCAGCTGCATACGCATTACACCTCCGGTGTAGCGTCCATGACCTATCTGAAAGCAGTGGAAGCCGGTGTGGATGTGATTGACTGTGCGATTTCTCCGTTTGCACTGGGTACTTCCCAGCCTGCAACAGAGGTTATGGTGGAGACCTTCAAGGGTACGCCTTATGATACCGGCTATGATCAGGAGATTCTGGCACAGATTGCGGATTACTTCCGTCCTTACCGTGAGGAATGTATCGAATCCGGCCTGATGAGCACCAAGGTGCTGGGTGTTAACATCAATACACTGCGTTATCAGGTTCCCGGCGGTATGCTGTCTAATATGGTGAGCCAGCTGAAGGAGCAGAAGGCAGAGGATAAATATCAGGATGTGCTGGAGGAGATTCCGAGAGTACGTAAGGATTGTGGTGAGCCGCCTCTGGTTACGCCTTCCTCTCAGATCGTCGGTACGCAGGCCGTATTTAATGTACTGATGGGTGAGAGATACAAGATGGCGACAGGAGAGTTTAAGGATCTGCTCCGCGGTAACTACGGACAGACAGTTAAGCCCATGAGCCAGGAAGTGATCGACAAGGTTATCCCTGGCGAGAAGCGTTCTACCGCCCGTTCCGCCGAGGCGACCGGTCACGTGGAGCCGGAGCTTGCAGGTCTGGAAGCGGAGATGAAAGAGTGGAAACAGCAGGACGAGGACGTATTGTCCTATGCTCTGTTCCCGCAGGTTGCTACCGATTTCTTCAAGTATCGTCAGGCACAGCAGGAGAAGGTTGACATGACGCAGGCGGATACGAAGAATGGCGCGTATCCTGTTTAAGCACAAAGCAGAGTAGACAATAAAGAAAGTGATTCCGGAAGTTTACTTCCAAGGGGTCACTTTTTTTGTGTATTTAGATGCTTAATGAAGCTAAAAAACTCTGTTTTTTCTCAGTTTCTGAGGCTTGTTGTGGGTTGCTTAATGTCCTATAATGAAAATATTAGTAATTATGTGAAAAGAAGCAGATCACAATAGATTGCAGATATGCGGTGCAACAGACAGGATGCACCAGGTTTGATGAGGAAAAGGAGAGACATTGTGTTTAAGAGGATTTTGACAGTTACTTTGGCAGCCGTTTTGACTTTGGAAACCCCGCTGACGGCGTATGCGATGCAGACTGACCCGGTTGCGGTGGAAGAGATCGAAGGGACGGACTATGAAACTGAAGAAATAGAGGAAGATGACGGAATATCGGTGGGAGAGATAACTGATAATCCGATAGAGGAAGAGCAAAAGAAGCCGGAAACGGATGAAGGGACTGCGGAGGAGCCGGAACACCCGGGAACGGGTGAAGAGGCTCCGGAGAAGCCGGGAATGGAAGAAGGGCTTCCGGAAGAGCCGGAACACCCGGGAACGGGTGAAGAGGCTCCGGAGAAGCCGGGAACGGAAGAAGAGCTTCCGGAAGAGCCGGAACACCCGCGAACGGACGAAGAGGCTCCGGAGAAGCCAGGAACGGGTGAAGAGGCTCCGGAGAAGCCGGGAACGGAGGAGGAGCTTCCGGAAGAGCCGGAGCACCCGGGAATGGAGGAAGAAGTCCCCGGAGATCCTGAACTGCCAGAAGAGGCAGAGGTCACCGTCTCTGAGAACAGCGTTTCGGATAATACGCTGTCCGTGGAGGCTTTTTCCGTGCGTGCTTCTGAGGAAACAGTGACGGCGCTTTCCTTTGCTGCGCTTTCCGATGACGGCGTACAGGTCACGCTGCCTGCCAAAACCGATGGCATAAATCATTATGTGTGGTACTCCTTTACTGCGCCTAAGGATGGAAGATATGCTTTTTATACCGTGGAGGCTTTTCCCGAGTTCACTTATTTCTATCTGTGTGCGGAGCCGGACAAGGATACGCTCATACGAAATGGGACACCGCAGAAAAGCCATTCGCTCTGTACCGCGACGAACTATATGAATCAAGGAGAAACCCTGTACATAGGGGCTTATACGGTGGAAAAGGAAGGGGACCCTGTATTTACCCTGCGGGCGGCAGAACAAACCACGTTTACGAAAAACAACGACGGAACTTATACGGCGGCGCTGCCGGACGGGGATTCGATTACTTTGAAGACGAGAACGGGAAAAAGCCGTTTTCAGGTAGAGGTGGTGACGGTCACTGCGCCTCAGTGTGACCTGATTCCTTACTACTGTCCGGCGGATCATTCGGAGGGCGATCGATATAGTGGTAATAAGGCGGATACGAGTGTGCAGGGGGCAACCGCGTGCACAAGTGCGCTTTCCGGGGGAAGCTATGATGTGGCATTTATGGTTACCCGCAGCACATTTGAGAATCAGTTTGCGGCGCTTCTTACCGGCATGGAGCCGTTTAGCATAGAAGGGGCGGACAGTGAGGACATCATGTATGTGCATGGCGCTGTGTGCGGGGAGAGCTCGATCGCGCTGGATATGGAGTCTCTGGTGCGGGACAGCAATGACATGGAAGTCTGGTGCCATGCTGCGGACAGCGGTGAAAAGATAGGGGAGCTATGGGTCAATCCCTGGATGACTTACAGGTTTGAGAAACTGGAAGCCGGGACGGCATATCGGTTTGATATTCGTGACGCGTACGAAGACAGGATACTGAGATCGCTGACTTACAGCACGAAGGCGGCGAGTGCACAGATCGAGGATGCCACAGCGGAGATTTCGGATGATTTTTCCAAACTGACGATAAAAGTAAAGCCCTCCTGGCAAGGAACGGAAGGCGAGGGGAAGATTCGCTGGAAACTGACGGATTCTCTTGGACAGGTGCACGAGAGTGACTACGTGACGATCGATCTTAGCGCGAGAGATGAGCAGGGATATTTTACGAAGGAAATCGATGCTGCCATAAACAGGCTCTGCCTGACATCGGGGGCGGAATATTCCGTACAGGTCAGTATGCAATTTACGTCGGAACAGAAAACGGTTTTCACGACGATAAGAACCGTCAAGGTCAAGGCACCGGAGCGGGCTTCTGTAAACGAGTCGGCTATTACTTTTGCCGTCGGGCAGAAGGAACGGGATGAGGCCGGCAAACCGCAGGTCGATTTAACAGTGAAAGTACAGGGACTTACGGAAGCTTCTAAAGCGTGCTATTTTTTCCGGCCGGTGCAGGCAGAAGGGGAGGAATATTCAGGAAGAACTCTGTTTCTGGAGGCGGGAGAAGCGAAAGATACAGTTATCCTGCAGACGACGGCATTGGGCGTGGAGTATGAGTTTATCCTGTCTGTGGGCGGCAGTATGAAAAAGGTGCCTCTCCCTATCGAAAATGAGCTCGGCGTACGCTTGAAGCGGGTAGAGAAAGAGACGGATGAAACAGGGGCGTTTCATTTTGTGCGCACCTATGAGATCGACGGGAAGGAGAACCTGACAGGCACTTATTATCTACAGTTACAGGCGCTTCCACTCACACCCGGCAGTAGTGTACTGCCTTATGAGAGCATAGGGAAAGCGGTGGAGTTAACTCAGGCGAACGGCTATCAGGCGACGGTTTCCACGCTGGATGCCGGTTGGGTGCCGCAGCAGGATATCGATTACAGCCTGCGTATCGTGTTGAGCAGGACAGAAAACATCAGCTACGATGCGAATCTGCTGGCTGTGGCTTATGACAGCCTTCACACCGGAAAACCGCATTTTATATTGGAGAAACTGAGCAATTATGCCTATACATCCCAGAGTTATCAGGTGAGCCTTGCGGAAGCGGATGCAAAGGCTTTGGGAGCGCATGAGCTGCGTGTTCCCATATATTGTTATCTTCGGGAAGCGGGCAGGCAGACTTACACGCAAATTGTTAGGAATCAACAATTGCAACCGAAAGAAGACGGCAATGAAGATTATAGTACAATAGTGACGTTTTCCGGGCTGAAGGCGGATACGGAATATGAGTTTTCCCTGCGGGATCATAGCGGGGAGACGGCTTATGCGACGGATGTGTTCCGGACGGTGAAAGATACCCGGGCTGTGACGATCTCAAAGACGGAAGTTTATGTGGAGCGGGTGAAGCTTTACTATACCCTGAGCGGGTTTGACAAGTATACACAGGATTATGTGGTGTGCTATTACAGACGGGCGGGCATTTCCGGAGCATGGACATCGAGCAACGCATGGCCTGCAAAGAAAGACGACTATTTTACCCTGTCAGACCTTAGGGAAAACACGGCTTATGAGTATGTGATCGGTATTGGGAAACGGAGTGATGACGTTCCTTATCTGACACATACGGTGAGAGGTACGGTTACGACAAGAATTGACACGCGGCGCATCGAGGTCAGCGCAAAGACCCGTATGACGTCTGCCGAGATCACTTATCAAATGTTTAATATGGATGTGACCGGCAACAATATCGTAACATTCTTCTGGCGCGAGAAGGGACAGGAGCAATGGAAGAAGGAGGCGGAGGAGCAGTATTTTACGAACGAGGAGAGGAAGACTCTTTCGCTGAGTGGACTGAAAGAAAATACGGTCTATGAGTATCGGGTTGGAATCGCGAAAACCTGGTCTGTGCCGGCGGATGATTTGGTGCACGTCGCGGAGGGAGAATTTCGGACGACGGAGGATCGGCGGACGGTGGAAATCGTTCCGGAGGCGAAAGCCTATTCCGCGAAGATACGTTATACGTTAAGCGAAATGGAAGGGGCGGATGACGGCTGGTTCGTATGCTATCTGAAAAAGGCTTCCGATGCAGAAAACGGCGCAGGAGAAATGGTGTATACGGCAAAGACGGGAGAAGATGCGGCGGAAGATACGTTTATGCTCGAAGAGCTGGAGGAGGAGACGGCATATGAACTGACTGTGGGGTTTGGCACAGAAGAAAATATGGCCGCAGACAGCTTAAAGCGTGCCAAAACGTTTCCTTTTACGACAGATCCTGACAGCCGCAGCCTGTCAGAGGCGGAGGCCGAGGTGGGGGACGTAAATGTGACCCTGCGGGTGAAGTTCTCCGGAAACGTGGAGAGGCACGATTCCTATGTGCATTTCTTCTATCGCGAGAAAGGGCAGACGAAATACGAAAAAGCCGGTCACTTGATTAATCTGTGCGGTGTGACGGAGGAGACTGCTTCAGTGACACTAAGCGGGCAGTCCCTGTTAAAGAGTGCGGAGTACGAATTTGCAGCGGTTCTGACCAACGGCACATCCTGTAAGAGTCCGGAGGAAGTGACGAAAGACGCTTACAAGGCGTTCGGCAGCTTTACCACGCCGGATGCAGTGAAGCCTGCCAAATTGATCATGTCGCAGGAACAGCTATATTTGAACGCGAATGCGTTATACAAAGAAGAAAAAGGCGTTGGCTATGAAACTCTGAAAGTGCAGTGGGAGCCGCTTACAGCCGATGCCGATCTGGTCTGGGAAAGCAGCGATGAGGCGGTGGCCACGGTGTCGAAGGATGGTAAAGTAACCGCTGTGGCGGCTGGAAAAGCTACGATCAAGGCCACATCTGCCTATGCAGCGGAGATTTCCGTTTCATGCGAGATGACGGTGGGCGACTATCTGATCGGCAGGAAGGGCGCAGACGGCAGCGTCTCTCCGGTGGAGGATGCGAAGCTGACTGCGGCAAGGGGCGCTGCCTGTGAGGGCTATGTCCTTTGTAAAGAGACGGACGGAAAACTCGCGGAGGTCTCAGCTTCAGAGATTACTTCGGGCAACGAATCCATTGCGCAGTGGGCGGACGGCGTGATCGTTGCAAAGCGCGCGGGTGAGACCAGACTGGTGTTTACATCGGAGGCGGATCAGGTGAAGGCTGTTTTGACCGTTTCCGTGCAGCCTTCTACCGGAAAAGGCTTTGCGATTACGGGTTTTTTGTCAAATTCTTCGAGTTTTCCGGCGCTTAGGGAGGACCAGAAGGACGCTGAGGGACGCGAGCAGTATACGATGGCTTATTCATCGAAAAATCGTATTATTTACACGGCGCTGGGAGAGATTATGCCTTCTCGCCCCGGTTTCGACAGCGGGGATTTCGATTGGAGCATCGACAACCCGGAAGTGGCGACGGTGGACGAGAATGGGAAAGTGACGCCTCTTAAGGCGGGTGACGCCGTGCTTCGTGTGGTGCCGAAAAACGCGGACGACACCGTGCTTTACAAGACGCAGGTTTGTGAGGTGGCGCTGCATATCAAGGCGCTGCCGCCACAAGGGAAAAAGAGCTTATTCTATGCGCTGGAAAATACCCATAAAAAGCTGGGTGATGTGAAATTCCCGGAAGATTGGGCAGGGTGGAAATGGGAATCTCCTGATACGCCTATTATAATCAACGGGGAGAATAGATTATCCTACTCGTTTCCGGCAGTTTATGCAGGAGAACAGTATTATCCCCATGAGAGGCTCATCAGTGTGCAAATCGGCAGGGTAACCGGGATTACAGCCTATGAGAAGGAGGGCGGGAACCACAATAAAGTGCTGGAGGTGGGAACTGCGGACAGCGAGGGAAATCCGACCGAAGGCTCCGACGCTCTGACGCTGTGTGTGGACAGCCTTTTCAACGGAGACATTAACCGTGAGGAGACTCAGAACTATACATGGAAGGTGGAGATGAATGCCCCTGCCGGACTTGTGGTGAAAGAGGGAGAATATAAAAAATATGACGGACGGCTGCAGAAGACCTATACCGTGACGGCGGTGAAGAAGGGTAACTATACCCTGACGCCTGTGATCAAAGTGACGGATTTCAAGACGAAGCGGGAGAAAGTGCTGGCAAAAACCAGCTTTAAGATTCGTGCAGTGGAGGAAAAACAGGCTTATATTACGCTTGTACCGGAGAAGACCGTTGGTGTTCAGGTGGAAGCGGGCGGACTGATCACGGTGGATTACAGCGGCGATGTGAAGACCTTCCGCATACAGGCGGCGTTTCGCGACAGAAAAGGTGAGGAGGACACTGCCTTTGAGAAAGTAAAGCTGACGTGGAGCAGTTCGGATAAAAAGGTTGTCACGGCGAAGCCGTCCAAGGACACCCACACGGCGGAAATCAAGATTGTCGGGGAGGGTCATGCGATCCTGACCGCGAAGGTGAAGGACAAGGCGGGTCATACTGCGACGGCGCAGATTGAGATCAGAAACCGTGCGCCCCGGATAAGCGTTTCGAAAGTGACAGTAAATCCGGCCTATGATTATGACAGTGCGGAAGGAAGACGGCTTGCTTATGAAAACGGCGGGGCGGTGGAGGTTGTTCCCGTTTACGGAGTAGTAAAACATGGTACGGTCAACCTCTGGAAGAGTGATAAAATGACGCTGGAGTCGGATCTGGAGTTGGTTGAATATGAGTATGGCGGCAAATACAGCTATCTGATCCGCCCGACGGATTCTGCGCAGGATAAAGTTTACGACTGTTATCTTGGCGTGGAGAGTCCGGGTCTGTTGTCCGAGCCCTTTTTCCATTCGCTCAAAGTGACGGTGAAGACGAAGCAGCCGCAGGTGACGGTGAAATCAGTGCGGCCGGCGAATCTGTTTTACCGTACCGATCCCGCGTCTGTGGATATCAGCGCAGCGCAGGAGGGCGTTACGATCGAATCCGTCAGCTGGACGGACAGCGTGGATGGAGAAGGAAATGGTTTTGCCTCTGCACCGTCAAAGTATGCGTTTGACACGACGAAGCAGGGCAAGAATGTGCAGCGCCTGTACTTTGCGCAGGAAAGCATCCGGCTTGACGACAGGAATAAACCGGCGGAAGCGGGGATAACTTCGGGTAAACTTATCATCAGATATCATGGTTATAAGGAGGCTGTTGAGAAGCCGGTTTCTCTCAAATGGAATTATAAAAAGCCGACGATCGTGGTCGAGAAGAAACAGGCCACATTGATCCCGTCTCTGGAGGGGCATATAAAAGGCAGCTTTATATTGTATAACGGGGAGAAAAAGAAACTTCTCTATAAAAGCAGCGGGACTACGGGCGGTGATGATCCGAGAATCTGTTACACGGAGCTGACCTTTCATAACCGCGATTTTGTAAAATCCAGTTTCAGGGATTACACATATGTGGGCAGTAAGACGAAGGGAAAAGAAAACCTGACTATGACCATTGCCTCCGATTACTGGCGGGAGCCGTTATCCGCCGTACATGTCGTCAAGTTTGCGAATCCGACACCGTATCTGACGAAGCCGAAGATTTTGTTGAATACCGGAATGGTCGGTACGGCGTATACGGAAATCGGACTGAAAAACGCCTACGAGACGGCGCTTTCCTGTGATGATATCATCATTGAGGGGAAGAATGCGAAATCACAGGCGTTATTGGATCAGGATATTCTGGAGATGGAACAGGAGAACGTAGGGAGCAGCCGTATCGTAGTGAGGTTGAACAGGCCGAAGACCCTGGGAGCAGAGGCTGTGAAAGCAATCAAAAACGGGACCTACGTTTTTAAGGTAACGCCGTGTTTTCAGGATGCTTCCGGTAACCGGATCAAAGGAAAGGCGCTGACTTTAAAGATTCAGGCGACAAACAAGGCGGTGACCGCGAAGGTGAAGCTGACGGGGAGTCTGGATCTGTCCAAGAGGCCGGATAAGCCGGTTGGGACAGACACCGTCAAAAATTATGTGGATGTCAGTACGACTCTGCAGAATATTGATGGCAGTTATAGCTATGATAATAGTGCGACTGGTCTTTCGCTGCTCGGGGAATACAGCAATTATTTCAGTATATCGTATTTTACTGCAATACCGGGAAAATACCGCATAAGAATCAACAACAAGTACGAGAGCAAGCTGAAGGCCGGACAGCGCTACCGTCTGGCAATCTGCTTTACGCTTAAGCTGGAGAACGGTGACACGGTTCAGGTACAGACGCCGACATTTACGATTCGTCCGAAACAGTCTGTGCCGAAGGTAATTGTACACGGCAATGCCCAGACGCTGTATGCAGGAAACGATAAATTGACAAGGACCTGCGGTTTTGAACTGCCTGAGGGAATGGGGTATCGGATCAAGTCCGTTTCCGGCGGTCTGGACTGTAATAAGGATGGAAAGCAGGATATCACGCTGTCATGGGTGAAAGCGGATTCCACAGATCACTATGTTGCAGCCACATTGAAGCTTACGGACAGAGATGGCGCGCTGACGGTGAGCGGTATGAAAGGAAAAACCTACACGATTCCTGTTCTCATAACACTGGAGGGCAGGGACGGCATCGCTAAGGATGTGAAGACTAGTATTAAGGTGACAGTTCGGCGGTAAGCACGGCTTTCGCTGCTAAATAGTCAGGAAACGGCTTTATGTTACATTTTTTTATTTCTCTGGTTGACGAAGGTTACATAATATATTATAATAACATATGTTACCAAAAGATGATACATTTGCGATACGAGAGAGGTTATATCTTATGGCGAGAAAAGAGACAATCACGAAGGATGAAATATTGAACGCGGCATTTCAGATGACCAGAGAGGGGGGCTTCGCGCAGGTAAGCGCGAGAACGCTGGCGGCTAAGGCAGGCTGCTCCACGCAGCCGATTTTCCGTGTATATAAGAATATGGAAGAACTGGGCGAGGATCTGTACAATAAAGCGATCGGATTCTTTCATGAGTATTATGACAAATTTCCGAAGACAAGCGATACGCCGTTTGTGAATATGGGACTTGCCTATATCCGTTTTGCACAGGAGGAGCAGCAGATCTTCAAGCTTCTGTTTATGGCGGAGAACCGCCATGGTAAGAGCCTGTATGATCTGTTGAACGGAGCGAACGGGACGGTTGTCAGAGAGATTAATAATGCCAAGTTCTACGGCTGCAAGGATCCGGGCGGAATGTTTATGAGAATGTGGATCTTTATTCACGGGTCGGCGTGCATGTCCCTTACCGGTGACTATGATCTGCAGGAAGCGGATACGGTGAAGTTATTAGAGGAATCCTATAAAGCTCTTTTGAACGTATAATGGAGAAGAATTGTTTCTATACTGTATCGGAATGTTTCCGGATGCAGCCGCGCATGGAACGGATCACAAACAGGAAGGGCATAGTTTCGGTAAAAGATGGTTATACAGAATCGTTATGACATAATCACAAGGATCAATGAGCATTACGGCAAGATGAGCAAGGGCCAGAAGGCAATCTCTGCGTTTATCTATGATCACTATGATCAGGCAGTGTTCATGACTGCCGCCAAGCTGGGGGAAACGGTGGGCGTCAGTGAGTCTACCGTTGTCCGATATGCGATGTTTATCGGTTATAACGGTTATCCGGAATTTCAGCGCGATCTGGAAGACTGGGTGCAGAATAAGATCAACTCTGTACAGAAGATCGGGGCAAAGTATGGCAAGAGTACCCAGTCAGAGATACTGACTTCGGTTCTGGAAGCGGATATCGAGAAGCTGCAGGATACCATTCACAGTCTGGACCCTGTGGCTTTCGAGACAGCGGTAGATATCATTCTGGAGGCAAAGAATGTGTATGTAATGGGCGTCAGGAGCTGTGAACCGCTGGCGGATTTCCTGCATTTCTATCTGAATATGATCAGGGGAAATGTGATTCTCCTCAAGACGACCAGCGTGTCGGAGACTTTTGAACAGATGATCCGCATCGACGAGCAGGATGCCATGATCGGGATCAGCTTTCCAAGATATTCCATGCGTACCCTGAAGGCGATGGAGTTTGCCAACGACAGGAACGCTAAGGTGATCACGGTTACGGATTCGGTGCATTCGCCGATGAATCTGTACTCTTCCTGTAATCTTCTGGCGAGAAGCGATATGGTTTCCATCGTGGATTCGCTGGTGGCGCCCCTTAGCGTGATCAATGCCCTGGTGGTGGCTATGTGCCTGAAACGTCCGGAGGAAGTCAAGAATAATCTGAAGAATCTGGAAGAGGCATGGAACAATTATCAGGTATACTTAAATGATGAAATCAACTTTATCGATGAGGAACCGATGCTGAATTATTCGTTGCACAAGAAGGAAGATTGAATATAGAGCATAAGTGACGTAAGAGCAGCAACGCAGAATGGATAAAATATGAGCAGTGTGATCGTAATAGGCGGCGGCGCGGCCGGCATGATGGCGGCGTACGCCGCCGCACAGTATGGACATAAAGTCGTGCTGTTAGAGAAGAATGACAAACTCGGCAGGAAACTTTTTATCACAGGGAAAGGACGCTGCAATGTGACCAATGCCTGTGAGCAGGACGAGCTGTTTGATCATATAGTGAGCAATCCCAAATTCCTGTACAGCGCTTTTTATGATTTTGATAATCGACAGATTATGGAACTGATCCGGAATGCCGGGTGTCCGCTGAAGGTGGAACGGGGAGAGAGAGTCTTTCCGGTCTCCGATCATTCTTCAGACGTCATAGTAGCGCTGGAGCGGCTTCTGCGAAAGGCAGGCGTGGAAGTCCGGCTGTGCACGACAGTCAGTGAAGTGCTCGCAGAAAACGGGCAGGTGACCGGCGTGCGGACAACAGACGGCAGGGTGCTTACGGCGCCGGCAGTTGTACTTGCCACCGGCGGATTATCCTATCCCGCGACAGGCTCCACGGGAGACGGACATCGGATGGCAGAGAGGATCGGACATACGGTACAGGAATGCAGACCGGCGCTGGTGCCGATGGAGATCAGAGAGTCATGGTGCGGCCGGCTGCAGGGATTATCCCTGAAAAATGTAACGCTGACAATGGACAGCGGCACTAAGAAGATCTGGCAGGGATTCGGGGAGATGCTTTTTACGCATTTCGGGATCAGCGGACCACTTGTCCTGTCAGCCAGCAGCTTTTATCATAAATGTAAGAAGCCGGAGGAGGTGACGGTCACCATAGACCTGAAACCGGCGCTTACGGTTGAACAGCTTGACAAGAGGATACTGCGGGATTTTGAGCAGAATCCGAACAAGCAGCTTAAAAATGTGATCGGCAGTCTGTATCCGGCGAAACTGACGCCGGTGATGATCGAGTTGTCGGGAATCGACGGGGACAAAAGGATTCATGAGATTACCAGACAGGAGCGGGACAGGCTGATTGAGAAGACAAAAAAGATGCAGATGCATGTGAGTGGTCTTAGAGACTTTACGGAAGCCATCATTACACAGGGCGGCGTTAAAGTGAAGGAAGTGAATCCTTCCACCATGGAGTCTAAGCATGTAAAAGGATTATATTTTGCGGGAGAGTTGCTGGATCTGGATGCGGTCACAGGCGGCTTCAATCTGCAGATCGCATGGTCGACAGGGCATCTGGCTGGAAGCAGCATACCGGATGGAAACTGAAAGCCGGAAGGGAATGGGTACGGAGCCGCAAACATATGCGGATGAGATAAAGAAATCGAATGAGATAAAGAAATGTATCGGTATTGAATTGTCAAATACTCATGCAGGAAAGAAGAGGAAAACAATATGAGCTTTAATATCGCAATCGATGGGCCTGCCGGTGCGGGCAAGAGTACCATCGCCAGGAAAATAGCAAAGAAGCTGGGATATATTTATGTGGATACGGGGGCGATGTACCGCGCGATGGCGCTGTATCTGATCAGAGAACGGATTGATCCTTCGGAGACGGAGAAGATCGACGCGAAGTGCGAGGAAGCGGATATTACTATTGGCTACGAGAACGGGGAGCAGATCGTATATCTGAACGGCGAGAATGTAAACGGCCTGATCAGGACCGAAGAGGTGGGAAACATGGCGTCCGCCAGCAGCCCTAATCCCAATGTCCGAAAGAAGATGGTGGAGTTACAGCAGAAACTGGCGGCCAGCAGGGATGTCGTCATGGACGGGCGTGATATTGGCACTTGTGTGCTTCCGGATGCACAGGTTAAAGTGTATCTGACGGCGGACAGCCGGGTACGGGCCGAGAGACGATATAAAGAGTTGTCGGAAAAAGGGGTCTCATGCGATCTTGATACGATCGAGAAGGACATTATCGAACGGGATCATCAGGATATGACAAGAGAGATTTCCCCGCTTATGCAGGCGGAGGATGCTGTATTGGTCGATTCCTCCTGTATGACGATCGACGAGGTCGTGGACGCGGTTATCGGGCTGGCGGGAGACCGGTAAAGGGTGATTTTCTGCGGGGACGAAAGCCGGAAACATTGAGTTTATAGCCGTTCAATGCTGCGAGAAAAACGGGTTGTGTACAATAAGGCGCGAAGAGAAATTCGGAAGGGTATCAAAATATATGGAAGTAATACTGGCGGAACATGCCGGATTCTGTTTCGGAGTCAGGCGTGCGGTAGAACAGGTATATGAGCAGGCGGCCGGGGGAAAACCGATCTACACATACGGTCCGATCATCCACAATGAGGAGGTAGTTAAAGATCTGGAGCAAAAAGGCGTGCATGTGATTGAAACAGAGGCGCAGCTCGCGGAGATCAAAGAGGGAACCGTGGTGATTCGGGCACACGGCGTGCCGAAGGAAATCTGCGAAAAAATAGAAGCGCGCGGGCTTACGTGCGTGGATGCGACATGTCCGTTTGTGAAGCGCATTCATAATATTGTAGAGACAGAAAGTAAAGCCGGCAGGAAAATCGTGATCATCGGAAATGCCGGGCACCCGGAAGTAGAGGGGATCATGAGCTGGGCTAAAGAGCCTGCAACGGTGATAGAGTCCATGGAAGAAGCACGTAATTTCACTTGTGGACAGGACGAGGAACTGTGTATTGTTTCTCAGACGACATTTAACTACAATAAATTTCAAGATATGGTTGAAATTTTAAAGGAAAAAGGGTACAATGGTAGTGTTGTGAATACTATATGTAACGCTACGGAAGTGCGTCAGACCGAGGCTAGAGAGATAGCCGCTAAGGTCGATGTTATGATAGTAATAGGTGGCAAACATAGTTCTAATACACGGAAGCTATATGAGATCTGCATGCAGGAGTGTGCAAACACGTATTATATACAGACACTTGATGACTTGCATCCGGATTTACCTAAATCTGTCCGACTGGTGGGTATTACAGCAGGGGCTTCAACCCCAAACAATATTATCGAGGAGGTTCAAAATTATGTCAGAGTTAACTTTTGAACAAATGTTAGAAGAGTCTTTAAAGACAATACACACAGGAGAGGTTGTTGAAGGTACCGTTATTGATGTGAAACCGGAAGAGATCATTCTCAACATCGGATATAAATCAGATGGCGTTCTTACCAAAAATGAATATACGAACGAACCTAATGTTGATTTGACAACCGTTGCGAAACCTGGCGACACTATGGAAGTGAAGGTGCTGAAAGTAAATGACGGTGAGGGACAAGTTCTCCTTACTTATAAACGTCTTGCTGCTGACAGAGGCAATAAGCGGATTGAGGAAGCATATAATAATAATGAAGTACTCAAGGCAAAAGTAACACAGGTTCTGGACGGCGGTTTAAGCGTTGTTGTTGAGGAAGTGAGAATCTTTATTCCGGCAAGCCTTGTGTCTGATACTTATGAGAAGGATCTGACCAAGTATGCGGGACAGGAGATCGAGTTCGTAATCAGTGAGTACAACCCGAAGAGAAGAAGATACATTGGCGACAGGAAACAGCTTATTATGGCTGAGAAAGCTGAACTGCAGAAGAAACTGTTTGAGACGATCAAGGCGGGAGACACCGTGGAAGGTACCGTGAAGAATGTGACAGATTTCGGCGCATTCATCGATCTGGGCGGATGTGACGGACTGCTTCATATCTCCGAAATGTCATGGGGCAGAGTAGAGAATCCGAAGAAGGTATTTAAGGTTGGCGATGTTGTAAAGGTACTGATCAAAGAGATCTCCGGTACGAAGATCGCACTCAGCCTTAAGTTTGAAGACCAGAACCCGTGGAAGGGCGCAGCAGATAAGTACGCAGTGGGCAGTGTGGTGACCGGTAAGGTTGCGCGCATGACGGATTTCGGTGCATTTATCGAACTGGAAGCCGGGATTGATGCGTTGCTGCATGTATCGCAGATCTCCAGAGAGCACATCGAGAAGCCTTCCGATGTACTTAAGACGGGTGAAGAGGTAACGGCGAAGGTGGTTGATTTTAATGAGGATGACAAGAAGATCAGCTTAAGTATGAAAGCGCTTCTTGCTCCCGAACCGGAGGAGAATAAGGCGGATGATGACGCGGACGTCGTTTCTGTAGATATTGACGCAGTGATTTCGAGCGAAAATGCCGAGGAGGATACAGAGGCATAAATTACGCGTAAAAGCGCGCAGCCGGAATGCATTGCGGATAATATAAAGAGAATAATACAATTAACGGGCGGTGAAGATTATGGCATATGATTATGAGTATTTCAAGAAAGCAGTCTTTGATTTGACAAAAATTGATTTGAATGCTTATAAAGAAAAGCAGATGAAACGTCGAATCGATACGCTGATTGCAAAAAACAAGATTGTCGGGTATGACAAATATATTTCGGCTTTAAAATCAGACCGGAATATGTTTGATGAGTTTGTAAATTATCTGACAATCAATGTGTCTGAGTTTTATCGTAATGTGGATCAGTGGAAGCTGCTGGATCAGGAGATATTTCCTGATTTGATCAAACGCTATGGAAACAATCTGAAGATTTGGAGTGCGGCGTGTTCTACGGGTGATGAGCCTTATTCTCTCGTTATGGCGCTGTCCAAACATCTGCCGATGAACCAGATCAGGATATATGCGACGGATCTGGATAAGCAGGTAATTGCGAAGGCAAAAGCAGGATTGTATTCGGAGAAGAGCGTAGTAGGTGTTCCGGCTGATCTGAAGAAGAAATTTTTCACAAAGATCGGTCCGTCTTATCAGATTTCCGATGAAGTGAAATCGAGAGTGGAGTTTAAGGAGCATAACCTGCTGAAGGATACATATCCGACGGACTATCATCTGATCGTCTGCCGTAACGTGCTCATATACTTCACGGAAGAAGCGAAGGATGAAGTTTTCCGCAAATTCCAGAGAAGTCTCAGAGCGGGCGGGTATCTGTTTATCGGAAGTACTGAGCAGATCATCAACCATAAGGAAATCGGATTTGAGAGAAAGAACTCTTTCTTCTATCAGAAACCGATGTAGAATGATAAGTTTCATAAAGGAAATTTATTTAGGGGCATTTATTATAATAAATGCCCCTGTATTATATGCTATATTTAATTCTTCTATATTAATATAGAAGAAAGTGACTCTGAAGAAATTATGAAATTTGTCTGATCGCGTCAGTAGGTTTTCGCCATTCTCCCGAGCAGATACTGTGCATAGCGCGAAAACAGCGCTCTGTCTGTCTTGCGTTCATCAGTCAGTTCGAAAAAGAGTTCCTTACTTTTATACTCTCGTTTAAAGAAAGGCTCTGCGAAGATATCCCACTGCGGCAGATAGGTGGAGAGCTTGCGCGTGTAACAGTTTGCTGCGCAGGCCTGCATGCGGTGCTCCCGATCTACGAAAGAGGCAACGGATTTGTGGAGCGCTATATCTTCCTCCGGAAGATAATAGTAGTCTTTGTAATTGGAATAGAAATACTTCATCTCTTCCTCATAGACAGGTACTTTCAGGATGCCTTCCGACAGTTCTCCGCTGAAGTAGCAGCCGTTTGACAGATTGGAGATCGTGAATGGAAGAGGGGTCGGAAGCTCCAGCTTCATCAAGAGTTCCTGTCTGTCGTGTCCGTGATAATCGACAAAACGGTTTGACTGTACTTTTCTGGCCTTGATCGGACCGTTAAAGAGGTCGTAGAAAGCCAGAAGAGGCAGAATCCGCATCATCCCCTTCATATCGTCGCTGTTGTGAAGCAGAAGAAGCCGGTATGTTTCTTCTGCCGGTTTTTTTACATATTCATGATACAATCCGATCAGTTCGCCGCCGTTATAGGCATCTTCCCGTTCGATTCCCATCAGTTCTTCCAGCGATTTCTGCTTGCAGTTAGGTGTGTGCAGGAAGAATTTGTAGGGCGCAATTCTTTTGTAAATATCAATTCCCTCAAAATGGTCAAAATTATACGGCAGCTTATGCAGTTCACATTTCTGCAGAAGATAGGGAAGATCAAAATTATTGCCGTTAAAATGAATCAGATGCGTGTAATCTGCGGCAAAGGAAAAGAAGTCCCGTAACAGATCCTTCTCCTCGTCATAATTTCTTGCAAACCACTGTTTGATGCGCCAGCAGCCGTTATAATAGTAAGCGGCACCGATCAGATACAGAGAGGAACTTTTGGCGGTAAAGCCGGTTGTTTCGATGTCTATAAAGAGCAGCTTTTCAAGCGGTGCGATTCGCTCCAACGGATATTGTACTGTAAAATTCTCAAGCGTCTGGTTGATTGTTCTCATGATAGTAACCATGCCTTTCCTGTGGCCTGCCGACATTCGCGTCCGCCAGAATATTTCAAAATACTTATTTGTACGAGTTAGTCTGAATGGAAACTTTTGTTTCATATATATTAACATATTTTTTGAATTTGCAGTAGTTTTTTTCGTCGAAAAATAGTATATTTATAATAGTGATTTTTTCGAAATCAATGCCCGCGAAAGACCCGGGAAGCAATGAATGCAGAAGGCATGATTTAACTGGTCTGACAGGCGGGAACGAATGATATTATATATAGAAAGAGGGGCGAAGAATGGCGAAATTAACATTTCAGGGTGGCATACATCCCTATGATGGTAAAGAATTGTCTAAGGATAAGCCTATTAAAGCTGTGCTGCCAAAGGGAGATCTGGTGTATCCGCTGTCGCAGCATATCGGGGCGCCGGCGAAGCCGATCGTGGAGAAGGGTGACCGTGTGCTGACGGGGCAGAAGATCGCCGAGGCGGGCGGATTCGTGTCGGCGCCGATCTATGCAACGGTATCCGGAACAGTGAAGGCGATAGAACCGAGACGTGTGGTTACCGGAGATAATGTGATGAGCATAGTCATCGAGAATGACGGATTGTATGATGAAGTGGAATATCCGGAGGTAAAACCGCTTGAGGAGATGAGCCGGGAAGAAATCATCGAGTGCATCAAGGAGGCGGGTATCGTCGGTATGGGAGGTGCGGGGTTCCCGACTTTCATTAAGCTCTCACCGAAGGAGCCTGATAAGATCGATTATGTGATCGTGAACTGTGCGGAATGTGAACCGTATCTGACATCCGATTACAGAAGAATGATAGAGGAACCGGAGAAGCTGATCAAGGGCTTAAAAGTGTCTCTTCAGTTATTTCCGAATGCGAGAGGCATCCTGGCGGTAGAAGATAACAAGCCGGATTGCATTGAGATCTTGAGAAAATTGACGAAGGATGAGACTCGTATCAGCGTGAAGGCACTAAAGACGAAATATCCGCAGGGCGCTGAACGACAGATCATATATGCGGCTACGGGACGCGCGATCAATTCCTCCATGCTGCCGGCAGATGCGGGCTGCGTGGTCAACAATGTGGATACTGTTGTGGCTATCTACCACGCGGTGTATGAAGGTAAGCCCTTGATGAACCGTATTGTTACCGTGACGGGAGATGCGGTTGCGGACCCGCGTAATTTTATTGTGAGGATCGGTACGAATTATCATGAGTTGATCGAGGAGGCGGGCGGTTTTAAGACAGAGCCTGTGAAGATTGTCTCAGGCGGACCGATGATGGGGTTCGGGATTTTTGATCTGGATGTGCCCACGACAAAGACGGCATCGGCGCTTCTGTGTCTGACACAGGATGACGTGTCGCGGATGGAGCCTAGTGCATGTATTAAATGCGGGCGCTGTGTGGAAGCCTGTCCCAGCAGACTTCTGCCGAATAAGCTGGCTGTTTATGCGCAGAATTACGCGGAAGAGGAATTTCTGGCGCTTGAGGGAATGGAATGTGTGGAGTGCGGCTGCTGCAGCTTTGTATGTCCTGCGAAAAGGCCTCTGACGCAGTCCATCAAATCCATGCGTAAGATACAGCTTGCAAAGAAGAAAAAGTAGGAAGAAAGGAGTACAGACAAAGATATGAGTGATTTAATGAAGGTATCATCTAATCCGCATGTCAGATCTAAAACGACAACAAGTAATATCATGCTTGCCGTAGTGATCGCCCTTCTTCCGGCGGCAGGATTCGGTATCTATAATTTCGGATTGGATGCACTGATTTTGATCGTAGTAACTGTGGCGTCCACAGTACTGACAGAACTGGTATTTGAGAAAATATGTAATAAGAAAATAACCGTCGGAGATTATTCGGCGGTAGTGACAGGGTTGTTGTTAGCGCTTAATCTTCCGTCATCCGCGCCGTGGTGGATCGGGGTGCTTGGCGGCGTGTTCGCGATTCTGGTTGTGAAGATGCTGTTTGGCGGCCTGGGACAGAACTTTATGAATCCGGCGCTGGGGGCAAGATGCTTTCTGCTCATTTCCTTTACATCTATCATGACGAATTTTGAGTGCGATGCTTATTCGGGCGCAACGCCTCTGGCGGACTTGAAGAACGGCGTGGATGTTGATATTCTGAATATGGTGATCGGCAGGACGGCCGGCGTGATCGGTGAAACTTCTATGATTGCTATTGTGGCCGGTGCCTGTTTCCTGATTCTGATGGGCGTGATCGATCTGCGCATTCCTGGCAGTTACATATTGAGTTTTGTTATCTTTATCAGTATTTTCGGCGGACATGGTTTGGATTTCGCGTATATTTCCGCGCATCTGGCAGGAGGCGGTCTGATGCTGGGCGCATTCTTTATGGCAACCGATTATGTAACCAGGCCGATCACAAAGAACGGACAGTATCTCTTCGGTATTCTTTTGGGTATCCTGACGGGAATATTCCGTCTGTTCGGACCCTCCGCGGAGGGCGTGTCTTACGCAATCATCATCGGCAATATATTAGTACCGCTGATTGAGAAGATTACTCTTCCAAAAGCTTTTGGTAAAGGGGGAGAGAAAGTATGACAAGGAGCGTTTGTGATGAGGCGGGAATGGGGGTGCAAGTATGAAAGAAATGATGAAAAATACCGGAATCATTCTGGCGATCACGATCGTTGCCGGATTGATTCTGGGGTTGGTATATCAGATTACAAAAGAGCCGATTGCGGCGCAGGAGGCGAAGGCGAAGCAGGAGGCTTGTCAGGAAGTCTTCCAGGATGCGGCATCTTTTGAGGCGGTAGAGACAGTTGCGGGGGATGCGGCAGGATGGAGCGAGGCAGGATATGCACAGGAGAGCATCGATGAAGTAATGGAAGCAAAGGATGCGTCAGGCAGTCTACTCGGATATGTGATCACGGTGACAACCAGAGAAGGTTATGGCGGCGATATTCAGTTTAGTATCGGTGTGCGTATGGATGGAACGGTAAACGGCATGTCGATTCTGTCCATTTCGGAGACGGCCGGACTTGGTATGAAAGCGGAAGATGTCCTGAAACCGCAGTTTGCAGGAAAACAGGTGGAGCAGTTTGAGTATACCAAAAACGGTGCGACATCGGAGAATCAGATCGATGCGATTTCCGGTGCTACCATTACAACGAATGCAGTGACCAATGGAGTCAATGCGGGGTTATACTATTTCCGGACAGAACTGGGAGGAGGTAGTGGCAATGAATAGTGTGAAAGAACGTCTGATCAACGGTGTTGTGAAAGAGAATCCGACCTTTGTGCTGATGCTTGGCATGTGCCCGACGTTAGCGGTGACAACGTCCGCAATCAACGGGCTGGGTATGGGACTCACCACAATGGTGGTGCTTGCATTAAGTAATGTTTTTATCTCTCTGCTTAGAAATATTATACCGGATAAAGTTCGTATTCCGGCGTTTATCGTTATTATTGCGTCATTTGTGACAGTTGTGGAACTGCTCCTGCAGGGATTTATCCCGTTTTTGTATGACGCGCTGGGAATCTATATTCCTCTGATCGTGGTAAACTGCATCATCTTAGGACGCGCGGAGGCATATGCTTATAAGAATCCCGTGATTCCGTCACTATTTGACGGGATCGGTATGGGACTCGGTTTCTCGGTGGCGCTTACCTGTATCGGTGCGGTGCGGGAACTTTTGGGTGCGGGAGAACTCTTTGGCATTCATGTGATGCCTGACAGCTTCGTACCTGTGAGTATCTTTATTATGGCGCCGGGCGCTTTCTTTGTACTGGCGACGCTGACGGCGATCCAGAATAAAGTGAAGATCATCGGGGAGAAGAAGGGCAAGGATATGTCGAAGATCCAGTCGGGATGTAATTCGGACTGCATGAACTGTTCCGACAGCGGCTGCGCACGCAGACTCTATGATGAAAAGGCGGACGGGAAGAAGAACGGTGTGGTGAATGAAAGAACGGAACAGACTGCAGAGAAAGTGACAAAGGAGGAAGAGAAGAATGGTTAAGGATTTACTTGTAATTTTGATAGCCTCCTCGCTGGTTAATAATGTGGTCTTAAGTCAGTTCCTCGGTTTGTGTCCTTTTCTTGGTGTGTCCAAGAAGACGAATACCGCCACGGGCATGGGGGTTGCGGTCATCTTTGTCATTACGCTGGCATCGGCGGTGGCAGGCGCCATATACCAGTATATACTGGTGCCTTTAGATATCACATTTTTACAGACCATTGTGTTTATTCTGGTCATTGCGGCGCTGGTACAGTTTGTGGAGATGTTTTTAAAGAAATATATGCCGTCGCTCTATCAGTCGCTGGGCGTATATCTGCCGCTGATTACGACGAACTGCGCGGTGCTCGGTGTCGCGCTCACAAATGTACAGAAGAGCTACGGAATTGTAACCGGAATCGTAAACGGATTTGCTACGGCTGTCGGATTCACAATTTCTATTGTGATTCTGGCAGGAATCAGAGAGAAGATGACTTATAATGACATACCGGAATCTTTCCGGGGGATGCCGATCGTTCTTGTTACGGCTGGGCTGATGGCGATCGCATTCTGCGGATTCTCCGGACTGCTGTGAAATAAGTGAAAGGGATGGACTGTATATGAACGGAATATTGATGGCGACGCTGGTCGTGGGAGCGGTTGGGCTGTTTGTCGGACTGTTTCTGGGAGTTGCCGGCATTCAATTTAAAGTGGAAGTTGATGAGAAAGAAGAGGCGGTTCTGGGTGTTCTGCCGGGCAATAACTGCGGAGGATGCGGTTATGCGGGCTGCTCCGGGCTGGCGGCCGCTATTGCCAAGGGAGAGGCACCCGTCAACGCCTGTCCCGTGGGCGGTGAAACAGTAGGAAATCAGATAGCAGAGATCATGGGCGTGGAAGCGGGGGAAAGTGTCCGGCAGGTCGCTTTTGTCAGATGTCAGGGCGATAGAGAGCGCACGAGAGTGGACTATGATTACAGCGGGATTGAGGACTGCCGTATGCTGTCCTTCGTGCCGAACGGCGGACCAAAGGCATGTAATGACGGCTGTCTCGGATTCGGCAGCTGCGTGAAAGTGTGTCCTTTCGATGCGATTCATGTAGTAAACGGCGTAGCAGTAGTGGATAAAGAGGCATGCAAGGCCTGCGGCAAGTGTATTGCCGTCTGTCCGAAGAAGCTGATCACCCTGATCCCTTATGATGCGAAACACGTGGTGGCATGCAGTTCCAGAGAAAAGGGACCGGCTACGATCAAGGCCTGTGACGTGGGCTGTATTGCCTGTCAGCTCTGTAAGAAGAACTGCCCGGCGGATGCGATCACGATCGAGGACTTCCATGCGACGATCGATCAGGAGAAGTGTATCGGATGCGGCGCATGCAAGGAGAAGTGCCCGAAGAAGGTGATTGTGTAGGAGCGTTGTTCCAATGCAGGATATACGCCATGGCGCGAAGTTAGCGGAAGAAGTATTATGAAGGGAATATAGTGAGCATGGACGGACAGTTAAAGAGCGGGACGGTTTTGACTTCGGAAAGCGGTAACAGATACACGGTTGAAAAACTGCTTGGCTCCGGCGGACAGGGAGAGGTATACGCGGTCACAGCCGGTCACAAAACGTATGCGCTGAAATGGTATTATAAGAATACTGCGACAAAGATCCAGAAAGAAATACTGGATAATCTGATTCAGAGCGGTGCGCCGGACCCTTCTTTTTTGTGGCCGCAGGATATGATCTTCAGATGCTATGGAGAATCGTTCGGCTATATCATGCCGCTTAGGCCAAAGAGTTATAAAAGTATTGTGGACATGATGAAAAGAAAGGCAGAGCCTTCTTTCTACTGTCTGTGCAGGGCGGCTTACAACCTGACGAAGGGATATAATGCGCTGCACGGGAAGGGATACAGCTATCGGGATATATCTTTTGGCAATGTATTCTTTGATCCGGATACCGGAGATGTGTTGATATGCGATAATGATAATGTTTCTTACAACGGAGCGAAAACCGGCATCTACGGAACGCCCCGGTTTATGGCGCCGGAGATCGTTGTGGGCAAGGCGAAGCCCTCCAGAAACACGGATCTGTTTTCCTTGGCAGTACTGCTGTTCTATATGTTTATGCTGAATCATCCGTTAGAGGGCAGGCGAGAAGCGCAGATCAAATGTATGGACATTCATGCGATGAACCAGTTGTATGGAACGGACCCGCTGTTCATATTTGATCCGGATAACAGAGATAACCGGCCGCTTGCAGGATACCAGGATAATGCGCTTATCTTCTGGGATTTGTATCCGCAGCAGCTAAAGGAACTGTTCACAGCATCGTTTACGACAGGTCTGCAGCAGCCTAACCGGAGAGTTACGGAGAGTAAATGGCTGGAAACTTTTGCGAATCTGATGTCGGGGATCATGATCTGTCCTGACTGCGGCGCAGAGGTATTCTATGATGGGAACAAAGAGGCCAACGGCGTGATGCATACATGCTGGAGTTGCCAGAAGGCAGTGTCTGTTCCCGTGAAGCTGGTGATCGGCAGGAGTACGATACTTCTTATGGCCAATACGAAGATATACAGACATCATATAGACGGCGGACATGACATGAAAACCGTGGCGGGAGAAGTAGTACAGAATCCGAGTAATCCGAATCTCTGGGGAATCAGGAATCTGACGAAAGACAACTGGACCTATATCAAGGCGGATGGCACGCAGATTCCCGTAGAGGAAGGGCGCTCGGCGGCAATCGCGAAAGATTCGAAGATTGATTTCGGAGAAGTGACTGGAGCGTTTTGTTAAGACATAAATCGGTGCCTGCGCCCGAATGCGCAGGCAGGGCAGGAATGGAATATTTGTATGGAAGACTTTGAAATTGTTGGAAGAATCATACGGGATTATCCGGATGCGCTTTCGGAGAGGAAGAAGCTGCAGGCATTGTTTCTGGATTTCTTTCCACAGGACAGGCTCAAAAGAAATACGCTGCTGATGGTATATGATGACGGGATCGTAAATGAGATGAAGGGACTTGCGCAGATGGACCGGATGGTGATGCACCGGTTTGTGAAGTCTGTTGAGCAGGGTTACGGGATCAGATCAAAAAATGCGGAAAGCGCGGTACTTACATGGGCGCAGGCAATGGGACTGTTGCCGGATCACGGCAGCTCCGGCGCAGGCTGCAGCGTGCAGGAGAAGGTTCTGGCGGAAGAGGAGAGCGTAAAGGAATGGACTGCGGTGGAAAGCGACAGTCTGTACGAATATGAAGAGATGTCGTGGGGGATCAGGATTCTGCGGTATATGGATTTCGATGAGAGTGTCGTAGTGATTCCCAATGTCATTGAGGGTAAGAAAGTGATTGCAGTCTGGAATCATGCTTTCAAGGGCTGCAGCGGAATCGAGAAGATCATCGTCTCAGAGGGTATAGAAATACTGGGAAACGGTGCATTCCTGAACTGCAAAGGGCTCAGGGAAGTGGAACTGCCGGGTACGCTGAAACGGATCGGGACGACAGACCCCGCAGGCTGTCCCGCGATTCTGGGCGGCATGACGAAATTTGACGGTGCTTTTGAATATACTGCGCTGGAAAGCATAAAGGTACCGGACCGGGTAAAATATATCGGCGAGCATGCTTTCGCGGGTTGTGGAGAACTGAAAAAAGTCACACTTCCGCGCGAGCTAAAAGAGATTCAGAAGAATGCATTTCGATGGTGCAGAAGTCTGGAGGAAGTAGTATTTCCGCAGGAACTGGAAGTGATCAGGCTGTCGGCGTTTGAGGGATGCGAGTCGATGAGCACGATCGAGCTGCCGGAGGGCGTAAAAAGCATCGAGGAAGGCGCCTTTGCAGGCTGCAGAAATCTGCAGAGTATTTATATTCCGGATTCGGTTACCGAAATCGGCGGCGGAAAAGGAAGCGGATTTCTGCAGACCTTCGGAGAACCGGAAGAGAGGCGTGAGGAATTTACGATTTTATGCAATGCAGGTTCTTATGCGATGCGGTATGCGAGGGCGCAGCAGATAAGATGCGCGCCCAGGATGTATGGATAGAAGGTAAACAGGATAAATGTGTAAGGTGCGAGTCGGGTACACAGCACATGACATGAAGGAGGAAATATTATGGCAGAATTGAAAAGACCGGGAGGAGAACTGGCGAGCAGACCTTTACACTTCTTTTGGATTGTGGATTGTTCCGGTTCCATGTACGGTGAGAAGATCGGTACGGTGAATCATGCGATTCAGTCAACCATACCGGAGATGGTGTCGGCGGCGGAGAATAATCCGAACGCGCAGCTGATGATCCGTACGTTAAAATTTTCCACGGGCGCGTCATGGGTGACCAGTACACCGGTCAATGTGGAGGATTTTGCATGGGACGATCTGGAGGCTGAAGGCGTAACCGATTTAGGGAAGGCATTTGAACTTTTATCGGCGCAGCTTACGATTCCGCCCATGTCAGACAGGGCATTGCCGCCTGTGCTGGTGCTGTTATCGGACGGACAGCCCACGGATGACTATAAGAAGTCCCTTGCGGAACTTAAGAAGCTTCCATGGGGAAAGAAAGCCGTAAAGATTGCTATTTCGATCGGGCAGGATGCGGACGACGATGTTCTGGTTGAGTTTACAGGGAACAAAGAACTGGTACTGCAGGCAAACAATGCGGCGGCGCTCACGAAGATGATCAAGTGGGCCTCCACCGCAGCATCCCTCGTGTCGGCGCCCGCAAGCATTGCGACAGATGGAGAGTGGATACCGGCTGACGGAGGCGCGAATCCGGTAATCGTGGATATGGGTGGCAGGCTTCCTGATCTTGATGACATTCAGGAAGGCGATGTCTGGTAGAAGGGCGGCAGTCAGGATTTATATCGGAACGTGGGTGTGGGTGGTGCACGCTTGTTCTGCTGATTACGTAGAAAGGACATTGCATATGATACGAAATATATTCGGTGAATCTGTGCAGGGGGCATCACACATCAGGAACGGCAAAGAATGTCAGGACAGTCTGAAAAAAGTGGAAAAGGATGAGAACACTGTCCTGCTGGCGGTGGCGGACGGACACGGCAGCGATTCCTGTCCGTACAGCAGGACCGGTTCTTATGTGGCGGTGAATGTATTCTGTAAGATTCTGGGCGACTATCTGGAAACTTATGACGGACAGCCGGAACTGCTTTTGACCTTCCTGAAACGGGAAGGCGATACGAAAGTGGCGCAGGCGATCGATGCCGAATGGAAACGCAGAATACTTAAGATTCATACAAACTGTAAGCGGGAAGTGGTTCTGGATTCTGAAAATAACAAAGATAAAGACGCAATCTATAAAATGTACGGAAGCACACTGCTTGGTCTTGTGATCACGAAGGAATTTCTGTTTGCATTCCAGCTGGGCGACGGCGATATTGTAAAAGTATCGGAGAGCGGCGTACAGAATATGATTGAGGCGGATAAGATTCTCGGAACGGAAACGCATTCGCTCAGCAAGCCGGAGTCCTGGAAAAAGGCAATTACTTATACGAAAAGACTGGAAGAGAACGAACGGTTTCCCGTTATGTATATGCTTTCCTCGGACGGAATGGCTAACAGTTATAAGAATGATGACGAGTTTGGAAAGACTTGTCAGGACTATTATACAATGTTGAACGAGCACGGGGTAAAAGCAGTGTCCGATAACC
Organism: uncultured Lachnospiraceae bacterium; assembly: GCA_910578555.1. Lineage (GTDB taxonomy): Bacteria > Bacillota > Clostridia > Lachnospirales > Lachnospiraceae > UBA3282. The sequence goes on from CAJTPS010000012.1 coordinate 88,008, forward strand.
TGCAGACATGGCTTGCGGAGACAAGTGAATTAGGATGCGGAGACGATATTACGGCGCTGTTTGCCTATTATAATGATTGAAGTCCGGATGGATATTGTCGGCGGCCGCATACGACGGGCTTTGAAAGGGAGGATTGCCTTGGTTGAAAAAATGGAAGCCAGAATTGCATTGTGCAAATGTAAAGAAGGCAATAGAACATATGGCGTGCGTTTTGAGAGGATGGGCGATAACTGGAAATACACATGGGCTTTTCCGGTCAAAGAAGCGTCTGCCAGGCGGGAAAATTATGACAAGACGAAGATAGTAGGAGATCTTGTGCCGGATCGTGATTATCCGGGCTGCCCATATTGCAGGACTATGGATTTTGTCGTATGCAGATGCGGTAAACTGAGTTGCCACAACGGCGGGGACGCCAAATTTACATGCAACTGGTGCGGGCTGACCGGGGCGCTCGGCAGATATGACGGTTCCGGATTCGGGTCAGACAGCGATCTGTAGACATTGACCACGCCCGCGTGCGGGATTTGCTGCACAAGCCTGAAGAGACGGAAAGGAACGGATGGCATAAGGGATCTATAGAAGGGAGTTCCTATATGGAAACAGTAAGACTTGGTAAAACAGGAATTGTAACGAACAAGAACGGATTCGGTGCATTGCCGATTCAGAGAGTTTCTGATGATACTGCCGTTTATCTGCTTTGCAAAGCGTATGAGAACGGGATCACATTTTTCGATACGGCGAGATGGTATACGGACAGTGAGCACAAGTCGGGCTTGCTTTTACAGGAAGGCGGGATAAAGTCTTTATTGCTACGAAGACAGGAGCACAGAACGCGGAGGATTTCCGGAAGGATCTCGAGACGAGTCTGGATCATTTGCAGACAGATTATATTGATTTATACCAGTTCCATAATCCGGCGTTCTGTCCGAAGCCGGGAGATGAGAGCGGCTTGTATGACGCGGCGCTTAAGGCGAAAGAAGAAGGAAAGATACGACATATCGGTATTACGAATCATCGTCTGGCGGTGGCGCACGAGGCGATTGACAGCGGACTGTATGAGACGCTGCAGTTTCCGTTCTGTTATCTGGCGACTGGAAAGGATATTGAACTGGTGGAAAAATGTAAGCAGGCAGACATGGGATTTATTGCCATGAAAGCGTTGTCGGGCGGGTTGATCAATAATTCCGCGGCGGCATATGCGTTCATGGCACAGTATGATAATGTGCTGCCGATCTGGGGCGTACAGAGAGAGGCAGAGTTGGATGAGTTTCTGTCTTATATCGATACCCCGCCGGTGATGACAGAAGAACTTGCGGAAGTGATCCGTCATGACAGGGAAGAACTCTTAGGAGATTTCTGCAGGGGATGCGGATATTGTATGCCCTGTCCTGTGGGCATTGAGATCAATAACTGTGCGAGAATGTCGCTGCTCCTCCGGCGATCGCCTTCTGCGGCGCAGCTTGGCCCGGAGGGACAGGAAAAGATGATGAAGATTGAGGAATGCCTGCACTGCAATCAGTGTAAGAGCAAATGTCCTTATGGACTGGATACGCCCGCACTGCTGCAGAAGAATCTGGAGGATTACAAGAAGGTTCTGGCGGGAGAGATCACCGTGTAGGAAATCCGCTGGAACGGTGCAGCGTACCATCTGTCAGGATGAAGAGCGCTTCTACGCCATTCAAAGATTCAATGAATTGCATACCTTCATCAATGCCGAGAAAATAGCAGGTGGTAGACAGAGCGTCGGCCTCGATGGAAGTGGGCGCCAGAATTGTCACACCTGCTATGTTGTTGTCTGCAGGATAACCGGTCTGCGTGTCCAGCAGGTGGTGATACAGAACATTGTCCTCATAAAAATACCGCTCGTAGATGCCGGAAGAAACGACAGAAGCGTCAGATACGCTGATCGCCGTGACGGTTTCTCCCCCGGCGGCAAACGGTTTCTGGATGCCGATGCGGTAGGCCTGTCCGCCGGGCTTGCTGCCGATGGCGATCACATTGCCGCCCAGGCTGATACAGGCGCTCTCCACGCCTTGCGAAAGAAGGTATTCCTCCAGGCGGTCGGCGATGTATCCTTTGGCGATAAAACCGAGATCGATGGCGGCCTGGGGGTCCTGGAGCGACACGGTATTGCCCTCCAGCCCGACGGTATGATAATCAATATGCGAGAGTGCTTCCGTGATTGCAGATTCATCCGGTATGCGTGCGCCGTCTTCGGAACCGAAATTCCATAATTCACTTAAAGGGCGGACGGTGGGATCAACACTGCCATCCGTCAGTTCTGCATAATACAGGGCAGCCTGCAGCAGGCTGACCGTATCATCGGAGACGGTAACAGGCCTGCCGCCGCTGTGGTTGATCTTCCAGATATCGGAATCTTCCAGCGTGGCACTGAACAGGTGCTCATAGTCGTCGATGAGTGAGAAACATGCATCAATGGTCTGCTCACAGCTTTCATCGGAAGAGCGGATTCCCGTATCGTAAAGCGTGATTGTGACTACGGTATCAAGATAGAAACCGGTCCGGGAGACAGGTTCGACCGTGCGGGCACAGCCGGACAGCAGGACAGCGTATAACAGGGCGGATAAGCCGGTCAATATTCTGACTGGTATACATAAACAGTGATTGAAGTTTATATTCATGGTACCGGATTCCTTTCCGTATTTTACAGGGGTACAATATCCCATGGGTTATAGTATAGCGGGAAACGGTACATTTTTCAATTTGTCAAATCGAAGATTACGTGCTAACATGAATAAAGTATATAGGAACGGGCTGCAGCCTGCAGGTCAGAGATGAGAGTAACGGTGTACAGACTTAAGTCTGTACGGTATAGGAGAGGATAAAAGCATGAAATTACCTGGTGAGGAAGAATCCGGCGGTTCCGGAATTTCCGTATTCTATACGGTGATCGGCGTGTCCGCGTTTGTGTTGATTTTACTGCTGGCACTTTTTAAGAGTAATGACAAACAAAAAAGCGGAAGTGAATATATTAAGGAAATGCAGCAGCGGCAGGAGGAAGCGAAGGCGGAAGAGACTGCAGCAGCGGAAGAAGACGCACAGGAAGGGATAGTTGGAAGCGGTCTGCGTGCGGAAGATCTGGATTTCTGGGATATGTATCCGGTGGAGGATGAGGAGGCTGTAAGGGAACAGGAGGCAGAATCCAATAAGCCGGCGAAATCTACTTTTGCGGATAAGGCGGAGAAAGAACGGCAGGAGCAGATGCTGAAGGAACAGGAAGTACAGGATGATCCTTCCACGGATGGCAGGCATACGCTGGTTACGACACCGGACGGCAAAGAAGAGTGGGTGCTGATCAGTCCGTATCTGACAAAGAACACTTATGATTTTACGAAGATCGAGGAGAAAGCCGGATTGAAACGCTACATGGAGAACGGAAGGAATCTCTCCTATATAGGCGTGGATATTTCCAAGCAGACCGGAAGCGTTAATTTTAACGGACTTAAGGCGGCGGGGGTCGATTACGTGATGATCCGTCTGGGCGGCCGGGGATACAGCACCGGACAGATTACCCTCGACGAAAATTTCAAGACAAATATAGAGGGCGCCATCGCGGCGGGACTGGATATCGGTGTTTATTTCTACTCACAGGCGGTCAATCAGGACGAAGCGGTACAGGAAGCCAATTTCGTGGTGCAGAATCTGGAACCGTACAAGGGAAAGGTTAAGTATCCTGTTGCGTTTGACATGGAGTTTGTCAGCCATGATAAGACACGGATCGATGGACTGAGCAGAGAAGAGCGTACCACGGTGGCCCAGTCTTTTCTGGAAGGCGTAAAGGCCGCGGGATATGTGCCGATGCTCTACGGGGATAAAGAATGGCTGATCAAAGAAATCGACCTTGCGAAGCTGCAGGACTATGACGTGTGGCTGGCACAGGAGACAGACATGCCGGATTATCCATATCAGTACGCGATGTGGCAGTATTCTACCAAAGGGGTGGTCAACGGTATAACGGGAGATGCAAATCTTAACATTTGCTTTATCGGTTATTCGCAGCGATAGTTTCTGATTCCCGCGGATAATTTGACAGAGGCATATAAGTCGGCGTAGGCGGCGGGCGACATGTTCTCCATGTAGTTGAGGGCATAGGCTTTGTTTACGCCGGCTTTTTTGAGCAGATCGGCGGCTTTGTTGTAAGCGATTGCTGCTTCTTCCTCCGTGTCGTAAGTGCCCACGCTTATATTACCCTTTACATGTATTTTGACCTGATAGCGCGTCTTTCCGTTACTGTGTACGGCGTTTACGCCGTTATAGCGGTTGATGATCTCAACGTTTTCATAGCGCATATCCTGATTATTGCCGTTGCGGAAACGGTAATCCCTGCCCTCCACGGCGTAATTCTTAACGCCGTAGCGGCTCATGATATTGACCTGCATTCCGTAATCCGCCACAAAGTAATGACCGCCCCGCCGGGAGATTCTGCGGGTGGAATAGTAGAACAAGTCTTCCAGATCAAAGATAAAAAATTCCGACAAAGAGAAATAATAATAGAAAAATTTAGGACGGATATAGATCGGTGTCGTAAAGTATATGCCGTTATCCCGGTAGTTAAGCAGACTCACCCATCTGGAAAAGGCGAGTATGGAATCGGGTTGATAGTGACCCAGGGTAACGGAAGGATCATTTAACACAGAGCCGGCAAGTAAATATGCCTGATGCGCCTCTTCAGCGCAGTCATAACTTCCCAGACTGATATGCTTATTGCGATAAGTTAATGAAGCTCGAAAGTAGAGGCTCTGATCCTTGCGTTTTGCCGTATATACGCCGGGTAACTGCTGTTCCATACGATTTCTCCTTTTTTTATGATTGTACCATTTTTGAGAAAAAAAACAAATTCAGAAATATTTTTCCTTTTTCCTGTATAGAATATAAACATGGATTGAAACTGGTAATGGCGCCGTATGCCGTATGGCGGAAAGTAACAGTATATATTTGCGGCGCAGCATTCTATCAGCGAATGGAGGAAAGATGTACAGGAAATATATTACAGGGTTTATGCTGGCAGGCATGGCACTATTTTCTTCCTGTGTGTGCGCCAGAGAACTCAGGATTAACCGGATTGCGGCCAAGCCTGCCTTCCGAATAGAATATCTGGATGAGAGTATGGCGGAAGATAAACAGAGTTTTATGGAGATGATCTCCAATGTATCTTCCGGTCAGCGTGTCGTGGATTATGAAGTGCTGAAACAGACTGTGAAGTATGAATTGTCGGACAAGGATCTGGAAGCGCTTATGCGGATCGTGGAAGCGGAAGCGGGAGGAGAGGATCAGGACGGCAAGCTGTTAGTTGCCAACGTAGTCCTGAACAGGGTAAACAACGAGAGCTTTCCGGATACGGTATGGGAAGTTGTGATGCAGAGAGAACAGGGGATTGCGCAGTTCTCACCTACGGTAGACGGCAGATATCAGAGCGTCAAGGTCAGCGCAGATACGAAGAAAGCGGTTGAGCGTGCTTTGTACGGGGAGGATATCTCTCAGGGAGCGCTGTATTTTTGTGCCAGAGAGAAGGCGGATTCCGAGAGACTGCAGTGGTTCGACAGGAAGCTGACAAGATTATTCGCATATGGAAGCCATGAATTTTTCCAGTAAAAAAAGTAAATTTGCTTCGCAAATTAACTTTACGAGATTCGCTTCGCGAACTCGAATAAGCGGAGGAATTTCCTGTACCATAAAAAATCGGCCTGCGTTCGATCACGAGACTTGTTTCGCAAACTCGGGGCGACACTCGGACCGGAACCTGACAAAATAATTTGAAACATTGCGCACGGGGGGATTGTGTGGTACAATGGGTCAGAATAAAAACTGGTGAAAGGCATGGTCGGATAAAATGGAGGTATTATACAGTAGTACGAGAAACGCCGGAAATAAAGTTACGGCTTCGCAGGCGATTCTGAAGGGGTTGTCGGAAGACGGGGGCTTATTTGTGCCGGATCACATTCCGGAGCTGGAGTGTCCTGTGCGCGAACTGGCGGGGAAGTCTTATCAGGATATTGCCTATGAGGTGATGCGCCTTTTTCTGACGGATTTTACAGAAGAAGAGTTGAAGAGTTGTATCAGCCGTGCGTATGATTCCAAGTTTGACACGGAAGTGATCGCACCGATCACGGAAGCGGAGGGTACATATTATCTCGAATTGTTCCATGGCGCAACGATCGCATTCAAGGATATGGCACTGTCGATCCTGCCGCATCTGATGATCACCTCTGCGAAGAAAAATCATGTGAAGAATGAGATCGTGATTCTGACGGCGACATCGGGTGATACCGGTAAAGCGGCACTGGCCGGTTTTGCCGGAGTAGAGGGCACGAAGATCATTGTGTTCTATCCGAAGAACGGCGTGAGTCCTATTCAGGAGAAACAGATGGTAACCCAGAAGGAAGCCAATACTTTTGTGGTAGGGGTTCACGGTAACTTTGACGATACACAGACAGGTGTGAAAACGCTTTTTAATGACAGAGAACTGGAGCAGGAGATGGCGGCGGCCGGAATGCAGTTTTCTTCCGCAAACTCCATCAACATCGGGCGGCTCGTACCGCAGGTGGTTTACTATGTATATGTCTATGCGAAGCTGCTGGAGGAAGGCAGAATTACAGACGGCGAGCCGATTAACGTGGTGGTTCCCACCGGTAACTTCGGCAATATCCTTGCCGCGTTCTATGCGAAGAATATGGGCGTGCCGATCGGTAAGCTGATCTGTGCTTCCAATGAGAATAAAGTGTTATATGATTTCTTTGCGACAGGCACATATGATCGTAACAGAGAGTTTGTATTGACCAGTTCCCCTTCGATGGATATTCTGATTTCCAGCAATCTGGAACGCCTGATCTATCGGATTGCCGGGAATGATACGGTCAAGAATGCCGAGCTTATGGCAGCACTTACTAAGACAGGCAGTTATGAGATTACGGATCAGATGAAAGCACAGCTTGCAGACTTCTACGGCGGCTATGCCGATGAGCAGGAGACCGCGGCACGGATCAAAGAAATGTACGACAATACCGGCTATGTGCTGGACCCTCATACGGCAGTGGCGAGTGCGGTATACGGGCAGTATAAGGCGGATACGGAGGATCAGACGAAGACAGTGATTGCTTCCACGGCGAGTCCTTTCAAATTTACGAGGAGCGTCATGAATGCAATCGATGCAAAATATAATGAGATGTCCGATTTTGAGTTGGTGGACGAGCTTTGCAGAATCGGTAATCTGGATGTACCGCGTGCGATCGAAGAGATCAGAACCGCGCCGGTAGTGCATGACAACGTGTGTGACAAGACAGAAATGAAAGCGGTTGTAAAGCGTTTTCTGGGAATTGTCTCATAGTTATGAAGCATATATTATTAGTTGACGATGTGTCCACCAATCTCAAATATGAACGATTGATCTTAAGGGATCAATATGAAGTGACTATGGTGAAGTCGGGCAGGGAGGCTTTGGAATGTCTGAAAACCATGCGCCCGGATCTGGTACTGCTGGATATCCGTATGTACGAAATGGATGGTTACGAAGTACTCAGGCAGATGAAGGAAGCCCCCGAAACGGCCGGGATTCCGGTGATTTTCCTGACTGCGGACACAGAACAGGAGAGCGTGGAGCGGGGCATTGCGCTCGGGGCGGCGGATTTTATCAGTAAACCGCTGGAGCCGCGGGTACTGCTGGAACGCATTGAAGCGGTTTGGGAAACGGAGGAGTAAGTGCGATGGGAATGAGCGGAATGATCGATATTCTTTTTTTCATAAGCGGAGTCTATCTGATCTACAGTGCTGTTAACGCTAAGAAAAAGGGAAATATTGCGGCAAATGTCATGCTCAGCAAAGATGCTAATGAAAATGATATCAAGGATAAAGTGGGATTCATTGAGTACATGTACAAGAAGATCGTACTTGCGGGCGTGATGATAATACTGGCTTCCATTATTCATCTGATCAATGATTACTATATTCATTCCATGCAGCTTACATGGGCAGGCATTGCAGTGATCCTGCTGGCGATCGTCATATATACGGGTACATTCATGCGCGGCCGCAAACGCTACATAGTGCAGCGGGGCGGGCAGAAGAAATAGATGAGAGAAGAGAGGTCCGTCAGGCCTCTCTTTTATCTATCTTGATATATTCTCTCTCTGTGCAGACTGTCTTGTAGGCCGGTCTGATGATCTTACCGTTGTTGGCAAGCTCTTCCATGCGGTGTGCACTCCATCCGACGATTCTGGCGATGGCAAAGATCGGGGTATAGAGTTCCATAGGCAGGTTAAGCATATTGTACACGAAACCGGAGTAGAAGTCCACGTTTACATTGACGCCTTTGTAGATTGGACGCTCCCTGGAAATGATTTCCGGCGCGAGGCGTTCCACCAGGGCGTAAAGTGCAAATTCATCGTGCAGCCCTTTTTCTTCGGAGAGTTTTTCAACGAAGGACTTGAAGATCACGGCACGGGGGTCTGACTTGGAATATACGGCGTGTCCGACACCGTAGATCAGTCCGGCGTGATCGAACGCTTCCTTATGCAGTAATTTTGTCAGATAATCAGCGACCTGCCCTTCATCATTCCAGTTGCTTATTTTCTCTTTCATTTCCTCAAACATCCGAACCACCTTAATGTTGGCACCACCATGACGGGGGCCTTTCAGAGATCCGATTGCCGCAGCAATAACGGAGTAGGTATCCGTCAGCGAGGAAGTGACGACATGGGTGGTAAAACTTGAGTTGTTACCGCCGCCGTGCTCCATGTGCAGGATCAGGGCGATATCCAGAATCTTCGCTTCCAGAGGCGTGTACTTACTGTCGGGACGCAGGATGTGCAGGATGTTTTCCGCGCTGGATAACTCCGGCCGGGGCTGGTGTATGTAGAGGCTCTCGCCGTTATGATAGTGGCTGTATGCCTGGTACCCGTAGATGGACAGCATAGGGAAGAGGGCGATCAGCTGCAGACACTGCCGCAGTACGTTCGGCAGGGAAGTGTCGTCTGCCCGGTCATCGTAGGAATAGAGAGTCAGCACGCTTCTGGCAAGCGTGTTCATCATATCGTTGCTGGGCGCTTTCATAATGATATCGCGCACGAAGCTGGTCGGCAGGGAGCGATAACTGGATAACAGACGGGAAAATTCTTCCAGTTCACTTCGATCCGGCAGTTTATTAAAGAGAAGAAGATATGCGACTTCCTCAAATCCGAAGCGCTCCTCGGCGGCAAATCCCTCTACGAGATCCTTTACATTATAGCCGCGGTAGAAAAGTTTTCCGTGGGTGGGGACTTGTACACCGTCTACGATCTTGCTTGCGCGTACATCGGAAATGTTGGTGAGTCCCGCCAGCACGCCCTTACCGTTTAGGTCCCGCAGCCCGCGTTTGACGTCGTATTTGATAAATAATTCGGTATCTATAATACCGGCTTGCTCGCTCATCTCCGCAAGTCGTATGATCTCAGGTGTAATATCTGAAAAACTGGTATGTTGTTCCATAAAGTGGGTGCCTCCTTCCATTGCCCTTATTTTCTCATCTTCATATTTATACTACATTATCATAACACGAATAAAAAGCATGAGACAAGAAAAAACGTTTACTTAAGAAAGTTTTAACATTATTCAAAAAATGTTCATATATAAAAGTAACCGGTTTGGCTGGTATTTTCCGGGGAAAAGTATTACAATAATACGAAGAGATTTCTAAGGCATTCTCCGCACGGACTCACGGAAGTGTAAAGAGTAATGTAACAAAATATTTATTTTATATTAAGAAAAGAGGATCATAATGAACAGGAAAGATATTTTGAGACGTGTAGACCATACGCAGCTTAAGGCTTATGCCACATGGGAGGATATCGTGAGGCTGTGCGATGAGGCAATCGCCAATGAGACGGCTTCCGTCTGTGTTCCGCCTACGTATATCAAACGGATTCATGACACGTATGGGGACAAGATCAATATCTGTACAGTGGTAGGCTTTCCGCTGGGATACTCGGTGACGGAGGCTAAGATTGCAGAGACGAAGCAGGCGATTGCGGACGGTGCGCATGAAATTGATATGGTTATTAACATCAGTGATGTAAAGAACGGTATGTATGATAAAGTGGAGCAGGAGATTCGCGCGCTCAGGGAAGTCTGCGGGGATCATATTCTGAAGGTGATCATTGAAACATGTTATCTGACACAGGAAGAGAAGATTGCCATGTGCAGGGCGGTGACCGGTGCGGGAGCGGATTATATCAAGACATCCACAGGGTTCGGAACAGGCGGCGCTGCGATTGAAGACATCCGGCTGTTCAGACAGCATATCGGTGAGGGGGTTAAGATCAAGGCAGCGGGCGGGATCTCTACGGTGGAAGATCTGGAGGCGTTTGCCACAGAGGGCTGTGACAGAATCGGAACTTCCAGGGCAGTGGGGCTGCTGCAGGACTAAAATAAGGCGGAATCCATTTCCAAAAAAAAACGTGGAAACAGATTTCATTATTGACTTTTATAAGTGGTTTTGAGATAATTAGAGCGGTGTACGGGCAGATTCGTACATAGCAGGATGGTGGCGGAAGACCCACGGTCTTTCGTTAAATAATACAATTTTAAGGAGGAGAACATAATATGGCAACAAAAGCGTATTATCCCATTTCCGAGATCGGTGCCGGCAAGGTTGGTTTTTCCAAGACCCGTTCTATCATCGAGGCAGCTTTCTATGGAAACAACGTAGTAAGAATCAACACATTAAGAGAGGCTTATGAATTAGCTAAAAATTCACCCGGTACGGTTGTAACTGACATGCCGGTTAAGAGCGGTGAGACATTCGGCCTTCCTGCTGACGCAAAGGTTCTTCTGTTTAATGATGGCGCTGTAACGGGCCGTTATGCAGCAGCACGCCGTATCAAAGGCGAGCCCGGCGTAGATGCAGCGAAGCTTGATAAGGTTGTTATGGATGCGATCTATAAGACACGCTGGAAAACTATGTATCATGCAGAGTGCTTCGTAGGTCTTGATCCTGAATTCATGGTTAAGGCACACCTTCTGATTCCTGAAGGAGAGGAGAACTTACTGTACAACTGGATGATCAACTTCCAGTATATGTCTGACGAGTATGTTAAGATGTACAAGAACTCCAAACCGGTCGGCGATGGCAAAGAGCCTGATATCTATATCTTCTCCGATCCCCAGTGGGCACCCGAAGAGGCTCCTGACGTTGATTACAGCTGCTTAAGCGATCCGCTGACACTGTGCTATTTCGATACCAATGAGAACTGTGCAGCAATTCTCGGTATGAAATATTTCGGTGAGCATAAGAAAGGCACACTGACAATGGCATGGGCGCTTGCTAACAGAAACGGTTATGCATCCTGCCACGGCGGACAGAAAGAGTATCTGTTAAACGACGGTTCCAAGTTCGTTGCATCCGTATACGGTCTGTCAGGTTCCGGTAAATCCACTCTGACACATGCAAAGCATGGCGGCAAGTATGAGATCAAGGTTCTTCATGATGACGCTTTCATCATTAATACGGATACCTGTGCATCCGTAGCGCTTGAGCCTACTTACTTTGATAAGACAGCAGACTATCCGACAGGATGTCCTGATAATGAATATCTGTTAGCTGCTCAGAACTGCTCCTGTACAATGGACAGTGAAGGCAAGATTCAGCTGGTAACCGAGGATATCAGAAATGGTAACGGTCGTGCGATCAAGTCCAAATTATGGTCTCCTAACCGTGTAGACAAGATCGACGCTCCGGTTAATGCGATCTTCTGGATCATGAAAGATCCTACGATCCCGCCGGTAGTAAAACTGAAAGGTTCCGCGCTGGCATCCGTTATGGGCGCTACACTGGCTACCAAGACATCCACCGCAGAGCGTGTGGCTGCAGGTACAGACCTGAATGCGATCCGTATCGTGCCTTATGCTAACCCGTTCAGAACCTATCCTCTGGTTAACGACTATGATAAGTTCAAGAAGCTGGTTGAAGAGAAGAATGTTGCATGTTACATTGTTAACACAGGCGATTTCATGGGCGAGAAGGTTAAACCGGCTGATACACTTGGGATCCTTGAGACCATCGTAGAAGGCAAGGCTCAGTTCGAGCAGTGGGGACCTTTCGAGGACATCGAGATTATGAACACATGGGACGGCCAGACAGAAGGCTTTAAGAACTTCAAGGCAGATCTTGGCGATGCAGATTACAAGGCACAGCTTAAGAGTGCAATGGAGACTCGTGTAAAGGCTGTAGAAGACTTCGCTACCAAGAAGGAAGGCTATGACAAGCTTCCTGACGAGGCACTGGCAGCTTTAAAGAAGCTGGTTGAGGCTTTAAACTAAGAAGTGATTCAGAAGTACCGATAAGTCATATGGCTGGACGGTGATTGAATTTATAACAAATAAAACGGTCTGAATAGACTTCAACCAAGAAGGGGTGTATAATATTATATACCCCTTCTTGCTTTGTATAAATGCTTAAAAGCTGGAATTGTTTTGAACGCATAAATCGGTGCAGTTCATACAGGGGTGATTTGTTTGTGATAAATGGGAGATCCGGTGCATGGAAGGAGAGGAATAATGTATCATTGTAATACATATTTTTATCTGATTAATGGTCAGGACGGATTATTTGAGAAACTGGAAGAAGTAACGCCTCTTCCACATTTTACCCATAAGTTTATAAAAAGCGCAGCGCCGGAGTCCGGTCCGGCTGCACAGGCGGATGTAATTATAGCTGATCTGTGCGGATTTGACGAAGTGGAGGTGTTACAGAGCCTGCTTGCCTGGAAGAAAAAGGATGGGCAGCTTATTCTGCTTGCGGATACGGAGCAGTCAGGGCGGCTTATGGAGCAGGATCTGGCTGAGATTAGAGATATCTGGACAAAACCTTTGACGGAAAAAGAGTTGTTGTTCCGTTTTGCGAAATGGCAGTGTACATACAAAGAGAGCAAGGACTACTGGCAGAACAGAAATTATTTTGAGACGATGATCAACAGCGTGCCGCATCTGATCTGGTTTAAGGATAAAGAGGGTGCCCATATGAAGGTCAATGATTATTTCTGCAAGGCTGTCAACAAGACGATGGAGCAGATCGAGGGACGGGGGCATTATTATATATGGGATATTGATCCGGAAGAATACGCCAGAGGCGAATTTATCTGCATGGAATCAGAATACGAGGTTATGGAGAAGCGGGAGACTTGTGTGTTTGATGAGACGGTTAAGATCGGGGACAGCATGAGAGAGTTAAAGACATACAAATCTCCGCTGTATGATCTGGACGGAAGTGTCATGGGGACGGTGGGTGTCGCTATCGATGTGACCCAGGAGCGTCTTTTTGAGCAGATGATCATCAAGAATGCAAACACGGATTTCCTTACCGGGCTTTATAACAGAAGGTATGTGTATGAATATATCGACGGACTGGAAGAGGAACATATAACGATATTTTGCATTGATCTGAATAAATTCAAGAGCATTAATGATGTGTACGGGCATCAGGAAGGGGACCGGGTGCTGGTGCTTACTGCCAATGTCCTGTCGGAATGTATGCCTGAGTCCCTGATTGCAAGGACAGGCGGCGATGAGTTCCTGATCGTCATGCCGGGCAGACATACGGAAGAAGAGATCGAAGCGACAAGGCAGATGATCGAGCGGCAGATCGACAGTGCGTATGCAAAAGAAGAGCATTTCCGGGAGATATCAGCCAGTGTGGGAGCGGCTCACTCTGATAAAGGAAAGGAAGCTTTTGATCTGTTGGTGGGAGAAGCGGATAGCCTTATGTACCGGGAGAAGGAGAGAAAGAAAACAAATGCACTATAACTGCCTGATCGTAGATGATGAAAAAGAACTGGCACAGATGACCAGCGAATATTTTAATCTGTTTGATGTGTCCTGCGTCTGGACGGATACGGCGCAGGGCTGTGAGCAGATGATGACGGAGCATGACTTTGACCTGCTCCTGCTGGATATTAACTTAAATGAGGAGAGCGGTTTCAGGCTGTGCAAGAAGATCAGGGATACTTCCGACTTGCCGATTCTATTCATCAGTGCGAGACAGAGCGACGAGGATATTCTGACGGCGCTTAACATTGGCGGTGACGATTACATTAAAAAGCCTTATACATTAAGTGTGCTTCTGGCGAAGATAAAAGCAGTGCTGAAGCGGGTCAGGATGCAGGAACAGGCCTGTAGCGTGGGCGGTGCAGGCAGAAGTACAAATAGAAAGAGTAACGGTGCGGGAACTGCGAACAGCCGGTCAGCGTTTTCGGCAACAGGCATGTCTGTGGAAGTGGATGTGCATGGTGAAGAAGCCGTGGAGAGGACAGGTCATACTGTAAAACAGGTAGGTCATGTCTGGCTGGATGAAGCTACCATGAAGGTGGGAACAGGAGAGCGTGAAGTGCAGCTTAAGGCGAAAGAGTTTAAGTTGTTTGCCTGCCTGTTTGAGCATAGAGGCACGATTGTAACGAAGAATGATTTGTTTGATATGGTATGGGGAGATACGTTCTACAGCGATGGCACGCTGAATGTGCATATCCGCAGACTGCGTGAGAAACTGGAGGAGAACCCCAATGAACCGAAGCTGATCAGGACTGTGTGGGGGACGGGATATATGCTGGAATTATAAGAAACGAGACTTTGATCATTTGTGTGATAAATCAGTGCAGAAATGGGGAAGAAGATGAAAATAAGACAGATTACAGCGGGAATCAGCATATGTATTCTCGCTTTTATTATGACCACGGTTATACAGATTAGCAGGTGCGGTGAGGAGCACGTGCGGGATATGGTCTGGTATAACGGGGAGGTAAAGACGATCAGGACAGAATTAGAACATGGAACAGCGCGGGAAGCGGTGGAGACGGAACATGACTGTATCATTCTGTTTCTGACGGACGAAGATTACCAGAGCAGATTAAATGCGTATTTGATGAATGACAGTATGATTCTGGATCTGTATATGGGAAATGTGCCTGCACATAATAAGAGCGATTCTGCCTATGACCAAAGCAGCGCCCCGGTCGATGATGAGGGATTACACAACAACCGGGACGGCTTTGAAGAAAGGAACATAGAAGGTGTCTGTACAGGTAAAGTCATCTGGCAGATGAAACAGGACCGTTTTGAGATCATGCGGAGCAATCTGCAGCGGACGGTTATCCTGTTCGGTATCTTCCTGCTGTTTGTGGTCTATGCAGTGATTTTGATCCTGTATCTGAACTATATCAGACCGTTTTATACTTTACAGCAGTTTACGGCGCAGGTTGCAAAGGGGGATCTGGATCTGGCACTTCCCATTCGAAAAAATAATTTCTTCGGTGCATTCACGGAGAGCTTCGATCTGATGCGGCAGGAACTGAAGCGGGCAAGAGAAAGCGAATACCAGGCGAACATCAGCAAGAAGGAGTTGATTGCGGAGCTTTCCCACGATATCAAGACACCTGTAGCCACCATCAAGGCAGCCTGTGAGGTATTGCAGGTGACGGAAGAAAAAGAAGACACCTTACGCAAGATCGATGTGATTGCAGGCAAAGCGGAGATGATCGACAATCTGATCGGCAACATGTTCCATGCGACGATGGAAGAACTGGAAATGCTCAAGGTAGAGCCGACAGAAGAAAGCTCGCTGCTCATTCCGAAGATGTTTCAGGAGTTCAAATACTACGGACAGGTGGTGACGGAAAATGACATACCCGAGTGTCTGCTGTATATGGACAAACTGAGACTGCAGCAGGTGCTTGACAATATAATAAATAACGCGTATAAATATGCGGGCACGCAGGTGCGGGTCAACTTTATGGAAAACGAAGATGGCGTCAGCATACGGATCAGAGATTCCGGAGAAGGTGTGGCAGGGGAAGAACTTGCGCTGATCAAAGGAAAGTTTTACCGTGGCAGGAACACGGAAGGAAAATCAGGTTCCGGGCTGGGACTTTACCTCGCCGATAATTTCATGAAACAGATGCACGGTGGTATGGAGTGCTATAACGATGACGGATTTGTAGTGGAACTGTTTCTGAGCAAAGTATAAAAAAAGTAAATTTGCGAAGCAGAGGATACCTGCATGAATTTTGCATGGGTTTCGAGTCCGCGAAGCGGAACTCACAAAGTAAATTTGCGGAGCAGAGGATAACACTCATGGGTTTCGAGTCCGCGAAGCGGAACTCGCAAAGTAAATTTGCGGAGCAGAGGATAACACTCATGGGTTTCGAGTCCGCGAAGCG
>CAJTPS010000012.1:104302-108025 GCA_910578555.1 uncultured Lachnospiraceae bacterium
GGAACTCGCAAAGTAAATTTGCGGAGCAGAGGATAACACTCATGGGTTTCGAGTTCGCGAAGCGGAACTCGCAAAGTAAATTTGCGAAGCAAATTTACTTTTGTTAAGGATCAGTTAAGAAACAGGCAGGAAACGGGAAAAGACTTCCGGCATGCCGCACGCTATACTTATAGCAGACAGTCTGAACCGGCGTGTGCTTTCACAAAACGGTAAATTGCAGGCTGCGGATACGGGAGGTAGTCATGAAAACAATTTTACAGGCAAAAGATTTGTGTAAAACTTTTTCCAACGGCAGCGTGCAGCAGCATGTGCTGCGGAATCTGAATCTGGAGATCAGGGAGGGGGACTTTGCGGTGATCATGGGCAGTTCCGGGTCTGGCAAGAGCACCATGCTGTATTCTCTGTCGGGAATCGACAGACCTACCCTTGGACAGGTGATGTATGAGGGGGAGGATATTTCCGGATACAGCAATGACAGGCTGGCCGTATTTCGGAGAAAACACTGTGGCTTCGTTTTTCAGCAGAATTATTTGAATGATACGATGGATGTGCTGGATAATATCATGGTGAGCGGTCTGCTGGTGAGCAGAGACAGGAAAAAAATCGCAAAACGGGCGATGGAACTTCTGCTTGCAGTGGGACTGACAGAGGAGGTGTTTCACAAGTTCCCGGCACAGCTTTCCGGTGGTGAGGCGCAGAGGGCGGCCATTGTGCGCGGACTGATCAATGAACCGGAGATCCTGTTTGCGGACGAGCCCACCGGTGCGCTTAACTCCGGCAATACGGAACATGTACTGGATGTGTTGACAAGATTTCACGAGAGTGGACAGACCATCGTTATGGTGACGCATGATATACGCAGCGCCAGAAGAGGAAACAGGATTCTGTATCTGAAGGACGGGATCATTACCGGAGAACTGGAACTGGGAACTTATGAGAGCGGGGACAGGAAACGGCATGACATGCTCCGGGGATTTTTGCAGGAAATGGGGTGGTAAGAATGTACAGAATGTTTTTTATAGCCCGCAATAATCTTGCCAGAAAGAAAAACGATGCTGCCACGCTGCTTGTACTGCTTATGCTTTCCACGGTACTTCTGTATATCAGCGTATCTGTTTTAAGGTGTACGCCGAAGGTAATCGATACTGCCTCTGAGGAGGCTGTTACAGCGGATTTCCTCTATGTGTCAGCCTGTTCTGAGAAAGAGGCGGTCAGAGCGGTTCTGGAAAACAGTGCCGGGGCGGAACACATCGAATATTCGGAAGGTGTGGAACTGACGGCAAAATATCATACACAAAACGGCGAGGAAAAAGAAACGGTATTTTTGATCGAGCCGATCGAGTCGGTGAGTGGTATCTGTAAGATTCCGGACCTGGGAGAGCACAGGAAGAAAGAGACGATCCTACTGCCTTATTACATGAAAATGGGTGACAAAATCGTGGAAGGAGAGAGCTTCTATGTGAGACTGGGAGAGAAAGAGTATGCGTTTGAGACAGGAGGATTTGTGGAGGACCCGTTGTTTGCGACGCCTCTCAATGTCAATGTGATCCGCTGCTATATCACGCGGGAACGGTACGATGAAATTCTGGAACAGGAGCCGTTGGTGCGCAGTATGAGTACCCATATTTACAAGGTCAGGACAGAAGACGGGATCAGTTCCAGAAAGTTTGCGGATCAGGTACTGGGAGAGTTGTCGAAAGCAGTGCCGGAGCTGGCGGACTATATGAATATAGCTGTTAATTATGAGACCATGAAAGTGGGCGCGGCATTCCTGTCCAATATCGGTATGGGTATCCTGTTGATTTTTTCCACAGTGCTGATCTGTATTGCGCTCATTATTGCGTGGTGCAGTATTAGAAATTCCATAGAAGGCAGTTTAAAGAATCTGGGAATCCTTATGGCATCAGGCTATACAAGGGGACAGCTTATGGGTACTGTCTGCATGGAAATGTTCATACTTTCCGTGTGCGGTGCAGGACTCGGTCTGGCGGCGGGCGGGCTGCTTAGCGGAACGGTGGGGACGCTTATGGCACTGCTGATCGGTCTTAAGTGGAGTCAGCCGTTTGATCTGTATACGGCCGCGGTGGTATTTACATGTGTCAATCTGACCGTGCTCGGCGTCGCCCTGCTCTGCGGGAGAATCTATGGCAGGATAGAAATACTGGCGGCGCTCCGCGGCGGGATCAGGAATCATAATTTCCGTAAAAACCCGGTGTCTCTTGTCAAAAGTCCATTACCCTGTCCGCTTGCGCTGGGTATCAAGAGCATTCTGGGTGATGTGAGGAAGAACGCGGCGCTCACAGGTGTGGTGGCGTTACTCGGTCTGGCCTGCTGCATCGGATTTGGACTGCTTCAGAACTTCGGATCAGACAATCAGAAACTGATGGAATTGGTCGGTCTGGAGATGGGAACGGCGATCGTGAGCGGGCAGGAGATCGAGGCGGCAGGACAGGAAATGGAGACCTGGGACGGGGTCAGTAAAGTACTGTACTACGATAACCGCACCGTGAACCTGACGGCGGGGGAAGAGGCCCTTTCCGTAAACTGTGATTTCTGGAAAGATCCGGCACAGAATGCGTATGCCGCGCTTATAGAGGGAAGGCTTCCGAAATATGATAATGAGATCGGCCTGACAGCCATTGCGGCGAAACAGCTTGGTGTGAAGGTCGGGGATATTATCTATGTGGAAGGAGACCGGGAGAAAAAAGATTATATGATCTCAGGGATCTACCAGCAGATGAAGCAACTGGGACTGAATGCAGTCATGACAATGGAGGGTGCCGGGCGGATCAATGGCAGTGTTATGGTAAATCTGATCTACGTATACACAGAGGAAGATTGTACGTTTGAACAGCTTGCAAAGAAGATCAAAGACAACTTTTCAGGGATGGACATTACGGATTCGAAGAAAAATATGGAGAATGCGTGTGCTTCCGTGAGTGCAACGATGAAACTGATTTGTGCCATGTTCGTGCTGCTTACGGTGGTGATCGTCACTTTGATTATTATTCTGCTGGTGCGGGCCAAACTTACAAGAGAGTGGAAACAATATGGAATTTATAAGGCACTCGGATTTACGACCCGGGAACTGATCCTGCAGATCCAGATGAGCAGTCTGCCGGTTTTCCTTACTGGCGCGGTATTGGGTGCAGGCTTGTCCGTGTATCTGCTCAATCCACTGGCACAGGTGTGCCTCAGCATGGCAGGGATCGTGCAGAGCAGTCTGGAAATTCAGGTGCGGTGGCTGATTGTGTCGGTGGTGCTCATTGTGGCAGTGTCGGGAATCGTATCATTTCTGTGCGCCAGCCGGGTGCGGAAAGTGGAACCGGTGAAGATGCTGACGGAAGAATAAGTTTTGCCCTGCAGAAGGTGTGTAGAAAAACGGTGAAATGAAAAGGTAACTTCCACCTTGTAAGTGTAAATTCTACCAGAGATAAATTTTTATGTTCAAAAAGGGTTTATCTCTGGTATTTTTATGTTATTATGAGTGTGAAACAACCAAAATCACCTGATTTTTGAGCACAAAGCAGCAAGGGTACAATTTAACCATTTTTTGAAATATTAAATTCCACCCGCGATTGTGTTGTTTATGTACTTGAAATTCAGTGTGCTGCTGGTATTTTTTGTTTTCGTTTATTTTAGAAGTTCTGGGCGCAGGGGGATATCATTTGAGGAAATGAAATGTGCGCCCAGAAGGTCTAAAATCTTCTGTCCATAGAACAT
>CAJTPS010000013.1:0-34273 GCA_910578555.1 uncultured Lachnospiraceae bacterium
TTTATCTCTGGTAGAATTTACACTTACAAGGTGGAAGTTACCTTTTCATTTCACCATCAATTTCTTAATAACCTGCCTCTTTAATATATTGCACCTGCACATACGGCTTTCCCCGGTCAATTACTCTTGTATTTCCAGTGCTTCGAAATCCGATATTTTCATAAAAAAGTCTGCCTCTTTTATTGTCTTCTAACACCCATAACTGCATGGTTTCTGCGCCAAACTGCCCGCTCAGCTGCAGAATTGCCTGCTTACCAATTCCGTTGCTTCGATATTCTTCAAGTATATACAGGCTTAGTATTTCATAGCCGTCCAGCTGCTTCATGACTTTCAAAATCCCGACAGCCAAACCGGCTTCCTGAATCAAGTAGTAGAAAATATCCTGATTCTTACATGCGTCTAAAAACTCCTGTGTTCTTTTCTCCGGTGTGTCCGAGTGTACATATTCAGCCGGGAATATCTCTGCATAAGCCTGTTTCCATGCCGCAGAATGAACAAAGCCCACTACGCTCGCATCACTGATCTGCGCTTTTACAATTTCAACACTACCTGCTGCCATTACAACCCCCTACCTGCAATCTCCCGCAATGCCTTTCGATACGCCTCCACATTGTCAATCATCGGCGCATGTCCGGCATCCGGAATCAGATACAGTTTCTTATCCGGCGCCTGCAGTTCCTCGAAGTATTTCTTACTGATCTCAACCGGTGTCTGGCAGTCTTTCTCTCCGAGCACATAGTAGACCGGAACCTGATAGCAGTCTCCTTTTTCCCGCAGATCAAAAAACAGCAGTTCACTCATTACCTGCATATTGGTCATGATACTTGTCATGAAAGGAAGCAGATCCTTTATCCCCATAACCGGTGAACGGCGCCACAGATCAATAACCGTCTTTCCAAAATCCTGCGCCAGTCCGTATTTCCCCTGCAGACTCCTGATCTGCCCCATCTTCCGATATACATTCATGTCGAAATAATCCGTCGGATACTCTCCGATCTTCTCCAGTTTCCTGATGTCTTTGCGGTTACCGCTCTTTTCAACCGCACTTTTCAGGATGGCATAACCCGTCCGCTCATTTTCCATAATGTTGATGACCTGCCCGCAGCCGATGTAACACGAAGTATGCTCCGGGTATTCCAACGCAAACATGCTGCCGAGAACGCTTCCCCAGGAGTGTCCCAGAATGGCGATTTTTTCTTTATTGTATGTTTTCTTCACATATAGCACCATTTCCAGCAGATCGTTTTTCAGAATTTCCGTATCGGGCTTGCTTTTCTTGTTTTTCAGCCATGTTTTGCCCGCCCCGCGCTGGTCATAATAGACAATATTATAATTGCGCGCCGCATACTCTTCCACAATAAAAGCAAAGAAGCTCTCCGTCTGCCCCGGCCCGCCATGGATAAACAGTATGACCGGATCTTCCGGTTTTGACCGGTAGTGCAGGAGGTAATGGTCGATGCCTGCAATAGATACGTATTCTTCCGTGTATGTTCTGTCTTTTTTCATATTCTTTTTCATTCTCCTTCCTCCTCATCCTTCTTCCCCAATCAGATAATTCACCGTCTGCGCCAGCGTCTTTAGCTGAACCTGCGGCTGATACAACTCTGCCAGAGGGTTCCTCTCATGCCGATAGCAATGATGGACGATACAGTTCATCTGGATACCGCCGTATGCCGAGGAAATAAATGCAAGCAGTTCCTCCGCGCTTACCCGCGGGCGGATTCTGCCCCGCCTGACCTGCTCTTGTAAGTACTCCATCGTTCGCATGGTCAGATACTCCATATTGCCCGCTTCGGCAAGGTTCCCCATGATCTTTCGGGTTCTCCCCGGTGCATTCATGGCAAGCACGGAAAACTCGAAGTCAATTTTTTCGATTCCCATGAGTTCACTGCTCATAAATTCCGCGAGCATTTCGAAAAGTCTGTTCGTAATTTCCGCAGGCGGCAGGAGGTCTTTTTGAGCCAGAATCTCATCAATCTTTCCCTTGATGCTCACCCGTTCCCGCATCTGCCGGATCATGTCCGCAAAAATATCGTCTATATCCTTATAAAACCGATAGATTCCTCCCTGGCTGAATCCGGTACGGTCGATAATATCCTGCATGGTGACCGTGCAGACTGTCTTCTGCAGGCACAGCTCATACGCCGCGTCCGTTATCATTTTTTTCTTTTTTATTATGTATTCCTCCGTTACCTTCGGCATAACGCCCTCCCGTGATATTTATTTTCCGGACTTTAAAAATGAATCTTGTTTCATTTTAACAGGACCAACGTCGCTTGTCAAGAATCCGCGCAAGAACATAAGTGTACCTTACAACTCCTGCCAGACATAATAAAGGCTCCGGGTATGCCGAAGCCTTTCCTGTTCACCTTATTTATTCCGTGTCTGTTACTTATCTGTTCTCTGCAGATCAGGCATGAAAAGATTTCACCCTGTCGCTTAAGCCTGCCGCCAGGCCATCCAGCCTCTGTGCAAAATCTCTCAGCTGCGACACTGCCTGAATCTGCTGCATGGAAATCCGCATTGCCTGATCAGAATAAGAAAGACAGGACTCAGAACTTGCATCGATACTTCCAAACGCCTCCGTGATATCTTCTTTGGCAGCGACAAACTCCTGCAATCCGCTGTACAGTTCATGATTGCGCTGATCCATATCCTCAACGGAAACCGCGATATCATCAAATGTGCCTCTCACTTTGCCGGTAATCTGCGTATTCTGCGCGAACAATCCCGCCACATTCTCAATCTCGGTTACGGTCTCATCAATTTGAGACTGGATTTCCATAATCAGCTGCCGGATATTCTCCGTAGCGTCTTTAGTCTGTTCCGCCAGACAGCGGATTTCATCCGCCACAACGGCAAATCCCCTGCCCGCCTCCCCGGCTCTCGCCGCCTCAATCGAAGCGTTAAGGGCAAGCAGATTCGTCTGTGATGAGATCTGTGTAATCGTGGAAATAATATCCGTGATATGGTTTGACTTAACTTCCAGCGCTTCTATGCCCTCCTGGAGTCTCTTCATATTTTCCATAGACTTATCCGTAGAGGCCTCCAGATCATGCGTAATCTCTGCACTGTCAGCAAGTTTCCTGTTGACGCCGCGGACAATCTCCCTCATATCCTGAAATTGCTCATGGAACTCATCGATCTGCGTCTGGAACAGATTCAGCTTCGTTCTTCCTTCCGACACACTCTGACTCTGCGTCCCGACACTGTCCGATATATGTTCCATTTCATTCTTAACATGATCCGCACCATCAACCACTTCATCGGTAATCTCTTTCAGGATTTCTGAAGACTCTTTGATATTCTCCACCGCGCCGGCGGATATTTCCAGAATCCCCTTTAAGCTGACCATCATTTCATTGAAGCCGCCCGACAGTCTTCCCACTTCATCTTTACTGTTAATTGCCACTTCATGCGTGATATCCCTCGCCGTCACAGCACCAGTCAACCGCTTAATGGGCTTGACAATTCTGGAGGCGGTGATGCTGACAATGGCAATACAGATTACAAAAGAAATAATCATTGCAACCACGAATCCCTGTATCAAAGCAACTATATTGGCATTCAATACCGCCTGATCCACCGCAATGGCAAGCACCCAGTCACACGCCGGAATTGCCGCGGTAAATATTTCTCTCCCCACCCCGTCATAATCCTGTACGAAAACACTCTTGCCGGTTCTTTCCGCGAGTGCTTCAGCGAGTTTTGCATAGGGGCTGCCCACCAGATTTGCAAGGGCTACCGGCTCGTCATTCACATATCCGTAATCTTCATGCGGATGTACCACAAGGCCCGTATTCTGGTCCAGAAGCATCGCATAACTGTTTTCCGGCACAATACATTTATCGACCATATCAACCACTGTATCAATAAAAATATCTTCGGCAAGAACACCCGCCACAGTTCCATCAATCACAACCTTACGGGAAATCGTTATAACCATTCTCCCCGAGTCTACATCCCGATAGGGAGATTCATAATTGATTCCGTCATTTTCAACCGCGCCTGTATACCAGCTTCGCTGCGTGAAGTCGATATCCGGATCAGGTTCGTATCCGCTTGCCGCCGTCATCCTGTTATCGGCGCTGACATAATAGATATCATATAATACATTGCCCGTATTGTGATTCTCCAGCAGTTGTGTGAGGTATGTAAGAAGCGGTTCATGTTCCGTCCTGCCCTCAATCTCAACTGTCGCGGCAACGGTGTCCAGAAAGACCTCCTGTTCTTTCATCCACAGTTGTATCTCCTCAGCGCTCCTGGTCGCCAGAGCCTTTGCATTCTCGCTCTCTTTCGTTTTAAGCTCTCCTGATGTATTCGAGTAACTGATCAGGGATGCAACCGCGAGGCATATTACGCAAATAAAACAGGTTTCCAGTATAAGTTTCCCCCTCAAGCTTTTCATGTCAGCCTCCTCTCACACTAACCTCCATGATTCCGCTCTGCGGAATCTCATAATCCATAGACAAGCAAGCTTGTCTGGGAGAATGCTGTATTTCAGGCATTCTCCTGCGTGAGAAAAGTCTACAAAGCAGACTTAGAACTTCTTAGCGAAACAGCCTTTGCTGTGAGCAAAACTTACAAAACAAGTTTAGAAGTTCTTCTCACGCTAATTTCCAGACTCTTCTGTTGCAGATCAAATGTAAAAAACCCGCTATGTTTTCGGAAACACAGCAGGTTCATGCATATGTATGCGTCCTACTAACTCGTATAATTATCAAAATATCCCTGAATCAGAATTACCGGCGTACCCTTGTCACCCGATCCGCTTGTCAGATCGCATAAGGAACCGATTAAATCCGTCAGTCTTCTGGGCGTCGTACCCTGCGACGCCATATCGCCCACCAGATTATCCTTCTTCTCTCTGATACGGTTGGAAATGGCCTCTTTCAGCGCTTCTCCGGATAAATCTTTAAAGTCATTATCCGCCAGATATTTCAGTTTCACCTCATTGGGCGTACCCTCCAAGCCGGGCGTGCTGGCCGGAGATACACAGGGGTCTGCAAGTTCCCATATTCTACCGACGGGATCTTTAAAAGCGCCGTCACCGTACACCATGACTTCCACGTGTTTACCGGTTCTGTCAAGAATCTCCTTCTGAATGTCCATCACCAGACCGGTGCACTCCCTCGGGAATAACTTAATCGTATCCTCCGTGGATTTATTAGAACCCAGAAGCCCGTATTGCTCATTACATCCGCTGCCGTTTACAGGTGCGGTAAGAATATCGTCCATTCCCATGACCGCCTCGGCGCCTGCCGCTTTCAGCAGCCTCTTCGTGCGGGCCCTCGTATGAATATCGCAATTTAACACTTTTTTCGTATATGGAAGGATACTGCGGCAGTCGTTGGCAAATATGATTTCTACCTCAGCGCCTGCTTCCCGAATCAGTTCTCCATAATAAGACACGTAATCCACCCCTGTAAAAGGATGCTTATTCTCCCCGAAAAGCTCACGGTACTTTTCCAGTGTCAGCACATCGCTGTACGGATTGATGCCCGCCTCGTCCAGTTTATCCAAAGAGACCAGTTCATTGCCGACCTCATCGCTGGGATAGCTGAGCATCAGCACCACCTTCCTGGCTCCCATCGCTATTCCTCTTAAGCAGATCGCAAAACGGTTTCTGGACAGGATCGGGAATATAACACCGATCGTCTCACCGCCAAGCTTTGCTCTGACATCCTCTGCAATCGCTTCCACCGATGCGTAATTACCCTGAGATCTCGCCACAACAGACTCCGTCACCGCAATCACGTCTCTGTCACGGATAGCAAATCCTTCCGCTTCAGCCGCCTCCAGCACACTGTCCACAACAATCTTCGACAGGTTATCCCCCTCTCTGATAATCGGGCAGCGTATGCCTCTTGATACAGTTCCGACTTTTCTCTCCATATATTATCCCTTCTCTCTTTCTGTAATGATAGTGAACGACATACCAATAAGCACATCTTCTTCTATTCTGCCAAAAAAAGGACAAAAAAGCAACAAAATTTACTGTAGTTTTTTATTTGCTTTCCCGTCTCATCTCCACCACCCTCGTCGCAATCTTCTCCCGAAATCTCACGTCATGTTCCACCACGAGCATAGTCGGCTGATAGGTAAGGATCAGATCCTCGATCTGCATCCTGGAAAAAATATCAATATAGTTGAGCGGTTCATCCCAGATATACAGATGGGCCGCCTTTAACAGGCTCGCCGCAATCAACACCTTTTTCTTCTGTCCCTCTGAATATTCTTCCATATTCTTGACAAACTGCACACGCTCCAAATCAAGCTGCCTGAGAATCGCCAGAAAAAGACTTTCATCCAGATCATTCTGCCTGCCGTATTCCTTAAGACTCCCGCGCAGATACGAAGTGTCCTGATTAATATAAGAAACCACCAGCCCCGAAGCCGTAGTCAATGTGCCGGACTCCCACATAACACCAGTGTTGCCTGCACACTGTTCTGCCGTTCCTGTCCCGTCAGGGTTCTGACCGTTCTGCTGTCCGGCAGCACGAACCGGCCCGATTATTTCATCTTTTTCTGTGCAGCGCGCAAGAATCGCCTTGATCAGGCTGGATTTCCCGCATCCGTTTTCTCCATGCAGGAAGACCCTTTCCCCACGCCGCAATTCAAAGTTAAAATTATGGAAAGCCGCCTGACCGTTCGCGCCGCCGCCCCGTCCCTTCTCGGCATTCAACTCCGGCAGACCATAAGTGATTCCATAATCCTTCGCTGTAATCAGCACTTCTTTATGATGCTGCATCGGCATCAGTTTCAAATCCACAGGGCGCTCAATATCCTGCAGCAGTCCTTCTTTCTGCTCGATCTCATCTGCAATCCGCTTTTCCATCTGCATTCTTCTGCTCTGCATCTTCTTCGTCTTCGCACCAATGTAGGCACGCGCGCCCATGCTCCTGTCATGCTCCTTCACAGGATCATATCCGATCTTCGTCTTCTCATTCTTATCCGCCCATGCATGCGTCCTTTCCGCCGCTTTATTGAGCCTTCGTATCTCTTTGCGGTGTTTCTCATTCTCCGCCTCATAGAATGCATCCATACGGTTCTTATTCTCCCACCAGGATGAAAAGTTTCCGCTCTGTACCTCTATGGTGCATCGGTTCAGCACCAGTACATGATCGACACATGCATCCAGCAGATCACGGTCATGAGAGACAAGAATAAACCCCTTTTTCTGCTGCAGATACTCCTTCACAATCTCTCTGGACTCCTGATCCAGATGGTTCGTCGGCTCGTCGATCAACAGGAAATCATTTTCTCCTGAAAAAAGTACCGCCAGCATCACTTTCGTCCGTTCCCCGTGACTGAGCGTCCGAAAAGGCCTGTAGAGAATGTCCGCCTCAATATGCAGTTTCTCCAGCTCGCAGATCACGCGCCAAAGCTCGCAATCCGTCTTCCACATTTCCATAAGATCCGCGCAGCATTGCTCTTTCTGCTGTTCCCTGATCTGATAAGGAAAATAATCGAATACCGCTGAAGTACTGATATGTCCCTGATATTCGTTTTGATTACCCAGCAAAAGATTCAGGAACGTCGTTTTGCCCTTCCCGTTTCTTCCGATAAAACCCAGTTTCCAATTCGTATCGATCACAAAAGATACATTTTCAAATATATTGTCAAAACTGCCTTCATAGCAGAAGGTAAGATTTGATACACTGATCTGTGCCATAGTGTTCAGCCCCCTTTTTAATCAAATTGAGAAGATTTTTCTTCCCCTTCCCGCCGCGCAGTCCGCATGCTGCGCCAGCAGCAAATTTCCACACGCGGACCTGCACATAAAAAAAGAATCATTTGCTGCCAAATGATTCCGGATCGTTTCAGGTTCATAAACACTTTTTATAATCCGATCAAACGCACCGCAGCACCACACATACAGGTGCCGGTCTGATCAAATAACAATCTGTAATAAAGTATACAAATAAAGAGCGGTTATGAGAATGAGAAACATAATCCACTTTTGGCAACAATATTTCATGTTTCAAAAGTCGATTACTGCCTCATCTTTCCACCCCTTCCGCTCATGATAATTTATTATAAATACCCGATTGCGGATTTGTCAACTAATTTTGACCATAACCCTGCTTTAGTGGACACATAATTTTCTTATTTTAAACATATTTCTTCCTTAATTTCCCTGTACAATTCTGTCCATAGCAAACGCACGCACCATCGCTTTAATGCCCTTGTATCTTAGCCAGAAGACTTGCGGATACAAGACTACGGGCAGGAAAGGAAATACTCTATGACCTATCGGCATGAATACAAACACGAGATCACGCTTTCCGATGTAATCACCCTGCGCCAGCGGCTGCAGGCAGTGGCACAACCCGATCCCCACGCCGTGAACGGGCGTTATATGATCCGAAGCCTGTACTTTGATAATCTGTCAGATCAGGCGCTCCGTGAAAAACTGGACGGCATCAACAACCGCGAGAAGTTCCGTCTTCGCTACTATAACAAGGACACTTCTCTGATTCATCTGGAGAAAAAAAGTAAACGCAACGGTCTAGGTACTAAGGAGAGCGCAGCTGTAACCGCGGCTGAAGCACAGTCACTGATTGACGGAAACTGCGATTGGATGGCGCACAGCAACCAGCCGCTGATACAAGAACTGCAACGTAAAATGACAACCGGGCTGCTCCGTCCGAAAACCATAGTCGATTACATAAGAGAGCCTTACCTGTTTACGTCAGGCAACGTCCGCGTCACAATCGATTATGACATTCGTACCGGGCTGTGGTGTACGGACTTCTTACGCCCTGACTGCATCACGATTCCCGTCAGCGATAATCCCGTTATTCTGGAGGTAAAATGGGATGCCTATCTGCCGGATGTGATCCGGACTGCCGTGCAACTCGATAATCGTCATGCCGGTGCCTTTTCCAAATATGCCGCCTGCAGAACTTATGGATAGCATACAGTAAATTCCTCCGGAAAACTAACAAATCGG
This sequence comes from uncultured Lachnospiraceae bacterium, assembly GCA_910578555.1. Taxonomy (GTDB): domain Bacteria; phylum Bacillota; class Clostridia; order Lachnospirales; family Lachnospiraceae; genus UBA3282. The sequence goes on from CAJTPS010000013.1 coordinate 8,957, forward strand.
ACAAGTTCATTTGCGCGATCCCCTTCACGGACTCGAGCGCAAGAAAAATCTTCTAATCACTTCAATAAGAAACGGAGAACAATTATGACTTTTCAAGATATTTTTAAATCAAGCTTTCTGGATAATGTAACAAGTATAAATCTTCTGGATATGACGCTGGCGCTGATTCTCGCCTTCGGGATCGGCATGTGTATTTTCTTTGTATACAAGAAAACTTTTTCCGGCATCATATATTCATCGAGTTTCGGCGTCACACTTGTGGCGCTTACCATGATCACCACGCTGGTGATTCTGGCCGTGACCTCCAATGTAGTGCTCTCTCTTGGTATGGTCGGCGCTCTGTCAATCGTCCGGTTCCGTACCGCAATCAAAGAACCTCTGGACATCGCCTTCCTGTTCTGGTCAATTGCCGTCGGAATCGTTCTCGCCGCAGGTCTGATTCCTCTGGCAGTGATCGGCAGTATGGCGATCGGAGCTTTCCTCCTTGTCTTCGTCAACCGCAAATCACACGTCAATCCATATATTATTGTGATTCATTGCACCGGCCAGAACAGCGAGCGCAAAGCCGCCGAATATATAAAGCAACAGGTAAAGCGTTTCGTGATCAAAAGCAAAACCGTTCAGAAAGGCGCCGTCGAAATCAATGCGGAAATCCGGCTGAAGAATGACAATACAGAGTTTATTAACACCCTTGCAGATATGGAAGGTGTTGAGCACGCTGTATTGGTCAGCTATAACGGCGACTATATGGGATAAGGAGACCTGCCATGTCAACAAGCAGACACATTGATATAATCTGTTGTGTTATTCTCGCTGCCACCCTGCTCCTGACTGCTTTATTTATGAATGCGGGGAAACTCGGTGTGCAGGCGGTAAGTGCAACAGCGGGGTATGCCTCCCGGTTATTTAATACGTCTACGGTACATACCATCGATATTGCAATGGACGACTGGGATTCTTTCATAGAAAACTGTACAGATGAGCAATATGAAGACTGTACCGTCATCATAGATGGCGAAGCCTACCGGAATGTGGCGATTCGCGCCAAAGGAAATACGTCCCTCTCCATGGTGGAATCCTACGGAAATAACCGCTACAGTTTTAAAATAGAATTTGACCACTATGACAGCGCACTCAGTTACTATGGTCTTGATAAACTTTGCCTGAATAACATTATCCAGGACAACACCTACATGAAGGATTATCTTACTTATCAACTGATGGGGCAATTCGGCGTAGACGCGCCGCTTTGCAGCTACAGCTACATTACCGTAAACGGCGAGGATTGGGGATTGTATCTGGCCGTAGAAGGAGTCGAGGATGCGTTTTTGCAGCGCAGTTACGGAGCGGATCATGGCGAACTCTATAAGCCGGACAGCATGGATATGGGCGGCGGGCGCGGCAATGGACGGGGCTTTAAGATGGAGGATTTCGAGAAGCCGGAATCTGCAGACAATGATATGCATAGGGAATCGGGACTGCCGGATTTCCCAAACAATGATGCAGACGGCAAGCCGAACATACCAAATTTCCCAAATGATGATACAAACGGCGGATCGAACATGCCGGCCTTCGCAAATAGCACACCTCCGGAGAAAACAAAACCGCGCGAAATGAACGGCAATCACATACCGGGCGGCCGTACCATGGGAAGCAGCGACGTCGCACTGCTCTACACCGACGATGCGTTTGACAGCTACACCAACATATTTGAAAATGCCAAAACCGATATAACCGCTGCTGATAAAACACGGCTGATTGAATCTCTCAGAAAACTGAACGGCAATGAGAATCTTGAAGACACCGTAAACATTGAAGATGTGATCCGTTACTTTGTCGTGCATAATTTCGTGCTCAACTTCGACAGCTACACCGGCGGCATGATTCATAACTACTACCTGTATGAGCAGGATGGACAGCTTTCCATGATTCCATGGGATTATAATCTGGCTTTCGGCGGGTTTGAATCCCAGACCGATGCCACAGCGCTTGTCAATTATCCCATCGACACACCCGTATCCGGCGGAACCATCGATTCCCGGCCGATGCTGGCATGGATATTTAACAGCGAGGAATACACAGAACTGTATCATCAATATTTTAATGAATTTATAGAACAGTATTTTGACAGCGGGCGCTTCGCGTCCCTCATAGATTCTACAAAAACAATGATCGCTCCCTATGTGGAAAGCGATCCGACGAAGTTCTGCACCTATGAGGAATTTGAAAAAGGGGTATCCACCCTGACGGACTTCTGCCTGCGGCGCGCCGAAAGCATCCGCGGACAGCTTGACGGCACAATCCCCGCTACCGCAGACGGGCAGGCACAGGACAGTTCCACGCTGATAGATGCGGGCGGACTGGCTATTCCGGATATGGGAACCATGGGAAATGAGCATGGTTCGGTAAGTATGCCGCCGAACAGGAACGATCAAAGGCCGGAATCTCACTCATTCGGCCGATAATAAAACCTCCCCGCCAGTTCCTCCGTCCTGATGGCGTTAACGAAGGCGGCTTCGTCCGCCTTCTTCACAGCGCTGATCACCTCTCTGCTCTCCTCCTTGGACACAACGGAATACACCACTTTTCTCTTCTCGTGTTCATAAGAGCCCTCACCGCTTAAAATCGTCGCGCCATGCATACTGACCGTATTGATCGCCTTGCAGACCTGATCCGCCTGATTCGTCACGATGAACAATGTCTGTTTCTGGTATCTCTTATAGAGCATATGCAGCATCTGCGTGGAAGCGTACTGATATATGATCGAGTAAAGCGCCTTATCGAAACCGAACAGCAGACCCGCAATCATGATAATAACCACGTTAAATGCCAGAATGAAGTTCCATGCATCGACACCCTTTTTCTCCGACAGATAGATGGAAATAAAATCCGTACCGCCCGTCGTCGCGTTCATGGACAGACACAGGCTGATCGCAAAGCCGCTGATAATACCGCCGAATATACTGATCAAAAGAATATCATATGTGACGGCCGTATCGGGTATGATATCCGTCATGATACTCGTCACCAGAATGGAAATGCAGGAATACAATGTAAATTTCTTACCGATAAACCGCCAGCTGATATAGATCGGCACCGCATTTAACAGCAGGTTGACAGGCGTATACGGAATCGTAATGTGAAGAAACATCTTGCAGATGCTCTGGATCAGTATCGTCAGACCCGTGGCGCCGCCCGGATATAAACCGCCTGTACTGACGAAGGTCTTAATATTGACCGCCATAATCGCTGACGCCAGACAGATAATAATAATTCTTTTGCTATCCTTCTTCCATTCAAAAGTCATATCGCATATCCCCCTGTTAAACAGAAAATTGAAAAATTAATGTATCAGCATGATTTTTCAATCTATCCACTGACGGCGATACACCTCTCTGATCATGAGGGCGCACCGCCGTCTGTTCGTCAGCCGGAATCCGTATAATCCACTCTTCCCACGCTGACGTTTCAATATTCATAATTCGCTAGGCATTCGCCATCTCACACAATTCATCCAGCATCTTCGGCAGATCCTGCGCCATATTCTCATCGGTAAACTGGCAGGTTCCCACTTTCTTATGTCCGCCGCCGCCGTACTTGAGCATAAGGCTTCCTACATTCACATCACTGGTCTTATTTATAATACTATAGCCGACTGCCGCGGAACATCCCAGACCGCCTTTCCCGTTGACGATCCATGCAGAGATATTCTGCTCCGGATACATACTGTAAATCATAAAACGGTTGCCCGTATAGATAATGTCCAGACCTCTTAAATCCGTAATGATCACATTGCCGCGCACCTCCGTATGCGCGGTAACCATTTCCTTAAACTTTTCGGTCTGCTCATTATAAACTTCAATACGCTCCTTGACATCAGGCAGATCGAGAATCTCCTCCGTGGTCATCGTGCGGCACGCGTCGATCAGCTTCTCCATCAGCTGATAGTTGGAAATCGTAAAGTTGCGGAAACGACCGAGTCCTGTCCTGGGGTCCATCAGATAACCCACGAGAATCCAGCCCGTCGGATTCTGAATCTCATCAATCGTCAGATTACCGGAATCCACTTTATCAACTGCCACCATCATATCATCGAACTGCGGAAATCTCTCTCTGCCGCCATAGTACTCATAAATGATTCTCGCACAGGAAGGTGTAATACGGCTCTCACCCTTATACTTACCCTCTAACTGCAGTCTCTCATGTTCACTGGAATGATGGTCGAACCAAAGACCACACCCCTCCACATAAGGTACATTGGCAAGACAGTCATCCTCTGTAATCTCGATCAGTCCATCCTGTAAGTCCTTTGGATGCGCGAATTTCCAATGATCAATAATCCCCGCTTCTTTCAACAGTGCCCCGCATGCAAGTCCATCAAAATCCGAACGTGTAACTAATCTCATAGCAATCCTCCATCTCAACCCGATTAGATTTTAAGACATATATGTATCCGATGCCTGACGAAAACTCCGCCGATATGACCCGAGTCTAAAGGCAGAGTAAATCATACTAAGCTACATTATAGACAATCTTCCGGGTTTTTTCAATATGGTCAGAAAAAATGATTGCAAATCGCCCTGAATGAGATACTTTCACACCCGGTCATCATAAATATATACGAAATCCGGCACGGATGTGAATTGTAATGATAATTACCGCTTCAGTCTCCGCGCCCATCTTTTCACCGTAAAAGGAATAAAAGCGCAGCCCAGCAGCACCGGCACCGTAACGAGCAGATACGGTGACCAGACGATCTGCCCGAAGAGGTGGAACACATTGGTTCTGAAAATATCTGTCGGGCTCCCCACAAGCGGTATCAGATCAAACATTTTCTGTACCTGCATGGGCATATAGCCCGCCATTGCCATAGGGAGATACACGATTGCCAGTCCGCTGACCAGGGCAATAAAATTATTTTTTGCCACCGCAGATAAAAACATCACAAGCAGCGCCAGGCCTACCGCGCCAAGCAGCAGATATGCATACTCAAAGATCTCCGCCTGCAGCATGTTCACAGGCGCTACCGCGATCAGCTTAATGTACTGGATCGGCTGGTCCCAGCCCTCTGTTCCCAGATAAATAAGCTGTCCCGCTACAGCGCCCGCCGCAATCGCAAAGAAAAGTTCCAGCGTATAGGCAATGCCGCTTAAGATTTTCGCACAGGCAATCTCTCTCCATCCGTTCTTCGTCGTCAGCAGGAGCCTTCCCGTACCGTTATGCCATTCCCCCGCAAAAACAGTAGATAATGCGATCACAAGAAAAACAGCCATGACCATGCCGAAATCACTCACCATATTACTGAGAAGCATTCTCCACCCTTCTACCCAGCAATACGCATATGGCTCATCCACCCTGTCATTCATCGCCAGCAAATATTCCTTTTCCTCCTCAGTATGACCGAAAATATCCAGAAATTCCTCCACCTTCTGCCGGCGTCTCTCATAAAATCCGTTCAGCCGATCCGGCTCCACATACCTGACCATCAGTGTGGGATAAGTCTGGGACGAATCTTCTAATTCCGGATACAGTGTGGAAATCCAGCTATTGATACTTCTCTGGTCCGCTCTCTGCGCCTCTGCGGCATACTGTTGCTCTCTCCGCGTGTCGCCTGCACCGCGGGCTGCCTCCGCCTCCCGAAGCATCCGTTGATAGTCCCTTACCATCTCCTGCAAGGTCTCATCCGTCAGTTTTCCTTCCCACTGCCCGGCATACTCCTGCATTTTTCTGATGTTTTCATAGCCGTCAAAAAGATTGCCGAATCCTGAATAATCCCCACCGGAACTCCCGAAAGCAAACCATTGGTAATTCAGAAAGCTCCCGAATACTACAATATAAAGTACACACAGAAAAAAACTCAGCCGGGCACTTTTCTTTTTCCATAGCTTTTTATGCTCCTGCAGAAATAATTCTTTAAACATAATCAGTCATGCTCCCCTTTCTGTCCATCATATTTTCCCATACTTGCAAGTATCAGTTCTCTTCCTTCACCGGAAAATAGTACAAATACAGATCTTCAAGCCCCGCATGGCACACTGTCGCCTGCGGCGCCGGACTGACATCTGATACAATTCTGAGAACGACATGCCCGTCCTCATGGCGGAGATTGGAAATCGTCGCTTTCCTCTCCCACGCAGGAACCTCCCTGGGTTCTACAATAAGCTCCCACACTTTTCCACCCGCCTGCGCTATAAGCTCCGCCACACTTCCCTGCGCCGCAAAACTCCCTTTTTTCATTATATAAACGTAATCCGCTATGGCCTCGATATCCGAGACAATATGCGTGGAGAGCAGTACGATCCTGTCCCCCGCATAATCCGCCAGCAGATTCCGGAACCGCACCCGCTCCTTCGGGTCAAGCCCGGCAGTGGGCTCATCCAGAATCAGGACCTTCGGATGATTGAGCAGCGCCTGCGCAATACCGAGCCTCTGCTTCATACCGCCGGAAAAGGTCTTGATCTTCTTTCCGCCGACATGCTCTAACCCCGTCACCGCTAACAGTTCTTCACTGCGCGTCACCGCTTTCTTACGCGGAATACCTTTGAGCGCCGCCATATATCTTAAGAACTCCATGGCCGTGTAATCAGGATAATAGCCGAAATCCTGCGGCAGATAGCCCAGAATATTCCGGTATCCTGCTCCCATATCCGTCACATCGCGTCCGTCAAAAAGCACCTCCCCCGAAGTCGCCTTAAGAATCGAGCAGATCATGCGCATCAGAGTCGTCTTGCCCGCACCGTTCTCACCCAATAATCCGTATACGCCCGGCTTCAACGTGGCGCTGACGCAGTCTACGGCGATCTTGCTCCCATAGTGTTTCGTCAGGCTGTCAATTGATAATTCCATACATCTTCCCCTCCTTCCGCATTTGCACGATATAACAGATCTCCTTGATAAAAAAAGCCGCAAACACAACGAATCCCGCTATCCACAGACCTGTCGCCGACGTTTCATACAGCCATGGAAAGAACTGTGCCGAAGCGCACCATGCCGCACAGGAGAAAGCCGGCACCGCCATACCTGTTGTCATGTTCCCATGCCTGCATGTGCGGATTCGCTTAAGCATCGCCGCCATACACACCAGAAAAGGAACCGTGATATATAGAATCATCTGCACGATTCGCTCCGGCGTTCCCGATACCGAAATCACCAGACCAAGAATCACTGTCATGCACAGCATCTGCGCTGCCCCCGCCAATATCAGTTTAGCCAGTACGACCTGCGCCCCGGAAGCTCTGGTCGCCGCTTCCATCTCCGCCATCCTGCATGTCTGATTCCGGTACAAAACCGGCACAAACGCCAGACTAAACAGCGGCATAAAGGCAGGCAAAAACCGGGGAATACGCGCTATCGTGCCGATTCCAAGGCAGCTTACAAGGAGCGCCGCAAACTGCAGTCCGAAGATCGACATCCCTTCAAAATGAAAAATATCCGAAAGATACGCCCAGAAACTGGTCCGCTCTTCATCTTCAACGGGAGACCTGCGCACTTGTGCAATACATTCCTGTATGGTTTCCTGCATTTTCTCAGGGCGGACTTTTGCCGGCGTGTGCATGGTGTTGTATAAGTAACTTTCTATCGTTTCCGAGTTGATTGCGCGGAAACTGTTCGTACCGTTTCTCTGCCGGTCCGTGCTCTGTCTGATTTCACTTCTTTGTATCTCTGCGTTATGTCTGCTCTCTGTCAACCTTTCCACCCCTTTCTCATAATCTCAAGTGCACACCTTACCCTGCTCTGGGCCGTTCTCAAGCTGCAGCCCGTAACTGCCGCGATTTCTTTAAAGCTCAGCTGCTGCGCAAATCTCAGGATAACCGCTTCCCTCTGCTCCCCGGACAACTTCTGCAGCAGCCGCTCCGTCTCGTCCCTGTCTTCCAGCTTAGAGAACGCCTCACATTCCTCCGGCAGTTCATCGCTCAGTCCGTACCATGTCATTTTCCTGCTCTCGTCAACACAGATATGATTTGCGATCGTATACAACCACGATTTGAATCTGTCCCTTTTTCCATATCGCGGAAGATTCTTAAAAACACGCAGAAAAGTCTCCTGCGTCAAATCTTCCGCCCGCGCATCGTCGGCGCAGTGCCATCTGCAATATCGTAATATTGCGGCGTAGTAGCGGGTAACCAGTTCTTCCGCACTGTGTTCATCCCCGTCTCTGATCCGCTCAATCAGTTCGTCGTCTGTCATGGCTTCCTCTCCCTGTCATATAGAACGACTGCATGTTATTCTCATATGCGATTGCAGCGTATCTGCATCGCATTCTTACTGCCTTTCTGTTTATTATAACGTTTTACATATATGAAATGATCAAAAGAATTTATATTTGATTTTTTTAACATGTTTCACTAAAATATTTGTGTAAATACACACTTTTTTAAAATAGAGGCGGCACAATATGGAGATGAAAAGGGATTTATGCTTAAACACAATGATGAATCATACTTGTAATTAATTGTCATATTATTTACATAGAGGGGAAAAGATGATTAAGTATACCGTATCAAAAAGGCATTAGCCAAATTTTCAATAATGATGACGTCTATCATATATTTGGTAAAATTGAAAAATCCGATACCAGTTTGCAATATAATATAATTGCTAAATGTGTAGGCAGCAATAACAAATCCGAACTAAATCAAATGGTTTCTACCAAGTATCAGATTAAAGCTACTGATTTAAAAAATGAAAAGAAGAAGTTATATGAGGGGTTTACACTCTTATTATCCGGATTACTTATTCTAATTCCGACCATGAATCAAAAACGCCCCGGTTCTGTACAATAAAGTTCGAACCGGAGCGTAATAATATACAGTTATCCCTGTTTCATCCTTATCCCCGACCAAGCAGTTTCTTCTTAAACGCCCTGATCCTGGACATGTGCCGACTCGTGTACAGAACAGAAACCAGCAGGATTCCGAAATCCAGTCCCAGGCAGAACGAAGCGATGTCTTCGGTGACGCCGCTGTCCGCCAGCCCCATGATCTCCAACGCCATATACACGATAAAACTTACCACCCCGAGCCAGCAGATGACATGCATTCTTCTCATAATTCTCAGCTTCTCATCATTACTGTAATCCGCTACCTTTAATACTGTTTCTTCCAATTCCTTATTCATTCTCTCACTTTTCCTTTCTCCGTCCAGCAGTTCCCTTAAGTCTACCTCATAGAAATCCGCCATTTCGATTAGAACATCCAGATCCGGCATGTTGCTGCCTGTCTCCCATCGTGAAACTGTTCTGCCGGAAACACCAAAATGTTCTGCCAGCTGTTCCTGTGTAAGTCCTTTTTCATTTCGAAGCTGTTTAAAAAAGCTTCCTGTTTTCTTCAGGTCCATTTTCTTGTTCCTCCTTCACCGACAGAATAACGCAGAGTCCACGCAGCGAACACGACATAAAGTGAGAAAAAGTCATGTTTCCGCAGCCGGACACGGTGTGTCTATGCCATTTCTATATTAAAATAACATATGTTCTATTCGAAATCCACCTCCTGTATCAGCTCTGCTCCACCACAAGCACTACGAAACCCTTTTTTATCATACGACCTTGTCTGTCGTCAGCCTGCCCTGCTGCCGTCTCCTCCACGCCTTTCTGCAAAAGTATATGACCGCCCGTCAGGTACGCCTCCGCACGCGCCGAGTCTTCTCCCATATGAATCACGACCCGTATCCGGTGTCTGCCGATCCTCTCAAACACCAGCAGATTCTCGTCCCGATCCGCCCGCAGTATCCTGCAGTCATCATATGGCTCGATCCACTGCCTGCGGATCTCGATGACCTTCCGCACGTATTCCGCCTCCGCTGTATACGGCTGCTGCCACGGCATACCGCTGCGGTACTCCTCCTCGCGAATACCTACGATTCTCTTTTCATCGCCATAGAAGACACTTGGCACACCCGGCGCCATACACAGGTACAGAAACGCCGCCTGCCAGTGATCATAATCCTCCCCGCATAAGCTGTAGAAACGTGATACGTCATGGCTGTCCAGCAGATTCAGCTGACCGCAGCTGACCTGTGCCGGATAGCGCAGATACATATCCGTCATACTCCACCCGAAATCCTCAGCCGTTGTCCTTTGCAGCGCAAAGAAATCCCGGCAGTGTTTTCTGAAATCATAATTCATGACAGAGTCAAACATATCGCCTTGCAGCCAGACTTCCGCATTCTCCCAGACTTCCCCGATCAAAACCGCTTCCGGACCGGCCCCGCGCACAGCGTTCCTGAACTTGCGCCAGAATCCCTTATCCACTTCATTTGCCACATCCAGCCGCCAGCCGTCCACATGAAACTTCTCGATCCAGTACCGTCCCACGCCGGCAAAATAATCCTGCACTTCCGGATTGGCCGTGTTCAGCTTCGGCATCTTACGTTCGTAAGCGAAACAGGCATAGCCCGGCGTTTCTGTCTCTGTATCCGGTCTCGTCACTGGAAAAGTAAGTTCATAAAACCAGTCCCTGTACGCCGATGCCTCCCCTTTTTGTGCCACGTCCTCGAACTGCGGGAAAAACCAGCTGCAATGATTGAACACACCGTCGATGATGATGTGCATGCCACGCCTGTGTGCCGCCTCCGTCAGTTCCAGAAAGTCTTCGTCCGTTCCCATACAGGGATCCACATGATAATAGTCCACAATATCATACTTGTGGTATTCTCCTGCCCGGAAAACGGGATTCAGATACAGACAGTTAAATCCCAGATCGCATATATAATCCAGATTCTCCGTAATGCCGCGAATCGTGCCGCCCAGCCGGCTGCGGCTCGCCACACCGTCCCCGCCCGTGATTGTTCTGCCCGTTCCCGCAAGGCTTCTCCTGCCATCCGCAAAGCTGTCCGGAAAAATATTATAAACCACCGCATGCATAAACCAGTCCGGCAGCTTTACCACTTCCGACCGCAGGATGTACGGGTACTGATAATACTCACTCCGTCCCTCTATCACGAAACCGTCTTCCATAATCAGATCCGGTAGTTCCTCATGAAAGGAATCCGCATAATACCAGATCTTCTCATCTCCCTTTTCCAATTGAAAATAATAGCATATCCGCCGCGGACAGTCCAGTAACACAGCCTCGTAGAAATCAAACTGCTCATCCTCATACCGCTTTTCCATCGCAGTGGACGTAAACCGGACGGGTGAAAAAACGCACGCCCTGTCCCCGTAAAAAAGTGTACAACGATCCAGGTCCCCCTTACCCGCCCGCAGCCGGATCACAAAACGATCCTCCGACCGCGCAAAGGCAAACCGGGACATGGGTATATGTAAAACCGCACTCTTATTCATTTTTTACTCCATTTCAGCGCTGCTTTTGTCTCAACTATGTTGAGACGTCGCATTAAACGAGTTTGTGGCAAGCAACGCGCAGACACAAATCTCGCGATTGAAAATTTTAATTTTCAATCTCCTCCATTCACTACCCTTTCACACCGCCTGCAGTCAGTCCTGATACCATATACTTCTGGAAACAGAAAAAGATAATCAGGATCGGCACCGACACCAGAATTGCCGCTGCGGAAAAAAGCGGCCAGCTCCTGCTGTAATCGTTAGCCTGCAGCTGATACAGCCCGCCGGCCAGCGTATAACTTTCTTCTTTTAACATAAAAGTCGTGGCAAACAAATATTCATTCCAGACAAAGATTAGTACCATCACCGCAGTGACAATAATCGCCGGGCGCGCCAGCGGCAGAATAATCCTCACGATCAGCTGCAGATTGCCCGCCCCGTCGATTCTGGACGCCTCCTCGATCTCGATGGGAATAGAATCAAAATAGCCTTTCATATTCCAGATACTGAAAATACACATGCTCCCCGCATAGACGAAAATCAGTCCCGCATGGGAATCCAGCAGATTCATCAACCGGAACAGCCGGAAAATCGCAAACATTGACAAAATCTGCGGAAATGCATTCAACAGCAAAAGCATCTGCATGGATGCCTGCTTCCCCGCAAACCGGAATCTCGAAAATGCATAGGCCGAGAGCACACTCGTACCCATTGCGACCACCATCGTTCCAACGCTCAGCGCCACCGAATTCATAAGCCATCTCAGGAAAGGCTCTTCCACAATAATTCTCCGGTAATTATCCAGCGTAAACTTCTCCGGCAGGATAGACAGCCCCGTCTTCAGCGCGCCGCCTCCGCCGCTGACAGACAGCAGAAGCACATACAGAATCGGCACCAGCGCCAGAAAACAAATACAGATATAAAACAAGTTCAGGCATACCAGCCTTACTCTTCTTTTCAAGGACCATGCCCCCGGTTTATTTTTCATTCTAGTCTCCATTCCGGAGCGTTTATGCGACGGGGCGACGCAAATATCAAATTTGCGTCTGCCATCAAACAAATTTGTGGCGCTCCGGCACAAATTTGCGCGTGAAAAATCAGCACATCAGTGTGATTTTTCACACTAATCCCCCTTCCGATTTCACCGCCCGGTTTGTCCACATTGAAAAAATAATAATTAAGACAAAAATGACAACCGAGACTGCAGAAGACAAGCCGTAATTATTCGAGACAAACGCATTCTGGTGCGCATACGTGATAATCGTCTGCAAGGTCGAGCCCGAAACAGACCCCTTCTGCATAGTCAAAAGATACACAATATCAAACTGTTTAAAAGTGGTAAACGTGGTCATGATCACCACCGGCGCCATCACCCGGCGCAGAGACGGAATCGTAATATACACGTTCCGCTGCCATGCGCCGGCACCGTCTAAGACAGCGCTCTCATACATACTTCTGTCGATACTCTGCAGTGCCCCGTCAAACATGACGATCATATACGGCAACGACATCCACAGGTTTAAAACCATGCAGGACAGGAATGCCGGTATATTTCTGGACAAAAAATCCACCTTCTCAAAACCAAGCGCCACCAGAACCTTATTCAGCAGCCCGAACTCCGTATTGTACATCCCCACACGCCACGCCAGAATCGACACATATGCCGGCATCGCCCACGGAAAGATAATGAGCGTCTTATAGAGCCTTCTGGCGCGCAATCCCTCCACATTCAGCCCGACAGCAAGAATATAGGCGATCCCCACATCCAGAACCATGTTAACAACCGTCCATACGACCGTATTCCACAGCGCCGTCAGAAAACCGGAATCAATTTTACCCAGAGCCCGCACATAGTTGTCCGCCCCGACCAGTGTATAATCCTGCCAGTGATACAGATTCATATTCGTCAAAGAAATATATCCGGTATACAAAATGGGAAACAGAACGATGACCCCGATCAATATAAATGCCGGCAGGTGATACAGCCATGGTGTAAATTTTTTCTTAGAATGATTCATTTTCTCCCCCGTTCCTTCGTTGAACTGCTGCCGCCAGGAAGTTCTTTTCAACCTTATCTGTTACTGCATATCCGTGATGGCCTGCAATGCTTCCTCCTGATACCGGTCTGCCGCCGCATCCACATCCTCACCGGATTTGTTGACTGCTGCTAACAGCGCTTCCGCCGGCCCCCACATTACGCCCATTTCCGGAATATTGGACATCGGTACCGCCTTCTGCGCGCTCTGCTCCATTGCAAAGATCATCTCGTTCGCCGCCACATCGGCATCATCGTATGCCCTGCTGTTCGCGGGTGCACAGTTGAACTCCTTCGCCAGTGTAATGCCGACCTCCGGCTCAGCCAGCACCTCCAGCACTTTCGTGATCGCGTCCTTCTTATTGTCCGCCGCATATTTCAGCACGCCGAGACACTGCACGCCGGAATAGGGCGTCATCACATCTCCGTTAGGCAGTGTAAAATCGCAGAGTGACTTGATTCCCAGATCAATGCCTGCCTCCTTGATTCCTGACACAAGCCACGGTCCGCCGATGATTGCCGCCGCATGACCCTCATTGAACAGCGCCGTTACCGTATTATAATCGCCGTCCGCCTGCAGATCCGCAAACTTTTTATTATAGCTGATGGCATCCTTCGTCGCCTGTATGTTCAGACCGGGATTGGCATCCTGATCAATAATATACCCGCCGAATCCGTTGATAAAAGGGGCCACATTATAAGCATTGGAATGCTGGTTCACCAATGCATAAGTTCCCGCATTCACATCGGTGTTTGCCACCATATATTCATAAAGTTCTTCCGTCGTAGCCGGCACGTCACCCTGCCACAACGCCTTGTTATACATAAACAGAAGTGTCTCATAGTAGACCGGCATCAGATACTGCTCTCCTTTATAGCTTGCCGCCTCTATCGTCATCGGTAATAAATCCGCTTCCTTTTCTGCACTGATCAGATTACCCACCGGTTCCAGTATCCCCATCTCCGCAAAACCGCCCAGAGAATCATGTGCAAACAGGTACATATCCGGTCCGTTCGCCGCATCCGTCCCGTACAGTCTGATCTGTCCGGTAACATCACTCTTTTTCTCAAAACGCAGGGTAATATTCTCGCCTGCAAGCTTCTCATTCACAACATCGGCAAGAGCATTCATCATCACCTCATCGTTATCATGCCATGCCGTAACCGTGACCGCCTCGCCGGAAGGCTGTGCCGCGTTATCCTGTCCTTCCCCGTCCGCCGCGGCTGCATTTTCATTTCCGGCAGTATTTTCGTCTGTCTGACCGTCAACAGCGCTGTCTACCGCCTGTGGATTATCGCCGTTTGCACTACTCTGCCCGCTATCCCCGCAGCCTGTCAGCATACCGGCTGTCATAGTACCTGCCAGCAGCAGGCTTAATCCTGATCTGATATTCTTTCTCATAGTTTCCTCCTTTTCTGCGCTTTGTTGTGCGCACTTCTCTTCCCGTTTTATGAAATCGGTTTCCTTATTCTGGAAAACCACAACAATATCGCGCGTCATATTGTTATGCCACTTTTATACCATTTCTCAACAAATCATTCCATGTCAATTCCACCTTTTTTATTGACTTTGTTAGGAAACCGCTATACTATAAAGTTGAATTTAGGAATTTTGACAAGAAATTTTAGAACATAGAAGCCTTTTATATTTGAACGACTGTACCATAAGAAATATCTGATTGATACAAGGAGGATCTCACCATGGCCGCCACCATCAGCGACGTAGCAAAAGAAGCCGGCGTTTCCACATCCACCGTCTCAAAAGTACTGAACAATTGGAGTTCCATCTCACCCGAAACCTGCGCCCGTGTTCACGCCGCAATCGAGAAGCTGCACTATACACCGAATGCAAGGGCAGTCAGCTTTGCCAGGGGCGCCACCAGAAATATTATATTCCTGTCTAATCTGCAGAAAGAAGAAGCATACCATAACCCGCATATGTTCGATATCCTCTGCGGCGTACAAAAAGAACTGTCCTCCCGGGGATATACGCTTATGGTGGCGGATATCCCCGCGGACAGTTCTCCTGAAACATTTGTGTTGAATCTGATCACAAGCCGCATGGCGGACGGCATCCTGATCCACGGTTCCTGCAATATCCCGACATTGTCCAGATTTCTGCCGGATACACAGTTCCCTCATATCTATATCGGCAATCCGGGCAAGCGCAGCCGCCTCTGCTGGATCGATACCAATCACGGACTGGCCGGAGAATTTGCCGCAAGACATATGCTGGAATGCCGGTACGAGAAAATTGCTTTTCTCGCTGACAGCCGCACGGCACACATATCCACACAGCGGCTAAACGGTTTCCTCGGTGTGATGTACGACTACGGCTACAGAATTCCCGACGAGTACATCCGCCATACCGATGACTCCGGAGAGGACGCATACCGGCAGGTACAGGAACTCCTCTCCCTGTCCGATCCGCCGCGCGCAATTATATGCGAGAATAATTCCCTTGCACTTACCCTGTCTAAAATATTGCAGGAACGCCGCCTGCGGATACCTGAAGACCTGGCTTTCCTCACTTTTGACAGTTACCCTTACTCAGCTCTGATCGAACCGGCACCCACAATTGTAGATATCGACGTCTACGATCTGGGCGTACAGGCCGCAGTCATGCTGCTCAGAAAACTGGAAAACCCGGCACTCTTAGTCCAGACATATACAACTCTGCCTGTGCTGCGTCAGGGATGTACGACCGTACTGTCGTAACCGGCAGCTGCCGGTGTACACCCGCCCTAAATGTCTGCGGAAACCGGTTCACATTTCTACATTATGCCTGCAAAACACATTTTTAATGACCGGCCTCCGCAGAACATTTCCGGACAAAATATTACTTCATCCGATACAGGACAAACGTGACCGTGCCGTCCTCGTTCAGCGTAAATACCTCAACCCGCAAACTGTGCAGCCCCTCATCATCGTAGCTCCAGGACCCCAGAACCGTGCCGGGCTTACCGTCGGGGAACAGGGTTTTCATTTCCACCGTCCCGCTGCCTCCTGCGCCACTTTCCAGTTCATAAGCATATCTCAAATACGTATGCGCTGCATCACTTGAATCTTCAACCGTACATGTCTGCCTTGTTGACTCGATCGGCTCCGCATATTCATCGATATTCTCCGGCGTCAGTTTTTCCACAAACTCTTCTACTTCCAGATCCGCCTCATCTTTTTCCACCGGTTCGGAAGGTGTGTTCCAGGACTCCTGCAGTTCCCTCAGATACGCTTCCGCCGCCGCCGGATCAGCCTTCGTCTTGTCAACAGACAGCTTAAACAAAGCATTTACACCTGCATAGCTCTCATTGCGGCTCATCTCGCCGCTGTTCTCATCATACACATAAGCTTCCGAATCATAGAACGTACCCGAACTTACCCCTACATAGATTCCCCGGTCCGCAAACATCTCGATATTATCCATTTCCAGCAGCCGGTACATAATTCCATCTCTGACCAGCTCACTATATCCCCCGCCCATACTCATAATACTGTATCTGTTCGGATCGAGCCCGCCAATGTAATGAGACACATAAAACGACTCCTTCCCGTAGTCGTCGGAGCTTGTATCAGGCATCGGTGTGCCGTCCGCGCGCTCGATGGCCACGACAGTATATATTTTATTGTCATCCACCGCCGCCTCTGCTTCGTTCCCGGTCCCCTCTGACGGTATAAAATCACTGATATTTTTACCCGCCACGCTTCCCAGCAGCGTGAGCCGGTAACCGCCGCTCTCCTGGGTCTCATTTCCCGGAATTGCGTCGTCACTCAAAAAAGCCTGCTGCAAAGTATCATCATCCGCTTCTTTCGCCACTTCCGCAGGCGTCAGATACTTATATACAGCCAAAGCCGTGCCGGAACACAACACCAATATACACACTGCCGCAATTGCTGCGGCCGGAATCCGCCGCTGATATTTTTTCTTTTTACCATTCATAATCTGCCTCTCCTTTACCTGAAGAAGAATCCGGTCATTTAATTCTACACGCGGTTCATTCATCGGAGTCAGCGCTGTATATAGTAATTGATCCATATCTTTTCTCATAGTAAAACCTCCAGTCTCTCCCGCAGAATCTTCTTCGCCCTGTGTATCCTGGTCTTTATCGTTCCCTCCGGCATATGCATAAACGCAGCGATCTCAGCCATTGACAGTTCCTCCATGTAGCAGAGTAAGACCGGTATTCTGTACTTATCCGGTAACTGTAAGACCGCCTCCCTGACGATTCTGCGTTCCTCCTCCGCTACCGCCAGTGCCTCAGCCTCCAGCCCTTCACTGCCAATCCTGTCCACGGTCTCGTCCACAGATACACGGCTGCCCGTAATTCTCTGACGAAGTGTCACCTTCCGTCTTTGATTCCGGTACAGATTCAGCGCAACGCCCATCATGAAGCTTTTCGGATTCGACCGGATCACCACTTTCTCGCCCAGTTCATACATTTTTAGAAAAGTTTCCTGATACAGATCATCCGCCTCCTGCCGGCAGCGTGTCACATAACAGCAGAACGAATAAAGTTCCTTCCCGTATGTGTAAATATAATTTTCCAGTTCTTCCTGTTTCATCATTACCTCCGGTATTTCCGCAAGCCCTCATGATGACTGCGGAATATGGATATCCATGGCACTGCCTTGATTCATGGTGTCAAAACCATCGCCGTAAGCTTACTGAATACTCAGACAGTGCCGCTTCCGGAATTAACTTCCTTCACTTATATAGGGTAACAGAATCTTGTATGGTTTCATAAAAATTTTTCATCACCAACAGACATCAAAAAAGTGCCAGCAGATGCAGCCTGTTCCCTGCATACCGTTGACACTATTATTGCCTTCTCATATATGAATCGAAAAGCAGCACACTAACCTTACTTCGCCAGCCCCATCACATCGTCCACCGGAAGCGCCAGTACCACGCCGTGGGCGTCCGTCCCAAGACCGCATACGCTCGTAATTGCCGCCATCGTCTCATTTTTCTTTTCTCTGGGAACAACGATCATGACAAAATCCTGCTCCTCCTGCATGGAGATGCCGAAGTGATGACTTACCTGCTCAGAACTGCGCCGGCGTCCCTTGATCACTGTGCCTCCCTTGGCTCCCGCGTTTCTGGCGGCATCCACTACATCATCGCTGTAACCGCTGGCCACAGATACCCATACCAGCGAATACTCTGACTTCTCTCTCATCTCTTCCTCATCTCCTTTCAGCGCCTCTTTGATCTCATCCCGCGCCGCATTATTCAGTATCTGTAAAACATGACTCTGACACCCGCTCACCGGAATCGTGATAGCGATGCCGCCGCCCCTGTGCCGGAACGAAAGCTGTCTGTTCATCGTCTCAAACAACGGCTGTACCAGCGATTTCGGCATAAGCGCTCCCGTCAAAAGTCTCGTTGTTCCGCGCAGTCCGAAGATATCCATCATCTCCGAAGGCGCCGTTCCCTTTCCCCGGAACTGAAAACACAGCGGAGCGTTCATGGAATCCAGAACTTCCTCTAATTTCTTCTGATCTTCTTCCCGCGTAATCGCAATAACCAGCCGCGGAATCATCTGCAGATTTCTTTGCTCTGTCATATTCACGCTTCCTCCAAATCAACTACTGTATCTTTCATGCTTCCATCCATGCTTTCCGGGTCGGTATCCGCCGCAGCCATTACCACCCGATTGTCATATTCCTTTATCATACCGGTATCGACCGCATTTAAATCTGTATCTCCCTCTTCCTCGAAATCCACAATGCTTTCCTCAAAGTCCACGATCGTGTCCTCAAAATCAACAACCGCATCCCCCGCAAACGCCGGCGCCGGCTGGTACACGGCCTTCGTCCTGCGCGCATAGACAAGCCCCATGACCTGAATCGCAATGAGCGGTGCCAGTGCGACAAGCGCCACCACGCCAAACGCATCTGTAACCACATTGCCGCCTACAGCCGTACATGCACCCATCGCAAGCGGCAGCAAAAATGTGGAAGTCATCGGTCCGCTGGCTACACCGCCGGAGTCAAACGCGATACCCACGAAGACAGGCGGCACAAAACGGCTTAAGATCAGTGCCAGCACATACCCCGGAATCACGATCCAGTATATACTGATCCCGGTCAGAGCCCTTGTCATGGCAAGCGCCACCGCGCACGCCACGCCCAGCGACATGGAAGCATTCATCATCTTGTAAGATACCATGCCTCCGGTAATCTCTTCAACCTGCTCGTTGAGCACCCGCACTGCCGGCTCCGCTTTTACAATATAATATCCGATCACAATCCCCACCGGAACCAAAGCCCATTTGAACAGGCCGCCGGCCAGTCCTTCACCCAGCAGGCTTCCCACCGGGGCAAACCCGATATTGACACCGGTAAGAAACATGATCAGCCCTATTACAGTATATCCAAATCCCACAGCCATTCTCTGCACCTGACGTTTCCGGTAACTGCGTGCAAAAAACTGAAAAATAAGAAACACTCCCACCACGGGCAGAATGCTTCGCAGCACTTCCACCGCATAATCAGGCACCGACTTCCCGAACTCCTTCACCACATCCTGCGTTGTCACAAGTTCCGGTATCTGCACCGGCGTGTAGGCCGCCTCCGTGGGATGATAGAAAATGCCAAGAAGCATTACCATGAGAATCGGGCCCACGCTGCACAGCGCGATCAGACCGAAACTGTCATTCCCTCCCTCCTTATCACTTCGCGCAGCGGACAGACCGACACCCAGCGCCATGATGAAAGGCACTGTCATGGGTCCGGTGGTAACGCCGCCCGCGTCAAACGCAACCGCAATAAACTCTGAGGGTGAAAAAAAGGAAAGAATAAACATGAATATGTACAATCCTGCCAAAAGCAAAGATAATCTGACCTTAAACAAAATACGCAGCAGCGCGATCACAGTAAAAATGCCTACTCCCGCCGCCACCGTCCAGATCAACACCATATTTGGAATCGCCGCCACCTGGTTTGCCAGCACCTGCAGATCCGGCTCCGAGATTGTAATGATCGCCCCCATCAGAAAACAGACCAGCGCCATCGTCCACACTCTCTTAAATTTCACCAGCTTACCGCCCACACCCTGGCCAAGCGGCGTCATGGCCATCTCCGCTCCCAGCTGGAAAAAACCCATCCCCACAATCAGCAGAACCGCGCCTGTCAGAAACAGCACCAGCGTACTGATTTCCATGGGAACTAACGTGATACTTAACACCAGCACAATCATTGTGATGGGCAGAACACTGGAAAGGGATTCCCTGATTTTTTCTTTCAGTTTTTCATTCATACAGTCTCAGTTTCCCCCTTCTTTCATAACACAAAGCTTCTCAGCCCATAAAATATATGCCGGACGCTCCCAAGTATTACTTACATCTATCTTACAGGGAACATCTCTTCTTGAAAACCCGCACGGCGTAAAGAATTTGTTAAGGCTCATTCCCGCGTATAATAAAGGACAGGGAAAAGTCACCTCTTCTCTGTCCCTCCCGCCTGTGGGTATTTACCTTCATCTTCTGATACCGGTCATATAAGAAGTCCGTCTCCGGTTATTCGTCTTCCCCGATATCCTGCGATGCCGCCACCGCAGATACGACGGAAGAAACCACCGCGATCACAACCGGAATAATCACAACCACCAAACCGCCTGCCAATAATAAAAACATACTCTACCTCCTGTGTACTCACACTTGTCATCATGTATTTATCACAGCACATTGCTCACTGGTATTTATTTTACACGCAAAAGCTCCGTATTGCAACCGCTTTTATCAATACTTTCATAACCGTCAGTCCTCGTCTTCCCTGTCACGCCGCGCGGCGCCCGGAGTCAGAGCACGTCCTCTATTCAATCGACTTTAGCGACTCCGCCATATTGACTTTTTCCAGCTTAAAGAACATTACCCCGTTCACAAACATCGCAAAGACGAACGTGAGCAGGAAGCTCAGGCAGTAACTGAGCGTTGCAATTGAATCTTTAAAAGAAATCATTTCGATATTAATATTGTACATAATAAACCAGTGAAGCAGTTTGCCAAGCAGCATCCCGACCGCCGCACCAAACCCTGTCAAAATAAGGTTCTCCCGGAAAACATAATCTGCCGTCTCTTTCGGGTAGAAGCCAAGTACCTTGATCGTCGCAATCTCCCGCAAACGCTCGGTGATGTTTATGTTCGTCAGATTATAGAGCACAATAAAGGCAAGCCCGCCCGCACACAGAATAATCAGCGCAACAATATAATCCATACTCTGCATCATGGTAGATATCCTGTCCCTCATATCCTTCACAACCGAAGCAGACAGCACATTATTGCCATCCGACACCCGCGCGGCAGCAGCATGTAAATCCGTACCTTCTGCAGCAACGGCATACGCGCTCCTGTACTCCGGTTCTGCGCCGGTCTGATCCTGGTAAGTCTCCTTGTTAATGTATATATAATTATACACAAAATTTTCGCACAGCGCTGCGATCTTCACCCGAATGCCATTCATGTCATTATCCCGAAGGACCACCTCATCTCCGACCTTGATTCCCATGTTTTTGGCAGCCTTGGCCGTTATGACAGCCTCTCCCTTAGCAGGATACGGTATTGGCTCACCCTGTTGAGTATGCAGACTGATGAACTCCGTTATTTCCTCTTCATTCTCCGGAATCACCATATACAGCGTCTTCGTTTTCCCTCCGAAGTCCATATCGACGCTTTCTTCATAGCGATATGCCATTTTTACAAAAATATCTGCCGTCTGCTCCGTAAATATATCCATCCCTTCCCGTGTCATCGGCTCATCATACGTAATTCCGATATCATAAATCTGAATCTCTCCGTACTGGTAATCCGCAATATTAGACACGGAATCCCTGATACCAAATCCGGCCACAAGAAGCGCGGCGCATCCGCTGATTCCGAGTATCATCATGCAAAATCTTTTCTTATATCTCACAAGATTCCTGATAGAAACCTTATGCAGGAATTTAAGTCTTTTCCAGATAAAAGTTATTTTTTCCAGAAAGATCCTCTTACCGTTCTTCGGGGCTTTCGGGCGGATCAGATTCGCCGGCACACTGTAAAGCTCATAACGGCAGGAGAAGAACGCTGCCCCCACAGAGCATAAAACCGCCGCCAGAACCGAAAAAAATGCCAGCCAGCCATTAAATAGATACGTGATATCTCCCAGATCATACATGATCCTGTATCCTTCCCATATCGTCTTCGGAAACAGCCATGTGCCGCCGGCAAATCCGGTCACCGCACCG
Organism: uncultured Lachnospiraceae bacterium; assembly: GCA_910578555.1. Lineage (GTDB taxonomy): Bacteria > Bacillota > Clostridia > Lachnospirales > Lachnospiraceae > UBA3282. Next base: position 31,496 of record CAJTPS010000013.1, read on the forward strand.
ATGACTGCCGCGCTCCCGGCATAAAACATATATTTCCCCATGATGGCGGCATTGCCGTACCCGAGCGCTTTCAGGACGCCAATCTGCGTCCGCTGCTCCTCCACCATCCTGTTCATGGTCGTCATACAGATCAGCGCAGCCACCAGGAAAAAGAATGCCGGAAATACATTGGCAACAGCCGCTACAATACTGGAGTCATTGTCATAGCACGCATATCCGATATTCGTTTCTCTCGTCAGGACATATTGATCCGGCTCTTCAATGTCCGCAAGTTCTGCGCGTGCATCGTCAATTTTCTCCTGCGCTTCCGCGATCTCTTCTTCAAACTCCGCTTTGGCGTCTTTGTATTCCGCCTTGCCTTCTTCCAGATCAGTCTGCGCCTGTTCCAGTTCTTCCTCACCTTCAAGCAGTTCCGACTCCTTCGCTGTCAGCTCCGCCTCCGCAGCCGCGATCTGCTCCCTGCCTGCCAGAATCCGCGCTCTGCCCTCCGCCGCCTGCTGTGCTCCGTCCATCTGCGCCTGCATTTCGCCTGTCGCAGCCCAGAACCCGCCCGGCGCCATCTGTGCCCCGGCATCGTACTGCCCTGCAGCCATCATTGCCTCCATGGCGTTAAGCTGCGCCTCCTGCTCATCCAGTGCCGCTTTCTGTTTCCTCAGTCTATCCCGCGCCTCTGCAATCTGGTCCTTACCGTCGGCGATCTCCTGCCCATGATCTTCAATTTCGGCTTCTCCGTCCAGAATTTCCTGCCATGCCTTATCCAGTTCTTCTTTTGCCTCCGCACTCTTATCATCCAGCTCCGTCTGCGCATCGTCAATTTTCTCCTGCGCTTCCGCAATCAGCCCCTGATATCTCTCATCTACAACCTCCTCTGTCCTCTGCTCGATCCCATCCTGCACAGAATCAATATAATCCTCGTATTCATCCGTATAGATATCATATTGTTCCCGCAGGGTAAGGAATACCTCTGTTAGATACTCGTCGTCGAAAGCCTCCTTCGGCATATAGGCAAAAGCTTCGACCCTGCCCTCGCCGATCGACGTCGTGCCCCGCTCGAAATTAATATAATAAGGAGAACGCACGATCCCGACCACCGTATAGCTGCGCTCCCGAAACATCTCCAGCGTATCTTCGTCATTATTATCTGTCACCGTCAGTACGGAACCAACCGTCTCCTCTGTATACTTCGCTGCATCCAGCACACACTCGTTCTGCGCCTGCGGCATACGGCCGGCCGTCAGTTCCACCTGATTGATCTTCTCCGGCAAAGCATGTACTTTAAAAACCGCCTCATTTTCTCCGCCAATTGCGCACAGCGCATCCAGAGAAATCGTCCCCTCTATATCCGCCACTTCATCCATATGTGACAACTTTTCCACATCATCATCGGTAAAGCCGATTGTTGACAGCAGGCGAAAGTCAAAAAAATTCTGCTCCTGCAAATAAGTATCTGCCGTAACGATCATTGCCGGTTTCGTAATCTTTAATCCTGCATACAATCCGACCCCCAGCATGACAATTGCCAAAATCGCAAGATATCTTCCAAAGCTCGCTTTTATTTCCCTGACTGTCGTCTTAACCATTCCACCGCTCATCTGTCCGACTCCTCATGTTCCAACAAGTTCCGCCCGGCTTTCCATACAGCGACACGATCTGTTCAGTTCTTCACACATCGACGTACTCTGTCTGCTGTCCTTCCGGTTTCGGCGCGGCTTTGCCCGCATGTTACCACTCGATCTGTTCTAACGGCACAATGTTCTCATTCATCTCCATCTTCTGTACCGTACCGCTTTTCACCGTAATAACCCTGTCCGCCATCGCGGTAAGCGCCTGATTGTGCGTGATGACCACCACTGTCATGCCCGATTGCCAGCATGTATCCTGCAGAAGTTTCAGCACCGCTTTTCCTGTATTATAATCCAGCGCGCCGGTCGGCTCATCACAGAGTAACAGCTTCGGATTCTTTGCCAGCGCCCTTGCAATCGCAACTCTCTGCTGCTCTCCGCCGGAGAGCTGTGCCGGAAAGTTGCCCGCGCGCTCTTTTAATCCCACCATCTCCAGAACTGTCATCGCATCCATCGGGTCCTTACAAATCTGTGCCGCCAGCTCTACATTTTCCAGCGCTGTCAGATTCTGCACCAGATTATAAAACTGGAATACAAAACCAATATCATATCTTCTGTATGTCGTCAATTTCTTCTTGTTATATGCAGAGACCTCGGTACCGTCGAGCATGACCTGCCCGGAAGTAAGCCTGTCCATTCCGCCCAGAATATTCAAGATCGTCGTCTTGCCTGCGCCTGACGCACCCACGACGACACAGAACTCTCCTTGATTGATCGTAAAATTGACATCCCTAAGCGCTTCAATATTCACCTCGCCCATATGATACGTTTTGCTTACATTTTTAAATTCTACGAATGCGCCCATATTCTTACCGATCCTTCCTGTAAATCTATACTCCTGCTCTGATTCACAAAGCATTCTTCCTTTTGATGAAAATATCGTCCGCCTTCCGATCCGTTTCTCTCCGCTCAATATCTTGCTTAGCATTTTATCATAAGAGTTTTGTCTTCGAAACAATTAAAATGAAAAAAAAGTTAAAAATATGCTTCTCCCAGATTGAATGCAGAAAGGAATCTCCCTTTCGGGAAATCCCTTCCGCACTACTACTTATTTATTTCGCTCTGCCCCACACTACTAGAACAGATTGGAGAAGAAAGAAGCTATCTTTTCTGAAACCTCTTCGTACCACTTCATATCCTTCGATACGATGGTGAA
>CAJTPS010000013.1:34296-92575 GCA_910578555.1 uncultured Lachnospiraceae bacterium
AGCCGTTACCGGTTCCGGTAACCGTCACTGTCGCCTTGCCTTTGTTCCTGTTATTGCTGTACGCTACTGCATAGTCTGTTCCTTCTGTCAGCACTTGGTCCGCTGCGCCGCCGCTTCCCTTCAGGGTTACTGTCACCTTCGGTTCAATATCTGCACCCGTGTAGTAAGGATTCTTCGCCCTGCTTCCGTCACAGACAATCGGATTGCCCTCTCTGTCCGTCGTGGTGTCAACCTTGATCTCCAGTTTCTTATTCGTCATCTTCAGGTCTTTATCGTATACCCTGAACGCCGCTGTCACAACGCCGGGGGTTTCGCCCGTCCCGGCATAATTACCCCGCATGGTCACTTTCGCGTAAATGACCTGGTCGATATCCGCTGCCGCCGCAAAGTTCTCTGCCGTGATCTCTGACGCCTCTGTACATGCCGGATCGCTATAGTATGTGATGGTCTTCTCATAGTCTGTTCCGGCTTTCAGCACTTTGCCCGTCTCTGTCTCGAACACTTTCACTGCCGTCTTCACCTGATTGAACTTCACCGGCTTCACGATATCTGCAGCCGCTGCATACACATCCTCTGCTGACGCTGCCGTCACTTTATACGAATGCTTATAGGAACCCTTGAAGTTGCCTTTACCTTTGATGGTCATGACCGCGGATGTGTCACCGGCCGTCACCGTATTATTCTTCTGGTAGGTAACGGTGTAATCCTGTTTCTCCACAAGCGGCCTTCCGTTATATGTCAGCCTTGTGATCGCGGGCTTCGCGCCGGTCTTGTTGTACTTTGCCGTCTCCTCTGCCGCGAATGTAAGTCCTGCCGGTGCCTCTTTTGTCCCGAGTGCTGCCAGGTCTACCGGCTTGATCTTGAAGGTCCTGCTCACGGAACCGGTGTACGCATTGATACCGGTAATGGTCACGGTGACCGTACCCGCGTTTGTATGCTCGCCGGCTTTCCTGCCTGTCTTGTAGGAAACGGTGTAATCCGTGCCTTCCACCAGTATCGTGCCGCCTTCGATCGGTCTGCCGCCCGCCTTGATTCTTGTAACCTTTAACGTCCTCATGGCCGGATCTGCGGCTTCCTCACTGATGAAAACCGGTTCTCCCGTATAGTCGTATCCGCCCGCTTCAATGCCTTCGATCTGCAGTTCTTTTGCTGCCAGTTTTGTGCCGTTTACGGTGTAGGACACGGTCTTGCTGCCGTAATATTTCGTGCCTTCTTTCGCCGTAACGATGACTGCCGCCTTGCCGATCCTGTTCCAGTTCTCGTCATACGTTACCGTATAATCAACGTCCTGCGTAAGCATCGTACTGCCGATCTTGACGCCTGTTACCTGGGGTTTGCCGGTACTGTCGCCCGCATAATCCACTTTTGTCTTATCCAGCGTGATCCTCGCACTGCTCATCAGCAAGGTGCCGTTCTCCCGTACCGTATAATTGATGATTCTGCTGCCGGTATAGTTGGCGGAATCAACATCCACGCCGTTCTTTTTCTTTACTGCCGTGGTACTGATGATAATCTGATAATCATTCGCTGCGATCTTACCGTCTGCATCTTTCTCGAAATCAGGATATATTACCTTATAGTCATTATTGTTCTTCAGCGTCTTCCTGCCGAACTTCACAGTTACCTTCGGATTGACTACGGTGCCGTTCGCTTTCAGGATCGCATAGACATCCGCCGCCGTGATATCTGCATCATTGATATTTTTCTTATGGATCGTAAAGACCGCCGTATCCTTGCCCTTGAAGTTGCCCTTACCGGTGACGGTTACCGTCGCCTCTCCGGCATTGGTGTTATTCTTATAGGCTACCGTGTAATCTTTCTTAAGCTGTAACAGTTCATCTCCATGATAAACCCTGATTTCAGGCTTGATTGCCGCGCCGGTGTAGATATAGCTTCCATCGGCAGTTTCAGGATTCTTAAGGATTTCAAACCAGAGGCCTTCGTGGTGCTCTGCCCTCTTAAGTCCTGCGTAAGCCGCCTCTAAAGCTGCCTTAACGCTGTCAATCTCCGCCTGCGTTACATTCTCTTTCGCTGCTGCTTCTTTTGCCGCCGCTAATGCGTCCGTAAAGGTATTCCAGCTCTCCTCTGTGTAACCGTCATTAGTCACACTGTCACACTGCGCAATCAGCGCATTCAGAGCCGTAAGATCCACTTCTCCCGTTGACTCTTTCACAAGTTCCTTATGCGCTTTCTCTAAAGCTTTCGTCGCCCTTGCAATGTCAGTCGTGGTTGCGTTTTCCTTCTCTACTGCCGCCTTAGCCGCTGCCAATGCGTCCGTAAAGTTCTTCCAGCTTTCCTCTGTATAACCGTCATTGGTTATTTTCTCATACGTTGCAATCAGAGCCGACAGCGCTGCGATTTCTTCCGGTGTAGCCGCCGCTGCTTTCGTAAGCCCATTATACGCTGTCTCCAATGCCGTCCTGGCATTGTCAATCTCTTCCTGTGTTGCATCTACATTTTCTGCTGCTGTCTGTGCCGCCTCTAATGCGTCCGTAAATGTCTGCCAGCTGTCTTCCGTATAGCCGTCAAATATTACCTTCTCATATTCTGCTATCAATTGATCTAATGCAGAAAGATCTACGTCTGTCCTGAATACTGCGCTGACCTTTACCATGCTGTTAGGCATAATGAAGGACTCCTCGGTTGCAGCACTGATTTTATCAGCGTAAGTAAGTACAGCCGTTTTCGTGTCTTCATCATAAGTCACAGTACCGTGAGTGCTTGTCAGAGTATCACTCTTTACGCTCTTTCCGGAAAGTGTCAATTTCGTTAAGATATAATCTGCCTTGGGCGTTGCCGTTATCGTAATCGTTTCCCCTGCAGATGCCTGCGCCGCACTGCCGGATAACGTACCGTTTTTATTCTGATCATCTAATACAATACCGTAAGCGGAAGCATACAGATAAAAATCATCTATTGATCCCCATCCGCCGGCCACTGCATTGATCTCCATCCCGACTTCCAGATAATCGCCTTCACCAACGACAATACCGCTAATTTCAGGATTCTGCCATATAGCCCATCCTGTCGTGGCAGCCGGCGCCGTCTTGGTATCCTTCAGTGTTCCTTCACTGTCATATACCTTTACGACCGCTTTGGCCGTGGTTCCTGTAGCATCACCTTGAATATATCCGCCGAATATATAAGTACCCGCATCAAGATCCTTTATTGTCTGCATTACGGTAGAAGTTACTGCACTGCCATTGTAAAAGTGTACTCCGTAAGTTCCGCCGTGTGGATCGTCCTTCGTTCGTGCAGTCCCAGCTCCCGTAATGGCCCATGCCGACATATCTGCATCTTCAAATCCGGGATTGATAAATTCCGGAACGGTAACCGGTTTTACGGTAATTGTAAATGTGACATCCTTTGTCGCTGTCGCGGGGCTGCCATCGTTGAGCGTATACTCACAGGTAACAATACCTTTGACCTTATATTCTCCTGGAATTGTGGTATCTACCTTCGCCTGATCCTCCGCTTTCCATGTAACCGCATATTCAGCAGAAGATCCGTCATTAAAGTTTACGGTTACCTTTTCCGGATACTCGACCGTTCCGCCCGCATTGATCGTTACGGAAGGATTTACCACATCCGAAACCGCCTTCTCTGCCGTCGCTCCTGTTCTGATGTAACTGTATACCTTAGCTGTTGCAAGTGCTGTGCCGTCAAATCCAAACCATGCCTGATTATCAACCGCGCTGCCGCCAAACCACTTACCGGCATCGTTAGGATCATATTCTCCACCGTAACTGGAGGCCCAGCCGGAACCGTGCTCTTCCCATAATGCCTTATTCTGCGCATACAGTTCCTCATTCTTGGTGCCGTCTTCATTATAGACATAATGCGGTGAAAGCCATGCAGACTCCCAGTAGAAGACACCAATGCTGCTGCCTGCCGCACCCTCCACACTGTTCACATTATTGACCGCCTCGACAACCGCCCGGATCTCATCTGCCTGTCCCTGCACAGAAAATGCATAAGGCTGATTGGAATCATTGTTACCTTTGCGCACCGTATTTTCATGTCCGTCCTGATCGTCTAACGTAGTCGCCCATGATGTCTCCGCAACCATGACCTTCTTGCCGTAGGTCTTGGCAACATGAGCCAATACAGAAGTCAGATTCTCGGTTGTTCCATGCCAGAACGGATAGTAGGAAGTTGCGAAAACATCATAATCAACCTGCTGGTCATCCAGACTTTTCGCAAGTCCTTGTATCACTGACGTTTTTTCCGGATTCGTAAAATGTACCGCTACCAGACAATTCGCATCAATCTCCTTGACCGCTCTGCTTCCTGCATTGTAAATCTTAGCGGCACTTTCCCATCCATTGCTATCACTGTACTTTACACCACAAATACCCTGTGTCGTCTCGTTTCCGATCTGCACCATGCCGACATCGACACCTGCCGCTTTCAAATCACTCAGACCATCTTTGGTAAACTGATAAACAGCCTCCGCCTTTTCATCCACAGACATACCCGCCCATGCTTTCGGTGCCTGCTGCTTACCCGGATCTGCCCAGAAATCTGAATAGTGGAAGTCGATCAAGACCCTCATGCCGGCATCCGTCGCCAGCTTACCCATGATCTTTGCCTTATCCAGATCATTGTTACCGCCGCCGTATCCATGGCCTTCACTGTCATAAGGATCGTTCCAGACACGAATGCGGATCCAGTTGGTGCCTCCGTCATGCAGATACTGGAAGAATCCCGCATCGTCTAACTCGTTTCCATTCTCATCCTTGAAAACCGTTCCACTCTGCTTCAAAGCATAGTAAGAAGATATATCTGCTCCCAAAATGAAATCATCTGTCAGTGCCACCGGCTTTACATTGATCTCTGCATCTACCGTAGAGTTCGGAACAAGAGCCTTCATCGCCTTTTCCAGATTATCATAAGCTTCCTCAATTTCGCTGCTTGCAGGAGCTTCTTTGGCAAGCACCTCGTCTGCGGCTGTCAGCGCATCCGAGAATACGGTCCAGCCCGCAGCCTTATAGTCTTCCTCCTTCAGCTTCTTTGCCTCGGCCACGAGTTCCGCCAGCGCTTCCTTCGACACCGTGGTTGCCGCTTCCGCCTCGTCAATGGAAGCATATCCTGCGCCTTCTTTCACCGCGGTAATCTCACCGGCAAGAAGACCCGTGTAGATTTCCGGATTATTCCATCCATCACACTTAATAAGTTCAGTGTTCGGATCGCTGGATTTAAAAACAGAAAATCCGACCAGACTGCCGGTACATACACCGGCCTCCAATGTCAATTTATCCGTAACCGTAGGCGTAATATGATACCAGCCTGTGTGCCCGTCCACCGGCAGCATTTCATATACCGGATTCTCATCGGGCTTCTCCCACCCACCCCAGGTTAATAACGGATTCGTGTCGGTATCTATTACAACTGCACCGCCGGTACTTGTCCAATAATAAAATCCTACGGTTTCGTCCGCGTTCAATTCCCCGACATAGAAATTCAATTCTACCGGCACGCTCTCATAAGCGCCATCCTCTGCTCCCAGTACGCCCTTCTCATCCGATGCGTCCTCGAGATCCTCTTCCCCGGCAGCATCGTCAACAGAATCATCGTCTGCGGAATCATCATCTGTGATGCCGTCATCTTCTGTAACGTCATCCGCAGAATCCCCATCATTTTCTTCACCATCGGGATTTGTATTTTCGTCGGGTGACATCGCATCATCTCCCTCAGAACTGTCATCCGGCTGCTTCTGGGTATCCCCGTCCTCATTGCCGGAATCAATGTCTCCGGCGCCGTTCTCATTTCCATCCCCGGTATCACCACCCGCGTCAGGATTCTGAACCGCATCCTTGTTTTCCTCAGACGGCGTTACATCCACGCTATCGTCCACATCATTCGTCTGTCCTGCTTCTTCCACATCCGGCTGTGACGCATACGCCGTCATGCCGGAAATAGATGAGCCCGTCAGGATCATTGCCGCGCTTAAAATACCGCACAGACTTCTTCGTAAATACTGTCTTATCTGTTTCCTCATGTTTACCCTCCCGTTTTATATTGTTCTGCCCTCTGTACCCGCTTCCCAGAGATTACGCGCAACGTTGCGCAATCGGTTGCGCTAATACCTGTCTTTATTATAGTAAACGGGCATATTTTTCGCAAGTAACATTGTCCCGTGGTATTTACCAATCTTCTGATTACATTTTTATGAAAAAGAACCAAAAAAGGTGCCGGGGGATTTTACTCACCTTATCTCCACCACCGGACCGGTCACCGCAAAGAAACGGTCACCCCACTCGCCGATCTTGTATTAGATCTCTTGATTTTAAAATGCCGCTTATAATTTGACTGAAAATTTTATCCTTTTATATAAATTTTTAGTTTTCTTCTTTTATTTTTAGAAAATATCTGTTAAAATAGTGTTAAGAAAATAAGATTCCTGCCGATACAATTAACAGAACAAGAGGTTCACCATTATATTTTCCAGGGAGGGATTGTCGCAGTATATGCATACGAAAAGAATTATAAAGTTGAAGCGGTTATGGCTGTTTCCCCGCTGAGGAAGGTTTCTTCCAATGACAAAAAACACCAGTCCGGACAGAACCCGTCTCAAACCTTCGCGCAGACTTTCTTTTCCAAGGTTTTAGACGAGGCATGTGAGCGGGAGAAAGCGCAGGAACGCAGCATACACGTTTATACAAACGGCTACACGAAAGATGCGCTTCCCTATTACAATTTTATCAATATGCGCGAGTATTCGTAGTCACAAACGCCGGAGAGATCGGGTCATGATCTCTCCGGCGTTCGATTTGTCAGGTACTGTTCTATCTGCTACTGCAGCTGCTTTGCAAGGCCAAAGATTTCTTCCAGCATATCCTTGCACGCCTGCATATCCTGCACGGTAGCCTCCGAGGTTCTGAGCCCTTCCACACTGGAAGCTGCCACCTCTTCGCTCGTCGCGGAAAGCTGTGAAATATCGTCCGAAATCGCATTGGTACTGTCGATGATACTGTCGATAATCACTTCGCTGTCTCTCACGTTCTGTGCCATGTTCTGCACTTCATCATTGACCGCCACAAATTTCTCTCTGGTGGCTTCAATCAGTTCTGTCTGTCTGTTGATGGATGCAACCGCACTGTCCACGCTCTCATTAACGCTCTTTGTATCCTGTATCAACTCATTAATGATATTGGTAATGCTGTTGGACGCCTCTTTTGTCTGCTCTGAAAGCTGTCTGATTTCCTCGGCAACCACCGCAAATCCCTTGCCCGCCTCACCGGCCCGTGCCGCTTCGATCGAAGCGTTAAGCGCCAGCAGATTGGTCTGTCCGGAGATAGACAGTATCGCCCCGATAAAGCTCTGCACCTCTTCCACTTTCTGGCTCAGACGGTCGCTGACTTCCACCGTGGCGTTGCTTGCAGCCTCCACATTTTCGGCCTGCTTTCTCAAATTCTCAACGGCTTCAGCTCCCTGCGTCACCATCTCTCCGGCTCTGTCGGAAGCGGCAATCAGATTCTGAATGCTTGTTTCCACAGCGTCCGTATTATTCCGGATCTCCATACACATATCTGCCTGTCTCTGGATCGACTGCGCCGTAGCATCGGTGCTCTCCGCGATATTTGTCATCGCAAAGTTATTCGTACCCACATTTCCCTGCAGACTCTGTAGTCTGTCCATCGCGCCGTCAAAATTCTCTATGATGCTGCCGGCCACCTGCAGCATTTTCTGCTGTCCCTCTTCCTGTTTTGCGGCGGCTTCTGCCACAGAATTGATATTTTCCTCGTTAAACCGGATTAACAGCTTGGAAACCACACTGGAAGCATATGCCACCAGCAGGATCGTGAGCAGTGCCACAACTGACTGCTCTAACTGCGACTTGTCTATGATAAAAGTTCTGATCAGATTCAGGATGATAATCGCCGCATTGCCCGCAATCAGCAGTCTCTGATTATAATAGACCATCGCGCCGAACAGAACGGGAAATGCATAGGCATAAACGCTCGTGTTTTCTCCGAACAATACGATCACGGCATATGCCACGGTAGCGCATGCCATCATGCCGATCGCTGCTTTCTTCTGACCTTTTCCCGTCATATAAAATATGACTGTTCCGATATACATGAGCGCCACCATACCGGCCCGCAGATAAGTCTGCAGATTACTGCCCGATCTGAGCGCCGTGGCTCCCATAACCAGAATAAAATAAGTCAAGATTACCGAGACCAGAATAAACACCGTTCTGTTCGCCCGCCTGTACTGTGATTCTGTCATCTCAAGTCCTCCTTTTAGCTGTTTTTTATCACATTTTGTCTGATTTGAATACTTTATATACTACCACATTTCAATCAGATTTCCAACGCTGCTTTTATTTCTGTTTCGGAATTTTTCAATTACAAACAGCATTCCATCCTGACTGTTGCACTGTCAAAGCTTCCGGATCAACTCCGCCGGCAGCCATTTCTTCAAAATACCGGCCAGCATTTCAAGGTCTATCGGTTTAGGCAGGAAATCATTCATTCCGCCCACCAGAAACTCGTCCTCCATTCCTTTGACCGCATTCGCAGACAATGCTACGACCGGAAGCTTATCCGTATAGGGTGTACCGATGGCACGGATCATTTTCGTCGCTTCAATGCCGTCCACTTCCGGCATCATATGATCCATAAACACCAGATCATACTGTGCCCGTCTGCGGATCATATCCACGCTGTCCTGTCCGTTATCCACCAGATCCGGCACGATGCCGAACTTACGCAAAAGCCCTGTTGCCACGCGCAGATTTACCTTATTATCATCTACCACCAGCACATTCGCTTCCGGTGCCGCAAAATCAATGACAAACTGTTTTACTTCCACCATTTTCTTATTTTTACTGTATTCACATGGCGTTGCATCCACAACCTTCTGCCGGATATCAAAAGTAAAAGTGCTTCCTTTGCCATACTCACTCTCCACCTTAATGCTGCCGCCCATATTTTCCACCAGCAGCTTTGAGATGGACAGCCCGAGCCCGGTTCCCTCTATTCCCCGGTTTTTCTTCATATCCGCCTGCTCAAAAGAGCGGAAAAGCTTATCCATATCTTCTTCCCTGATACCGATACCGGTATCAGAGACACTGACGATCATCCGCCCCGCATCGCTCTCTTCCTGCTGCCATGATACCGTAAGCGTAATGGAACCCTCATGCGTAAATTTCGTGGCATTTCCCATGATATTGATAATGATCTGTTTGACCCGGCCGATATCTCCATAAAGCTTGCGGGGCACACTGTCGGATACTCTGGCAATCACCTCGACCGGCTTCCCCTTCACGCGCATCTCCATCATACTCATCACATCATGGATCATGGATGAAAAATAATACTCTTCCGGAATGATCGGCATCTTGCCGGTTTCGATCTTGGAAAAGTCCAGAATATCATTAATGATACTCAAAAGCCCTTCCCCCGACGTCTTGATCGTCGCCGCATACTCCCTGCCCTGCTCTGACAGATTCTCATCCAGCAGCATGTCTGTCATACCGCAGATCGCATTCATCGGTGTTCTGATCTCATGCGACATATTCGCAAGAAAAATACTTTTCGCTTCATTGGAAGCCTCCGCCTGATGCATAAGCTTCTCCATTTCTTCCATATTATGTTTGATCGTCATCGTGTTCTCCACCGCAATCATGCACAGCACACTGCTGCCGAAGAGGATACAGAAAATGTTGATCAGCATATTCATAATACGCAGGAAATTAACAATAGCAGCATTCCCGATCACAAAGCGCGGCTCGAAGAAATTACCCATGCTCAGTTCCATAAAATAGAACACACATATAATAAGAAAATTAATCACCGGATGAAACTGTCTCTGGTCAGGTTTCTGACACTCCAGGACGAAATTGGTCAGATAGGTAAAAGGCATAACCGCCAGACAGTAAAGTCCGAACTGCGTGCTCTCTCCCAATATGTACACGGATATCCATGAATACGCCAGTATCTCCGCAACAAATATGAAATACACGAGACGCACCCGGTTCTGTCCTGCATAGCGGAATGCCGCCAGATAGATCAGCACGCTTACAATATTCAAACGGCTCAGAAATGTCTGTCCGCATATTGCCATGACAGTCAACAGCGTCAAATGTATGAGGATCAAAGCAACCGCACAAATCTGAAGGAACACACCATAATTCATGATATTCAGTTTAAAGTTCTTCACCCGGTCCCATATCTTCCCTATTCCGGTCATCTGTTATCTTCACCGTCCATTACCATTGAATTTACAATGTCATTGTACAATAGCAGGTCTGCAGGATGCAAGTATATTACAGGAATACGATCGCCGCTCAGATCACATAATTATCCGTGATCTGATTCTGCCATTCTGCCAGATCCGCCAGCGTCACCCGGTCTACCACTCCGCTGATGGCTTCATCCAGCATACGCCACAGTCTGAGTGTCACACAGGACTCCTGCCGCTCACACAGATTGACCGCATCGTCCAGGCAGGGAACCGGCGCAAGCGACCCTTCTGTCAGCCGCAGAATCATCCCCGCCGTATATTTCTCCGGCTCTCTCGTCAGCCGGTATCCGCCCTGCGGCCCGCGCATACTCTTCACATACCCTGCCTTATTCAGTACAGAGATGATCTGCTCCAGGTACTTATCCGATATCTCCTGTCTGGCAGCTATATCTTTGATCCTCACCGGCTCGCCGGTATTATTCATCGCCAGATCCAGCATCAGCCTGAGCGCATATCTCCCCTTTGTCGAAATCTTCATAATATATATCCACGCCTTTCTGTCCGTCTGTAAAATCGAATCGCTTATTTCCTATCTGCTTAGTATGCATTATATGATTATTTATACTCCCGTTCCGTACTTTTGTCAAATGTCCTATCCGGTATTCATCCGGTGATTTTTTAATCCGATGGTTAAGAAAACCCGAACGCATTACGATATATAATGTAAGAAGCGGCTCCATGGAGACCTGCGACAGGTAAATGGAATTACAGATTATGCTAAGGAGGGCACAACATGAGCAGAGTAAACGGATACAACGCATATCAGAACAACTATTATGACAACTCTGTACGCAGAAAAAATCAGGATAAAACATCCAAAACTGACACTACGGGTAAAACAAACGGTATCGGCAAGACAGGCAGCAGCACGCAGCTGAGCGACAAAGCAAAATCGCTCCTGCAGGAATTAAAGAGAACTTACAGCAATATGGATTTCATAGTCACCGACAGCGAATCCGAAGAAGACGCTGCTTCTTATCTCTCCCGCAGCACGAAGGAGTACAGCGTGCTGATCGATCCTGAGGAACTGGAGCGCATGGCCGCAGATGAAGATGTCAAGAAGCAGAATATGGCACTTCTCGACGAAGCGGTCGGTAAACTGGACGAGGTAAAGGATCAGCTCGGCGATCACAAGGATGAAGTGGCGCGTATCGGTATCTCGATCGGCAAGGATGGACAGCTTTCCTATTTCGCTGAGTTGGAGAAAGTCGGCGAACGTCAGAAAGAATTTGTAGACAAGATCAGGGAAGATAAAAAAGAGGCTGCGGAGAAAGCCGAGACCGACAGAACCGGCAATAAGCCGCACGGCTATGATTACGAGAGAAGCAAACGTACTACCGTCTATGCTTCTTCTGCGGAAGAACTGATCGACAAAATCAAGAATGTGGACTGGGACAGCATCAAAGAAGAGACAACCGTTCCCATGCCCGGCGATCACTTCAGCTTCTCAATTTAAGCAGTATATCTGCTTTGCATGAACATTTCAATGCCAAAGAAATCTTTCGCAAGTATAAAAATAATAAAGAATAAGAGGTGCCGGAAAGATATGTTTTCCCTGCACCTCTTATTCTTTATTACATGCCAAGCAGTTCTTTTCGCTTGATTTCCTCAAAGAAATCATCGATCGACTTAATAATCTGCGACGGTTCCATTGACTTTAAGAGATATCCCTGCGGTTTTAAAGCCATGACCTGCATGATCGTCTCTTTATCCCCTTTATTCGTAAGCATCATAACCGGAATATCCGCAAAATCATGCTCGCTTCGGATCATCTCCAATACCTGCTTACCGTCCACAATCGGCATCTCATAATCAAGCAGTACCAGATCCGGTCTGTTCGTAGACAGATATTTGATCGCCATAGCCCCGGAGTTAGCGAGGGTCACCTGATAAGATTCCTCCAGCCATCCCTTTACATTACGGAGCATAGTACCCGAATCATCTACAACCAGTATCTTCTTCTTATTCTGTTTACCGAATTTCTTCTCATATCCCGTAATCGTGCTTACAACTTCGCTGACATTGATCGGCCGCTGGAACTTCTGACGAATCATATTCTTGGAGAGAATCTTCTCCACGGTGGACAGTTCATCCACATCGCCGATCGCAAAAAGCGGAATATCCTCTTCCGCCGCGCGGTCCTTAATATAGTTAAGCGCCTGCAGTTCCTCAACCATCTTCTCATCAACATAAAGCAGAAAAATACCGACCGGTTCATCAATCTGGTTGATGGCATCGATATCGGCCTTCACCGTAATCACTTCGTAGTCCGCTCTTTCAAACCATTCTTTTAATGACACAATAAGATAACTCTGAATCTGTGAAACAATTACTACGTTCTGCATCTTTATCACTCTCCCGCTTCCATCTATGTATGCACTGCACTAAGGGATAATACACATTATCCTTTATAAACATATGTTTTCATTATAGCAAACTCGCCTCTCTTTTGCAATGCTAAACCCGATTTTCTATCATCTTCATAAGCTTTTCTGCTTCCACAGCTGTCATGTCATATAATTCCATTGTTTTAACGTGATATTCTCTGACGTAGGCCAGCACATCATCCCTGTGCGCAGCATTTTCCTTCTGCAGCTCCTTGCCCGACTTTTCCAGTCCTGCCGCCTCCTCCGACAGCCTCTTCGCGCCTATACTGAGTGAAGAGGATTTGAGTCCGTGTGTCAGGATCGCATAATCTTTCCACTGCTCTCCCGCATATGCCTCCTCGATCTTCCGGCGGTCCTCCTGCGCCACATCGCAGAATTCTGCTAAAACTTCCATGTATACTTCCTCACTGCCGCCGCAGTATTGTATGCCCAGGTCCTCCTCCACGAGACAGTCCGTCCTGTCCGTGCAGCTGCTTTCCACCGGCATAGAAACCGTCGGCTTCTCCTGCACCACATTGGTTTCCTGCTCTCTGTAAACCTGCATCTTCTGCTCCGGAATGAACCGCATAAGCATCACTTCCAGTGCCTTACCCTCAACAGGCTTACTCAGGTAATCCTGAAATCCTTTCTCAATATACATCTCGCGCACGCCCACGATCGCATTAGCCGTCAGCGCAATCACCGGCGTGCCCTTACACATATGATCCTCAGACTGCCGTATGCGTTCTAACGTCTCGATCCCGTCCATCTCCGGCATCATATGGTCTAACAGAATCACGTCATAGTGCTCCTGTGCAATCATCTCCAGACACTCTCTGCCGCCCGCACAGGTATCGATCTGCATACGCGTCCTCTTTAAGAGCTGCTTGATTACAAGAAGATTGATTGCCGTATCGTCCACCACCAGCAGCCTGGCATCGGGCGCCACGAAGCTCTCGTGGTATTGCTGTCTGCTCTGCTTCATCACCATCTGATATCTGAGCTGGAAATCCCCCAGCGGCGTTTCATTCACGATGGTCTGCGGCAGATATATGGTAAAGGTCGAACCCGATCCGTATTCACTCTCCACCTCGATCCGTCCGTTCATCTGTTCCACCAGCTTGTAGGTAATGGCCAATCCCAGACCGGTACCTTCCACGTTACGGTTTTCGCCCAGATTAAGTCTCTCAAAATTGCGAAACAGTTTTGGCAGATCTTCCTTCTTGATCCCGATTCCGGTATCCGTAACCCGTATCGTCAGAAGTATCTTATCCTCCGATGTGTGTATGCCCGATACCTCGAACGTCACACCGCCTTCCTTCGTGTATTTCACGGCATTATTCAAGATATTAATTACGACCTGTCTGTTTCTGGTTGCGTCACCCCACATCTCACCGGGCAGTTTCTGATCAATATTCATGCGAAACCACAGATTCTTATCTTCCGCCTTGGCACGCACCATATTGACCACATCATTTAACAGCGTGGAAACGTCGTATACATCTTCCACGATCTCCATCTTACCGGACTCAATTTTAGAGAAATCAAGAATATCATTGATAAGCGCCAGCAGGGTCTGCCCCGCGCCCTGTATATTCTGCGCATACTCCCGTATTTCTTCCTGCTCACACTCCCGCAGGATCATCTCATTCATGCCGAGTACAGCATTGATCGGCGTGCGGATCTCATGGGACATATTTGCCAGGAAATCACTCTTGGCGCGGTTCGCCTTATCCGCTATCAGCTTGGCCTCACGCAGTTCATCACTTTCACGCGCCTTTTCTTCTGCGCCGAACAGATAGACCATGCCGATTACGAACACCACTATCAACAGCGCAAACACCCACAACACCAGCACGACCAGATAGTAGATCCCTTCCATCGCAACATCGCCGGGGACGGAGCCTACCATAAGCATATCCGTATTCTCTATCTCCGAAGCAAACAGGAAATAATCCCCTTCCGCCGTCCGGGTGTATGCTGAAGCAGCCGTCAGTACCTGCAGTTTCTCCCATATCCCCTGAAATGCCTCCCGGATCTCCTTCGTCTGCATGAAACGTCCGTCTTCGTTTCTGCCGTTGCAGCTGGGGATAATAATCTGTTCCTGCAGATTCGCAATCAGCGCCCTGCCTTCGCCCTCATAGCAAGAAAGACCGAACACTCCGTACAAAGACTCCACATCATACAGCTTGTACAGCACATATCTGACATTTCTGCCACGATAAACCGGCACCGTAAACAGAAGCCCCTGTTCATGGCTGTAGCTGACCGCGTTCTCACCGCGAAAAGACTGCCTGAGCCCGTCAAATGCCAGGAAATCAAGCGGTTCACCGCATACCGCATTCCCGTCTATCTCCAAAAGTCCCACGGAAGTATGGTCCGCATTACCGACGAAAGTATCCACGATCTCCTGCCGGTTCACCTCATTGTACTGCAGGTAATCCGCCGTCCACTCCAGCTGTCTGAGTTCCGATGCAAACTGCCTCTCCGTCATCTGCGCCAGCAGTTGTGCCTGTCTCATTGTCTGCTGTTCCACATAATAATTGAGCAGCGTCTGCATCTTACTCTGCATAAGCACGCCTACCACACCGAATATCGCGATAAAAGTGAAAATTCCGGCAACGATCTTCCTGTTTTTCTTAATCCATGTACTCTTCATAGATCTCTACGCCTTCCACATACCAGTCAACATCCTCCAGCAGCGCCTCATCGCTGATAATCTCCGACTCGCCGCACCGTAAATTGCCCTCTGTATCATATACCTCCCCGGAAAATACCGCCTTCCCCGACAGAATCTCCTGCCGGGCTTCTTCCACGGCATCCCGCATCTCCTGCGTAACATATTCCGAATAGGGCGTCAGACCGACTGCATCCGCCTCCATGCCGATCCAATAATGATCCGCCGTATTTCCTCTTCCCTTCAGATAAGCACTGATCATCTCCGCATATACTTTCTCCCAGTCACACACGATCGCAGTCAGATGTCCGGGAGAACCCGTATCATACTGCTGATGATACCCAATTGAATCAACCCCGGCGGCATCCGCCGCTTCGATCGCATTGCCCTGATTCTGATGGTAAGCGATCACATCCGCATGCCGTTCCCGCACCAGTCTGTCCACCGCTTCCATCTCCTGTTCCCTGTTGTCCCACGCGCCTGTCCAGAAGACGACCACCCTGGCGGCGGGATTCTTCCTTCTGACGCCAAGCGTAAAAGCGTTAATCCCCCGGTTCACCTCATTATTCGGCCGGGCCGCCACATAACCGATCACGTTGCTCCTGGTCCGCATCCCGGCTATGATACCGGACAGATATCTGGCCTGATACATCCGTGCAAAATAGGAGACCATATTGTCCGTAAGACTTTCCTGCGCGTTGACATGAAAGACAATATCCGGATACGCCTGCACCAGTTCCTGCACCTCTTTCGCATACGCATAACTGCTCAGCATGATCATCCCCGCGCCTTCCGCCGCCAGTTCGCCGACCGCCTCCGCACACTCGCCTGTGCCCTCCCGTACATGCTCTCTGACCAGCAGACGGACACCCATACGCTCGCTCGCTTTCTTAGCGCCCTCATAATTCGCACCGTTCCAGCCGTTCTCCTGCGCGCTGCCGCTTAATACGATTCCGACCGTCTGCGTTGTAGTCCGTTCCCCTCCGCGGTACAAAACAATCAACAGTATAATAACGACCAGAAGAAGCAGTGCCGCACCCAGCAGCAGCGGCTTATATCCGTTACGCTTACTCACCGCTCACCACTCCTTCCACATACCAGTCAAAAGCATTTAGCAGTTCCTGGTCCGTCATGCATTCCATCTCATGAACACGGATACTGCCTTCCGCATCCGTAATGGGTCCATAGAAAACATCAAACGTCCCGCTTAAAAATTTCTGCCGTTCCCGCTCTACCTCCCGGGCAATCCCCGGTTTCACATTCCCGCTCAAAGGTGCAAGCGCAACTATTCCCGTCTCTGCCCCCTCCCAGTAATGCTTTCCTACAAATTTGCCCTGCAGGCATTCCAGTATATGCGGTTCATAAAAATTCTCCCACTCAAATACCGGCGCCGTCAGAAATGTATTGGGATATAAATCTATATTATCCATATTGTAACCGATACTCCAGATACCCTTCTCCTCTGCGATTTCCAGTGCCCTGTTGGTATCCGTATGTATGGTCAGCACATCGACATCATGCGCACGAAGCAGCCTGTCCGTTGCCTCTTCCGCCTCCTCGTCCCCCGTCCAGGACTGCGTCCACTCCACATAGACGGTCGCATCCGGATTAACCGCACGCACGCCCAGCGTAAACGCATTGATACCGCGGTTAACCTCTGAGATGGGATAAGCCGCCACATAGCCGATCTCGTTCGTCTCGGTCTGCAGTCCTGCCACGATACCGCTTAAGTAGCGCATCTGATAGATTCTGCCAAAATAAGTCGCCAGATTTCCTGCTTCTGCTACACCCGTAGCATGGAAGAAATATATGTTCCGGTATTCCTCCGCCATCTCCTGTACATATTCCGCATAGCCAAAAGAATTACAAATAATAATCTTACAACCCTGATCGATCAGTGCCTTCATTTCCTCTTTACACTGTTCATCCGCCGGCACATTTTCACGATAGAATACTTTCAGATTCAGCCCCCCGGCGCACTGCTCCATCCCCTCATAATGGGACTGCCCCCAGCTGTGATCATCTATACTGCCGTTTAAGATAAAACCAACCCCGGTCTGTTCTCTGGTCACCTCGGTATCCGTCTCCCGTACACTGATCAATACGATTCCGATCACGATGATCGCGATGATCCCGGCTGCAATCGCTATGATTTTCTTCATATTGTCTTCCCCTTATACTTCCTATAATACCATACTCCTGTCAGATCCGCCAGAATCCACCCGATGGGCACGGACATCCAGATTCCCGTCACCCCGATCCATTCGACAGATGACAGCAGATATGCCAGAAGAACCCTGGTGCCTAACGACACCACCGTAAGCACCACCGAGATACCTGCCTTGTGGATCGCACGGTAATAACCGTAGAACAGAAACAATAACCCGATAGCGAAATAGAAGGCGCCCTCAATGCGGAGATACTCTGCGCCCATGCTGATCGCCTCCACGCTTTCTTCATTTAAGAACAGTCCCATAAGCTGTCCTGCAAACCCCACCACGAAAGCCGAGATGATCATACAAAACAGGAACGCACCCGCCACCGCCTCCCGCAAGCCCCGTCTGATCCGCTCCGTCTTACCGGCTCCATAGTTCTGCGCCACATAAGTTGAAAAAGCATTGCCGAAGTCCTGCACGGGTGCGTATGCAAAGGAATCGATCTTCACTGCCGCCGCAAAAGCCGCCATCACCACGGAACCAAAACTGTTCACCAGCCCCTGGACCAGCAGAATGCCGAAGTTCATGATGGCCTGCTGCAAACAGGTCAATGTAGACAGGCCCATCAGTTCCCGCAGGATACGCCCGTCCCATACACGATTTGGCTTACTGACCCTGAGTTCGGGATATCCGGCCGCATAATAGCATACGATACCGATCCCCGCCAGATACTGGGCAAGAATCGTCGCAATCGCGGCACCGGCCACACCCCACTGCAATCCTCTGATAAACAGAATATCCAGGACTATATTGACGACGGCGGATATCCCTAAGAATATAAGCGGCACCATGGAATTGCCCACCGCCCGCAGCAGATTCGCCACGAAATTATACAGGAAAACCGCCGCGATTCCCGCGAAGATCCACAGCAGATACTCCCGCATGAGCGGTGCCACCGTCCCCGGCACCCGCAGAAACACGAGTATCCCGTTCATCCCCGCATACACCGCAATATTCAAGATCAGCGCGACCGCACCGATCGCAATAAACGCCGTGAAAATACCTTTTTCCAGCCGTTCCCGGTTCTTCGCCCCAAACTGCATGGAGAAAAAGGCGCTGCTGCCCATGCACAGACCGATAATGACCGATGTAATAAACACCATCAGCGTATAAGAAGAACCGACCGCCGCCAGTGCGTTCTCTCCGAGATAACGGCCTACGATCAGAGTATCCGCAATATTATATAACTGCTGGAGCAGATTCCCTATCATAATGGGAAATGCAAACTGCAGCAGCTTCTTCATAATATTTCCTTCTGTTAAATCATGATTCCTCATTTCATGTCTTACTTTCTTACATACACAGCTTAAATACACTAAGACAGCGCATTCCGCCGCCTTAGTGCATTTTCATGCTTTATTACAGATCATAATACATCTTAAATTCTGCCGGATTCGGAATCTGCTCCATTTTCTTCAGTTCGGCACGCTTGCGCGCTACCCACACGTCGATCAGTCTCTGTGGGAACACACCGCCTTTCGTCAGATACTCATGATCCTGCTCCAGCGCATCCAGCGCCTCTCCCAGTGACTTCGGCAGTCCTTTGATCTTCTTCTGTTCTTCCTCGGACAACGTATAGAGATTAAAGTCGTAAGGTCCCCATCCGTTCGCTTCCGGATCAATCTGATTCTCAATACCGTCCAGTCCGGCCATCAGGATCGCCGCGTATGCGTAATACGGATTCGCCGTGGCATCCGGATTGCGCAGTTCAAACCGCTTCGCTGTCGGTGATTTCGCATAAGCCGGAATCCGGATCACCGCACTGCGGTTGGAAGTCGCGTAACCGACTGTAACCGGCGCCTCGAATCCAGGTACCAGACGCTTGAATGAGTTGGTGGACGGATTGGTGAATGCGCATAAGGACGCAATATGCTTCAGGAGTCCGCCGATAAAATAATGGGCCGTCCGGCTCAGGCCCGAATACCCCTCCGCGTCATAGAATAACGGCTGGCCGTCCTTCATGAGCAGCATATGTACATGCAGACCGCTTCCCGCCTCCTGATAGATCGGTTTGGGCATAAACGTCGCCGTCTTTCCCACACTCGCCGCCATATTCTTAATAATATATTTAATAACCATCGTATTATCCGCCATCGTCGGCATGTCCGCCAGTTCGACCTCGATCTCCATCTGTCCGGGACCGCCCACCTCATGATGATGATATTTCACGCGGATGCCCCAGTCCTCCATCATCATGCACATACGGCTTCTAAGATCATACCCCACATCCTGCGGCGCCGCCACATGATAGCCGCCCTTGTAAGGCACCTCATAACCGTTATTCCCCATATTGTACGGGTCCATCGTACAGTTCCAGTCCGCCTGTCTGGTATCAATCCGGTAGCCGCAGCGCTGCGGTGATACCTCGTAGCGTGCGCTGTCCAGCAGATAGAACTCAAATTCCGGTCCGATGATCATCTGATCTGCAATACCGCTGTCTTTCATGTACTCCATAGCACGCAGACTCACGTTCTTCGGATACTGGTCAAACGGTTTGTTCTCCCCTGCACCGATCGTACATACATTACCGCACATCGTCAGCGTCGGCACCGTTGCAAACGGATCCACATACGCGGTATCCGGGTCCGGCAGAAATACCATATCACTCTTCTCGATCGGTGCATACCCATAGTTAGAACCGTCAAATCCGATCCCGTAAGTAAATGTGTCCTCGCCAAACCGCTCCACCGGAATGGTGATATGGCGCCACCGCCCGTCGATGTCCGTCATCTTAAAATCGATCATACGAATCTGCTTTTCCTCGCATAGCTTTAAAATTGCTTCACTTCTGTTCATTGCCCCCTGCTCCTTTCAAATTTCCCTTAGTGTATACGTCAGACCGGTGTATCCTGTGCTCTTATGATACCCGAATCCGGATGATAATTTCAGTATACCATACAAGAGCCGGTTACCGCATTATCTTTTTAAAACAAATGAGGTCACCGGTTTTTCGGCAACCCCATTTTGTCTATAATGCCATCCGTGCTCACGCCCGGATGCGTCAGATACAGCCGGCAGATCTGCCCGGCAAGTTCCTCGCTGATGCCGTTCCTTACTGCCGTCTCCTTTACAGATAACCTTTTATCGGTATCCCGCATCACGCCTTTGACGACCCGCTTCAGATCAAGGGATGCCAGTTCCTGTTCCAATTCTCCTTTCTCCGCCGTATCCTCTATTGTATCCGTTCCTCCGGCACCGCCGGTTTGCATTCCGTTTGTTCCGGCACTGCCTGCTCTTACTGTTCCGGTGCGCTGCACGACTTCTACTTTCTCCACCTTATATGCACCGTCGTCTTCAACCGTAAACACCGCGAAAGTGACCGGCTGCGTAAAGCGCCTCGGTCCGCAGCTCCCCGGATTGAGATAAAGCCGTCCGTCCTCGTGCTTTTCTTCATATTTATGGGAATGTCCGTATATAATGACATCCGTATCCTTTAAGCCCTCTTCTCTTTTCGGAATATACTTTTTATTATGTACCATGAAGAAGCGGACACCGTACAGACTGACCGAGAGCGTCTCCGGCAGTTCCCTGGCCCATTCCTTATCATTATTACCCCGCACGACATAGGTCGGCGCAATCCTGTTCAACTGTTCCAGAACCGCCGGCTTATTGATATCCCCGCCGTGCAGGATCGCCTCACAGTCCGCCAGCGCTTCCGCCACCTCCGGGCGAAGCAGACCATGGGTATCTGAAAGAATTCCTATCTTATGCATCACAGACTCCATTCCGTTGTGTTACGTCTTGATTAATCTCCCTGATCACCCTGCAGCCGGCAATTGAAACAGGCGTTCTTCTCCGTCACAACTGCGTCAGCTCGGATAACGGCTTAAAAGTATATCCCATCTCTTCCCATTTCGTCAAAAGTTCATCCAGAATCTCCGCGTTGGTTGACGAAGTATTATGCAGCAGTACGACCGCCCCCGGATGTATTCGTGTCGTGAGCTTGTCAAACGCTTCATCATGACCGGGCTGGTTGTTCTGATCCCAGTCCACATAGGCCAGACTCCAGAAGATCGTCTTGTATCCCAGTTCATAGGCTGCCTTCAGGTTATCCGCATTACATTTTCCCTGTGGCGGACGATAATATACAGAAAGTTCAGTGCCTGTGATCTCCCGGAACAGTTCCGCCACATCGTCCAGTTCCTTCTGAAAAGCCTCCCTGTCGGAAATAGAGGACATATCCGGATGATGGTAGGTATGGTTTCCCACCGTATGTCCATCTTCCACCATGCGCTTTACCAGTTCGGGCGCCGTCTCCAGAAAATGCCCGACCACAAAGAAGGCCGCTTTCACATTATGTTTCTGCAAGGCATCCAGAATCGGTTCCGTATTGCCGTTCTCATACCCGCAGTCAAAGGTAAGATAGATCACCTTTTCGCTGTCGTCACCCACATAATAGGCATCGTACCATGCCAGATCTTCCGGCAGTGCGTTTCCCCCGGGCTGTGTCCCCGCCTCCCCGAAAGAAAGCCCCCAGTCCTCCGAGGCAAGCGTCAGTTCAAAATCCGCGGGCGGCTGTCTCCTGTCAGATTCCCCTCTTTCGTCTGTCATTGTCTGTACGCCGCCCGTGCTCTCCTGTGGCTGCGTCTCTGTAACCGTGCCTGTCGTCTCTGCCGCTGCCGTCTTGTGATCCGTTCCGGTCTGTGCCGCGTCCGCCCGGTCAGCATCCGGTTCCGTGTCAAAAGCCGCCGCACTTAATTGTTCTGTATCCGTCCTGCCTGCTTCCGCCTGAGTACGCTTCACCGATACTTCTGTCTCTTTTTCCGCTGCGCTCTGACAGCCGGACACCCCTGTCGTTGTCACTGCCGTCATCATCATTACTGCAAATACCGCCGCAGTCTTACCCGCGCTCTTACGGCTGCCGCTCTTCCCGTTCCTCATGATACCATTCTCCTGTTTCTCATAGTTAACGCCACCGGAAATATCACTTACGGTCCTGCAAAAGCTTCCATATACGGCTTTGGCAAGAACCGGAAGCGGATATTGGTCATGTCGTTTACTATATGTATTTTATCATACTGTGCCTGCCGCCCGGTCCCCGCATAACGGCCGGCTGTATTCTTATGATAAAATACATCTGCATCGGAATTGCATCATCTATGCATCAAAGTTGCATCATCGGCATGGTAATCCTCAAGATATTCCTCCAGGCAGATTCCCCTTTCGTATATCTCGGCTGCCGCCGCAGTTCCCACGTACCGGTAATGCCATGGCTCGTTCGCCACTCCCGTAATATCTGTCTTGTCCGACGGATAGCGGTTAATAAATCCGTACAAATGCGCATGCCTGCCTAACCATGCATATACTTCCTCGCTCCCGGAGTGTATCCTGTCAGCATTGATATCCACCGCAAGCCCCAGTTCATGTTCACTCGTGCCGGGAACGGCCACCCATAATTCCGTCTCCGTTCTGGCTTCCGCCTCCGTCAAGCCGTCCGCCTGATATCTCTGCATTCTTTCCTCATAGATATCTGTCTGTTCCTGTCTCGTCCGGTAGCCGCTTCTCACAATCGGATAGATTCCTTCTGCCCTTGCGTCGTCAAACATCTCCTGCAGATACGGGTAGATCCGCTTGTCCACACGTTCTCCGTTGGCTAGCTCAATGATTTCCGCCTCCGCGCCTTCCGGTAAGGGATTCCATTTGTTGACCAGGGTCAGTTCCCAGCCCTGTACAAAATCGTTCGTTTCCTGACCGGAATCCATCCTTACGTCATACGCCATGTTTTCCCGGTTCTCAAGTACACCGATACGGAAGATAACCATCATGATACAGACCAGCATAAAGAAATTCAGAAACAACTGTATCCGTTTTTTTCTTTTCCTTTTTCTGCTCCGTCTGCCTCTTCTTTCAGGCTTTGCATCATACTTATACATATCCGGCCCTCCCGTCTTGATACATGTATTGTATCAATCGCAGGCATGCCGTTTCTGATTTTAATCTGACAGTTTTCTTAAATCTATTGACCCAAAATCTTAAGATTTTCTTATTTCCCGGTGTGCAGCTTTTCAATGATATGCACATTTTGCGTAACGATCCAGTCTTCTGCTTCCATGTTACCCTTTTGTGCGGTCCGGGTTTCCGTTACATTACGCTGAATGATTACTGCACCGGGATACTGACCGTAAATACACTCCTCTCGTTCTCGCTCATTGCCGTAATGCTTCCACCGTGGGCCTCCACAATCTCTCTGGCAATGGCAAGCCCCAGTCCGGCGCCCCCGGCAGCCGTGCCTCTGGCACTGTCCAGTCTGTAGAATTGTTCAAATATTCGTTCCAGTTTCTCCTGCGGAATCGTACTGCCCTGATTACTGAATTGAAACGTAATCCTGCCTTCCCGTTCTTCTGCCGTGATCCTGATCTGCGTACCTGCATAACTGTAAAGCACGGCATTGCGAAGCAGATTGTCGAAAACTCTCTGCATCTTATCCGCATCACACTTCTGCACCAGTTCCGGCGGCGCATCCAGAAGGCATTCCAGATTTTTCTCTTTTAACATAGGGCGAAACTCGTAGACCAGCTGTTCCAGCAGCCGCGTCATATTGATCCTGCTGTACTGCAGCGAAAGATCCGAGAAATTAAAGCGCGCAATCTCAAAAAATTCGTTAATCAGATCTTCCAGCCGTTCCGCCTTAGTCAGTGAGATCGAAAGATATTTCGTCCGCAGTTCCTCCGAAATCTCCCCTTCATCGCGCAGCAGATTCAAGTAACCGATCACTGACGCGAGCGGCGTCTTCAAGTCGTGTGCAAGGTACATGATCAGATCATTTTTGCGTTGTTCGGTCAGATTTACGTCCAATTTTTGCTTTTCCAGCGTATGCTTGACCGTATTCATCTTCTTTTCTATCGCCATCAGTTCCGGAGAAAGAGAAATCTCTTCCGCCTCCTCCTGCAGCAGCGCGTCCATTCCGGTGTTGATTTCCAGAAAATATCTTGTAAACCGGTTCAAATACAGTCTGAAGATCACACAAAAAAGTACGACGATGGCAATCGCAAACACAAGGTCAATATGATTGCGGAACATCTGACGGTAAAGCCTGTTAGCCGTTCCATACTCCAAAGATAAATATCTGTGCAGGAAGTTGACCACCCAGTTCGCAAAGTGCCTGTGCAGTACAAACCTGTACAACAGGTAAATGCCCGTCACTGCGCCGAACAGCATAAGCACGATCCGCACGGACATCCTTGTCCGGAACTGAAAAAAATCATTGTTATTGATTTCGCTGCTTTTAATCTCATTTCTATTTTTCAATGGTATATCCTACTCCCCATACGGTCTTGATAAAGCGCGGGTTTCTTGGCGGTTCCTTCATCTTCTCCCGCAGCCTGCCGATATGCGTCATGACCGTATTATTCTGGTCCAGATACTTCTCACCCCACACGGCTTCAAACAGCTGCTCCGACGCGACAACCGTCCCCTGATGCTCGCACAGGTACCAGAGAATCGAAAATTCGATCGGTGTGAGCAGCAGTTCTTTCTCATAGAGGAAACAGCTGTGGTTTGTGCGGTTGATGCGCAGCCCTCTGATATCGTATTCGCTTCCCTCCTGCTCCCGCCCAGGCACAGCATGATTATAATGTGTATACCGCCGCAGCTGTGTCTTGACTCTGGCCACCACCTCAAGCGGATTAAAAGGCTTTGTTATATAATCATCGGCGCCCGCCGCCAGTCCCATGATCTTATCCGCATCCTCGACCTTCGCCGTGAGCATGATAATCGGGAAAAAATACTGTTCCCTGATTTTTCGGCAAAGACGAATACCGTCAATATCGGGCAGCATAATATCCAGAATAGCAAGATCCGGTTCCGTTTCTTCTATACACTGTAATGCCTGTGCCGCGTTGTAAAACTTGTACACCGTATAACCGTCACTTTGCAGATAAACCTCTATGAGATCGGCAATTTCTTCCTCATCATCCACAACCATGATTTTCTTGTTCATCTCTGTCCCCTTTTGCGGCTGCCTGTTTTCCTATTCTTATCTTCTCCGCCGTTTTCAGGCAATAACATGTTCCCTGATAATATCCTGCTTCGTACAGCTTCACCACAATCTCCCGCATCCGCATATCCAGTCTGTGATAGCAGACTATGTTCTCCCATGGAAGTCCTGAAATATATTCCTGCTGGCGTTCATTTAATATCCCTAACGCCGCCGTCAGTTTCTCCGGATCCCTTCTGCTCCACCAGCCGAAATCACAGGAAATGTATATGTCATTTCCCCCGTTTTGCCCGCACAGTTTCGCTAAATACGCTGCCGGCATTCCGTCTCTCTCCTGACAATACGTTCCCTCCTTCCAGTGAATCACCCCGGCGTTCTTCCCGCCGGATGCCGCAAGCCGGAAGCTGGTTCTGCCGTACTTATCCCGTTCCATCCTGTATTCCGCTTTCCCTTGTTCTTTGCCGCTGCCCGGCTCTTTCGTAAGTACGACCCCGGTCTCAAGCAGATGTTTCCAGACTGCACCGCGCACACGTTCCGGGGGCGTGGGATATGTCAGCTTCTCACTGATCTGCTTTACGGTATAGCCTAAATCTGCCAGATGACGGATGGCACCGCCACTGGCAGCTTCAAAAGCAAAGTCGGATAATGCACTTTTGAAAACATCCTGTTCTGACATCAGCCTTGCCTTCCTGCAGTAAATTCATTTACCGCCATCCACCGAACAATTTCCGTCATATTACAAGCATTATGCCGGGTCAAACCGATATATGCCCACATTTCTGGTTGCAACAATATCCACGCCGGTGCCTGCCACATCAGAAACGATCACATCCCCGACATGAACCGGCGCCTGCACTTCCACGTCCCTGAGTGCCTTAACGCAATCGAAGATTTTTTCTTTCGGGATATCCTGCTTCGTCTTGACGGATACCATATCCGCCGCACCGCCTGTCACCCGTACCGTCGAAGTCACGATTCTGGTCGGATTCGTGACCTCCTTTCGCCCGTAGGCTTCTCCCCTCGGGCATGTGTTACCGCTTATACTGACCACCTCATTCCCTTCCATCTCGATGGTAAGGGCACATCCCATGGGGCAGTTGATACATGTTAAATTTCTGGTTTCCATATCGTCCTCATTTCTATGCACAAAATCTATTCTTCCTCGATCCTGAACGTGACCGCCGCCAGATCCGGATACTGCAGAAACTGTTCCTTCGTCAGCCTCACTTCCTCCATCTCGCCCGGCGCAAACACCTGCTTTTTCCTGTGCACCACTCTCTCATCATCAAAATAGACACTGACAAAACAGTTCTTATACACGCCGCCGACCCGGAAACGCACCGTCAGTCTCTCATCCATGTGTGAAACGCGGATCGTTGAGGGAACCGTATAGCGGACGCCGGACGTAGCGATCAGCGGGACTGCCTGACTTGCGTCTGCCTTCTCCGCATTTGGCAGATCCTGTTCTGCCGCCTTGTCTGCCGGCCCTGTATCCTGTGTCTGCCGGCCTTCTCTCCCGGCATCGTCATACGCCGCTTTCACATACGCAGCCGCATTCCTGCCGGCTGCCGCGGCTTCCTCTGACACATAATCCACAAGATCATGCACATGAAGCACATTGCCGCAGGCAAAGACGCCGTCCAGATTCGTCTCAAGACTCTCGTTCACACTCGGACCGGAAGTGACCGGATTAATCGCAACACCCATGCCGCGGGACAGTTCATTTTCCGGAATCAGTCCTACGGAGAGTAAAAGCGTGTCGCAGTCATAATATTCTTCCGTTCCCGGAATCGGCTTATTCTTCTCGTCCACCCGGGCCAGTGTCACACCCTCTACCCGTTCTTTTCCTTTAATATCCACCACCGTATGACTCAGTTTCAGAGGAATGCCGTAGTCGTCCAGACACTGCACAATATTTCTTTTCAATCCCCCCGAATAAGGCATAAGTTCCGCCACAACCTTGACTTTAGCGCCCTCCAGTGTCATCCTTCTGGCCATGATCAATCCGATATCGCCGGAACCGAGGATGACCACCTCTCTGCCGGGCATATACCCTTCCATGTTGACCAGTCTCTGCGCAGTACCGGCAGAATAGATTCCCGCCGGACGATAGCCCGGTATATTGAGCGCACCTCTGGGTCTCTCCCGACAGCCCATGGCAAGGATCACTGCCTCCGCGCGGATCACGAACAATCCATCCTCCCGGTTCATCGCCGTCACGGTCTTATCCTGTCCGATCTCCATAACCATCGTATTGAGTTTATACGCGATCTTCAGTTCCTCGACCTGCCTGATAAACCGGTCGGCATACTCCGGCCCCGTCAGTTCCTCCTTAAAAGTATGAAGCCCGAAACCATTGTGAATACACTGATTCAGAATGCCTCCCAGTTCTTTATCCCTCTCTAAGATCAAAATACTTTCTATTCCGCTTTGTCTGGCGGAAACGGCGGCCGCAAGACCTGCCGGACCTCCGCCGATAATTACAATATCATAGTCTTTCATACTGTCCTCGTTTCTACTCTTCCCATCTAATGTCTGCTTCGCAGCCGCCTACTTTTCCTTTGCGGCTGCTATAAAGATGTCCTTATTTGTGCCTGCGATCAGTCTGGACGCACCGCCTGCCTTCGTGATGTCAGACATGCTCATACCACATTCCCGCGAGATGATCTCCATCGTCCTGGGGGCGCAGAAGCCGGACTGACATCTTCCCATACCTGCTCTCGTCCTGCGCTTCACGCCGTCCAAGGACTTCGCGCCAAGGGGTCTTGTGACCGCGTCAATGATCTCTCCCTCGGTGACCATCTCACAGCGGCAGACAATGTTGCCGTAAGCAGGAGATTTTTTGATCAGTGCGTTTCTCTCTTCCATACTTAAAGTATTCGGATTCAAGATGCCCTGTCTTGTGGAAACGAAATCTTCGTTCTCCTTAAGTCCCATCTTCTCTCTTAATATGTCTGCCACCATCTCGCCGATCGCCGGACAGCTCGCGATCCCCGGAGACTCAATGCCCGCACAGTCTATAAAGCCCGGTGCATCCTCCGCCTCGCCAATGATAAAGTCATCCCCGTCCTCATGGGCACGCAGTCCCGCAAAAGAAGTAATGACCTGGCGGGCGGGAATATTTTTCACACTCATACCTGCTTTCTCCAGCACCTGCGCCAGACCCTCTGCGGTAGTATTGATGCCTTCTTTATCTTCCACATCGATGGCGGTAGGGCCGATCAGAAGATTGCCGTGTATGGTCGGCGTAACCAGAATGCCCTTGCCCAATTTCCCGGGCAGTGCAAAAACAGTCCTTTCCACATGGGCTCCGGCTTCCTTGTCCAGTAAACAATAATCTCCCCGCCTGGCCGTGATATGAATCTTCTTATCACTGACCATATTGTGAAACCGGTCCGCATAGACACCCGCCGCATTCACTACGTATCTCGCCCGGAATGTACCATTGTCTGTCTGCAGTTCATAGCCGTCTTCCAACCTGCCAATCCCCGTCACTTCCGTATTAAAATGAAACTCCACACCGTTGGTATAAGCATTTTCCGCCAGCGCGATATTCAGACCGAAGGGACAGACGATTCCCG
Organism: uncultured Lachnospiraceae bacterium; assembly: GCA_910578555.1. GTDB lineage: Bacteria > Bacillota > Clostridia > Lachnospirales > Lachnospiraceae > UBA3282. The sequence continues at coordinate 63,327 of CAJTPS010000013.1, forward strand.
CCGTGGGTGCATACAGTGCCGCATACACATGATCCGTGACATTGGGTTCCATCTGCAGCACTTCTTCCCGGTTCAGAATCCGCAGTTCCTGCACGCCGTTGGCGATCCCTCTGTCATAGAGCGCCTGCAGATTCGGCAGATCGGCTTCGCTCAGGCACAAGACGAGAGAGCCTTTTCTCTCAAAAGGAAAATCCAGTTCCTGCGCCAGTTCTCCCATCCGCTCATTGCCGTGCACGTTCAGCTTCGCCTTGAGCGAACCCGTCACGGCGTCATACCCCGCATGCACGATCGCGCTGTTTGCCTTGGAAGTGCCGCAGCACACATCCTCCTCTTTTTCCAGCACACATATCTTCGCCTGATAACGGGACAGTTCACGGGCAATCGCCGCGCCGCACACCCCCGCCCCTATTATGATCACGTCATACATATTGACAAAATCTCCCTTCCTGACCTCTATATCGTCACACAGCAATGTTCCAAATTCTCCCGGACTTCCGGTTTTATCTATCCGGAAGAAACCCAAAGCCCGAAATATTTAGCAACTCTTAGGCTGCGTTCTCTGCTGCCTTAGCGTTTCTTAATTTTTTGCCCACCCGTAAGCATACTTCACGGCCTTCTGCCAGCCGCGGATTCTCTCTTCCCTGTCCGCTTCTGTGATGACCGGCTTAAAAGTCCGGTCGCTGATCCAGTTCTTGATCACATCGTCCTTACTCGTCCAATAGCCTACCGCCAGTCCTGCCAGATAGGCCGCACCCATGGCCGTCGTCTCCACGCACTGCGGTCTGGTCACCGGCAGATTCACGATGTCCGCCTGCGTCTGCATCAGAAAATCGTTGGCGCTGGCGCCGCCGTCCACCTTAAGGGAAGTGATCTCGATCCCGGAATCCGCCTCCATCGCCGCCAGCACATCGCTTACCTGATAGGCAATCGATTCCAGTGTGGCCCGAATGATATGATATTTATTCACACCGCGGGTGATTCCCACAATCGTCCCTCTGGCATACTGATCCCAGTAAGGCGCTCCCAGACCCGTAAAAGCGGGAACCACATAGCACCCGTTCGTATCCTTCACCTTCTTCGCCATATACTCGGAGTCCATCGCCGAATCAATCAGCCGCATCTCATCCCGAAGCCACTGCACCGCGGCGCCTGCTACGAAAATAGAGCCTTCCAGTGCATAATTTACCTTGCCGTCCAGTCCCCATGCAATCGTCGTTACCAGCCCGTTATCAGAAAATACCGGTTTTTCACCTGTATTCATGAGAAGGAAGCATCCCGTCCCGTATGTATTCTTGGCTTCTCCCGCCGTAAAACAAGTCTGCCCGAACAGTGCCGCCTGCTGATCTCCCGCCGCCCCGGCAATCGGAATCGCACCGCCCAGAAAAGAAGGGTCTGCTTCCCCGTACACGCAGCTGGAAGGCTTCACTTCCGGCAGCATGCATCTTGGAATGTCCAGCTTTGCCAGAATCTCCTCATCCCACTCTAAAGTATTGATATTAAACAGCATGGTACGTGACGCGTTAGAATAATCCGTCACATGCACCGCACCCTTCGTCAGTTTCCAGATCAGCCAGGTCTCCACCGTGCCGAACAACAGATCGCCGTTCTGCGCCCGCTCTCTGACGCCCGCCACGTGATCCAGAATCCACTTCACCTTCGTGGCCGAGAAATAAGCGTCGATCACAAGCCCAGTCTTTTGCTTGAATTTTTCTGTCAGCCCTCTCTCTTTTAAGGCATCACAGTCTTCCGAAGTTCTTCTGCACTGCCATACGATGGCGTGATAAACCGGTTCTCCTGTATGCTTATCCCATATGATGACCGTCTCCCGCTGGTTCGTGATACCGATCGCCGCGATCTCCTGTGCTGTGACGCCGATCATGTTCATGGCTTCCACTGCAACCCCAAGCTGACTCGCCCAGATCTCGTCCGCATCATGCTCCACCCAGCCCGGCTTCGGGAAATACTGCGTAAATTCCCGCTGTGCCACGCTGCACATCTCACCTTTTTCATTGAAAAGAATACACCGGTTGCTGGTCGTTCCCGCATCCAATGCCATAATATATTTTGCCATTGCCATATCCCCCTGTTCCATTTATTTGCCGGAATTTCTACCCCTATTAATCACGCCGCCTGTCTCCACAGCACCGTTACCAGGCACCATCCGATCCCTATCATCCCTCTGTCCGTATCCCTTCCGTGTTGATTCCATTTTATCAGTAAGAAGCAGTGTCCACAATAGACAAATCATAACTATTCAGCCTTACACGATTCTGCGAATAAAACCGCTCTCCATCCGATTTCACGCGTTAAGAATCCACTAACGAAAAATTATACTCTGCTATGAAGAAAACACACGTACAATATTTCGGGAAAACATCTGAAAATTAATTCAAATAGTTTATTTTTCTCATGCTTTCACTCCACGACCAAAAGGTTCTGTCCTTTACTGCGCATACTGCCTGCATAATCACTCATACTTTTCAAACTCTCCGCTGATATACATCTTCTCCAGATTGTGCCCTTCTCTTAACTCTCTCTGTGTTGCATTACACAATGCCGTCAGTTTTCCCTCTGTTGAAAGGATAAACAGGCAGTCCGGCCGCATCAGTCTGTTCGTCATCAGATTGGTATTATGGGTCGTCATGATGATCTGGCATTTCGGATATTTTTCCTTAAAAAAGCGAACAATATTTTCTGCCATTTCATAATGGTAAAACGCATCAAACTCATCCAAATAAAGAAGTGTTGCATTACGCCCTGCTGCGACAAATCTCCTGTATAACTCAACCAGAGCCAACGTACCACTGGATGCATTTTCAAAGAACGGAACGAGTTTATTATGCACAAAATATAATTCCTGCTGATCATCCGGCAGTTTTTTTAATGTCAATTTACATCCGATCCCCATTGCATTCAAAAACGCTTCAAAGTCTGCCAATGCATCTAAATCTTCCAGTGATTCAAAAAAAGTGTTATACATACGGTTTGGTTTTCGTCCAATTTCCTGTCGTACGGTCATCCTGGACATCCCTCTGACATAATCAGCCAGTCTTCGGAGCGGCGCCCCACTGTTCAACACCATATTACTCACCAGCCACCTGAGAAAAGGTATCTGATATTCTGTCTCTTCTTCCGCCTCCCCTGCAAAATGTGAAAGTGACTGTCTATAGCGCTCTGTACTGGCCGTTTCCACATCAATAGCACTTAAATGCTCAAAGTCATATTGTTCCTGTAAAAAATCGCAGGCATAAATCATCTCGTTGTTAAGAAACAGTTTCTCCTCTTTCAATTCATAATTTGCAAACCGTGCATACTGATACACCACCTCATGTTTTTCAAACTGAAAGGTATAAGAAAAGACCGCCGCATCCTCCACTGAATCAGCATGAAGAAACGCTCCCTCCTCCATATGCCACAATCCCCCGAACAAAATATAGAAAATATCCACCAACGCCCTTCCAAGATTCGTCTTTCCCGTCGCATTTCTCCCGTAAATCAGCATTTTACTGATTATGCCATCCGTAATGCAGTCGTTGTTAAACTGATATCCGGCAGTATCACAGAAATCCAGACTAACCTCATCCTTAAAGTTTTTATAATTCCTAAGCGAAAATTTCTTCAGCATATATTTACCCCCGGTTTCACCACAACACCTGTCCATACTAATATCTGTCAAAATAATTTTTTTATATTTACAGTATACCCAACAGGATATCCCTGTGCAACATTTTCCGTAAAAAAATTACGGCAGAACATTTTCACCGTCCTGCCGCAATCCTGATTCATTTTATTCCCACAAAGACCATGCTGCTGCCTGCATTATGGACTCTTCCTGTCAAAACTCCACCGCCGGCGTCATTCTCTATCGCTACGATACGGCTTTCTCCGCTTTCCCTGCTTTCGTCAGAATCGCCCAGCCGATTCCCATGAGCACAAGCCCCGCACCGCACATGCACAGCGCTTCTGAAACCGAAAGCGTGTTTTTATATAATACCGGCAGAACCTTCTCGATCTGCTCCGGATAACAGCTTATGATGACGCTGATCGCATTGTTGACAAAATGCATCAGCATTGCCGGATAGATACTGCCCGTCTTCCAGGCGACGATACAAAGCAGCAGTCCCAGTAATCCGGTCGGAATAAATTTAATGACACTCATATGATACAGTCCGAATAAGATTGCCGTCACTGCGATCGCAGAAGGTACACGGTATCTGGCCTGCAGCGAATGCAGGATCACACCGCGGAACAGCATCTCCTCGCAGACTGCCGGTGCCACTGCGACTACCAGAAGCACTGCCAGCACATTGCCGCTCATAATATCCCCGAAAACCGTCTCCACATTGCCGGCGCTCTCAGGAAACACAAACGCCAGACCGATCGCTATGACCAGATTGACTAAAACCGCGCCCGCAATCAGCACCACACTGCCCAGATAGTTCACTGCTCCTGTGCGCGCGAAGCCATAAGTCTTCTTCACATCCCGCTTCGTGTAGATTACCAGAAACAGCGGTACCGCAAGCAGGATCAACTGTGTACCGAAGACACCCGCCAGACCGTATCTAATCTGCAGCATACTTCCCGCATAGAGTATTAGAAGAATCGTGACCGCCACCAGAAACCACACGTCGGAGACCGTAGGCACACCGCCCTTCTTCAGATTACTGCGCTTCTCGAAAAGCTGCAAGCCCGCCTTGCCGTCGGAAAAGAGGATCGCTTCGCTGTCATAAATCCTGCTTAAGAACATGATCGCAAGCACCGCATAAGCTACGTTGCTTAGAAGCACCATCGCGATCGCGGCATAATCCACCTTGAAAAGCAGCATATTTTTAATCAGAAGACATATATTCGCCACCGGCACCATCGCCATTGTCTGCGTCAGCTCAATATTCGGTATGAAGCCGATGTAGCCCACAAACATTACCACCAGCATGAGCGGCGTAATATAGTTATTCGCCTCTTTATAGCTCCTGGCAAAGGACGTGACGCACATCGAAACCGCACTGATGAACAAGGAAAAGGCAAACACAGTCAATATGCACACGAGGATCGCCGGAATAAACTTTGCCAGATCAAATGAACCCATGTCCGTCTGCATATCCATCATTTTATACATATACAATGCGATCGCGCCCATAGAAAGGATATTGAGCAGCGCCGAAACCATACCGATCACCGCCACCGTAATAAACTTGGATACGATCAGTTGTCTGTTCGTCACCGGAAGCGTAAGGATTGTCTCCAGCGTTCCTCTCTCCCGTTCTCCCGCAGTCGTGTCGATCGCCGGATACATCGTCCCCATCAGCAGGCTGATCACCAGCATGAAAGGAAGGATCGACCCCATAATGCTTCCGACCGACTGCTCGCTGCTGGCGATATCCTGTCTTTCATATACAATCGGTTCAAAGACTGCCTCAACATCCAGCCCTTCCTCTGCGATCATCTGACGCGACAAATCCTCTTTCAGGGCATCAAACACGTCCATGATCAGACCTGCCGCATAAGAGGAATTGTTTGCGGAAGACAGATAGTACACTTCATACTGCACCTTTCCGTCCTTCACCTTCCCCGAGACATATGCATCGATCTCCTCCTCGTTCAAAGCCGTCTCATAATCCGTGATGCTGCCGGCATCTACGATCGTGATCTCGTAAGTCTGTTCTTCTTCCTCTGCTGTCTCCCCGGCGGCTGCCCCGTCTGCCGTCTTTGACGCTCCCTCTGCGGTCTCCACAATGTCCGTCTGTGCTCCTCCCTCTGCAGTCTCTTCGCCGTCCTGGCAAAACTCCTCCAGCTTATGTAAGAATCTGCCCTCGTCTTCCGCCTCCACAACAATCTTATAATTCTGTTTCTCCATACTGGAAGAGATGAATGTCATAAGCTGCATAACACCGATAAAAATAAGCGGATATAAGATAATCGGTATTACCAGCATCATAAGCACCGTCTTCTTGTCCCGAAAGACGTCCAGCATTTCTTTTTTCACCAATGTCCGTATTATTTTCGTGCTCATCCGCGCGTCCTCCTCTTTCCTGCACCATCTTTTCCTGAATCGGGCATATCGAACTCCAGTCCGCCGTTTGCGGCAATCAGTCCGGAAAATATATCTCTCAGGCTGTCCTGCCCCGTCTGTATTCTCAGTTCCGCGGGTGTACCCTCCCCGATAATCCTGCCCTGATGGATCATGATGATCCTGTCGCACAAATACTCCGCTTCTTCCATATAGTGTGTGGAGTAGAGCACTGTCTTGCCTTTCTTCCGTTCTCCCTTCATGAAATCAACGATCGCCGCACTGCTGATAATATCCAGCCCCAGCGTCGGCTCATCAAAAATATAGACCTGCGGGTCATGCACGAGACACCGCGCAATCGATGCGCGCTGTGTCTGTCCCGTGGACAACTTCTCGATCCGGTTATCAATAAAAGATTCCATGGAGAGCACTTCGCTGATCTCGTCGATTCTCCGCCTCGTATCCTCCTCCGATACACCGTAGAGCACGCCGAGCATCTGCATAAGTTCTCTCGTTGAAAGCCGCCCGTACAGTTTTGTGTTATTAGACAGATAACCGATATGTCTTTTCACTTCGATATCGTCCGATATTTCCTGACCGCCGATCCGGATACTAACCATGCCGCCTGTCGGTTTCATCAGTTTGGACATCATCCGCAGAAGCGTAGTCTTGCCCGCGCCGTTCGGTCCCAGTATCCCGACGATCTCCCCCTCCTTCACGGACAACGAAATGCCGTCCACAGCGTTAAAATCGCTCTTCTTGTTTTTCTTTTCATTTCTGGTAAAAGTTTTCACCAGATTGTCAGCTGTAATCATTCCGTATTCTCCTTTTCCACTCTGATTTCGTCTGATCTTCCGTCATATATTAACGAGATTCTCTCCCCTGCGCCTGTTCTTCGCTTCTCTCCACACGACGGCGGTCATTTCCGCTCCGACTCGTCCGGATTTTCCTTCTCGGCACGGTTTTCTTTCCATTTATATACCAGAAGCGCGATAGAAAGCAAGACAAAGCAAATCACAAAAATATTGATTCCGACAATCACGCCTACGTCCACACATGCCTCCACGGATTGATATTCGCGATAGACAATAAAAAATCTGATTACGCCGCCCGCTATACCTCCGAGCAGACTTGCGCACAAATTAGCCTTCCATGTCGGCGCAAGCCTTCTGTCCCATATGCCGTTCTTCACACTGCCGATTGCTATATAAACCGCAAGGCACATAAACACGATAAATTCACCGATGATCTTATCCGAACAATCCGGTCCGTAATAGATCAACTGTGTAAAAATCGCTATGCTCAATCCCCAGAAAGCCAGCCAGCAGCCGTTACGTTCCACACGCAGCATCTTCTGTTCCTGCATCTCGTCCAGCCTGTTTTTCCACTTCTTCATATCTGCTATCACCTATTCCTTTCCCATCTGTGATTCCGTTCCCTCATAACAGTTCCGCCTGATATCCGCCTGTAACAGCCTGCGGCCGTTCCCGTCATACCGGACTCCTTCTCCCTGTCATCCATCCGGTCATTCCGGTGTATCCTCCTCCCAGAACAGTTCGTCGAGACTCTTGCCTAACACACGGCATATGGAACGGCACAGCTTAATGGTCGGATTATATTCACCCTGTTCGATGGCGTTCATCGTCTGCCGTGATATTCCCACGGCTTCCGCAAGCGCCTTCTGGGTCATATCTTTCTCGGCCCTTGCCACCTTGATTCGTATATTTCTTGCCATCTGCCCACCTCTCTTTCCGTTTCTGCTGTTTCCCCGGTCACTGCCCCCTATACGAGATTGTGCACAACGGTATCTGCCGTGACACCCTGTACGTACCGGTCAATGCCCCTTTCTATATACAAAGTATCACAACATTTACATTGTGTCAAATATATTTTATATTTATTTTTATTTAACTTACATAATGATAATTTTAATAGATATTATGTAAGTATGCCAAGGGTTATGCCTATCTGCCGTGAAACGACGTAAACAGCAAGACAAGAGACACCGGCAAAAGGAAATTAAATCTGACGGGCAGAAAAACATTTTCAATGGAAAAAGTATGCATAAACGCGACTGCAAATACTGTCTGACAGCATATCGTGACTGCCGTAAGACAGCCGCACAGCCTGATAATCTTCTTTATGATAAAAATCTGAAGCTGTCCGCGGGAGACCGGGAGATATCTCAGAATATCAAATACCGACTTTGTCTTCCTGCCTTCTGCATAGTTCGTATATCTTTGCATATAGTATAAGACACCCGTCAGATACAGCATATTGCATAGAAACGAGACCGGCGTATCCCGCGGAAATTCCCACATCTGATACGGCATCACGCAAAGCAGCATGGAGATTCCAATCATGATTGCCGCAAGCATCTGATACGTCACATGCTCCGGACACCATATCGTCCCCTTCCGGTAAAATATCTGCAACAGTTCCTGTTGACGCTGATCTGTCTTCATGTTTCCCTCCATTTCTGTGCCGCTTCTGTCCAGACTTTGCTGCACCATGCACCGCTCTCCGCAAACATTCCGATGCAGCCGTCACTCATAACAGCCGCATAGTCCGTTTTCATCTCTATTTCCGAGTCGATATGACTGGTCACAAGAATCGCGCAGGTTTCGTCTTTGATCAGGTTTCTGAGCATGTCAAAAAACTCCAGCCGGAATACCGGGTCCATGCCGGCCGTCACCTCATCCAGTAAATAAACGCATGGATTGTGCGCAATCGCAAAAGCAAGCTGGAACTTCAGCCGTTCTCCTCTGGACATCCGCTTATACGCCTTCGGCTTAGTCATCGCCATCGTCTTCATTGCCTCCCGGAATCTTTCCATGTTGAAATCATCATAGAAAGCCCCGAGTATCTGCGCATTCTGCTCCCCTGTCTGCTCCTCGAAGAATCTGTTATCCTCCGAGACATATCCGACCTTATTCATGGCTCTTGCATGATCGAGGCGGATATCCTCACCATCCAGATAGATTTTGCCCGCATATCTGCAATGCTCATCCAGAATATACTTCATCAATGTCGTCTTACCCGCGCCGTTCCTGCCTGTCAGTCCGTAGATATATCCAGCCCGCAGTTCCAGACTGATATCCTTTAGATGAAACTTCCTCTTTCTGCCTGTAACATGCTCAAACGACAGCACGGTTCTCGTCTCTTCCATCATTTTCTCCTTTTCCAAAAGAATACTTTTGTTTCCATCTGCAATCAAAAAATGCACGGCTCCGGCCACAATCCGTCGGGAAGCATGCTGCCTGCATCGTGCAGCCTACCGGCATTCATACAATGCCCGTACCATCTCTACAAAATCCTCACAGCCAAGTCCTGCCTGCCTCGCCTCGCCGATGATCTCCCCCAGACGCTTCTCGATCATGACAAGCTGCTTTTCCTTCAGGTAATCCGTGTTATACTCGCACACAAAGAAGCCCTTTCCTGCAACAGAGCGGATCAGACCTTCCTTCTCTAGTTCTTCATATGCCCGCTTCGTCGTGATCACACTCACGCCAAGGTCTGCAGCCAGCGCCCGGATCGACACAAGCGCCTCGCCGGCCTGCAGTTCACCCGTCACAATCGCATTTTTTAATTGATTCACGATCTGCTCATAGATCGCCAGTGTTCCCTGCGGGAGTATTGTTATTTTCATATATTAAAACCTCCGCGTTTTCTTTTGCGCTGTCTTTTCCTCATAGTACACTGCCTTTTCCAGTTCACTGTGCACATATTTCCGATACCGGAACACAAGAGGCGCCTGTATGAGCACAATACACGCAAAGATGATCCTGTCCAGCGTCCTGTGCGGCTCCCCGTCCGCAATTGCCAGCGCCAATATAAGATTGCATAACATCGGCACCGCAATCATGAAAATCATACAGACAATCTCTTTGTGGAAGACTCCATCCCTGTCATCCGTTTTCTTCTCCGATGGAAGCAGCAGGCTCAGCACCAGATCATTCAACAGGATTTCCGCAGCCACAATTACGCCGCAGTCATAAAGCATCACTAATATTCCTGTCCCTATGAACGCCGACGTCATGCGCAGCGCGACTCCGAAATTATATGAACTGCGGATGTACTGCATTCGCCTGTCAGCTTCCATCGGACACAAATACATCATCTTGCACAGCCTGACAGGGTGCATATGAACGGATAAGAGAATATACAGCATCGGAAGATACACAATCAGATAAGCGCACTTTTCACCGGATGTCATCTGAAAAAGCATCACGAACAGCGGATAGATTATGCTGACAAGCGCTCCTGCATTCGTCTTCCACATCTCTCTGATCCCGGACCAGGAATACGCCCTGTAATAATCAACTGCGATATTTTTCCACATCATTTTCTCCTTTCCTGCGCTGCCTTTCCACTGCTATAGAAATACATGAAATCTTCGATCGTCGGATATGTGACTTGCAGCGATGCGTCATACTGGTTCAGACGGCTGTGTCTGACCAGCGCTTTTGTCCCGTAAAGTTTCTCCTGCACATGTATAATCCGTTCCTGCGGCAGCAAATTGATTTTATATCTTTCACCTGATACGACGCGGTACGCAGAGCGAAAACTTTCAATATCACCCGCAAAGATCTGTCTGCCGTCCTCCAGACAGATCAGATAATCCGCCAGTCTGTCCAGATCGTCCGTCTGGTGTGTGGCCAGAATCACACTCTTTATCCCGTCCGCAATAAAATCCTTTATGATTTGAAAGAACTGTTCCCTGAAATCGGGATCAAAACTCCCCGCCGGTTCATCCAGCAGCAATAACTTCGGATCGTGCGCCAGGGCAAAAGCAAACTGGCATTTCAGTTTCTCTCCTCTGGAAAGCTTCCCAAACCTCCTGTGTGCATCCAGTCCAAACCGTTCCAGATACGCCGCCATCCTGTCCCAGCGATAGCCCGAGAAATATTTACCGAAATGCCCGGCATTGCTTTTAATACTGTAAAAAGGCTCAAACAGTTCCTCGACCAGCACCGTACCGATCATGTCATGGATCGCTTGTTCCGACTGCTCGTATGTCATACCCGATACGGTCAGCCGGCCTTCATCCGCCCGGTACAGACCCAGCAGCAAGTGTAACAATGTGGTCTTGCCGGCACCGTTTCGTCCCGCCAGTCCGCAGATATAACCGCCCGGCAGTTCAAAGGATATATTTTGCAGTTGGAATTTCCCTAAGCTCTTGGATACATTATCAATCGTTATCATCTTTCCCTCAGTTTCCTGATTATATTGTCACGTATTTTCCGTACATATACTGTATATGTTAATATATGCAGTATATAAACAGTTTTGTCAAGCATATAAATCAAAAAATCCTCTGCAGACAGATTATGGCTTTTCCCATAACCGCCCACAGAGGACTTGTCAAATCTATAAAGCTGTCCCGCACCTCAGCCTGTCTCCTGCTCCCTCCGGTTTCGCTCCGCATACTGCAGCACCGTAACAACCGGTACGATCAATATGCCGCAGAAAAAATTACTGACGCCGTGAACCGCGTCCCACGGCAGCCCGGCGATAATCCACGCGATCATTCCCTGAAAACTTAATCCGTATAAAAGCGCCTGCACCGGCGCATACAATGTACCGAACAGGAACCCGTGTGCCGCGCACACAGACATATATACGATCGGCCGTACTCGTTTCGGCATGCGTTTCGGGAGAAGCATGACCAGGCCCCACAGAAGCGTCCACAGATATAAGTAAGGCACCCACCACGCCGCAAATCCGCATAAAATACCGTTAAGAATGACATACGTGTAAATCGGATACAGCGCTTTCTTCCTGTAGACTACCGTATAGGCAATCGTCAGCACGCCCAGCAGATGGACATTGGGAATCAGCTCCATAATAAGTTTGGAGGCATACATGATGCCTCCAAGCATTCCAAACACTGCGATCTCTCTGATTGTAAGTTTCATCACTTCTCGACCTTAAAGGCGTATGCAGCACCTTCTGTAATCGTTGTGGAATCCACTCCGGACTGTGCATACTCGTCATTTACATAGAATGCCCAATACACACCGTCTTTATCATAATCAGCCGTAATTCCGTTGACCGTTTTGACGAAAAGACCGTATTCGCTCTCTTCACCTTCGATCAGCCCGACCTCCAAAAGGGCCTCCCCTACTGTTTCTTTGTCCGTGTGGATCTCGAAAACCGTATCGCTGCCGTCCTGGTCTGTCACAGTAAAAGTAAATATCCTTTCGCCTTCCCCCAGCACATCCGCATCCACAGCTGCGCCGCCGTCACTTCCGGCTGCTTCACCGGTCTGCGCCTGCGCATCCGCCTCTGTTCCGGAATCTGCTGCCTTGTCCGCACTGCCATTACAACCATTCGTACAAAGTGCCGCAGCCACAATAAGCACCATACAAAGGATGAATGACAATAATTTCTTATCGTTTCTCATTTTCATATCCTCAGTCTCCTTCAATTGATATTTCCTCTCCCGTACCGGCGCTCGCGGTCACTGTCATAAGAGGATTCCCTTGTCCGGATATTTCGACTCGGCACTATGATGACCGGCCTTCTCAGAGATTCTCCAATGGCTTGTCCCGAAATGTGGCTTCCGGTCAGGTCAACACAATAAAGCAATGCCTCACGGCGACGGGCTCGTACAGGATTTGCACCTGTTTCCCCGGGCAATTCGTTTTCTATCATAATCTTTTATGCCGTCTTCGTCAATTACAAAATGTATTTGCAGACAGCTTTATTTTGGCAGATTAAACTTCGCAATCAATCCATCCAAAGCTGCCGCCTGCGCGGAAAGCTGCTGACTTGTCGCCGAGGACTGCTCCGCGACTGCCGCGTTGGTCTGGACAACGTCCGAAATCTGGTTGACCCCTGCCTCCGCCTCCTGCATTGTCGTCGCCTGGCTTGTCGATATCTCGCTCAGCTCCTTGGAGGAATCCGCAACCTTTCTGATGCCTTCCACTACAGTCTCAATAGATGCCACCGCACGGTCTGCCACCTTGTTACCGTTCTCTATCTCCTGCATAGCGCCTTCGATCAGTGTTCTGGTATCTACCGCCGACTTGCTGCTCTGCTCCGCAAGCTGTCTGATCTGGTCTGCCACAACCGCAAATCCGCGTCCGGCCTCACCGGCCCTTGCCGCCTCAATAGAAGCGTTTAAGGAAAGCAGATTCGTCTGGGATGCAATGTTCTCGATCTCGGAAATAATATTGCCGATCTTCTGAGATGTCTCATTGATACGGGACATAGCCTCCACCATTTCCCGCATATCATTGCTGCTGCGATCCGCCACGTCCGCATATCTCTTCGACTGTCTGTAGGCTTCCTCCGCAGATGCCGCCGCATTCTTCGAAGCATCGGATATCGTCGTAATCGTCGCCTGCAGTTCCTCCACCGCACCGGCCTGCTCTGTTGCACCTTCCGCAAGACTCTGCGAGCTCTCGGCGAGATTACCCGAACCCGCGGACACCTGTACAGAAGACTCCTCGATGTAACGTATTGTTTCAATCATAGTATCCCTAAGCTTCTTTAAGGAATCAAAAATCTGTCTGAACTCCCCGGTGTATTTAGAGCCGTCTTTCGATCTGACCGCGAAGTTTGACGTCGCCATCTCTCCTAAAATATAGTCCATATCATATATAATGAAATTCAATGTCCCGGCCATGTCATTCGCTGAACTGATGATATCGGCAACCTCATCGTTGGCCTTCACCTCCGGAAACGGACTGGTAAGATCACCCAAGGCAAACCCCGCCAGTCTTTCTTTCAGTTGAACGAGCGGTGTTGAAATATTAAGTGCTATGTAATTCCCCAGACGGATAGACGTCGCAATCGCTATCACAATCACCACTGCAATCACGACAACCAGCACTATCGAGACGACCGTCATCGTCGAAGAGATACTGTTACCGCGGTCAACCTTGATATCCATGATCGAAACCAGCTGATCATTGATATCTTCATATAACGGCATCAGATCGCTCATCGCCATATCCTGTGCCTGCCTTGAAAGTTCGGCATCCGCATTGGACCCCAGCTCCAGAATCTGGTTGTCCAGTTCCCAGTAACCGGGAAGTTTACCGGCAATGTTCTGATAAACCTCTTTGTTCGCATCGGTCACCATAAATTTCTCCAGTGCCGCAAAACTTGCTGTAAAATTATCTATGCTCACGGCGTGCGCCGTTTTCATGCCTTCAACTGCTCCAGCCTCATCATAACCGATACAGCCGCGCAACGTGGACCTCGTCTCCGCAAAATACGTCATCGCCTTACCCACATCTCCCTGCGCAAAACCGTAATCCTGCATCGCCCCCGCATAAGTCTTCGTTATAATGATCATTACGATCAGCACCAGTGCCGCCACCAGCGCCGGGACTCCGGATGCAATCACAAAACCGCGGAACAGCCGTTCCCTGATTCGATACCTGTTTAATCTTTCGTACACCTGGTTTAACTTTTTGAGCATTCCCCTTACCTCCTTGCATACTGCTTTAAATCTTGTATTACAACAAATGTCTGCTTCGTAGCCGCTTGTCTTCTGCACTGATTATACCACATGTGAAAGTCAACTGCAAAAAAAAACAACGGGAACAGATCAGTTCTGCTCCCGCCGCCAATAAGTCTGTTATAGCACTGCCGCCTGCGCCATACACGCATACCTTGCCGTTACGCCTGCGCGTTCCCTTCGCTTCTGCTCTTGATCACCGCCAGCACTGCTAACAGCAGCACGATTCCCACCGGCAGAGAAATCCACGGACTCTGTGCGAAGCCTGCCACGATGTATGTGACAAAGGAAATCACCGCCACCACAATCACATAAGGAAGCTGTGTGGACACATGATTCACATGGTCGCACTGCGCACCCGCTGACGCCATGATCGTGGTATCGGATATGGGCGAACAGTGATCGCCGCATACCGCTCCTGCCATACAGGCCGAAATGGAAATGATCATAAGCTGCGGGTTCGTGTTCATAAATACATTTACCACAATCGGGATCAGAATGCCAAATGTTCCCCAGGATGTTCCCGTGGAAAATGCAAGGAAACATGCCACAAGGAAAATGATTGCCGGCAGGAAATTCATGAATCCTCCCGCACTTTTCTGTACTGCATCCGCAACGAAAACCGCCGCTCCCAGAGAATCAGTCATGGCCTTTAACGTCCATGCAAAGGTAAGGATCAAAATAGCCGGTACCATTGCCTTAAAGCCGTCAGGCAGACATTTCATACAGTCCGTAAAACTCAACACTCTTCTGATCAGATAGATGATAATCGTCAGGATCATCGCACAGATGCTGCCCAGCGCAAGACCTACGGAAGCATCGGAATTGGAAAAAGCCTCCACAAACCCGGCACCGTCAAAAAATCCGCCTGTGTAGATCATGCCGATGACACAGGATATGATCAGCAGAGCGATAGGAATCAGCAAGTCGATCACTTTGCCCTTCCGATTCACAGTCTCCTGTTCCTGACCGGAAGCCGCTTGTCCGGTGGAGAACAGATCTCCCTTAAGCGCATTGGCTTCATGGGTTTTCATCGAACCGAAATCCACCTTCATCAGTACGATCGAGATCATCATAATGATCGTCAGGATTGCATAGAAATTATAAGGAATGGCGCGGATAAAAATGGAAAATCCGTCTTCCCCCTCCACAAAACCGGAAACAGCCGCAGCCCATGAGGAGATCGGCGCGATGATACAGACAGGTGCTGCCGTAGCATCGATCAGATAAGCCAGTTTCGCGCGGGAAACCTTGTGTTCGTCCGTTACAGGCTTCATAACACTGCCCACGGTCAGACAGTTGAAATAGTCGTCAATAAAAATCAGCACACCCAGCGCAACAGTTGCTAACTGCGCACCTGCGCGGGTCTTGATCTTCTCTTTGGCATAATGCCCGAAAGCAGCAGAACCGCCGGCACGGTTCATCAGGCTTACCATGGCGCCCAGTATCACGAGAAAAATAAGGATACCGACATTATAGCCGTCAGACAGCACAGCCACAAAACCGCCGTTAAAAATATGTGTCAGCGTCCCCTCAAAAGAAAAGCCGGAATAGAACAGTCCGCCCACCAGAATACCGATGAACAGAGAACTGTAAACCTCCTTCGTGATCAGCGCCAGCACAATAGCTACAACAGGCGGAACCAGCGCCCAGAAAGTCGCGTACATGGAAGGTATATACTCCACTTCTGCCCCTTCCTCTGCCGCCAGTGCGGTGATCGGCAAAAGCACCAGGCACAGAATCAACACGCCGATTCCTCGTAACATTTTTTTCTTTTTCATTTTTTCTCCGTCCTTCTATCTTTTTTCTATCGTTTCTCTACTGCCGAAGTAAGTATATCACTGCCTTATCCATTAAACAAGAAAAAATGTAGAAAACCGTCGGTCTTTCTGTATGTTATGCCTGCTGCCGCGTGCTTTACTTCTCCATGATGTTCCGATTCAGACCACGTATCTCCCGTTTTACATACTGCTCCTGAAACAGGCGCAGATGCTCATCCTCCCGACTCCTTTGTCTTTCGGCGCTTTCCTTAATGATCTCTATATATTTCACACGCCGTCTCAGTTTCTCCTTCTGTTCGGCTTCGAACTGTTCCTGTTCCTCCTTCGTCGGACCGACCAGCTTCCCGCCGCCTCCTGTAACGGTGCAGTTCCTCACATTGCCGTCTTCGTCCAGGTCAAATACATAACTTTTCTCTGCCTGATGTTCTGCCACATTCATACCGTAAGATGCCGCCACGGTATTATCCCAGCGGTCATAATCCTCTTTCCACTCCTGCAGCTTCGCCATGATCTGTCGCGCATAAGCGGGATCTGCATCCATCTTCTCCTGCAGCTTCTCCGGCACAAGAACCGCGATCCTTCCGGAGCCGATGCTGCCGTAATTTCTCTGCAGATCACCACGGGTCTGTGGCGGATTGGCACCCGAAGGCCGCCAGTCATTCAAGGCATCTGCGCTCGTGCCTTTCTGAAAATACTTCCAGAACGGAAAGTCGTTTCTCTGCCAGTAACCGGCGGAAATATCCGCATTTCCCACATGGGTCACGACATCATACATCGGAAACGCATCCGAAAAATTCACTGCCCCTGCTCTTCCCGTATTGTACGTCCTGCTGACGGCAGAAATATAATCCGTGGAACCTGCCATTTTGCTGGCATAGGCTGCTTTAAAAGCATTTACCGCATGCGGGTCCGTGATTTTATTCAACCGTTCCTGATAAGTCTCACCCATGTACCTCTCTGTCCCGATTTCATTTACTCCCATATAAATCCTCCTTATCAAATTTCGTCCACGGTTCTTCGGTCGGTCCAAACCGCCCTGCTCCCTTATGATAAGTCCGAGCAGTTATACTTCAATTATGATATCGGCCAAAGTCCCGCACAGTTGCGGGAAATGTAACGAAACCCGCCTAAATGGGAACGAAAAATCCAAACGGTACAAAAGCAATTCAGGCAATTCACGCAATACCTATAAAGAACAGGTCTACATTCCACTCCGATTATGGTATTATGAAAATAACCGGAATCGGGTATGCTAGTACAGCGAACACTCATTATCCGTTGTACCAGTACAGCAGACCATTATTACAGCCGTCCGGAGGTGCCGAATCTTATGGAAAACACCCATACCTATATTGCAATTGACTTAAAGTCCTTCTATGCCTCTGTCGAATGTGTCGAGAGGAATCTGGACCCCATGGACACCAATCTGGTGGTGGCCGACATATCAAGAACGGAAAAGACCATCTGTCTCGCTGTGTCTCCCTCCCTGAAGTCGCTCGGCATTTCCGGTCGTGCAAGACTGTTTGAGGTAGTGCAGCGCGTGAAAGAAGTGAACCTCGACCGCAAATCTTGGGCGCCCGGTCGCAGGTTCACGGGGGAGTCATGTTACGCCAGGGAATTACAGGCGCATCCGGAATACGCGGTATCCTACATCACCGCGCCGCCCCGCATGGCGCACTATATGAAATACAGCGCCAAAATCTATGAAATATATCTCAAATATATTGCTCCGGAAGATATCCATGTATATTCCATAGACGAAGTATTTATGGACGTCACCGCGTACCTGAAAACCTACGGACTCTCCGCCAGGGAACTCACCCGTAAGATCATACTGGACGTGCTGGATCAGACAGGTATCACCGCCGCTGCCGGCATCGGTCCCAATCTGTATCTGTGTAAAGTGGCCATGGATATCGTGGCGAAGCATGTGGAACCCGATACAAACGGCGTCCGGATCGCGGAGTTGGATGAAATACGCTACAGAAAGCTGCTGTGGGATCATAAACCGATCACTGACTTCTGGAGAGTCGGTCGGGGATATGCCAGAAAACTGGCGGAAAACGGCATGTTTACCATGGGAGATATCGCCAGGTGTTCTGTCGGCGACAGCCAGAATTACTATAATGAAGATCTGCTGTATGAACTGTTCGGCATCAATGCAGAACTCCTGATCGACCACGCATGGGGATGGGAACCCACGACCATTGATCTGATTAAGCAGTACAAACCCGAAACCAACTGTTTAAGTTCCGGTCAGGTGCTCCAATGCCCTTACGACTATCACAAAGCAAAACTGATTGTCAAAGAAATGACGGATCTGCTCGTTCTGGATCTGGTGGATAAACGGCTGGTCACAGACCAGATCGTTCTCACCATCGGTTATGATATTGATAACCTTACGAATCCTGAAATCAGCAGGAAATACAAAGGCGAAGTCACCGTGGACCGCTACGGCAGAAAGACGCCCAAACATGCCCACGGTACTGCCAATCTGGACAGACAGACCTCTTCCACCAGACTGATCATGGATACTGTCATGGAACTCTATGAGCGCATCACCGACCGGAATCTGCTGGTCCGCAGAATCAATGTGACTGCGAATCACCTGATCAATGAATCCGAAGCCGGACAAGATGCAAAGAATACTTACATCCAGATGAACCTGTTTACGGACTACGCCGCCATGGAAGAACAGCAGCAGCAAAATGAAACCGCGTTGAAAAAAGAGCGCGCCATACAGGAAGCCATCCTGTCCGTTAAAAAGAGGTACGGAAAAAACGCGATCCTCAAAGGCATGAATCTGGAGGAAGGCGCAACCACTATCGAAAGAAACCGACAAATCGGAGGGCATAAAGCATAATGGGTAACTATGACGATATCATCAACCTGCCGCACCATGTATCCGCCAGGCATCCGCAGATGTCTGCGCTCGACAGAGCCGCGCAGTTCTCACCGTTTGCCGCACTGACCGGACATGAGGCGGTCATCGCCGAGACTGCCCGGCTGACAGAAGTGAAAGCCGAACTGGACGAAACACGCAAAGAAACACTGAATGCCGTTCTGCAGTTTCTTAGTGAGCACATTGCTGCGGCGCCTGAAATCGCCGTCACCTATTTCGTCCCCGATGCCCGCAAGGAAGGCGGCGCTTATCTGCAGATCACCGGCGCCGCAAAGAAGCTGGACGACACAGCGCATAAGCTTGTCATGCAGGACGGTACAGTCATACCCATAGATGATATCTATGAGATCGAATGCGCTTCTCCTGATTCCTACTCCGCCAGATAAATCCCAAGCTGCCGCTCCAGCCTTTCCTCCTCAATCCCATCCATCTGCGCCTCATAAATTCTCCTGGTCTGTGTCAGGTATCCGGCAATCGCGTCTCTGTCCGTTTCCCCGTCCCATGCTCCAAAATTTCACCATTACCCACGTGTATCGCCCTGCCAGTACCGCCTGATCTGCTCCTCTGTCAAAGAATCCGCAAACGTCTTCTTCAACTGCAGGAAATACCCCAGATCCGTTAAAATACCATACAGCACCGCCCGTTCCTCAAACTCCTCCCTGGTCACCGGAAGCTGTGACTCCTTCATCTGCCCCAGTGTCTCATCCAGCCGCGCCAGCAGTTCCTCAGCATTATTGGACTCCCCGAAGGTAACCGCGGTCTCGGCAAACAGCTCCGCCACCTGATCCGTCTGCGGAAAAACCGCGCGGACGCTCCTGACCTTCTTATCCATATCCTTAAGAACAACCGTCTGCTGCTCCCGCATATTCATATATGCAATGAAATACTGCGATTCCTGAAAAAAAGTATTATTCATATAGGCAAAGGCCTGCTTTCTGCCCGTCGTAAGGTCCGCCTGCAGCTTATCCAGGAAAACGCCCGTATTCTCCGACGGCGCCTCCTGCCTGATCCATTGTGACATCTGTGAAAGTACGATTCGAAAATCTTCCTCCAGCATATCCTGGGTGGCCCGGATCTCTTTACCTTTTCCCGGCATATAAAGGTTCAAAAGCACGCCGATCCCCGTACCGATAAAAAGAAGCAGCGTCTCATTCCGGATAAACAGAAGCGACATATCCTGTTCCAAGAGATAATGCGTAGCCAGCACGGCATTGACGGAAACCGCCTCCCCGAGACGCAGCGGGATACAACACGCGATAAAAAGAAGCAGAAAAATGCCGTAAGAAAAGACATGATATCCGAAAAGATGAAATATGACAAAAGAAAGAACCGTCGCCAGCAAAAAGGCGGCAATTCTTTTACCGGAAATAACGATCGTCTCCCGTGAAGTGTCCTGTATCGTCAGAAGCGTTATGATCCCTGCCGCCGTGCTGTAGCCAAGCCCCAGCATATCGGCAATAAAGATGGCTGTCACGCTTCCTGCGGCAATTTTGATCAATTTCAGCATAGGCTCCGCCTTTCTTTCAATCAGCTGCCGGTTACTCACTGCCCTGACTGCGGAATAATCCCGCCGACTGTTACAGCACCGGTTGTTCCGGCGGCTCTATTGGAAAACTTTATGTGTCGTATTTTCCCGCACTCTTCTCGCCGGATTACCGTAACAGACAGACCCCTGCGCAACGGATTTGGTGACAACACTTCCCATACCAATGATGGAATCCTCCCCGATCAACAGGCTGTCCCTGATCGAAGCACTCGGACCAATAAAGCAGTTGTCCCCGATGCCGGCTTTCGCTCCCACAAAGGCGTTAAGGGATATAAAGCAGTTACTGCCAATCCTGCAGTTATTTTCTATTTTGGCACCGGTATGAAATATCGTATTATCGCCTGTTGTAACATACGGGGCAATATACACATGCGGAAAAGCTATCGTACCGCTTCCGATATCCGCCTCTGCGGATACATATGCAAGCGGATGTATATACGAGGTCATACGAAACCCGCGGCTGCTGTACTTCTCAAACATTTTCCTCCTCATAAACGGCTCTCCCATCGCTATAAGAATATCTGTCTGATCCGGCGGGGTATGAAAAAACTCTTCTTCCGCCATGACATTATGTTCTTCATCACCAGTTAAATCCACAAAAAAAATCTTTTCATACCGGTCTGTCTCACTCGATGCAGTAATTAAAGAATACAGTTCCGAAGCTAATTCTCCTCTTCCGACAATGGCTATCTTCATGACGTCTCTCCTTATAATTCAGATACCCCTCAATGGTTATGCTTTCTCCGGTCCGGTTACAGTTCCCCGATCATGCCGTTCATAGCATTTAATACCATGAGTTGCGATAAATTATAACTATGTGCAAATTTGTTGTCAAGATATTAATAGAGCCGCCTGCCGCCCGTCCGGAAATTATTTCTCCACAGTCCTCATATCCCCTCATAATTTATAAAAAAGTTCTTGCCTCCTGCCCGCAAAAAATAGTAAAATATAGGTAAATATATCAACAAAGAGAAAACACATATAGAAAGATATTATGCGTTGTCTGAAATCATCCTTTAGAGGGGAAGGAGATGATTCTATGGGAATTAGCGGTATAGCATCCACAAACAGTATGTCCGTCGTACAGATGACTGCTGCAGATCTAAAAGATCAAAAAAGTAAAAACATTCAAACCGAAATTACAAATGCACAGCAACAGCTGCAGAAACTGTCCTCCGCGGAAGACCTGTCAGCTCATGAGAAAATAGCTGAACAGAAGAAACTGCAGAAGGAAATATCCGGTCTGAATACAAAGCTGAAACAACATCAGGAAGAACTCCGCAGTTCACAGAAACGTGAAATCACGATGGCCAGACTGCGGGAAGATGAGAAACCGGCCAAAGAGGACAAATCAGAAAACAGGGTACAGGCAGAAGAAGTCTCCGCTGATGCGGCGGATAAGAAACCCCTGCCGATGAAAGGACAACAAACTGCGCCGCCGGAAGCTGCCGCATCCGGGAACGCCGATGGCCGCGTTATTTTAAAGGGTGTTTCACAGCCGGAGCCAAAAAAGCGTGACACAGATACGGAAAGAAAACAGACTGATGAAACCGGCGAAGAAACCATCGATGCCAAAGCGGCCAGAACCCCGGACACTTACACGGATGCAGATGAGACTCTGTCCGGCAAAGAGGTGCATGCCATGGTATCCGCAGATTCTTTCCTGCAGCAGGCGGATCGTCAGGGAACAGTGGTAACCCGAACCAGGGACGGTATCGCCGTTCTAAAGGGTGAAATAAAGCTGGATGAATTCCGTGACACAAATACGGAAAGAAAACAGGCTGAACTCAGAAAAATGGAACAGCAGGAACAACGGGAAACAGAATTCCAATTCTCACTGTTAGGGAACGCAAGCAATGCAATAAAACCGGCAGCGGAAACAAATATTTCCCCAACGGGTCAAACACAAGCCAATGCGCCGGATCAGCTGCATGTCAGTGGTTTGAGTCCGTCGCAGGAGGAACAGGCTGCACAACAAAGATTTTATGTTTCTATTGTATAATTGCAATCTGGCGGGCAGGCTATGAATAAGGCCTGCCCGCTCTCTTTTTTGTGCAAGGATAGAGAGGAAGAAATTAAGAATAAGGCCTATATTAATAAAGACAGATCTGTTTCCGTAAAGAACAAGATGTATAGACAGGAGGTATCTCATGGAATGGGTTGAAAGATTAAACCAAAGCATGAATTATATCGAGGAACATTTGACAGACGAAATTGACTATGAGCAGCTTGGACGGATTGCCTGCTGCTCCGCCTATCACTATCAGAGGATGTTTACTTATATGGCGGGGATCACCCTGGCAGAGTATATCCGAAGAAGAAAAATGTCCTTAGCGGCGGTAGGCTTGTCAATCCCGCCGGCTGTAATCTAAAATGTATCATAGGATATACCTTCACATTGGATGGTGAGCAGTATCAGAAATGCCGTTACATGGCGTTTCAGCCTGCTCTGAGCGTGGAAGGCAACCCATATATAAAGCAGTTTTTAGAAAAAGAAGTTCGCACCCTCACTAATGTATTTCAACAGCATTTGCATGCAAATAATACACCTTTTACCAAAGCTTTCATTTTTCTTTTAGTTTGTATTTACTTCAGCAGCGAAAATTTTGCTGCATAATTCTGTATATTCATCATATGAAATTTCAGTTCCATTCAATGTATATTTTATTCCAGCCTCTGCATTATTGGGGTCAAATTCCTCACCGAAATTCATTTCTGCAGCTAAGTTATCAGCTCCTTCAAATTTTTCCATATGGTAAAATTCAAATCCTGCACTCGATCTGTTACTGTACATGATCCATACTGCTCCATTATAATAGGTATAAGAAAGAATGAGAGCAGTGCCCTCTCCTGCAGCAAATTCATACACCTTGTCGTCGCGCGCATCAAGGTATATCCCACCATAAGGCCCGTTAATAATCAGTTCGTTTTCTCCATCATTGTCAAGATCGACCTTCTCTCCAATAGAATATGCATCCCCTTCCTCAGAATCCAAATTTAAATCGCTAACAGAAAATGTCGATGCCGAATCTTCAGAGTCAACTGCGTCTGCCAATCCATTGATAAAAGAATCTAATAGTTCATCTACTGCTGCTTCCGAACCTGTATCCGCAGCATCCTGCATATTACTTTCCTGCTGATTTGCCGGGAAATCATCTATGTTAGGAACATCTGAGGTTTTGTAAAATTTGTATTCACTTAATCCTGCAAAATCAAGCCATTCCTGACCAAAAATGGTTACCACTGCGATATCCTCTTCCAATTTTATGACTCCATTCACCTCATTTCCACCAGGACCTGTTGCTGAAAATTCCAACCCTTCTTCCGTAATTTTTCCCGCACTATCATAAAAACCCCAGAGCCTGAATAAATCTATCTGAATCTGATAAGTTTCATCATCATTTTTCTTTATTTCTAACGCCGGCTCGCTTACATCATAACTATTATATTCACCCTCATACTCATATACGTCCGCCCTCACCTCTGTTTTCTTTGTGGCATGATATAACAATTGAGCCTCTTCAAACCCTGATTCTCCGTAATACACATTGATTTCATCTGTACTATATTCTAAAACATAATAGCTAAAGTTAACTGTATCGTCAGAAAATACCTGTTCGGGGTACTTTACATATATCCGATTATTTTCTATGGTTTCTATATTAGATGAATCAGCTAAAAAGCGACAGGAAGATTCAGATTCATAATCGGAAATATCATATCCATTGGATGATTTTTGAATCATTAACTTACCGGTTCCATAATCCGATAAATATTCATATTCTCCTGTCAGGTTTTCCAATTCTTCCAAATCTGAACCGACTGAACCGGCAATGTTATCATTCCGTGTTTTCTGAACTTCACCAGTGCTGCCGCCTGGTTCTGCAGAGCTGCTCATTTCATTCGTTTGAACGTCTTCTGAATTCTTTGCCTGCCCACACGATGAAAGTGTTAATAGAGCCGCCCCCATTATCATTGCCATTACCGCTTTTTTCATTACTGATTTTCCATTTAAATGCCAACCCTTAAGTAAAATGCGTTGTACCACTTCTGTTATCCTCCTGTAATATGATTAACACTATATTTATAGCACAGTGAGAAGGCATATAAAATACTCCCTGTATAAACAACACAGATTTTGCATAAACGACACAAAAATCAATCATTAAACCACATTCTCCATTTAAAAAACTCCTTCTTAAACTCTTTACTGTGAATCCTTCCAATTACTACCTTTAATCCGTTGCAAAGCGTAACTTCATGGCTGTTTACTTTTTCAATATATTTTAAATTGACAATATATGACCGATGTAGCTGAAAAAAGCCGAACCGTGATAAGCTTCGCGCGGCTTCAGATATCTGTCCTTCACATAAATGTTCACTGCCATCCAGCATGAGATATCTTAGTTTTCTTCCATTTGTCTCAATAAGTAAAAGTTCATTCAGGCTTATCTTTATATGAATCCCAGCGGTATCATTACAAGATACAATCCGATCCTGAATTTTAGTTTTAAGGAAAAAATCAATCGCCTCATTGATCTCCTCTAAATGCTTTTTATCGATATATCTGAAAGCATTCACTCTATAACCTAATCTGGCTAACTCTGTGTGTGATGTTAAAAAACAAACTTTACATTTGTTTCCAAGATTCATCAACTGTTCCGCTATTTCAAAACCATCTTCCCCTTCTGCAAGTTCAATATCCAAAAACAACAAATCTGCATCTGCATTTTTCATAAAATCTTTTCCACTCTTATAGGAACTTATTTGTGATGAAATATTCTTATCCCTGCAATATTTTTCGATAATAGTCTGTATCTTATCTCTCCATACTGCTTCATCTTCTACAATACCTATTTTCATTCCTTTTTCTCCTCTGCTTTGGCAGTTGGTATAGCAATACTGATTTGAAACAACGCTTCTCTATTTTCCACTATAGATTCCATATAACATTCACCGTGATACTTTTCAACAGTTGCAACAATATTTTTCAGACCAAAACCATGATTTTCCTTATCCTTTTTAGATGACATAAAAAAGTCTGTTTTTGTATTGATTCTTTTGGCTGCACTGTTACGAACAACAATAAAAATTTCTTCCTTATGTTCTACAAGTTCAACACATATTCTGGGATCATCTGCTTTTATCGCCGCTTCAAAAACATTTTGCAATATATTTCCCATCAATGTGGTAATATCAAACATCTCAAGAGGCATTTTTTCGGTCAGCTTTCCCCAAACAGCAAACTCTATATTTTCCTTTACTGACAAATACAAATAATAATTAACAATAATATCAAGAAAACTATCTCCTGTATGAATCTTTAAATCAAACACATCCTGAATATTCCAGATAGTATCTATGTATTCTTTGGCTTCTTCTGTCTTTTTTTCATTTATTAACTCTCTAACAGCACCAATATGATTTACCAAATCATGCTTAAAACGCCGTACAGCTGCCGACTGCTGTAACTGATAATCGTACTGCTGCTTTTGCATATACATAAAAGACTGCAATTCCCGGTTCTGCCTGTCTGATAATATATTTTTGATGGCAAGATTAAGCGTAAGAAAAATGGAATAAAGCACCCCTGTTATGCTGATAAAAAATACTGCATAGGCATCTAAGCCATACATGGCATGATTTTCGTTAAAGAATAAAAAAACAAAATTATAAAACATTTGGAAAATACTGCCTTGTATTAAAAGTGCAAACTTATACTTAAATTTTATATCACCCAAATATATGTCATTTTTCTTAAAAAGCCGCAAATATATCAGAAGATACACCAAAAATGAGAGCAGATAAGCAGGTTCCATCCACCATGTTATACCCGTGCCGCCAACTCCTCCGCCTATTAAAACAACTTGTATCAGCATGACACTAAACGTATCAATGATTCCCGTGAAATACATAAGGGCAGCGCTCAGTATAAATAAATGCCACAATCTATCTTCAAAAAATAAACATATGGAAAGTACGCTCCATAATATATAGATAATCGGAGAATTTGTATCAAAATATACGTTATAAGCCCCTGCAGACAACATAGTCAAAACCGATGCGCCAATAAAAAGCTTGTTTTTTCTTGGATTTAACCTGAATCCAAAATGAATTATAAAAAGATATATGAAATAATTTAATATATTGTCTACAATATAAATCATGATAACCTCACTGTTGTTTCCTGATTATTCCGACTAAATCCCATTCCTGTTAAAGCCAGATCATCTACTGAATTATAGCATAGAAATTTATTCCTGCATAAAAGATAGACTACAAATTTTCGGATTTCAGCGGAACGCTCCGCCATATCCTGATTTTGTTTCCATGAACATCCGCCGATACCCAAAATCAGCATACACATCATGCAAAAATGCCGGATTTCCTTATTCTCATATTTTTTCACTCCACAGAAGAATGCCTGCTTTTGCCTATCATTCTTAGGCCCACACAGACATAATTCCCAATCAATATAAACAGTCCCGTAACCGCAATATAATCCAGGTAGAAAAATACCAGTGGTTCCTCATAATCGAAAAAGACAAAATGGCTCCTGAGCAGCATATAAATTCCGATGTCTCTCCTTATAAAAGCGTATACGCCATATCCTGCAATCACCAGTGCCAGAATGCGCAGCACCCACTTCCGTACTGCAGACGGTTTCGGGAAAAACTTCTTTGCCATTCCCATCATCATGCTCCAATGAAACCCAAGATGAACGGACATCAGTACAAATCCCCAGTAAGCGGAAAGCATATGCAGATTCCTCGCAAAAGAACGCCCACCTTTTATGGGAAGAAAAGACAGCGCATGACGGGACAGGATAATTCCGCTTACCATTAAGCCGGCCATTGCGCAAAGTATCAATAATACAAGTCCTGTCTGCATGATGCGCACAGGATTGTATCTCCCTCTTAGAAGGTTTCTGATCCATCTGCCGTTTAAGATATGGTGGATGACAAAAAGGGCAAACATTCCAATGCCGATCCATTCATGGGCTGCCTGCCCGACCAGCTCATATGCCATGAGTAACAGCAGCGCCGCCGTCATTCCAATATCAACTGCCAGTTTTAAAATCATCTTCGGTTTCATTCCGGTTCCCTCGCATTTCTAACGGATAAAATTTGTAAATACAGGCGTTTCCTGTTCCGGCAGTTCTACACCAACCTTGCGCGCCGCCTCTTTACAGCGCAGCATATACGCCATATTCCTGCCCAGAACCCGCATGGTATACAGTCCCTCCGCATCCTGTCTTGCCTGCTCTGCATTTGCACCGTGGATCATGTTCCAGTAGCGGGAAGATACCACAGGCATTTCCTGAATGGTAAAATATTTATTTAGCTGGTCAAATGTCACCGTTGTACCGGCCCTGCGTGCGGAAACGACTGCCGCTGCAGGTTTCATGTAAAATGCCTTATTTCCGTTTCCACGCAATTCAGAGTAGAACAGCCGGTCCATAAAAGCTGTCATATTTCCGGTTGCGCCGGCATAGTGGACAGGACTTCCAAACACAAATCCGTCCGCCTCATATGCCTTCTCCCGGAAACGGTTTACTGCGTCATCAAAAACACAGCATCCCTTTTCCCCGCATTTCAGACAGGCAATGCATCCTCCTATGGGTTTATTGCCAATCCAGAAAATTTCCGCCTCAATTCCCTCTTTATTCAAGGTATCTGCCACCTCGCAAAGCGCCGTATAAGTGCAGCCTTCCTTATGAGGACTGCCATTTACTAAAAGTACCTTCATTGCTTCTCCTCCTATCATTTTCTTATATTTTTCTGTTTTGGGGCTGATAATTCAGGCGTAGTCCCCGTCCCCTATCTGCTCTGTTTCCCTTAATAGAAACTCTACCGGTTCGCCTTCTGTAATGGGCTGAATCTGTGTAAATAAAGATGCCGTGCCGCAGCCGCCATCCGTTACCGGCGCCAACAACAGGCTGAGTTCATCCAGCTTTTTCCTCCTCAGATACCTTTCCCAAGTTTCTCCGCCTCATTTTCATTCGTTGCCATTCCCGCATATGCAAAACCATAGAGCTTTGCAAAACGGTTCATGGTATACTCACCCGCTTCCAGCATCCATTTTTCCGGGGACGAGCCCTGAAACAAAAAATATAACCTTCTCCCCGAAAACACACCGTTTTCCACCAGCCCATAAAAGCGATCCAGCACATTTCGCATGGAACCGCATATATTGTGCCAGTACAGCGGCGAACCGACCACGACCACTTCCGCTTCTTTCATCTTTGCGACAACCTCCACAAGCTGGTCGTCCTCAAACGTCTGTCCATAGCTTCCAATCCGGTAATCTGTCAGATTTAAGGTTTCGTACTCTTTCCCTGCCAAAAGCGCTTCCGCCAGTGCAGCCGTATTTCCTTTCTTATTCGGGCTTCCGTTAATAAATAAAATTTTCATCCTGTCTTCCTCCATTTTCTTTATATAAGATTTGAATTACTATAACCTGCAATAGACGAGCGCCTACTTTTCCTCTGCCCACAGCCAGATCAAACCGTTATAAATATACTGCAGGGCGGCATTCCC
>CAJTPS010000014.1 GCA_910578555.1 uncultured Lachnospiraceae bacterium
TCCTGTATATCTGCCACACGGGTTCTGTCAATCTCTTTTCCATATGCCCGCTGTAAGCTCTTGCTGATCGGGTGGGAAGAAGCGCTCTCTGCAAGAGCCGCATATTCTAACAGTTTCTCATTGTCTATGGTGGAGTGATGAATACCATTTACTTCAAAGACACCCTTTGTCATCGTTCCGGTTTTGTCAAAAACAACATACCTGGTCTGCGAAAGGATTTCCAGATAGTTGGAACCCTTTACCAGCACGCCCTCTTTGCTTGCGCCGCCTATTCCTGCAAAGAAACTCAAAGGAATGCTGATAACAAGCGCACAGGGGCAGCTGATAACAAGGAATGTCAATGCCCGGTAAATCCAGACACCCCAGTCCGCAGACAGTCCCATAAAAAGCATACGTGCGACAGGGGGAAGGAACGCCAGTGCCAGCGCCGCATAGCAGACAGCCGGAGTATATATTTTTGCAAACTTCGAGATAAAATCTTCTGACTTTGATTTGCGGGAGCTTGCATTTTCCACCAAATCCAAAATCTTAGAAACCGTAGATTCTCCAAACTCTTTTGTTGTCTGTATCTTTAATACTCCTGTCATACTGATACATCCACTGATTACCTCATCACCAACTTTTGCCTCTCTGGGCAGACTTTCCCCGGTCAATGCGCTGGTATTCAGGCTGGAAGCTCCCTCGACTACATTGCCGTCAATCGGCACTTTCTCGCCCGGCTGTACAACGATCACGCTGCCAATCCCTACCTCATCCGGATCAACCTGCTCTAATTTCCCATTTCTCTCAACATTTGCATAATCAGGGCGAATATCCATCAGGTTACTGATATTGCGGCGGCTCTTGCCCACAGCATAGCCCTGAAACCATTCCCCGATCTGATAAAACAGCATAACGGCAATCGCTTCCAGATAATCACCGTTCTCATAAATAGCAAGCGCCATCGCCCCAATCGTAGCCACTGCCATCAGAAAACTTTCATCAAATACCTGACGGTTTCTGATGCCTTTTGCCGCTTTCCTTAAAATGTCATATCCGATGATAAAATAATTTATCAGATAGCACGCAAAACGAATCCACCTTCCTGCGGACGGAAATAAATAACTGTCAGCCGTATCAAACATCTCTGCTGAAACAAACTGGAGTGCCAGTAAGATTCCGGCGCTAATCAAAATACGGATCATCATAACCCTCTGTTTTTTTGTCATACCATCCTTGCGGCTGCCGACAAAAATAAGAAGTACAGCAGCCATTATAATAACAACTGTCAGCAATATGCTGATTACTAATTCCTGCATGGTAAAATCTCCTTTCAAAATATGCTTAACTGTTTAATCGTTTCTGATAAAAAAGACACCCCAAAACTGCAGACGGGCATTTTCAGGGTGTCACCTTTTCATGGGCAGCTACCGCTTACAGGAAAATCTCGCAGTCCGGCTCCACTTTCTTGCAGGCATCCAGCACGTTCTTCATAACATCTTTCGGCTCCTGCCCTTCGTCAAATTCCACGATCATCTTCTGTGTCATGAAATTGACCGTTGCGCTCTGTACTCCTGCTGTTTTACGGGCTGCATCCTCCATCAGGTTTGCACAGTTGGCACAGTCTACCTCGATTTTGTAAGTCTTTTTCATTGTAAAGTCCTCCTTGTTATTTTTAAATTCATTGATTAAGTACTTGTTTAATCATCATAGCCGTACTATAATACAGAGAAAGGCACACGTCAATATCCCTAAAGCATTCCTTCCCAAACGGGCGAAAAGTATTTCCATTTGGGCGAAATGCAAACGAGAAGAAAGGAAAAATAATATGGACAATATGAAATTACCACACCAACATGGAGAAGGACCGCAGACCGCACTGATCCAGAAACAATTAGACCGTGTAGATTATTTCCAAACCGTAGCGGAAGTTTTCAAACAACTTGGCGATACCACCAGAATCCGGATTTTCTGGCTCCTATGCCACCAGGAGGAATGTGTCCTCAATATTTCAGACATGCTCCATATGTCAAGCCCGGCAGTTTCACATCATCTCAGACCATTGAAAAACAGCGGTCTGGTTATTTGCCGGCGTGAAGGAAAAGAAGTATATTATCGAGCCGCAGATACAGAACAAGGACGTCTGCTGCATCAAATGATTGAGCAGGTTATGGAAATCACCTGCCCTGAATTGTGAGGTCTGTCTTATGAATGGTGAATTGGTAAAAATACAAAAAGAAATGGAAAGATTTCATCAAAAGGTGGAAAATGCTGTCATTCCGCTTTATCCCGGTATTGAGTTATGCTATCTTACATTTTCAACCGGTTCTTTTTCTGTGCAGCATAAGGCTATATCACACATGGTTCAGATTAACTACTGCAAATCCGGACAGCTTATGTGGGAGATGAAAAACGGAAACCGTATTTATCTGAATCCGGGAGATTTCTCCCTGCATACCATGAAAGCCTGTACGGATTCCGTACTTACCTTTCCAAATAATATGTATCAAGGATTCTGCATCTATATTGACCTGCAGGAAGCCTCTGACAATCCTCCCGAATTGTTAAAAAACTTTGGTATTTTTGAAACCATATTACCCGAAAAATTCTGCAAAGATGACCATCCTGCCTTTCTTGCCGGAAATGAACAGACAGAAAGTATTTTTTCTGCATTTTATAACCAGCCCGAAACATTTATGTTTCCATACCAAAAGATCAAGATTTTGGAATTGCTGCTTTACCTTGCCAAAATGGAGTTTACGCCCCAAAGCAAACTGGCTGAATATCAATTCGAGCTGACTGAAACGATCCGGAAAATCCATGACCAGCTTTTGCAGCACATGGAGCAGAGAATTACCATAGAGGAACTTTCAAGACAATATCTCATCAATCCAACAACTTTGAAAAATGCTTTTAAGTCAGTCTATAGAACTTCCATTGCGGCACATATCAAGGAACATCGAATGCGACAGGCTGCAAAACTGTTAAAAGAAACGAATAAGAGCATAGCTGAAATCGCACAGGCTGTCGGCTATGACAGCCAGAGCAAATTTACTGCGGCATTTAAAACATATTTTGCAGTCCTACCGAAAGAGTACCGTAAAAATTGAGAGGGAGCAACACATCATTCTAAAACAAGGGGTTTTGCCAAAAGGTATCACTTACGCCAAATTGTATCCGACTTTCGTCAAAAGGTTTATACTTTTTGGCAAAAGAACACCAGAACGAAAGTTCACCCACTCCCGAATTTAAAATTGCCCCTAAAAACACAAGATAAAAATGTAAATTTCAAATCTATGTACTGCCAAGAATGCCGTATTTTCTGGCTTTGTAAGGTTTCCGTAAATTTATCCACCGAGAACTAAGACACCCGCCTCGTTCGCACCTCGATACAAACAATAGAAACCCTAAGGGTGGGGTAACTTTTACCCCACCCCACGGAAAAGGGGGGTTTTTCTATAATAAATGTATGAGCCGCACTTGCCAGCACAGCCCTCCCGGCTTATAATATTCCCAACACGCCCCTCACTGCCGTTTGGAGCCGAAAAAAAGCCCCCGGCGTTTAACATACGCAGGGGAATCTGTTACAATAAAAGCACAAAAAGAGGTACTGCCGATAGACGGTCAGCCTCGGTTTAGATTACTACTAAAAAAAGTAACCGCGTTCCTTGAGCGGCTATTTTTGTGGTTTATTATTATCCTTGCTTCCGATGGCATATCCGAGACCGAAGCAGGTCAGGCATAAGTCAAGCACTGAAATCAATCCTTCAATCGTCAACATCCACTCAGCCCTCCTTTCCCAGATTCCTGCAAGCAGGTTTCTATGTAATCGGAGGGTCACAGTCCCTTCGTAGAAGAACTAGTGTAACCGCAAAACGGAGACAGGACGGAAAGGCTGCGCTACAGTCCTTCCGCCCTGTCTCTTTCGTTTTAAATGAATATCCACACTTCCTTGAAGAACCTGTGATATGCCTGGTTTTTCATAGTTTTCTCTAAAGTACATAGCGAATCGGTAAAGCAGCCCAAAAGATGAAACCATGCACCGATAAAATCCGTTCTCGCATCCAAACGATTTCTTATATATTACGATCCCCTAACCTCTCACATCCGATTCGACAAAATCCGCATTTCCTTTCTGCCCTTTTTAAAGGTTACGTCCCGGAATCCCGAATGCAGTACCTCCCGCATTCCGTTTATGATAATAATGCTCCCTGCATTGACCGCCCCGGTGACAACTACTTTGCCATCCGCAGAACGCCGGTTGATGTCAATCAGCTGCTCCCGCTTCGTCGTGATTTCCTTTAATTTCAGCTGATAATGAATCTTATTACGTGTCTGCTCCGCTTTTTCCTGGCTCCGCTCCGGTGTCATAGGCTGGGACTGCAGCTGCCATGCAATACGCTCCAGCGCGCTCTCGGCCTCCATCATCTTATTCTGATATTCCTCAATCTGGCCGTCGATTTTCGCCATCTTGTACTTGAATTCACAGTCAAGACCGATCACAACCTGCGTCGTTACCCCCGCACGGTTTCCGATGGAAGCCGCCGTAACCTGTTCCACCGCTGTAACACTACCGCCAATGATGCTTCCCCGGCTGCCGACAATGACCACGCTCTGTCCTGCTTCCACTTCACAGTTCATCAGGGCGCCCGTGTTGACTTCATTTCCGGCATAAACTTTTGTCTGCTCTATAAAACGCGCCATAACATTTCTGCCCGCACGTATGATGCCGCTTCCGGAACCCTGCATTCCGTTTTTTAAGATAACATCCTTCCCCGCAAAAAGGCTGGCTGTTTCCACATGTCCGTTAATGGTGATATTTCCGGTCGTTTTCACGGTAACGCCGGCATATACATTACCTTCTACAAACACATCGCCGTGAAAATCCACGTTTCCGGTAGCCGCGCCCAGATTTCCTTTGATCACATAGACCGGCGTTACAGTCAGACACCCGGCTGCCACCGTGACGTTCCCTTCCGTGCCGGCATAATACTCACTGCCGCTTTCATCCGGCTCGCAACGTTTACACTGTAACGGCGGCAGTTCTTTTCCGACATATGCCTCAATGGTATTCCCCAGAACATCCCAGCCGTCCGCCGATGGCAGTGACGGATGATAAGTGGCAAGGTGCTGTCCTTCCGTCACGAGTTCCATCTTCCCCAATACATTATAGTCCACCGAACCGTCCGACAAAATAATCGGTTTTGTCGGCGGACAGGGATCGAAATGATATTCATAAAAACCATCGCGTCCGTCCTTTGCCTCGCTTCCGGCAGCAACAAGGGTCTCCTCGTAGTTTTTCTTTCCCTGCACAAGCTCCTGAAGGGCTTCCTCCTTAATACCGGAGACAACCCCGTTTTCCTGTAACAGACCATTAAGTTCCTCAAGTGAAAAACTACGGTATAAAGTAAGCAGAACCTCCATTCCAGTTCCGCTGATACGCATGAGATAATCCTCTGTGCTTATAACATTTGATTCCTCCTGCACGTTTTCCTCATCAGAGTCCCCGGACGTTGCTTCTTCCTGCACCAAAGCAGGCTGTACCGGCTCAACTGCCTGCACTTTTCCCGCTTGATCGGTCTGCGCTTTCTTCTTTTTCTTTTCTGTCTGGTTAAATAGTCCCATATTAATCCTCATTCCTGCTACAATTTTCCGCAAGGCGCAAATTCATATCCATATAAATCCTGTAGGATAGATACCTCTTATGTCCACTATAAAAGTTTCGATATAAGCTGTCAATTCCTTCCGTTCATTCTCTGTCCTCATTATGGATTTCCCGATATCACGCCTTAATAATATGATCAATCTCCTCATTCACGCTATCCTTCAAACAGCGGGCATCTGCTATAAGCTTTAAGTTCTTTCACAATTTTTTTCCAATTCGTATTGACCTGATTATAATAATGTTTATATTGTCCGTTTTCATAGAGTTCATCATAAAAGCTATAACTTGTAAATTTCAACTCATTAAATACTACTTCAGCTTCCTTTGCCCCGCGGAAAAACTTACCGCATGCCTCAGATGTATTTAATACCGTTGGATTAATCACATTTTCGATTATCTCTACGGCCGTATTTACAATCATCCCCCATCTTGCATTGCTTGGCAAATGTTTCATATCCTCAGAATATCTGTTTGTGTCCGCCAATCTGTCTCCACATAACAAAAAATGGCTCCTGATCGCAAATGCCCACCAATAGAAAAGATCCATCGGTTTTATCCCTTCGCATTGCACTTGGGAATTAAAATTCCTATGCAGAAACAATAAATGCAATATTGATTGGGTAACCGCAAACATATCTGCATCCATTTCCATGGTCCTGATGTCTAATGCAGAAATATTTTGTCTGCGCATATTATCAGTATAATACATCGGTATAATTGCATTCTTTTTTCCCTGTCTGTCAAATAACTGCAATGCCCGTTAAAAATATGTCCGAATTCATGCAGTAAAATAAATCTCCAAACAAAAATCCCCAGCAGTTTCGTTCTGTCATCAACAATTCTAAAAAAAGATCATAAAAAGTGCGAATAACCCCCTTGTTAATTTCCACATGATCTTCTTTATCATTACACCAGGCGCGCCCATTGATTTCATCACTGTCAACAATATTAAAAAACAACTTTTTCTTCTCAACTTTATACGCATTCATTTCTAAATTTATATAGGGGCATACCGTTTGTTGTTCTGTATAGAAGCCGCCGCACTATACCTCCGGCGCTTTCCCTACACCCTTCTCCACAGCAGCATACTGTCTGTAAACTCTCCCGTCACCCTCCCGGTATCTTTCAGCCACGCCAGATAAGAGCGCACCGTGCTGCCGACCAGCACATACTGCTCATAGTTCATGGTAAGTCCATATCCCTTGAACACTTCCTGCAGAATCCTTTCAAAGCAAACCGGTTCCTTGCAGGCGGTTATGATCCGCTCCGCCACCTCATGCACCTTGTCTCTGTTATAACGTACAAGTTCTTTGATATCCGCAGTCACCTCCGCATGGGCGGGAACAAAGACGGCAGCCTCCATCTTTTCCACAAGATCCAGCGTGTCCAGATATGCGCCCACATCATAGATGAAGGATATGGCATACTTCTCCAGCGTCTCCCTGCTGCTGATACAGTCCGCAAGGAATACCACATTGTCCGGGGTCCGAAATCCCGTCATATCAAAGAAATGTCCCGGCAGCGGAATTACTTCGATCTCCCTCGGAAACCCGTTCGCCGCAAAATCTGTCACATTGCTTCCTTGCGCCATCAGGAACTTATGCCGCAGTTCTTTAAACGGATAACCGCCATACAAGAAGGACGGCTCCAGCACCGGATGTTCTGTAAAAGCCGCCTCTATGCCGCCGGCATAGATCCTGCATCCCGTCTGCCCCTGCAGATAGCGGTTTCCGCCGATATGGTCCGCATTGGAATGGGTATTCAGGATAGCCCTCAGCTGCCACCCGTTCTGCTCCAGAATCTGCCTGACCTTCCGCCCCGCATCCTTGTCGTTTCCGCTGTCAATCAGATAGACATTATCCTGATCCGCGACATGGATGCCGATCTTCGCCGGGCAGTTTATGTAATAACACTTTTCGCTGACCTGTACTAATTCATACATGTCTGTTTCCTCCTACACTATAGCACCTCACGGATAAACTTCTCTCTCCATTCCATATCGAAATCCGTATCACCGACATCAAACAGCGCCCTGACTTCATCGATGATCTCCCGGTATCGGGATTTCTGATCTATCAGATCACCCAATTCTGAATGGCTTACCGGCATAATGATGACATGATCCGTAAACTTATCCTTGTCCGCAGAAGACTGCAGCGGAACCGATGATACCGCCTTCCAGATATTGATCGTATTACAGTCGAACGAATCGGCAATGAAGAACGTCGTAACCTTTCGCCCTGTCCCGGCTTTTTCCTCCTCGATCTTCAGGTTCACGGAATGTCGTAAAACCGGCTCCCATTCCCCTCTTTTCTGGCTGTTCGCATTCATCAGCGTCGCTTCCAGCATGATCACCTGATCGCTGTCTTCGCACTTACTGTCCTTCCTGATCACGATATCCCCCGCTCCGCCGCCCGCATGGGTAATCGGTTCGAAATCCGCGGATAGCGTAAGCTGATAGGCTTCCAGTATGTTAATGGATTTCCCGGAAAAGTAATACCACGCCAGACCGACAATATATTCATAGATCGTCGGAACCGTTGCCTCCGGATTCACTTCCTGTTTTATTCTGCTGTCGTTGGTCCGGTCAGAAAACAATGCCAGCAGTTCCCTGACTCTTTCCTCTGGATAGTGCAAATCTACATATGACACGAACTCCTCCCATCTTTTCTTCCTGATCGCCCTGTAAATATCGGCAATCGATGCGCCTTCAAATGTCTTCCTAACATCTTCTATGATTTCTTTTGACACCCTTTTTGAATAATTCAGTATTATCTCCATCGACTGTATGTCGCAGAAAAATGTGCCGTTTTTCCCTTCGTATGTCTCATAGCTGTTATATAATGCATTCGGATCATTTTCCATCTGCCCCATGGCCATCCTTTTCAGGACATTGCTATCAAAGATACATTCACACAGTTCCCTGCTTGCCAGTTCCGCATATCCATTCGCAAAGCTTATGATTCCTGTCGCCTTGAATATCCTTCTCGTGGTATCCGATTTCTCTCTCAATTCATCCGCATACTTGGATAATGCGAACCTTCTGAATAAACGTTCATTCATATTTTCCGAAAACAATTCTGCATCTTCTGTTTCGAGAAAATGCGCAACGTCCGGTCTCTCACCGCGCCTGACAGAGAAAATACTCCTGCCGCTCCCAAACGCCTTATTCAGTATTTCGCTGTTATCTTCACACACGGATAATAATGCGTCCAGACAATCCTGTGTTCTATTCTGGTAAAGTGCGCGCAATTTCATGTAAAACGCATAATACTTGTCTACAGAGCTTGCAGTTTTCCTGTTGGGAAACATTTTTCTGAATGTTTCCTCCGGCATCTGATCCGGTGTCTTCAGTTCCTCCGGTATCTCAATTGCAAGATCTTCAAGACACTGTCCTTCTGTATACTCATCAATATAGGTGTCCAAATCATTTATTAATCGATACGGGTTCTGGCTCTGCACGATCTCCGCAAACGCACTCTGCGACAACCGCTTTCTCTTCAGCAGGACATAGACCGCCATACAGAACGGCGCATAATAGGCCGTCCCCTCTTTCGTAAATATCCTGAGCTTCAGCAGCTGTCGCAGGTATATGATATTGACGTCATTGACCGGCAGCAATTTTTCCAGCTCATCTTTGACAATTTCTGTTTTGCCAAGCAGCGTATCTCCCGCTGCCGAAACATTTCTGTCCGCATCGGTAAAGCCAAGCTTCACAAGATTGCTCGTGTAATGCCTTGCTCTGTCTTCAATGCCATTATCAATTTTCCGGAAAATATCCGTATATTCAATCTGATGCTCCTGAAGCCAGTCTGTATTCCCCGCTTCAATCGCTTCCTTCAGTTCTGACGCTTCCTCCAGTTTATCGATCACATCATCGTAATTCTTATGTACTCTGAAGACATCCGGTGAAAGCTGCAGCGCCTGTTCGTAGAACTGAAACTGCGCCGTACTCTCCGGCAGACTTTTCCACTTCATATGCTTTGTATTTATAATCTCATCCAGAATTGTTATATATCCCTGCAGCGCATTAATTACATCATCGCGCCTGCCGTTCGTATCCATCAAGTTAAAAATCTCGGTGCTGTTTTTTGCTTTCAAGTATTTTCTCCTCCGTTTTGACAATCAAGCTTCTATGTTTCTTACAAATAAATTCCTTTTGTTTACTTCTAATATTACAAAATAATGTTGTGCAGTAAAAAATTGGACAATATTATTTTGTGTCGGAGCTTGCTGCTGCCATGCATGCTCCTTCTCAGCTCCCGTAAGAGGTACGATCCATGAAAGAACTGCGTGAACTGATACGCGATCCGCGAGATGATCATGATTTGGAACAGAAAGTCGTTGCTGCCCACTTAGGGCTCTCACAACAGACCTATTCCAACTTTGAAAACGGGCGCCGTGCAATACCTGTCTGGGTCGTTGTCGAACTGGCTAAATATTACAAAGTCAGCACCGATTATCTGCTTGGTACAACCGATTCCTATCCCGGCAATACGAGCCTGAAGAATCACTACCTGGCAGACGTCACAATGTTTGATATTATGTATGACATCCAGACATTGAATCGGCAGTTTCGCAGGGATTTGCTACGCTATATACAATACTTACAATATCTCCAGAAACTCCGGAAGCTGAAATGATTTGCCAAATCAAGACCGCTTCTTCGGCCTTCTCTCCGGCAGTTCGGCAAACATCTCGTCCACCATCCGCTGTAGTTTCTCCCTGTCTTCCAGAATCGTTACCGGAAGCATCGGTTTCGCTCCCTCGTAAGGCGGCTCCGGCTCGCTGTCCGGCATATGCTTCTTACTCGCCTCCGTAATCTTTACCATAAAGCCATCCCCGTATATACCGCCGAAAATCTTCTCTCTGTAATAGAAGACATATCCTCCCATCATCGGGATATTACGGACATCCCCCAGTTCCGCTAACTGCTCCATGATATATTCCATCAGTTCCTTATGATTCGCCATCCTGGTCCCTCCCGTTATTTCCGCAAGCGGTCTTGTTTCTTAATTATAGCAAAATCCCGCCGAATTGTCTTGTACATTTCCGGCACTCTGACCTTATAATATAAAAACAGCAGGGTAAATCCCCTGCTGCCTCCATATATCTTTCATTATAAATCCCCTCAACTTATAACTGCCAGCTTCCGAACAAACCGCTGCTTAATCCGCTGTTCATCACATTCCCGTAAGCCGCCGCTGCGAGATTGCTGATTCCATAAGAAGAACCTGTAAGTCCAAGTCCCAGAGTGCCCTGCCCGCCGATCAGACTCTGGATCAGGTAGTTCTGCAGACTGCTGGAACCCAGCAGATTCTGATAACTCTTCTGCGCACTGCCTCCGTCATAATCTCCGGTATAATAGTCTTTCACCTTGCCCATCACCGACTCTTCCCATTCCGGATCGGTTTCCATCTTCTTAAATGCTTCCTGAATAATAATATCCCCCGCAGTCGCAAACGGCATAACTTTCGAAGTTCCCTGCTCCTCCACAGCTCTTTTCATAACGGCCGCATAGTCCTCCGTCGTCTTCCCCTTGACCGTATTACTTAACTTCCCGAGATTATTCCTGCGATTTACGGACGAGATTCTGCTTACGCTGTCTGTCGCATTAACCGTACTTGTACGACCGTCAAAACTGACTCTTCCTATGCCGAGATCATTTATATACATATCAGTATCCTCACTTCTATCAATCAATGTTCCGTCCCGGATGGCGGCGCTTTCTTTGAAACGTATTCCCATACGCCGTTTATTCCACTGGTTCCACTGGTTTTACTATAACACAGCCTGTTATATCTGTAAACCGCAATGTCCCCAAAAAGCGGGGATCTGTCATAAACCGTATCTCGATTTCGACAGATCCCCAAATACAGGTATTACCATCTTTTGTTTCCCCAGGTGTCTTCTAATCAGCCACTGTGATATCAAGCGCGTGCATATACGCATCCGAGCCGCGCACACAGGTCACTTTGATTTTCTTGTCTGTGACAAACGCCTTACAGCCTGTGACGCTTCGCACAGTATCCAGTTTGAGTTCCATGTCACCCGCCGAAGTCTTCAGATACAGAATATTATCATTCGATCTTCCGTCTACTGTTCCGGTCACCGCAGCCGGTGAAGAGGCGTCAACTTCCGGCGGTTGGGTCATATTCTTTGAACCCACGATCACCGCCGCATGCATGTTGGAATCGGAACCTTTATAGACAGAGACCGTCAGCTTCGCATCCGGCATGAGAAACATACCGTTTCTGGTATCCGTGTTTTTATCAATCACGATCTGCATTTCTCCATTGTCAGTCGATAAATACAGCAGATCGTCCCGCGTATTCTTACCCACCGTTCCCGTAACCGTCGTGGTCTCTGCCGTCACGACCGCTGCCGGTGTCGGTGTCAGAGACAGGTCTGCCGCCTGTACGGTTGCTGCGGCAGGATTTACCTGCCCGATCGCCGCCGACGCATCAGAGATGCTGAGCGCATGCATGTAACCGTCAGACCCCCGCGAACAATAGATGCGATATTCCTGCGTGTTCACCAGAACCGCGCAGCCACTCATATCCGTCGTCGTATCCAGTTTAATCTGCATCTCGCCTTGCGCCGTATTGACATACAACAGATCCTCTGACGACTTATCTCCTATCGTTCCCGTAACATAAACGTTCGTCGAGGAATCCAATGTCACCGAAGCGTCCTGTGCGCCGCTTGTGATCTTCACCGCGTGCAGATACCCGTCGGAACCGTGAGAGACCGAGACGCTGATATCCTTGCCGACAAGCAGGATCTTACATGCCGTCGTGTCAGTTGTGCTGTCCAGCTTGATCTCCATGTTGCCTTCTCTGGTGGATAATTTCAGCAGGCTCGTTGTCGTACCCGTCATAACACTCCCCTGTACCGTTGCCATAACCTCTTCTGCCTGTGCTGTCAGTCTGCTTTGGGGACTCGTCATCATTCCGAGCACAAGGCAGCTGACAAGCGACAGTTTCGCTATCATTCGCTTTTTCATCATTTCCTCCGTTCCGAAACGTTTATTCTGTATAGATCGTCTCTTTGTGACCTTACATTTTACAATTGGTAATTATATACCCAGATTCCACATTATGTAAATCTCATTATGTAAACTCATAATACAACATTTATGACAAAAAAGCAATAGATATTCTATATAAAGCGGTTTTCGCTTAAAAGAATATCTATCAGATAATTTTATATAAGTTTATGACTCTTCCTCACAGTAGTACTCAAAATATCTCTCCCTGAGGGTCATGAAGGCACCTCGCGGGGGATAGATCACATCACCGTTATCCATAAGCAGTTCCCGTCTGCTCAGTCCTTCTATATGCTCCAGATTAACGATATAGGCAATTCCGCACCGCACGAACTCACAATACTGCGACAGCATCTCGTATATCTCCGCCATGGTAACGCGCTGCAGACACTTGCTGCCATCCGTAAAGTACAGACATTGCGTCTTGCCCTGGGCTTCACAATATACAATGTCATTGACCGCTACACGCCGGATACTGCCTTCAACCCGCAGAAGCAGATATTTTCTGCGCGCCTCCTCTTCCCGCTGCACAAACCGCTCCAGCAGCTGATGCAATACTTCCTCGGATACCGGCTTGACAAGGTATTGCGCAGCCTCCACGCCAAAGGCATCCAGCGCGTGTTCCTTAGATGTTGTAAGGAAAATAATCCTGCACCCACATCCCATCTCCCGCAGTTGTCTTGCCGCTTCGATTCCCGTTTTCCCGGGCATATAGATATCCATAACAATCAGATCCGGCATATATTGTTCATCATCAATAAGCTCCAGAAGAGAATCCGCATCCATGAAGCTCTCTATATCCAGATTCGCCTCCGCATGTTTTTTCTCATAATTTTCGAGTATTTGTAATGTTTTATTCAGTTCTTCCGCCTCATCATCACAGAGCGCTATCCGATACATTTGTCTGATCCGCCTTTCAGCCTGCCGTGACCGGTGGAATATTCATAATGATTCTGAAGATAAAAATACCGTTATCATTCTTGAAATCATATTCCCCGTCGAATTTTTCCGCCGTCTTTATAATACTCGACACGCCGATTCCACCTGTTGATTCCGGCTTCGGCTGCCCGT
Organism: uncultured Lachnospiraceae bacterium; assembly: GCA_910578555.1. Taxonomy (GTDB): domain Bacteria; phylum Bacillota; class Clostridia; order Lachnospirales; family Lachnospiraceae; genus UBA3282. The sequence continues at coordinate 13,764 of CAJTPS010000014.1, forward strand.
TTCTGATCTCTGTCTCCACCCTGCATGTATTACTGCAATAGATCACCAGCTTGCTGCCTTTCTTTTTTAACATGAGATGAATGGAGCACTTCCGCTCCCTCGACTGCCTCTTCACTTCCATGCAGCCGTATATGGCATTCTCATAAGCATTCGCCAATATGGTTACCAGATCTATGTTAGGTATCCCCAGATTCTTTTTCTGCTCGATATCCAGTGTGACCTTAATCTGTTCCTGTCTTGCCCTCTTCGTATATGCCGACAGAATATTATTCACCGCGGCATTCCCGCATATTCTTTCTACGCCGCTCTCCTCTGTCATCTTATTATATTCGTCCAGATACTGCAATAACTCTTTAATCTGCCCCCTGTGGGCATACTCCGCAATCACTGCATTATGGTGCCGCACGTCGTGACGTAACCTCTTGCCGGATTCCACAGACGTCTCCAGCAGTTCCATATTTCTTTCCAGCAGGCGGTGGTTTAACTGCATAAGCTGGTTCTCCTGCAGATATTCCTTCTCCCGGCCGATATGCATATACAGTCTGAACACCAGAAGCTGTAATGCCCCTGTCAGGAAAAAGTTGATCATGATCTGAAAAAGGCGGTATGGCGTCTTTCCGATCACACGCGGATTCAGGATAAAACCGATCCCGAACAGCAGGCTGATGATCAGCACCGCAATGCAGAACCCGTCTAACTCATTTTCTACATAATCGTTGAATCCCCTGATAGAATGTTTCATCTTCTTATCAATAAATAAAGTGATACATACAATCAATATAATACGCGTAATAATATCCGCCCATACGTTCCTGTTAAAGAAAAGAATGGAAACTTCAATACCGCCGATCAGAAACACCGCCAGCAGATAAAACGTGAGCGCAATTTTATAGATTGCCAGATAAATCTGATCTCTGCTCATGCATACGGCAAATATGCTGAAGCCTATGTACATCGTAAGCGCCGCCATTTTGCTGCAGCTCTGCCAGTCAAGTATATACCACACGCATGCGCCTGCAATCATGATGATTCCGAAGCAGCCATAACGAACTGCCATTTTCTTCCCGTAATATTTCGATTCACTCATCAGCGAAAACAGCAGAACTACACCTGCAAAACTGATTGCGTACCGGATAAACGCTATATATACCGGCCCACCTAACATCTCTCCTACGCCTCCCGTTCCTTCACGCACCTGCCCTGTCCCGGATCAATACCCTGTGCATCGTCACACCTTAAACGAAGCTACCGTCTCATTCAGAAGTTCACTCAGCCGGAATAATTCTTCCATCTGTTTCATGACTTCTCCCGAATTTGCATTGGAATCCTCCGCGGCTCTTTTCATCTTTTCCATAAATGCCGCGACCTCTTCCACAAGCCCGGTAATCGCTGCGATCGATTCGTTGATCCCCGCCATGTTAGCGCTCATCTCCTGTGAAGATGCCCCGAGGTCACTGGAGATATCATTATAAAAAGCCGCATCCTTCTGATAGACATCTGCCAGCCGGGTCATGCCTTTATAGTCTTCCATCACTTTATCATTCATAAATTCCAGCAGTCTGCCTGAACTCTCGGACAGAAAAACCACATTATGCACCACGCTTTCCGTAACTTTACGTATCTTATCTACCGCCTGTCTGGAATTATCCGCCAGTTCTCTGATCTCATCCGCCACCACTGCAAATCCTTTGCCGGCCTCTCCGGCTCTCGCCGCCTCTATGGAGGCATTCAGAGCCAGCAGATTGGTCTTCGAACTGATCGCCAGAATCTCCTCCGTCAGCGTGTCGATCTCTCTCACCTGCTGGCTGTCCGTGATCGCCTTCTCCAGGTCTTCCCTGGTATCCTGATAAAGTGCGACCGCCTCGCTCGCGGACTGTCTGGAACTCTCATGCTGTCTTCCGGCCCGTTCCATGATGTCATTCGACTGCTCCGCCGCTTCCTCCGCCTTCTTCGCCACGTTTTCTATGGCATAACCCAATTCCTGTCCGTTTATCTTAATATTCTCCGCCAGTTCCTTAGTCTGATCCGCCTGTCCCATGACTCTGCCCGCCAGTTCGGATATCCCGGATATGTCTTCATTCAGAACCGTCATATTGGAAGATGTACTCTCCGCAATCGCGCTGATACTCTCAGCCTCTTGCTTGGTGTTCAGAATGATCTCCCTGATCTGCTGCTTCACCTCCGCTGTCGCGGTCCTGATCTGCTCCGTCTCATTCTTATACTCTTTCGGAATCGCTTTCGTGCCGGCAGTGTCTACGGAATTTTCCGAGAAGTCTCCTGATGCAAACTGCTTTAATGTCTGTACCGGCGCAAGCATCTTCCCGATCAGACCTGCCATGAATACCGCGACAAACAAAATAACGATCAGTGCAATCATCACCGCCACCATGATCATCGCCATCAGAGAATCCATTACATTGGCTGTCGGCACAACAACGCCCAGCTTCCAATTACACCCCATAATGGAAGCAACCGCAAAATAGCACTCACGTTCGTCGTAATCCGCAAGTTTCTTCACCTCGCTGTCCACGCCCTTTATCATATTCTCCAGTTCCGGCATGATATCCGTCACGGCAACCGACGCTGTATCCGTAGGTTCATATGCCTGATTCTTATGGGCCACATAGTGTCCGCTGCTGTCTGTCAGGAATCCATACACACCCGTATCATAATTGATGCTTCCTGTCAGGTTCGTCACCGTCTTCAGCGTCACATCCAGTCCTATGACGCCTGCCAGTTCCTCCTCTATGTAGACCGGCGCGGCGATCGTCGTACACATCTGATTCGTGAGGACGTCCCAGTAGGGATCTGTGACAATGACCCTCCCCTCCTGCGCCGCCTGTTTATACCACCCGCGTTCCACCGGATCATATCCTTCCGGTATCTCCGCTTCCCGGTTGGACTGAATGAATCTGCTGTCCTTTGTTCCGCAGTACAGATTCAGAAGCTCCGTTCTTCCCGCTGCATGCGCGTCCACGACGGACTGAATCACATCCGTATCGACCCTGCCGCCCGCTGTTATACTGTCCGCTGCACCCGCGGCAAGCATCATCTCCGTCTTGATCCACGTGTTGATTTCCTCCGCGTATTTATCCGCATTTAACTGCAGCGCCTGCGTCTGATCTTCGATCATACGCTTCCCCGCAACCGCCATGATTCCTGCCGTCGTCAGAATAATGCTGCCGATTACGATGGTGATCACGCTGATCGTAAGCCTTCCCTTAATTGTCCTAAACATAATTGTGCACCCCGTTTCTGTCAGTATCCTTATGAAGTTTGTGATAATATATTACAAACTAATTTATTATAATAAATTGTTCTTCCAAAAAAATATTTTTGGTACAGTTTGCACTTTTAAGGGTATACTTTGCACCTGTCGTTACGATAGATCAACTAACGGATCAGCAAAGGGGGGGTTGAAACCCGCTTTGCATTTTGTTAATATAGAGATTCCATTAACATGATCACATGCGAGGTATATACTATGGCAGCACGTATGAAAAATATGACAGACGGCAGACCGGCAGCTCTTATCCTGACATTTGCCCTGCCGCTTATGATCGGCAATGTATTTCAGCAGCTCTATACGGTCGTGGATACGATGGTCGTTGGAAAAGGGCTTGGTGTAAGTGCGCTTGCAGCCCTCGGGGCCGCCGACTGGATGAACTGGCTTATGCTCGGCATCATTCAGGGAATCACACAGGGATTCGGTATTCTCATGGCGCAGGAATTCGGCGCCGGCAAGTACGATGACCTGCGCAAAACGGTCGGTTGTTCCGCGGCTCTGTCGCTCATCTCCTCCATTGTGCTTCTGGGCGGTGGACAGGCCGTGGCACGCCCTGTCCTGGAACTGCTGCAGACACCGCCGGAGATCATCGACAACTCCCTCCTGTATTTGCGCATTATGTATCTGGGTATCCCGATCGTTATGTCCTATAACCTGCTGGCATCCGTACTGCGTTCCCTCGGCGACGGCCAGACGCCTCTGCACGCCATGATCGTTGCCGCGATCACCAATATTGTACTGGACCTCATCTTTGTGCTGGTCTTAGGATTCGGCATCAGCGGCGCCGCGATCGCGACGTTGATTGCACAGCTCATTTCCAGTCTCTACTGCCTGCATCACATCCGCAGGATCGAGATCCTGAAGCTGCGCTCCTCAGATTACAGTCTGAGCGGTTATCTGCCGTCCAAACTACTCATGCTTGGTTTTCCAATGGCATTTCAGAACGCGATTATCTCTGTCGGCGGCATGATCGTACAGTTCGTGGTCAATGGCTTCGGAGTGATCTTTATCGCCGGCTTTACAGCCACTAACAAGCTCTACGGCGTACTGGAAGTCGCTGCTACCTCTTACGGCTATTCCATGGTCACTTATTCCGGACAGAATCTGGGCGCCGGCAGGGTTGACCGCATCCGCCAGGGCATGCGCGCAGCCGTCCTGATCGCACTTGCAACCTCCGCAGTGATTGCTGCCGTCATGCTGCTCGGCGGTAAGGCCATCTTGAGCTGCTTTATCTCGGGAAGCCCGGAAGAATTTGATAAGACAATGCAGGTCGCCTACTATTATCTGGCGATTATGAGTATCTGCCTGCCGGTGCTCTACATTCTTCATGTAACCCGGTCCGCCATACAGGGCATGGGCAACACCGTACTGCCCATGGTCTCCGGCATAGCGGAGTTTATCATGCGTGCGGTGACTGCCATCCTGCTGCCGCTGTTTGTCGGCGAAACCGGTATTTTCTACGCGGAGATCATGGCATGGGCCGGCGCGGATATCATTCTGATCAGCAGCTACTTTGTTGTAACAAGGAAAATAGAGCGGCGAATGCGCCGTCCCGCTGATTAATCCCATTGCTTATATCCGGTCAGTGACAATCAATCTATAGACACAAAAATGATGGAACCCGGTCTGACTACCGATCGGATTCCATCATTGCCTGTTCAATCATATTCCGTACTTCTACGGCTGCGCTTAATAATTCTGTGCGCTGATCTCAAAATATGCCTGCGGATGAGCACATACGGGACATACTTCCGGCGCTTCCATGCCGACCACGATATGTCCGCAGTTACGGCACTCCCAGACCTTGACCTCGCTCTTCTTAAACACTTCCTGCATCTCTACATTATGCAGCAGCGCGCGGTAACGTTCCTCATGGTGCTTCTCGATCTCAGCTACCATACGGAATTTGGATGCCAGTTCCGGAAATCCCTCTTCCTCCGCCGTCCTGGCAAATCCCGCATACATTTCCGTCCACTCATAGTTCTCGCCCTGTGCCGCAGCAGCAAGGTTCTCAGCCGTGCTCCCGATCCCGAACAACTCTTTGACCCAGATCTTCGCGTGCTCTTTCTCGTTGTCAGCCGTCTCCTGGAAAATCGCCGCGATTTGTTCAAAGCCTTCCTTTTTTGCCTTGGATGCAAAGAAGGTATAATTGTTTCTCGCCGTCGATTCCCCCGCGATTGCCGCCTGCAAATTCTTCTCTGTCTGTGTGCCCGCATACGGACTCTTCTTACCTGTTTCCGCCATGATATCCGCCCTCCATTCCGGAATTTGTCTTTCCGCCGTTCTCACTTCACGCCCGGCTCATCACATCACTTTAATCCAAAAATTCCACGCGTCCCGTATCAATATGATAAACCGCTCCGCATACTTTCAGTTTATCCGCATCCGTCAGTTTTAATTCCTCCTTGATACGTGAAACGCTTCTGATCACATTCAGGGCACTTGCTTTATACTCATCTTTTTCATCGCCGATCGCGGCACGGATCTCATCGGTTATGTATTTAACGAAACCGGTAGGCCTGCTGCTGATCGTTGCGCCCACGGCGCCGCAGTGGGTGTGTCCCAGTACGACCACCAGGTTGCATCCCAGGTGATCCGCCGCATACTCCACGCTTCCAAGCTGATGATTGTCCATCACATTACCTGCCACACGAATCGTAAACAACTCGCCGATGCCCGCCATGAAAATACTCTCCGGTATCACTCTTGAGTCCGAGCAGGTGATCACGATCGCGTAAGGTAACTGTCCCTCGTCGCAGGTCTTCTGCCTGATCTGCGGTGAGATATCTCCCGTATTGCTCTCCGCCTTCAGGTACCGTGCATTCCCTTCCCTCAGCTTTTCCATTGCCTCTGCTGCAGATAAGTTCTGATGTTCCATAATTCTGTCCTCCATTTCTGTTCCACGGCTCCGTGGTACTGATTTTGCCGTAATAAGCCGTATTTATTTTACCATAAATCTTTCTTGAAATAAATCTTCTGTTTTCCATTTTCTGTTTTATTTTGTGAACATCCTTATATCTCCGCCGTCGCCTCCTGAAGCCATATGCGTTCTTCCTCCGTAAGATATGGTGCCAGCGTTTTGTATACAAGTGCATGATAATCATTGAGCAGCTTCCGTTCCCGGTCAGATAACAACTCCGGCAATATCGCATCCCGGTCATAAGGAACCATCGTCAGCGGTTCCAGATACATGAACTGCCCGTGCTCATTCCGCTCTCCCTGCCGGCACAGCACAAGATTCTCGTGCCGGATGCCGAACCGCCCTTCCAGATAGACGCCCGGTTCATTGGAGATCACCATGCCTTCTTCCAGCACGACGCTCTGCACATTCTGGTTGATACGCCAGTGAAACCGCTGGGGTCCCTCGTGTACGCCCAGCAGGAAGCCGACGCCATGTCCGGTTCCGTGATTATAATCAAGTCCGGCTTCCCACAAAGGCGCTCGCGCCAGCGCATCCAGATTCTGCCCGCAAATACCATGGATAAACTTCGCTGCTCCGAGCGCCAGATGTCCGCGCAGCACAATCGTATAATATCGCTTCTCCTCCTCCGGCACCTTACCGAGTGCCACCGTGCGGGTGATATCTGTCGTTCCTTCCCTGTAATGTCCGCCGGTATCAGCCAGACAGAGCCCTCCCGCCCGGATCTGCACATCCGTCTGTGCCGTCGGTTCATAGTGTACGATCGCGCCATGAGCTCCGTATGCAATGATCGGCGCAAAACTTGCTCCCAGATATCCCTCCATCTGTGCGCGGAACGTCTCCAGTTTCCGTGCGGCGCTCATTTCCGTGATCCGCTCTGCGGCTTCGCTGCGTGCATGCTCACCGCTCTGTTCCCGGACACTCGTCTTCAGCCAGCGGATAAACCTTGTCACCGCCACGCCGTCCTGAATATGGGCCTCTCGTATATGTGCCGCTTCCTGCGGCGTCTTGACCGCTTTCATGTATATGACGGGACTGCATCGGTCGATCTGCACGGCATCAGCCGGCAGGCTGCCCATCAGGCTGTAATTCACGCTTGCGCTGTCGATCCATACACGCTTCTCCCTGCAGACGTCCGATACGATTTCTCCGATAGTATTATATGGCGCGGTCTCTATCTCTGCATGTTCGAGTTTCTCCCGGATCTCAGGCGGCAGAATCTGCTCATGGACGCACAGAATCGCACGCTCCTGCGTCATCAGCATATATGCCAGAAAGACCGGCGTATACTTCACATCATTGCCGCGCAGATTGAGCAGCCAGGCAATCTCATCAAGGGCGGTCATAAGCAGGACGTCTGCCTGCTTCTCGCGCATCCTGTCCCGCACAGCGGCTAGTTTGTCCTCCCTGCTTCTGCCTGCATATGCTGCGTCCAGTTCCCATACCGGTTCCGTGGATATGGCGGGACGGTCTGTCCATACGTGGTCCACCAGATCCTCATCTCCCGCGAAGGTGATCTGCTTCGCCCCGGTCTTCTCCGTAATCTTACGCACAAAACCGGCTGTGACTGTCCGGCCGTCGAACCCGATCACACTTCCGGCTTCCAGCTTATCACACAAATACGCTTCTATCGCAGGCACACCAGGCTGCCCTGATTTCATCAGTAAAATACTGCTGCCCGCAAGCTGATCCGCCGCCTGTATGAAATATCTGCCGTCTGTCCACAGCGCCGCCTCCTCAGACAGAACAATCAGGGTTCCCGCCGAACCGGTAAACCCTGACATGTACTCTCTTTCCTTGAAATAATCCCCCACATACTCAGAACCGTGGAAATCTCCGGTCGGAATGATGTATGCCGAGAGATTTCTCTCTGCCATTAACCTGCGCAATGCATCTAATTTATCTTCCACATTCCTCATAAATCAACATTGCCTTTCTTCTGACCCGCCCTCTGTTTTAGCCGCACGTCTGTCAGATCTTAATCAGTTCATACCGGTCTGTTCCCAGACCGATCTTTACCGCGTGGGCGATACAGCTCTTCCATTCCGTATCAGGATGCGTCATATGAAAGTGATCGTGTCCTTTCTCGTTACCATGCTCTTTCAAATTCTCCCCCAGAATACTGCTCTCCACGGGCGTCATCTGATTACACAGATCGGCACATGCCTGATCCAGCGCCACCGGATCAAAGGAAGCCAACATACCCACATTGGGAATGATCGGGATATCATTCTCCGCATGGCAGTCACAGTTAGGCGACACATCACAGATCAAAGATACATGGAAACACGGCCGGTCTTTACACACCGCCAGACTGTACTCCGCCATCTTATAATTCAGTACCGCGACAGAGTCTGCAAAGTCTGCTGCAATCGCATCCTTCGGACAGACCGCCAGACAGCGTCCGCAGCCCACACATTTATTATGGTCAATATGCGCTTTTCCATTCTCGATCACCGGCGCACCGTGCGCACAGATTCTGTCGCATGCACCGCAGCCTACACAGGCCGCCGCATTCACGCTGGGCTTACCGTCACAGTGCTGTTCCATCTTGCCGGCCCTGGAGCCGCAGCCCATGCCGATATTCTTGAGCGCGCCGCCAAAGCCCGCCATCTCATGCCCTTTAAAATGCGTCAATGAGATAAACACGTCTGCATCCATAATGGCATGACCGATCTTCGCTTCCTTCACATACTCTCCGTCAATCGGCACAAGCGTCTCGTCAGTCCCCTTTAATCCGTCGCCGATGATCACATGACAGCCGGTCTGGTAAGGTGAGAAACCGTTGATATATGCCGTTTCCAGATGATCTAAAGCGTTCTTCCTGCTCCCCACATAGAGCGTATTACAGTCCGTAAGGAAAGGTTTACCGCCCAGTTCCTTCACATAATCCGCCACCACCCTTGCATAATTCGGACGCAGGAAAGCCAGATTGCCGTACTCGCCGAAATGAATCTTGATCGCCGCGTATTTGCCCGTAAAATCAATTGACTCAAATCCGGCCGTCTTCATCAGCCGATGCAGCTTCTGCAGCAGATTCTCATGCTCTGTTGCCTTAAAAGTTGTAAAATACACGTTTGCCTTTTCCATACCTGTTCTCCTTTTCTTTGTATATGCAATCAAAAATCGCTTCTCCACGAAACATCCTTTGCTGCGAGTGATTAGAAGTTCTTCTCACACTAACTTTCATGATTCCGTTCTGCGGAATCTCAAAACATGGGAAGAATGCTGCTTGCAGCAAGTCCGCTCTGCGGACGGTTCTTCCGTGTGAACGGTATTTTCGTTCACACTAGTCGAACATCTTAAACCGTTCGCTTATCACCGCATACTGCTCTTTAATCTTGAGATACAGCCCGATTGTATTCTCTTTTTCTTTCTCAAACTCTGCAATAATCTTGTCATAATTGCGCTCCAGACTGGTCACCACGTTTCTGTTAATCTTGCCGTTATTTGCATCGCCGTTCATGATGTCCAGTATCTTCTCCTTACTGAAAGCATCCTTATAGCTTCTCTTGCCGTGAAGGGCGCTTAAGATATCCGCCACCGCGATGATCTGCTGCGCCAGCGTCAGATCTTCCGCCTTCAGTCCTTTATGATATCCGCTGCCGTCCAGCTTCTCATGATGTCTGACCGCGATCTGCAGCACATCGTCATCCACAACACCCTCCAGAATCATCTCCGTGATGCGCACGTGCGCTTTCATGATCCTCATCTCTTCATCATTCAGGCGTCCCGTGGATTCCAGTATATTAAGCGGGATCGCAATCTTCCCCAGGTCATGCAGCAGCGCGCCGTAATGCAGATCCCGCAAGTCCTTGCCGGACAGCCGCGCCAGTCTGCCGAGCTGTTCCGCGAAGTGCACCGTCGCCAGCGTATGAATCACCGTGTGCTCACTTCTGAAATCAATGGTATACACCAGCATCTCCAGGAATCCTCTCTTATACTGCTCCGAGAAAGCCCGTTTCGCCAGCAGCACATCCAGTTCTTCTCTGTACTTGCCGTTCACCAGATTCTCCGTGATACCGTACCGCTCTTCCGCCTTGCGGAACAGATCAAGCGCCGCACCCGAGAACTTCGTGTCACGGTACTTCGTAAAATATTCCGGTTCCAGACTTTCCTCTTTCAGATGCAGGAATGTATCCATCTTATCCGCGAGGCTCAAAAGCTCAATGAGATGTAAATACCGGCTCTGGATCAGGTTATGTCTGTTATAATCCAGATGATGATACAGTACCACTTCCGCCTTATCCCCTACCGGTGACAGATATTTTAAAAAGAGGAAACCATAGATGGAATGCGGCCACAGATTCTTGGTCTCAAACTCACTGACGTTCTTGACATTATCTTCCTTGTATAATCCAATATCGTGCAGAATGCCGAGCATGGTGTAATCCACCAGTTCCTGTTCCGTGTAATGCTGCTCCGTGTATGTATTCTCATACTCCATCATTTTATAGAGAATATAACCTGTGATCTCCCCGTGATTCATAATCCTCTGGTTAATGATCCCCAAGGTTTTTCTGATGATCTCGTTGACGTCCTTACTGCTGATCACACTCATTCGTACATTTCCCTTTCGCCTGCACTCTAAACAATTCTTCCTGCCGCTGCTTTAGACAGTTAAAAGTATTTTAACATCTTTTCAAAGTTCTGTCCTCTATTTCTTTTCAAAATTTCACCACGGTAAACATGGGCGTTTCAATCTGTGTTTCCCCTGCCCGTTTCCGGCTGCTCCAGCCAGATCTCGGTGATAAACAGTTTCTCTTCTTCATGAAACTCAACGCTTCCGTTATATTTCTTTGCAACCTTCCTTATGGACATGATCCCGAATCCGTGCGCCGGCTTATCGTTCTTATCGGTCTCCAAATCCGGATTCCTGCTAAGAACGGATTCCGCAATGCTGTTCTTTACAATGATATAAGTAAACGCTTTTCTGTTCCCTATCGTCAACGCTATTTCCGGTTTTTCCACACGTTTACAACCCTCAATCGCATTGTCGAGCACATTGGATAAGAGTACGCTCATATCAGTGTGGTCGATCGCTTTCATATCGGAATCGATCATACACTTTATCTCGATATGTTCTCTCAGGCAGATCGCGATCCTGTTGTTGATCACGGCATCAATCACCACATCCCCCGTGTCTACTCCATATGCGCTTCTGTCTACTTTCTCATGAACAATATTCTCGATATACGCTTTCGTCTCCTCCGTTCTGCCCTCCGATATCAGTTCTGCCGCCGTCGTGAGATAATGCCGCATGTCATGCCGCAGCGTTCGAATTTCCATATACTGTTCCCGTGCCTCGTCGATCATCTTCTCCTGTGCCGCCAGACTGATCCCTGATATCCTGTACTCCTCTTTGAGAATGCTGTCCTGCCGCATTCTGTTTAATAATACGTACAGCAGAATATTCAGCACGGTAATCAGTATACTTACCGGAAGAAACTCCGGCATATTATCAGTCCTCATAGAAATCTTGAGCTGCAAATAGCCAATCAGAAAAGTAATCAGAAAGCATGACAGCTGAATGCTCCACTGAAAAATGCTGAGCGAGTACTGTCTGCGTCCCCGCATACGAATCACAAACTCACACAGAAGGAAGAATGCAAGCTTGCTGAAAATAATTGCAAGGACGCGCGCTTTACCGCCCGGCTTAACGATATCTGCCGCATATTCTCCTGACAATGCGCGGATCATGCTGAAAACGATCAGATTAATCGTCAGAATCCCAATAATCGGAAAAATCGTGATCAATACCTTCTCATAGGTCCTGCCGCCCAGAAAAAGCAGCACATAACCGGCGATCAGTACAATCAGACACACAGTCTCCAGACTTTCTATCAAAACGCCGCTCCCGCTCTTCCACTCCCTCTGCGTAAACAGAATATTCTCTGTCAGAAGAAACAAAAAAAATGCAAGCGATTTTACAACCGTCATTTTTTTATTCCGAAACCCCAGAAAACGGTTGCACAGGCTTACAACCATACAGCACTCCGCTACGGAAGCGCTTATTTCAATCACAGTACTCATATCCCACTCCGTACATATCTTCTGAATTTGTCCCTGACTTCCCCCGCCCTGTAGCGGCTGAGCAGAATCCTGGTTCCGTCGTCGAGAACAATCTGTCCCTTCTCAATCGCATAGATATACTTGCAGTTCACAATATAACTCTTATGCGTACGGATGAAGTCAAAAGGCGCAAATTCTTTCTCCAGATCCGCGAGACTTCCGTAGCAGTTCAGATCCTCCCCGCCGTCTACACATACATGCATCCAGTGCCCGTATATTTCTATATATTCAATCGTACTGACATCCAGAAACACTACGCCGGTCTGTGTCCGGAATTCAAATTTCCTTCCGGCATTCCGTTTATATACCTCCCGGTTCAGATCACCCAGCACTTCAGGAAGCTCCTGCGCCAGACGTGACTTTCTGACAAACCGGAAGGGTCTGAACCGGATGGAGGAATACACCAGTTCATCATGCATGGTAATGAAGACAATCAGCGCATCTCCCATACCGTTGATCCGCTCCGCAATGTCAAACCCGTTCACAGACGGCATATCAATATCCAAAAAAACCGCGTCACACGCTGCATGATCCGCAATAAAGGCCCCGCCGTCATGATAAACGCAAATATGCGGCGTGACGTTTCGTGCGCCGAGCTCCTTTTCTATGAAAACTTTTAATCTATCCGTAAACTTCGCGTCATCGTCACATATTGCAATACGCATACCGTTGTCTCCTTTACAGCCGCTGTTTTGATACATTGATTATAACATAGTGCATGCAATTTTGCGTACTTCATAATTTCTTTAAAATTTTCTGCCAAAAAACTCCTTGACGTGTGCAGACTATTATGATAGTCTGTGTGTAGATCTTGAGACTATTGCAATAGTCTCAAGAAGAGTTACGGTTGAAATTTAAAATTATCAATTGCGGGAGGTTAATGATGAAACTATTTGACTCAGAACTGAAGGTAATGGAAGTCCTGTGGGAACACGGCGAGAAACCCGCCCGGGAGATCGTTGATGTTCTGTCCGAACGTATCGGCTGGAATAAGAACACCACCTATACCGTAATCAAGAAATGCATTGAAAAAGGCGCCATAGAACGGGAAGAGCCTAATTTCTTATGCAGACCGCTTGTCACCCGGGATGAAGTGGCACAAAGTGAGACGGAACAACTCATCGACAAGATGTTTGGCGGTTCCAGCGAACTGTTCTTCTCATCCTTTCTCAAAAACCAAGGAATTTCAGAAACAGACGCCGCGCGTCTGGCTCAAATGATCAAGGAGGCGAAATAATATGCTGCACTTTGGAATGAATATGCCCTTTATACTGATGACAGTCTACGGAAGCATGATGATCCTCATCGTCCTGCTCCTGCGCGCCCTGCTTAAGAAGCGGCTGCCGAAGTTCGTATTTCCCATACTATGGTGTGTGATACTGGTACGTCTGCTGGTGCCGTTCTCCATCAGCAGTCCGCTGACCCTGAAAACATCCGCCGACTCGCTCCTGTCCGTGTCTGATCGTCTGCTCAATACCGACATACAAAATATATCGCTCGTTGAAGATACGGAAACCGTCTCTCAGGAAGCAGCCATCGAAAATATGACAATCCGCACAACGCCAGCTTCCTATAAAGGCATCGCCGAATCGTCAGAAGCTGCCGTTACAACCACAAACGATACGGTTTCTCCCAGCACCGCCAGCATCGTGGAAGACGCCGAAGCCAGTGAAAGCACTGCCTTTTTATACGATTACGCCGTTGGTCTGTCTTTTCCTTTTACTCTCAGACGTCACACGTTGCTTTTCATCTATACAGCGGGCTTACTGCTGACGGCAGGTATTCTTTTATACCAGAAATACCGTTACTCCAGAAAGTTGAAAAACAGTCTTTTGATCGAGCACAACGAGACAGTCAGCACTCTGCTGCGGGAGATGAATATGGGCCATATTCTGGTCTTCACCAATGATGAGATCGCCTCTCCGCTGACCTGTGGGCTGCTCGCGCCGCACATTTATCTGCCCACCCGCATGGACTTCGCAGACCGAAATCTGCTGCGTCATATCCTGCTGCACGAGACCATGCACATTAAGCGCAGAGATAATTGGATAAAGGCCGTTATGCTGGCGGCACTGATTCTTAACTGGTTCAATCCGCTCGTCTGGATCATGTCCAGATGCTTTACCTCGGATCTGGAGACTGCCTGTGACGAAGCGGTGCTCAGAACATGCGCCGACGAGGAAGACCGTAAGAATTATGCCTTCAACCTGCTGGCAATGGCTATCACCGGCAGCCGTTCCACACTACTCTACAGCGCCTTTTCCAAGACTGAGGTCGAGAAAAGGATTCAGAGTATCTTAAGTTATAAGAAGGCATCCGCCTTCCTGCTGCTTGCCGCCGTCTGCTTTATAACCTGCAGCACCGTTACTTTTGCCACCTGCGCCCAGGCGCCCTTTTCACCCTACCTGACAAGCTACTGTGCAAGCAGCTTATCCCGCTGGGGTGTGAAGGTATATACCACACGTGATCTTACCCTTGGAAATGATGCCCAGAAGCGGGCGGAGGACATCGTCTTCGATGTGCTGAGGACAGATACAGAAAACGATCCGCTGCGTATGGACGAGCAGATAAGAGCCGCTCTTTCCAATGCATTTCATGTGGAAAAAAGTGCTTTCCGCACAGATTTCTTCCTCTGTCTGGATGACGAAGCACTGGAAAAAGAATATGCCGAGTGGAATCTGACACGAGATCCGGAAGGCTTCTATCACTACAAGGGCGAAGCAGTCCGTATCTTCATAGATGAAATCGGCGGTGTTTTCCAATCCCGTTCGGAAGGCTCCGTAGACATCACCGTCATAAGAGACCGCTTCGGATACATCTCTGATGTACGGACACGGCGTGAGGACATGCCGGTTACGCAAGCTCCTTAGAACATTTCCTGTGACTGAAAACAGCTGCCCCTCACTTCGAAAGGGCAGCTGCTTTCTTACGTTCCCGCTTATTCTCATACATTTTCTCATCGGCTTCTTTTAACAGACTCTGATAATCCATATGCTCTCCTGTCAGACTGTATCCCATGGAAAATCTGAGAGGAACACTGACGTTATCCCCGAGTGCTGCAGGACTACTCTCCTGCAGTGTCTCCAGATTATGAATGGCATCAGTCAGTTCTTTTTCATCCTCATACTGGTACAGGAACAGAACAAACTCATCGCCGCCCAGTCTGGCCGCAATCGAACCGTGTGCCTTCCTGCTCGAAATCAACTCCGAAACCTTCTGCAGATAAACATCCCCCATCTCATGTCCGTACGTGTCGTTGATTACTTTCAGATTATCGGCATCGATCATGACGACCGCACTGTGACCGAGTTTCTCCGGTTCCGCAAACAAACCGTTCAGTTTCATTTCCAAGCCACGCCGGTTATACAGACCGGTCAGCAGATCGATATCCCTCTCGACTTCTATCTGCTTACGCTTCATGATCTCATCCGTCACGTCGATCACAACACCAAATATTTCATCGTTTTCCCGGACCTCTTCCAGCTTCACATATTGGTTCTTCACCTCATATATATTGGCTTCCTCCGGAACAGGATGTTTTCGCAGACTGTCTATAAAATTACGGAATGCACTGCTGTCAGCAGTCAGCCGCTTAGCCTCCTCCTGTCCGAGTGCCAGTATCTGCGGCACATATTCGGTGATCCGGACACTCTGCATCTGCTCGTTGTATTCATATACGCCCATATACATGTTGGTTTTCCTGAGAACATATGACATCTTCCTGTTATTGTCGAGAAGGCTTTTTTTCATCTGATTAATATAACTGCTCAGTTCGGAAAATTCCCTGCTGCTGCGAATATCGATCAGCTCGTCCAGATTCCCCTGGGCGATGCTGTGCAGTTTCCGGTTCACATCCCGAATACCCTCTACCACATACTGATTCATATATCTTGTTACCGCCCAGGACAGAATCGTGGCTATGATAATAAGACATATCCCCGACGTAACCGTAGATCCCAGCACCCGTCGATACATCTGGCGGCTCAAGACTACTCTCCCGATATAGTTCGTGCCAATTTTCTTAAAGGAACAGTAGGAATGCCTGCCGTTTATGACTGCATGAAATCCTTTCTGCCCGTCCGGAAAATCATCCGGTTTCAAGCCGATTTCCGTCAGATTCTTTCCTACGCAGTCCGTCTCCGTAGACCCGATGATCATCCCGCTCTCTGCTGCGATCGCATAATACTGTGCATCGGGATTCACCCGGATCAGCGAAAACAGATATGACAGTTCATTTTTCTGTGTCACCTTCATGACATTGACCGGCTCCATCCCCACCTGTACTATAAATTTCCCGTTCTTACTCCAGAGAGCCGAATACTGCATCAGCTTCGCCTCCGCAGTATTCGGCGTGATCTCCTGCACTAGCTTTAGTGACTTATCCTCCAGCATAGGCTTGAAGAAATGCATCTGCTCTCCCGAGTCAAACGTATAGTCATAATATTTCGGATGCGTTCCTGTAAAAATACGCCCTGTTTCATCAAAAATATGTATTTCGTCCACTTCCATAAATTGCGCAATATGTTTCAACTCATCAACACTCCCCAGCACGGAGGGATCGTCTTCGATGATATAAGCGATAGCTTCCGCATTGTGCAGACATGTCTCACTGTACTCCACTCTGATCTCTTCCAGTTCTTCCTGATTGCGAATCAGAAGCTGCTCGATCTGCTGAAAGATCCCCACCGCTCCCTCATAAGACTGTCTCTGTTCATTGGCTATCTGGATATACACTATGATAATCAATAAAAGTGCCACCAGCACACATGTAGTCAGCCGCATATACCGGCTGATAATTTCTTTAAGCGTCCGCACGAATCTCTCCTTGTCCTGAGCAATGCTGCCATATGCTCTGTAATTTGACCAGTATGCTGCTATACTAAATGAAAAACATGGTTAGTATAGCATAACACTCATATCCTGACAACAAAAAACAATTCAAAAAAGAGTATCTGTTCTTCTCGATTCGCTCAATTGGAAAAGGCGGCGCCGCAAGCGGCCTCATCGCAATCGACATCAGCTTCATGGGATTGTCATCCGCCGCTATGCGATTGGAACTGAAACCACCGCATATACGGCAGCGGTGAATGATCGCCCACACGGCTGCCGGCTCCATAATACCCGCATACCTTACATGTAAATGATTCCGCATGCCTTACTCTTACTTCCTGTTAATAAACAACTCCTTAAGACTGTTCATTGCATTTGCAATGTTCTCCACATAGGATTTCAGGGTCTTTCCTCTTAATACCATGGCCTTGATGGTAACGGCCTGGTTCTTGCTGCCCACTGCCATGCCTTTGTCTGCGGCTATGCCTTTGCCGCGGATCACTACTGTTGCCTTACCCTTGGCTGTGGCATTCGTCCAGGTCACATCATACAGGGACGGATCAACCACCGCGCCGCTTACCGTGACTCTCACGTATACGGCATTCGGATCGTCCGGGGCGTTATCCGCCTCGGCGTTGTTGCCTGCCGGGGTATAGAACGTGCTGCCGTTGTACTCCAGCGACTTAAGCTGTGTGCCTGCCTTGTTAAAGAAGGTCACTTTCGCCCTGGTGAGGTTGACCGCGTTGTCCTTTTTCCGCACATAGTATGCACCCTCAAGGACCGCTTCTTCCGCCAAGCCGTAGCTGCCTGTCGCCTTCGGCGTTACCCTCACTTTGACCTTTGCCCAGCTGTCGCCCTCCGCTATGGTAATCTTTACTCTATTGTCTTCGACATATTTCGTGTCGTCCGCTGCATCTGACGCTGTCGCCCAGGCGTAGGATACCGTGTAATTGGAGGCTTTGATCGTCACTCCGTCAACAGTCACGATGGGCACCGATTTGTATGCCTGATTCGCCCTGCCGTATACCTTGTCCGGAACCGTGACCACCGTATTGGCGGATGACAGCTTTGCAGCTGCGACTTTGAAGTTCTTTGATACCGCACTGCTGCCTTTATAGTTACCGAGGAAGGTGATCCTGAGACTTGCATCCCTCGTTCTGCTCACTTTCTTATGATTGCTGTAAGTGACCTTATAGTCCACGCCCGGTATCAGGATCTTATCATCCGTATCCGAATCTGTCTCCCCGAGGTATTTCACCACAAGGCTGTCCACCTCCGTCCCGGCTGCCCTGTATTCATATGTCTTCTCCTCATCAAAGGTCACTGAGAACCTGCTGCTGTCCGTGACCTTGAGCGGGCTGATCCGGAAGCTCTTGTTTACGCTTCCGGTATACGCACCCATGCCCGTCAGCGTGAACTTTACTGTTCCGGCGCTGGTAAGGTCTGAGGTGCAGATGACGGTAAAGTCGGTCCCTTCTTTCAGGATCTTCGTCTTGTCTTTGGCGTCCGTTACCGTGATCACGCCTGTCTGTTCCTGCGGCTCCGCTGCCGTGCCTGTGCCTTCACCGTTCTGCGGCTGCTGGAACAGGCTGCTTAAATCCATGGCAGTGCCGTCATACACGGGCTTGAAGTTCTTGTCAATCTTCACCGCCAGCTTTCCGGCCGCACTTCTCTCGATGACCGTCACTTTGATTGTAAAGCTGCTTCCCTCATAGTTGCCTGCTCCCTTTACGGTCAGGAGATTCGGGACACCCGGGGCTGTGGCTGCCGCATATTTGCCGTTGGCAAGTCCTTCCCCTTCCAGCTTGTAGTCTTTCGCGGTGAGCTTCTTCGTGCCGTTCATGATGACGGGTGTTACTTTTGTGTTGACTACTACAGTCATCTCTGTGGGATGTTCCGTATCCCTGTCGATGTCCGCGTTGATGATCGTGAAGTTGACCGCATTGGATGTCCCTGAGAAACTGCCCTTTCCCCTCACCGTCAGGGCCGCTGCAGTGCCGGGCTTTATGTTGTTCTTATATCCGATGGTGTAATCCTTCCCCGGGGTCAGGAGCGTTTCATTGTTATAGACTTCCACCGCGGGTTTGACTGCCAGCCCGGTATACTTGTAAACAGGCGTGGAGCCGTCCATATCATAATAGTCCGTGAAGCGGACATACACGCCGGTTTTCCTGCCAGGCTGCGCTATGGGAACATTCACGATGACATAGATCGTTTTCCCGTTAATAGTCAGTTTGATTTTCAGGCTGAGCTTTCCGGGCGCGTCCTGTGTCGCATCCACCCTTTCAAGTTCCTCTATGCCTTCCACCGCCACGTCTTCCCCCAGCGCTTCCTTCAGCGCGGCAAGGAGGTCTTCCAGTGTTGTTTCATTGGTAACCGTGATGTTCTTTAAGGCGTCTTCCACTGCCTTCTTTGCCGCCTCCGCCTCTTTGTCGGGGTCTTCTTCCCCGCCGGGCTTCGTGACCGGCACCTGGACCGACGCGCTTCCTGACACTCCGGCTTCCTCTCTGCTTGTAACCGGTATGGTCACTTTGATGCTGCCTTCCCTGTCTGCCGCCGGTTCTATCCGGATGTCCACTTCACCGATTTCTATCTCATCAGTGCTGACTCCCGCTGCCTCTAACGCCCCGGCAACAGCTTCCGGGATGAGCGCGCTGATCTGTTCCGCGACCTCCTGGGCATTGTCATTGGTCACTTCCTTGTCCGCCAGCGCCTTGCTGACTGCATTCTTCAGCGCTTCTTCCACTGCTTTCTTCACTGCTTCCACTTTATCTGCGGGCGTTCCCGGCAGCCTGTCGATCGTCTTATCAACCGCCGCTTCGGCTGTTTCCGTACCGCTGGTGATCTTTATGTTTGCGGTAATACTGCCTGCCGCGTCCGTGGTCGCTTCTGTCTTCGCAAAATCTTCCACTTTCACGGTTACGTCTGTGCTGTCTATGTCTGCCTCTTCCAGTGCGGTTTTTACCGCTTCCGCAATGGCTGTCTCAAGGCTTTCCTTCGTGGTGGCGTTGGACACTGTGATGTCGGCCAGCGCTTTCTCCACTGCTTTCTTCGCCGCTTCCACTTTATCCTTGTCGGTCGGTGTGTCTGGTGCACTGTTCCCCAAAATATAGTCCGCCCACTCTGTCCATGCGCCTTTATATGTATCCGCAGTTCCTTCAGGCACCTTTATGCCTGTCATGTCGTCCACCACAAATTTACAGCCTTCAAAATGAGCCGTTTTCCCGCTTGACGATACTCCAAGCGTCGGCGGCGTGCTTCCCAGCATGGTTACGGTTTCCAGACCCTCGCAGTTTTGAAATGCCATATGCCCAATACTTGTCACTCCGGCCGGAATCGTTATGCCTGTCAGACCCTTGCAGTTCTTAAACGCACAATCTCCGATGCTTTTGACACCGGAAGGAATGGTAATCCTGCTCAGACTGCTACAGTTGTAAAACATGTATTGTTCAATGGCTGTCATACCGGTTGGAAGCGTTATCTCGTTCAAAGTGCTGCAGCCATTAAACGCCCATTCCCCTATGCTCTCCACACTGTCAGGAATCGTGAGCTTTGTCAGCTTACTACAGTTCATGAACGCATATCCCTCTATGGTTTTCACGCTGTCCGGGATGGTAATGCTTTCCACATTAACGCACGTTCGGAACGAATCCGTCTTTATGGTCTCTACGGCAGATTCAACATTCATTTCTATCTCTATGCTTTTGACTCCTTCTGCGTTACTGTTTCTCCCAAAATACGTCCAATCCTTCATCCCGGCATCCGACTCGATTGTCAGCTTGCCGTTTTTATCAAGCGTCCAGCCCTCGCCGGAAGCAAGGAACTCGTCCTCCGTGCCGTCTGTCCCGTCCGTAATATAGTCCGCCCACTCTGTCCATGCGGCTTTATATGCATCCAAGGTTCCCGCAGGCACCTTTATGCCCTTCGCGTTATCCGTCACGAATTTACAGCCTTCAAAATGGGCCGTCGTTTCCCTGTCTGGCATTGCTGTAAGCGTCGGCGGGTTGTTTCCCAGCATGGTTACGGATTCCAGACCCTTGCAGCCTTTAAATGCCAAATATCCTATATTTTCCACTTTGTCCGGAATCGTTATGCCCGTCAGACCCTCGCAGCCCATAAATACACCATATTTGATGTCCGTCACGCCAGACGGGATCGTTATGTCTGCCAGGCTGCTGCAACTCCTGAACGCCCATGCCCCGATGCTTGTCACACCATCCGGGATTGTTATGTCTGCCAGACTGCCGCAGTCGCTAAACATACCTTCCGGTATGCTTGTCATGCCCGATGGAAGCCTTACTTCTCTCAGATTGTTGCAGAACATAAACACATCGTTACCTATGTTCGTCACACTATCCGGAATCGTGATACTTTCCAGTGCACTACAATACTGAAACGTGCCCGGTTCTATGTAAGTCACACTATCCGGAATTGTTATGCTTTTCATATTAGTGCACCCATTGAACATAGTCATATACAAGGCCCTTATAGGAGCATCCTCACACATTTCCATTTCTACACTGATTACTTTATCAGCATACGTCGTCACTCCCGAAGCAACCCAGGCCACCCTCCCATGATCTGACACAATCGTCAGCTTACCGTCTTTATCGAGCGTCCAGCCCGTGCCGGAAGCAATGAGAGCATCCTCCGCGCCGTCTGTCCCATCCGTAATATAATCCGCCCACTCTGTCCATGCGGCTTTATATGCAGCCGCAGTTCCCGCAGGCACCTTTATGCCTTTCGTATTATCTGTCACGAACTTGCAGTAATTAAATGCCTCCGCTCCAATTGCTGCCGGAGTCTCTCTGAGCACGGTCACGCTTTCCAGACTTCTGCATTGCGCAAACACGGTATCCCCTATGCTTGTCACACTTTCCGGGATCGTTATGTTCGTTAAACTTTGACAGCCCCAAAATGCACCAGTTTCTATCTTTGTCACGCTGGACGGAATCGTGATAGCTGTCAGCCTAACTTCAAAAAATACATTCTCTTTTATAAACGTCACACCGTCCAGCAGTTCTATCGTTTTTATTTGCTTCCTATCGTTATAGTTGTTCTCCCAGTTCGTCATCCCGGTATCCGACGCAATCGTCAGCTTACCGTCAGTGTCCAACATCCAGCCCTCGCCGGAAACCGGGAGTTCTCCCGCCTGCGCCGAGACATCTACCGTCCCCATCACCTGCCGCTTCGCTGCCGTTCCATCCAGCTGCTGATCGTTGCTGCCGGTACCCTCTTCATCTTCTGCCGCCTGCTGTTTCTGCCCAGGCTCACCGTCCTGCCCTTCGGGCACGGGGTTTTCCGCCGGTTTCTTCGTTTCCCCGGCTTCTTCCGTATCTCCATCACCGGGTTGCTCTACCGCAGAATCTGCTCCGGTTTCTTCACCGCCCGTTTCTGCTCCGCTCTCTTCCTCCGTCACCGTATTCCCGATAACGCTTTCCTCTGCCGCGTTATACCCCTCCCCGGCATTTTCCTGTGCCAGGACGGTTAGCGGAACCGCATCCAGTGCCATCCCCGCAGCCAGCACCACCGAGAGCAGCAGCGCCATCGTTCTCTGCAACAGGTTTCCTTTCTTTTTTCTCATAAAATAATTCCTCCATTCTGCACCTTCTTCTGTTTCTTCCATGCTGATTTTTCTTGATATGCAATTACTTTATCAAACCGGCACATAAGTACAACCCTTCTGGTACAGTTTGTACTTTTAGGGGTACAGTTTGCAGTTTTACTTTGCATTCATAAGGTCATAAGGTCGATCACACTGTCCATCTGTACCGCCGCCGTGTCTGGGTGTTTTTCCATATGCACTTCGTAACCATGGAGTTTGAAAGGTTCAAACAGGCATGGAGCCAGTATTCGGGAGCCAGTGATATATGAGTCCGCAACTGGGTACATGTGGAACAACTATATAATTACGGAAGTGCCGTACGTAAGGTACAACAAAAAACAATTCAAAAAAGAGTATCTGTACATGATGATACTGCACAAATACTCTTTTCTCATTATTTGCAAACCTGTATGTTTCCTTCACCGCCCATCATCCTCGTCATCTCCTCGATTCTCTCAATGGGAAAAGGCGGCGCCGCAAGCGGCCTCATCGCAATCGACATCAGCTTCATGGGATTGTCATCCGCCGCTATGCGATTGGAACTGAAACCACCGCATATACGGCAGCGGTGAATGATCGCCCACTCGCCATTCTTCCTGACCCACACGGCTGCCGGCTCCATATGCCCGCCACAGTCAGATGCTCTGTCCCCGGGTTCTATATCCACATGCAGGCTGCTTAAACAGTTCGGACAATGATTTCTGTGATCGCTGCCCGCTCCTGCCGGCACGACCAGACGCCCGCATACCTTACATGTAAATGATTCATTACATGCATGTTTTTTATAGTAGCCTTTTTCAAAAGATTTTCTCTTGTTCTCTCTATTCAATTGTCTGTCCTCCTAAAGATCGCTCAAAATGTTCCTGAAGCAAACATGTCGGGAGGAGATGTCTGACTTACACCAACCTCCCGGTCAGCGCGCCGACTCCTTATAATTATTGTTCTTCATGCAGCAGTTCTCCTTTTTTACCGAATACACAAGGTAACGGCTGATATCATGACTTCTTTACAGATATCAGCCGCCCGTCATTCTTTATACGCTCTGATAATCCTGCGTATGCTCTTCTCCGTCAGGAAATATTTCCCGGATAATTCAGCAACCGTCACGCCGGACAGATACGCCTCATACATCTCTGCATTTCGGATCATCAGATCCTTTCTTGTCTCTGTCCCTGCTCCCCATGACTTGTGATAGCCCGATTTCCTCGGAATGTAGATCATCTGTCCGTCTACATATTGCTGCACCAGAGCAAGCACATCTTCCGGCAGAATATCCTCCGCCCTAATATAGCCCATGATCGCCCTCCTAATATTTATTTCTTCAGGATTCGCGATGGCTATAACAATCAATTATATTTTGTTGCAACAGCCATCGCTATGCAACCACTACATATCTCTTCATGCAAAAACCTCCATCTTGTTTCTTGTAAAAAAAGTCTTCTGTCCGAGCACCAAAACCCGGCTATGTATCCAGTATAACAATACCCGCTAAATCGGGCAAGTCTCCTGTTCATTTAGAATTGTTTGTGTTCTATAAACCAAAATCCAGTCAGGTTGAATATATTTATAGCTGCCTTTTTGTCCTTCCAATGGTATAGTAACTACAGTACACTATTTTTCCCCGAAAGGACTCCAATAAAATGAGAATATTATTCATCGGAAACAGCCACACCTACTACAATGATATGCCTCATATGTTTGCGGATATCTGCCGCGAACATCATGTGGAGACAGAAGTCACCATGTTAGCCCACGGCGGCAAAGGATGGGATTTTCATGTGGAAGAACCAGAAGTAAG
The DNA here is from genome assembly GCA_910578555.1 of uncultured Lachnospiraceae bacterium. Classification (GTDB taxonomy): domain Bacteria; phylum Bacillota; class Clostridia; order Lachnospirales; family Lachnospiraceae; genus UBA3282. The sequence continues at coordinate 38,275 of CAJTPS010000014.1, forward strand.
ATTCAATATTTTATACGGCGAATATGATGCGGTCGTCCTGCAGCATGTCGCTCACCCTATGGGTGATCTGTCCGTCATGGCTCAGTGTGGCCGGAAACTGATCCGATGGGCGCAGGAAGCCGGTGCAAGACCTATTCTTTATATGACCTGGACCACTAAGGCGGACGGCGAAACAGCCCAGGAGACTATGAGTAACGCCTATCGTGAATTACAGAAAGAAACCGGCTGTGAATTAGCTCCTGTCGGTGAAAAATGGTGGGAATACCACAGAGCGCATCCCGAAATTGAACTGTATGCTATGGACGGGCAGCATGCATCCGAAGCTGGTTCACGGCTGGCGGCGGGTGTTATTGCGGAGGTAATTATGCGCTGATTCCACCATCGTACTACTGAACACGCTGCCAAATATACGCTCCGTCTCAACCATCGCCGGAAGAGACACTTTTACAAAATCATACCCCGAACTTCACATACAGAAACCCATCCTCAAACTTCGCCCCGTTGATCTCACGATTCGAGAACTCCGGCGGTATCGGGAACCTGCGTTTCTCGCCTCGTACCCCTACCGCCAGTTCACGCTGCTTCTGCTCCAGACACAAATCATCCTTGTCCGCAAAGGGAAGATATATTCTGAGATATCCTTCCTCCTGATTCACCGTATAGATTTCTGTCACAAACAACACCTCATCAGGGTCGCACTCTGCAAAGATCCGCTCCCCCAGATCGCTTAGCATCTCCAGCGTGCGAACCTCGCTCTTCTGCAATTCCACATAGAACAGCTGCACCTGGCCGAAGCTCCCCGCGATCTCCTGCAGTGTTTCTTCCTGCGCCCGCATCCATTTGTTAAAATAGCCCTCCATCGCCTCCTGCGGGTAAACATGGTTGACGATGACCGCGTCCACATTATAGTGATATAAATACAGACAGGTAAAGTTGCGCTTTGCTTCGCTTAGCACAATTTTCTCCGGTGTGGTGACCACCCGCAGACTCACGATGTCTTTGTTTAACAAAAGTTCCTGCAGCCGCTTCATCTTATCCATCAGATACTCGATATCGTCAAAAACACTGTCCTTCGGCATGGGAATCTTCATGGTGCTCTCCACGACTTTCCCTACCGTCTTTACGCCAATTCTCTTGATCGGTAGAATTTTTTCTATGAGGCCGGACAGCCGTTCCGGATATCTGAGCAGTGACAGCGTCTCACCCGTGGGCGCACAGTCCACAATGATCGTATCATATCTGCCGCTCTCATACATCTCCAGAATCTTGAACATGGAGAACAGTTCTTCCAGACCCGGAAATACCAGCAGTTCCTCCACTTCGATACCGCTCCCGCCTTTTAATGTCAGAAGCTGTTTAAAGTAATCCTTAATGTTCCCCCAGCTGCGCTCGCTCTCATAAACCGTATCCACCTCCAGCGCACCAAGATACTCCGTAATCTCCGTAACGTCCCTGCCGATCTTCCTGTCGAAAGCATCTCCTAAGCTGTGCGCCTGATCCGTGCTCATAATCAGCACACGCTTACCGCTCCCGGCTATTTTACATGCGGTCGCCGCTGCCATGGTCGTCTTGCCGACGCCGCCTTTTCCAGTATAGATGATAATTCTCATGGATTCTTTACCCCTTCCATATGGCAATTGAGTAAGTAGGATTTATAATCGTCTATAAAAAAGGCTCTCTTAGAATGCCTGTTTCCGTACTTCTCAACGAGTGTTTGCAGCGTGACTTCCCTGGCAGTACGCAAGGCAGCCGTATCCTCCGTGATCACCCTTCTTACCATTTCCTCCGGTTCAATACTCTTCAGACTGCCGATCTTCCACGCCTCTGTCATATGCGTAAAGTTGAAATACACATCATATGTATTCGACACGTTCAGCACGATCTGTTCTTCATTGTGGTACTCTACATGAGAATGATCGTCTTTGAGCAGTTCACAACATTCCTGCTCCGTGTATACCTCATCATAATTCATGTAGTACGGTCTTATTTTGTCCGGAACATGATCCTTTTCGATTCGAATATCATACAGCTTACGGTTCTCACCGTCGCAGCTCCCGCTGTGTACGAAAAATGCAAACCGCTCTCCGAACGCCGCGCATCTTTCCTCCAGCTGCAAGGTATCCGCCAGATCAGCCAGCGAGACGATCTGCTCCTTATTTTCCTCATTTATAAATGCCTGCCATCTGGGTGCAATCTGATTCGCAAGCAGAATATCCGTGGCTTTCAGCAGTTCTTTAAACGCCCCTTTACGCCCTGTGTATCGATCCGTCATTGTCTCCATTCCAAACCAGGTAAGTTGAACCCGCTTCACACCTGTTTCCTTTAAGAAAAGCGCATAATCCGGATCTCTTACCAGACGCCAGAAACTTGCCAGTTCGAAGCGTTCCGGTCTGGCATTAACGGAAATCTCATTATCCCTGTCCCAGCGTTCTTTGTAGTTATCACAGAAATCCGGTTCTCTCAACCAGCTATAGTAAGTAATACGCTCAAAAAAAGGGCTGAAATAATCAACAATCCAGCGGTCTGCGTTCTCCCCGATCCTCCGGTTCGGCATATGACCGATCCAGCAATGTCTGCACCTGTTCGGACAGCCGTACATATCTACTGCAAGTATAAGTGATTTATGAAACATATCCATATCCCTTTCTTTACTTTGTTTTTCTTTACCTACTTATCTTTACATACTTAATCTTCGCTTCTTTTCTTTATAGCACTGTATAAAGTGTACCGCCTATACTATTTCAATTTTCCGTGTGTTGCGGACTGTCCGGGCTTCCAGGTTTATTCCCTCTCCTTCTCCGTTCCTGCCGCCTTCACTTCCCACTGTGCCGTTCCCGCGGCCTGCATTTCCTGTTGTACCACTTCTGCCGTTTTTATTCCCCATACTGCTGTCCGCATATTCATCGGCTCCATAATATTTTTGCCCTGGGCCGCCATGCGCGCAGATATCATGCAGCACCGCCTGCAGCACCTCTCCTGCCATCAGCTTGAGTTCTCTTTCGATCACCTCTACATGACTGTTCATCTCCTCCGGAAACAATGCGAGAATTGCTTTTTTCTGATATGCCTTCGCCGTCATGATTCTGTCTAACATTTCTGTGTTCATACCGATCCTCCATTTCTGCCGCCCTGTGAAGTGAACTGAATCACCAGCTGCCCGTCCTCGAATCTGGCTCCTGAGACAACATAGCCTCGCAGCACATTCGGCAGCGGCACATTACGCTTAAAGTTTCCCGTCTTTATGATCAGGTCCGTGGCAGACTGATACAGATCAATGTCTTCCTTATTCGCACAAGGCATAAATACCACCAGCTGATAACCGTTTTCCGTCTCGGTAAACCGCTCCCGTTCTGCAACTGCCCTGTTCTCAAACACATCTGCATGGACAAGCACATCGTCCACGATCCGCCTGATCGCACGCTCCCCCTTAAGTTCCTCGTCATACCACGGAATCTCGTAGACGGGTATGTCCGCGAAACATTCTTTGATCTGTCCGATATAGCCCCGCTGCAGTTCCAGCCAATGCTCAAAAAAATCGTTGCCGATCTCCTGCGGAAGAATCCGATTGATATAGATTCCATCCACATTAAAGTTATAAAGGTTCAAGTACATATAACTGCGCTTTGTCTCCTCCACCACCATCTTCTCCGGTGTGGTCACGATCCTGACACATGTGGTATCACGGTCTTTTAACAGTTCCTGCAGTCTGGCAAGTTTCAGGTACATTCTTTCGATATCATTCATAGCATTTTTATTTGGCAGTTCCATCCTGAAAACCGCTTTTGAAACCGGTGCAAGTACCCTGACACCCACCTTGCCGACAGGAAAAAGCTTCTCCATATACCACGAAAGAAGTTCCGGAAATTTTAGCAGTGACAATGTTTCCCCCGTAGGCGCACAGTCTACGATCAGCCGGTCATAATTACCGCTGCGATAGATCTCCGCTATTTTTAATAAGGAAAATAGTTCTTCCATGCCCGGTATCATGCCAGGGTCCTGTAAACCGCTGACGTCGGTTTCCGCCCCGGCCGTCCGGCGTACTGTTGCTGTCATCGCACTGCTCTGCCCCGCTCCCGATAGAAGCCCACCCAGATACTCCATGATAAAAGCAAAATCTTTGCTCATCACATATTCCGGATCGATCTCGTATGCGTCAAGATTAGGCAGCACATTCTCCGGCTCTCTGACCAGCTTTCTCTCAAAAATATCGCCCAGATTATGCGCCATATCCGTACTCATAAGCAGCGTCCGCTTCCCCTCCTGCGCGCTCCTGACCGCATGTGCCGCCGCAACACTACTCTTTCCGACGCCGCCTTTTCCTGTAAAAATGTAGATTTTTGACATGATACTTTCCTTTCCTGTATTCTTCCGCACTCGAATAGTTCCTCGACCGAAGTATATGTGTTATGATTTGGCAGTCATTGCTTCCCACAATCAACTGCCATTCTGCCTATCTGCCTTTACATATATATCCTTCTATTATTATAAGCTGCTCCACAGCCCTGTTCGCTTTATTCGATCTCAATCTTTCTGATTTTCCCGGAAACTGCCGACTCCTTGTCCTTCTCCTGCCGCAGCACTCCCAGAACCTTCCCCGTCATCTTCTGAAGCAGTTCCATCTCCTCCCCCGTCAGGGACCCTATGATCTCCATACCGTAACGCAGCAGCTCGCTTACCAGTGCCTCGAACTGCGCCATGCCTTTTTCACTGAAGGAAATCTGCACCACTCTCTTGTCTTCCTCGGAACGTGTACGAATCACCAGACCGTTCTTCTCCATCCGGCTGATAATTCCGGTAGCCGTGTTGAGGGGCACATGAACATAATCGGCGATTTCCGTCATATTCACTGCCTCCTTACGGAAAAGCAGCCAGAAGACCAGCACTTCATTCTTGGAGCAGTTCAGAAACACATTCTCCCACAGATCAGAGGATATCAGTTCTTTAACCTCTTCTATATAATCTATGACAAATTGGGATAGTTCCTCGGGAACTCCGTATTTTATCAAATTCATGGCAGCTCCTGTCCGGTGACACCGGGCGTCGTATCGTCTGGTTTTTATAAAGTGATACAACACAGCATAATTAATTCGCGTCTCGAAGTAATTTTATTCTAATATGTGATAAATAATTTGTCAATACCTTTTATAAGATACGCTCTGCCCGGTCATACCAAAACCTGTTCCTCTCTCCTCCTAATCCCACTGGTCCGGGAATTTCCTCTTCACCGGCGCGTCAAATCTTTGCGTATATGCCTCGTTCTCCTCCTCCGGCAGATCCTCAAATACCTCTGGCGCATAGAAGCTCCCGCCGAAACCAGAAAGCCCGCCTTCCACAAGCTCGATCCCCATAAACGCGTCGAAGTTCTTACCGTCCGCCGTAGTGACTCCGAAATGATCGCAGGTCCGGAAGCCGTGTCCCGGATAATAATCAGGTTCACCGAAAATCACGATCCCTTCATACCCGGCCTCCTTTGCCAGCGCAAGCGTTTCTTCCAGCAGCAAACCTCCCACGCCGCACCCCTGCCACCCAGGGGCTACACAGAGCGGTCCGAATAACAGGATTTCTTTCTCCTGACCGGTCTCCTTTCTCAGCCACGCCTTGCTGTAAAAGATCGCGCCCACAATCTCGTCACCTTCTGCCGCCTGGGAAAATATCCCATATTGATCCGCACTTCTTTCCTCTCCATATCCCGATTGGTATAGCAGCATGTATCAAAGCCGACGAGGTCAAATCCTTCCTTCTGATAAAAAGCAATCGCGCCTGTATTGCAAGACTGCGTCTCTAATATAATTGTCCGCCGATGTTTTAAAACCGCCTGCTCCTTTGCAATCGCCATGAGCGCATGACCGATCCCCTGCCTTCTGATTTTCTCATGAACCCACAGTTCCGTAACAATCAAACGGTTACTCCACTCTTCCGGACATGTCTCAATGCAGGCAATCAGATCCTGTTTACCATCCTTCTCTTCGACGATCCCCATGCAAATGCTTTCTCCCAATGCTCCCGATACAGTTTATCCGGAAAGTCGTACACCTCCGGACAATGTGTCACCGGCACATCAAATTTACGTTTATGAATCGTAATATCATATCCGTCGGAAACCTTATGCATATTCACATCATAATACGTTTCCGTTGTATAGCCAATAGGAACCACCGTGCCCTTCCACTGCTCTCCGGGAAGGTGAATGATCCTGTCTTTCATCTGATCTTTTTCATCCCACATCTCCCTCCTTTTCTGCTGCATATATCGGCGCTGCCGGCCTTGTTACTTAATATAGATTTCTGAAACGGTATCTTCTACACCATTGATCTGCAGCCTGACATGAATTTTTCCGTTTTCAAATTCATGCAAAGGGTATTCCAGCGGCTCGGAAAGATTGGTAATATCAACAGACTCTGCCACATCTCCCTGTACCAGCCACAAAACAAGTGTTGCCCCGTCCGGCACAGTGCCGCAGGAAATGTCTGCATGAAGCAGCTGCGTGTCTGCGTCTGTAATCGTCATATTTTGTTCCTTCACAAACCCGTCACTGGCACTTCTGAAATCCAGTTTCCAGATGTCACCAACACAGGCATTATAATTCATACTGATCACCCCTGAGTTCCAAATCCGCTCACTGGAAGCAGCATCCCTATTGATACCCTTGCCGGTGACCACACTGATGATAACCCCCGTCAGGCAGATCAACATGAGTACCATGCTCATACCCCCGGCGATAATAAATTTTAAATGATGTGTTCCTCTTTGTACCATAATGCTGTTATCCTCCTTTTTAACAAGTGTTCCGCACGCTTCGCAGTATTTTGCTTTTAATGAAATTTTATGTCCACAAGCAGGACAGGCGTCTTTTATTTCTGAACGACGCAAAAAATAAATCAATAACCCGACAAAGGGTGTAGCAATAAAAACTACAAGCGGCCATAGTATCGGATCATCGCCCCGCTCTATACAATCCCGATATACCCACGCTGCAAAAAAAACAGCGGTACACAACGCGGAAATGATAAAGCAGAGCAGCATGACGGGAATCAGCACGGAAAGACCGCTAAACCCATCGCTTTTTAAATAGAACAGACCGAACCGAAAAAAAATCAGCAATAAGATGATAAACATCCCGATATAAAACAGTAATTTTTTGTTTTTCAAATTGTTCACGCCAAAACTCCTCTTTTCTCAATACGGATTGTGATATCCTTTTTTATGTTTGTTCTTTTTACACCTATCATAGTAATCAATATGCCCGCCACAGCTATATAAAAGCAAATGCCAGCGGCAAAGTAAGCTAAATAAACATTCTCAATGACTGTAACAACCAAAACAGCCAGTAAAGAAAACGTTGCCAGATTTAAGAGCATGGGCAGATACCAAAGTGATAAGGCATATGTGACAGGTCGTTTTCGCAGTGCGGCTTCCTGTAGATGCAGAGCCGCTTTGAGGCTTTCATTCAGTTCCGGGGCCGGTACATCCACTATTTTAACAGAAGCCCGGATCATTTCTTCTATTTCCATATTAATGCAGTCGTCTCTCATAACCAGTGTCCTCCAATCTTTTTTTAATCAGGTTTCTTCCTTTAAACAATCGACTTTTCACAGTACCAGGCGGCTTTTTAATAATAGCCGCTATCTGCTCTATGGAACAATCGGAAAGATAAAATAATATCAAAGGTACCTGAAACTTCTCCGGAAGCGTTTGCATAATCTGGCGAACTTCCGTGATCAGTTCCTTCTGAAAATAGTTTTCTTCAATATTTTCTTCGGAATGCAGCAATGTTTCCGCGTCATCATCAATATTGCTGCAAGGAGCGATCATATTACGCCGGGCCTGTTTTCTTCTGTCACTTTTCCAGAGATTATGTGCTAAAGAAAAGAACAATGCTTTCGGATTTTTCTCCCAGTCAAGCATCCATTCCGTTTCTAATGCTTTCAGAAACGTCTGCTGATACAAATCCTCGGCATCTTCCTTGTCCACACAGAGTTTCAGGCAAAATCTATATATATCTGTACCGAAATTATCAATACATTTTTCTATTTCTCCTGCATTCACCGTTTCACCTCCTCTGCCTGTTCACTCTATATTCGTCATGACTTTATACGCGGTTCATTTTTTTCTGCGCAGTTTTAATAAATGAATAAAACCGGAGCAATTTGCTATATCTAAAAATACCGGAAACGAAAATGAAACACTCTCGCTCCCGGTCATATTATTTTATCATATTCAAGCTTCTTTTCCCACTTGCTCTGCTGAGAAACTGCAATTTCTATTCTTGCATTCTATCTTCAATGTGCTATAATATATTCAGACATAAAACTGCATCATAGAGAAGTCATACATAGCTTGTTGACGCAGCAGTCGTCCGGACGATCAGAAAATTATTCTGATCTTTCATCAAAAATAAGTTTTATGGGGATATAGCTCAGTTGGGAGAGCGATACGTTCGCAACGTATAGGTCACGAGTTCGAGTCTCGCTATCTCCATTTTGATGGTGTCGAAAAGCCTTGATTTTACTGGGTTTTCGGCACTTCTTTTCTCTCAATCCTTTTTTGTCATCTCATGCAGAAAGTTAAAATCAACTTCCCTTTCAGCCTCCACCCTTTTTCTCCACCAGATCAATAACCATAATAATATAGTAAGCATAGTCCCTGAATCATTTTCAAATACTCTCCCGCATATTTCTCCTGTCCCCGCATATACTGTTCCCGAGGTGATTCCATGAAACAGTTAAATCGCTATACGCTCATTGGAATATTTTTCGTACTGATCCTGGGCACTCTATCCCATTTTCTGTATGACTGGTCCGGCAATAATGCTATCGTCGGTCTGTTTACACCGGTCAATGAGTCCGTATGGGAGCATATGAAACTGGTATTCTTCCCCATGCTGCTCTACTCCCTGATCATGATCTCCAGGCTGAAGGAAACCTATCCATGTATCACTTTTGCATTATGCTGCGGAATACTTGCCGGAACATTGCTGATTCCTGCCTTATACTATGGTTATACTTTCATTCTGGGTAGAGACAGTTTTATTCTGGATATCTGCATATTCATTCTGAGCATCCTGGTTGCATTTGGACTTGCTTACAAACTTACGTTGTCCTGCAGTCCGGACGTTTATACGTTTCTGCCGTGCTTCCTCGTCTGCATTCTCTTCATCTGTTTTATGATGTTTACCTGCCATCCGCCGGCCGCTGAAATCTTTGAAGACCCGGCCGCATCACGAAAGCAGGGACAGTCGAGCGCCGCTCTTTCTGTCCCTGTTTTTTACGCCATGACTTCTTCATGATCTGTCACATACTGCTGCAGTATCTCTGTGGCTTCCTGTACGTCCAGATTGGTCTCTTTAATGAAATCGTACAGAGTTTCCACCTCTCTTTGCTTCTGCTCGCTGATTAAGGCTTCCAGCTCCTCTCTTTCGTGTTCCAGCCTCAGTTCCATGCCGGATATGATTTCCTGCTTCTGCCTGATCTTCTCTTCAATCGACCGTCTCTGCCCTCTTGCCATATTTTACCTCCAAAATAATCTAATCTATTAGAGTATACGGACAAGTTACTGATTTTATTCATATTACTGTCATCTTTTACGCCTTTGCAGGACTTTTTACCGGAATCTCTTTCAGCAGAGCCGCTTTTCCCACGTTACCCTCCACCTTGATCTTTCCCGTCAGAAATGCCTTGACCACATCCAGTTTTCCTGCCGCGATCTCTTCAAGAACCGCCGCTTTCGTGGTGACTAATGCGTCACGATCATAATATTCATATGGCTGCACGGTAACCTTTCCTTCTGCCACTTCCAGATAAAACGCGCCGGCCGCCTCACCTTCCACATTAAACTGAATTGCCAAATGCTCCTTTACTTTAGACGCATCCGCATCCTGATACGCCTCCTGTACCTGTCTTACTAACTCTTCATAGGTCATCCCAAATTCCTCCTTTCCTATATCTAATATGTCTACTGCTTTAGTATAGCATACATCATACTTGTTATTCCCCTCTTCCACAAAGTAAGTCAGCGTGTTCCTGTTCAGGCTGAGGGAATCCAGCGGCCAGCCGGGATGTCTGTGCTCCGACGGCTGATCGACCATATAGAAAGCGCATGCTCTCGTCGCCTCGCTGTTTTCCATGTAATCGTATATCTTTCCACAATTATAGACCGCGATACCGTCCAGATAATAAGCCAGCACTTTCCCGCCTAAAGATTTGACCAGCTTCGCATAATATACGATCATCTCCTCATCGTCCAGCCGCTCGCACCCGCCGGGAGTCCTGATATTTAACCCCGGCTGCCTGTCATCCTCCAAAGGTAGAACATCGAAATACAGTCCCGAATCATTGCAGATCACCACGTCGAAAAACTGCCCGTAGTGCCTTTGCCTTGGAGGGGTTTGTGGTTCCGATCAGTACTTTCATTTTTTGCTGTTCTCCGTAAGTTTTTGGGATTATATGGTAAATATAACATACCCCATATCACTTGTACAAGCGATTTTGTACCTGCTTCATATGCCCCGGCCGCATATCCGCCAAATCCATTTTAGGATTTCCACATGACAATAAAAGCACTTTGAAAGCCTATATAATCAAACAGTTTTTTTAGAAAACAAACATAAAAAAAGCCCGAATTATTTTATGGTTGACAATTCCTCCCAGCTTGTTATAATGTACTTGTACAATAAGTACACTTGCTTATTACATTTTGAAGCTACGCATATCCGGTAATACAGTTCGCAGGCTCAGGCTTCTCTTTACGGATCTGTATAAGCACAGGAATCGAATCCCGATCAGAAACACAGGGAAAAGAAATACCATACAAAAGACATACAGCAAAACATCTCCCAGAAACGCAGAGGAAGAACATGGAAATCATCATCAGTAACAACGCAAACAAACCGATCTACGAACAGATCACCTCACAAATAAAAGCAATGATCATGAGCGGCGAATTGCAGGCCGGCGATTCCATTCCCTCCATGCGGGCTTTGGCAAAATCTATTCACGTAAGCGTGATCACGGTCCAGAAAGCCTATGAAGATCTGCAGCGGGACGGATTTATCGAAACGACTGTCGGCAGAGGCAGCTTTGTGTCGGCACAGAACAAAGAATTTTATCAGGAAGAACAGCAGCGTATTGCCGAGGAGCATTTAGCGGCTGCCGCCGAAATCGGACGGATGAACAATATTTCTCTGGAAAAGCTCACTGAACTGCTGGAACTGTTCTATCATACTAATCCTTAAATAAAGAGTTGAAAAATCTTTGATTTTTCAACCTATCACTACATCCCGAAAGGAGTTCCCACATGGAGAACATTTTAGAATTACATCAGATTTCCAAGACATTTCCGAAATCAGATTTTACGCTGGAAAACCTGTCACTCTCTCTGCCCTACGGCGCAATCATGGGCTTCGTCGGCGAAAACGGCGCCGGAAAGACTACCACCATCGGCTGCATCCTGAACACACTCCGCAGGGACGGCGGAACAGTGAAACTGTTCGGACAGGAAATGCAGGACGTGGATACGGATCTTCGTGAAAAAATCGGCGTCGTCTATGACGGTGATAACTTCCCCGGTTTCTGGAACGCCAGGCAGCTATCCCGCGTTATGTCCGGGCTTTACAGGCAGTGGGACAATGCGTTATTCCAAAAATATCTGGAAGATTTTCGCCTGCCGGTCAAACAGAAAATCAAAAGCTACTCCCGCGGAATGACCATGAAACTAGCCATTGCCGCCGCCCTCTCCCACCATCCGCAGCTATTGATTCTGGACGAAGCGACAAGCGGGTTAGATCCCGTCGTACGTGATGAAATGCTGGACATATTTCTGACTTTCATACAACAGGAAAATCATTCCATTTTTTTGTCGTCCCACATCACAAGCGATCTGGAAAAAGTGGCAGACTATATTACTTTCATTCATAACGGCCGGCTTGTCACCACTGTTTCCAAAAACGACATTGTTTATCGTTATGCCGTTTTGCGCTGTAAGGAAAGCCAGTTTCTTGCACTGGATCCCGATGATATTCTCGCCTTTCGCAAACGGGATTATCAGATCGACGTACTGGTCGCTGACGGCAAAGAAGCACAGCGGAAATACAAAGATATTGTGGCAGATCACGTTTCCATCGATGAAATGATGCTGTTATTCATAAAAGGGGAACGCGGGCAAACCCCTTTTGTGTAATTTGCTTCACAAATTCAGATATACACAGACTGCATAAACGATTACAAAGACAACAAAGAAATGAGGTAAATATGAAAGGACTTATCAAAAACAACTTATACACCGCTCTTCCAAACGTCAAAGTATTTTTTGCCACTATGATACTGCTGGGTATCTTCGTCATTGTGACGAGCGCAGGCTCCCCCGCTCTGATTACCTGTATGCTGTCTGTGATCATCGGCTTCTCATTCATTTCACTCGAAAGCGCAGGTCTGGAAAACACTTCCAAATGGATCAGATACAAGCTGACAGCTCCCGTGAAAAGATCAGACATCGTAAAAAGTCTCTATCTCAGTCTGCTCCTGTGGCTGTCTGCCGGCATTGTTTTCGCAGGAATCAGCGTAGCGGTATCCACAGCGCTGCACGGCTATCCCTTTGACAGAAATGTTGACATCCTCTTACTGTTTGCTGTCGGCATCGGAATCAGTCTGTTTATGGGCACCGTTTTCTTCCCGCTTTTCTTTCTGGGCATCGAAGCGCAATACAACGTTTTTCTGTTTATCAGCATACTCACCGGCATCGGCATAATTGTGGGGATTTGCTTACTGATCAACAGCTTTTTTCCCCATGGCATGACCAGCAGACAGATTATTCTTAGCGGCATTGCAGTACTGATCTTCTCAGCGCTGGCATTCGCCCTGTCCTGTCCGCTCTCGGTCTATTTATTTCAGAAAAAAGACTACTAGCAACTTTTCCACCCCTATCTGCCCGACACCTGATACCGCCTGTATATCTTCGCACCCGCCGCAGCTGCCACGGCGCCGCCGATAACATACAGAAGCGGGACAGCCTGCCACGCCGTAAAACACTGTCCGCCGGCTACAATAAGCCATTCGCTGAAAATCCCCCGGCGGGATAAGAAAGACATAGGCAGACTCTGCCAGATCTGTGCCGCAGCCCTGTATTGTGCCGGAATATCGAACATCGCTCCTGCAATGATCGCTCCTGTAAATAACGCCAGCGTTGCAATACTGTTATGCATAAGCTCCGATCCCACCATGACAAGCACTCCCATAAGAACCGCAGCCACCAGAAAAACACCGTAGGCAATGACACACGCCTGCCCGATACTTAACGGGTAGGCATAGATGTTCATATATGAATACAGCTGCACTGCTGTCTGAAACCCCTCCGCCCCGTAAATGACCAGCGCCACTGTCACCACCGCCAGGCCCGTCAGCACCGCACACAAAAAGGACACACTGATTCCCGCCGACAGTTTCGCCCAGTACGCCACGGTTCTTCCTTTGGCACTAGACAGAATCATCTGATCCGTTCTCCGCATATGTTCTTCCGGAAACACCCCCGACAGACAGACCGCCGTAAGCAGAAGCATCAGGATGCCCACCGTATCAAGGTCCTTTAAGATCGTGCTGTATCCTTCATGATAATAGTAAGTAAATGGCTTATTAATCTTTTCTTCCTGCTCCTGCCAGAATGCTTTCTCCGTGTCCGATAAAAATAAATCTGTCCATGCCTCCTCCTGCCGGTCCGCCCGCGCTTCATAGAGACTCTGTTCCTCTGCCTGCCAGCCCTCATACCACGGATTTCTCTCTATCCACCGCCATATAATCTGAAAAATATCGCTGTATGGCCGTGCATATTTCTGATATTCCTCCGTCTCGGTGTACCGCTCTGCTGTCTTCGGGATTTTGCTGTACGCCGACATCGTTTCCTCCAGCAGTTCCTGCCCGACTACCCTGCCTGACAACGCCCTTTGGTATGCGCTGTCCACCTGAAACATATGATAGTGGGTGTCAACGGCCTCTCCTTCCACATAATAATTACCGGACAGATTCCCTATTTCTGCAAAAATAATACAACCGATGCAGAGAAACAATGCAATCCATACCAGTTTTCGCCCAAGGATTTTTTTTAATTCATAATGATATAATGTAAGAAAAATGTTCACAGCCTAACTCCTCTCTCTATGCTCTCATCGATTCCTTCATGCCTTTTTACCAGCAGAACCTTCTGACTGCCCTTGCCCTTCAGGCATTCTGCTGTAGATAAAATTCTTCCAGATCTCCTTTCGCACCATCCCATTCCCCATGATAAATCAGCTGTCCGTCCTTCATCATAAGGATCTCGTCGGCGATATGCTCAATGTCCGACACGATATGCGTGGACAATAATACAATACTTTCTTTTCCTATATCTCCGATCAGTTGCCTGAAGCGCACCCGCTCTTTCGGATCAAGTCCTGCAGTAGGCTCATCCAGAACAAGCAGCTTCGGTTCATTGAGCAGCGCCTGCGCGATTCCCAGTCTCTGTTTCATGCCGCCGGAAAAAGTTTTCACCTTCTTATGGCGTACATTCTGCAGCGACACCAGTTCCAGCAGTTCCTCCGCCCTGGGCTTCGCCTGCGTCTTGGGGATTCCTTTTAAAGCCGCAAGATACAATAGAAAATCTACTGCGCGAAACTCCGGATAATATCCGAAATCCTGCGGCAGATATCCCAGAACCGCACGGTATGCCTCCGTATCCGCGCCAATGCCGTCATAGGAGATCGTCCCGCCGTTCGGCTCCAAAATCCCGCAGATCATTCGCATAAGCGTCGTTTTGCCGGCGCCGTTGGCACCCAGCAGCCCGTATACTCCTTTTTCCAGATTCATCGATACCCGGTCTACTGCGATAACATTTTTATATTGTTTTGACACACGGTCTATCGTAAGTTTCATATCCATCCTCCCTGTCAGCATCACAAATTACAATGTAAAATAAGCTGTCAATCACATTTTCCCATACGGTTTCACCAGCCCGATTATCATATTTCTATATTGCCTGACCACACATCCTGCAAGCAGCGCCATCATGCAGCCCCATGTGACTGCACTATGCCCTTCACAGGTCCGTACAATCACATCCCTTTCCAAAAATACAAAAGAACCAATCGCGGCTGCGGCGCCCACACAGAAATAAATTGCTTCACGCCCTTTGTACACGCGTACAATGCAAAGTCCGATAAAAGATGTCAACAGATACGGCGTCAAAATGTACATGCCCGCCTGAAACGGCGCACTCTCTCCCTTCCATATTCCTACAATCATCAGAAAGCATAAGAGTATCATATTTTCCACGCCGAGAATCCATAATCTTGCAAATAGAACACTTCGTAAAGAAAAACGTGTCGCCATTTCCAGTTCAGCCATCTCATACTGCTCCGACCTGCCGCACTCTGCAATGACCGTGACTGCCAGAAAAGGCGTAAATGCCGAAATGACCCACGTAAGATTTGCTACAGCTGTTGTCGCCCCGATTACGGTAATCATAAAAATGGCTGCGGAAAGCGCCCAGATCCATTTGCGGATATATGCCGCCTGAGAGCGCATAACCTCCCAGGTATTCATTTGCGGCCGGTTCCACTTCTGCATGAATTCTTTTTTATGCAAAGGCGGAGGCGCCTCATAAACGGATTTAAGCTGTGCCTTTATTTCACGCTTCATATAATCCCTCCTTTTCAAGCAGCATCCCAAATTTCTTTTGCACGGCAAGCAGACGGCGTCTCACTGCAAATCTGGATATGCCGAGTATCTGCCCGATGGCCGCCACCGGAACTTCATTCACATACCGGAGCAGCAGAAGTTCCTGCTCTTCCTGCTGCAGTTTGTCCAACGCTCTCTGCACGGCAAGTCTGGTAATCATCTGTTCTTCCTGCATATCACCGCATACACATTCCTGTATGCCTCCTCTATGCATGGCCTCACAGCTTTCCCGGCATTCGCGGTACTCGTCGATACAAAGATTTCTCGCAATCGTGTACAGACATTTCAGCACCTCTTCTTTTCCCTTACAATTATATCTCTGGAAATAACGGAGGAAGGTTTCCTGCGTAATGTCCTCGGCCGACTGCTGATGGTGCAGTTTAAAATAGCAATAACGATAAATCTTGTCGTACTGTTCTTCCAGATCCAGGGACATGCCGTTGCCCTCCTCTCATAATGTATAACGGATCAGGCTCCTGAAATGTGCGCTATATCCGCAAAAAAAGCAGCAAAACTTTTTCAGTCTTACTGCTTCTTCACACTGCCTGCTATTCCACTACATGATCCGCTGCTGTTTCATGTTATCTGATCCTGTGCGCCGTAATAATCGTATAGCTGTGCGCATTGATCGTTATTTTCAGATCATCTACCTCACAGTACCAGTTTTTGCCCTGCCGGTAGATATTACAATTTTTGTCCAGAACCTTATTTTTACAGTATTCAACTACATCCGCATTATCTAATTGCAGATTTCGTCTGATCCGGTCCACACCCATTTCGGTCGTGTGAACTTTGTCGATATTATCCAGTAATATTTTTGGATCTTCCATGACTATATTTCCCTGTCTCCCATTTTCTGTAAAAAAATCCCGCATATACACCGTCTTCGGCTATATGCGGGATTTCTATTTTCCGTATAATCAGACCCTACACAACGCCCTGCGCTTTCATAGCCTCAGCAACCTTCAGGAAGCCCGCAATGTTTGCGCCTGCCACATAGTTGCCTTCCATGTTGTACTTCTTGGACGCCTCGTCTAAGCTGTGGAAAATATTTACCATGATACCCTTCAGCTTGGAATCCACCTCCTCGAATGTCCAGGACAGTCTTTCGGAGTTCTGACTCATCTCCAGTGCAGATGTCGCTACGCCGCCCGCGTTGGAAGCCTTACCGGGACAGAACAGCACACCGTTCTTCTGCAGATACTCTGTTGCTTCCAGTGTAGTAGGCATGTTAGCTCCTTCAGCCACTGCAAAGCATCCGTTCGCTACCAGTGCTTTCGCATCTTCCAGATCCAGTTCGTTCTGTGTCGCACAAGGAAGCGCTACATCACACTTCACAGTCCATACACCGTGCTCACCGGCTTTCTTCTCATGATACTCTGCGCTCGGTCTTGCCGCCGCATACTCTGTCAGGCGCGCACGCTTCACTTCTTTAACTTCTTTCAAGAGTGCTACGTCGATGCCTTCAGAATCATAGATCCAGCCTGTAGAGTCGGAGCAGGTAACCGGTTTTGCTCCAAGCTGCTGTGCTTTCTGGATCGCATAGATGGCCACGTTGCCGGCGCCGGATACTGCGATGGTCTTGCCGGCAATATCCTTGCCGTTGCATTTTAACATTTCCTCAGTTAAGTATAACAGACCGTAGCCCGTTGCCTCGGTTCTTGCGAGGGAACCGCCGTATGTTAAGCCCTTACCTGTCAAAACGCCTTCATAGAGATTACGGATTCTCTTATACTGACCGAACATGTAGCCGATCTCACGACCGCCCACACCGATATCTCCTGCCGGTACGTCGGTATCAGCGCCGATGTGTCTGCAAAGTTCTGTCATAAAGCTCTGGCAAAATGCCATAACCTCTCTATCAGATTTGCCCTTCGGATCAAAGTCACATCCGCCCTTACCGCCGCCGATGGGAAGACCTGTCAGAGAATTCTTGAAGATCTGCTCGAAACCAAGGAATTTGATAATGCCAAGGTTTACTGACGGATGAAATCTTAAACCTCCCTTATAGGGACCGATGGCACTGTTAAACTGTACGCGGAAACCGTTATTTACCTGAACCTGGCCCTTATCGTCTACCCACGGAACGCGGAACTGTACGATTCTCTCCGGAACCGTCAGCCTCTCCAGTAAAGCATCTTTTCTGTATGCTTCCTCATCCGCCTCGATCACGACACGGAGAGATTCCAAAACCTCTTTCACTGCCTGATGGAACTCCGGCTGTGCGGGATTCTTCGCTACTACCAACTCATAAACCTCATCAACGTATGACATTGTGCATGTCCTCCTTATTAGTTTGAATATAATTGACTTCCACGTATCATTATAGTATGCAGTCTCTAAATCCACAACCCCGATTTAGCATATTAACGTGTAAAAATTTCATGAAATTTTTGCGCAGTTTTTCAACAAATTGTACAATGATACTCTTATGCAGTAATGCATGTATACAATCAAGAAGGCACTTAGCGTATACGTATGTTACCTTCAAACGGCAACAAATCAGCAGTCTACAGATATTCTTTCAGCTTCTCTATATTCTCCTGTTCGAAATCCACCAGCTCCTGCGCCAGCTCTACCGCTTCCCTCGTAGCCAGATCATTATGCTTCATTGCTTTCCACATACTGGTGATTCCCCTGCTGCTTCCCTGTATCATCATTTCCGCCAGATGTTCTCTGCTGATATTCAACGCCGTGTTCGCATGAATACTTCCCTTTAACATCATATCCGCGATCTGACTGCCGCGGTACACCTCTCCCTCGTTTCTGAGAATCTGATCCAGCGCTTTATTATGGATCTCCGAGTAATGCAGCGACTGCTTCGCCAACTGCAGTGAAAAATCATCATCCCCGATCTTGTCAAGAATCGTATCGATCGCAGTCATCCTCATCTCCGTATTTCTCTGCACTTCCCGTAATATTTTCGCGTCATCATGTTTCATACCGTTTTCCTCCTTCGCCCGAATCCTATGAAATCAAAAAGAGTATGAGATTTCTCCCATACTCTTTATCTTTACCAATATTTATTTCTTTAATCGTTACTCCACATAATCCGACTTCACGTAAGCGGTTCTGCCATTATACTTGATCTTCGTCCAGCCATCTGCCTGCTTCATGATGACTTCGAGTTTCTCGCCCACATATGCGGTTCCAAGCTTATCACCGCTCTCACTTGCCGAAGCACGGACACGGACATTCTCCTTTACGGTCACGGTTCCTGTCGTCTCTATATCATTGTTGTCTGTCTGCTCCGGTTCTTCTTCGGGCTCCTCAGGCTCTTCATTATTTTCTTCGGGCTGCTCCGCATCTGCCTGCATGGTCTCGGACGGTTCTAAATATTCACTCTTGATGTAGGCTTCTCCGCCCTCATAACTGATCTTGCTCCATCCGTTGCCCTTCTCTTCCAAAAGGTCAAATTCATCACCCACAGCCGCCTTGCCCAGCTTATCAGCTGTCTCACTATCCGACTTTCGGATGTTAACAACATCTGTCGCCTTCACCTTCGTCACGACAAGCGCAGGCTCCTCCTGCTCCGGTTCGGAACCAGGCGTCTCGTCAGAAGGTTCCTCACCCTCTGCTGCCGCTTCTTCGCCATCCGCCGGCGTACTGCTGCCTTCCGCGCGGGCAAGTGCCTCACCGACATTCTTATCAATCTCTGTGTTCAGATCCAGAATAAAATCAGCCAGTGCCTCGTCCTCGGCAACCATGTCATTAAATGCCGCAGCAACCTTATTATTCAGATCGATCACATCATCCTGCAGATTGACCTCCCGGATATAGTTGAGCACGTTCTCATCTTCTTCTCCGTCTTCATTGAGGTAGTAATCTCCGTTCTCGTTCTTGCATACATAGTACGTGCGCATACCGGGAATCGGCTTATCATAATCCGCAAATTTTACCTCCGTATAAACATAGGCGATGTATGTGTTCTCTTTCGGTCCGGTCTTTGTATAAACTTCCAATGTCGGATAGGATTCAACATACTTGCTCGTCTCCTGCGCCTTAAGAATCTCCATCGCATCCAGATGATCCATCAGCCTGCTCATGGTATCGGTATCCCCCTCCACCATAGCCTCATAGTATATGTTGAACAGCTCATTAATCTCCGGCACGGCATCCTGTACGAGCGGCACTTCCGGTATGTCGGTCATCGCATCCGATTCATCAAGTTCCTCTGCTGTTTCCACGCCTTCCTCTTCCGCAATTTTCTTCTTATTTGCATTAATCGCTATCGTAACTGTGACCGCTACACAGATCACTAATATAACAGGCATAATAATCTTGGAATATCGAAACAGCCAGTTCTTAAAGCTTTCCAGCTTGGCCTTGATAAAATCCGGTATATTATTATTGGATGTATTCATATATAACAACCTTTCCTAATCTCTGGTCAGCACGCGAAACTGTGCATCCCTTTTATATCATAGGACGCACTTTCCTATAATAGTACAAATGCACCCGACAGGACTCGAACCTGCATCAAAGGCGTCGGAGGCCTACGTTTTATCCATTAGACTACGGGTGCCTGCTTGCATGCACAAAATTGTTACGATTTTGTTACATCGTGATTATAATAACACAAGCTGGCACCGTTGTCCAGTACACTAGTTAATTAAACAATAATTTCCTCGATTTCCGCTTTTTTTCTGCTGTAACGGTACAGATGATACGACAGAATCTCCTCCGGCTCCACCTGTGTCGTGTTTACTTCCTCCACCATGCGGCGATAATCCTGATACTGCCCGGCCTTGTCGTCCGGCATAAGCAGCACTTCATGAACAGAGCTCGGCAAAACCAGCAGATCTGACTGCAGTTCCTCCGCCAGTTCCCTGATTTTATCCGAATAGAGCATAGCGGAGGCGCCATACAGCTTATCGCAGTTTGTCAGTACATACAACCGCACCTCTTCCATGTCTTCGATCCTGCCCCCTGTCATCTCCTCGACCAGGTTCTGCAGAGGAATAAGTATTTCCGGCTTACGCCGCCTCATATTACACTGGGCTGTCTGAAACAGTGTTTCAGCCGTCTGTCCCCACATATCCATATGATTATTATGAATCAGAATGGTGGCCTTTCCGATGATCTTCTCATCCACACCGTAATAAAACACCACCGCCAGATCATTCCATCTGAAATGCGGCACATCTGCGAGCAGCCTGCGATTCTTCTCATAGTTAATAACCTTATGAAATATTCTGTCTTTTACCGATGCAAATTCCTGAAAAGAATCCACATCAAAGTCAATATCCCGCACCTGTTCCCGGTAGAGTGTGATGATGCCGTCTGCCACTCCCGACAATGTGCCGCCCACGCAATATTGCCTGTAGGGTCCTTCCAGATAGATCGTGGGCGATACCCGGTCCGATTCCCTCATCATGATCACGCCAGTCAGCCGGACATCATTATTTTTTACAACATTGACAACCCTGATCTCATAGTCCTCTCCCATCTTATCTTTAAGCATGTTTACGATATCTTTTACAAATTCTTTATAATCCATTTTTCCTCTTTCCCATTCTCTCCGGACATAAAAAATCTGTACAAACCACCATTTACATTCCTGCACGGCAAAAAGACAATGGTCACTCGCGCTTCCATTGTCTTATAGGCTCTCAAAAACTATGCACTCTGTTTTATACTCTGGATAAATACTCGCCTGATCTGGTATCGATCTTAATAACCTCACCCTGTTCTACGAACAGCGGAACCATAACCTTAGCGCCTGTCTCAACGATCGCGGGCTTAGTCGCTCCCGTCGCCGTATCACCCTTAAAGCCGGGCTCTGTGTCTGTGATTTCCAGTTCTACGAATAACGGCGGCTCGATTGCAAATACACTGCCGTTGTAAGAACAGATTTTAACCATTTCATTCTCTTTCACAAACTTCAACGCGTCGCCGACTGCTTCCGCATTCAACGCAATCTGATCATATGTCTCCGTATCCATGAAGTTGAACAGGTCACCGTCCGAGTATAAATACTGCATATCTTTTCTGTCAATACGTGCCTGAGGGCATTTCTCAGTAGGTCTGAAAGTCTTCTCAACCACGCCGCCGTTGATGATGTTCTTCAGCTTCGTTCTCACAAATGCCGCGCCTTTACCTGGCTTTACATGCTGGAACTCGATTATCTGATAAACATTGCCTTCAAACTCAATGGTAATACCGTTTCTGAAATCGCCTGCCGATATCATAAAATAATCCTCCTAATTTTTCACAAGTATAATTCCTACTTAGTTTATACTATAAACTTTTTTTTTTCAACCTCTTTCCCAAAAAAAGACAAAAAGTTTTATTCCGCCGTCTTTCTTGAGAGAATATAATCAATCGCCGTCAGATATCCTTCAAGCCCTTCCCCGTAGATCTGCTTATCGCATGCGGGCGCCGTCACGGACACCTTGCGGAAGTCCTCCCGTTCCATAATATTGGAAATATGGATTTCCACTTTCGGAACCGTAACGCTTGCCAGCGCGTCGCGGATCGCATAACTGTAATGCGTATAAGCGCCGGGATTAATGACGATCCCCTCCGTACCGTCGAAGTAAGAATCCTGTATCCGGTCTATGATCGCACCTTCGTGGTTACTTTGGAACACCTCTACGGTACAGCCCTCCTGCTGTCCTTTCTCCCCGATCATGTTCAGTAAATAGTCATAATCCTGCGTGCCATAGACACTCTTCTCCCGAATACCCAGGAAATTAATATTCGGTCCGTTAATTACAAGCAGTTTCATCTCTCCTCCGTTTCTGCGCCGCCGCATAGCCTACGCCTGATCAGCCTGCGCCTCTATCTCATCTAAAATATGTTCAAAATCTTTGCCGTTCACATCTATCGTCACATCCGCAGCCGCCGCATAGCATCCGTCTCTTTCCGCCAGCATCCTGCTGATCTTTCCCTGTGGATCGTCCCCCTGCAGAAGCGGTCTGGCCGTATCATGCTTCACCCTCTCATAGATTGTCTCCGCACTCGCCTTCAGATAGAATACCTGTCCTAACTTATGCAGCAGTCTCCTGTTTTCCTCCCGCAGAGGCAGCCCGCCGCCCACCGATATGATCCGGCATTCCTTACTCTGTAACAGCTTCCGCAGGCAGGACGTCTCCCTGTCCCTGAAATAACTTTCCCCGTCCGCCGCAAAAATATCGGATATGGTACGCTTTTCTTCCCGCTCAATCTCCTTGTCCGTGTCTATGACCGGCCGCCGCAGCCGATAGGACAGCCGCAGTCCTACCGTGGTTTTTCCGGACCCCATAAACCCGATCAGTATCACATTCCGCATGTTTTTATCTGCTCCTTTATCTGCTGTCTTCCACTCCACTATACGAATTGTCCCTTAAGCCTCTCGTACACGACCTGTGCTTCCTCCTCCGATATTTTCACGTCATTCCACAGTTCGTAAGCAATGATTCCCTGATAGAGAAGCATTTTAAGCCCGTTATATGCCTGTCCGCCGTGCGCTCTCGTAAGCTGCATGAACTTCGTCTCCCACGGACGGTAGATCAGATCAAACCCTGTACCCACTTTCTCATAAAAGGCGTCCTCCGTGATCACCGCCTCCTCCGCGTGAGGCGCCAGTCCCACGGAAGTTCCCTGAATCGTCAGATACTTCCCCTCCGGCAGCATCGTATAATTCTCCAGCGCCATCGGACAGATCACCTCACGACCCATCGCGCGGTTGACTTCCCCCGCAACCGCCTGTGCTTTATCAAGCGTACGGTTGAGCATATAAACCTGCGCTGCTCCTTTGACGGCACACAGATAGGCTACCGCCCTGGCCGCGCCGCCTGCGCCTAACAGTATGACGGTCTCACCTGCAATGCTGATTCCCTCGCTGACCATCGCGCGGTAGAGCCCTTCCATATCCGTATTATACCCTTTATAACCGCCCGCAGTCCTCACCAGCGTGTTGACCGCGCCGATATTGCCTGCCAGCCCGTCGATCTCCTTAAGACACTCTATCACCGCGCTCTTATAGGGTACCGTCACATTCAGCCCCAACAGATTCAAGGCATCCGCACCGCTCACCGCCTGCGCCACCTGTCCCGCTTTTACCGGAAAAGGCACATAGACCAGATTATGTCCCAGTAATTCGGCCAGGGTATTATGTATCATCGGGGAAAGCGTATGCTCCACCGGATTGCCGATCAGACCACAAGTTCTCGTTTTACCGTTTATCTCCATCCTCTTCTCCATTCCCGCAATTTTCGCACTATTTCAGTTCCGCATACCGCCCCTTCGAGCGTTTATAGAAGAACAATACGATCCATTCCAGTCTACGCTTCAGGACGATCTGGATCTCTTCTTTCGGGTGAATCGGCTTCACCAGCCACGTTCTGATCCCGGCCTTCTTCGCGCCCCATACATCCGTAAAAAGCTGATCCCCCACAAACATCGTAGTCGCCGGCGTCGTTCCCATCAGTTCCATTGCCCTGACATAATTTCTCACAGACGGTTTTCCCGCCTTATAGATATAGCGCGAATGTACCTCATCATTAAACATTTTGACCCGCGGCTCTTTATTGTTAGACAGCAGCATGCTGTCGAATCCGATCTCTCTAAGCCGCCCAAACAGCGCTATGCTTCTTGCATCCGCCGGCGCGCCGTGCGGTACAAGCGTATTGTCAATATCAAAGATCACTCCCCGGTAACCATTGCGGTATAATGCTTCATAATTGATCTCATATGCGGAATCCAGATACTCATCCGGATAAAAACGCTCAAATAGTGTCATCCGTCCTCCGTTCCTGAGCCGCACAAAGAACCGGCTCCCTGTCAGTTTAACTTTTCCTTATCATAACAAATCCCCTCGCAGATTTGCAAGGGGTTTCTAGTACTCCGGATTCTCGATGAAATATTGATAACTCTGTAAGACCTGATCTTTCTTCATATCCAGAATTGCCTTTAACACATCCGGATTATCCGAACTACTGTCCGCTCCGATATAATCAAAGATCATTATCCACACCACCTTTCACCGTCTCTCTCTTTTATGTCTGCTTCGCAGCCGCCTGTTTTCTTTTGCATTAATAATATCGGCATGATCCCGTTCCGGTTAACCCCGCCCGCGTACCGCTCACAGGTTCTTTACAATCCTGTTATATCTCGCCGTAAAGAAAATCCGCACGATATTACAAATCAGCATCAGCAGAATATCCCACAGCAGAAAAACATATGCCTTGCCGATAAAAACCGCATACCAAGCTGCATCTTCCCACAGCTTACCGCCTATGAAAAGAAATAAAACCATAAGCAGCGCAATCATCAGAAAAATCCACCGAAAAACATTGGCAACCGTCATCGGCACACTGGCTTTTGCCACAATCTCTTTTTCCTGTTCCGTCATGTCTTCACCCTGTTTCTTCCGCTTATTTATCCAGTACCTTCTTTAACTCATCCATAAAGGTATTGATGTCCTTGAACTCCCGATATACAGAAGCAAACCTGACATAAGCTACCGCCTCTAAGTCTTTCAGCTTGTTCATAACGATCTCGCCGATCACCTGACTCGGTATCTCCTTCTCCTCCATATTGAAAACTTCCGTCTCCACTTCGTCCACAAGCTGGTTGATCTGCGCCGCGCTGATCGGCCGCTTATGACATGCACGCAAAACGCCCGCCTCGATCTTCGACCTGTCGTAAGTCTCCCTGTTGTTATCCTTCTTGATGATGATGAGCGGGATTGTTTCTACTTTCTCGTAAGTTGTAAAGCGTTTGTCACACTCATCACAGACACGTCTCCTCCGAATGGAATTATTATCCTCGGCAGGCCTGCTGTCGATTACTCTGGTATTTTCATGACCGCAAAAAGGGCATTTCATCAAGAATTTCCTCCTCAGTATCGTTGTTTTGTTTTGAATAACGTGTAGTTTAACTACAACAGTTCATATTGATTATAGGCGATATTACCAATTATGTCAACTATTTTATGGAAACCTACACGCAGATATCCACGATAATAATATCCGGTCCGATCTGCTTGATATCCTTATAGCGTATGACGTAACTCGTGTCACTTCCGCCGAACAGACCGCACCATTTATTTTCTCCCGGAATGATCAGCTTAAAGATCTGCCCGGTGCATTCGTCAAACTCAAAGTCACACACCTTACCCAGTTTCTGACAGTTTTTCAGGTTGATCACTTCTTTTTTCTTAAATTCAGAAAATAACATAGGAACCCCTCCGGGCTTTTTATTATTAAATGCATCTGCCCGCAAAAAGGTTCCTGTGCTGTGTATCTTCTTAAAACTATTTATAACAGTTCACGCTTATACTATTCCTGTATAAGCTGTTCCTCAATATATTCCACGTCCGACGAAGCGCTTTCCTTCACGTCCGACGAAATGATTTCGACATACTCGTAGAACACATATCCCGACGTACCGTTTTCCAGACGAATCTCATACCACTGCCCGTCCTCTGTCGTACCGTAGCAGGGGAGCACATCCCCTTCCCGCACTTTTCCTAAAATTTCTGTTCCGCTGGTACTGGGTTGATTACGCACATTCACTTCTCTTCCTGTCACTATAATCTGGTACGTACCGTTCCCGTTCCCGTCTGCTATGGACTGGTCTCCCGTCTCATCTGTCTCACCTGTCTCACCTGTCTCATCCATCTCCTGCGGTTTCTCCTCTTCTCCGTCGTCCTCATCCACCGCTGTATCGTCCTCCTGTACTTCCGCTTCCTTCTCATAATCCCTGGGCGCATGCTGCCTGTACAGGCGGTATCCCAGAAAGGCTACGACAATGAGAAGCACACAGCCCACTACCACTGTCATAATGGTGATGAAATCGATCCCTTCCTCATCATCCTCATCCCAGTCCTCGTCGTCTTCCCAGTCCTCATCTTCCCAGTCATCCTCGCGGTAATCGATCCGCTTCCTGCGTGGCGGTTCCGGAACGGAGGACCGTCTTCCGGAAGGCGGTGGTGCCGGTCTTTTCCCCGGAGCAGCCTTTCCGGACGCAGGACTGTGTCCCGGCGCGCTCTTTGCCGATGTGCTCCGTCCCGATGCGCTTTTAGATGGTGCACTCTTAGAAGGTGCAGTCCGTTCCGGCGCACTTTTGGGGGATGCACTCCTGGAAGCAGCTGTATGATCTGCCGTTTTTTTCGGTGCTGCACTCTTAGGAGCCGGCGCGTGCTCCGTCTTGCTTCTCGAAGAAGCAGTGCTTCTCTCCGGTCTGCCCTCTGCAGGCGTTGTCCTGCGGGGTTCTCTGTCAACGCTTCGCCCGGCCTTAATCTCTGCCGCTGTCTCCGAAAGAATATTCTGTTCGATCGCGGCAATCGGAATATCTTCCATCTTCTCCTCTGCCCTCTGTCCGTTACCGCCCTCTACAAGTCTTCCGCACTTATGACAGAATTTCGTTCCCTCCCGCAGCACAACGCCGCATTCAGGACATCGCTTCTCTTTTATTACTCTGGTACCGCACTTCGGACAGAATTGATCTGTGTCCATCAATCCGGCACCACATTCCTTACATACCATGCGTGTCTCACCTCGTCTTATTTCATACTAATCTTCTTAAATGTTCACCTCTATTAATGTACCAAAAAACTCTCTTTTTGTAAAACAATATACAAAGATTTTTTCCTGAAAATTCATGAATAATTCCGGGTGATTGGCACATCCTTAAAGTGAAGTAAATTCCTTCGGAATTAACTTCGCGAGATTTGCTTCGCAAACTCGGAAAAGCTGCCAGATTCAATTCCTTCGGAATTAACTTCGCGAGATTTGCTTCGCAAACTCGGAAAAGCTGCCAGATTCAATTCCTTCGGAATTAACTTCGCGAGATTTGCTTCGCAAACTCGGAAAAGCTGCCAGATTCAATTCCTTCGGAATTAACAAATCGAACTGTGTTCGATTGCGGGATTTGCTTCGCAAACTCAAAGAAGCAGATCAGTACAATAACAGGAAAGGGTGGGTATGATATGATACAGGGTAAAGTAGAGATCTGCGGCGTCAATACATCGAAACTGCCGCTTCTGAAAAATGCCGAAAAAGAAGAACTCTTTAAACGAATCGAGGACGGGGACGAAACTGCCCGCAAAGAATATATCAACGGTAATCTCCGGCTTGTCTTAAGTGTCATCAAACGTTTCCACTCAAGTAACGAAAATGTGGATGATCTGTTCCAGATCGGCTGTATCGGATTGATCAAGGCAATTGATAATTTTGACTGTTCCCTTAATGTGAAATTCTCCACCTACGCTGTGCCGATGATCGTCGGCGAAATCCGCCGTTATCTGCGTGATGCCAACAGCATCAGGGTCTCCCGCTCCCTCAAGGACACGGCCTATAAAGCCATCTATGCAAAG
Source organism: uncultured Lachnospiraceae bacterium (assembly GCA_910578555.1). Taxonomy (GTDB): domain Bacteria; phylum Bacillota; class Clostridia; order Lachnospirales; family Lachnospiraceae; genus UBA3282. The sequence continues at coordinate 66,277 of CAJTPS010000014.1, forward strand.
GAACATCTCACCCGCATCAATTCCAAAGAACCTACCGTCACGGAAATCGCTGCGGAAGTCGGTCTGCCCAAAGAAGACATCGTCTATGCGCTCGATGCCATACAGGCACCCATGAGTCTGTACGAACCCGTCTACACTGACGGCGGTGATACGCTCTACGTCATGGACCAGATCAGCGACAAGAAAAACCGTGAAGAGATCTGGGTAGAGCACATTTCCTTAAGCGAAGCCATGAAGCGCTTAAGCGACCGTGAATATGAAATCATCACCCTTCGCTTTTTCGAAGGCAAGACCCAGATGGAAGTCGCCACTAAAATCGGCATCTCTCAGGCCCAGGTATCCCGTCTGGAGAAAAATGCCCTGAAGACCATGCGGATGTATCTGACCGCCTGAGTGTCCGCCGCTGTTTCCGTTATGCTGCTCCGTCATCCCTATATTAATAATCCGCCACATCAAAGGTCACCGTAATATCTTTACCGCCATATAACTTGAAATAGTTCTGTATAATACGGTCTGTGACAACGCGGATATTTTCTTTCTCCGTTCCCATCAGTACCACCAGGAACTGGGAACTGCTGTATCTGGTGCCTACGTCCACGCCCCGCAGTGATTTACAGATCGACTGTTCCATACACTGCATGGCAATCTCCATACGCTCCAGTTTGATCTCGCTGCCGTCTGACGAGAAAAGCGTAAACAGCAGCAGCTGTGTCTCCTGTTTGCTTCTTTCCGAGAAACGGGTGACAAATTCATAGATATGCGCAAACTCGGCATATTCAACCTGAAACGCGCCGGTGCGGCTGTCTCGCGTCTGGATCATATTGATCACCGTCTCCAGATCATTCTTAGACTGCTCCGGTGTGCGCACCATACCGGTGCTCTGGAAGAAGCCGTAACGAACATTCTCGTTTTGTTTGACGTGATAAAGCGCCTTATCTGCGCGCTGATACAATTCCTCATACTCATAGCCATCGGCCCCCGAGACGCTGATGCCGATCGATAACTGCGTCTCTCTGAGAACATCCACTTCTTCCTGCTTTCTCGCAAAAGCATCCAGAATCTCCTGCACCATAACGATCGCCGCATCCCTGCTGCGCATCCCTTCCGCAAAATAGAGGAATTCATCTCCGCCGGTCCTGCAGACAACACCCTTACTGCACACTTCGCGCAATACATCCGCCGTCACCTTCAGAGCATAATCCCCTGCCAGATGTCCGTGCGTCTGGTTAATCCGCTTGAAATGATCCAGATCAATAATCATCAGGCAGCCGCCTGCTGCCCGCAGCCCGTTCTCTATCTCATTCACGCCCTTACGTTTACTTAAAACACCCGTCAGATAATCCGTAGGCGCATCCAGAATACTCTCGCTGCCCATGGCGATACCATAGATCTTCTCGCTGTCAAAGATCGGTGATGCCATCTCGTCTTCGCGCATCCACTGCTGCTCCAGCGCACCTTCTTTAATCAGTTCCAGAAAAATATCTACCAGATCAGGGTCCCACTGGGTCCCTTTCCCTTTCCTCAATTCTTCCATGACGATATCGTCACTAAGCCTTCTCCGGTAGACACGATTGCTTGTCATGGCATCATAGGAATCTACCAGACCAATAATTCTTGCAACAAGCGGAATCGACTCCGCTTTCAGTCCCTCCGGATAGCCCTTGCCGTCGTAACGCTCATGATGATACTGCGCACCCACATTGACATTCGGAAACATCTTAAAATCCTTCAGAATCTCCGCGCCCATGATTGTATGCCCCTTGATCAGTCTGAACTCCAGATCCGTCAGCCTGAAAGGTTTATTGAGCACCGCATCCGGCACGCCGATCTTACCCACATCATGCAGCATCGCCACATAATATATGTTCTGAATCTCTTCTTCCGGCCAGCCCAGCCGCTGCGCCATCAACTCGGAATACGCCGCTACACGCATGGAATGCCCCTTCGTGTAATCATCCTTCGCATCTACCGTATTCGCTACCGTCATGATTGCCTGAATGGTAACGCGCTCCATCTCTCTTGTTTTCTCATCCAGTCTCCGCTGCAGATCCTTACGGTAACCGTCCAGTTCCAGCGTACTTTTAATACGGCTCATCATAATCTGCGGCTCAAAAGGCTTGGAGATAAAATCGCAGGCACCCACGCGGAAGCATTCCACTTCCGTCTCGGAACTGCGATCCGCCGTCAGGAAAATCACAGGGATCTTACTCCACCGCTTGTCAGCCTGCAATGTGCGCATAACCTCAAAGCCGCCGATTTCCGGCATATTAATATCCAGCAGAATCAGATCCGGTGTATGTCTGTCCAGATACTTATATGCCTGTTTTCCGGAATTAACGGCAACTACCTTATACATCTCTCCCAGCAGATTCTGCGCTGTTGATAATGTCAGCCTGTCATCATCCACAATTAAAATTATTTTTTTCATTCGCCCTCACACATATGTTTGTTTATACCGCCTCTGATCAAACACTTTCACATTTCAGAATAGTTTTTAACCACAAAATGGAATACCTAAACATATGATATCATCACAGACCGTAAAAATCAATTGTCTTTGCTCATCTCCTTTTTCAGTCTGCGCATAATCTTCTTTTCCAGCCGCGAAATGTACGATTGTGATATTCCCAGCAGTTCGGCAACCTCTTTCTGCGTCAGTTCCTTACCGTCCGCATTCCCCAGACCGAACCGCAGCCTGATGATTGTCTGCTCCCGCTCGGACAACTTGGCAATCGCTTTGATTAACAGCTTACGCTCTACCTCATTCTCCAGATCTTTATAGATCACATCCTCATCTGTCCCCAAAATATCCGACAGTAAAAGTTCATTGCCGTCCCAGTCAACGTTTAACGGCTCGTCAATCGACACCTCCATTTTATGTTTGCTGTTTCTTCTTAAATACATTAAGATTTCATTCTCAATACAACGCGACGCATAGGTTGCCAGCTTGATATTTTTCTCCGGATTAAATGTATTGATCGACTTAATCAGACCGATCGTACCGATAGAAATCAGATCTTCCACACCTACGCCCGTATTATCGAACTTCTTGGCGATATATACCACCAGTCTCAGGTTATGTTCTATCAGGATCGCCTTGGCTTCATCCTCATACTCTGTGCCAAGATCGTTTATGATTGCATTCTCTCTCTCACTCTCAAGGGGCGGCGGCAGTACCTCCGTTCCGCCTATGTAATGAATATCTCCCTGCCTCGTCATAAGAAATCTCGGATCCTTATGCACCATCTTAAACTGAACTTTGCCGGGAATTGCCACTTTTAAAACCATTTTCCTTCCTCCTAGTCTTCTAATAGACGGGGGTGAAGTATCATCTGATAGATACTTTCTTCCGACATTCCTGTATTACAGATCGCTACAATAACATGTTCTTTCCTGATCTGACGCGTTTCATCCTCTATCATCATTTCCGGCAGTTCATAAGCATCCAGTATGCCTCTCTCCCTGCCGATGCTCCGGAACGGAACCGCATGATATTTTTCCGGTCTGAAACAGTCTGCAATCTCTTCTGCCAGCCTCTTACTGATCACACACACCGGTTCTCCCGACAGTGGATCTGTCAGATGATTGCCTGTATCCAGAAGTGCCCTGACCGGAATCTCCCGTGCAGGCTCCGGCACATGGATCACAACTCTTTTCAGTCCGCTCTCCTTCCTGCGTCTCAAGAAGCCGACTACCTTTAACAGAACCAGATAGGAGAGACCGCCCGTGACAAGTGTAAGCACAAGACTCACATCTCCTTTTAGAACTGTTCTGAGACGATTCAGAATCCATATCATAGTGCCGCCTAAAAAAAATCCGCAGCCCGCCATTACAAGACTCGCGCGAATCAGCTGCCTTTTATGACAGATTCGAAAAGTTACATACAGCATACACATACTGACAGGAATCGTGCTTACAAGTATCCGGATTCCCACCGTACCTGCCGGCACCAATATTGTTCCGCAAACCATCAATGCGCCGAGCGCCGCCCCCATAAGGATCCTTCCATGCGTGGCAGTACATTGCAGGATCCGTCCGGCAAGCGACAGCAGATAAAGATTGCTCGTCAGCTGCAGAATAAAAACACTGTCAATATATAATTTGTAATACACATCCCACCTCCGTGTTTCTGCTCTATTATAAGAAATTCCGGACGAATATTCTGTCATAATCAGGGAGCATTTCCAATATTTTTGAAGACAGATAGCAACAAAAAACCACAGGATATTCTATCCTGTGGTCCTCATCAGCCGTATGCCGTTTCCGTCTATTTACTTCTTAAAAAATCCGGAATCTTTAAGGATTTTTCTTCAACTGAACTCTTGATATCTCCCGTCTTGCCTATGCCGCCGATAGTCTTAAGCTGTCCTGCTCCGGCTTGTCCGGCCATACTGCCCGGCTGTTTCACACCACCGGCTCCTGCCGCGAAATTACCGAGCCCGGCACCGGGCATGGCTCCCACAGTCTGCTTACCCTGCAGAGACGTCGGCGTTATGTAACCGGTCTTGAACCCAAGTCCGCTCATCTGTCTTGCCTTCTCCTCGATTCCGGTAGCAATAATCGTGATATTGCACGTATCATTCATATTGACATCATACATTGCGCCGAAAATAATATTGACATCGTCACCCGTAAGTTCCTGCACATAACTCGCCGCATCGTTGGCATCCGCCAGTGAGATATCGCCGGACACATTGATGATTACATGCGTTGCACCGGAAATAGTCGTCTCCAGAAGCGGACTCTCCACCGCCATCTTGACAGCTTCACTCGCTTTATCGTCACCCTTACCCGTACCGATACCAATATGCGCGATCCCCTTGTCCTTCATAACAGTTTGTACATCCGCAAAGTCAAGGTTAATAACAGAAGGAACATTGATCAGATCCGTAATTCCCTGTACTGCCTGCTGCAACACTTCGTCCGCTTTCTTCAGCGCATCCGGCATGGTCGTCCTTCTATCAACGATTTCCAGAAGTTTATCATTCGGAATCACGATCAGCGTGTCTACATTATCTTTAATCTTATCTATTCCCGCAAGGGCATTGGTCATACGCGCCTTCGCCTCAAACCGGAAGGGTTTGGTCACTACGCCTACCGTCAAAATTCCCATGTCTTTGGCAAGCTTGGCCACCACAGGGGCTGCACCCGTACCGGTTCCGCCGCCCATTCCGCAGGTAACAAATACCATGTCCGCACCCTTGAGCGCCGCCGCCACCTCGTCAGAACTCTCCTCCGCCGCTTTCTCACCGATCTCAGGCTTGGCTCCCGCACCTAAACCCTTCGTCAGTTTCTCGCCGATCTGCAGCAGTGTCGGCGCCTTGCACAGCTGTAATGCCTGCTTATCCGTATTGATCCCGATAAACTCTACACCGTCTATTTCTTCATCTATCATTCTATTTACAGCATTATTGCCTGCACCGCCGACACCGACTACGATGATCTTAGCAGCAGACTCAGCATCATTCGACTTAATCTCAAGCAAGGTGATTCCTCCTTCTGTTTCCCCATAAACTCTCATAGATTATCATATAATTATTTTCCGAAATTCGCAACCTATTTTTTTGCTTTTTTAAGAAAAGCACGTCCTACTCCTGCTCAAAACTGTACGATTTCGTATCTTCACTGTATTCCCTCATATTCAGCGTTCCCTCTTTACCGATCAGATCCGGCAGAATATATTGTAGTTTCATGATTTTCTCATCAATATATTGATCGTCCCCCAGAGCGACTTTCGCTTCACCGAACATCAGCGTAACCTGATAATCCGTGTCAAAATAGATTCTGTCCGCCGACATGGAATATCTTTCCAGCTGCTGTGTGATATTCAGCACCTCGTTGAACACCTCCGGCCGCTCCACCGGCAGCGGCTCGTGCAGGATCACATGGTCAAACGACAGTCCTGTCACCTGCGGGATTCCCGCCGTTTCTTCCATGGAAGTCTCGACCACGATCCCGTCCTTGTCAAAATACACATAACGCCCCAGATAAGAGACATATCCTGCCAGCGCCTTCTCATATACGATAATGCGAATCGTATCCCTCGCCTCGATTTCCACATCCATTGCCTGAATAAAGGGAATATCTTCCATTCCCTTATCTTTATATTTTAATGAAAGAAACAGTGAATTATTGCCGAACCTGCCTCCCATCACCATCTCCATGATCTCCTCGTTGCTATAATGGACATTTCCTTCCACATGCACTGTAGTGACGGTGTAATTATGAATAATATATTCGTATCCCGCAATCAGGATCGTCAGCAGAAGAATCAGCGTAACGGAAAGGATCACCGCCCTCTTGTTTCTGTCAAAGCGCAGCTTCTCCCTCCGTCCGCCTCTCTTCTTTTCTGTCTCTATGTCGTTATTTTTGACAAGCCGCAGATTGGGATTGCTCTTCTTCACTTTTCTAACCGTTTTCCTGTTCGCCATCTGCAGACCTCATGTCATCTTGTTCATTCACGCTAACCTTCATGATTCCGCTATGCGGAATCGCAAAATGTGGGAAGAATGCTGCTTGCAGCAGGTCCGCTATGCGGACGGTTCTTCCGCGTGAATGGTGTTTTCATTCACGCTATGCTAATTCAATATCCGCCCCTAATTCCCGCAGGCTGAGTACAATGTCCTCATATCCTCTGTCAATATAATGACGGTTTGTCACGATGCCTGTGCCCTCTGCCGCCAGCGCCGCCACGACTAAAGCCGCACCGCCGCGCAGTTCTTCCGCCTGCACGATCATACCCTTAAGTCTGCTGTTCCCGTCGATATATGCAGTACTGCCCTGCACCGTGATGCCGGCTCCCATCCTGCGCAGCTGTGACACAATGCGAAACCGGTTCTCAAACACAGTCTCCTCTATGCGCCCCGCATGACCTGATACAGCCATGACTACCATGAAAGGCGACTGCATATCCGTCGGAAACGCAGGATAACATCCCGTTATCAGGCTGTTGCATGTGCTCTCATGATCCCGTCCGGTCACCAGAATCCCCTCCGGTTCGCGGTCAATTGCCGCTCCCATTCTGACTGCCGTTTCCAGCACACTTTCCATATGATTCACCGGCGCATCTTTTAAGAATACGCGTCCTCCGGTACACATACAGGCACTCAGATACGTTCCTGCCACGATGCGGTCTGCAGGAATGCGGTATCTGACCGGTCTTAAACTTCTCACGCCGCGGATGATAAGACGATCCGTTCCGCTTCCCTCAATCTGTGCTCCCGCACTGATCAGGAATTCGCATAACGCCTGTATCTCCGGTTCTCTCGCCGCCGGTTCAATAACCGTCTCTCCCTCTGCCAGCACCGCCGCCAGAATCAGATTCTCCGTCACGCCGACACTGACGAACGGCAGCCTGAGTACCGTGCCGTTAATCTTTGATGCCTCCGCACAAAATCCCGCACCTGTCTCTTCTATCCTGACCCCCATCTTCCGAAGGGACTGCAAATGCAAATCAATGGGTCTTGCACCGATCACGCATCCGCCGGGATATTCCATGCATACATACCCCGTTCTGGCAAGCAACGCGCCCAGCAGCATGATGGAGGAGCGCATCACCCCTACAGAATCCGAAGGCATGTCACACTCCGACAGACACTCCGTATTCACGCGCACAATCCCTTCTTTTTTCTCCACCTTACAGCCCAGACTCGTAAGCAGGCGCTGCATATGAAAGACATCGGAGATGTCCGGGCAGTTCTCTAACTCACATGTCCCTTTTATCAGAAGTGTCGCCGCGAGAATCGGCAGCGACGCGTTTTTAGACCCTTGTATCGTAGTCTGTCCTTCCAGACGTTTCCCCCCATAGATACGAATAGCGTCCATATTCCATTACCTCGAATCTAAAAATATGACCTATTCTATCTATATGGTTTTCATATTAAAAGTTATCTTGTCCTTATAAATCTTTCAGCCTGATTCCCCTTGCGACACTTAAGACAAGTCCCATCTCTATGAGCAGGAACATGACCGAGGAGCCGCCGTAACTGATGAAAGGAAGCGATATTCCAGTGTTCGGAATGGTATTGGTCACCACCGCAATGTTCAGGATCACCTGGATCGAGATATGCCCCATTACCCCTACCACAAGCAGCGCGCCGAACAGATCCGGCGCATTGTTTGCAATCACCATGAACCGCCAGATCAGCAGGATGAACATAATGATCACGGCAAAACCGCCGAACAGGCCCAGTTCCTCGCATATAATGGAGAAAATCATATCGTTCTGTGCCTCCGGCAGAAAACCGAGCTTCTGCATACTGGCACCAAGCCCCTTACCCAATACACCGCCCGATCCTATGGCGTAGAGCGCCTGAATGGTCTGAAACCCTTTACCACTGGCGTAAGCCTCCGGGTCCAGCCAGGCCAGAATACGCGCACCGCGGAAATCCAGACTATCGACCTGCGATGCCGCCATCTGCACAATGGTAAACACGACCGCCGCCGCACCTAAAATCGTCGCGATGCCCAGCAGAATAAACCGTTTGTAATCCGGACATGAGACAAACAGCATGAGCACTGCAATGCCTACGACGATGATCGCCGAACTCATGTTCTGCGTGATCTTCCACAACATGAGCGCAATCGGCATGGGCACCAGCAGAACCATCCAGAACCCTTTGCGGTATCGGATCTGCTTGCCCATGGTACAGATCATACTCGAAAGGAACAGGATCATGCATAACTTCGCAACCTCCGCCGGCTGCAGCGAAAGCGGTCCTATGTACAGCCATCTCTTCGCGCCGTGGGACTCATGCCCGAAAGGAATGATCAATAGAATCAGCACCACCGACACAATATAGCCGATCACCGCAAAACGCTCCCAGAAATGATACGGAATATTCGCCACCACCAGCATAGCGATCAACCCCAGTATGGTAGCGAACAACTGCTTCTTCAGATAATACGCCGCGTCATTGAGATCGAGCGCCGCCTCATAAGAACTGGTGGAATACACCATAATCAGTCCGAACCCCAGCAGAAACAGAACGATGAACAGCAGACTGTAATCCATGAAATTTTCACTATTTTGTTGTCTTCTCCGGGAAGAATTTCTCTGTGCCACTTATTCCGCATCCTCCAGTCGGTTAACGAGTTCTTTAAAAATCTGTCCTCTGACTTCATAATTCGGAAACATGCCCCAGCTTGCACATGCCGGCGAAAGCAGTACCGCATCTCCATTCTCTGCCTGACTGATGCAGATCCCGAATGCCTCCTCAAACGTATCCGCCAGAATAATATTTTCTACACCGTGCCTTCTCGCACAGTCTGCAATCTTATCCCTCGTCTGTCCGATCAGAACCAGACACTTGACTTTACCGTCAAAAGCCTCGATCCACTCGTCATACTCACTCTGCTTATCATAGCCGCCGCCGATCAGTACCGTAGGTTTACTCATCGCCTTGATTCCCTGGATCGCCGCATCCGGGTTCGTTCCTTTAGAGTCATTATAATAGTCCACGCCGCGTTTGGTCGCCACGTATTCTATCCGGTGCTCTACTGCACGAAATTGTCTGACCACGGACAGAATCGTCTCCATGGGTACGCCCATCTCCTGCGTGATCGCAATCGCCGCCATCACATTTTCCACATTGCACATACCGACCAGATTCATCTCATGGATATCCAGAAGTCTGGTCACCTCACCGTTTTTTATCAGACAGATATCGTCGCCGTCCAGATAGCAGCCTTCTTCCGGCTTCGCCGCCGAAGAAAACCATACCACACGCGCCGGACATCTGCTTCCGAAATCCTTCGTGTATGCATTGTCATAGTTGAGCACACAGGTCTGCTCTCTGGTCTGATTCATGGCAATGCCTTCCTTGGCCGCCGCATAATTCTCCATCGTATGGTGCCTGTTCAGATGGTCCGGCGTAATATTCAGAATCGCCGATACATCCGGCCTGAAACGCTCAACCGTCTCTAACTGAAAGCTGCTGATCTCCGCCACCGTCACAGTCTCCTCTGTGGCATCAAGCGCCGTCAGTGTATAGGGATTACCAATGTTGCCCACCACATCCACATCATTGCAGTACGCGGACATAATCTCACCTACCAGCGTGGTGGTCGTCGTCTTCCCGTTCGTGCCTGTGATACCGATCACGCGTCCGCGCCCTATTCGGTAGGCAAGCTCAATCTCACCCCAGATCGCAATCCCCCTTGCCCGAAATGCCTCCACAAACGCGGTATCCGTCGGCACACCGGGGCTGAGCACCACCAGGCAGACCTGCGCGGACACTTCCTCCGGCAGTTCGCCGAGCACGATCTGTATCTGCATATCCCGGGACAGCTTCGCTCTGATCTCCTCCCGTTCAAGTTTATCGTTGGCATCATAAAGCACCGACTCCACACCCACATGCTGTAACACTTTCACTGCACCGATTCCGCTGATTCCCGAACCGACGACCAGTACCTTTTTACCCCGTAGATCATTTATGCTCTCTATCTTTTCCATATCCTGTTATCCCCTCTCAGACCCAGACGCCCATAAGCGCCACCAGACACAGCAGCGCAGTCACGATCGAAAACACGGCTACCACTCTGGTCTCCGCCCAACCGCACAGTTCGAAGTGATGATGGATCGGCGCCATCTTGAAAATACGCTTACCGCCGCTCATCTTGAAATAAGTAACCTGTATGATGACCGACAGCACTTCTATCATATAAATGAATCCCACGATCACAAGAAAAAGAGGCATCTGCATCATATACGCCGCAGCCGCCACAAAACCGCCCAGTGCAAGAGAACCCGTATCTCCCATAAACACACTGGCAGGATATACATTAAATAACAAAAAGCCGAGCAGCGCTCCCACCACCGCGCAGGTAATCGGCTCGATCCCGCTCCCCGTACCGATCGCCACCACACTGAAGAACGTTGCGACCAGCACCGTGACAGAGCTTGCCAGACCGTCCAGACCGTCGGTAAAATTCGTCCCGTTGACCGTACCGATCACAATAAAGAACAACAGCGGAATATTCATCCATCCGAAATCCAGATACACGCCGTCCAGAAACGGTACCCGCATCGCAAGCGAAACATCCGTATAACGCAGCAGGTAAAAGACAAATACGCCAGTGACCACGATCTGCATCCCAAACTTCTGCCACGCCCTAAGACCCATGGATCGTCTCAGCACGACTTTAATGTAATCATCCAGAAAACCGATCAAGCCGAATCCGAGTGTGAGGAACAGAATCGGAATCATCCTCGGATAATCCCGCACAAAAAAGATCGACGTAACCACAACACTGATCAGAATCAGGATACCGCCCATCGTCGGCGTGCCGTTCTTTTTCAAATGGCTCTCCGGTCCTTCCTCCCTGACCGTCTGCCCGACCTTAAGCCGCCGCAGAAAAGGGATCACCACCGGTCCCATAACCACACTGATCGCAAAAGATATCAACACCGCCATTAAAATCGTAGAATTCATATTTCCTCCGTTTTACGCTTCCTGTTCGAGAACAGCCTGCTGTCCCCGCGGATATAGCCCTATGTCCTCCTACCGAGAACAGCTTGTGATTCCCGCGGACATAGCTTAGTTATACTTAGTCTGTATTCCTCACAGCCTTAGTGCAACTTCGTGCTCCCTACCGAGAACAGCTCTGCTGTTCTCGCGGACATGATTTAGTTGCTCTTAGGCTGTGTTCTTTACAGCCTTAGTGCAACTTCATGTCTTATTACCGAGAACAGCTCCGCTGTTCTCGCGGACATGATTTAGTTGCTCTTAGCTTGCGTTCTTTGCAAGCTTAGTGCAACTTCATGTCTTATTACCGAGAACAGCTCCGCTGTTCTCGCGGACATGATTTAGTTGCTCTTAGCTTGCGTTCTTTGCAAGCTTAGTGCAACTTCATGTCCTATTATAGTCCATCTTCTCCAAATATGGAAGAATGTTTTCAAAAAGCTGCCGCACCACCGGCGCGGCGATCTGCCCGCCGTAATATGTGCCCTGTGGATTATTAATGATTGCGACTGCCAGCACCTGCGGGTTATCCGCCGGCGCAAATCCTAAGAAAGAGGCAATGTATCTGCCGCTTCCTCTGGGCAGGGTCTGGCTGGTCGCCGTCTTGCCGCCGACACGGTAGCCTTCCACAGCACCGTTTCTGCCGCTTCCCTCCGCCACCACCTGCTCCAGTATGTATCGCATTGTCGCGGACGTCTCTTCCGAAACCACATGTTCCCTGACCGGATAGCTGAAGACCTTGGAATTACTGCCGTCGCTGTCCGCCACCTTCACGCCGAAATGAGGCGTGATCCGTCTGCCGCCGTTGATGATGGAAGAAGCCGTCACCGCAAGCTGAATCGGTGTGATCTGAAAAGACTGCCCGAAAGAAATAGTCGCCAGTTCCACCGGTCCGATATTATCCACATTATGCATGATGGTGCCCGCCTCGCCCGGCAGGTCTATTCCCGTCTTATCCAGCAGACCGAACTGCCGGAAATAGGAATAGTACTTCTCCACGCCGATCCTCTGTCCGACGGTAATAAATACGGGGTTGCAGGAATTCATCGTCCCCTGCACGAAATCCTCTGCCCCGTGTCCTCCCACTTTATGACATCGGATCTTGCGGTCCTCCACCATAATAAATCCCGGACAGTTGAAGGTATCCGTGGTCTTGACTGCTCCAGATTCCAGCCCGGCGGCAGCCGTCACAATCTTAAAAGTCGATCCCGGCTCATACGTATCATTGATACAGCCGTTGCGCCACATACCGTTTAACAGCTCCTGCTTTTTCTCCTCACTGATGCCTTCACTTTCTATCCCTTCCGGCAGTGTGTAAGGATCATTCAAATTAAATTCCGGCACATTGACCATAGCATAGATCTCGCCGTTTTGGGGATTCATCACGAGGATGGACACACTGGCGGCCTCTTTCGTTTCCATGGTCTGCAGTGCAAGCTGTGTCGCGTAACTCTGGATATTCATATCCAGGCTGACATAGAGGTCTTGCCCGCCTACGGGCTCCACTCTCTCTTCTCCCGCCTCGGCAACCTCCACCCCTTTAGCATCGGTCACCGTTAAGATCGTTCCCGCTTCTCCCTGCAAATATTCCTCATAGATCACTTCCAGCCCGATAATGCCCTGATTATCCCCTCCGGTAAATCCGAGCACTTTAGAGCCTAAGGAATCATACGGATAATAACGCTTATAATCCTCATCCACTTTTACGCCCGCCAGATCGTATCCTCTTATAGCATCGCCGATGCTCTTATCCACATTACTTTTAATTTTCTCTATGGAAGAATACTTTTCCACCCTTTTACGGACATACTCCTCCGACAGGCCCAGTTCCTTACACAGCATCGCAATCACTTCCTCCGGCTCTGTGATCTGGCTGTGGATGACCGATATGGTACACACAGTCTTATTATCCGCCAGTATCTTGCCTTCCGAATCTATGATCCTGCCCCTTGCCGCCTTAATGCTTCTCTCCCGCTCATGCAGTTCTTTTGCTCTCATCGTATAATACTCTGACCGGAAGACCATCAGATATACCAGTCTTCCCATTAAGATGCCGAACACGATCAGACACAGGAACATCACCACCACAGTCTTGCTTCTGTGATACGTCTTGTGCAGGTGCGGTATATCGTCCATCATACAGAAAACCTCACAAAAAGGTATTAATATAATTTATTACCGTTTTTATGAGGTTATTCTTATTTTGCTCTATTCTGTTTCTTCCGGTTCCTCTCCGGTGTCTTCATCGCCTTCTGTCCCCGGCTCCAGATCGCCTTCGATCATGCTGCCGCCATACACCTGCGTGCCGAGTTCCGGATCATACAGATAGCCTGTTTCCGGATCTTTCAAATAGCCTGTCTCCGGATCCAGCGGGAAGCTCTTCCATCTCTCCCGTTCAGCCGCCTGTTCCGGCGTTTCTCCTTCCGGCTCTTCCTCCCCGGACTCGCCTTCTTGTCCTTCTTCCCCGGTCTGTCCGCCGTCTGGCGTAACAGGATTGCCTTCCTCATCCGTCTGCGGTTCATCGCCCGTCTGCTCCGGCGTCCTGATCTGAATCTGCAGAGCTTCGAGTTCCTCCCGCTCCGTATCACTGAGTTCTTCTGTCATAAAGATGTTCAGATAGGGAAGCACCTCCGTCAGTACCTTCCTGACGATCCTCGTGGCAAACTTCGCATCATCCTGACTGAATGCGTTGGGTCTGTCCACTACCACATAGATCGCGATCTCCGGATCGTCCGCCGGCGCATATCCCAGGAAAGATACCACATATTCGTTATTTTTACGAGGCAGCGTCTCCGCCGTTCCGGTCTTGCCGCCAATCATATATCCTGCCGGTCTCGCGGTCTTGCCCGTACCCTTCTCTCCGGTCACCACCGTATTACAGAACTCTTTGATCGTATCGCTGGTGGACTGGGAGATTGTCTGCTTCAGCACTCTCGGCTGAACATTTTCTCTCGTTGCACCGTCCGCCGTGGTGATTCTGTCCACCACATGAGGTTCATAATAATAGCCGCCGTTGATAAGCGAACAAAACGATGTGATCGTCTGGATCATGGTTGCGTTAAATCCCTGTCCGAAAGAATTGGTGGCCAGTTCCACCGGTCCGATCGTATCTTTCGTATACACCATTGACACCGTGCGCGGCTCACCCGCCAGATCAATATTGGTCTTTAAACCGAATCCGAACAGATGCTGGTAATCCACGAACTGACTCCGCCCAAGCGCAGCAGCCACATGCATCAGCACCACGTTACAGGATCTCTCGATCCCCTGCTGCACGGTAATATACCCGTCTCCGAACGTCTGATGGCACCTGACCGGCTTCGGCGCGCCCACATCCAGTTCGCCTGTACAGTTGTATGATTCATTGCCGGTGATCGCACCGCTCTCGATGGCCGCCGCTACCGTGAAAGGCTTCGCTACCGATCCCGGTTCATAAGTATCCACGATGCAGAAGTTCTTCCACAAAGCATTAAGCTGCAGATACATGGCCTGATCGTCCATGCCGTCTATGACCTCCTGCGTCACATATTCGCCCGTACGCATCCCCTTGTCATCCACTAACGGCATTCCCAACAGATTCGCCGTATTTCTCGGATCATTCAGATCAAATGCCGGATAGCCTGCCATAGCCAGTATACGTCCCGTATCCACCTCCATGATGATACAGCCGACATTCTCTGCGCCGTTCCCCGGTCTGTAAGCGTCTTTATACTCCTCATTAAATTCTTTCAGATATTTCTCTACGATGCTCTGGACATTCGCGTCTATGGACGTCTGGATATTACAGCCGTCCTGTGCCGCTATGGTCGTCCGCTCCAGATTGGAATCATCATTCAGGTAGCCGTACTCCCGTCCGTTAATTCCACTTAATATATCATTATAGTACTCTTCCAGCCCGTATGTACCCCGATTGTCACTGGTCGTAAAACCAATCACATCACATGCCAGAGAACCGTTCGGATATTCTCTTTTATACTCGCTCTCAAACCACACGCCCTTAATGTTTGCGCCTGCCTCCGGATCATTCGCCAACTCCTGAAAAGCGTTCATTTTCTCATACTCTACGCGCCTGGCCATAACATAATAAGAAGACTCCGGATGGGATGCGATATAGCCTCTCACCTCGTTCGTGTCTATATTAAAGCACTTCTTAAGCGCGTTTAACGTCGGTTCCAGATTCTCCTCCTTACGCATCAGGATCTTC
Organism: uncultured Lachnospiraceae bacterium; assembly: GCA_910578555.1. Classification (GTDB taxonomy): domain Bacteria; phylum Bacillota; class Clostridia; order Lachnospirales; family Lachnospiraceae; genus UBA3282. Next base: position 81,943 of record CAJTPS010000014.1, read on the forward strand.
GTATCCAGAATGACATTATATACTTTATTGCTGACTGCCAGAATCGTGCCGTTTGAATCCGTGATATCACCACGTTTAAAAGGTATTGTCGTTGAGTCATACTCCTGCTGCGACAATACCGCCTTCTTGTACTCCTCGCCGTTGTCTCTTGTAATCAGATACAGCTGTGCGCTGAGTCCTGCAAAAGCCGCCAGTATTATAAGAAATAATACCAGCAGCTTCTTCTGCATTTTAATTGTAAATCTGTTGACGGAACTTCTTCCGCTTTCCCGACTGCCCAAATGCCCACCTACTTATAACCGCTGTTTTTCTTATTGTGGAATGTCCGCCATCTGCTTGACATAATCATTATTCTCACTTGCAAAAGAAATGATCTGTCCTTCCTGCGCATACTGCATACCCAGTTCCTGAATCGCGATTCTCTTTACCTCTTCTAAGTTTACACTGCTTGTTATTCTACTATATTCCTCATCATTTGCAAGCTTTAAATCATTCAGCTGCTTCTCCAGTGCGGAAATATGTTGTACACTGCCCGTAATATCCGCCTGCAGACCGATATAATTCACCAAAGTGATGCCTGTCACCACAAGCGCTGCACATAAGAATACCACATATCCCGCGCTCATATGCTTCGCCTTTTCTCTGTTTTTACGCGCCGTATTACTGATTTTTCTCTGAGGCTTTTTCTCAATCTCCCTGGTAACATCTAACTTTCTGACCGCACTGCCCTGTACATAATAACGGTTCCGTCCGTCTGCCGTGCGGCTTCTGTTCCCTGCTCTGTGTGTTGACGCCATGTCTGTTCTGTCCCCTTTATCATTTAACTTTCTGACCACTTCTCTTTATATCCGGTGTTATTTCTTCTCAAACACTCTGAGTTTTGCGCTTTTGGCTCTCTTATTATCTGCTACTTCTTCCGCCGACGGCAGAATCGGTTTTCTGGTAATGACCCTGCCCTTAGATGTCTGTCCGCATACGCAGACCGGAAAATCCGGCGGGCACGTGCACGGATTCTCATTTTTCCGAAAAGCCGACTTCACGATCCTGTCTTCCAGCGAATGAAATGTAATGATGCAAATCCTTCCTCCCGGATTCAGCAGATCAATCAGATCGTCCAGTGAATCCTTAAGCACCTCCAGTTCCCGGTTGCACTCGATCCGGATCGCCTGAAAGGTTCTCTTGGAAGGATGTCCTCCCGCCGCCCTCATCTTCGCAGGAATTGCCGCCTTGATGATCTCATTTAACTCGCCCGTCGTCTCTACGGGCTTGTCCGCTCTTGCACTGACAATGTGCTTCGCAATGTTTTTAGCGAACTGCTCTTCCCCGTAATCCCTGATCACATGATAGAGCTGCGTCTCCGTATATCCATTCACGATATCCGCAGCTGTCAGAGACTGCCGCAGATCCATCCGCATGTCCAGTGTCGTATCATATTTATAGGAAAAACCTCTCTCCGCATTGTCGAGTTGAAAAGAAGATACCCCCAGATCCAGCACGATTCCATCCACTTTCTCAATTCCGATTCCGCCAAGCGCCGTCCTCGCGTTGCAGTAATTATCGCGAATCAGCGTTACCTTGCTCTCATAAGACCTAAGCCTTGCACCGGCAGCCTCGATCGCGGCCTCATCCTGGTCGATTCCGATGAGCCTGCCGCTCTCCCCAAGCGCTCCGGCGACGCGGTAAGCGTGTCCGCCGCCGCCCAGCGTGCCGTCCACATAGGTTCCGTCCGGCCTGATCTGTAAACTGTCTATTGTTTTCTCTAAAAGAACCGATGTATGTTTATATTCCATCTCTACCTCTGCAGCGAAGCGACAGCACGCACGCCGCTCTGTATGTGTAAGCCTTGATTTCTCTTTACCGTCTCCACCGTCATTTACACTGCCGGTGTGTACACTCAGATCCCCAGCCCGAGCTGCGCCATGTGTTCCGCGATCTCATCCATGTCTTCATATGCTGCCATACCCTCGAACCGTTCTTTACTCCAGATCTCTATCCTGCTTGCCACCCCGATCAGCACCACGTCCTTACTGATCTGCGCAAATTCTCTCAAAATGTTTGGTACCAGAATTCTTCCCTGTTTATCCACTTCTACTTCCGCTGCACCTGCCAGAAAAAATCTCACAAACTGTCTGGCTTCCTTATTCGTAATAGGCAGGGCTTTCAGTTTCTCCTCGAATGCGCTCCATTCTTCGTTGTCATATACAAACAGGCAGCCATCCAGCCCTTTCGTTACCACAAAGGTATCTCCCAGCGCTTCCCTGAACTTAGAAGGGATGATCAGCCTGCCTTTGGTGTCGATTGTGTGATTGTATTCTCCCATAAACATCATCGATCACCCTTGCCCTGCGCATCCTTGTATCTTCGCGATCGTCTTGCGATCTTCCATGTGACCATATGCGCGTCTGTAACATATAAGTGGTCTGCCACGGAAATTCCGGTCTGTCTCGTGAAATCATGCGATCTGCTGCTTATTCCCAAATCATGCTCTAACGCTCCGAATAGCGGCTTCATATCTCCACTTTATTCCACTTCATACCACTTTCCACCACTTTTACTCTAATTTTATACTATTTAAGAGGATAATGCAAGGAAAAGTTGCTTAAAACCGGGATTTTCTATTTGACTGAAATCACCTTTACATCTCTGTCCACGTAATTCCATAATATGCAAAAAAGGACCCTCGTTCGACATGGTTTCAATCGCACGAAAGCCCTTGCTGTATGCAGTTTTGTCATATTTTATGTCAAAAAAACGGCAGTGTTGCCCCCAATGTCATTTAGATAAGGACAACATTGCAGTTAGGATTCTTTTTACAGCGAGTAAACATTTTGTTTATTCGCTGTTTTTCTATATTTAAAAGCATTCAACGTAATAAATTTGTACGACAAACAGACAGATGCTTTCATCTGTCTTAAAAATGGTATATACTAATATTTGATTAGGCTGCTCTATATAGAAAGCTTATCGCGGACTGGGGTTTGACTTTGCGAGGGTCTGTTCTCCCGGAACGTACAGGAAGAAGCTCATGTCCGATTAGATACTCTACATCGGGTGGAGCTTTTTCTTCTTTTATTGATAGAAAATGACAGCAAATTCGCATCGCACGGGTATAAT